>NZ_CATKOZ010000023.1:0-667 GCF_949769135.1 Sphingopyxis sp. Geo25 | reverse complement strand
TATTTTCCGAAGAGCCATGGCCGGGAGCGCGTCGATGACCGGCGGGTTTTGAGCGGCATCATCTTCGTCAATCGTAATGGGCTGAGGTGGCGGGATGCGCCGAGAGAATATGGCCCGGCAAAGACGCTCTACAATCGCTGGAAGCGGTGGAGCGACAAGGGCATCTTCATCCGCATGATGGAGGGCTTGGCGACACCTCAGGCTCCCGAACGCAAGACGATCATGATCGACGCGACCTATCTCAAAGCGCACCGCACGGCGTCGAGCCTTGGGGTAAAAAAGGGGGTCCGGGACGCCTGATCGGCCGCACGAAAGGCGGTATGAACACCAAGCTTCATGCCGTGACCGATGCAAATGGCCGCCCGATCAGCTTCTTCATGACCGCCGGGCAGGTCAGCGATTACACGGGCGCGGCCGCTTTGCTCGACAGTCTGCCCAAAGCGCAATGGATGCTCGCCGACCGGGGCTATGATGCCGACTGGTTCCGCGACGCCTTGCAGGAAAAGGGGATCACGCCCTGCATCCCGGGCCGGAAAATACGGAACAAGACCGTAAAATACGACAAGCGGCGCTACAAACGCCGCAATCGAATCGAGATCATGTTCGGTCGTCTCAAGGACTGGCGGCGCGTCGCCACGCGCTACGATCGGTGCCCGAAGGCCTTCTT
>NZ_CATKOZ010000022.1:0-1113 GCF_949769135.1 Sphingopyxis sp. Geo25 | reverse complement strand
ACCCTTGTAATTTATCACCGAGACGACTTGCATTACATTCCCCCAAATTGATCTGACGGCATAACCGGTAAAGGACGGATTTGCGAGACGTATCGTCCTCGGTCCGAAAACCTGCACACCCGCGACTCAACATTCATCAGAGGCAATCATCTGGCGGAGCGTAGCCGCAAGCTTCGACCGTCGCTTGCGCTTCATCCGACGCGAAACGATGGAAGCGCGAGAACGCGCACTGCTGTCGTCAGCGCAAAGGTGGCGTCGCGGCGGAGATGATCTTCAAGACCAACCTGGGAATCCATAATTCGCCTGGTCAAATTCGCCGGATCGTTGATATCCCGAAAATGCGTCAGCGGATTTCGCAACTCGCAGAGTCTCCGCAGGTCCTTGGCCAGCTCGTCGGAGATGGTGCCGCCCTCGATCGACCGTTTGATGGTCTCGGAAAAGCTTACCTTCGGAGGTAGAGCCTGTGCTTTAAGTCGCAGCACCAAATTGGCGGCCAAAATATTCTCAACCAGCGCCTGAGCTAAGAGGATGGTAGCCACGAGATTTCCGTGGACGAAGCTTGAACGAAGCTCGGCCCATGCCGCAAATGTCGTTTGGCCGCCCGGCATGAGGGTGCCGCCCGTTCCTAGAGATTCACATAGGTCGGCGAGCATTCGAAAGCGGCCGACTTTTTCAGAAAGTTCGCTCTCCAGATCGGCCAGCAGCAGCCCGGCGAAGCCAATATCGCCTATGGGTGAGAATAGGTCGCCGTTGCTCGTCATGTCATTGTCTGTCCTAGGGGAATATCAGCAGCATAATGAGAGACCCTGGAACGGTTTCATTCGCCACCAAAGTCACACCGGGACGATAAGTGAAAAGATTACCAAAGAAGGAGGCCGAATTGGTCGCTAAGGATGCGGCCGACCTCCGCGAGCGAGAATTTACGAGGATGGAGAACAGCCCCGTCCCGAAGTCACCCCGAGCGGTGCTTCATAATGGCAGCTACACCATTTCTGTGCCGAAATCTTCTGTGCCGAAATCTGTTTGACGGCGACTGACCAGTCATGCCCGTTGAGCGCCTCTCCGTTGGCTCGCCTCCCCCATCTTGCGGCTGCCAACCTGAGCCTAAATCTC
>NZ_CATKOZ010000021.1:0-1249 GCF_949769135.1 Sphingopyxis sp. Geo25 | reverse complement strand
TGGCCTGCTGCCGGTTTGATGGACACCGAGATAGGTTCATTCAGGCTACCCCAGCTTCACGTTCGAAGTCGATAGGACTGAGGTAACCCAGGGTCGAGTGACGCCGGGTCGGGTTGTAGAAGCATTCGATATAATCGAACACGTCGGCCTTCGCCTGCGCCCTCGTGCGGTAGACCTTCTTCCCGATCCGCTCGGTCTTGAGCGAGGAGAAGAAGCTCTCCATGGCGGCATTATCCCATACATTGCCGGACCGGCTCATCGAGCAGGTGACCCCATTATCGGCCATGAGCCGCTGGAACTGCTCGCTGGTATATTGGCTTCCCTGATCCGAGTGATGCAGCAGCGCGTCGGGCTTGCCGCGCCGCCAGATCGCCATGATCAGCGCGTCGGTGACGAGCTGTGCCGTCATGTTGACGCTCATCGACCATCCGACCACCCGGCGCGAGAACAGGTCGATCACCGCGGCGACATAGAGCCATCCCTCGGCTGTCCAGATATAGGTGAAGTCGGCCACCCACTTCTGGTTCGGCCTGTCGGCCGTGAACTGGCGATCGAGCACGTTGCCGGCGATGACCGAGCGATCGCCATGATCCTTGGGAAGCCCGCGTCGCCGCGGCCTGGCTCGCAGACCCTGTGCCCGCATGAGCCGTTCGATCCGGTGCAGGCCGCAGGATATCCCGTCGGCCAGCAGGTCGTGCCAGACACGGCGCGCACCATAGGTGCGATAGCTTCCTACATGGCTGGCGCGGACCTTCGCACCGATCACCTCGTCGTCGCGGGCACGCTGCGACGGCGGGCGGATCAGCCAGGCATGGAAGCCGCTTCGCGAGACACCGAGCGCCCCGCACATCCATGCCACCGGCCAGATCCCTCGGTGCTTCGCGATGAACTGGAACTTCATATCGAGTCCCTCGCGAAGTAGGCGGCGGCTTTTTTTAGGATGTCGCGCTCCGCCTTCAGCTTGGCCAGCTCGCGCCGCAGGCGATCGATCTCCATCTGCTCCGGCTTCATCTGACCGTGACCGGGAAAGGCATGACCCGGATCGGCGGCAAGCTCCCGAACCCATTTACGCAGCACGTTCGCATGCACATCCAGATCGCGCGATGCCTGGGCGATCGTCACCCCGCGTTCGCGGATCATCCTCACCGCCTCAAGCTTGAACTCGCGGCTGAACTTCCTTCTTTGCATTGTGGACCTCCGATAGGTGGAAACACCCTATCTCGGTGTCCACCAAACCGGCAGCAGGCCA
>NZ_CATKOZ010000020.1:0-1443 GCF_949769135.1 Sphingopyxis sp. Geo25 | reverse complement strand
GTGCTTTCAAAATCGAATGTGTAGAGGGGCTTTCCACGCAATGTCATCGACTATCCGCGACCTGATCCTTGGTAATGTTCCCGAGGATGGCTCGGCCATTGGTAACTTGGCGCTGATAGCATTACTTCGCGACGCCGTCCCAAGCCTGACCGACGAGCAATTCAGCGCGGCCAAGGATGAGTTGGTGCATGAAGGCGTTCTCGGCAAAGGCCGCGGGCGCGGAGGCTCTGTTTTTCGACTCGGACTCGAGGACGGTGAGGAGGAAGGTGAGGATGACTTCACACTGACAGCCCAGGTGCCTACGACCCCCTCAACCCCCAAAGCGGGGAGCGGCAAGAAGAAGGTAAACCGCAAGCCCAGCGGGCCGGTGCAGGTGCTGAGCTACCGTCATGCCGAAACGCGGGTGAACAATCCCGAGGTGGGCATGGTCCACCCCGACAACGATCCAGATCAGCCCAAGACTGTCTGGAAATACGATCCCCACCTCGATCCAGAACTGATGTTCGACAGTCAGCGCGCGGCGGTGGAGAAGCTGATCGACGACGCACTGGCTTCAGGCGATGCCGATGCAATGCGCGCTGCGCTGGTGGAACTTAAGCGGCTTCAGGAGCCGTATCTCAACTGGGCGGGCAAGGCCGAAGGGGCGAGCTTCGCCGTCGATACCGTGTCGCTGCATGTACATGAGCGGGTGGACCCAGCCACGATCCTTGCCAATGCCCGCAAGCGGCTGAAGGGCGAGAAGGCGGGTGAGGCATGGCGGCAGGCGGACCTGTTCGCCGCCGCGTTCGAGAACCTACCTCTTCGGCAAGCGCTAGATTTCTACCACCATGAAAAGGGCTGGTCGAACCGCCTAATTGCCGGTGACAGCCTGCTGGTCATGAACTCGCTGCTGCACAAGGAGTCGATGGCTAGCAAGGTGCAGATGATCTATATCGACCCGCCTTACGGCATCAAATACGGGTCAAACTTCCAGCCGTTCACGAACAAGCGCGACGTGAAGGACGGGGCTGACGCCGACCTCACGCAAGAACCGGAGATGATCAAGGCGTTCCGGGATACGTGGGAACTCGGTATTCACTCATATCTGACGTACCTCCGGGATCGGTTGCTGCTGGCCAAGGAATTGCTGCATGAAAGCGGCAGCGTGTTTGTGCAGATCGGAGACGAGAATGTTCACCTTGTTAGAAATGTTCTCGATGACGTTTTTGGATCTGAAAACTTCGTATCGGAAATAATATTCGAAAAAAATAGCGGGCAGACGACCAAGCTTCTTTCAGGTAACGTTGATTATATAATCTGGTTCGCAAAGAAAAAATCATCATTAAAATACCGGCAATTGTTCTATGATAAGTCGGTTGGATCAGATTTTGCTGAGCGTTACGATCAAGTGCTCATGCCTGACGGTGAAGTTCGTACATTAAGGGCGAACGATGACCTTGAAGG
>NZ_CATKOZ010000019.1:0-1660 GCF_949769135.1 Sphingopyxis sp. Geo25 | reverse complement strand
AAGTTCGCGGTCGCCGTCACTGTTTTCCCAGAGCCGCAAGCATTGGCTCAGTAGCGAGTGGAACTGATCGAAGCATCCTGCGTCGGCTTCAGTCATACCTGTTAGCGCTAAGCAGATGGCCTTCGCTTGCCGCGAATCAATGACCTCGAGGTTGGGAGTGGTCACAATCCTACCAAATGTGTTTGATCGGTTCCCGCCGAGTTTTGAGTACAGGCTACGTTTTCCTGCTAAAAGCTTTATCAATTCTTCCCGACATTTCGGCTTGGCGTTCTTGCTCGCACGCAAAGCGCCCGCGGCTTCCTTGCGCGTCTTTCCGGCGAGGTGCAGATAATAGAATACTGGTGAAATCCAGCCTGCTTCGTGACTAATCTGTCGAAAGTATGCGAACGGCTGCTCGACCGCATTTCGGCTTATGAAGTTTCGGAGGATTGCTTCAACGGTGATTTCTTCTCGTACCGTTCGAACAGGCAGGACGCTGCCCTCAGGCACGACCTTCGCATCCCCAATGACCTTCAGGGTTGGTGCGCCATCAATCTCGTCGAACGCCCCCTCCTTGATGAACTTGATCTGTTCCAGCGAAGCGGGGTCGATCAGGATCGGGCGTTTTCCGCCTTCCAGTTGCCCATCGGCCAAGTTCGCAACGAGGGCGTTGCTCGGACCCAATTCGAGCAGGCGCCGGACCATGGGCAAAATTGCCTCCCGGCTATGTAAGTCCCGCTCGTCAAGGATCGCGCGCAGGTCTGCATAACTGATTGTCTTCGTTTCCCCGGAGTAGCGATAATAGATAGCCCCTTCGACTACATCACCCTCATTCTTGCAGGCAATCACGGGCTTCGAGTTGTGCGGCTCGACGTGGATGATGCCGACCTTCAATCCATCCAACTGGATGGTTGCGACTTCGAAGCGAGGCGTCGGCGCAAGGGCGGAGCGGATCGTCTGGCTAAATTTGTTCTGATCCGTTTCCACAAACCGGTCATCGGCCAGTCCGCAAACCTCGAACGAATGAGGGAGATCCTTAATGCCGAATAGCAAATAGCCGCCCCGATTGTTGGCGAATCCAGCGATAGTCTTTAGCGGTTTGCTGAAGTTTCGGATGTTGAAGTTCTCTTTACACTCGAACTCGTCGCTTTCGCCCTTGATTAAAAACCAGCGGCCACCGGCTTTACGTCGGAAAAGCGATCTCAGGATGGTTTCATCCATCGGTAGGGCTGGAGCCGTCGCGGCGCCCTCGATTTCGACCACGGTTGCAGTCGGCTCTGCCGAGGTGAAGTTGGCTAGGAATTCGGTTAGAGCGGCATCGTCGGCCTTTGCCACCTCCGGACCGTACTTGCGCTGTCGTATCCCGGTTATGCGCCCGGAGTTCACGGGGCGGTCCTGACGATTGAAATAGAACTGGATGGAGTTGTTCGCCATGCCCCGCGCGAGCATGGCCTTGATTAGGCCAATTTCTCGATCAGTAATACTGCGTTTTCCCATCTAATCCCACGCCCCCGCGTCCATGCCGCTCGCATCCGACTTGCCGCTTTTTGCGTTGAACATATTACCGCGTCAAATCTACTCGGCAACTATACTGTGGGCGAGTTCCATCATTTAATCCTCCGTCGCAGATGCCGCCAGCCGTGAGCTTTTTCGTAAGGGGTGACGGGGGCGAGTTTCGCAG
>NZ_CATKOZ010000018.1:0-2458 GCF_949769135.1 Sphingopyxis sp. Geo25 | reverse complement strand
GTAACCGTGTCCTGAAGGCCGCCTTGCGGGAAGCTGCTCTGGGGTGCTGATAGCCGCTCTTTGCGAGGAGCGGTGATGAACGAGGATGTTGGAGCGTCGGGAGCGAGTGCTCTTACGACCGGTCATATGAGTAATCGTATGAGCAGTCGGATCGCGGTCGTGGGCGGGCGTCGCCGTTGGTCGGTAGATCAGAAGCTGGCGATCCTGCGCGAAGCGTTCGGCCCCGACGGCTCGGTCTCGGCGACGTGCCAGCGACACGCGGTCGGCAGCGGGATGCTCTATACGTGGCGCCGGCAGGCATTGGCGGGCGATCTGACGGGAGCGAAGCGCACGTCGGTGCCGTCGTTCGCCGAGGTCGAGGTGTCGGTGCCGACCACGGCGACGGCAGGCAGCGGCCACATCGGGATCGAGCTGCCGTCGGGCGTGCGGCTCACCGTCGACGCGGCGGTCGATACCGACGCGCTGGCCCGGGTGATGTCCGTCCTTGCCCGATGATCCCGTTACTGCCGACGACACGCATCTATCTGGCCTGCGGAGCCACCGATATGCGCAAGGGGTTCGACGGGCTCGCGGTGCTGGTGCAGCAGGTGCTGGAGAAGAGTCCGCACTCGGGCGCGCTGTTCGCGTTCCGCGGCAAGCGGGGCGATCTGGTTAAGCTGCTCTGGTACGACGGCCAGGGCCTGTGCCTCTTCTCGAAGCGCATGGATCGGGGCCGGTTCATCTGGCCGATCACCAAGGCGGGCAAGGTCAGCCTCACCGCGGCGCAGCTTTCGATGCTACTCGAAGGCATCGACTGGCGGCGTCCCGAACGCACCGCGGCGCCCTTGCTTGCAGGGTAAAAAGTGGCGGATTAATGTGGGTTTTGCTGGCATCGCGGAGCCTGTTTTGCTAGGTGTTCCGGGTGTCGGAACCAGCCTCTTCCAGCATCGACAAAGACGCCCGGATCGCCGAGCTCGAAGCGGCTCTCGCGGCCCGCGATACGCTGATCGACACCCTCCGTCACCAGCTTGCCCAGCTTCGCCGCATGACCTTCGGCCAGTCCTCCGAGAAGCTCGCGCTGCAGATCGAGCAACTCGAGCTCGCCCTCGAGGAGCTCGAAGGCGAAGCCGAGGTCGCGGACAGCCGTACCGCCGACAGGGCGCCCGCCCAGCGACCCTCGCCGGTGCGCGCGCTGCCCGATCATCTGCCGCGCGCCGAACGGCGGATCAAGCCCGAGGCCGGCAACTGCACCTGTCCCGATTGCGGCGGCGCGCTGCGCCCGCTTGGCGACGACAGCGACGAGCAGCTCGACGTCGCGCCGGTCCAGTGGCGCGTTATCCGCACCGTGCGGCCCAAGTATAGCTGCCGCGCCTGCGATAGGATCGTCCAGGCACCGGCGCCGGTGAAGGCCATAGCACGCGGCAAGGCCAGCTTCGCGACGCTCGCCCATGTCGTCGTCCACAAGTTCGATCATCATCTCCCGCTTTACCGCCAGGCAGAGATGATGGCGGCGCAGGGCATCGACATCGATCGTTCGACCCTCGCCGGCTGGGCGGGCCAAGCCGCGCATCTGCTCGATCCGATCGTCAGCCGTATCCGTGAGGAAGGATTGAAGGCCGCCAAGCTCCACACCGACGACACGCCGGTGCCGATGCTCATGCCCGGCAAGGGCCGGACAGCGGTGGCGCGGCTCTGGGCCTATGTCGTCGATGATCGCGCGTCGGGCGCCGCTACCCCGGCGCTCGCCTGGTATCGGTTCACCCCCGATCGCAGCGGCATCCATCCGCAGGCCGAGCTGGGGTCATTCACCGGCCTTCTCCAAGCCGACGGCTATGCCGGATATGACAAGCTCTACCAGGGCAATGGCATCCAGGAGGTCGCCTGCTGGGCGCACTTCCGCCGCAAGATCTTCGAGTGCCACCAGACGAGCCCGACGACGCTCACCACCGACCTGCTCGATCGCATCGCCGGGCTTTACCGGATCGAAGAGGAAGTCCGCGGCCAGCCGCCGGATATCCGGCGCCGACACCGACAGGAGCAAGCCAGGCCGCAGATCGACGCGCTTCGCGACGCGATCGACGATGCCCTGCGCCGGCTGTCGCCCAAGTCGGCGATGGCGAAGGCGCTCGCCTATGGTCGCAAGCGCTGGGACGCGCTGACCCGCTACATCGACGAGGGCATGGCGGAGATCGACAACAATATCGCCGAGCGCGCCATCCGAGCGATCGCGATCGGGCGCAAAAACTGGCTGTTCGCCGGATCGAAGGCCGGCGGCGAACGCGCCGCCGCCATCTACTCCGTCATCGAGACCGCGAAGCTCAATGGCGTCGAACCGCAGGCCTATATCGCCGATGTCATCGAGAAGATCGCCTCAGGCTGGCCCGCATCCCGGTGGGACGAGCTGATGCCGTGGAACTGGCAGGCCGAGCACCAGCAGATCGCTCAGGCCGCCTAGCTGCGGCCTTCAGGACACGCTTAC
>NZ_CATKOZ010000017.1:0-4038 GCF_949769135.1 Sphingopyxis sp. Geo25 | reverse complement strand
AAGGCATATGCGCATTGATCTGGAAATGCGCACTCAGTGAAAATCCCGGAAAAGGGGTATGTACCTTTCAGCTTTCTACGGAGCAGGGGCTTTTCAACAACGGTAGATTTGACGCAGAATCTGAGCTATAATCAGTTAGTTGAATGTAGGAGATTCATAAAGTTATTCAGTTTTCCCCCGCAATTATTGCCGACCGACGCCATGAGAAGCATCGCAAAGCATTAAATCAGTGAAGGACGATCAACGGCAACGGGACCGCGAGAGAGGTCCGTCAGCGATCCGAAGGCTAGCTGATGACGATCAAGATGACGACCCAAGAGATGCTGCGCGAGATCAAGTCTGCGCCTGAGGCCGGGCAGTTGGCAGCAGCACTTGGAAATATCTGCACGCAGATGGGATTCAAATACTTCGCTCTCACACACCATGTGGAGGTGACACGAGGCGCCGCCAACGTCGTCCGGATCCACAACTATCCGTCACAATGGGTCGCCTACCATGACCGCAACGCTCTCGGCACATCCGACCCCGTTCACCGGGCAAGCCATATGTCATGCGCTGGGTTTTTGTGGTCTGAAATGGAGACGATGATCCCACTAAATTCAGAGGATCGGCGGGTCCTCGCACTTAGCCGTGAATACGGGGTCGGCGATGGCTTTACCGTGCCGGCAAATGTTCCTGGAGAGCCAAGCGGATCATGTTCCTTCGCAAGCGTCGCGGACATCCCCGTCGATGAGGCGACGCTGCCGTTGGCGCAACTCGTCGGCATCTTCGCGTTTGAGCGCGCGCGTAGTTGCTCGGGAATCCGGGCGTTTGAGAAAAGCCCGTCACGACTAACTGACCGCCAACGAGATTGCTTGCTTTGGGTCGGTCGCGGCAAGAGCGACTGGGAGACCGGTCGAATACTGGGGATTACGGAGGATACCGTCGATCGTCATCTCACAAATGCGCGAGAGCGATACGAGGTGCCGAAACGCACAATGCTGCTCGTTCGTGCCCTGTTCGACGGCACGCTTAGTTTCTCAGATATCCTGCCCTAGCGGGACCTTTATTCTCATGACTGTGAAGGACCAGCGTCTGCATAAAGATGCTTCCTTGATCTTCTCCGACACGACGGGCGAAGCCGGGCAAAGAGAACATGTGCGAGAACATGCGCCGGTGCCTTTAGTCGCGAAGCGACCTGGACATTGCATCGGCTACCCGGCCATCGGCGCGCCATCGTTCAAGCGCACTTCATTTGCAGTAAGTGCCCCATTGGTAGAACATTGATGCTGCCGGTGAGGTTAAAACCTCAGTAAACGGCGTTTGATTGGAGTGGATTGAATCACGTCTGCTGTCGTCGCCGCATAGGGAAGAAATCGATCAATCAACCGTTCAAGCTCTCTCAAATCTGTAACATAAGCCTTGGCGACTAAGCAATTATCGCCTGTCACGCGGTCAGCTTCCACCATTTCAGGTGTTTCAGCGAGCATCGCGACGATGCGTGGTATCTCACCAGCAATGGGACGCAGACGAAAATGGGCACCGATAGGCTGTCCAACCACCTGGTTATCGACTGTGATCGTGTAACCGGCAATTACACCTGAATCTTCCAATCGACGCATTCGTTCCGTTGCGCTTGGCGAGGATAATCCGATTATTCGAGCAATCTCGCGTATCGTGAGACGCGCATTTTGGCTTAGAGCAAGGCAAATAGCTCGATCAGCAGGATCAAGGGCGCGCGCGATGTACCGGCTTCGGTTCATGATGAAAGGCATGCTCCGTGCGCCTATTTTTGGACATACCGGGAAAGCGGGATTGACCCCGTTCATGCGCTGGCGTTCGCATTCAACAACATTCGACCAGACCGGGAATGCGGGCAGGTTCGACGCCTAAGCGATTGCGTGTGCAGTTCGCGCTACCCGCAAAGCAGGGCGAAACCGTATGCTGGCGCCGTCCCGGCTATCTGCATTGGCTTAGCCTCGCGCCGCAAATCACAGCCATAGGCGACGATGCCAAACAGCTATTTGTAAAGCTCGCGGGCATGATCTTCCCTTGCCTTGCGAACGGCGCGCAACACCCTGACGATCTCCCGCTCAACAGCCTTTTCGCTGATGCCGAGCCGATGCGCGATACGGTCGTATCCAAGATTTTCAAAGCGGTGCATCAGGAACACTTCGCGAGTGCGCTTCGGCAAGCGGGCTATCGCCCACTCGACCCGCGCAATCTCCGGATCGACATGTTCGTCAAGTCTTGGAAACACCGGGGGCGGGACCAACAGGTCTCGGATCGTGCGCGCGAAGCGGGCGGCCATGTTGTTCTCAGCCAAGAGCCTTCCTCCGCCTAGGGCGAGAGTGTCCGGTTATGCCACGCACATGGTCCAGCAGTTCTCTGAGTAAGAGTGGAATGTCCGGCAGCGATGCGGGGACCGGGGGCCGCGAACCGTGGATGTCCGGATTTCGCCAGACGTTATAGGGTGACAGCACCTTGGCCAGCCGCTCTAGTTCCGGGGATTGATAATTGAGGCCGGTCGCATTGGCATATGCTAGTGCCGTGCTGATGTGCAGGCCGATGTTCCGGGCGCACCATCGATCATCAAAGCCAACATCCAGCAGATGCGAGCTTAACGCCATCTGGGCCACGATGCCGGTCTGGTAGAGAAGGTCGCCCGTATCGGGGAAACGCAGTTCCTCAATCGCGAAGGCGAAACTCTCGCCGTTCCGATAGCGAGCTTCGCTTAATACCCGGCCCTCGCGTGATCTCACTAGGACGGGGAATGCGGAGAGCCGCTCCTCCAATGCAGGCGAAGCCAACACGGGCGATGGTTTGACTATCCTGATCGACTTCGATCGGGCGCTAGGGGCTTTGTGGGTCATGTCGCCTCCGTCGCTGGCGTGATTCGGCCTCAACTCATTCTTCCGCCGAAAGCCTAAGCTTGTTTACGCTATCGTTTATAGCATAAACGGTAGCGTATATGCAAATAAACGATGTCATTAACGCGATTCTCTTTGAGATTGAGCACGACGCCGATAGCGACGACGGCATGGGACGCCCGCCGCTCGGAATGAAAGCCACGACCATACGGCTATCCGTGGACACGATCCGCCGGATCGAAGCGCAGGTCGGAAACCGTCAACTTGCGAAGTTTATTCGCGAGGCGGTCGAGCGGGAGCTGCGGCGGCGAGAAGAAGAGCAGAAGCTTTAAACACCACAGAGTTGATAGACTGCATTTCGCCTCGCTGTCGCATCGGTCGAAATATTGCTCCACGCCTGTCTTGCGTGGGTTTGAACCACGACAGCTTCTGGCCGTTTTCGGTCAGGCAGCTTCAAGGCGCAGATCTCAAAAAGCGGACATTTGCAGTAAAACGCTCTCCGATGGCCGAAACCGACCGGTTGCAGCCGCTCGCTCTTTCATTGAGAATGCTCCATGAAACATGGGAAAGGCGCCGCTGACATGAAACGCATCTTGATAATGTGCGGTATCATTGTGTCGTTGGCGGGGTGCAACAGGGAGCCTCATGCCGCGCCATCGACACCACGTTATGTTGTTCTCAGCATCACGGAGTTTACGGGAGGGAAGATCCCAGGCGCGGTGCGTTGCAAAGATAGCAAAGGAAAGTACCTTCCTGATCCTGCTGGTCTATGTCTCCCTTCAGCACCTATTTTGGCGGATGCGGTTTGGCATTGCGGCGCAGATATAGTGACGATTGACCGCTCTTGGACGCACGTAGATTATGTGTATTTCCCGATCTATGCTCGGTCAGAGGCTCCGTCGAGCTTGGAAGTGGTCCGTTGCGTCCAGCAAGGAGTGGGATTTTCGTTCTCAGCAGCGATCGCTCCGATCGGGAAAGACGGCTGGCCGCCGAGTGCACTCGACGGGGACGAAGCCCCGTTTGCTAGCCTCTATTCGCCCAAGAAGTCATAGCCCTTGTAAGTTATAACTTCCGGCCTTTGAGAATCTTGGTCGATCTGACCGCTTACCACCCCATAGTGGCCGCAACAGCCATCGGAGAGTTGTCCGCATGCGTCCACGAAGTGATGCGCCTCGCAGGTTGTCCCTAA
>NZ_CATKOZ010000016.1:0-4703 GCF_949769135.1 Sphingopyxis sp. Geo25 | reverse complement strand
GTCTGTAGACCTCGGTCATACTTCCGAACTGCCGTCTGAGGACGGTCGTACTCGGGGTGTAGAGGCATTGGTCGATCAACCGTCCGGTGAGGTACCCTTTGCTGCGCAACAGGCGGGACACGGCCGCCAAATTTTCCTCCCGAGGAACTTTGCGCCGTCTTATGCGCAACCGCTGTGCAGCCGATGCAAATTGAACCCGGCTGATGATTGGCTCGGTCACCTTGGTCTTAATCAGAGCTTCGGGTGGGTTCCGACGCATCTTGCTCTTCAATCGTTGCGTCGTCCGATTGAAGACATAAATGCCCAATACAAGTTCGTCCGACAGAATGCGGCGCACTATGTTTGCGCTCCAGACATCTCGATCGCCAGCCGGAATTTTCATATTGGTCAGGCGCTCTGCGATCCCTTTCATGCTCATGCGGTCGCGCGTAAACCAGGCGAAAATGTCGCGAATTACCTGTGCCTCTTGGTCCGAACCTCTGACATAAACGACGCGCTGGCAGTTCAGAGCTTTCGTTTCGCCGCGCTTTAATTTCTGGATCGGCCTGTCGTGCTGATCGACGAGCATTCGGTCGAAACCGTACCGGCGGGGGCCGCCAATTTTGTGGCCGATCTTCGCTTGTAGAAGCTGTGCGTAAATTACTTTTTCAGATAGCTCCCGGCTAAACTCCGCAGCTTGCAGGCGCTTGATCTGTTTCAGCAGCATCATGACCGGCGTGCCGTCGTTTTCGAAGGGCTCCGCACAATAGATAATCGGCACCCCAGCTTCGAGGCAAATAAACTCGTAATGGCTGCTCTCGTCTAGGTTTTGAAACCGCCCCCAACGGCTGACATCTAGGACCAAGATTCGGGCGAAGGAGCGGATCGGCTTCATCGTATCGGCTAGCAATGCTTGAAGTCCTGGGCGCTGCCTCAAGGTCAGGCCGCTCTCGCCGGGATCGGTGTAGGTCTTCACGATCTCGAAGTGATGCCGCGCGGCGTAATCCGAGATCGCACGCGCCTGATTCCTGATCGAATAGCGCTGATGATCTCTGGACATGCGCAAATATTGAGCGACCGGTATCGGCGAAGCTGGCAGGTTCTCAGTCATCAGACCACTCCTTCTCCCTCAGCGTGGCCAAGCTAGTCGATGCGAGATGGTCTCATGATCGTAAAAAAGGCGAGATCCATGTTCCCATCGCGCGCGCCATCGCCGCCTTGTTAACCTGACTCTGCGTCGAATAGTATCCTGCAGCAGCGTACGCATTGAGCATCCCGTTAAACCTGAGTGCAACCGCATGGCTCATCGGTACGCGACCATCCGCATTGATCAAAGGGCGCGACAAATATCCCTTCTCAGCAAGCAGCGTCTTAAGTTTGCTAACTATCTGCTCGTTGGTAAACTTCTTACCATCCTCATTCCGGCTGCAAGGCGCCTTTCGGTTTGCCTTCGTTTCATAAAGGGCGCGCTGCCTTGCCTCTCCTGCCACGTCGCGCTGCGACCGCGGCGGTATTGGCAAGCCAGCGAGGCGGACAATGTTTCGAAAACCGCCAAAGCGTGCGATAAAGTACGAGCGGCTCGGTACCAAAGGATCTTTGTCTATGAGGTCGATGGTGAGCCGGCCTTGCTCGCGGTGGATTCTTCGGATCTGATCAAGCAGTTCTTCGTCGCTGAATGGCAGGCCAGCGTCGTTGATCTGAAAATGACGCTGCGGAGTAAAACCCACCGCGGTATAGGCTGCTTCGATCGATCCGAACCGGCGGGCAAAAACGGACGGCACAGGGAGGTAGCGACATTTCGTTATGATCGCGTGGGATAGCTTCCCTTTTTCCTCATATAGGCGAGCCAACCCCTCTGTAAGTTCCTGCATCGATAACGGCCTCTTGGAGGCTGCGGAGCGCTTCAATCGACGCGCCGCGGCTTCGAAGAGTTGAACCGACACGGCGGGTTGGACCACTGCGACCCTGATCCAGTCCTTCTCGTCGAACCAAATAGTGCGGCCGAGGTTCATATAGCGGCGGCCGAAGACAAGCGTGCCGATGTATATTTCGTTCTTCAGCATGCATCGCACGATGTCGGGTGTCCAAATCTCGCGCATCGGATGCTTGCGCTTCTCGTCGTTGAGCCAACGCGCGATCTCGGTCATCTTCTTTCTGCGGATCGCGTAGTCGCGAAAAACCCTCTCTACCACTTCGACCTCGGTCGGCGGTCCCAAGGCGTAGATTACTTTATCAGTGCTGAGCGCCTTTCGTTGGCGGGGCTTCAACGTCATTCGACGCTTTCCGTTTTCGTCGACCACTTGGCGCCGGGTGCCGTACGGAGCCATTCCGCCCATCTTGAAACCGAGCTTAGCCTGCTGCCGTTGGGCACGCGAAATGCGAGCGGAGAGATCGCGGCTATATTCTGCCGCCATGACTCGCTTCATATGTTTGACGATCGACGAGATGGCGCCGCCGTCATTCTCGAATGATTCCGCGCAGTAGTGGAGTTGTACTCCCGCTTCGCGACACAGATACTCGTAATGCGCCGCTTGGTCAGTGTCCTGAAACCTACCCCACCGACTAACGTCGAGAACCAAGATAGCACGAAAGTTGATCGCTCCCGAGATGACATCGCTGAGCAGTTGTTTCAGGCCATCGCGCTTCGCAAGAGAGAGGCCGCTTTTGCCCGCGTCGAGATAGGTTTTAACGACCTCAAAACCGCGCGCGTCGGCGAACGATGCGATAGCGGCTTTTTGGTTGTCGGGAGAATATCGCTGATGCTCGGTAGACATGCGAATGTACTGCGCCGCCGGTATGCCGGCGACATTCCCATTCCGGAGAACCATTTCCTTCGACATGTCTACCTCCGGCCCTGTGTTGGAAGAGGCTTATCCGCGTCAATCCCTGCCAATCGCTAAACGGACACGAACAGGACGGTGGCGACGGGTCGGGCGGTCGCTCAGTGCGAACCTGGCTAGTTCGTATCGTCCTGCCGCGTCTTTTAGCCCCCAATAGCCCGCTTGGTCCATTGCCGCCCTCCCTTCCCACTTAAGGCGAAACAAAGCCGTAGCTTAGCGCCCTCGATCTTGCGGTGGCGGCATAGGAACTGGCGGATCATGTTTAGCGCGTGCTCCCGACAGGGCCTGGGCATGACGCGCGGCAAAGATTTCGGGCGTGGCGTGTACGTCGGATTGCTTGTCGAGGAATCTCCGGACGTCCCGTGCGAGCGCCCGATCATCCGGTTGCCCACTTGCATCCAGCGCGGCGGCCGCCTGGCGGTAGGCCTGGCGTATCGCCTGCCAGCGGGTTTTCCCTTTGGCGATAAAGGAGGGAAGATTCGCCTGACCGCGTGCAACGGCGATGGCTTGCTCATTAGTTCGCCTGTCAGCGTTGGTCATCACGCCGCTGGCCCCGCTCGCCAGACGGGCGCGAAGTTTGACCAGCCGCATGCTCGATCCGGCGACTCCCCTGCCCCGCGCCCGCCTGGGCGTGGCTTCCGCCGCGACACCGCGTTCGCGCAGTTCGCGGGCGAACCGCTCGCGAAAGCGATAAAGCTGAACCGGCCTGGGATTAAACCGATTGCGGTCCAGGCCTTCGGCTTGAACCGTCAGATGGACATGAGGACGCGGCGTGTCTGTATGAAGCGCCAAGAGATAGTCGTGATTGTCGCTGAGTTCGGCATGGGCCAGCGCGCGAACCGCTCCCAGCACCTTGTGAGGGTCGGTGCCTTCGGGCATCGAGAAGATCAGCGACACCGACGACACCGTTGGCCGCGACCGCCATTCGAGCGTATCGCTCCATTCGGCCGCACGCTCGGCGATGTCGTCCTTGCTGGTCAGGATCTCACCATCGCGGGTTTCGATGTCGACCGCCCCCTTCCGCCCGATATAGTCGAGATGGGCTTTGACATGGCTGCCGCCCCGCTGGCGACCCGTGACCTTGACCACCACCTCGGGCGCGCCGCGCACGATCCGCGCCAACTTGGCGCGTGCCGTCTTCGGATTGGCGACACCGTAGCTTGCATAAAGCGGCACGCCGGGCTGAGCGCCCGGATCATGGATATAGCGCACACGATACGGCGGACGGCTCGCTTCCCACAAAGCTGATTCCAAGACTGATCCCATCGCCATCATTCGGCCACCGTCCAATAGCTCGCATCGCCGCGCATGGCATCGCCGACGGCTGCGACCTGCTCGGAAATCTCCATCCGCATATCGGCGATCCGTCGCAGCTCGGGCTCGATCTTCCTGTCGCCGGTTTCGAGCATGGCTGCATTGGCGGCCTTCATCGCCTGATTGAGATTGCGACCGATGCGGAGCAACTGCATTCTGATCGGTGCGAGTTCAGCAAGCAGGCCGTCATCGACCCGTGATTTCAGGGCAAGGTGGCGGCGCACCAATGCCTTGATCCAGCCGGCGCGATCGGTCGAACGCTGTGATGCGCGGTGCGCGATCACGGCAATTTCGACCTCAGTAAACCGCAGCGAGATCCGGTTGCGCGCGGCGCCCTCCGGGCGGTCGATATGGGGTCGGTCGCTGTTCTCTTGCAGCGTCCGTTCGATCATCTGACGCACCAGAGCGCTCCGACCGCCACGACCGACCGCGAAGCTATCGAACGCCGTAAGCGCCTGCGCATCGACGCGGACGCTTAGCATCGCAGTGGTTGGCCCAGAATTTGTCGCCATCAATCATGCCCGGTGAAGCAAAGCTGAAATCATAGGGCAATGTAAGACAACACGCGCC
>NZ_CATKOZ010000015.1:0-9597 GCF_949769135.1 Sphingopyxis sp. Geo25 | reverse complement strand
CTCGCGAATCACCTTCAAACCTCGCATTTCCGGCAGTTTTCTGCCAATCATCGAGGTCGTTCCAATGGTGACAAATACCTGTCCAGAAGTGAGTTATTCGGACAACTCACGTCAGATTTGGACCCGTTTGGACACAGGTTTCGCGAGAATTTTCGCGAGTGTTTCATGGCCTCGATTCCCTCGAGGTTACCATGACCAAAAGTGTAATTCTGACCCCCGCCCATATCGAGCGGTTGAAGTGCGGCGCGTTGACTGACCGGGAAGTCCCGGGCCTTTCCATCATCGTCGCGGGCTCCGCCAAAAAGCAGTGGCGCTTCAAGCGCGTTGTCGCCGGCACGAAGAAGACCGTCGAACTGATCCTTGGGGTCTACCCGGCCTTTTCAATCGATGAAGCGCGTGAATGGGCCGGGCCACTCAGCAAGGCCGTCGCGCGAGGCGAGGATCCGCGCGAAACCAGGCGCGCTGAAGAGGCTATGGCGATGTCGGTTGCCGATGCGCATGCGATCTACATGGACGCAATGCGCCGCGGCGATAGGAAGAAGCTGAAGCCGCGGACGATCCTGGACAAGGACAAGATGTATAGCCGCGACATCGGCCCGAGGATCGGATTGAATATACTGTCCGAACTCACCGAAGATGAATGCTGGGACGCGGTCTATGACAAGGCCAAGGCCTCGAAACTCCGCGCCAACAAGATGGCAGGCGAATTGAGCTGCTTCCTGAAATGGTGTGCGGGGCGTGAAGGCCGGATGGCAGGCATCATGCTGAAAGAGCATCCGGCGACCACCCTCAACTCGAACTGGTTCGATACCCGGCCAAAGGCCAACAAGCGCTTCCTGTCGGACGAGGAGATCGAGTGGTTGTTTCGGGCACTTGTCGACGAGGAACTAACCTACCGGCGCGGCTTCGTCCTCCTATTGCTGACAGCAGCAAGGCGCTCCGAGCTTTTCGAAGCGCCCTCGGATGAGGTCATTGCCGGTATCTGGACGTTGCCTCCGGAAAGGTCGAAGAATGGCGAGGAGAATGTCGTAGCGCTCGGACCGTGGGGAAGGCGTCTTGCGCAAACCAACTATGAATGGCTGTTTCCATCGCCGAGGATCGATGGCCCCCAGCGCGCGGGTTGGTTCAAGGCGCGCGATCGGATTCATGCGCGGATGGAAGCCTTCGCCGGCCGCATCGTCTCACGGTGGCACTTTCATGATCTAAGGCGCACCTTCCGATCGCACGCACGGCGGGTAGGTATCGACAATGAAATCGCCGAGCTGATGCTCAATCACAAGCGCAAGGGCATTGAAGGTATCTATAACAGGAACCAGGAACTCGAATTGCGCGCCGAGGGGTTCGCTGCATGGGAGCGGCATCTCGTTGGCCTGGCGCATAGCGCGGGCGTTGCGGAGAGCCTGCTCGCACCACCGCGCGAACCGGACCCCGGTTAGCGGGGATCGGCGAACCGACTTTGTGGGTGAGGTCGATCGCCGAAAGAAAGAGGTTGGGCGGGGTCTTCGCCGTCGATCGCTCCCCTGGAGGGAGACCGACATGTCGTTGGACGTGATGAATGCGATGCCGCATGAAAGCTGCGGTGACATGGGGCGCGAACTGGAAGCGCTCAAACTCCGGCTGTTTTTGATACCGGCAGTGGAAAAGGGCTATGGCGTTGTCCCGGTGTTCGAAGAGGGATGCAGCTATTTTCGGTCGGGGGAAGTCGCAGTCTATAAGGAGGAGAGGCCGCGGGACCTCATTCCGGGCCTTTATTGTGTCGAGCGGCAGCGACCGGTCGCGAGTTCGCCGTTTCCCGAGAGCCCCCGCATCGTCGAGCGCGAGGTCGTCTATGCGCGGGATCATCCAAAGATAAAGGATTGCTGGGAATATATTTCCCTGAAATCCAAAGTGATCCGCGGGGTGCGCCGTTATGCCGTTCCTCAAGGCCCCTATATAAACGGATGCCGGGGCGACATGCTGCTCGGGCCAATTGTGGGCATTTATATGCCGGTCGCTCAGACGAGCGCCGGCTGACAGTCCCCTTTTTTCGGCGCCCGGTCTCTATCGGATCGACGCGAGCGCGGTTTCCAGCCGTGGTAGCCGCGCGTCGATCGCTTTTGCGATGCTGTCGTGGATCGCCGGATGAAAGTCTGCGGGCATTTCGGACAGTGCGGTCGCCGCGGCTTTGGGTGCTGCCTCTAATATTTCCGTCAGGACCGCCCTTATCGTCGTCGCGCCGAGTCCCGCCTCTTGGGCGGTCTCGATGAAATGGCGACCGACGATTTCGAGGATCCGGTATTTGCGGTTCGCGCCTACCGACATGGCGAGTTTATACTTGTTGTTCGGGATTTGTTTGAGGTCGAAAGCGCCTTGCGCAGAGAGGACGTCATAGAAAGGGGTCAAGCCGTAGCGTCCCCCCGGACGGAGGAAGACGCTGAAATTCTTTCCATGGCCATCGGTCGCGCCGATCAGCCAGAAAAGCACTTGGCTCTTGAAGAAGGCGGCCTGATCGCGCAGCGGCTCATCTGCCCCGCGGAGCAATTTGAGGATGTCAGTCGCGCTCGGTCCACCGTTATTCTGATACTTCTGGGCCGGAGGAACCGTGAGCGCCTGGCAGCAATCTTCTTGTGGCAAGCGCAGAATACGGTTTCCGCGTCGCCTGCGATCGAAGCGCTCTACGACGAGTACCCGGCGTTTTCCGAAGGTTTCGATATGGCTGGGCGTGACCGGCAGGCCGAAGGCAGCGAGCAGATGCAGGCAATAATGCTCATTGTCCACGCTGTTCTGCATGTCGATGATACCAAAGGCCGTCGGTATTTCCCCGAGCTGGGGCTTCAAAATATGGGTCGTCGGGGTCGTGCCGAGGGGACGCATCCAGCGCCCTTCGCTGAAGAGAAGAGCGGTCTTTTCCTGAGCGCCGGCGACGGAGATGCGGAATTCATGGTCAAGATCGATGCCGAGCGGCGTTCGCGCCAGATTGGCGAGTATCGCCTCTATCTCGCCTTCATCGACGACCTCGCCTTCGATTTCCGGAAGCGCTTCGACCGCCGTCCCCTCGGGCAGGAACTGCATCGCGCCCACACAATCGCGGCCAATGCGTTCGAGCAGGCTGTAATAATCGGCGCCTTCGGCTCCGGTTCGCTCAGCGACCGTTTTGCGAACATTCGGATTGTCGGGAAGGAGATTTTCGAAAACCGCAGTGACGGGGGCGCCGCTGTAGGCGGGTTCGCGTAGCGGCAGCGATAATGAGATCGCGAACGCATGCTGCCAGTCCAGCCAGCTTTGGACGTAGCGGAAGCTCGTTGCTCCGCTCCGTTCCTTGATGAGTTGCCCGACAGGGCGGTTGTTGACGAGGACATCGAGAGGGACATGGGCGCGGTGACGAGGCATCAGAAAATGTCTTCGATTTCGACTGCTGCGCCATGCGATCGGCTATCGACCAGCAGGTCCAGTTCGAGCGCGGCAAACAATGTGTATATTGAAGAGAGCTTCGTGCCGTCATGGCCGCCCTCGATCTTCGATATCAGTTCCTGGCGGAGTCCGGATAGGCCGGCCAGTTCGGTCTGGGTGAGCCCTTTTTGCCGGCGTGCTCTCTGAATCAGATTCCCCAATTGCTTTGGTGAGCGTGCGACTTGAGTCATGATGGTCTCCTTTGAAGGTCGTCCTATGCTCTAAATCGCATAAAGTGTCAATATGCTATTTTTAGCATAAAGAAAAAATATGCATAAAAGAGCATAAAGCCCTATGTTCCTAATGGCATAAAGCACGTCCAGGATTGCCAGCTCGCGGTGCGGTGCGGCGGTGGTCTTTCACAAGCGGCCGCCTTCGGCGGCCCGAAGAGGGAGAGGGTGAACGATTCTCGTGGCGGGTAGCAAGCCGGGAGAGAGGCTTCCGGCAGCCCGCCATGGAGAAATGGCATGGCCAAATCGGCACCCAAACTCACCCTCAATTCTTCACGCGACATTCCGCTCGACAGGCTCGTCCTGTCCCAGGCCAATGTGCGGCGCGTGAAAGCTGGCGTCTCGATCGAGGCCTTGGCTGATGACATCGCCAGGCGGAAATTGCTCCAGAGCCTCAACGTCCGGCCCATTCTCGATGACACGGGCCAGGAAACCGGCCGGTACGAGGTACCGGCCGGCGGACGCCGCTACCGCGCGCTCGGACTGCTCGTGAAGCGAAAGCTGCTCGCGAAGGACGCGCCGGTCCCCTGCATTGTGAAGGCGGCGAACGACGACATCCTCGCTGAGGACGACAGCCTCGCCGAGAATGCGATGCGCGAGGCGCTCCATCCGCTCGACCAGTTTCGGGCGATGCACGCCATGGTCGAAAAGGGTCAGGATATCGAGGCTGTCGCCGCAAACTTCTTCGTCACGCCCTCGGTGGTGCGGCAGCGGCTGAAACTCGCCTCGGTCTCGCCGGTGCTGCACGATGCCTATGCCGACGACCGGATCGGGCTCGAACAGCTGATGGCCTTCACGATCTATACATCCCGTGTGGTTGGATCCAGTTTCGCGATCGCATCCTCGATCCGCCGCAGCATGTCGCGATGTTCGAGCATCGCATGCGGATCGGGGCCGGCGACTTCATGATCCTCGAAACTGTGATGGGCGTGGAACTGGCCTCTTACCCCGGACCGCTTTCGGTTCTTCAGGATTGTGCGGGCTGCCGCGGCAAGATAGGCTCCGGGCGCCTCGAGAAAGCCGGCGTGCACGCCTTTCGCCGAGAACAGGCGGCGGAAGGTTTCCTGTACGAGATCGCTGACATCCTGCGGCGGGACGTTCCGGCGGAAGATGCCAGCTATGCGGGCTTGGTGGGTGACATAGAGCGCCTCTTCGCGATCGGCGCGGCCATATTCCGCCCAATCGCCCGGCGGCAGGGGATCTCCCGCGGCTACGGCGCGCCGGTCCGTCGAGTCATCGTCATAATCCATTCCACATCGCCTACCGGTCGGACCGAGGGGCGATGAAGCCGGGAGGTAAGAACATATTCGGAAATATGCGCCGCCGCCTTTAGCCCGAGGGCCTGGACATACGCGTCGGCCACCCGGCAACGGATGGGAATATCATAAGGCTTCCGAACGAGATTCTTACGTCTCGGCACCGCGCGCCTTGCTGCCCGATGCAGGACAAGCATAGCCCGACGCGACGCTAGGGCAAGCGGGAGCGGTGGGAATTGAACCAAAATGAATCTATCTGAGGTCCGTCAATGCTCGCCGCGATGGTGGCCAAAGAGATGGGTATGACTTCGTCGACCGAGATCTTCGCTGCTTAGAGCCAGCGAAGTTGCGCCCTGATACGATCGCTTTTCGAAGCAAAATGCAGATAGAGATCCAGCCCGGTCCATTCCGCGAGAACGCCCTGCTCGAGATTATCGAGGCACCAGTCTTCGAACGGTGACGACAATATGTCGTCCTGCAGCCGTTCCGGGATGAATGCCGTGACGGAGCCCTTGACCCACCGCACATTCGCGGCGCTGTCTGGCGTGATCCAGAAATAGGTCGAGCCGATCCTCCTGCCAGCATCGGACTTCACATCATCTATGGGTTTCGGTCTCATTTGCTTTCTACCTTTGCGCGCCTGCGCCGATTCTGGTCAGTGGTTTTCTCGAAATCGGGAGCGATCTCCTTGAGCTTCATGATCAAGCCGCGCAGGTCATAGCCGTTGCTGTCTTGGCCTTTGTGCATCTTGAACCGCTTCTGCCGCTTGATGAATCCTGCATCCTCGAGCGCGGTGAGATGGCGCTGAACCATCCGAGCGCTTTTATTCATTCGCCTCGCTATTGTTTCCTTCGACGGATGCGGATTCTGATCTCGCGTCCACCAATGGCTGATCAACTGGAGCAGAACGTTGAATTCATCCGGCTTCAAGCCGAGCTTGCCCTGGCCCCACAAGAGGATCGAAGGAATCTGCGTATAACCGCGGGCCATGACCGCGCTCGGCCAACGCTCCTTCTTCGGAAGGGCGCTTGCCGTCGCCGTTCCCGCAGGAGCCTTGCTCTTGGGCTTCGCGCTTTTTCCGGCGCCCGGCTTTTTGAGGGGTTTTTTGATCGTTTCCATGGCCGGAAACATATGCGAGCGAATCGTCGATAGCTAGAGGGGGTGGGGAGACAGAAATGTCTCTGCCCTATATGATTCCTTATGTGCCTTGAACGTTCATGTGCCCACTTGCTCACTGTGCTTCGTGAGGCATCCATGTCTGGGGGGTGGGAGCCATTTCTGGCCGGGGCCTGGGAGACAGATTTGTCCATCTGAATTTTGCCAAGGCTCAATTTTCTTGATCTGATTACCCGATTTGCGTTGCGCTGCCAATGGGGCACGGGAGCACGAGCCAGTCAATGGGCCACGGGTCTCTGCGGGAACCGGACGTCATTGCGCGCCTTGCCCGTCGACGCCATATCCGGCCGCATGATGGCTCCACCGCTTTGGCTCGCCCCGCGCGACAATCAGGACTGGGTTGACGAGGAGATACTGCGGTGTCTCGACTTCTTCGCCGAGCATGTGCCTGCGGCCGCTTGGCAGCGCCGGCTCGATGGCGCCCGGGAACGGCTGCACGCGGCCCGCTTGAAATGGGCGACGGGCGATCGCGTTCCAGTCTTCGATCCTCGCGATGCCATTGCTTTTTACGCGTTCCAGGCGCGCGCGCATGCCGCGGACCGGAAAGATTGGTATGAGCCTGAGGCGTATCGCATCGTGAGCGTGTTCCGGCGGCTTGGCGAACTCGTTCCGGCGCTGCGCACCGTCGACGGGATCGGGGATCGCATTTCGCGTTTGCTCACCGACGGAAGGCGTCAGCCCGACGATGGTCTTTATGAATTGCTCGTCGCCGGCGCCTATGCGGTGCGAGGATGGCACGTCGCCTTCGTCCCGGAGCAACCGGGGGTGCAGAAACGGCCCGATCTGTTCGTTTCGAAAGGGAAAAGCCGGTGGGCCGCTGAATGCAAGCGTGTCGGGCGCGGGGAATATTCGCTGGGCGAGACCACCGAGGGCCACCGGATCGCGCGTGGCGTTCATCATTGGGCGGCTGAAAAAGGGCGTTCGATCGTCGTTCAGCTGGCCTATATCAAAGAATTGAGCGAGGTGCCGGACGATTATCTTCTTCAGCAGGTCGAGCGTCTCGCTTGGCGTGGTGAGCCGGTCGAATGGCAGGACGCGACCAGTCGAGGAAGGGCCTGGAATCTCGACTGGCGCCCGATGGTGACGGTTCTGCGCGACGACGACATCTATTTTGGATCGAGCCGAATGATCGAGCTCGTCTCGGGTCATTATATTCCATACGCCGATCACGACATGGAAGGTCGCTGGACCCCCAGTCGCACTCATCCGTTTCACGCGGCCGACGTGCATCAGCTCAGCCTCGTGAGTTGGCTCAGCGAGTCCAGAGAGGCAGCGCGCCGCAAGGCGCGGCATTTCCGGTCAATTGTCGGCAGGGCCAATGACCAATTGCCAGGTGATCGGGCCGGCACAGTTCACATCGGTTATGAAACTGGCGGAGCTAGCCCCGCAGACACGCTGAGGCATATGCTGAACTTACTGGAAATCTCGGATTTCAATCCGGGCGCCAGCCGGCTCCGCTGGGTTTACGCCAATTACATGTCTCCCGAACGCCCAACGGCCGCTGATGAGTCTGCGGCGCTTTCGGAATCAACCGCCGCCTATAAGGTCGGTAAGCACAGGACGCGGCAGCCGCTACTCAACCATATGTTGTTCGGAGACGAGGGGGGCGAGCCCGGCTGGCATTTATGATTGCTTCAATCTGGCGACTAGCTTGAGTCCGAGCTCCTATCTCCACGGACTCAACACTGCCGCTCTTCCTCGTTGCGCGAACACTCCCTTGCGAGCCGGTTGCTTGGCAGTGCGCGGCGCGGGCGCAACGGGCTGCGCCCGTCCTCCGCTTCGCTACGGCCCCTTGGGTGCGCTCGCGCTTTCGCGCCCAGCCTGATCTTCCCGGCGCTGCGGGATTGTCCCGCGCAATCGACCAAGGGAGATGCATCATGGCTGCGATTGGCTTCGTTAATGGCACGATCGAACGGGGCTACGTCGGTCAGCTCACGACGCTTTCGATTCGCATTCCTATCGAAATCCGACGTAAGCTGTCCAAGAACGGCGATGTCCAGCCCGATTATCGCATCTGGTCGGACGGCGTCGAATGCGGTGCTGGCTGGCTCCGCCATTGTGAGATGTCGGGAAAACTCTATGTCTCGCTCACCCTTGAGGCGCCCGAGTTTGGCCCGCGGCGCATATATGCGAACCTCGGCCGCGCGGCGGGGCAGGACAACCCTGATATCTATGCGCTCATCTGGAACCCGGCCGATTGAGTTTGGCAGACACTCCATTCGTGTCCGGTTCAATCTCCGGGTGCAAGGGACTTATCATCTTGTTAGGAACTGGCGATGCGCAGCAGTCTCGACCACCTCCCAGCCCACAAGCAGCGCGAGCTTGAGCGGATCGTCCAGATCATCTTCGAAGAATTCGAGGATGCGCTCGCGCTCTCGACGCAGGATTGGAAGCGCAAAGGTCGGATTGCCAAGATCATTCTATACGGAAGCTATGCGCGTGGAGGGTGGGTCGACGAGCCGCATACCGCGAAGGGCTATCAGTCGGACTATGATCTGTTGATCGTCGTCAACGATGATCGGCTCACCGACCGCGTTGAATATTGGTCGAAACTCGACGACCGGTTGATCCGCGAACTCTCGGTAACGAAGACGCTCCGAACTCCGGTGAACTTCATCGTTCACAGCGTTGCCGAGGTGAACGCCGGGCTATCGCAGGGGCGCTACTTCTTCATGGACGTCGCGCGCGACGGGATCGCGATCTACCAGGCGGTCGATGATGAGCTGCCGGAGCCGCAGCCGAAAACGCCTCATGCCGCGCTGGAGATGGCGCGGGAGTATTTCGAGGAATGGTTTCCAAGTGCAGAAAGTTTCGTCCGAGGCTTTCGGCATGCAGTGAATGACGGCGACCTAAAGAAGGCTGCCTTCGACCTTCATCAAGCTACGGAGCGCTTCTATCATTGCGCACTCCTAGTCTGCAGCTTCTACACTCCTCACGTCCACAATCTTGCCTTTCTTCGTACGCAGGCAGAACGGCTGGATTTGCGGCTGGCCGAAGCTTGGCCGCGCGAAGGGAAGGCTGATCGATCACGATTTGAGAAGCTGAAGGCAGCTTACATCAAAGCCCGGTATTCAAAACACTATCGGATTTCGGCTGAGGAATTGACTTGGCTCGGCGGCCGCGTTGAAGGGCTCGGCGCCATTGTTGCGGCGCTCTGCTCCGAGCGCATTGGCCGGCTTGAAGAAACTGCGCGGGCTGCCGGTTAGGCTGGCAACCGATGGGACCGGTATATGCGCGCGACCAAATCTATGGTGGATCGATCAATTCGCACATATCGCAGTCGATCCCGTAATATTGTCGGAACTGCTGCTTGGCGAGCACGATAAGGGCGGTGTTATCGCTCTTTCCGGTGAGCCATTTGAAGTCATAGCGGAACGGTCCCTGCCGCAGGGTCCATTGGAGCGCCAGATCGTATACCAGCATGCCGGTGAAGAAGGTCTGCACGAGCATCTTGATGTTCCGATCGCTGCGGCCAGGCATCGCGCGCGGAAATATCTGCTCCGTAT
>NZ_CATKOZ010000014.1:0-10337 GCF_949769135.1 Sphingopyxis sp. Geo25 | reverse complement strand
CAGGCTCCTCACAGTGAGCCTGAATCACAGCGGCCTGCTCAAATCAATGGGTCCTGACCCTAGAAGCCCGCCGGATTTCCGACGGGCTTCTTTTTTGTGCCCGGCCAGTCGGTTGGGCTTCGCGGGAGGGCAAAAAAGAAAAGGCGGCCGGGGACGGCCGCCTTTGAGTGGTGAATGGACTGTCATCCATTCGGGTCGCAAATCGACATATAAGGGGATTCGAAAGCGAGTCCTGTGAAATATTGTTGCTGTCCTGATACGGGACGCGCACGCTTCGACGCGTTAATCGGCCGTCGCTACCTGATGCGCTGCCCGCCCTTCCACAGCATCGTCGCGCGCCCCTGAACCGGCATACCGTCGAACGGCGTGTTACCGGCCCAGGCCGCCATCTTTTTCGCATCGACCTGCCAAGGCGTGCCCTCGTCGATCAGGATGAGGTCGGCCTCCAGTCCGGGCTCGATGCGGCCGGCTTCGAGGCCGAGCAGCTTTGCGGGGTTCGCGGCGAGCAGGTCGAAGAGGCGCGCCGCGCTGATATGGCCGTCGCGGACGAGCTGAAGGCCCATCGCCAGCAAAGTCTCGGCGCCCGCCATGCCGGGCTGCGCCTCGGCGAAGGGGAGGCGCTTGTCCTCGGGACCGCGCGGATCGTGGCCCGATGTCAGCACGTCGATCGTGCCGTCGGCGATGGCGGAGAGGCAGGCATGGCGGTCGTCCTCGCTACGCAGGGGCGGCGAGAGGCGGGCGAAGGTACGGAAATCGCCGATCGCGGTATCGGAGAGGAAGAGATGGGCCGGCGTGATGCCGCAGGTGACCGGCAGGCCCTTGGCCTTGGCGGCGCGGATCAGGTCGAGCCCGCGCGCGGTGGTGACCTGGCGGAAGTGGATCGGGGCGCCGGTTTCCTCCACGAGGCAAAGGTCGCGCGCGATCGCCATCGCTTCGGCGATCGCGGGAGCCGAGGCGAGGCCGAGGCGCGTCGCCATCTCGCCGTCAGTGGCGACGGCGCCCGCCGTCAGCCCCTCGTCCTCGGCGTGGGCGATGACCGTAAGGCCGAGCGAGGCGGCGTAGGCAAGGACGCGGCGCATCACGCCGGCATCGGCGATGCGGGCGCGGCCGGTGGCGACGGCGCGCGCGCCCGCCTGTTTCATCAGGCCGATCTCGGCGAGTTCCCTGCCTGCGAGGCCTTTGGTGGCGGCGGCGAGCGGGTGAACCCAGAGGTCGGGCTTGCCACCTTTGGCGGCCCGCTCGACGAGCCCGGCGCCGTCGAGCGGGCCGCTGTCCGGCATCAGCGCTGCGCGCGTGATGCCGCCGAAATGGAAGGCGGGCTTGTCGGTCGCGAAGACGCCGAGGTCGATGATGCCGGGCGCGAGCCACTGCCCGCGCGCATCGACGGTTTCGGCGCCGCCGGGCGTTTCCAAAGGGTTCAGCGCGGCAATGCGGCCACGCTCGACGAGCAGGCGTACCGGGTCGCCGCCGAGCAGGCGCGCGTTCGCGATCAGCAGCGGGGTCAGTTCCATCCCGGTACCCCCCGCTTGCGGCGCGTCAATATGTCGAGGCACGCCATGCGCACCGCGACGCCCATTTCGACCTGCTCGGTGATCGTCGATCGGGTGGGGTGATCGGCGACGCTGCTGTCGATCTCGACCCCGCGGTTCATCGGGCCGGGGTGCATGACGATGGCTTGGGGCTTCGCCTTTTCGAGGCGCTTCGGCGTCAGGCCGTAGAGCGCGTGATATTCGCGGGCGCTGGGCAGATAGGCGCCGTCCATGCGTTCGTTCTGGAGGCGGAGCATCATCACGACGTCGGCATCCTTCAGCCCTTCGTCCATGTCGGTGAAGGTGGTGACGTGCATCCGCTCCATCGCGGGCGGGGTCAGCGTCGGCGGTGCGACGATGCGCACCTCGTTGCCGAGCAGCGTGAGCGCGAGGATGTTCGAGCGCGCGACGCGGCTGTGCAGCACATCGCCGCATATAGCGATCGTCAGTCCCTCGACCTTGCCGAGGCGGCGGCGGATGGTGAGCGCATCGAGCAGCGCCTGCGTCGGATGTTCGTGGCGGCCGTCGCCGGCGTTGAGGACGGGGCAGTCGACCTTGTCGGCGATGAGCTGCACCGCGCCCGAGCTCTGGTGGCGGATCACCATCGCGTCGGCGCGCATCGCGTTCAATGTCATCGCGGTGTCGATCAGCGTCTCGCCCTTCTTCACGCTCGATTGCGCGGCGTGCATGTTGACGACGTCGGCGCCGAGGCGTTTCCCCGCGATCTCGAACGACAGCAAAGTGCGGGTCGAATTCTCGAAAAAGGCGTTGATGATCGTGAGACCCGCGAGCCGGTCGTCGTGCTTGGCGGCGCCGCTGCGGTTCATCTCGACCCACTCCTCGGCGGCGTCGAGAACGTAGGAGATTTCCCACGGGGCGAGCTGGGCGATGCCGATCAGGTGGCGATGGCGAAAGGCATCGCCGCCGGGCGGATAGTCGCTGGCGGGTCGGGTGGTTGCGCTTGTCATTAAAGCCGAGCGTCTATGCCGGGTTTGCGAAAATCGCAAGTCATGATCCTCGCCATCGCTTCGCGACAGGGAGGATCATCTGGTCAGCGCATCGATCGCGCCCTGCAGGATGAAGGCGGCAGCGGCGCTGTCGACGCGCTCCGCTCTTTTTGCCCGGCTGACGTCGGCGGCGATCATCGCGCGCTCGACCGCGGCGGTCGACCAGCGCTCGTCCCAGAGGAGGATCGGGAGGCCGAGCGGCAGCAGGTTGCGCGCAAAGGCGCGGGTGCTCTGCGTGCGCGGACTGTCGGTGCCGTCCATATTGAGCGGCAGCCCGACGACGAGGCCGACGACCGATTGCGCGGCAAGGACCGCTTTGAGTGCCTCAAGGTCGACGCTGAATTTCTTGCGGATGATCGTCTTGTCGGGCGACGCGAAGCTCCAGCCGGCATCGCAGAGCGCGACGCCGATCGTCTTGGTGCCGACATCGAGGCCCGCGAGGCGGCCGCCGGCGGGAAGCGCGGCGGCGAAGTCGGGGGCGGCGGTGGTGATCATCATCTGCGTCTATCCCCTATTTTCGTCATGCTGAACTTGTTTCAGCATCCGTGGCCCAAGGTCACGAGGTCGGGCCATGGATCCCGGATCAAGTCCGGGATGACGAGGTCTGAGGGGTAGCCATTTTGGGTGTTGGCGTCGGTGCGGCCGGCACCGCAACCGGCGCGGCGGGCGGCGGAACGGGCGAGGGCTTGCCCTCGTAGGCCGCGAGGCGGCGCAGTGCGTCGGCGCGGACGTTCGCCCAGAAAAGGGTGATGTCGAAGACGTGATAATTATTGCCCGGCAATACATAGCTCGGCGCGTAATTCTGCGCCGCTTCGGCATCGCCGATCAGCAGGAAGCCGCGGTCGTCGTCGCACTTCGCGCCGACCTTTTTCGCGATCAGCGTCCCCGCCTTGAAGCCTTCGCTCGGCTTCAGCGTGCCGATATTGGCATCGGGGCCGGCGGCGGTGTCGGGGATGCCGGTCAGCGGATTGGTGCAGAGCATGCGCGTGCCCGCGCGGGGACGGCCGTCGAACCCGATCGTACCGTCATAGGCGCCGATCACCATCGAGGTGTCGGCGGGTTCGGCGAAGCTCGCCCACGAGAGGATACAGCCCTTTTCTTCCGGCGTCTCGCACGCGGGCAGGCCGAGCGCCGCCATGTCGGTGTCGCGGCTGATCGGCCAACCGATCACATAGGCCGCAACGATGCGCTTCGCGAGCGGGGTGCCCGCGATCCGGTTCCTCAGCAGCGTTGTCAGGTGGAGCGCGCCCTGGCTGTGGCCCGCGAGGATGATCGGTTTGTTCTTCGGGATCGCGGCGAGGAAGGCGTCGAACGCCTGTTCGACGTCGCGATAGGCGGCATCGATCGCCTTGCCCGCGGTGACGCGGTCGGTCGCGAGGAACGCGCCGAGCGTCGCCTGCCGGTAACGCGGCGCCCACACCTCGCCCGCGTCGCCGAACGCGCTCGCCATGCCCTGCATAAAGAGCGTCGCGCGGTAATTGGCGTCGGCGTCGTCGAGCGGGGCGTTCCAGCTCGCCTTGCTGTAATAGCTGGTCGGGTGAACGAAGAAGATCGCGGCGTCGCCCTGGGCCGGTTCGGCGTCGGCGGCGGTGGCTTCGGCGGCCTTGGCCGATCCGACCAGCTTGCCGCCCGCCGCCTTGGCCGCGATCGCTTCCTTCCGGCCTTCGACCGGCGGGCGCCAATCGGCGGGATCGTCCGCGAGACCCGGACGCGCAAACCACATCGCCGGATCGTCATAGGCGTTGGGCGCGGCCGCCGCTTGTTCGACGAACTGCGTGCTCGGCACAAAGGCGACGCGGCCGAACCAGCCCGGATTGAGCTGATAGGCGACGCCGAAGCCGAAGATGACGAGGATGATCGCGGCAATAAGGTAGAGGAATTTGCGGGCCATTGGGGCTCCAGTGGGGGAGAGGATTTTCAGGCTCTCTAGCCGGTCATGACAAACCCTTCAAATGGCGTGTGATGCGATCGTCGCTGCCCCGTCACCCCTCGGTACGTGAGCGGTCGCGCTGGCGTTGCGCGCCGTCTGCGACTGCCTCACGAGTTCGTTACAGGAAGGATCAGGACGGTTGAAGCGGACGGGGGAGGATGCTAGCGGCGCAACTTCTCCCGATAAGGCAAGATGAATGGCAATCGATCAGGCAACAGTCAGGAAAATAGCGTCGCTGGCGCGCATCGCGATCAGCGATGCCGAAGCCGCCGCGATGGAAGGCGAACTCAACGGCATTTTGGGCTGGGTCGAACAACTCGGCGAGGTCGATGTGACCGGGGTCGAACCGATGACCGCGGTGATCCCGAACAAGCTGCGGCTGCGCGACGATATCGTCGACGCCGACCCGCTGACCGGCGGCAACCGCCGCGACGATATTCTCGCCAATGCGCCCGCGCCGCAGCACGGCTTTTTCGGCGTTCCCAAGGTGATCGAATAATGACTGAGCTTACCAATCTGACCGTCGCGCAGATCCGCGACGGGCACCGCGCGGGCGATTTCAGCGCCGTCGAGATCGCCGAGGCGTTCAACGCCAATGTCGCGGGCGCGAAGGCGCTGAATGCGTTTATCGTCGAGACGCCCGAGCATGCGATTGCGGCGGCGAAGGCGGCCGATGCCGACCGTTCGGCGGGGACGCTGAAGCCGCTATCGGGCGTGCCGATCGGGATGAAGGACCTGTTCTGCACCAATGGCGTGCAGACGACCGCCGCGAGCCATATGCTCGAAGGTTTCGTGCCGCGCTATGAATCGACCGTCAGCCAGAAATTGTGGGACGCGGGCGCGGGGATGCTGGGCAAGCTGAACCTCGACCAGTTTGCGATGGGGTCGTCGAACGAGACGAGCTATTTCGGCAATGTGATCTCGCCGTGGCGGCGCAAGGATGGCGGCAATGCCGCGCTCGCGCCGGGCGGATCGTCGGGCGGCAGTTCGTCGGCGATCGCGGCGCGGCTGTGCCCCGCGGCGACGGGGACCGACACCGGCGGCTCGATCCGCCAGCCCGCGGCCTTCACCGGCATTTCGGGGATCAAACCGACCTATGGCCGCTGCTCGCGCTGGGGCATCGTCGCCTTCGCAAGCTCGCTCGACCAGGCGGGGCCGATGGCGCGCGACGTGCGCGACTGCGCGATCATGCTCGAGAATATGGCGGGCTTCGATCCGAAGGACGCGACGAGCCTCGATATGGCGGTGCCCAATTGGGAAGCGGCTTTGTCGAGCGATCTCAAGGGCAAGACGGTCGGTATTCCCAGGGAATATCGCCTCGACGGCATTGATCCCGACATCGACGCGATGTGGGATGCGGGCATCGCGATGCTGAAGGATGCGGGGGCCGAGGTCGTCGAGATCAGCCTGCCGCACACCAAATATGCGCTGCCGGCCTATTATATCATCGCGCCCGCCGAGGCGTCGTCGAACCTCGCGCGCTATGACGGCGTGCGTTACGGGCTCCGCGATCTGCCGCAGGGCGCGGGGCTGCAGGACATGTACGCCGCGACACGCGCCGACGGCTTCGGGCCCGAGGTCAAGCGGCGCATCATGATCGGCACCTATGTGCTGTCGGCGGGCTTCTACGACGCTTATTATACGCAGGCGCAGAAGGTGCGGACGCTGATCGCGCGCGATTTCGAGCAGGCTTTTGCAAGCTGCGACGTGATCCTCGCGCCGACCGCGCCGTCGGCGGCGTTCGGGCTGGGCGAGAAGATGGCCGATCCGCTGGCGATGTACCTCAACGACGTGTTCGCGGTGCCCGCGAGCCTCGCGGGCCTGCCCGCGATGTCGGTCCCCGCAGCGCTGAACCGCGATGGGCTGCCGCTGGGCTTGCAGATCATCGGCAAGGCGTTCGACGAGCAGGGCGTGCTCAACGCCGGGCTGGCGATTGAAGAGCGGGCGGGCTTTACCGCCCGCGCCGACAAGTGGTGGTAGCTGGGCCTGTGCCCCTGCGAAGGCAGGGGCCCATCTCCGGATGGTGCAAGGTTGAAGCGGCAGGTGATGGGTCCCTGCCTTCGCAGGGACACACTGAGGATTTGAACGATGTCTGATTATCGCATCAAGGGCGAAACCGGCGAGTGGGAGGTCGTGATCGGCCTCGAGGTCCATGCGCAGGTCACCTCCAACGCCAAGCTGTTCTCGGGCGCTGCAACGGCGTTCGGGGCCGAGCCGAACACGCAGGTGTCGCTGGTCGACGCGGCGATGCCGGGGATGCTGCCGGTGCCGAACCGCGAGTGCATTCGCCAGGCGGTGCGCACGGGGATGGCGATCGAGGCGCAGATCAACAAATGGTCGCGGTTCGACCGCAAGAATTATTTCTATGCCGATTTGCCGCAGGGCTACCAGATTTCGCAGCTTTATCATCCGCTTGTCGGCGAAGGTTCGTTGATGATCGAGGCGGACGAGAAGGCGGGAGTTCCTGAGGCGAAGCGGATCGGGATCGAACGCATCCATGTCGAGCAGGACGCCGGCAAGCTGATGCACGACCAGCATCCGACGATGTCGTACGTCGACTTGAACCGCAGCGGAGTCGCGCTGATGGAGATCGTCTCGCGTCCCGACATGCGCTCGCCCGCCGAAGCGGGGGCCTATGTTCGCAAGCTGCGCTCGATCCTGCGTTACGTCGGGTCGTGCGACGGCAATATGGAAGAAGGCTCGATGCGCGCCGACGTCAACGTCAGCGTGCGCAAGCCGGGCGACGAATTCGGCACGCGGACCGAGACGAAGAACGTCAATTCGGTGCGCTTCGTGATGGCGGTGATCGAGGGTGAGGCGAAGCGCCAGGTCGCGCTGATCGAAAGCGGCGGCACCGTGGTGCAGGAAACGCGGCTCTACGATCCCGACCGCAATGAGACGCGCTCGATGCGGTCGAAGGAAGATGCGCATGATTACCGCTACTTCCCCGATCCCGACCTGTTGCCGCTCGAACTCGACGATGCGTTTCTGGCCGAGTGCCGCGACAGCTTGCCCGAGCTACCCGACGCCAAGCGCGCGCGCTATCTGAGCGCCGGGATCTCGGCGTACAATGCCGACGTGCTGACCGCCGAGGTCGAGAGCGCGCTGTGGTTCGATGCGCTGCTCGAAACCGGCGCGAAGCCTGTCGCGGCCGCGAACTGGGTGACCAGCGAGCTGTTCGGCGCGCTCAATCGTCTGGGCAAGAGTTTCGAGGATTGCCCGGTTACTCCGGCGCAGGCGGGCGAACTGCTCGGTCTGGTCGCCGACGGCACGATTTCGGGCACGATCGCCAAGCAGGTGTTCGAGAAGATGCTCGAAAGCGGCGACGGCGCCGCCGCGATCGTCGATCGCGAGGGCCTCAAGCAGACGAGCGACACCGGCGCGATCGAGGGCGAGATCGCCAAGGTGCTGGCCGCCAATGCCGACAAGGTCGAGCAGTACAAGGGCGGCAAGGAAGCGCTGTTCGGCTTCTTCGTCGGCCAGACGATGAAGGCGATGCAGGGCAAGGCGAACCCGCAGGTCGTCAACGAACTGCTGAAGAAGGCGCTGGGCTGACGAGATTGCTACGTTGCATTGCTCGGACTTGTTTATAGCGATGTTGGACTTCGCAACAGGGGGTGACGTTGGCCACTGATATCAGGCCGCGCATAGCATGCGCTTTGATGATCGTTTTTTCTGCCGTCTCTTCGGTCGATGCCGCGGAGGTGTCGGACAAGCCCGGGATTAATTCCGAGGTCGGCCGCTTTTATATCCCAAATGCCGTTCAGCAAGGCGATCGGGTCTTGGAGCCGGGTGACGAGTTGTTGAGGCAACCGATCCTGTGGGGCATTGCTGCCAGAATAGGGCAAGAGGTCAAAATCTCGACCAGCGAAGGCGATGTATCCATCCCGGCCGGGACGGTGCTTCCGGCGGTCAGCGTTTCGGATTGGCGAAACGACCCTGAAAGCGCCGTAATCGTCTATTGCACCAACGTACCCAACCTCAAGCAAAAGGGGGGCGGCCTGATGGGAACGATTGGCTACGCACTGATTCGTTCGCTGGAGGATGGCCGGAAATGTCTCGCTGACCAGAATTATGACGGTGTGGCCGAACATGGGTTTCTGTTGGACGATGGGGTTCCCGCTGACCGCTTGCCCCACGCAATAAATCCTGTGGCCTTGAATGTCGGCGAAATGGTAGAGGCGGGTTCCGGGGATTATGTATCGATTGTAGTTCGCAGAGCGTCGCGGCCGTCATTTCACATCGTCATCTACCAGAATAGCAAGCGGATGGATTTCGACAGCATAAAAACGACAAGCGGAACGGTGCCCCGGGTCCAGACCGTTAATAAGGATGCGACCTACCCACTTTCTTATGAGATATATGGCGCCCGATTTGAAATTCGGTCATTTGATCCAGCGACGGGTAAAATGACAATGGCATCGAAGCCTAGCGTTAGCGGGCCTATGCCAATCCCGAGTGAAATCCGCTATCGATATTAGGCATAGCTCGGGTTCGTATAGTGCTCTCGCCGTAAAATCCATAGCCTTTCACTTATGGCGACCGAGGCGAAGTGGGTAGCCCTTAAATCCCGTATGCGGGCACCTCGCTCGGGCCGATAGTGCCGCCGCGGCGCTCAAGCTACACTGGGGAGAAAAATGCTTTGCCGTCAAAATGGAGCCAAATTGGCGCAAAGCGAAGCGCAAGTCACATTTGACCAAAATAAGTGACCAGAATATGGCGGCATGTAAGGGGAGACTCAAATGATCCATAAGATTCTAGTGACTGCGGCTTTTGCCATGGTCGCTTCCGAGGGCGCGCTATATGCGAAAGAGGCACCCGCCGATTCACCAAACACTTTGACCCATGGTATGGTTCAGATGACAGTTCGTGTCGGTGAGACGCGGCAGTCGGATATTCTAGAAACGTTTGGCGGACCGAACGTTACTACGATTGACGGGAGCGGCCGCGAAGTTTGGGTTTACGACCGCCACGCAACTGTCACGGCGGACAAGTCGAGTGGCTTTTCCATCGGGATGCTGGTGGGCGGAGGTGGCGGTGGCGTCGGTGCTGGCGGCGGGTTGGGTTTCGGCAAGAAAAAGAGCCGCTCAGAGCAGTCGACTAGATCAATGACGCTAATCATCAAATTCGATTCCAATGGAATAGTTTCTGATTTTCGTAGTCGTAGCAGCTCTTTTTAAGGCCATCACATGTCATTAATCCGCACTGGTGCTCTCGCACTCTCTTCCGTTGCTCTTGTTTTGGTGTCGCCTGTTGCATCGGCAAAGAAGCAGCCAGAGTTAAGTCCGCTGGCAATTCAACAGATGCAAACGCGCGATTTTGAATTTGATAAATCAATTGTATTTTCTTCAGTTATGACTGTTCTTCAGGATTCCGGATATCGAATTGGATCGGCTGATAAAGAAACTGGTCTTATCACTGGCACTGCCTCGACGAATGGCAAGACAACTTGGATGCCGTTTGTTGGTTTCGGGCGCTCAAAGAAAACGCCGGTCGTATCTGCCTTTATTGAAGAAATTGGGCCCAGATTCACAAAAGTCAGATTCAATTTTGTTATGACCAAGATCTCATCAAATGGTTTCGGTTCTAATCAGGATGAAGAGCCGATTCTTGATCAGGCAGTTTATCAGCAAGCATTTGAGAAGGTTGATCAAGCTATCTTCGTACGCACCGCTGCGCTGGAGAATGCGAAACCTCTGTCGGCCGAACCTGTTGCTGCAATCGTCAGCGACGCGCCGCAAGCAGAGGTTGCTCCTAACCCCACTTCAGCCGATCCCAAGTAGCGGGTCTAATTATGCTGCTGGTGGATGCGGTAATTGTTGTCGAACAGCAGCTTCCGCCAGAACAGTTTGTCGGCTCGTTGAAGCAGGG
>NZ_CATKOZ010000013.1:0-13422 GCF_949769135.1 Sphingopyxis sp. Geo25 | reverse complement strand
CTCCGCCGTAGCCCTCGCCGCTACAGTCATCTTCTGGCTCTGATCAATGAGTCCTGACCCTACCATCATATTTGGGTTTCAGATTTCGGACATCCGGCATCAACCTTCATTGTCGCGCGGTCGACCGATCACAAAACCGAAATCTACGCACCGTCCCGCACCTCATTTGTAGGTATTCAGCGGTGACCATGTCAGGGGCCATGATTGCCGCCTTAGCATCGCAATGTGCGCCCAATGTCGCGCCGCAGACCGTCGCTGCAATCGTGCAAACCGAAAGCCACGGACGGCCCTTCGCGCTAAACGTCAATGGCGGGAAACAACCTCCGCCGCAGCCCGACGCCGCCAGCGCCGCTGCGACTGCACAGCGCTACATCGCTGCGGGCTATTCGGTCGATCTCGGTCTCGGCCAAATCAACTCACGCAACATGCGCTGGCTGGGCCTGACGTGGGAGTCAGTGTTTGACCCCTGCAAAAATATCGAGGGCCTCGGCAGAGTACTCACCCAAAATTATAATAGGGCAATTGTCCGACACGACCCACAAACCGCGCTTCGCATTGCACTCTCGCTTTACAATACCGGAAGCTCGTCGCGGGGATTCCGCAACGGTTATGTCGCAAAGGTTGTCAGAAATGCGGGCTTTGTCGACCTAGTAGCGATGGAAGCGCCGACGGCCGCGACGATGCCTCTCGACCCGCGCGTCCAACTCATCTCGGAGAATTTTAGTTCTACGTTGCTGCCTATCGCGCGCAGCAGCGCGCCACCTGCGTGGAACCTATTCGAGCGCGCCGCTCATGACCGGCAAAGGTCCAACCCATCTGAAACGATAGAAAGCAGGAGCGTATGGCGGGATTAAAATACTGTGTGCGAAGAACCGCAGGTGTTCGGTCCCGACTGGCGCTTTGGTTCGAGGGTATACCGCAGTCGCGGCAGAACGTGCTGCTTTGGAGCGTCGCACTCGCGCTGGTGTTAGGGGTTTCCGCGCTCAACCCTGATCCCGCCTCCGCACAGAATCTGGAGAGCTTCGCCACCAAAGTTCGCGGCCTTCTGTCGTCGACGCTGCTGCGGACGCTTGCGGTTATCGCGGTGATCGTCACCGGACTCCTCTGGTTCACGGGTCGGGCCTCCACGACGATCCTCGTGACCGTTATCATCGGCATCGCCATTGTCTTTTCGGCTGATTCCATTGTCGGCATCATTGCGGGCTGACGCGCGTGAACGTCGACACCGAAATCCTGACCAAGGACCCGCTGTTCCTCGCCGTGACCCGCCCTGCACTCTGGGCTGGAATCCCGATTGAGGCGGCGGTGCTGCTGCTCATTTGCAGCGCGTCGGTCCTGATCGGAACCAACAGTCCGGTTTACGCCGCATTGGTGGCCATATTCGGCTATTCGATTTCGCGGCTGGTTGTGCGCCACGACGTCAATGCGTTCCGGCTTCTGTTCCTCTGGGGCCGGACCAAAGCGGGCAACCGCAACCGGGCGTTCTGGGGCGGAAGCAGCTACTCGCCGCTCAAGCTGACGGGCATGCACCGCAAGGGTTTTGGCCGCTATGCCTAGGCGGCTTGCACCCGATGCCATGCGACCCAACGCCGTGCCGCTCGAAGTCGCGCGGCGCGAGGCGACGCCCGAAAAGTTCCTGCCCTATTCGCGTCATGTGAATGAAGAGATGGTGGCACTCGATTCCGGTGACATCATGCTGACCTTCGAGCTGCAAGGCCGTGCGTTCGAGACGGCCGACGTGCGCGACCTGAACGATTGGCACACCAAGCTGAACGGCATGCTCCGCAACCTGCATGATGAAAGGCTGTCGATCTGGACCCATCTGATCAGGATGCGGGTCGATCAATATCCCGGTGGGGCGTTCAAATCGGGCTTCGCTGCCGATCTCAACCGTGCCTATTTTGGGCGGATCAACCGGGAACGGATGTTCATCAACCGCTTCTTTGCGACGCTTGTGATCCGTCCAGCCGCCACCGGCGGCGACAAACTCATCCAGCTTCTCAAGCGCAAGGTCTCGGGCAATGCCAGGCGCAGCGCGGCGCTGGGGCTGGAGATAGACGAGTCCCTGATCGAGCTTCTCGACGACAAGGCCCGTGATTTTGAAAAGCTCATGGCGCGCTGCGAACCGCGCCGCTGCGCGATCTATGAGCATCGCGGTTTGATGTTTTCCGAAACGATGGAAGTCGCCGATATGGTGATGACCGGACGCCCTGCCCGCGTCCCCGTTGTGCGCGGTCATCTGGGCGGTGCGTTATATCGTGCCCGCACGATCTTCGGCGCCGAAACCATAGAAATTCGCGGCGCCGACACGTCGGCCTTTGGCGGTATCTTTGGTATCCGCGAATATCCAGCACAGACAACCTCGCGCCAATTAGAGGCTTTGCTGTCGGTGGATTTTGGCTTCGTGCTCACACAATCCTTCACCTTCCTTGGGAGGGCTGCGGCCACTGAGAAATTCCGGCTGCGCATGACCCAGATGGAAAATGCCGGCGACCGCGCCGTCAGCCAGGCCGAGGCGCTGATCGATGCCGGCGATGACCTGATGTCAAACCGCTTTGTGCTGGGCGACCATCACTTCACCCTCGCGGTCTATGCCAGTTCGATGAAGGCGCTCCGCGACCAAATGGCGATCGCCCGGGCCGCGCTTGCCGATACGGGAATGGTCGCGGCGCGCGAAGGGGCTGCGCTCGAAGCGGCTTACTGGTCGCAGCTCGTCGGAAATTTCGCATGGCGCGCCCGTCCCGCGCCGATCACTTCGCTCAATTTCGCGGCCTTCTCACCCTTCCATACCTTCCCCGCCGGCCTCGCCAGCGGCAACCATTGGGGCGATGCGGTGGCGCTGCTCAAGACCAATGCGCGCAGCCCGTATTTCTTCAATTTCCACAAGGGCGATCTGGGACACACGCTGATTATCGGCCCATCGGGCGGCGGCAAGACGGTGCTGCTCAACTTCCTGATGGCACAGGCTGAAAAGACCGGCGCACGTCAGATCTTTATCGACAAGGATCGCGGCGCGCAGATCTTCGTCCAGGCCAGCGGCGGGACATATCTGGCTTTGCGCAACGGCGTCGCCACCGGTTTCTCACCGCTGAAAGCCCTTTGCGATACACCCGGGGACAAGAGTTTTCTGTCTATTTTCATCCGCCAGCTCGTTCGTGCTGATGGCCTGCCCGTCTCGGTTCAGGAAGAACGGCGGATTGAAGACGGCATCAATGCCGTGATGAAACTTCCCAGCGCCGACCGCTCACTCAGTGCGCTCCGCTCGATGCTCGGCATGAAGGACATCAGCGGCGTCGGCGCGCGTCTTGAAAAATGGACGTCGGAAGGGTCGCTTGGCTGGGTGTTCGATAATCCTGCCGACAGGATGACGCTCGGCGCCCGATTCATCGGGTTCGACATGACCGATTTCCTCGACAACGCCGACATCCGCACGCCGGTCATGTTGTATCTGTTCCACCGGATCGACCAACTCCTCAACGGCGAGCGGATGATTATCTGCATCGACGAATTCTGGAAGGCGCTCGGCGATGAAGCCTTCCGGCGCTTCGCTCAGGACGGCCTCAAAACCTACCGCAAACGAAACGCCCTGTTGGTCTTCGCCACGCAATCGCCTGCCGATGCGCTCAAGAGCGATATCAGCCATTCGATTCTGGAACAGGTCGCCACCAAGATCATGCTCCCGAATCCGTTCGGCGCGCGGCGTGATTATGTCGAAGGCTTCGCACTGTCCGAAGCCGAGTTCAAACTGGTGCGCGACGACCTAGCCCCGGAAAGCCACAAGTTTCTGGTGAAGCAGGGCCATGACAGCGTGGTGGTCGAACTCGATCTGAGCGGTCTGGACGACGCGCTGGCGGTGCTGTCGGGCCGCGCCGAAACCAACACTGTTGCCGACGAAATCATCGCCGAGGTGGGGAACGACCCGGTGCTCTGGCTACCCCTCTTCCATCAACGGAGACGTCCAAGCTGAACTGCAAGGAAAGGCAATATGATGAAAACGATGACCAAGCTACTCGGTGCGGGACTGCTGATAGCGGCTCCCCTCCCTGCCATTGCACAGGGCATGCCGGTTCATGACAGCGCCAGTCTGGTGCAGCAAGTCAACGCGGTGCGGCAGGCAATCCAGATTGCGGCGCAGGGCAAACAGCAGATTTCCGAAGCGCAGAAACTCTATCAGGATCTGAATAAGCTGACCGATATTCCGCAGCTGGCATCACAGCTCAAAAGCGACGCGCTACGTGAACTCGATACAAGTCCGGCCGTGCTGCATGGATTCGGCAGCGGCGATCTCGATGTTGTAGGTGCGGCACGCGCCAAAGCCGATGCGGTTTATCGCGGCCTCCTTGAAAAGCGCGGGGTGTCGGGGTCCGAAGAGTCGCGCGCTGGCTTCGATCTCAACGCGCGCAACATCGGCATCACCGCGGGGCTTGCCGATAATATGGGTGCCGCCGTCACCTCAAGGGCGCAAGGGCTTGACCAGCTGCGCGCCCGGCTGGCGACGGCCGCCACGGCCAAGGAAGTCGGCGATCTGACCGCACGGCTGCAACTTGAATCCGCGGCGATGCAGAACGACCAGCTGCGCCTTCAGGCCATAGCCATGCAGCAACAGGCGCAGGAGCGCGAACGCGCGGCGGCGGGAAAGGCGGCACTCGCCCAAAAGCTCGACGCGGCGAGCCGCTATTACAAAGGACAATGAGTTTGCGTCTCACGCCCGTCTCGATCGCGCTGCTGGTAGCCGGGTGCGACCCGCCCCCCGCCCCGCCCCCAGCCGATATGCCAGCGCGGACTTGGCAATATTATGTTGCCCACAGCGGGGAGATCGACGCGATGCAAGCCATCTGCCGCAAATGGTCGGCCAGCGATACGCCGGCTGGATCGCAACCCGCGGTGGTCACGGGTAATTGCCGCGCGGCGGCGTTCGCCAAGTCGCAACTCCAGATCGCTCGATAAAGCGTCAACCGGGACCCGGAAAGATATATGGATTTCACCGATCATGTATTCACCACAATGTTCGAAGCGCTGGACAATGCGCTGGCGGCCATCGTGGGCAAATATGTGGCCGTGATCGGTGTTGTTAGCCCTGCCCTGCGCATCGGGATCGTGATCTACATTTCTCTGCTGGGCTACGCGATCATGCGTGGGGCGGTGCAATATCCGTTCCGCGAATATACCTATCGCGGTTGCCAGCTCGCTGTTCTCTATTTTGCCGTGACATCGCTCTACGGCACCCAGATTGGCATGTTTGCGCTGGGTGGCTTGCCCGGCCAGTTCGCAAACGCGTTGGGCGGTGCGGACGTTGGTGGTCTTGGCGGTTTTTATGACAAGCTGGCGGGCACCGGCTTTGAAACTGCCAACACAATGCGCAAGATCGCCGCCAATTATCAGGATACTCAGGGTGCGCTCCCCGATGTCGGCTATGCCGTCTTTGCGGGCTTTCTGGTGGTCATTGTCATCATCGCCACGCTGCTGTGCGCGGCCATCGGCTTCGTCATCAGTGCGTTCGGCCTGTTTGCGCTCGGGCTTCTCTCGGTCGTCGGTCCGCTTTTTGTGGCCGCCCTCCTGTTCGAGTCCACGCGCGGCTACTTTTTTGCGTGGCTTGGGGCGTGCATCAACTATCTGATGCTGATCGTTTTCGCGCTCGTGCTGACACTGTTTCTGACCCAAACCGGCGAGACGATCATCGCCACCATCTCGGAAAATGACGACATCGGCATGGCCGCGATCAAGGCGCTGGCTTTTTACGCGCTCGGCTTCTTCTTTTTCCTCCAGATTCCATCGCTCGCCGCTTCGCTCGGCGGCGGCGGCCCTGCTCTTGCCAACCAGTTTGCGTCCGCAATCGCAGCGGCAGGCGGGTTCGTCGTTGGGCGCGGCGCAACCGGCGCTCAGGCCACCAGCCGAGCCATCGAGCGGGGCTTCGCGCGCGGCATAGCGCGGATGCGGACATCTGGATCAATCAGTCGCGGCGCAGCATAAAGGGATTGGATCATGCGTAAGCATATGATGAGTATATTGGTTGCGCTGGCACTCATTGCACCAGTCGAGGCCATCAGCGCTGCCTCGAAATCGCCAAAACTTGCCAAATGTAGCGGTAAGCAGCGCCGCCCGGCCAACCCCAATGGTACCATCCTGCCAACGGTCGATCCCCTCGCAGGAACATCAACCCCAGCCTACCAGACGCCAGACCAGGAAGAGGGAAGCAAAGGCGTTGACGTATTTCCCGAGCCCGCACAGCCCGACGCCAAACCCGGCCCGCAGGTCCCGCCCATCACCAGCGCAACGCCAACAACCTCCTATCGGAGTTGCTGAGCATCATGGCTGCCGGCGTTACAGACAGGCAGGATCTCAAGGCCTATTTTTCAGAGGCCGCGAGCTGGGACCATGACCGGCTAATAGCCGCTAACCGCTCGAAACGGCTGGCGTGGATCATCGCGGGCATGGCCGGCAGTCTTGCAGTCACAGCGGTTGCGGCCGTGGCCATGCTCACGCCGCTCAAGACCGTCGCGCCCTATGTTATCACCGTCGACAAGGCCACCGGCGCGAGCGAGATCGCTGCGCCACTGACCGGCGACCGGCAGATCACCTATAATGAGGCGGTCGCCAAATATTTTCTCGCCGATTATGTCCGCAATCGCGAGGGATGGATTCCTCAGGCCCGCCGGGAGTTTTTCGAAGGCGTGCTGGCGATGTCGTCGCGTGACGAACAGGCGCGCTGGACGGCGTTCTACGCCAAGGGCAATCCCCAATCGCCACAAAGCGTTTTCACCGATTTGGATACGGTGTTTATCGCCATAAAGTCGGTGACCTTCGTGTCAAAGAACGTCGCGCAAATCCGCTTCACCAAGACACTCCAGCGCGGCGCGTCGACGATCGACACCCCGGCGATCGCGACCATGACTTACGACACCACCGACACCCCAACCACCGAACAGCAACGGTTCAAAAACCCGCTGGGGCTGGAAGTCCAAAGCTACCGCGCCGATCTGGAGGTGACGCAATGAAAACAGAACACGGCATCATTGCCATCGCCCTGATGTTCTCCGCCAGCGCCGCAGGTGCCAGCGAGACGCCGCATCCTACCGCGCAGGACAGCAGAATCCGCGAAGCGATCTATAGCGACGCCGAAGTTTACCGCATTGTCGGCGCGTTCCGCTCGGCAACACAGATCGTCTTTTCAGCGGGCGAACGGGTCGAGCATGTCGCGCTCGGCGACAGCGTGTCGTGGGAGGTGGCGCCAGCTGAAAATTCGCTGTTTATCAAACCACGCGAACTGGCCGGAGCGACCAATCTGATCGTGATCACGCGTTCCGACGCCGGAAGCCGCAGCTACACATTCGAACTGTCGGCGCGGCGCGGGAGCATCGGCGCGCGGTCCGCCGACACATTCTTCAAGGTCGTGTTTCGCTATCCGCGCGAGGAAGCCGCCGCAGCACAAGCGGCGGCGGCGCAAGCCGCGTACGCGCGAGCCACGGCCCTTCAATCGGGCGCGATCCGCTCGGCCCTCGACCTCGCGGTCCTCGAAGGCAAGCGTAACCTCCAATATAGTGTGCAGGGATCATCCGCGATTCAACCGTCCGAAATTACCGACAATGGCCAGTTCACTGCGCTGCGCTTTCCGAACCAGCGCGAGCTGCCTGCGTTCTTCGCCGTCAATCCCGATGGCGGCGAGAGCATCGTCCCGTTCGATGTCCGCGACGAATTTGTCGTGATCCACGGCGTGTTTGCCCAGCTCCGTTTGCGGCGCGGCAAAGAGGTGCTGTGCGTCTTCAACGAGGCTCCGGATTTCTACGGGCGCGATCCCAAGACCGGCACCGCGTCCAGCATCGTCGAGCGCACATCTGGTCCCGATGGGGAGACGCAATGATGGCCGACACAGTTGACCCGGAACGCGCCTCAGACCGAGGCGCCAATCGCCCCGCCGTCGATCAAACACCCGATCCCGACGAGATTGATCGCACCCCCGCCTCCGAACGCGGCAGCAAAATGCCGTCTATCTCCGGCACCACGATGGACCCAAGAAAGATGATCGGCCTGGCCGCCGCCGCAGGCGCCGTCATGTTCACGGTCCTGGCGCTGGGAACCGGACTGACAGGCAATACGGCTCTGCCACCCGTCAAGCCCAAACCCGCGCTCGAGCCCGCGCAATATGACCCGGCAACGGTTATCGCACCGACCCTGGCTGGGGCAGCAACCGACCCCGACGCCCCCATTCCCCTTGGAGAACCGGCCGTGCCCGCCATCGGCCCGCAACAAGGTTCGCCAGCAGCACTGCAACAGCCGCGCCAGCAATCCCCGGCCGAAGCCCTCCGCGAAGCCACGCGTCGGTCATCGCTGATCGCCTATGGCGGGGAACGCGAGAGTGCGGGTGGAAGCGTTCGTTACGGCGACCATGGGACTGCGGCTAATCCCGGTCACGCGGCATCCCCCGAGCCCACCAATCTTGACAGGCTTCGGCATGGCTCGGTCATCGGACAGGCGCAGGCTCGCGCGCTTCCCGACCGCAATTTCCTGATTACGGCGGGACGCTTCATTCCGTGTGTGTTGCAGACCGCAATGGATTCAAGCCAGCCGGGCTATGTGAGCTGTATTCTTCCGCGCAATATCTATTCGGACAATGGCAGGGTCGTGCTGATGGAAAAAGGCACGAAGATCTTTGGCGAATATCAGGGTGGCCTCAACCGCGGGCAATACCGGCTGTTCGTCCTGTGGACGCGTGCCGTCACGCCGCGCGGGATTGCGATCGATGTCGGATCGCCCGCAACTGATGCGCTCGGGCGCGGCGGCGTGGATGGCCGGGTCAATAATTTCTTCTGGCAGCGTTTTGGCACAGCCCTGCTGTTCAGCCTTGTCGAAGATGCGGCGACCGTCGGGTCGGAAGCCGTTGGCAATAACGGCTCGAACACCACGCGCGTCCCCTCCGATGCGGCATCGACTGTCTTGCAGCAAAATGCCGAGATCAAGCCGGTGCTGCGCAAGAATCAGGGCGAGGATGTCGGGATCACGGTGGCGCAGGATTTCGACTTCTCGACCGTTTACGGCCTCGCGCTGAAATAATGGCCGCACCGGGCAAAAACACCGCTGTCCTCGACAGCGTGACGGCACCCTTACGCAGATATCTCGATGACGCGAGCGTCACCGAACTGGTCATCAATTTGCCCGGCGAGGTCGGGATTGAACGACGCGGGCGCTGGACTTGGGAAAGCGAACCCTCACTCGATTTCAAGACACTCATGGCGCTCGCGACTGCCGCCGCCGCCTTTACCTCGCAGGATGTCACCCGCGAAAACCCCATCGTCTCGACGATCTTCCCGACTGGCGAGCGCGTGCAAATCGTCGTGCCACCCGTCGTGCCGGACGAAACGGTCTCGATCACTGTGCGCAAGCCATCGACCGTGACAATGACACTCGCCGATTTCGAGGCGGCTGGCCTTTTCAGGGACACGCGAATCTCGGAAAAGAAAGTAACTCCGCAGGAATTGGAGTTGCTCGCACTTCTGCAATCAGGCCGTCATGTCGAATTCTTCGACCGCGCGGTGAAGGCCAGGCTCAATATTCTCATTTCGGGGGCAACGGGATCAGGCAAGACTACGCTGTCGAAGGGCCTGATCCAGTTGATCCCGCTCGACGAGCGGTTGCTGACGATCGAGGACACGCGCGAACTGATCGTCGGTCAAAAGAACGTCGTCCATATGCTCTATGCCAAGGACGGCCAGGGCACTGCCAATGTCACTGCCAAACATCTGCTCGAAAGCGCGCTCAGGATGCGGCCCGATCGTATCCTGCTCCAGGAACTGCGCGACGGGACTGCCTTTTTCTATTTGCGCAACGTCAATTCCGGCCATCCCGGCTCGATCACGACCATCCATGCCGATTCCGCCGAACTAGCGTTCGAGCAATTGACGCTTTTGGTGAAGGAAAGCGAAGGCGGTTCCGATCTGGCCCGCGGCGATATTCGCGCGCTGCTCAAGATTCTGGTCGATGTCGTGGTGCAAACCAAAAAGACCGATGGCGAATTTCGGGTGACGGAGATCTATTATGACCCGGAAGGCAGGTATGCCGCCTAACGGCGGGACGGCTAGATTGCTGGTCGGCATTCCGCTCGGTGTGCTGATCGCGCTCGCCATCGCCACCATGATCGGCTGGCTGGTCCTCGGCCTGCCCGTCGCCGCCTATGATCCCCTCAAAATGCCACAGTTCGTCTGGTATTATCGCGGCGACCCGCGCGTTGTCCGCGCGATGGCAGGCGGGCTGCTCGGCGGCGGCCTGCTCCTGGGCGGCCTGATCTATGCGCTTTGGGCGCGCGGCGCACCGCTGCATGGAGCCGCACGCTTCGCCCGCGAAAGCGAGATCAAGCGCCACGGATTTCGCGCAGGCTCTGGAATCGTCCTTGGCCGCAAGCGCGGACGGTTCCTGACCTTTGGTGGCAGCGAGCATGTCATTGTCGAAGCCCCGACCCGCTCGGGCAAAGGCGTCGGCATCGTCATTCCGAACCTGCTGACCTGGGCTGGCTCGGTTGTCGTCCTCGATGTGAAACGCGAGAATTACGACGCGAGCGCGGGCTTTCGCGCCCATTACGGGCAGGCCGTTTATCTGTTCAATCCGACCGACCGCGAAGGCCGCACCGCCCGTTACAATCCGCTGGCCTATATCGACCGCCACGACCCGGATGATGTCATCATCGAATTGCAGAAGATCGCAACGATGCTGTTCGTTGCGCCCGAACAGGGCGAAGCCTTTTGGGCCAATGGTGCCCGCACCGGATTTGCAGGCGTTGGTGCCTGGCTCGCGGAAACCAGCAACGAACCGCTGACGATGGGTGCGATCTATCGCCATCTGACGACAAGCGATCCGCGCGTCTTTTTCAAAAAGGAACTCGCCAATCCCGGACTGAACCTCTCGGTAGGCTGTCGGACAGCGCTCGCTGATTTCGCCGGCGGCTCGGACAACAGCTTTGCCGACATCAAGAAGACGATCACCAACGTCCTCGGCCTTTGGCTCAACCCGCTAGTCGATGCCGCGACAGCGGCAAGCGACTTTGATCTTCGCCAGCTCCGCAAGCGCCCCTTGTCGATCTATCTCGGCGTGTCGCCTGATGAACTCGACAGGATCGCGCCGCTCTACAATCTCCTGTTCCAGCAGCTCATCGACCTCAACGTGCGCGAATTGCCCGACGAACACTCAGCCGTGCCGTTACTGGTCATTCTCGATGAATTTGCACGGCTCGGCCGGGCATCGGTCATCGCTAGCGCCTTTTCCTATGTCGCGGGCTACGGCATCAGGCTTATGCCCGTCATCCAGTCACGCTCGCAACTGCGCGGCGTTTACGGAGAGCATGTCGCCGATGAAATCGTCGCCAATTGCGGTGTCGAAGTGGCGTTCACGCCCAAGGAGTTGCGCGTCGCCAACGAATTGTCCGAGAGGCTTGGCTATGTCGGGAAAGACAGCGTCACCAAATCGCTCACGATCAATGGCTGGCTCGCCAACCGGTCGAAATCTATCTCCGAGCAGCGACGCGCCCTGTTGTTGCCGCAGGAACTCATGCAGTTTCCAACCGACAAGCTGATCCTCCTGCGCGGCGGCATTCCGCCGATCGTCGGCTCGAAGATTGCCTATTTCAGCAGCCGCTTCTTCAAAAGTCGCGCATTTCCGACCCCGGAAGTGCCCGTCGCGCCAGTGCGAACACCGAGCACCGTGCCGCCCGCGCTTTTCCGCAACTTGACCGACGAAGAGGCTGCCGGACACGACACCCGGCTAATCTCACAGGATGATATCCTCACGGAAGATTGCCCGAGCTTTTTCGCCGACATGCTGACGCTCGATCACAACGGCAATGTGTCGGGGCTTATTGAGGAAGGCGACAACAATGGCGGATAAAATAGATGGCAACGCCCCTTCGGGACGCACCCGCACGGCAACGCCGAATCCGGCCAAACCCGAGCCGGAGACAGCGAAGCCGAAGCGCAAAGCGGAGACGCCGACCCTTACCGATGATCTTACCGGCAAATTCCTGCGCATCGGCAACGCACTCTATCGCACCTCGGACGACAAAAAGCCGATTGCACGGCTCGAACCCGACCGGCTCAAGACCACCAACATCGACGCCCTTCCCGACATAGTGCGGATCGCCAAGGCCAATGGCTGGACGTCGATCAGGATCAACGGCGGCGACACGTTCAAGAAAGCTGCATATCTTGCCGCTGCCGCACAAGGGCTGACGGTCGAGAATTACACGCCGTCGAACGTCGTCCAGGCCGAAGCTGTCCGGCTGCAAACGCGGCTCGCCGAACGCGATAAGCGTCGCGAAGCTAAAAGCTCAACGGGCAAATCGGCCCGTCCGACCGAAGAGACAATCACGCTCAAAGCCCTGTCGGAACGCTTCCTGAGCCAGACCCACGAGCAAAATTCTCGCGATCCCGAACTGCGCCGCGCCCAAAGCCTTGTCGCCCAAACCATCTCGATCACGCGCTCGAAATACCCCGACGATTCGGCCAAGGCATCAAAGGACGTCGAGGCCAAGCGTAACGAGGTAGCTCGCCGCATTGCCAATGGCGACAAGATCGCGGCAATTCAGGTGAGTAACCAACAAACGCACCGCGTCCGAGAAGTCACGCAGGATCAGGCATTGATGCGCGAGGGGCGGACACGCTGACGCGGAACGCCCGGCCGGGAGCAGCATGTCCCGTCAGTCTCTCGCATGGTAATTCACGAAAGTCGGACACGCGGCAGTCCGAGCACCAGACGGGTCCATCGCCGTTCCACACGGCGGTTGGCGTGTAGCTGAAAGATTGCCCAGCGGGGACGACGGACGCAGTGAACAGGAGCGCGATAATCATCCGGCAGTGTTAGCTTGATCGTTGGCCTTTGCATCCGCGCGATGAGCCCTTCGTACTGCATGTTGCGCTGTTGCGGCCCTGCTCCAAATTTTTGACCGACGGTTTTCTAAGCCTGCGCTTGCGTACGCATTCAGGAGTGAGCCGAAACGCGTAGTGAAGAGTTGGGGTGTGGGCGAAAGCTCATCGTCGCGAATGATTTGCGCGGTCACATACCCATGTTCCTTTTGAAGCCGACGGAGACATTCGAGCAAATCGTCGTCGCTGAATCGGCTAGCCAGTTCGGGCCATCGGCGGGCGATCGTTTCACGAGGGGTTTCGCCGGCTCTTTTGGCCATCCATCGCTCGTGACCCATACGTTGCAGTTCTGTGCGACCGTATGGAATCCCGGCAAGCCGATATGCCTCAGTCAACTTGCCAAAATGCCGCTGGAGGACGCTGCAGCTGGGAACGTCGGGATGTTCGTTGATTATGTGCTCATTTACAAAGCCGAGACGATCATGGAGGCGACGCAGCTGGGCGAGGATTTCGTCCTTCGATGAAGGACCCATACCACCGCGCGGACACCAGCGATCCTTTGTGAGATAGCCCAACTGTC
>NZ_CATKOZ010000012.1:0-18186 GCF_949769135.1 Sphingopyxis sp. Geo25 | reverse complement strand
GGTCGGCCTGGCCGATCGCTGGCATCGCGCGGATCCGGCGCTCCTCGCCGCGGCGGGCCAGCCGGGACCGTTATATGCGGTTCGCATCGTCGACAATCATGGCCGCGAGGTTCCGCGCGGCACGATGGGAGAGGTGATCTTTTCGGGGCCCGGCGTCATGGACCGCTATCTGAACCAGCCCGAACTGACCGCAGAGGCGCTGAAGGACGGATGGCTGCATTCCGGCGACGTCGGGATTATGGACGCGGCAGGGATCATAACCCTGCTAGACCGCAAGAAGGACATGATCGTTTCCGGCGCGGAGAATGTCTATTCGGTGGAGGTGGAGAACGCGGTTTCGAGCCACCCGGCGGTTCGCCAGTGCGCCGTTGTCGGCGTGCCCGATGACCGATTGGGCGAAAGGGTTCATGCCATCGTCGTCCTGCACGAAGAGGAGCAGCAGCTCGACCTCGATGCGCTGCGCCGGCACTGCGAACCCTTGCTCGCCGGTTACAAGCATCCAAGATCGCTTGAGATCGCAACGCAACTGCCCTTTTCTTCGATGGGAAAGATCCTAAAGGCAGAATTGCGGGCGCAGCATTGGACCAACGTTTTGCGGAAGATCAATTGATTGCGCCATCGAGTGAAAAGTCATGTTCGGATAGGCGGCTTCATCGGATTGGTTGCACTCGCACGTTTTTGACTGGGCGTGGAAGTATTGTTTCTTCCGTAATTAAATACGAGGAGTTGATTCATAAACTCGGAGCTAACACGTTATTGAAATCGGTTGAACCATTGCCAAGTAGTTTTCAGAGAATTTGTCGTAGCGGGTCACCACGCGACGGTTGTACTTGAATTTTGAGAGGGCGCGCTTGATCAGGTTTCGCTCGCAGGAGAGCCACCTGTTGAACAGGGGTTGGTTCGCCGGTTTGCCTTGGGCAAGGTATGGCCGCGTCGGATCGACCAACAGATCAGGATTAACGGCCGCGATGGGGAGCGAAACGGACACTAGGCCGCAAATCCATCTTAATTTCCCAACGATTTGAGTGCCCATCGTTATCATGCCGGGTGCGCCACTTCACTACAGAACTTCGAACGCCGTACGCCGCTATATCCATCCTGGAGGCGGCTACCAAGCTCGGACGCAGTTCCGGATCTTGATCCCATGATGCGAACTTCGTCGTCTGCGACCTCGACGCGCTGTGCGAAGGCGCGCAGCTGATCCGGCCGATAGCTGCCCGCTTCCATACGCAGGCCGTCGTGTGCAGCGATGGTGGCGTTGACATAGATAATCCGGTCGGGGTCTTCCAGATCGTGTCGATATCACGCGGCGGTCAACGACCCCGCGCTGGCCGATCTGCGGACCCCCGGCTCTGACGATTATCCCTTGTTCGCCAAGCCGCCGCCGCTCGATCATGGCTATTTCGAAGCCTTCAACCGCGATAACTGCATCTCGTCGACATCAGAAAACGCGAAGCGCTGGTCGAGATAACCGAGACGCGAGTGCGGACGACGCTGAACGCGTATGAATTCGACATCATCGTGCTGGCGACCGGCTTCAAGGCCTGCACCGGCGCGCTCGAAGCCTTTCCGATCCACGGCGAGGGCGGCCGGACGAAATGACTCTTCCTTAAGGCTCGTCACCGCGAGCCCGAAGCACGGCCATCATCTGAAATCAATGGATCCCGCCCCGGCCGTTGCGGGCCGCCGGATGCCCGCGGAGATCGGCAAGATAACGAGCCGTCAGTTCGCCCACCGGCCCGCTGCCGAACACATAACGGTCGGCTCGGACGAGTACCGCGTCGGCGCCATGCTTATCGAGCCAGTGCCGGACTTCGGCGCCAAAAGGTTCGATGTCGTCGAGCGAAAAGCAGGGCACCGCGCCACTGGACGGCGAGGTTTCCCGCGCGACGATCCAAGGCCCCGGGCCCAGCAGGTCGTCGAGCCGGCTCGGCCCCGCTTTTGGCTGCGGGAAATAGCTTCCTGCGCCCGGAGTGCCCGCGTCGATGAGACCCGTCAGAATATCGGGATAAGCCGCTGCCCCGGCCGGCTCCGGATTGGCAGCGCGCGCCGCGAGCATCTGCGCGTCGCGGGCGGCCGCCGCGTCGGGATCGGTGATGCACACCGTCCGACCCATCATCATCGCGAGACCGATGATCGCGCGGACGTTGGGCTCGCGCTCGGGCTGGTAGGTTTCGAGGATGGGCACTGCCGCCTCGCCCCTTACGACAGCGGCGAGTTTCCACGCGAGATTGGCGGCGTCGCGAATGCCCGAACACAAGCCCTGACCGGCAAACGGCGGCATCTGGTGCGCGGCATCACCCGCGAGGAAGATGGCGCCCCGTTGCCATTGTTCGGCGATGCGCGCCGAAAAGCGATAGACCGCCTTGCGTTCGATTTCGACCGCGCCCGCGACATCCCAAGGGTCCAGCAGTCGCCCGATCATGGCGTCGTCGAGGAGGTCGTCGGGCCTTTCACCCGGCTTCACCATGAATTCCCAGCGGTGACGCCCTTCGCCCATCAGCACGCAAGTCGTCGGCCGAGCGGGATCGCAAATCTGCAGATTGACCTCGGGAAGCCGCGATACGTCGCTTACGATCGTGTCGACGATCAACCAGCTTTCGTCGAAATCGAGGTCGTCGATGCCGATGCCGGCAAGGTCGCGCACGGTGCTGCGCGCACCGTCGGCACCGACAAGAAAGCGGGGCCGAACGAGCTGCGCGCCTTGCTCCGTCTCGAACTCCGCCGCCGGAGCGTCGCAACTGCCGCCGAGGCCGGTCAGTCGCCATCCCGCGCGTAGCTCGATATTCGGCTGTGCCGCAACGGCCTCGCGCAACAGTCGCTCGATCGAAGGCTGATGGATCATGTTCGCGCTATGCCAGCCGCCAGCTGCGATCCGGTCCGCCCCGTCGAGGCGAAGCAGCACCTGCCCGTCGGCGGTCAAGAAATCATAGCGCGGGCTGTGGCGGCACGTCGCGACGATGGCTTCGGCGATGCCGAGTTCCTGAAAGACGCGGAGGATCTGGTGATCGATATGCGCGGCGCGCGGCAGGGCGTAAGGCTCGGTGGCGCGCTCGGCGACGATGACCGTCACGCCGCGCCGCGCAAGCAGCAGCGCAAGCGTAAGCCCGGTTGGCCCGGCGCCGACGATCAGGACGTCGCAATCTTCGGCTTTGGGGCTGCCGCTCACGCCTCCGCCTCCATCACCCCCTCGATCGCGCCGAGGCCGTCGATTTCGCAGCGCACGACGTCGCCGGGCTTCAGGAATTGGCGCGGGTCCATTGCGGCGCCGATGCCGCCCGGCGTGCCGGTGAAGATGAGGTCGCCGGGTTCGAGCGTCATCGCCGCGGACAGATGCTCGATTTGCTGCCACAGGTCGAAGACCAGATGACGGGTGTTCGAAGATTGGCGCAGTTCGCCGTTGACGAGGCAACGGAGGTCGAGGGCGTGCGGGTCGACTTCGTCTGCCGTCGTGATCCACGGCCCGATCGGGGCGTGCGTGTCGAACGACTTTCCGAGCGACCATTGCGGCCCCGCGTGCTGCCACATGCGTTCGGTCACATCGTTGCCGACGCAATAGCCGAAGACATGCTCGTGCGCCTGCGCCGCGGGAATATGCTTGCCGCGCTTGCCGATCACCGCGACCAGTTCGACCTCATAGTCGGCGGTGAAGGTGTTTTTCGCGATCAGGATCGGCGCGAAGGGGCCATTGATCGAGGTCTGCGCCTTGGTGAACCAGACCTGCCGCTGCGGCGTCTCCATCCTCGATTCGGCGATATGGTCGGCATAGTTGAGGCCGATCGCGAATATCTTGCCGGGGCGGGCGATGGGGGCGGTCAGTGTTACCGCGGCAAGCGGTGCCGCGCCGCGGTCGTCGAGGGCGTCGAAGGCGGGGCGCAGCTCGTCCCAGCGCGCGATCAGGTCGATCATGCTGCCGACGAAGCCGGTGTCGACGATCGTCTCGCCGCGAACGATGCCGATGTGCGCGACGCCATTCTGTTCGTAGGTTGCTATTTTCATGCTGCTATATCCTTGGGTTTGCGGCGGAAAAGCGCCTTGAAACGAAGCCGGAGGGCAAGCAGCCTGCCGATGGTTTCGGGTTTCGGTGCGCGCTTGCCGGCGAGCGCGGGGAAGGGCGCGCCCCATTGTACGTCGAGCAGTTCGCGCATCGTCGACAGGCGCGAACCGTCGGCGGCGGCGAACAGGTCGCCGTCGGTCCAATGCTCGAGCTCGTGCCCCCAGGGATCCTTCCAATAGTCGAAGATCTGGCTGCCGAGCACATGGCGCCCGACGCCCCACGCGGCGGTGCGCCCCGCGCGCTTCAGATGCTCGTGGCCGGCCATCAGGTCGTCGAGACCCTCGACCTCGAACGCGGCGTGGTTGAAGCCGGGGCCGGGCGGCAGCTGGGCGAGGAACAGCGTGTGGTGATCCGTCGGCGTGTCGCCGCGGTCGCAGCGCATGAAGGCACCGATCGCGAGCCCCGGCGCCGCCTCGATCTCGTCGGAGGTGATGAAGCCGAAGCGCGCCTTGTACCACGCCTCCGACCGACGAAAGTCCGCGACGTTCAGCACCACATGACCGAGACGCCGGACGCGCGAGGGCCGCTGGGCGATACGTACAGGCGCGCGCAAGCGGCGGCGCGCCGCGACCGAATTGAAGGGGGTTTCGCGGTCAGGTGCGACCGGCTCTGCCCATGCCTGTCCGGCGACGGCTTCGACGCGGTTGCCATCGGGGTCGGTGAGTCGGACGACATGGCCGCCGCCCGGCGCGGTCGATGCCTCGACCGCGACGCCATCGGCGGCCGCCAATGCCTCAAGGTCGGCGAGGCTGCCGACGCGAAAGGCGAGCCCGGCGAAGCCTGCATTCCCCGCGACCGTCGCGTGGGCAAAGGGCGCACCGTCGGACCCGCGGCCGTAGAGCACGCCTTGCTCCTCGAAACCGGCGAGCCCGAAATCCTCGAGAAATTTCCGCATCGCGCCGAGGTCCGGCGCGGCGAAGCGCACATGCGCGATATCCTCTGCCCGTGTAATGCTCATCGTTCGAGACTCGCTGTTGACTATCTGGTCAACTTAGCCGATATGACCATTTAGTCAACTGTGAGAGACGATGACGAGCGAAGCCCTGTCCCCCCGCGCCGCACGCACCCGGACCGCCCTGCTCGAGGCGGGGCTCGACCTGCTCGCCGACCGGCCGATCGATGCCATCGCGATCGATGAACTGGTCGCCGCCGCCGGGGTCGCCAAGGGGTCCTTCTTCAATCATTTCGGCGACAAATATGGCTTTGCGAATGCGATCGGCGAGGCGATCCGCAGCGATATCGAGGCGCTGATCGGGGCGCTCAACGCCGATGAGGATGATCCGCTGGCCCGGCTGTGCGGCGGAATGATCGGCGCAGCGGCGTTCGCCTTCAGCGAGCGCAAGCGCGCGGCGGTGCTGATACGCAGCGCGCGCGGCATGACGCTCGAGCAGCATGTGCTCAACCGCGGCGTGATCGCCGATCTCGGCGCTGTCGGCGCGGCGCATCGGTTGGTGCCCGCGGCCGGGCGCTCGGGCGTGCTCCTCTGGCTCGGCTGCTGCCAGGCACTGATGGGCGGGCTGATCGAGAAGGAGGCCGCCCGCGCCGAGGTCGCCGCAATGCTGTCGGACATGATCGCGCTGGGGCTCGGCGGGCTCGGCGTCGATGCTGCGAACCGCGCGCGGCTGAGCGACGCGGTGCGTGTTGGGCAAGAGCTCGGCCGCGCGATCGGGCTTTTGAACGGAAATCGATAGGGCGACGAAAGGCCGTAGCAGGCGAGGGCGCGCAGGGGTGCGCCCTCGCCCGAACCGTCACCGCTTGCGGGGACGGCCGCCCTTCGCGGGGTGCCCGCCGCCGCCAATCGCTGGGCGGCTACCGCTCTTGGCGCCGGTGAAGCCGCCGTTTCCGATGCTGCCGCGCTCGCGTCGCTGGCGGCTGGTCGAGGCGGCGTTGCTGCCGGTGCCGCGGTCGTGCGCGACCTGTTCGCGGTCGACCGGGCCGGTCGTCGTGCCGGACGGCCGCTGCCCATTCTGCCGCTGCGCATTGCTGCGCCCTACCTGTTCCCAGCCGCCGTCGGTCTTTTGATAGACGTCGCCATTTTTCCCGGCATAGACATCGTCGCCGACCTTGACCGCGCCGCCTGCGTTTACCGTGCCGCTGTCGCGGTCGTAAGTGACGCCGCCGACGCCCGCGGCGTTGCCGCCGGAACCGGTCGTCGAGAATCCGCCGACCGCGCCCGCGCCTTCCGGGCCGGTGCCCGCCGCGCCCGCCATGCTCGTCTGGCGGCCGGTATTGCTATTATAGACCTCGCGGTGGTTCGCGGCGCCCGCCTGTCCCGTATAGGGGTTATAGGCTGCGACGCCTTCGTTCGCGACGACGCGGCCGGTTTCGGGATTGTAGCGCACGCCGCGCGCCGCCGCGGTGGTGGTGCCGGTATAGGCGTTGGTGTTGACCGCCGCCTGTCCGACCCCGCGTCCCCCGGTCGCCTGGTTGTAATAGCCGCCTTCCACCGCACGGCCGTAATTGCCGGTCCACGGATTGGCCCAGGCCGCTGCGGTGCCCGAGACGACGGCGTTGCCCCATTGGCCATAGACGTTCCACGCCCCCGCGACGGGATAGGCGCCGCCATACCAATAAGCGGCAGGCGCATAGGTGGCGGGACAGCCATACCAGACCGAACCGACCCACGCGGTGCAGCGATAGCCGGTGCCATAGACCAGGACGGTTCCGGTCGACACGATCCCGTAATAGCCGGGCGTATAGCCGACCAGAACGCTGTCGCCGCTGACGCCATAGACGCGGACATAGGTCACATAATGGAGCGGCGAGCTGACCGGGATCGTATAGATTGCGGGTGCAACGCTGGTCGCGACCACCCACGGACCGTGCGGCGACGAAGCCGCGAACCAGACGCCATTTGAAACGGCGTAATAATGGCTGGCATCGACGCGGATCACCGGCACCGCCGCATTGCGCGCGTAGCTGAGGCTGGTCCCGGTCACGACACGGAATTCGGGAGTGCCGTCATAAGTTGCGGTAAAGCTTGCCTGTTTGCGATTGACCGTCGCGGTCTGCGGGATGCTGTTGCTGGCGATCGCTGCCTTCGCCTGCGGCGTCCCGGCAACCGATGCGAGTACCACGCCCTTGGGGCTGTCGGCAGGGATGCGTGCGAAGTCGGCGGGCAGCTTGTCGGGCGCAACATAGGTCCATGGACCCGTCGTCGACGGGGCGACGAACCAGCGCCCCGACAACAGCACATACCAGTTGGTGTTCGCCGTGACAAAGACGTCGGCGTGCGTGTTTGCGACATAGGCGAGCGTCGTGCCCGCGATCGGGGCGAAATGGGGCTCGCCCGATATGGCGATCAGCTCGGCAGCGTCGCTGCGCACGACGATCACCGGCGCGCGGCCAGCGCGCAGCAACGCGGCGACATCGTCCGCCGTCTCGTCCATCGGGTCGGCGAGCTTGTACGATGTGGCTTCGTTCAGCGCCCAGGTCACATGTGCGGGCACGTCGCGGGCCAGCGTCCAGCGGGCGTTCAACGCCGTTGAGGTCAGCCAGCGGCCGCCGGCGCGCAGATAATAAAGATTGCCTGCCCGGACCAGCAGCGCGCGCGTGTTGACGACGCGCCGGACGCCTGCCGACTTCATGTCGCGAAGCACGGGCTTGCCGTCGATATGCACCATGATCGTCGGCTCGAAGGCAAAGACGATCGCTGGCGGCGTGTTGTCGACCGCAATCGTAGCGGTCGTCGCGGTGGTCGCGGCGTCGGCGGGATATTCCATGGCGACGAGCGATGCGCCGGCAAAAAGCAGCCACAGCGCGGCGGCTTTGCCGTAACCGGCGCGGCGATTTCGGTTGGGAATATTGGTCATGATATAATCCTTGTTGCTTGATTTCGGGTACAAAAATCTTGTGACGCAGAATCGCGTTTCGGCTTCATTCCGGGGCGAAGGATCGAACGCGAGCCGACCGACACGGGGGAGGGGTCGATCGGCTCGCGCCGACGATGGTCGTTCCGGGCGGGCGGGGGGCAGGGGGCTATGCCCGCCCGGAACTTCCGCACGATGCAGGTCAGTGCACCGAACTGGTATCCACGGCGCGCGTCGGCCGCGGGGCGAGCCAGATGATCGAGGCGGCGGCGGCGAAGACGAACGCGGCCCAGACGAAGGTCTGTCCGGTCGCCAGCGCGACGCTTTCCTTGTCCACCATCTGGCTGATGATCTGGCGGGCCTGCTCGAGGCTGTAGCCCTTGGCCATCAGCCCATCGATCGCCGCCTGCGTGCCGTGGAGGACGCCCGAGAGGCCGTCGCGCTTTTCCTGCGCGCCGTCGTACCAGAGCGTCGTCGAGATCGCGACGGCGACCGCCCCGGCCATCGTCCGCAGGAAGTTCATGACCCCCGCCGCCGAGGCCGTTTCCTCTTCGTCGACCGCGCCGAGGGCGATGGTCGTCAAAGGTACGAAGAAGAAGGGCATGCCCGCGCCCTGGATCAGCTGGGGGAGCGCCAGCGTCCAGAAGTCGGCGCCGCTGTTCCACCAGAAGACACGAAGCAGCGAGGTACCGCCGAGCCAGAGCACGCCGATGAAGACGAGCCGGCGCGGGTCGACTTCGGTCATCCGCTTCGCGACGATCGGCGCCATCAGCACCGCCGCCACGCCGTTGAACGCGGTGGCATAGCCGGCCCAGGTCGCGGTGTAGCCCATCGCGCCCTGCAGCCACTGCGGGATCACCACCAGGCTCGCGAAGAAGGTGCCGTAAGCGAACACCAGCGCGATGACCGAGACGGTGAAGCCGCGGTGCCGGAAGGGGCGAAGGTCGACCACGGGCTTGTCGTGGGTCAGTTCCCAGATCAGGAAGCTCGCAAAACCGACGATCGCGATGATGGCGAGCTGGACGATGATGTCCGCGCTGAACCAGTCATGTTCGCGCCCGAGATCGAGCATCAGCTGCAACGCACCGACCCAGAGGACGAGCAACACGAGGCCGAAACCGTCGACGGGCTCGTTCACCTTCTCGGTCTCCGCCTTCCGCAGCACCGTCCACGCCGTGAAGGCGCAGATCGCCGCAACGGGCACGTTGATAAAGAAGATCCAGTGCCAGCCCCAGCTGTCGGAGATGGTGCCGCCGAGGATCGGGCCGAAGATCGGCGCGGTCAGCGTCGTCATCGCCCAGATGCCCATCGTCATCGCATGCTTGTCCTTGGGAAACACCCGCAGCAGCAGGGTCTGACTGAGCGCCATCAGCGGGCCGCCGCAAATCCCCTGCCCGATGCGGAAGGCAACGAGCATGGTGAGGCTCGTCGCGGTGCCGCAGAGGAAGGAGAAGATGCCGAAGCCGAGCATCCCGCCGGCGAACAGCCGCACGGTGCCGAGGCGCCGCGAGAGCCATCCGGTGAGCGGCACGCAGATCGCCTCTGCCACGGCATAGGATGTGATCACCCATGTCCCCTCCGAGGAGGAGATGCCGAGGCCGCCCGCGATATGCGCGACCGACACATTCGCGATCGTCGTGTCGAGCACGACCATGAAGTTGCTGACCGCGAGCACCGCCCCGGCGAGCAGCAACATGCTGCCCGTCAGGATCGTCGAGCTGTGGCCCTCGGCGCCGGAGTGCTGGGCCCCCGCCGCGCTCACCGGACGTCCTTCCGGCGGGGCGCCACGTCGATCTCGGCTTCCATCGACAGGCCGACGCGCAATGGATGCTTCTTGAGTTCCTTCGGGTCGAGCGAGACCCGCACCGGCAGACGCTGGACCACCTTGATCCAGTTGCCCGTGGCATTCTGCGCCGGAATCAGCGCGAACGCCGAACCGGTACCGCCCGAAAAGCCCTCGACGCGGCCGTGGAAGACGACGTCCGACCCATAGAGGTCGGAGACGAGCTCGACCGGCTGGCCGACGCGAACGCGTTCGAGCTGGCCTTCCTTGAAGTTGGCGTCGACATAGACGGCGCCGATCGGAACGATCGTCATCGCGACGCTGCCCGCCGAAACGCGCTGGCCGACCTGCACCTGACGATTGGTGACGACGCCGTCGACGGGCGCGCGTATCACCGTGCGTTCCAGGTCGACGCGCGCCTGATCGAGCTTCGCCTTGGCGGCGAGCACATCGGGGTGACCGTCGACCGAGACGCCCGCGATCATCGCATTGTTCGCGGCGAGCGAGCCCGACGCCGAATTGCGCGAGGCGACGGCCTGCGCGAGCCCGGCCTTCGCCTGCGCCAGATTGGCTTGCGCGGTCGCATAGGCGTTGCGAACGACGGTCAGTTCCTCGCCCGACACGGCGCCGCCGTCGGCGATGCCGACGCGGCGGTCGAGGTCGATGCGCGCCTTGGCGAGCGCCGCATTCGCGACCTGGACCTGCGCCTCTGCCTGACCGATCGACGCCGCACCGGCGCTGACCTGCCCGGCAAGCGAGCTGCTGGTCGCGACCGCCTGCCCGAACTGGCGGCGGGCGCGGGCATAATCGGCCTCGGCGCGCGCCAGCGCCAGTCTGGCGTCGGTGTCGTCGAGCCGGATCAGGATATCGCCGCGCTTCACATTCTGCGTATTGGCGACGAAAACCTTGGTCACCGCGCCCGAGACGAGCGGGGTTACCTGCGCCGAGTCCGCGGCGACATAGGCGTTGTCGGTCGCGACCAGATCGCCGTCGGCGAGCAGCCAGTAACCGGCGCCGGCGAGCAGCACCGCGCCGCCGAGCGCGGCAAAGAGCTTCCTGCGCTTGGCCGATGTCGCGGCCTCGTTGGAGTCGATCGTCGGTTCGGTGGCCCGCGCGCCGTTGTCGCGGAAATCATCGGTATGGTCGAGAAGAGCTATTTGAGTCATCGGTCTGTCCTTTGGAAATCATCGTGCGGAAATGATCAGAGGGGGGTGGTCATGATCTGCTGGGCGGCCACGGCGAACAGCCAGGCGCCGCCAATGAGCGCGAGCTTGAACAGCAGGCCGTAGCCCAGCCAGCGCAGCGCGCGCTGGCGCTTCGGATTTTTGACATCGGTATTCATGGGGATGGGTCTTTCCTTTGGTGGTTCGGAGGGGAGAGGATCAGGCTTTGGTGAATCCGCCGCCGAGCGAGCGGACCATCTGGACGTCGAGCGTGAAGACGCGCGCCTGAAGGTCGGCGACCGAACGCCGCGCCTGCAGGACATTTTCCTCGTTGCTGAGCACGTCGAGATAGGAGGCGAGCCCGCGCTCGTAGCGCTGGCGCGAAAGCTCGTGCGCGGCCTCGGCATCCTTGAGCGAGGCCAGCGACAGGCTGAGCCGTTCAGCCAGAGCGCGGCGGCTGACCAGCGTGTCGGCGACATCGTGGAGCGCGCCGATCACGGTAGCGTCGTAGCGCGCGACGGCTTCGTCATATTGCGCCCGCGTGCCGCGATATTGCGCGCTGATCGCACCGCCGTGGAAGATCGGCAGGCTCACCGCCGGGCCGGCATTGCCATAGAGCGAACTGCTGTCGGCGAGATTGCCGATGCCGAGCGCCTGCAAGCCGATCAGCCCGGTAAGGCTGATGTTCGGATAGAAGGCGGCACGCGCCGCCTTGATCCGGCTCGTCTGCGCATCGACCCCGGCGAGCGCCGCGGCGATGTCGGGACGGCGGCCGATCAGGTCGATCGACGCATTGGCGGGGACGCCGCGGACGGCGGCAAGCGCGACCGCGGGGCGGCCGATCGTCAGCGCGCGGTCGGGACCGGCACCGGTGAGTTCGGCGATGCTGTTCTTCGTCAGCGCGATCGCTTCGTCGGTTGCCGCGAGCTCGGCCTTGGCGGCCGGAACGCGCGAGCGCGCCTGCTTGAGCGCGGCCTGATTGTCGAGCCCGGCATAGACGCGGTCGCCGACGAGCTTCAGCGTCTCGAGCCGGTTCTGCACCGTGCGGTCGAGCACCTCGCGCTGTGCACAAAGCCGTGCGAGTTCGGCATAGCTGGTGGCAAGCGCGGCGGTCAGCGCGCTCCGCGCTTCCTGCACCTCATAGGCCGCCGCCAGCGCATCGGCCTTCGCCGCTGCGAGCGTCGCGCGGTTCTTGCCCCACAGATCGAGGTCGAGCGAGAAGGAGAGGCCGGTCTTTGCGGTGTCTTCCCAGCCGTCGGGGACGAATTGCGCGGGGACGCCGTTATTCTCGCTCTGCTGCACGAAGCCCGCGCTGCTCGTCGCATCGATTTGCGGCAGCAGCGCCGCGCCCGCCTGACGGGCATAGGCCTGCGCCTTGCGGAGTCGCGCCGAAGCCATGCGAAGGTCGGGCGATCCGGCGATCGCTTCCTGCATCAGCGCGTCGAGCTGGGCATCGCCATAGCCTTTCCACCAGCCGTCGGCGGGCCAGACACCGGCGTCGCCGCTCAGGCTTGCGGCGCTGGCGATGGTTTCCGGCGCACGGATTTCGGGGCGCGCGCCGAGGTCGGGGACCGAGGCGCAGGCGGTCAAAGTGGCGGCGCTGGCCATGAGCATGGCCAGCCCGCCGAAGCGGGTTGCGATCATCGTCGATTCCTTGTAGGTACTATGCAGTACCGTTTAAATCGCGATTCGCGCGGCAAATGTCAATCCAAAAATGGTACTGCGTGGTACCTGTAATTAATACCATATATATCAATAGCATAAATGTAATATGATGGGTTTTCTGGCCACAAAATGGTACCAATAGGCAAAAAATATGCGGCCGGAAAATGCCCTTCTTCGAATCTTCGTATCTTGCAAAAGGTGGGGAGTGGTATCATATTGACGGCATGAAGATTGGTAAGAGAGAGAGCCAACGGCTCCTGAAACGCGCCCAGATCATTGCAATCGCGCGCGAACATTTTTTCGAGAAAGGCTTCGAGGGCGCGTCGATGTCGGCGATCGCGGCGCAGCTCGGCGGATCCAAGCGCACCCTCTGGTCCTATTTCCCGTCGAAGGAGGAGTTATTCGCCGCGGTCGTCGAGGATACGGCGGCCGGGATTCGCGGCGGCATCGATTTTTCGGCGGTCGGCGATTCGCCGCTTGATCAGCTGACGCATCTGTCGCGGACGATCATCGAACGCATGACCGCCCCGATCGCGGTGCAGATGTTCCGGCTGATCAGTCCGATGTCCGAACGCAATCCCGAACTGGTGCGCATCTTCTTCGAACGCGGCCCGCGCCGGACGCAGAAGAGTATCGCCGAATATCTGCGCGCGAATTTCGGCGACCTCCTTTGGACCGACGATTATTGGCAGGCGGGCGACGATCTCGTCGCACTGGCCGCGTCGAATTTCCATTTCGAGAGCCTTTGGGGCCTTACCAATCCGCCGACGCCGAAACAGAAGGACGCGCGCGCGCGGCGTGCCGCGATCCTGTTCCTCCGCGCCTATGGCCGCCACCCCGAGCTGTGGGCGCCGATCGATAAAGTGGATGGCGCCAAGGAAACGGTATGACCGGGGCTGCGTGGATGGCGTAGCCCGTTGGTACCCGCCCGAAGGCGGAGGTCAGGGCTTCGGGTCCCTTCGGGAGCGCGATTTTTCCCAATATTGCCGTTTGCCCTGCCTCAAATTTATTGGGGTTGCGGGCGCTCGTCCGTCTGGGGCATCGCTGTGCGGTCCTATCGGGGCGGGAGGGCGATGAGCGACACGCACAGGATCTTGATCGTCGACGATCACCCGCTCACGCAGAGCGGGCTCCGGCTGCTTTTTTCCGCGCATCCGCGCTTTTCGGTTGTCGGTGCGCTCGATCGCGGGGCGACGGTCGCTGCCTTCGTCCAGTCGCAGCCGGTCGACCTCGTCATCCTCGACCTCAACATGCCCGACGTGCGCGGGATCAACATTCTCGCCGAAATCGTCGGGTCGCGCGACATGACGGTGATCATCCTGACCGGCGAATCGGGCTATGGCGAGGTCGATTATGCCCTGAAACTCGGCGCGCGCGCCGCGGTGAGCAAGGCCGACCCGGCCGAGGAAATCATCGCCGCCTGCGACGCCGCGCTGGCGGGCGACGTCTATCTGTCGCCGCATATGGAGGAGGCGCTCGGCAAATATAGTCGCTCGCCCGTCACGCTGTCGTCGCGCCAGATGGCCATCCTCCACTATCTGGCGCAGGGCGAGAGCAACAAGGAAATCTCGTACCGCCTGTCGATCGCGCAGCCGACGGTGTCGTTCCACATCGCCGAACTGCGCCGCAAGCTCGATGTGCCCAACAATCGCAAGATCGTCGAGCGCGCGCAGGAGCTAAAGCTGCTCTGACCCGCGCACGACGAGCGGGTGGCGCATCAGCTCGCGGCACGGCGGTTTCAGGATCATCAGCCCGACAAGCTCGCTCAGCCGTCCGCGCGTGACCGTCGTGTCGTCATAGGTCAACGCGGCGATGCGGCGTCTGGAACCTTCGGTCGCGGCGAGCGCGGCGTCGAACGCGGCGCGCTCGTCGAAGTCGAGGATGCGCCAACCGGGCAGGCCCGCCTGGAGCTCCTCCGCCGGACAAGGGGTGATCGCGGCGTAGGCGGCAGGAAGCCGGACGGCGATCGTCGTGCCGCCGCCGTCCGAGGCGGTGATCGCCAGCGACCCGCCGAGCGCCTCGATCAGCCGCTTCGCCGAATGGAACCCCGACCCCGAGCCCGCCGCGCGCGCGTCGGCGCGGACGCGCCGGCCGTCCGCTGCGTTGAGGGCGCGGACGATGTCGGCGGGCATCCCGCTGCCGGTGTCGGAGAGGAGGATCACGGCCTCTTCGCCTTCGCGGTCGAGCGTCAACGTCGCGCCGCCCTTCGCCGTATATTGATAGCTGTTGCTGATCAGGTTCGCGAGCACCCGCATCAACAGCGGCTTGTCCGAAACAAGCGTGATGTCGGCGTCGACCCGGACCGCGAGCGTCAGCCCCTTGGCGGCAAAGGGGGCGCGGAACATCATCTGCAGCGGCTCGACCAGCGCTGCGCCGCCGAAAGCGCCGAGCGCGACGAAATCATCCTCGCTGCCGACGATGTTGGCACCCGACATCGTCGTCGAGACGATTTCGCCCAGATAATCGGCCGAGCTTTGCAGCATCGCGGTCAATTCGCCGTTCGCCGCCGGATCGCGCCTTAACGCATCGACGGCGCTGTTGAGCGCAAGGATGACCTGCTTGCTGTCATGCCCCGAGGCATGGAGCAGCGCGTTCTGGCTGTGCACGGTTTCGAGCGCGAAAGCCTTTTCCTCCGCCAGCCGCGCGGCGCGCTCGCTGACCGCGAGGCGTCCGGCGAGTTCGCGGGCATAGGCTTCGTCGGCGGCGATCTTGTCGGCCTGGATCTTCTTGAGGTTGAGGCCGAGCGCGAGCGTCGCCATCAGCGATTCGAACAGCCCGACCGGCCCCGCGAGGTGCCAGTTGATCGGCAGCCAGGCGAACACGCCCATCGAGGCGATCGCGGCATAGACGATGAAGAGCGCAAGGCTCGCCCAGCCGACGAACAGCGGCCAGAGCTGGCGCCCGACGCGCTTCATCGCGGCATAGCCGACGAACGGCAGGAACAGCGCGCCGGCGACCGCGATGATCCAGCAACCGATGTGCAGGCTGTGCCGGAAGACAGGCGGATAAAGCGCGAGGCCGGGCTGCAGCGCCATCAGCACCAGCGCCGCGCCGATCAGGATGCGGAGCGCAAGGTCGGTCTTCGGAAAGCGCGTCGCCGTCCCGACGAAACTGCGCGCGAACTGCGCCATCGCGCCCGCGAAGCCGCATTTGAACATATCCTCGATCCCGACGCTGGTCAGCGGATTGTCGGAGAGGAAGAAGATGGTGACATAGCCCTCCGAATGGATCGTGTTGATCGCGAAAAAGGCCTGCGCGACCGCGAGCCACACGAAGTCGCGGTGCCCGGTGATCGAGAAGAAGAGGAAGTTCAGGAAGATCAGCACCGCGAGCCCCAGCACGACCCCGGACACCAGCGCGATGTTGGCGCGCCGGTCCTTGAAGAAGCTGCCATAGGTCTGGATCTTGAGCGGCATATAGGTCGAATTTTCGGAGACGAAGTCGATCAGCAGCAGCTTTTCCTGTCCGGGGTCGAGCACGAATTCGGTGCTGAACGCCTGATAGCTGAGCAGATTCTCGCGCGCAGCCTTGGCGTCGGTGCCGTCGACGAGCAGGTCGACCTTGCCGTCGGCGACCTCGAAGAGGCGGAAATATTTGAGCGATCCGCGCCCGGTGGTGAAGATCCAGCTCCCCTGCGCGTCGCTTGCGTTACGAACCTTGACCGCGACGATCGTTCGGGCGCCCGGCGGACCGAAATGGACGCTCTGTCCCTGTATGGCTTCGAGCGGCGTCTCCAGGATCGCGGCAAGGCGCCGTTCGTCGGGCGCGCCGGGATCCTTCGTATAGCGGACATAGGGCGCGACCGCCGGGCCGTCGGCGCCGGCGCTGAGCTCGATCGTCGGGATCGGCTGTGCCGACGCTTGTGCCGACGCTGCGGCGGGCGCCAGCAGCGCCGCCATCAGCCAGAGGCCGAAGCCTATCCGCGCGACGATCGACATGCGCCGACCGGTGTCGCGTGCGCGGTCGGCAAAGTCAATTTTTGCGTTGCCTTTCAAGGGCGCGAAACAAGCCGGGCGGGCATTGGACGATCCGGTTCGCGCGTCGGCCACCCCAACAAACATTGGGTAGCGCCTCGCGCGGCGCTGACCTAGGCGGTCGTTCAAAGCTCGGCGGCGCATCCGTGACCGGCCGGCGCGCGGGGGCGCAACGACATCGTGACGCGACGGTCCGGCCGGTGAGGGAGGCCGCGACCGGTCCGTCAGTTAACCGCACGAATTGCCTTCTGATCTTCTGCGACCCGGGTCAGGACAGTTCGGTGGTGGGGCCGGGGCGGCTTGGCCGTTCCGGCCTCTTCTTTCCAAGAACGAAGGCGAATTGGTACGTCCGGCCACACGCACATCAAAACGGATTGAGCCGGTTCGCGTAGCGCTGCAGCCGCGGTGGCACCCAGTCCTTGATGAAATGGCTCGTGCGCGTGCGCCAGTCGGTTCGGTCGGTGGTTCCCGGCCGGGTCTGGAAGGTCGTCGATCGCTCCGGGATATTCTCGAGGCCTTCAGTGAAAGCGGTGTAATAATAGGTGGCGATCGAACGGCGGTCGCGGTCGGGCGGGCAGGCGAGCGGGTCGGGCTGGCCGTGGAAGCTGTCGAGCGAGGTGTTGAACACGACCGCCGTGCCGAGAAGCGGCGCGATCGACCTGACGCAGCCCTTCATCTGCCGGTCCCAAAGCTCGAGCTCGCCGCGATATCCCGGATCCCAGTCCTCGTTCAGATAGACGAGCAGGTTCAGCCGCCGCTCGACCTTCATGTCGCCGTGGACGTTGAAATCGGCGTGGACGCTGAGGTGGCCGCCGGCGCGCGTGATGTGCAGCCCGGCGCCGCTGTAATAGGGGTCCGAAATCAGTCCTGCTATGCCCGTCATTTCTTCCAGAAAGGCCAGAAACGCGCGGCTGTTCAGCTCGGCGAGCAGGTTGCGGGTCAGCCCGCTGGGCACTGCCTCGGGCTTGAACTGATATTTGAACCGTTCCTGGTCGCGGTCGAAGAAGGTCTGGCCTTCGAGCGAGGGGTAGCGCTCTGCGACGCTGCGCAGGATTGCCGGGTCGATCAGCTCGTCGAGGACGATGTGCGGAAAGGGGTCGGCGTTCTGATAGTCCGCCGCCAGCTTCCGCCCCGCCGCGCGGCATTCGTCTTCATCGAAAAAGAGATAGTCGTCGATCCTGTTCAAGGTGAGAATCGGCATAGAAAAGCTCCGCCCCGGTCGCGCCCGATGGATGTCACTCCGCCAGCGAGGCGGGAATGATGTCCCGGCGCGCGAGTTTCGATATTTTTCAGGGGAATGCCACTCTTTTCCTGTTTCGGGACGCCTTTGCCCCGCATCGTCGCGATCCGGCATGCACGGACGAGCTTGCCGCGCCGGCGCCGGCGAGCGAGCCTGAAATATCGCCGGATGGTGACCCCTACGGGAGGGGTCTAAATCCACTCAATGCACGCGTATTCAATACCTTAGCAGGCCGCCAATTGCACCCTTTGTGCCACCACTGTATCAAGGCTGGACTGGGCCTGCAAGGACGTCCTAATTCTCGCTAACGATAGGGAGGTGCGGGCCGATGTAGCCGATCTCTATGCGTCGGCCTGGCAGGATTTCGCGAAGATGAAGCCTGAAACCATCGGGCAGTCTCGCATGCAGTTCAAAGGTTTCGTTCGCTCCACTACTTGAACGAAAGATTCTCTTGGAGCCGTATTTGTCCATGGTGGATTTGGATTCTCCTGTAAC
>NZ_CATKOZ010000011.1:0-50513 GCF_949769135.1 Sphingopyxis sp. Geo25 | reverse complement strand
AATCATAATCCGCGTGTCGGGGGTTCGAGTCCCTCCTCCGCTACCAACCCGGATTGTCCACCAGTGACCCACTGAGGCCACTGGCAGACATTTTTCGAGGAAAATCAAATATTTTTCGCGTCCCGTTGCGTACGCCGGCGTCCCGGTGCGACCGGCTGCGGCCACCCACGGCGATTTGGATTGGGGGTATTTTGGGGGTATTTTTCGGCTGTCCCCAAAACAGGCGATACCCCCAGATGGCTTTGAAAGAACTTGAGGTCAAATACGCCACCAAGCGGCAGCGCCCCTACAAGCTGTCCGATGGAGAAGGCCTGCACCTGCTCGTCCAGCCGAACGGATCGAAGCTCTGGCGCCTGAAATACCGCTTCGACGGCAAGGAAAAACTGCTGAGCTTCGGCAAATATCCGACCGTCACGCTGGCGATCGCCCGCGAGAAGCGGACCGAAGCCAAGCGGCTGCTCGATCAGGGTGAGGACCCCGCCGAGGCCAGGAAGCGGGCGAAGAAGCAGAGGGCCGCGCTCAAGCTGTTCGAAGAGATTGCGCGGGCCTGGCACGCCAATCGTATTGAAGGGCTGGACTCGGCCCATGCCCTGCGCGTCATCAACCGGATGGAGCGCGACGTCTTTCCGGTCATCGGGAAGCGTCCGATCACGGAAATCGACCCGCCCGAGATTCTCGAGATGATCCGCGCGGTCGAAGCGCGCGGCGCCCTCGATATCGCCCGTCGCCTCAAGCAGAACGTCAGCCAGATCTATCGCTTCGCGATCGCGAGCGGCTGGGCGACCATCGATCCGACGCTCGGCCTCAACGATGCGCTCAAGCCCAAGCCGCCCGTCAGGCACATGGCGCGCGTGCCGCTCGCGGAGTTTCCGAAGCTGGTGCGAGCGATCTTCGCCTATGACGGCGAGGACACGCCGCGCCGCCGCGAGATCACCCGTGACGCGCTGCTGTTCACCTTGCTCACATGGGTCCGAACCAGCGAAACCCGCTTCGCGGCCAGGGACGAGTTCGAGGATCTCTATGGACCGAACCCGCTATGGCGTCTGTCGCCGGAGCGCATGAAGATGGAACGTGAGCATCTTGTTCCGCTGTCCCGCCAGGCCGCAATGATCGTTCAGCGCCGCTTGCAGGCGACGAACGATGCGTTCCTCTTTCCCGGAGCCAAGCCTGGAAAGTCTATTTCCGAGAACACCATGATCTATGCCTGTTATCGGATGGGGTATCTCCATCGGCAGACGGTACATGGGTTTAGGGGGCTCGGCTCGACCTGGGCGAACGAAGCCGAACGCTACAAGCCGGATTGGATCGAGATGGCGCTCGCTCACGAGGACGAGGATGAGGTGCGCGGCGCTTACAACAGTGCGCTCTATCTCACACCGCGAAGGCGGATGCTCCAAGACTGGGCCGACGTGATCGACGCGGCAACCGCAGTGTCGAATGTCGAGAAGAATCCTATCGAGTTCTCACAATTCATGCGCTGTTCCGCTCCCATCCAGCACCTGCCACCAAGCGACCAGAGACAGCCGTATTGGCAACGCCCCCTTCGGGCGGCTTCGCGATGAGCCTCAAAAGTCAGAACCGCCGATTTAGAGGCGCGGTTTTCTGCCATAGTTGTTAGAAATATCAGCTACTTAGATGCATCCGCGAATAGTAGAATGAACTCCAAGAAACCGTATCTCACTACATCTCATCATAGCTGATTCCCCTTGCAACTCGACAAGGGAAACCGCCGGGACCGCCAATTACGCCGATACATCGTCTGGAAGGGCTCGATTGGGGCGAGCAGAACGCGCGCATCCGTCCCGATGGACGCGCTCAGCGTGACTAATTCAATGAAATATATGGGGTTATTTGCGTCGCCACGAAGCGTCAGCGGTGCAGGCTCATCAGTCCTTAATCAATGAGTGGGAGGAATAGTTCGCCAACAAATTGAATTGGACGATGAGCCCCAAGGCGCGGCAAATGGCGCCAAATCAAAAAATGCCGTGGGGAGGACAGTCATGGTCACAGCCTTTAGGACAAATTTGCTTTGTGCCACCGCGCTATCGATCGCGTGTGCGCTTGCAGTGCCGGCACATGCCCAGGACGCTGCATCGCAGGGCGAAAAGCCCGAGGCGCAGGAAGGTGGCCTTGAGACAATCGTCGTCACGGCGCAGAAGCGCGAACAGAATTTGCAGGATGTTCCAGCCGCCGTTTCCGCCATAGGCGGCGAGACGCTGCGCACGCGCGGCATCACGGAGACCTCAGACTTGATGGGCGCGATCCCCAGCCTGCAAGTCACCACTCCCTATGGTCGCACCCAACCGAATTTCTCGCTGCGCGGGATTTCAGTGGCGAACGAATTTTCCGCCTCCACTGCGTCGCCGGTTGGCGTCTATGTCGATGAAGTCTATCAGAGCTTCCGGGCGAGCCATGGCCTGCAACTCTATGACATCGACCGGGTCGAGGTACTGCGCGGACCGCAAGGAACACTCTACGGTCGCAACACCACGGGTGGCGCGATCAGCTTCTTCACGCGCAAGCCGGATCTGGGAGAGGCCAATGGCTATCTGACCGCCGGCTATGCCAATTACGACACTTTCACGGTGCAGGGCGCCGCTGAAGCGACGCTGGTTCCCGACATCTTGGGCGTCCGCGTCGCCGGTACTTTTGCAAAAGGGGATGGTTGGCAGCGCAATGTACTGCCTGGGAATGAGCGCGACCTAGGGACCACCGATACGATCGGCGGTCGCATCTCGATCCGCTTCCGGCCCGATCCCGATCTCGACATCAATTTGAAGCTCTATGCCGCGAAGGACGATCCATGGGGCACCGCGCCCTATGCAGGTGGTCAACTCGCGGGCGGGCAGGATGCGCTCGGCTATTCGCGTTACGATCCGCAACCTTTCCTAGGCGGGCGGTTGCTGCGTGACAATGAGGTCGCAGTTGATCGGGTAGGTAAGAACATCAGCAAGTCGAAAGGGATAGCCCTCAACATCAAATGGGATGTCAGCGACCAATTCTCCGTCACCTCGATTACCGGCTACGACACCGGCGACTATATCAACAATCCTGATGATTGCGATGGCGGCCCAGCCGATCTCTGCTCGATCGGCCTCACGTCGACGAGCAAGAATTTCAACCAGGACCTGCGTTTCAGCTATTCGAACGACCGCCTCGATATCATTGCCGGCCTTTATTATGGCAGGGACAAGGTCAAGACGGTCAACTACCCGGACTTTTTCGGGGCGCTGAGGCCGCTGCTGCTTGGCGCCGGTCTTCCGGGCAGCTACAATAACGCCGCAATCGGAACGCCCGACGCGATCCGCTATATCCCAGCCTTTGCCGCCAATCCGGCGTTGGGGCCTGGCGATGCCGGATTCTGCGACGCGATCGAGATCAATCCCAACGGCTTCCTTGATGCACGCTCGCTGATTGCACTCCAGACCGACATCGCGATCAATAATACGGGCAATGGCGGCATGGGGGGTAGCTTTTCGGCGGGCTGCGCCGGGGCAGGCGCGCCTCCGTTCACCCCGATCCTCGGCGAACAGCGTTTTGACGTGTCGCGCCCCTCGAAGGCGATCTACGGCGACGTAACCTGGAAAGCGACCGAGCGGCTGACCGTGGCGGTGGGTGCACGCTACACCCAGGATAAGGTCAATTACCTTAACGGCAGCACTTTCCTCTATGCGCTCGACGGTACGACGCCGGTTGTCAACCTGATCCCCTACAGCAATCCATACAACCCCAATCTCGCGCCGCTTGAGCAGCGCGAAAAGGCAAACAGGCTAACCGGCCGTATCAATGTCAGCTATGAGTTCGCCGATGATATCATGGGCTATCTCCAGTACAGTCGCGGTTACCGCAGCGGCAGCTTCAACGGGCTTGCCTATCAGGGCGTCAATCAAGTCTATTATATCCAGCCTGAAAAGGTGAATGCATATGAGGCGGGGCTCAAAACCCGGCTGTTCGATCGCCGCGTCCAACTTAACCTCGCGGGCTTCTACTACGAGTATTCGAATCACCAAGTAACGCAGGTGGTCGGCGCTACAACCTTCACGCGCAGCGCCAATGGTCGCCTGTTCGGTGGCGAGGCCGAACTCGCCTGGCAGGTGGCCGATACGTTGCGTTTCGATGCTTCGCTGGGCTATCTCAACAGCAAGTACAAAGGCAATGTGATCGATCCGGCAAACCCGGCCAGCCCGACATTGAACGTCAACGGCAATCCCTTCCCGAACGCGCCGGAGGTTACGTTCCAGGCCGGATTCGACTGGGATATGATCGATGACGGCACCAACAAGCTGACCTTGCGCGGTGATGCGTCCTACATGGGCAAGTACTATTTTGATCCGTTCAAGAATTATGGGCAGACACCGTGCGATACACCCCCAGCGGGATCGAACATAACGCTCGCGGGTAAGGCGATTACATGCGCAAATCCGGGCTACTGGCTCGCCAATGCGCGATTAACCTATGCGCACGACAATATGTCGGTTAGCTTGTGGGCGAAGAATCTGTTCGACAAATATTACTACACCTACGGCCTCAACATCAACGTGTTCGGCTACGATTATCTGAACCGCGGCATGCCGCGCACTTATGGCGTCGAAGCGACAGTCAAGTTCTGATCGCTGCTGCGACGGGGGCGGCGGGCATCCTCTCCCGCCCGCTGCCCCCGATTTTTTCGACCTGACTTTCAGACCGAGGAGCATCCATGATGCGTTCCACCGGCAACGGTCCCTCATTCATCGGCACGGCGTACAGAATCGAGCGCGCTGTGATCACTGAGATCGGCGCAGCTGAAAGCACCGCCCAGGCGAGCAGCGCCGAGCGGCCAGCGCGCCTCCGGACGATTTAACGTGGATGCGTCTCGGAACAGAACTGAGCTGGAACGAATTTTCGCGACCCAACGCGAAGGGACGCGTGAGCAGGTTTCGCGCAGCTACGAAGAACGCATGGACCTGCTCGGGCGCCTTGGCCGGATATTTGAGCAGCACAGAGACGAATTGGTCGATGCCGTTGCCGCCGATTTCGGCATTCGATCCCGCTACGAGACTATCCTGCTCGACCTGATGCTTGGCATATCGGAAATTAAATTTGCGCGCCGCAATCTGAAGACGTGGCTGAGGCCGCGGCGGGTGAAGACTGACATCTTCGGCCTTCCCGGTTCATCGCGCCTGGTCCCCCAGCCCCTAGGTGTGGTGGGCGTTCTCGGCACGTGGAACTATCCGCTCGGCACCATATTCGTTGGCGCGGCCGGTGCATTGGCGGCCGGCAACCGCGTGATCGCAAAGCCGAGCGAAGTTTCCGCCAACGCCGCCGAAGCCAGCGAGCGGCTTGTGCGCCGGTATTTCGCCGAAGAGGAATTCGCGATTGTCCAGGGCGGGCCCGACATGGCACAGGCGATGACGGCCCTACCTTTCGACCATATTCTCTTCACCGGTTCACCCGCGGTTGGCCGCAAAGTCTATGAAGCGGCGGCTGCCAACCTTACACCTGTTACTCTGGAACTTGGCGGCAAATGCCCTGCCATCGTGGGCAAGGGTGCATCGCTTGCACAAGTCTGTGAAAGCTTAGTGTTCGGCAAGCTGCTCAACGCCGGCCAGACCTGCATCGCCGCTGACTATGCCTTCGTCCATGTCGATCAGATGGAAAGCTTCGTCGCCGCACTCCGCGCTCAGGTTGCCAAATGCTACCCCAACGCGGCAAGCAACCCCGATTTCACCAGTATCATCAATGACCGACAGTTCGCGCGGCTCCAAGGTTTGCTCGATGATGCCGAAGCCAAGGGCGCGACGGTGCTCAACCTCTCGGACAACGGCGATGGAACGCTTCCTGAACGGCATCGGATCGTGCCGTTGGCGGTTCTCGACGTTACCGATGACATGGCGATGATGCAGGAGGAGATTTTCGGACCGATCCTGCCGATCATGCCATATCGCTCCGAAGACGAGCTCATTCGCTACGTAAACCGGCATGAGCGCCCGCTGGCGCTCTATTATTTTGGCGACGAAAGTGAGGAACGGCGCAAGATCATTTCCGAAACGCACGCTGGCGGCGTGACTCTCAACGGCACGGTCATGCACGTCTTCCAGCGCCGGCTGCCTTTCGGTGGCATCGGACAGAGCGGCATCGGTGCCTATACCGGCGTCGCCAGTTTCGAGCGCTTCACTCATTACAAGCCGGTGTTCTCTCAGCCGAAACTCAGCCTGCTTGGTCAACTTCTGCCACCCTATTCGAGCAAGACCGAAGGACTACTCAACATCTTCGAAAAGATCCTCTGACGTGGCTGCGGCGGTTGATGCTGGCATGTTGCATGACGCCGGGTCGCCAGCATGGGTCGAATGACAAGGGAAGCAAATGGCTGACTATGTAATTATTGGAGGTGGGTCGTCGGGCGGCGTTATCGCCAGCCGGTTGTCCGAGGACCCCGATGTCACCGTTTGCCTGCTCGAGGCAGGCGGCCCAGGCACCTCGCCGCTTGTGTCCACGCCCGGCGCTTTTGCGGCGCTGATCCAAGACTATCGGATCAATACGCTCAACTGGCGGTTCAACACCGACCCTTCAAAGGCGCTCAACGACCGCCGCCTCTACAATCCGCGCGGGAAGATGCTGGGTGGATCGAGCGGTATGAACGGGATGGTCTATATCCGCGGCGACCGGTCGGATTTCGACCACTGGGCCGAACTCGGCAACGACGGCTGGGGTTACAACGATGTCCTGTCCTATTTCCGCAAGGCTGAGAATAATGAGCGCGGTGAGGATGAGTTTCACGGCTCGTCGGGACCGCTTCACGTATCCAACGGCAAGCGCGAATTCGATGTCTATGATGCTTTCATCGAGGCGGCGACTGGACTGGACCATCAAGCCAATCCGGACTTCAATGGTGCCAGCCAGGAAGGTGTCGGCATCTATCAGTTTACCGTGAAGGACGGGAAGCGCGCCAGCGTGAAGGCGTGTTACCTTGATCCGGTGATGGGCAGGCGCGGCAACCTCCGCGTCGAAGTACATGCCCGCGTCCATCGTATCAGGTTTGAGGGCAACCGCGCGGTGGCAGTCGAGTATTCCCAGGACGGGCAGTTGAAGACGATCCCGTGCGAAAAGGAAGTCATTGTCAGCGGCGGCGCCTATAATTCGCCCCAACTGTTGATGCTTTCCGGTATCGGACCGCGTGATGAGTTGGAGAAGCATGGAATCGAAGTGATTCATGATATTCCCGGTGTCGGCCAGAATCTTCACGACCATCCTGACCTGATGCTGATCTACCAGTCGAAGAAGCGGCTCGGGATCGCACTCAATGTCGTTGGCGCGCTCAAGACCGTGCGAGACCTATTCCAGTATCTCACGCAAAGGAAAAGCTGGCTGGCATCGCCGCCCACGGCTGCAGGCGGTTTCTTGCGATCCGCGCCGGGGCAGAACCGGGCGGACTGCCAGGTCCATGTCGTGCCGCTCGCCTATCGCGACCATGCGCGCGACTACAAGCTGATGACGAAATGGGGCTATACGATCATTCTCAATATTGGGCGCCCAAAGAGCCGCGGCTGGGTTGCCTTACATGACTCAAACCCCGAATCCGATCCCAAGATGGACCTCAATCTCTTGAGTCATCCCGACGACCTCAAGACGTTGCGCAATGCCTTCCGTGTCGTGCAGGAGATCCTGCATTCGGATCGCATGAAGGCGATGATGAAACGGCCTCTCTATCCTGACCGCTACCTTGAAACTGATGAAGAGATCGACGCCTATATCCGGGCAGAAGCCAATCATGCTTATCATCCGGTGGGAACATGCAAGATGGGCACCGACGAGATGGCGGTGGTCGACAACCGCCTGCGCGTTCACGGCCTCGCAAATATCCGCGTGGCCGATGCCTCGATCATGCCATCAGTCGTCAACGGCAACACCAATGCAACCTGCATCATGATCGGCGAGAAAGCCGCCGACATGATCCGGCACGATAATATGAGCAGCAAGAATAGCATCGCAGAATATTGAATTGGACGATTGGATCAATGCTGCAGACACAGATGCTTACGAAAAGAAGTCCGGAGAGGCCTATCGCATGTCAGTTTATTATGTGTCGACTGCGCCATTGTGGGCGAGCGCCTTAGAGGAGCGCGGCTGATGGACGTCCGTACGCAAATACGTCGCGCCGCACGTTATTTCGCCCAGCAAGAGGCTCTCGTTCACGGCCACAGGCGGTTGACTTTCTCGGAAGCCTGGTTGCGCGGCGTGAAGCTCGCAAATGCTCTTGCGGAGTGCGGCCTTCAACCGGGTGACCGGATTGCTACGCTGGAGAAGAACTCCATCGAGGCCGCCGACATCATACTGGCGGCTGCCATTGGAAACTATACGCGTGTTCCTCTCTATGCGCGCAACCGATGTGAAGCGCACGCCCATATGATCGCGAGTACCGGATCTCGGTTGGCGCTGGTCGATGAGGCATTGGCTTCGGAGTTGGCGGGGCTGGATGCCCAAGCTCCGACGCTTGAGCGGATCATTATCCGCGATCACAACTATGAGAATTGGTTGGCGACAGCCTCGGACCGGGATCCTGATCCCGTCGTCGCGCCGGAGGACTATTGTGTCATCCGCCACACCGGCGGCACGACGGGCAAACCCAAGGGCGTTGCCTATCGGCACCGTTCATGGATGACGATCTCCGCCGCATTTTTCAGCATCGGCCCCCAAGTGGCCCCAGGGGATGCCATTCTGCATGTCGGCCCGTTGTCCCATGCATCGGGCTTCCTGTTCGTGCCGGCCTGGTATTGCGGCGCCCGCAACGTGATGATGGACGGCTTCGATCCAGCGTCCTTTCTTGACACTCTCGAGCAGGAACGGATCAGCCATGCCTTTGTAGCCCCCACCATGCTCAATGCCATAGTGCATCACGACGGGGCATATGGCCGCCACTTTCCGAATTTGAAGTTTCTGCTGAGTGCTTCAGCGCCGATCTCCGAGCCGACGCTTCGCAAGTCGTGCCAGATATTCGGGAATCATGTTCTTCATTCGGGCTATGGACAGACCGAAATCCTGCCCATCGCGTCTATGGGGCCCAACGAGTGGTTCGGCGAATTTGAAGGTTCTGCCCCAATTCGGGCGGTCGGACGTCCCATGAGTGGCGCCGATATCGAAATCCGTAACGAGGACGGAAAGGTGCTGGGACCAAACGAGCCCGGCGAGATCGTCGCACGGTTCGAAAATGGCCAGATGGAGGAATTCTGGAACGATCCGGAGGAAACCGCCCGGCGCATGGAAGATGGCTGGGTCAAAACCGGCGATGTCGGCATGATCGACACAAACGGATTTTTGTATCTGCTCGATCGCAACAACGACATGATCGTGTCAGGCGGCTTCAATATCTATCCCACCGAAATCGAAAACGTAATTGCCGACCATCCCGGTGTACTCGAGGTCGCGGTCTTTGGCGTGCCCCATGAAAAATGGGGTGAAACGCCGCTTGCAATGGTGCGTGTCAAGCCCGGAGCACAAATCACGGAGACCGAGATAATAGATTTGGTGCGCCAGCGTCTGGGCTCCGCAAAAAAGCCAAGCAAGGTCGTTTTTACCGCCGAGCCACTGCCGTTGAGCAATGTCGGAAAGGTGCTTCGTTCAAAGCTTCGAGAGCCCTATTGGGCGGGCCAGGACCGGCGCATTTCGGGGGCATGACCGACGCAGCCATCCTAGCCACATCCTCTATTCCGGTGACCGCCTGCCGGCGCGCGGGAGACTGCAATGGACTATGAATACATCCTGGTTGAGCAACGCGGCCCAGCGCTTTGGGTGACCCTCAACCGGCCGGCAGCGTTGAACAGTCTGTCGTTGGCTTTGGCCGAGGAACTCGCCGCAGCGATCGAGGCAGCGGAAGCAGATGCGACGGTGCGCGCTTGCATTCTTACCGGCGCCGGACGGGCGTTTTGCGCTGGCGCGGATCTGCTCGCAATTGGCGATGGAACAGGCGGACAAACTCTCGCCGAACGCTTAAATCTGTTTCTGCCGCCGCTCGGTCAGGCTTTTAACAGGATCGAGACGTCGCGCCTTCCGATAATTGCGGCGGTCAACGGCCTTACGCTCGCCGGCGGCTTGGAACTGGTGTTGTGCTGTGATCTCGTCATTGCCGCGCACCCGGCCAGATTTGGCGACGCCCATGCAAATTACGGCCTGTTGCCCGGCGGTGGAGGGTCGGTTCGACTCCCTAGGAAGATCGGCGAAGCGCGTGCGAAACATCTGATGATGACCGGCGGGACCATCTCGGCTGCCGAGATGAAGGAAGCCGGACTCGTGACCCAACTGGTTGCTCCCGAGGATCTCATTGCGGCAGCGCAAGCGCTGGTAGAATCTCTTGCAGAAAAGAGCCGGCCAGGGCTCGCCTACATGAAGCAGCTAGTCCGCGCTGCGCAGGATAGCTCGCTCGAAGTCGGGCTGCGTCAGGAACTCGAAACCATGGCTGCTTACGCCTTGTCCAACGACATTGTCGAAGGACTGGCGGCATTCCGGGAGAAGCGGAAGCCCGATTTTTCCGACCGGTGAGACCTGATCGGATGCGGAACACATTGGAAGAATGGATCAACGAATGACCGACATATTCGTCATGGGGGTTGGGATGACCCCGTTCGGAAAACAGTTCGACAAGAGCCTGAAAATGCTCTGCGCCGAAGCTTCGTCGCAGGCCTTTTCCGACGCAGGATGCACCGCCGGCGATGTCGAAGCCATCTTCTTCGGCAATTGCGTCCAGGGGCATATGGAGGGCCAGGACATGATCCGCGGCGAAATCGTGGCGCGAGCGATGGGCATCTCAAGCGTTCCCGTGGTGAATGTCGAAAACGCATGTGCGACGGCTTCCACGGCCTTGCACATGGCCGCCGCCTATGTTCGATCGGGGGCAGCGGATGTCGTACTCGCGCTCGGCGCGGAGAAGATGTACTCGCCCGACAAGGCGCTCATGTTCAGTGCATTCGATGGCGCTTGGGACGTGCATGAAACCGAGTCGGGCCGCGCGCAGCTGCTGGCCATGGGCAATGGCGTCGATGTTCCGGAAGGAACGACATCGAGTCAGCCTTACAGCGTTTTCATGGATGTATACGCCGCGATGGCACGCGCGCACATGAAGACCTACGGCTCGACGCAAGCGCAAATCGCGGCCGTCTCGGCGAAAAATCACATGCATTCGACGCGCAATCTGCTTGCCCAGTATCGCCTCCCATATACCGTCGAAAGTGTACTCGCTGCGCCTCCGATCGTTTACCCGTTCACACTGCCGATGTGCTCCCCGATCAGCGACGGCGCCGCCGCTGCGATCATCTGCAGCGAAGCCGGTCGGCGCAAACTGTCGGCAGCCCCGGACAGGGCGCTAAGAATCCTGGCGTCTGTGCTGCAAACCGGCGCCGCGCGCGATCCCTTTGATTATGACCACCATGTCAGCCGCCTTGCGGCGAACCGGGCCTATGCGATGGCCGGCGTGGGGCCAGAAGATATTGGCGTCGCGGAGGTGCATGACGCCACGGCGGTTGGCGAGATCATTGAAATCGAGGCGCTCGGCCTGACGCCGCCTGGCGAGGGCGGACTCGCGGCAGAGCGCGGTGAGACGGCGCTGGGTGGGCGTATTCCGGTAAACACGTCGGGCGGGCTTGAATGCAAGGGACATCCGATCGGCGCCACCGGGCTCGGCCAAATCTACGAGCTTGCGCTGCAATTGCGCGGCGAGGCGGAAGATCGACAGGTTCCGAATGCCCGGTTCGCGATCGCGCAGAACGGCGGAGGTGTCATCGGGGTGGAAGAGGCGGTGGTCGCCGTCACGATCCTGGGCCGGTAGTTGTCAGAGCGCGCCTAGGGAAACACGGGGTCACGATATGAACTTTGAGCTGTCCGATGAACAACGCATGGCGGTGGAAACCGTCCGCCGCTTTCTCGACAACAAGCTTGAGCCGGAAATCCGCCGGCATGGGGAGCGATTCATCCCCAAACCGCTCATGAAGGAATGGACTCAAGCACTGACCGGCTATGGCCATATTACCGCACCGCATCAGGAGCAATGGGGCGGGCTTGATATGGGATGGCTCACTCATCTGCTCATTTTCGAGGAGATCGCCTATTCCTCGCTCGATGTGGCCATACCCGGCTTCATCAACGCGGTTGGCGCAGAACTCATCCGCCGCTTCGCCCCGGAGACGATCAAGCAACGCTATCTTGCCGACCTCGTCGCGGCCGAGAAGTTCGTTTCGCTCGGCATCTCGGAGCCCGATGTCGGCTCGGACGTCGCCGCCATCAAGACACGCGCCGTACGAGACGGCGATTTCTGGGTCATCAATGGCGAAAAGACCTGGATCACCAACGGAGCCTACTCGGACATCTTCATCTGTACGTGCAAGACTGGCGAAAATGAAGTCACTCACATCCTGGTCGATCGTGACGAGAGTGAGTATGAGGTGCGCGATATCCAGAAGATGGCGCTCAACGGCCAATCGACTGCACAGATATTCCTGTCCGATTGCCGCGTACCGGTGGCAAACACGATCGGCCGGGTCGGCGATGGATTGCGCAATACGTTGCAAGTGTTCGAGATTGCCCGCTGCCATATGGCGATGTGGAGTATCGGCATCGCACGGCGAGCAATGGATGAGGCGATCGCGTACGCTCGCGATCGCGCGCAGCATGGCAAGAAGATCGCCGGCCATCAGCTGATCGCCGACAAGATCGCCATCATGGCGACCAAGATCGACGCAGCCCGTCTGTTGACGCACCGGGCAATATCCCTCGTCCAGGCGGGCACGCGCGCAGAGACGGAATGCTCGATGGCCAAGTGGTACGCCACCGAAATGGCGATCGAAGCGACGCGCGATGCGCTTCAGATCCATGGCGGCAACGGCGTCACCCGCGAATTCATCGTTGAGCGGCTGGTGCGTGAGGCGATCATTTGCCCCATCCCCGATGGCACGACGGAGATTCAAAAGCTTGTTGTTTCGCGCGCCCTGACCGGCATTCAAGCCTTTCGGTAAGGCTCAGACGAAAACGACAGCGTCGACGGAAATGGAGCCGCGTGCCTGACTCGCACAGGATCAAATGCGCAGATGCGTCGCTCAGGTAAAAGAGGCAGACAAGCGATGGACGAAGAGCTTCGTTTCGATGGCAGGGTAGTGGTTGTGACCGGAGCCGGAGGCGGACTTGGGCGCCAGTACGCGCTGATGTTTGGCGGGCGCGGAGCCAAGGTGGTGGTGAATGATCTGGGTGGCGACGAGAAAGGGAGCGGCAGCTGCTCCACAGCCGCTGACAATGTGGTCGACGAAATTCGAGCCACGGGCGGTCAGGCGGTGGCAAATTATGCGTCGGTCGAGGAGGGCGCGCTGATCATCCAAGCCGCGGTTGACAACTTCGGAACCGTTGACGTCGTCATCAACAATGCCGGCATCCTGCGCGATGTGAGCTTCCACAAAATGACCGACGAAGACTGGACACTGCTTCAGCGGGTCCATCTGAATGGGACGCGGGCAGTGACGCAGGCAGCATGGCCGATACTGCGCGACAAGGGCTATGGCCGCATCGTCATGACCACGTCTGCAGCCGCAATCTACGGCAACTTCGGTCAGGCCAACTATGCCGCAGCCAAGCTCGGAATATTGGGGCTTGCGAACGCGCTGGCGGAGGAGGGGCGGTCCAGAAACATCCAGGTTAATACGATCGCCCCAATCGCCGCATCGCGTATGACCGCGACTGCCTTTCCACAAGAGTTTCTCGCCAATCTCAGAGCGGAAGCGATCAGTCCATTGGTCGGTTGGCTTGCGCACGAGAATTGCAGCGAAACCAAAGGGCTTTTTGAAGTTGGAGCCGGCTATATCGCCAAGCTTAGGTGGGAGCGCGCGCTTGGGCACGCCTTCGGAGCGGACAGGGCGTTCACGCTCGATGATGTCGCCCGGCACTGGGGTAGAATTGTCGACTTCACGGATGCCGAGCACCCGCTCGGGCTGAATGACAGCCTTGAGGCGGTAGAACGGGCGCTGAGAGCGTAATCAACCCGATGAATTACCATGATATTTTTGAGCGGCCGTCGGGCTGCCGATGGCGTCGTGCTGCCGCCAGATATCGATGAGCAGCAGGAATAGTTCTGCAGCGAATTGAATTGGACGACGGCCCTCAAATGCCGCCAAACGGCATGAACTACACAATATCTCCTGGGAAGAGAGGATCAGCCATGAGAGGATGTCTATTGGCTTCTGCCGCGTTGTTGTGCTCGGGAACAGCATTTGCCCAGGAAGCAACGCCCCAGGCGAACGACCAAACCGGGAGCGCCACGGAAGCGCTGGCTGAGGACATTGTCGTTACCGCCACCAAAAAGGGCTATGGCGAAAGCGTGCAGAAAGTACCGATGGCGGTCACGGCTTTTGGTGAAGCGCAGCTGGATGCCAAGTTCGTCCAGAATCTTCAAAGTCTGAGCTACGACGTTCCCAACGTCCAGCTCGAGGATGTGGGTACGGCACCGGGCTATGCCAATTTCACTATCCGGGGCCTCGGCATCAACAGCACGATCCCATCGATCGACCCCACCGTAGGCGTTTTCACTGACGGTATTTACCTCGGCATCAACGCTGGTGTCGTGCTGGACAACTTCGACCTTGAGGGGATCGAAGTTCTGCGTGGACCGCAAGGCTTGCTTTTCGGTCGCAACGTTACCGGCGGTGCCGTGGTTGTGCGGACCACGCGGCCCAGCTTCGATTTTGGAGCCAAAGCCAAGCTATCCATTGAAACGGGACTGAAAAAGACCGTAAGCGGCACGGTTACCGGACCTATCGTCGATGACGTTTTGGCTGCCAAATTGGCCGTCTACTACAGCGACGACAATGGCTGGTTTCGCAACCGCTTCGACAATCGCAGCTTCGGTAAATCACATGACCTTATCATTCGCCCGGCACTTTCGCTCAAGGGTGGCGACCGCTTCCGAATGGATCTCCGCTATGAGCATGGCGATGTCGAAAGCGATGGAGCCCCTGTCCAGAGTCACGCGCTGTTTCCCCGCGACAGCTTCAGGTTTTCGATCAATTTCCCAGGTTTCTATGATGCCAAATGGGACCAGGCGATCGTGGAAACCAACATCGATGTCGGTCTGGGCGAAGGCGTCTTCACCAACATCGCTGGCTATCGGAAATTCCGATCCTCCGCGGGCGCTGATATCGATGGAACACCACAGTCCTTCTTTCATGCCTTTTTCGAAATCGACCAGGATCAACTCAGCGACGAACTTCGTTATGCCGGAAGGTTCGGTGACGTCGAATTGACAACCGGTCTATACTATTTTTCCCAGGATCTTCGTTACGCCGAGCTGCGGAATCTTTTGGGCGGTGCTCGGATCGTTTCCGGTGGGGGTACGCAAGACCAGACAACATGGGGCATTTTTGCTTCGACCGACTGGCATTTCACCGATACGCTGACCTTGAATCTCGGCGCGCGGTATAGTTGGGAACGCAAAGCCGTTCGGGTCTCGGCCTTACGCGCAAATGGTTGCAATCTAGACACGCTGATCTGTGCAACCAATTTCGCCGACGCGGCAAAATGGCGAGGGTTTACGCCGAAAATCGGCCTTCAGTGGAAGCCGGATGACGACACGCAGATTTATGGCCTTTACACGCGCGGGTTCCGCAGCGGCGGATATAATTTGCGCAACACCGATCCCGCTGTGCCGCCGGGGCCATTCAATCAAGAGACCCAGGACAGTTTCGAACTCGGCGCCAAGAAGCAATTCGGGCGCCACCGGATCAACCTGGCGGCCTTCTACAATCGCATGAAGGACCTGCAGCGCGAGATCAACCTGCCCGGACCGCTTGGCGTCAGCCAGGTCATACGGAACACCGCCGACGCCACAATCAAAGGCGTCGAGGCCGAGGGGCAGTTTTTTCTTTTGTCCAACCTCGTGATTTCGGGTCAGCTCGGCTACGTGAATGGCCAGTATCGCAACGTCCAGTTCGACCTCAGCGGTGATGGCGTCATCAACGATGTGGATCGTGCGCTCAAATTGCCAAGGCTGTCGCCATGGACCTATGGCGTGGGGCTGACTTATGATCAGCAGCTTGGCGAATTGGGGACAGCAACGGCGCGTGTCAGCTTCACGCATCGCGACAAGGCGGCATTCACCGACAACAACGTCGGCTTCCTTCAGGGCGCCGATATGCTCGATGCGAGCCTCACATTGGCGACCGACAACAAGCACTGGCGCTTCTCCATCTATGGCCGAAACCTCCTGAATGAGGTGACGATTGGCGGCGATACACCTTTGCCGGCGGCCTTCGGGGGCACGGGTGCAAGCCTTTCACCGCTAAACAGGGGGCGCGTCATCGGCGGAGAAGTGGCGATTAGCTTCTAGGCCATTTTCGAGGCGAGTGGAATCACCCGCCAACTCGGAAAATGCCCAAGATCAATTTGCTAGAGCATTTCCTGCCGGAAAGCCGGTTCCCACTTCTGCGCGAAATGCTCTAGCTGATCGCGACGGATGCAGCGGATTTCCGATCGCACCCCGCCCCCTTGCCGTTAATCCGATGATGCGGTGCGCCATGCCTGACGAACAAGGCTGACGAGCGCACGGCCAGCCGGTTTTACCTGCCAGCGGCTACGCACAGCATAACAAAGCGTCAATGGATCGAATAAACCGATTCCCTCCAAGGCCACGAAATTGGCGCGAAACCATGAGTTCTCGGTGAACTGTTTTGCAACCATCCCGATAGCATCGGATGTGGCAACGATCCGTCGAACCAATTGAAAATAGTCTGTCATGTGGATCCAGTCAGCGGGACGCTTACCGCTTTTTTCGTACATCTGCTGAATGATCGATGTGTAGGGTTCGGAAGATGAGGGCACTACGAATTCGAACTGGACCAGCGGCTCCTTGCTGGTCGGGTTTATCCCCAGAATGGGATGATTGTTCCGCACAAAAGGCAGTATTTCGATCGAGGCGACCCGCTCGCACTTGAATTCCGGCCAGCGTGCAAAGGCCGCTTCAAGTCCAAAGGCGACATCGATATCGCCGCGCGACAGGAGTCGCACGCCCCTTTCGCTGTTGCCCGAAACGACTTCGACGCGCACTGCCGGATGGCGCCGCAGCAAAGAAACCAGAGGTTGGGTGAGCAACCAGTCGATTGACCCTGGGAACAGTCCGATTCGAAGCGGGCCCGCATAGGCGTCGGCGCGGCGGGCTGTATCTCCGAGTAGTTCAGCTGCGTCGGCAAGCAAGCGCGCTGCGCGATCAATAAATTCGCGTCCCTCCTCTGTCGGCATCGCGCCCCGTGAGGTCCGATGGAAAAGGGAATAGCCAAGATGCCGTTCGAGTTCAGCGACACTCTTGGTCACCGCCGACTGCGTGACACCAACCGCATCCGCTGCCCTGGAGAAGGAACGAAGCTGACCAACCGCGACGGCATGCTTGAGGCGAGAATCGAGCATGGACATGCCCCACAGGAATAATTGCTCCAGAGAATGAATTAGGCGAATCAAGGTCATTTTGCCAATCTTACTTTCGACACTGCCGCCCAGCACGACTGCAACCCGTCTCGAAATCTGGAGCGGCGAAACGGCCTGGATCAAAGCGCCAAGGTCTCAGACGCAGGTATGCCTGAATGACGAAAACTGGTCCGCTTGCAGGCCTCAAAATACTCGAAATTGCGGGCATCGGCCCGGCGCCGTTTTGCGGAATGCTGTTGGCCGACCTTGGCGCCGATGTCGTCGTCATTGAACGCGTAAGCCCTAACTCCGAAAATATCGATCTTGGCAGCGGCGCCATTGTGAACCGCGGGAAACGTGTAATTGCCTTGGATCTGAAGTCCCCCGAAGGCGTCGCGCATGTCCTGGATCTCGTCCAAAGGGGCGATGTACTGATCGAAGGCATGCGGCCTGGGGTGATGGAGAGGCTCGGCCTTGGTCCCGAGGTTTGCCTAGCGCGTAACCCCCGCCTTGTATTCGGTCGCATGACGGGTTGGGGGCAGCAGGGACCTCTCGCCCAAGCGGCCGGCCATGACATCAACTATATCGCGCTGTCAGGAGCCCTTTGGTATGCTGGGCATCCCGGTGAACCGCCAATGGCGCCGCCAAGCCTGGTAGGCGATATTGGGGGTGGAGCGCTCTATTTGGCCATCGGCGTCCTCGCAGCGGCAATGCACGCGCGGGATACCGGGAATGGGCAAGTGGTTGACGCCGCGATCGTCGATGGGAGCGCTCACATGATGAACTTGCTCCTGAGCCTGAAGGCCGCCGGCCAGGTTGCCAGCATACGCGGCTGCAGCATCCTTGACGGCCCTCACTGGTACTCGACCTATCGGTGCGCCGACGGGAATTTCATCTCAGTCGGATCACTCGAGCCCAAGTTCTATGCGCTGCTTTGCAAAAAGCTGGGGTTGGCCGGCGATAGCAGTTTTGACGACGGCTATGATCGTGATGCCTGGCCCGAGCTCAAGCAGCGTTTTAGCGAGATATTCGCCATGCGGACACGGGAAGAATGGCGCACACTGCTGGAAGGCAGCGATGCCTGCTTTGCCCCCGTGCTTGATCCGGACGAAGCGGCGCGCCATCCTCATATGGCAGCGCGAGGCGTCTATCGGGAGATCGACAATATCCTCCAGGCAATGCCGGCGCCACGTTTTTCGGGCTCGTCACTACCGATCCCCGGACCGATCCCGCTGCATCATGAAGATCCGAGTACAATTCGGCGGGGCTGGAGCAAACCGGACCGCTGCGGGATTACCGCCAGAACCGACTGTTGCGAGTAGTCGGTTGGCATGGTGGGCGGCCAGCGGCCCGACACGAACGGTGATTTCATAACTATGAACCAATGCGACGCTCCGCTTCGCTGCGCTGCATTCAAATCAAAGGAGACAACGACACACAGGCACGTCAAACTATCCGATGATTCCTGTACGCCACGCCGGAACGGCGATTGCGGACGTGTCCACGGGACGTTGTTCGCATCGTGATTCGCTCGGCGCTTGAAATCAATGCTCGCCCCGGATGTGACGACGCCGATGGGATTTCCACTGCGGCGTCCACGGCCAATGTCCTGGCGTGAGGGCTTCGGTCATCGACCGATTCGACCGTCCGAATGCGGTCTTTTGGCGCGCCTGAGAATCCGCATCAGAGTTGAGTGCGCGTTGTTCGGGAATCTCATTTAAATATTTGTAAAAACGTAATAATATAGATAATAACTCCAACCTGTATCCAGTGTGGAGTAATGGTCGCAGGGCGTGAACTTACGCCCTTATGGATGCGTCGAAGTCCTTCAGTTTGAATCTCAGGAAATTGCGGCTTGCGATGCGCATCACGCAAGAAGCGCTCGCCCATGATGCGGGCACGAGCAGCTCTTATCTGAGTGCGATCGAAAATGGCCGGTCGAGCCCGACGCTGAAAGCAATGGAGCGGCTCGCGAAGGCACTCGGCGTTAATGCCGTCTATCTCTTGTCCGGCCGGATATCGATCTCGATCGTTTCGGACGACGAACTGGAAATCGGCGCGATACTGGCGCGCCCGGCGGTGACGCTCCGGCGCCATCCGCACAAGCCGACGGGGCGGCCGAGCAAGACCAAGTAAATCATCGGGGGCTGCACGCGCGTGGGCTGGAACCACGCGCCCGATAGACGCGCCCGCAACGCGCGCGTCGAAAGGAGTGCCCCTCGGTGCCGTTTCGCGACCTCGATGCCTATATTAAGCAGGCCAGGCGCGCGAACAGTGATCGCGAGCTGTTCAGTTGCAGCGAGGCCGCCGCACGCCAGCTCGGCCTCCCATGGCTCGCGATCGTCCAGAGCATGGCCTTCTTTCAGCCCGGTGGGCGATATTTCCGCATGGACAATTTCCAGAGCTGGGGCGACGTTTTCGTCGCCGAAGGCTATTACCGCGACGATCCCGCCTTGCTCGCGGCGCGCTCGACAAGCCGGGCGTTCTGCTGGCACGAAATGGAGCGACTGCTGGGCGGCTTCACGCGGCGACAGGCGCGCATCGTGCGCGAAGCCGCGCGTCATGGCCTGCGCAACGGCCTCACCGTTCCGATTGGCGTCGCCGGCGAGCCGCCCGGATGCTGTACGTTCGCAACGCGCGACGGGCAATTGCCGCCATCGCATATCTGCCGGATCGCGACGCTGATGGCGAGCGAGGCGTTTACCGAGGCGCGGCGCTTGCACGGCTTTCCGGCGCGCCCGCTGAAATTACCCCATCTCAGCCCAAAGCGGCTCGAATGCTTTCGCTTGGCGGCGATGGGCAAGAGCGACGTCGAGATCGGGATCATGATGAACATCGCCCCGACGACAGTGCGCACCTACATGCGTGACCTGCGCGAACATTTCGGAATCTATTCCCGCGCGCAGCTCCCGGCGATCGCGCTCGCCTGCGGAATCGTCTGCATCGAGGAGATCGTCCCGCGGTTCTGAGCGGGATCGCCGCATCCTCAATATTGACGACTGTTTGAGCCCTTCATCTCTGCTCCCTTCGCGACTGTTCAATTTGAACGGGAGCTACTGCCATGATCCATATTGTCAAAGGGTGCTCGCTTACCGATGCGCGCGCCGCCTCGATGTTCGAGGACCGCAAGACCCTGTTCGTCGATCTGCTGGGCTGGGATGTTCCGGTCGTCGGCGGCCGCTATGAAATCGACAGCTATGACGGCGACAAGGCGGTCTATCTGATCGCCACCGACGATGGCTGCATTCACCAGGGGTCGATGCGGCTGCTATCGACAGAGGGCGCACATCTTCTCGCCGATCGTTTCGCGTCGCTCTGCGAGTGCGATGCGCCCCGGGGGGAGCAGGTTCGCGAGATTACGCGACTTTGCCTGCCGCAACGATTGGGCGCCCCCGGACGCCTGCGTGTCCGCAACCGGCTCATCTCGGCGATGGTCGATCATGCGCTCGGCAGCGGAATCACCATGCTAACCGGCGTCGTGACCGCTGCTTTTCGCGAGGAGGTTTTGGCGATGGGCTGGCGCGCAGCGCCGCTCGGCCCCGCGCGCCGCATCGATGGCGCGTTCCTTGGAGCGTTCCGCATCGAGATCTGCGCCGGTACGCCTGCGCTGCTGGCGTCGAACGGCATCTATGTACCGGGTGCGATCACTCCCGATGCGGCGGCAAGAGCCGCGTGAAGGGAATGGCGATGCACGACCCCGCCCGCCTCGCCGCGATGCTGCTCGCCGACGGTTATGTCATTGTCGATAACGCCGTGCCGACCGAGCTAATCACCGCGCTCGAAGCCGAACTCGCACCGCGCTTCGTCGCCACGCCCTTTTGCGAAGGCGGATTCTACGGAGCCCGCACCAAGCGCTTTGGCGCGTTGTTGCGGCGTTCACGGCATATCGCCGGCCTTGTGCTGCACCCGATCATCCGCGGTATCGCCGAAACGGTGCTCGGGGAATGGTGCGATCGTATCGTTCTCAACCTCACCCAGGCGATCGAAATCCATCCCGGCGCGCTCGCGCAGGTGCCGCACCGCGACCAGGATCTCTGGGGCGGCGTCAAGACCGGGATGCACTATCAGATCAACGTCATCTGGCCGATCGATCCGTTCACGCTGGAGAGTGGCGCGACGCTGGTCTGGCCGGGCAGCCATCACGATGCGGCATCGCAACCGGGCGATGCACGTCCGGTCGCCGCCGAAATGCCACCCGGCTCCGCGCTGCTGTTCCTCGGATCGATCCTGCATGGTGCCGGCGCTAACCAGTCCGATCATGTGCGCCGCGCGGTCATCACCTCCTATTGCCTCGGATGGCTGCGGACGTTCGAGAATCAGTATCTCGTCTATCCGCCCGCCATCGCTCGAGCGTTCGATCCCGATCTGGCCGCGCTCATCGGCTATGCCCAGCATCGCCCCAATCTCGGCAATGTCGAAGGCCAGTGCCCGTCCGTGCTGCTTCACCGGGACGATATCGACGGCCTCCCTGCGATCGACGCGCTGCTCCCCGGCCAGGCCGACATGCTGGATGCCTATGTCGCCGAACAGGAAGCCGCGCGTGCGGGCCTGATCGGCGGGTAACGCGGGTTCGTCGGACCGGGCGCTGCACTCATGACACACGATCCAAACCCCGAAGCAGGCGGCGGCGCGCGAACACGGATCGAGGCGGATTCATCCGCTGTGGACGGTGGAGCCACGGCGTCGTCGGCCGCGGAGCGCGCTCGGCGGGCACGCGAGCATTGCCCGTTTCTGACAACCAAGCAGGCCGCGTTCCATCTCGGTCTCGCGGGGGACACGCTCAAGAAGATGCGCCGGGAGCGGCGCGGCCCGCCGTGCCGAAAGCATGGCACCGTCTGGCGCTACCATATCGACGATATCGAGGCCTGGTCGCGCGCGAACATGCGGGAGGGAGGCAATGGCTAGGCTGCTACCCTCCCGTCTGCCGGCTAAACCCACCGCGCTGATCGGTCTCGGCGCGGCCGCGCTGGCGACCACGATCGCGCTGCCGCCAACGCCGTGGCTGGTCTGGAACGCATCGGCCAGCGCGCCGATCGGTCTCTATGCCGTCAGCGGACGGCAGGACATCGCATCGGGCGACATGGTGCTGGTCCGGGTGCCCGACCGCTGGCGCCGGCTCGCCGCCGAGCGGCGCTACATTCCGATCAATATCCCGCTGGTCAAGCGCGTCGCGGCCGCGCCCGGCGATCGCGTCTGTGCGCGCGGGCGGGAGATCTATGTCAACGGCCACCCGGTGGCCGAACGCCGCGAAGCCGATGGCCGCGACCGTCCGATGCCGTGGTGGAATGGCTGCGTGATGTTGCGTTCGGGCGCATTGTTCCTGCTGATGGACAGCCCGGATTCGTTCGATGGGCGTTATTTCGGACCGACATCGCGCGGCGACGTCATCGGCGAGGTGCGACTGCTGTGGCTGGGCTGAGGGTCGCCATCACCGCCCTGGCGCTGCTGGCGGCGGCACCGGCTGACGCGCAGTCGGTCGTTCACTGGCGGCCCTATATCGAGGCAGCCTCGGCGCGTTTCGGCGTGCCGGTAGAATGGATCGAGCGCGTCATGCGCGCCGAGAGCGGCGGGCGCACGGTGCTGGACGGGCGCCCGATTACCAGCCACGCCGGCGCGATGGGACTGATGCAGCTCATGCCCGGCACCTGGTCCGAAATGCGCGCGCGGCTCGGGCTCGGACGTGATCCCCATAGCCCGCGCGACAACATATTGGCGGGGACGCTCTATCTTCGTCTGATGTATGACCGCTTCGGTTATCCCGGACTGTTCGCAGCCTATAACGCGGGACCGGCACGCTATGCCGAGCACGTGCGGACCGGCCGCGCGCTGCCCGGTGAGACCCGCGCCTATCTCGCGAGCGTCGCCGGAGTGCCCGTCAATTCCCGGTCGGCTGTCACGGCCGCCAGTGCAACGCCGCGTACCGTCAATGCCATCTTCTTCGCGATCGGCGACCGGCCCCCTGCCGGCCGGAGCGAAGCCGGTGCGGCCACGCTGTTCGTCGCGCTGCGATCGACGTCGCCCGAGAAGAACGCGCCAGACCGCCCATAGTGCGAGCCGATCGGGGCTTCATGCCGAATCGTGTTTCTGCTATGTTCCGAGCCTATGGAGTTGGTCGTGATGTTGCTCGGTCTGATCCTGTCCGCCACCGGCATCGTCCTCTTCGCCTGGGCGATGTTCCGGCTCGCCGTCTTCGCACTCCCGGTCGGGCTCGGTGCGGCCGCATTTCTGTGGGCGGGGGGTGGCGAACTGGGGCCGTTGCTCGGTCTGCTTCTCGGCCTCGTCGTCGGCGTCGCGGTCTTGCTGATCGGACGCATGCTCATCGCGTCGCGGTTGCCCGTTCCGCTTCGCGGAGCGATCGCGCTTCTCTTCGCCGTGCCCGCCGGGATCGCCGGCGGCAGTGTCGTCTCCAGCCTGATGCAGCTCGGCGGTGCGGGGCCGACCGCGACCGGCATCGCCGCGGCGGTCGGCGCGATCATCATCGCCGGTGCCGCCATGATGAGCCTGTTGCCCGCGATGACCGCTTGCACCGGTTCGAACGGATCCCCGCTGCACGGTTGATCTGTTGGGGCCAGTGGGCCGAGTGCTCGCTCCTCGTGTCACCGCGCGCATGGCGACCACGACGAGAGTGCTTCAAGACGGCAGGGTCTGACCTGACGCATCCGGGTTTTCAGGCGCCTCGCGCCTGCGGCGCGACCGCCGCTCTATTCCGCTAGGCTCACATCCGTTCGCCAAGCTCCACCGGGCCACGCTTCGCGCGTCCCGGCCAAAGGTGACGATCGGACTGGCGGGATGCCGGAGCCTTGCTCCGGCCTGTCGTCGCCGCGCCTGACCGGCGCGGCGGCATTTTTCGTTGGGCCTTCCCCTCGTCGCGCGGGTGGGCGGCGCTCCCTTCTGGGCCCGGCCCGGCGTCCCGCAAGCCGGCCTTCGACTGCGCTCGGGTCCGGCTCCTCCATTGCATTTCGGCCCTGCGGGTGCGGACCGCCTCCTGGCCGCGCCCGGCAGGTCGCAATTCGCCGCCCACCCCCGCTCCGGGGGAGGCCCTGGGGTTTTTGGGGCGGCATTGGAGGATAGCCATGCACCAGACCGGCAGCCAACGCGCGCGCGCAGAGGGCAGCAAACGCCAGCCCCCGGCGGAGCGCGCCAATCTTTACGACGAGGTGACGGGCCGCATTGTTTCCGAACTTGAGGCGGGCCGCTTCCCTTGGGTCCAGCCTTGGGGCCGCCCCAATGGTCAAGGCTTCTCCGCCGCCCCCGGCCTCCCGCGCAACGGGCTCACCAGCCGCAATTACAGCGGCGTCAATGTCCTGATCCTGTGGGGAGCAGTGATCGAGAACGGCTATCCGTCGCAATCGTGGCTGACCTTCCGCCAAGCCTTGGAGGCGGGCGGCAATGTCAGGAAAGGCGAGCGCGGGACAAGGGTTGTCTATGCCGACCGCTTCACCCCCGAAGCCGAGAAGGAACGCGCGCGCCAGACCGGCGGCGAAGCCCGCGCGGTGCCGTTCCTCAAACGCTTCACCGTGTTCAACGTCGCACAGTGCGAAGGCTTGCGCCCCGGCCTTGCCACCGACCCCGCACCGCTTCCCGAACGCCAAGTCGTGCCGATCGCCGAAGCGGTCATTGCGGCATCGGGCGTCGATTTCCGCATCGGTGGGGACAAGGCCTACTATGTCCCGAGCGCCGACTATGTGCAGGTGCCCCCGCAACCGGCCTTCCACGAACAGATCAATTTCTACCGGACGGCGCTGCACGAACTCTGTCATGCCAGCGGCCACCCGTCGCGCCTCAATCGCAATCTGCGCAATGCGTTCGGCAGCAAGGACTATGCGCGCGAAGAATTGATCGCCGAGATGGGATCGGCCTTCCTTTGCGCCGCGCTCGGCATCGTGCCGACCGTTCGTCACGCCGATTATCTGGCATCATGGCTCGACGTGCTGCGCGAGGACAATCGCGCGATCTTTCGCGCGGCCAGTCAGGCGAGCAAGGCCGCCGATTGGCTGCTTGCCCGCTACGCCGAGACGCAGGACGAAGGGAGGGAAGCGGCATGATTACGCTCCCCCATGCGATCCTTTCGGCGCTGCGCGCGAATGCGCGCGCCAGCCGCCTCCACGAGCAGCGCGACGAACGGTTCGACCCGTTCCCGGTGGTCAAATTCTTCAATCCGGTCGGCGCGGCGACGTGGATCGCCACCGAGCTTTACGACGATGGAGACACGCTGTTCGGCCTCGCCGACTTGGGGTTCGGATGCCCGGAAATGGGCGTGTTCTCGCTTACCGAGATTGCGGGCGTCCGCTTGCCCTTCGGCCTGTTCATCGAGCGCGACGAGCATTTCGAGCCGCTGGCCCCGCTTTCGCTATGGTCCGATACCGCGCGGCGCATGGGTGCAATCGTTCTGGCCGAAGCCGAACTTCGCCGCATCACCGATAGCCGGAACGGCAACGAGCTTCCGCCGCCTCTTGATGATCGAGGGGCCGGATGACGCGCGGCGCGTTTCGCCGCATTGAGTGCCGGTCCCGCCCATCCAGCAAGACAAACGGGACCGGCGCTCCAGAAGGAGCAGACCAATGAAACTCGACTTTATCGACCATAGCAAGCTGGTTCCGTCCAAGGTGAACATGCGGCACGGACCCAAGCCCCCGGACGTGGGCGACATTCTGCCCTCGATCCGCAAGCGCGGTGTCATCGTGCCGCTGATCGTGCGCCCGCAGGCGGGCAACGATAATGGCGTCCACGAAATCGTCGCCGGGCGGCGGCGCTGGACGGCGAACGCCATCGCGCTTGTCGAGGGCATCGACCACGGCCCGCTTCCCGTCGCCATCCTCGACGCCGGGGACGACGCCGACGCCATCGAGGCATCGCTTCTCGAGAACACCCGGCTCGATCCCGACGAGGTGACGCGATGGGAAACCTTCGCACGGCTGGTCAAGGAGGGCCGCGACATTGCGGATATCTCCGCGACGTTCGGCATTCCCGAGCTTGGCGTGAAGCGTATCCTAGCGCTCGGCAACCTGCTTCCGCGCATCCGCGATCTTTACCGCAAGGAGAAGATCAACGCGGCGACCGTCCGGCATCTGACGCTGGCGAGCAAGCAGCAGCAGAAGGCATGGCTGGCGCTCTACGACGATGACGACGCCTATTGCCCGACCGGCCAGCAATTGAAGGCATGGCTGTTCGGCGGGCAGTCGATCAAGGTCGAACATGCCCTGTTCGACGTCGATGCGAGCGGCCTTGCGATCGTCGCCGATCTGTTCGGCGAAGACCGCTATTTTGCAGATGCCGACGCGTTCTGGACCGCGCAGAACGCCGTAATCGACGCGCGCAAGGAGGACTATCTGGATGCCGGATGGTTCGACGTGGTGATCGTCCCGCCCGGCGAATATTTCTACCGCTATGAGTTCGCCAAGGCACCCAAGCGCAAGGGCGGGCGCGTGTATATAGATGTGCGCGAAAGCGGCGAGGTCGAGGTCCACGAAGGCTATGTGACGAGCAAGGAGGCCAAGCGGCTCGAACGCGGCGAGGCAATCGAAACCGGCCCCAAAGTGCCGCGCCCCGAAGTGACGAGCACGATGCAGACCTATATCAACCTGCACCGTCATGCCGCTGTCCGCGCCTCGCTGACCCGTCATCCCAAGGTCGCGCTGCGCTTGATGGTCGCCCATGTCATCGTCGGGTCGCCACTGTGGACGGTCAAGCCCGAGCCGCAGACCGCGCGCAACGACGATGTGCGCGAAAGCGTCGAAACTTGCCGCGCGGAAACCGACTTCGACGCGAAGCGCCGCGCCGTATTGGACCTTCTCGGCTTCTCGCCCGAGGAACCGACCGTCACAGGCGGCAACGGCGACGACTTCGGACTGGTCGGCGTGTTCCTGCGCTTGCTCGACGTGCCCGACCGCGCCGTAATGGACGTGATCGTCATCGTCATGGGCGAAACGCTCGCCAGCGGCAGCGCCGCCATCGAGGCGGTCGGCGGCGAGATCGGCGTCGATATGGCCCGCTACTGGCAGGCCGACGACGCCTTTTTCGAGTGTGTCCGCGACAAGGAGGTGCTGACCCGCATCGTCGCCGAGGTGGCGGGCGAACCTGTCGCCGCCGCCAATGCGAAGGAACCGGGCAAGGTCTTGAAGCGCATCGTCCGCGACCATCTGGAGGGTGCGAACGGGCGGCCCAAGGTCGAGGGTTGGGTGCCGAAATGGATGGCGTTCCCGCCCGCTACCTATACGGCGCGCGGCGGCGTCGGCACCGTCGCGGCTCATGCCAAGGTGCTCGCGGCGCGCCCCGACCGCGAGCCGGAACCGACCGGCCCCGGCGCGGTGATTGCGCTTCCGGCCCCTGCCAAGGCCGAGCCGCAGGAACAGCCCGAGCGCGAAGCCGCATGAAACTGGACGGGCGGCGGCGCACCCGCCGCCCGTTCCGTCCCCCATAAAATCGCCGCGCCGCTCGGCCGCAAGCGGCCCTCGCGGCGCGGATTTCAGACAGGAGACTTGTCATGGCCGACCGTGTTTCGGCATCCATCACCATCGGCGGGACGCTCCCCGCCAGCCAGCTTCCCGCCTTCGCCGAGGCCATCGCGAACGAAGGGCTGTCCACCGAATGGGACGGCGAACCCTTCGCGCTCGGCGATCTGCCCGAGGGCGAGCCCTTGGCGCTCATGGCGCACGAGGTCGCCTGGGGGCGGTTCGAGGGACTCGAAGCCTTCTGCATCGCGCATGGGCTTTTCTTCGCGCGCTGGTCGGGCGCCTATGCCTGCCAGTGGGGTGCGGAACGCACCGTGTTCACCGGCAGCGGCGAACCGCAAAGCTACGCTGCCGACGAGGACGACTATATCCTCATGGGGCGCTGCACCGCCGAGCGATTGGGCAGCTATGCGGCGATCATCGCGCATTTCGATGCGGCCGACTTCGCGGTGCCCCCGCTTGTCATCACGCCCGAACGGGAGGAGGCGAGCAATGGCTGACATCTGGATTCAGGGCAGCTTCGCCTTTCGCTGCACCGCCGCCGAGTGCGCGCTGATCGAGGAAGTCGCAAACGCTGGCTACGCGCTAGCGAATGACGACGCGCCCGATCCGCCGAGCGCGGCGCTGCTCGCAGCCTTTCCGCCGGACGATGCGAACGCGCGGTGGAGCGGGTTTCGCGAGGCGTTCAACGATCCCGAATTTCCCACCATCGGAGCCGATTTCATCGCTGAAACCTGCCCCGACGATCCATCCGCGCGGATCGTGTGTTTCGCCAGCATGGACGATTTCGATGCCGCTGCCATCGCGGTGGTGATCCAGCGATGTTGCCCCGAAACGCTCGCCAAGGGGCCGATCGGCTTTGAATGGGCCATGACCTGTTCCAAGCCCCGCATCGGGGAGTTCGGTGGCGGCTGGTGCGCGATTTTCGCAGACCGCATCGAGATCGACGCGACCAACGAGGCGCTGTCGCGCGCGCTCGCGGGCGACGGCAACTAGCCCAAATCGCGCCGCACTGCGCGCTCGCGTGCCGAAAACCCCTGCCGCCTGACCTACCGGGCGGTGCGGCGGATCACCGTCCGGGCGCTTCCGCATAACGTGCATTCGTCCTTCTGCCGCTCGAATCCGCGCGTGCCGCCGAGCGCGCAGGTGACGACATTGGCCTGTGCGGTAACCGACAGGTTGAGCCGGTCAGTCACGCAGGCATCGCACACCGCCGCGCCGTCCAGCCGCACGATCAGCCGTTCGATCTGCCCCGCAATCGTCGTTCCTTCGTTCATCGCCGTGAGGCTATAGCCGCGGCCTCGTGGCCGCGAAAGCAATCATGGCTTCCCGGAAAGACGCCGGACTGGGCTTCCTGTCCGCGCGCGCATCTCGTCCTTTCGTGTCTCACCAACCCGTCGCCGGCTCCTTGGGCGCATGACCTGGGACGGCCGCGCGCCTCGCGAAACCATCGCGCGGAACTGATTTCCCCGCGCCGCTTTGGCGGCGCTCCTCGCGGCCGCTTCGCTCCAAATCAGCCCCGCGCTTCCGGTCCTCCGCTTCGCTTCGGCCTGCGGTTCGCAGCGCGCTCAAGGGCCGTCCCTTCGGTCCGCCCATCGCCCGGCATCGGGTCGGGCGAATGTGCAAGGAGACGAGAAATGCCCTCAATCGGTCATGTCCAGCGCCAGAACGACGGTTCGTTCCGGGGCGCCTTGAAGACGCTTTCGGTCAATGCCGAGATCGCCATCATCCCCAACCGCAGTAAGACCGGGGACCAGCCCGACTACCGCGTGCTGTCGAACGGCGTCGAACTGGGCGGCGGCTGGATCCGCACCGGCGAGGTGAGCCAGCGCGAATATGTCCGCCTCGCCATGTCGGCCCCCGAACTTGGCGGCCGCACCCTCTACGCCAATCTCGGCCGCGCCGCCGGGCAGGACGACGACGACGCGTTCGCCGTTATCTGGAACCCCGGCGACTGAGCCGGATCGGCCCCGCGCCGGTCACCCGGCGCGGGGCTTTCCTCATGCCTTGAGGGCTTGGCGTGGGCCTTTTCCTGCACCGGAACGCGCTTGCGGGCCTGCAGAGAGGAAGAAATCCGCTCAGCAAGCACCGAGTATCCGGCGGCGAACGGACCGCCTCAACCATCGACGGTTCCCCCAATTTTCACGCCACCTGCGTTCCGCTTCGCTCCACTCCGGCGACGAGAAAATCGGCTCCCCCGTCGCCCGCTTCGCGGCCGCTGCGCGGTGGTTGACCCCGCCCGCTCCCCGCCGGGCGATGGCTCATCTTTCGCTTGTATCAGGAGGATGAGATGTCGGTTGAACAACAGATCGAGGAGCTTCGCGCGGAGCTTTCATGGTGCGATGACGCGGGAGAACGGCGGCAGATCGAAGCCGAATTAAGGGCCGCTGAGAAGAGGCTGAAGCGGTGCAATCGGGCGCTGCGTCAGGCCGAACAGGCAGGCTGGCAATAAGGCGATGCGCTGTTGAAGGGGCAGGTTCGCGGGAGTGGTGCCGCATGGCGCCGCTCCCCTTTTTTGATCGGGAAGGCGGGAAGGCAAAGCGGGCGTCTGGGGCGGCAGGTGGCAGTCGGGCTCGATGGCAAGATAGAGGCAAAATCTCGCGATTTTGTAAGTGTTTGTCTGCACATCGTTTTTTGAAGGCTTTTGCGAGACTCGCCCTTTGAGTGCGAGACAGGGTTACCAGGAGTGGCGGTTTTCTGGGCTTTTCCGATCCCAATCGCGAGACTCCTTGCGCTCTGGCGAGGACGCGCCATTCTTATCGGCGGGGAGCGTCATTCCGGCATGGAAGGACGCCGCTATGCGCGATGATGAGTTCGAACCGCAGCTGGGCCGGATGCGCGGCCGGGGCAAGGAGCAGCGCTACCTGAGCCGCGTCGTGAAAGCGGCAAAGCGGGCCGGCATGAAAACGGGCAGGCGCGGCCGTTTCGACGGCAGCCGGATCGGGCGCGGCGCGAGTGTTGCGCGGGTGCTCAGATCGCGCGACCGATTGGGCGCGTTCCGGTCGCGCCGCGTGATCGTCAAGATACGGCCTGTCGGCCTTGGCGGGAAAGGCATGGGCGGTGCGAAGGCGCACCTTCGCTATATTCAGCGCGACGGCGTGACCCGTGAGGGCGAGGCTGGTGCGCTCTACTCGCCCGACAGCGACGTCGCCGATGGCAAGGCGTTCCTCGAACGGTGTGACGGCGACCGCCGCCAGTTCCGGTTCATCGTGTCGGCCGAGGACGCCGACCAGTATCCCGACTTGAAGCCGTTCGTGCGCCGGCTGATGACGCAGATGGAGCAGGATCTTGGGACAAAGCTCGATTGGGTGGCGGTCGACCATTTCAATACCGGCCATCCGCACACGCATATCGTGGTGCGCGGCGTAAACGATCGGGGTGAGAATCTGCTGATCGCGCGCGAGTATATCTCGCACGGGAGCCGGCAGCGGGCGATCGAGATCGTCAACCTCGACCTGGGGCCGCGCACCGACCTTGAAATCGAAGAGCGGCTTCGCAGCGATACGGGTGCCGAGCGGCTGACCGCGATCGACAGACGGCTGATCCGCGACATGGATACCGCGCGGCTGGTCAGCGCGAGCGATGGCGATCCCTTCCAGCAATCGCTTCGCGTCGGTCGCCTGCAGAAACTCGGGCGCATGGGACTCGCCTCGCATGTCGGCAACGGCACCTGGCGGCTTGAGCCCGACCTTGCGAACACACTGCGCCAGATCGGCGAGCGCGGCGACATCATCCGCACCATGCAGCGCGAGCTGACCGCGCGGAAGCTCGATCGTGCTGCGGTCGATCGCGTCATCTACGACCCGGTCGCGAAGGAGGCGACGCCGATCATCGGCCGCGTCGTGATGCGCGGGCTCGCCGACGAACATGAAGACCGTCATTATCTGCTGGTCGACGGCATCGACGGGCGCACCCATTATGCCGAGATCGGCAAGGGCGAGCTGGTCGACACGATCCCCGAAAATGCCATCGTCCGGATCGCGCCACGCGAGGGCGGCATTCGCGCCGTCGATCGGACGATCGACGAGATCGCGGCGGCGAACGGCGGGCGCTATTCGATCGACGCCCATCTGAAGCACGATCCGACCGCCAGCGAACGCTTCGCCGAAACGCATGTCCGGCGGCTTGAAGCGATGCGAAAAATCTCGGGCGTCGTCGAGCGCGAGCCCGACGGAAGCTGGATCATCGCGCCGGACCATCTCGCCAGGGTCGAGAGGTTCGAAGCCATGCAGTTCCGCGACCACCCCGTTGCCATTGAAACCCTGTCGGCGATCCCGCTCGACAAATTACCGGGAACCGATGCCGCGACCTGGCTCGATCGCGAGCTGGTCGCCGAAGCGCCGGTGCCAGTGCGCGATGCTGGGTTCGGGCACGAGGTTCGTTCAGCGCAGGCGATGCGACGGCAATGGCTGATCACCGAACAGCTTGCAGACGAACAGGATGGGCAGACGGTCTATCGGCGAGGGATGCTCGCCGCGCTCCAGCGGCGAGAATTGCTGCGTGTCGCCCGCCAGCTCTCCGACAAGTTAGGCGTTCCGTTCGCCGAGGCCAGAGAGGGGGAGGCTGTTCAAGGCAGGCTCGTGCGCGCAGTCGAGATGACGAGTGGTCGCCATGCGCTCATCGAACGGTCGCGCGATTTCACGCTGGTGCCGTGGCGCTCTGTTCTCGATCGCCATGTCGGTAAATCGGTCTCGGGCATCATGCGCGACGGCGGGATCAACTGGACACTCGGGCGGCAGCGCAGCGGGCCGAGCGTCTCCTGATCCGGAGGATTCGGGCTTTCTATTTTCATGAAATTATGTTTTCATGGATTCATGAAAAATATCGCAGCGCAAACCGATGTCGGCGACGAGCATCTTCAGGTGCAGATTCCTGCCGTTACGAAACGCGATCTCGGTCAACGGTCGCTCGATTCCCGCGAGCCGATCCGGATGATCGTACTGCGGGCACTTGAAGCCTATGGCGTGAGCGTCCCCGCAGACGCGATATCGGATCGCCGGAAGGGCAGGCGATGAGCGAGGATTTCGAAGCTCTCACTGTTGCGGATTATGCGAAGCAGGCCGCGCGGACTGATCAACGCAGCGGTGGCCGCGCACTGGGCTTCTCGATGCTTGGCCTTTTCGGCGAAGTCGGCAGCTTGCTCAGTGAGGCCAAGAAAAAGCAGCGCGACGATGCCTCCTACCTGGGTTACGCTCACGCCGTCGCGGAAGAGCTTGGTGACGTCCTTTGGTATCTGGCGGCGATCGCACGGCGCAGCCGCATGGCGCTCAGCGACATCGCTGCCGCCGCGGCGACAAACGGCGGACAATGGCAGACGGGCGGCAACGAAACGCTCAGTTTCCATGCGCTGCAGCCGCAGCACATTCCGCTTGCCAAGGCACCGATGCCGCAGTTCGAGCATAGCCTGCTCGCGCTGGCAGGCGACGTTGGGCTGCTCATCAACGATTTCCAGGCGGGCGGTCTTGCGAAGGACCGCGAAGCACTCGCGGGCCGGCTGGTCGCGGTCATGCGCCGGTTGATCCAGGCGGCAAACGAATCCGGTGTTACCATCGAGGCTGCCGCCGTGAAGAATCTTCACAAGATCTTCGATCGCTGGCCGCGCGAGCGCATCTATCCGGCGCCGACCGATGCGGCGCTCGACCCAGAAGAGCAATTGCCGCGGCGGATGGCGATCGACGTCTATGAACGCACCGTTCGCGGGCAGACATTCGTGTATCAACGCTCAAGCGGTGTGTATGTCGGCGACCGGCTCACCGACAACGCGCTCGAACCCGACGACTATCGTTTCCACGATGTCTTTCACTACGCTTATGTCGCGGTGCTTGGCTGGTCGCCAGTGCTGCGTGCGCTGCTCCGTCTCAAGCGCAAGAGCGATCCGAAACTCGACGACGCCGAAGACGGTGCTCGGGCGATTCTCATCGAAGAGGGCATAACTTCCTGGATTTTCGGACAAGCGCAGCAACTCCGGTACTTTGAAAACGTGAAGCGCGGTGGCCTTCCGCTGGACATGCTGAAGCATGTCCGCCAGTTCGTCGCCGGCTACGAATCAGAACGCTGTCCGCTGTGGCTTTGGGAGGAAGCGATCCTCCAGGGCTATACGGCTTTCCGCTTCCTTCAGGAGCATCGGCGCGGCCGCGTCCTGATCGACTTCGCCAATCGCCGCCTGCGTATCAAGGAATTGCCGTCATGACCCCGAAATCCTTTGTGTCCACCCTGGCGGCGACCGAACTTCCCTCAGTGTTCAATCCCTGGCGCGATCGCTGCACGGTCCATGACCGCAGCGACGCCGCCGCCCGGCGCCGCGACAATCTCGAAATGCTGCTCACCGCGGCGCTTGATCATCGCGTCGAAACGATCTGGATCGCGCGTGATCTCGGCTATCGCGGGGGGCGGCGTACGGGCGTACCGCTGACCGACGAAATTCACCTCGGACATGCCGGCACGCTGATGGGCGGCATCGCATTTGAACGTGCGACGCAGGGACCCGCCGTGGCGGAGCGCACCGCGGCGATCGTCTGGCGTGTGCTAGAGCGGATCGGTCAGCCTGTCATGCTCTGGAACGTTTTCCCGTTCCATCCCCATGAAGCGGATGATCCGATGTCGAACCGATGCCACACGCGAAGCGAGCGCGAGGCGACCTGGCCGATATTGCAAGCCCTCGTGTCAATGATCCGGCCCCGCCAGATCGTCGCGATCGGGCGCGACGCTCACCTGGCGCTGGACGGTCTCGACATTCCGACCACCGCGGTCCGCCATCCGAGCTACGGCGGGCAGCGCGAGTTCATCGAGGGCATGTTCAGCCTGTACGGTGTCGCGGATGACAACGATGAGCCGCTAGAACTGCCGTTGGGCGCGCCTCACGCCGCAGCACGGAGATGTGCGCTCGCCTGATCGCAGCGTTCAAAGAGTTGCTTAAGATCGCCGCGGTTCCAGTTGGCGGTGTCGACCGTGGCGTTGGTCGAGACGATCGTGAGCGGACCCAGCGCGACCCCGCCTTCCTTGGCGATGAATTCGAGCAGACGGCCGAGGCCGATCAGATTGCCGAGCAGTTTTTCGATATAGTAGTGATTGCGGTAGAGCGCGGTCATGCCGAGGCGACGATCGTCGCCCTTGCCGATCAGCTTGAGACTGGCAAAGCTCAGGCACTGACCGCCGTAGGGCGAGTCATTCACGTCGCGGGCGGGGTCGAAGATCAGCAGTTCGAATTTGTTGAGCGCTCGGACGTTCGGGTTGCGCAGGCGCTCGACGATGCCCCAGATTTGATTGATTGGCTGGCCGTCGGCGCGGGGCAATTCCATCATCCGTTCGAAATAATAGCCCGACCAAGCGCCCGACCTCCGGACCTTCGGCAGCACGTTGTCGCGAAACCGGTCGAAGAATTGCGGCGCGCCGTAGCGCCTGTACAGCGCTGCCGGAAAAATCGTGTTGGCGACCGTCTCGATGGGCTTCTTGCCATGGCCCGAAAGGAAGGCATCGACTTCCGCCACGACGGGATCGGCGAGTGTTGCGCGCGCAGTCGGCTCGGCCACGGAGATGACGACATTCTGCGCCTGGTGTCCGGTGGCGAGGTCGACGAGCCGGACCGCCTCGCGCCAGCCAGCAACGCAGTCAGGCTGCGGCGGTATGGGAAGATACATCGACTTCCTCCGTCAAATTTGCCGTGGCGAAAAGGCGCGGCGCTAGAAAGCGCTCAGTAAGCCAGGCGTGGCCTTCCAAGCCCCAACCTGGTCCCCAGCTGTTGCGGATGAGAATGGCCGGGGTGCCGTCCACGGTTCCATGCCCGACCGCGACGACCGCGTGCCGTTGCGCTGGCTCGGGGAGTTCGTCGTTCGCCGGATCGACGACGCCATCACCGCGCGGCTGGAAGAAAGACCGTGACAGCATCGTCAGCATGAGCACCGGCGTGTCACGATCCAGCGCGGCAAGGATGGATGACAGGTCGGTTCCATCCCTCTGTCCGTTGCGGCCATAGAGCGGGCCAACGGTCGCCGGCGGCGTCCACAGTCGATGATCGGCTGGAACCGCTGCCAGATACGGCCAGCCTTTCTCGTCGGGTTGGCCATCGAGCCGTAGCGCGTCCAGCATTGTGGATAGCAGTGCGCCGCTCGTCGGCGGTCTGCCCGCCCGTTTCTGCGCGGCATAAAAGGCGAATTCACACGACAGCGGTGCCCAGCCGTCGCGAAGCCCGGCGTGGGTGTCGCTCGCGGCGAATGCGAGGCATGTCGGCCGCGCGCCTTGATCGCGCGCAGGCCCGAACAGCGGCCGAAGGTCACGGACGATATCGATCATGGGGCGTCAGGCGGCCTCGAGCAGGTGCCGCCGTTCGGCGCGCGACAGGCCCGTCTGTTCCGGGCCGGTGAGGTCGAAATCGAGCGTCAGGCTGGTGAGGGCCGGCGCAGGCTGCCACGGCCGCCGCTCGTCGAGCGACATGCGGCCGCGCCGCGGCGCATCGGGCGCCGCGGTGACACGGCGGACAACGGGACCACCGATGCCATCGCCGTCGATTGCCTCACGCTCGTCTCGAACGACGGCGAAGCCGCTGGCGATCAGTTGGTCGAGATCCCAGAGATACCCACCGCCGCTATGTTCTTCGAGCTGCAGCACGAAAAGATCATTGCGACTGCCATCGATCCGCGAGCCGGCATCGCGCTCGGTCAGCAGCCAGACGTCGCCGCGATAGTTGTCGGGCCGATAGTCCTTGAGGAGATCGACCTTCAGGCTGCGCGGCTGCGTCCGGAGCAGGTCGGTCATCACCGATGGCGAAATCAGATTGTAGCGAACCAGGGTGCGGCACGTCGCCTCATAGCTGGCGCCGATCCGCAGCGAGAGCTGATAGACGACATTGGGGCGCCGGAAATGATCGATCTGCCATCCTTGTCGCGCGCTGTGCGCGAGCACCAGCCATTTCGGCATCATGAAGGCGATCGCAAAGGCGTCGGCTTCGGTTTCCTCGAAGTTGTTTCCCGGTTCGGGCGACATCGGCATCCGGCGCAGGATGCTCTCATCGTCGAGGCTCGGCTCGTGTCGCATCGAAAAATGCCCGAGTTCGTGCGCGGCCGTGAAGCGCTGGATGCTCATCGGTCGTTCCGTCGTGACGAGAACGCCAGGAGCAGGTGCGCTGAGATAGGCGCCGAGCAGGCCTTTCAGAGGACGAAGCAGCAAGGGTAGACCCACGGCATGGATCGCGCCGAAGACATCGACGCTGCCGCCTTGGGTCTCGATCAGTGCGCGCGTATCGAGTTCGCGATGCAGGCGGCCCGCTGCCATCGTACCAGCGCGAACCGCGCTCGCATAATCCGACGCCATCGATCAGCTCCGTTCGCCGCCAGACCGCGAGCGGAGATATTCGGCAAACCGGCTCAGCTCGGCCCGGTCCTCAGTCGACAAGGCCGCAACGCGTCGCGCCAGATGGGCGACATCGGCGGGAAGGCTCGCGGAGGCCTCGTCTTCGCCGGTAAAATAGGCCACCGACTGGCGGTAAAGACGGGCAAGCCGCGTCAGTTCGATCGCTTCAACGCGGCGCTGGCCATTCTCGATATCGGTAAGCGCGGTCCGGGGAATCTTGAGATAGGCAGCAACTTCTTCCTGCTTGAGGCCGAGATATTTCCGTGCTTCGCGCAGACGGTCGCCCAAGCGCCGCCGCTCCTGCTCGTCGCCTTCCTGGCGGAGTGCGAGATTGGTCATGGCTTCGACCCTTTCTTCTTAACCCAGACGCGTTCGATCTTAGGGAGGAGGTCGTCAATCGCCTTCTCGATCGAATTGTAGCCGCCGGTGCGGACGATGCTGTCGCGAAGCTCGATGTCGAGGACCTGCTCCACCGCGCAAAGCGTGTCGACCACGGACAAGGAGTCGAGTGGCACGGGCGCCTGGATGATCTTCGGGTTTTCCGGAGGCAGGGCAATTCCGCGCACCTGTGCCTCAGCCCTGGCCACTTGCAGCAGTTCGTCGACCAACGCCCTAATGGCGTCGGCTTTGGGAAACGCGGTTGCCGCGGGCTGCGGAGGAGCGATTGTCGCCATGCATGCCTCGCACGATTTCACTACATTAAATGCGATATAATGTCTGATAATCCGACACGCAAGCCCGAATTTGCAGCTCGGATTTTTGCAGGGTGTAGCGGGTCATCGGCGGTGCGGTGTGGTGGTCAGTGCCACCTCGAGGGACAACGACAGGGCAGAATCATCAACTCGGGTCATAGCTCGATCAAAAGAACAGAGCTGGAATATTGAGTCAGTCGCCGACGAGTGATCTCCTTCGGTCACCCACCAGCCCCCAGCGGCTCCGTTCATTTCGGGCGGCCCATAGCCGAGTCTTGAAGCCGCGCCCCGACCGCATCCGGCGGTATGGGCGGGAGCTTCAACGTGACCCCGACCAAATTGCTCATCGGCCAGATCCTTGTCGTGTTCGCAATCGTGATCGCGGGCCTCTGGGCGGCGACCCAATGGGCGGCGGCGATGCTCGCCTACCAGCCCGAACTTGGTCCGGCCTGGTTCATGGCTGGAAGCACGCCGGTCTATCGTCCCTGGGCGCTCTTCCCCTGGTGGTATCACTACGATGCCTATGCGCCGCATGTTTTCGACAAGGCCGGCGCGCTCGCCGGCGCGAGCGGTTTCATCGGCTGCGGCGCGGCGATCGCAGGCTCGCTCTGGCGCGCGCGGCAGTCGCGTCACGTCACCACCTATGGTTCGGCGCGCTGGGCCAGGCCGAACGAGATCGAGCGGGCCGGCCTTTACGGTGATGCCGGCGTATTCCTGGGCCGCTCGCGCGGCCGCTATCTCCGGCATGACGGCCCCGAACATATCATGGCGTTCGCGCCAACCCGTTCGGGCAAGGGCGTCGGGCTGGTCATACCGACACTGCTTGGCTGGACCGGCAGCGCCGTGGTTCACGACATCAAGGGCGAGAACTGGCAGCTCACCGCCGGCTGGCGCGCGCGCTTCTCCCACGTCCTGCTGTTCAATCCGACCGATCCCGCTTCCGCCAAATACAACCCGCTGCTGGAGGTCCGGCGCGGCGAGCATGAGGTCCGCGACGTCCAGAACATCGCCGACATCCTGGTCGATCCCGAAGGCGCGCTCGAACGGCGCAACCACTGGGAGAAAACCTCCCATTCGCTCCTGGTCGGCGCGATCCTCCACGTCCTTTATGCGGAGGAAGAAAAGACGCTCGCACGGGTAGCCACATTCCTGTCGGACCCGCAGCGGCCGTTCACCGCCACGCTCCGGCGGATGATGACCACCAATCACCTCGGCACGAAGGATGCGCCGCAGATCCATCCCGTCGTCGCCTCGGCGGCGCGCGAGGTGCTCAACAAGAGCGAGAACGAGCGCAGCGGCGTCCTCTCCACCGCAATGTCGTTTCTCGGGCTCTATCGCGACCCGACCGTCGCCGCGGTGACATCGCGCTGCGACTGGCGGATCGCCGATCTCGTCGAGGCCGGCCATCCGGTCTCGCTCTACCTTGTCATCCCGCCATCGGACATCAGCCGCACCAAGCCGCTGGTGCGGTTGGTGCTCAACCAGATCGGCCGCCGCCTCACCGAAAAGCTCGATGCCGATCCCGCCAGGGCGGGCAAGCACAAGCTCCTGATGATGCTCGACGAGTTCCCGGCATTGGGGCGGCTCGACTTCTTCGAGACCAGTCTTGCCTTTCTCGCGGGCTATGGAGTGCGCGCCTTCCTGATCGCGCAGTCCTTGAACCAGATCGAGAAGGCTTATGGCGAGCACAACTCGATCCTCGACAACTGCCATGTCCGCGTCGCGTTTGCGACCAACGACGAGCGCACGGCGCGGCGGATTTCGGACGCGCTCGGCATCGCCACCGAACAGCGCGCGATGCGCAACTATGCCGGCCACCGGCTCGCGCCCTGGCTGGCGCACGTCATGGTCAGCCGGCAGGAGACCGCCCGGCCACTCCTGACCACCGGCGAGGTGATGCAGCTCCCGCCCAAGGATGAGCTTGTCCTTGTCTCCGGCATGGCCCCGATCCGCGCGAGGAAGCTGCGCTATTACGAGGACCGCAATTTCCGCGAGCGGATCGCACCGCCGCCGCAGCCCGCGCCCGGAGACTATCCCGACCGGCCGCAGGCACGCCCCAACGACTGGAGCGGACTGGTCCGCGCGCCCGATACCCGGCTCGGCAAGCCCGATGACGATGCGAAGGCGGATGAGGACGGCGGCTTGCAACAGCAGCGCCACCCCGGCCTCGGCGAAGAACCCGCCAAAAAACCCGAGCCGCCAAAGCAGCTCGACCTGCTCGGCCTGGACAGCGACGACACCGACACGATCGCCGACAAGCACGCGATGGACCGCGCCGGCGCCACCGGCACGCTGATCCGCGCTCACGCGATCAATCAGGGTCGCAGCGCCGACATGCTGCCGGACTTCTGACAATGGCCGCGATCAAACCCAACCGCGTCCGCTACCAGCTCTTCCTGCCCGAAGATCTGAGCCACCGCTTCGAGGCGCTGGCGAGCCAGCCCGGCGCGTCCAAATCGGCGATCCTCACCGACGCGCTCACCGCCTGGCTCAACCGGCAGGCGGCGAGCGAGCTGGAGAACAAGTTCAGCCAGCGGCTCGATCGCATGTCGCTCGCGCTGGGGCGTGTCGAGCGTGACGGGCATGTGCTGCTCGAGAGCCTGGCGCTGTTCATCCGCTATGAACTGATGGTGCAGGCCCCTTTGGCCGAAGCCGACGAAGCGGCGCGTGCGATCGGCCGAGACCGCTTCGAGGCGTTCATTGCCCGCGTCGGCGAAGCGCTCGCCAGCGGCCAGCGCACGCTTGCTGCCTCCGCGAAAGACAATGGAGGTGGGCGATGAGCGACACGCTTTTCGGCTCCGATAATTCCGCAGGGCGTCGGCGCGCGATGCTGCGCACCGCGATGGGGCCGACCATCGCCGCAGCGCTGGCCGATCCGGTGGTCATCGAGATCATGGTGAACCCGGACGGCGTGTTGCGCCTTGATCGACTCGGCGAAGGCCGGATCGATACCGGCACCAAATATGAGCCCGCGCAGGTCGAGCGGATCATCCGCCTGGTTGCCAGCCACGCACGGACAGAGGTTCATGGCAATGCGCCGATCGTGTCAGCCGAGCTGCCACCGCACGGCGAAGGCGCGGGCGAGCGGTTCGAGGGTATCCTGCCGCCGGTCAGCCTCGCGCCGTGCTTCTCGATCCGCAAGCCCGCGGCGCGCATCTACACTTTGCTCGACTATGTGCGGGACGGCATCATGCCCGCCGACACGGCGCGACTGCTGTCGATGGCCGTGGTCGAGCGCAAGAACATCCTGGTCGCGGGTGGCACCAGTTCGGGCAAGACGACGCTTGCCAACGCGCTGCTCGCCGAGATGGCGCACCTCGACGAACGCGTCATCATCATTGAAGACACGCGTGAGTTGCAATGCGCCGCGCCCGACGTGGTGGGGCTGCGCACGCGTACGATTGGCACTGCCGGAGCCGGCGGCGTCACGATGGCTGATCTTGTCCGCTCGACATTGCGGCTCCGCCCCGATCGCATCGTCGTTGGCGAGGTGCGCGGGCGCGAAGCGCTCGACATGCTCAAAGCCTGGAACACCGGGCATCCGGGCGGCATCGCAACCGTCCACGCCAATTCGGCAGTGTCGGCGCTCTACCGGCTCGAGCAGCTCGTGCAGGAAAGCGTCGTCACCGTTCCGCGCCGGCTGATCGCCGACGCCATCGACATGATCGTGTTCATCGCCGGGCGCGGCCTCGCGCGCCGCGTCGACACGATCGCGCGCGTCGCCGGCCTCGATCCCGACGGCGGCTACGCCGTCCTCGACCTTACTCCCGACCACGCCCTCGAACCCCAAGGAGAATGACCATGCGCTTGTCCCGTATTCCTGCCCGTATTCCCGATCGTCGGAGCATCTTCCTCACCGGCGCCGCCATCGGCCTCGGGCTTGCGCTCGCCGCCACCGCGCAGGCCGCCGGCTCGGGCATGCCGTGGGAGGAACCGCTTCAGCAGGTCCTCGAATCGGTCCAGGGTCCTGTCGCCAAGATCGTCGCGGTGATCATCATCATCGTCACCGGTTTGACGCTCGCGTTCGGCGAGACGGCAGGCGGGTTCCGGCGCCTCATCCAGATCATCTTCGGCCTGTCGATCGCGTTTGCGGCGTCGAGCTTCTTCCTCAGCTTCTTCAGCTTCGGCGGCGGGGCGCTCATCTCGTGAACGCGCCAAATTCCTATGGCGCCAGCCATATCGAGGGGTTCGAGGCGCCGATGCACCGCGCGCTTGCCGAGCCGATCCTGCTTGGCGGGGCGCCGCGAGCGATCGCGATCGTCAATGGTACGATCGCGGCCGCGCTCGGACTCGGTCTCCAGCAGTGGATCGCCGGGCTGGCCATGTGGGCGTTCGGGCACACTCTCGCGGTGTTCGCCGCCAAGCGCGATCCCGACTTCGCCCCGGTCCTTGTCCGCCACCTTCGCCAGAAGGGGCATCTGTCATGCTGAATCTGCGCGAATACCGTCAGAAGGCCGACCGGCTCGCCGATCATCTTCCATGGGCGGCGCTTGTCGCGCCCGGCGTGGTGCTCAACAAGGACGGCAGCTTTTTGCGCGTCCTCAGGTTCCGCGGCCCCGATCTAGAATCCGCCACCGAAGCCGAGCTTGTCGCCGCCTGCGCGCGGGCGAACAATGTCCTGAAGCGCTTCGGCTCGGGCTGGGCACTCCATTTCGAGGCCGAGCGGCGCGAAGCGCTGGGTTATCCCGACAGCAGCTTTCCCGATGCGGCGTCGTGGCTGGTCGATGAGGAACGGCGCGCGGCGTTCGAAAGCGCGGGCGCGCATTTCGAGAGCCGCTATTATCTGACGCTCACCCTCCTGCCTCCGCCCGATCAGGCGGACACGGCGGGCCGAGCGCTGATCGAGCGCAGCGACGACGCGAAGGGCCGCGACTGGCGACAAGCGCTTGCCGGCTTCATCGCCGAGACGGATCGTGCGCTTGACCTGTTCAGAGGCTTCATGCCCGAGGTGCGCGCGCTCGGCGACAGCGAAATGCTGACCTTTCTCCACGGTGCGATCTCCGCGCGCCGCCATGTCGTCGCCGTGCCCGAAACGCCCATCTATCTGGACGGGCTGCTCGCCGACACGCCGCTGACCGGCGGGCTCGAACCGATGCTCGGCGACGAGCATCTGCGGACGCTCACCATCCTCGGATTTCCGAACGCGAGCCGTCCCGGCATCCTCGACGGACTCAACCATGAGGATTTTGGCTATCGCTGGGTGACGCGCTTCATTGCGCTCGACAAGACCGACGCAACCAAAGCGCTCACTCGCCTGCGGCGGCAGTGGTTCAACAAGCGCAAGTCGATCACCGCGCTGCTGCGCGAAGTCATCTACAACCAGCCGGTCCAGCTTCTCGACAGCGATGCCGACAACAAGGTGGTCGATGCCGACCTCGCCTTGCAGGCGCTCGGCGGCGATCATGTCGCGTTCGGCTATCTGACGACGACGATCACCGTTGCCGATATCGACCGCGCCCGCGTCGAGGAAAAGGTCCGCGCGGTCGAGCGCATCGTCAACGGGCTCGGCTTCACCTGCATCCGCGAGGGCATGAATGTGGTCGAGGCGTGGCTGTCGAGCCTGCCGGGCCATGTCTATGCGAACGTCCGGCAACCGATCGTCCACACCCTGAATCTCGCGCATCTCATGCCGCTGTCCTCGGTATGGGCAGGACCGGCGCGTAATCCGCACCTCGACGGTCCGCCGCTGCTTTATGCGGAAACCAGCGGCTCGACGCCGTTCCGTCTCAGCACGCATGTCGGCGACGTCGGTCATATGCTGATCGTCGGACCCACCGGGGCCGGAAAGTCGGTGCTGCTCGCAATGCTCGCGCTTCAGTTCCGGCGATATCCAGACTCCCAGGTCTATGTCTTCGACAAGGGATTTTCGGCGCGCGCGGCCGTGCTGGCGATGGGCGGCGCGCATCACGCGCTCGGGCTTGGCGGTGAGAGCGGTCATGCCGATGACGTGGGCGGGCGAACGATCGCCTTCCAGCCGCTGCGCCACATCGATCGCTCCAACGCACGCGCCTGGGCGACCGAATGGATCGGCGCGCTGCTCGCCCATGAGAAAGTACTGGTCACACCCGAGATCAAGGAGGCCGTCTGGTCGGCGCTCACCAATCTCGCGACCGCCCCGATCGAGGAACGCACGCTCACCGGCCTGTCGCTGCTGCTGCAATCGGCACCGCTGCGATCGGCGCTCGCGCCCTATACGCTCGAAGGATCGTTCGGCCGCCTGCTCGACGCCGCCGAAGACGATCTAGCGATCGCCGACGTGCAGTGCTTCGAGACTGAAGCGCTGATGGGGCAGGCGGGCGTCGTTGCGCCCGTGCTGACCTACCTGTTCCATCGTCTCGAGGAGCGCTTCACCGGGCGGCCGACGCTTCTCGTACTGGATGAAGCCTGGGTGTTCCTCGACCACCCGCTGTTCGCCGCGCGCATCCGTGAGTGGCTGAAGGTGCTGCGCAAGAAGAACGTCAGCGTCGTGTTCGCGACACAGAGCCTAGCCGATATCGCCGACAGCACGATCGCGCCGGCCATCATCGAAAGCTGTCCGCAGCGCATCTTGCTGCCCAATGATCGGGCGATCGAGCCGCAGGGCCAGACGGTCTACGTCCGCTTCGGTCTCAACGCGCGCCAGATCGAACTGGTCAGCCGCGCGACGCCCAAGCGGCAATATTATCTGCAATCAGCGCGCGGCAACCGGCTGTTCGAGCTTGGGCTAGGCCCGATCGCGCTGGCGTTGTGCGGCGCGTCCGATCCCGACAGCCAGAAGCGCATAGACGCGGTGCTGGCCGAAAAGGGCCAGGCCGACTTCGCCGCGACCTTTCTCTCCCAAGCCGGCCTCGATTGGGCGGCCGACCTGCTTGGGCGTCACCCTGCCGCCCGCCCCCCAGAAGACAAGGAGTAATTTCCCGTGCCCCGTATCCCTATCCGCAAATATGCGTGCCTCTCCGCTCTCGCGCTCGGCGCCGTCGGCTCGCTCGGTATCGGCATCGCGTTGACCTCGACGCCCGTCGCGGCCCAGCTCAGTGTGTTCGATCCATCGAACTATTCGCAAAACCTGCTCACCGCCGCGCGCACGCTTGCCCAGATCAACAACCAGATCCAGAGTCTCCAGAACGAAGCGCAGATGCTGATCAACCAGGGCAAGAACCTGTCCCGGATCGATTTCCCGCAACTTCAGGAGCTTCGCCAGCGCCTCCAGCAGATCGACCAGCTCATGGGCCAGGCGCAGGGCGTCGACTTCCGCATCGATCAGCTCGACGAGCGCTTCCGCCAGCTCTACCCGCAGGAGTTCGATCAGGTGTTCCGCCGCGATCAGCGTGTGGCTCGCGCACGCGATCAACTCGATACCGCGATGTCCGCGTTTCGCCAGACGATGGGGGTCCAGAACCGCATCGTCGACAACGTACGGAGCGACACGCAGGCGCTCGCCGACATCGTCGCGCGCAGCCAGGGCGCGGAAGGCTCGCTTCAGGCGCAGCAGGCCACGAACCAGCTTCTCGCGCTCACCGCCAAGCAGCAGCTCCAGCTTCAGCAAATGATGGCGGCGCAGTTCCGGGCGGAATCGGTCGAGCAGGCGCAGCGGGGCCAGATCGCGCGCGAGGCACGCGAGTCGACGCGCCGCTTCCTCGGCGACGGCAAGGCTTACACGCCACGCCAATGAGCTGAGGCAGGCGAGGACCGCGCCCCCAGCTCCCCCCGGGTCCGAACCTGTCTCGTCGCGGGGGCCGTAGGGCTTGCCCCTCTCATGGCCGCCGGTCCCCGCGACACCTTTCAACTTCAAGCAGGAACCCGCCCATATGGATGACCTGAATGTCATCGATCAGTTCATGGAGGCCTTCGCCTCCTACATCGACAGCGGGTTCGGCCTGTTGGGCGGTGACGTCGGTTTCCTGACCACGATCCTGATCGGCATCGACATCACGCTCGCCGGGCTGTTCTGGGCGCTCGGCGGCGAAGACGACGTCATCGCCAAGTTCCTCAAAAAGATCCTCTATGTCGGCGTCTTCGCCCTGATCCTCAACAGCTTCTCGACACTGTCCGATATCATCTTTCGCAGCTTCGCCGGCCTCGGCCTCACCGCAGGGGGCAGCGCGATTACGGCTGACGATTTATTGCGACCCGGCAAGCTGGCCGGGACCGGCTTCGAGGCAGCATGGCCGCTCCTCGAGCAGGCGAAGGAGTTGGTTGGCCCGATCGCCTTCTTCGACAATTTCATCGAGATCGCCGTGCTGGTGATCGCCTGGGTCGTCGTCATCGCCGCCTTTTTCATCCTCGCGATCCAGCTTTTCATCACAATCCTCGAATTCAAGCTTACTTCGCTCGCCGGCTTCGTGCTCGTGCCCTTTGCGCTGTGGAACCGCACGTCGTTCCTCGCCGAACGGGTGCTCGGGAACGTCGTCAGTTCGGGCATCAAGGTCATGGTGCTCGCGGTCATCGTCGGCATCGGCTCTAACTATTTCGCCGACTTCACCAGTGCGATCACCGGCGACGAGGTGTCGATCGAACAGGCCGTGTCGCTGATGCTCGCGAGCCTCGCGATCTTTGGCCTCTCCATCTTCGGCCCGGGAATCGCATCCGGCCTCGTCGCCGGCGCGCCGCAGCTCGGCGCCGGATCGGTGATCGCCACTACCGTGCTTGCCGGCGGAGGTCTTGCGATGGCAGGCGCTGGCGCCGTCGGCGCGGCACGCGGTCTCGCGGGGGCCGGTCTCGGCGCGATCCGCGCCGGTACATCGATGGGGTCTGCCGCATCCACTGCCTACAAGCTCGGGCAGGAAACCTCGGGCTCGACCAGCGTCGGCGCGGGCCTCGGCGGCGTTGCGACCGCCATGCGCGGCGCGGCTGCCAACCGGATGAGCGGCGGTCTCGGCGTTAGCGCTGCCGCCGATCGTGGGCAGCGCGCCGCATGGGAAGCAGGAAGCACCCGTGCCGGCGGCGCCGCCCCCGCAGCCGCGCCGATAGGCGCAGCTGAAGGAACACCCGCCTGGGCGCAGAAGCTTCATGCCAGCCAGAATGCTCGCCACCGCCGCCAGATGGCGATCCACGCAATCCAGGGCGGCGACCGCGGCGGCGCTGGCGCCACTCCAGACATCAAGGAAAGGGACTGAGCGATGAAATTTCGACGCGCATTGCAGCGCTATGGGCGAACGCCCGAACCCGAGACACCCTACCAACGAGCGGGCCAGCTTTGGGATGAGCGTATCGGCTCGGCTCGCGCACAGGCGAAGAACTGGCGGCTGATGGCCTTCGGCGGCCTGTTCCTGACCACTGGTCTGTCGGGCGCGCTGGTCTGGCAATCGATGCAAAGCCGCGTCGTGCCCTATGTGGTCGAGGTCGATGCACTCGGGCAAGCACAGGCCGTCGCGCCTGCCGCCAAGGACTATCGGCCGACCGATCCGCAGATCGCATGGTTCCTCGGCCGGTTCATCACCGGCGTTCGAGCGCGCTCGCTCGATCCGGTATTGATGCGTGAAAACTGGCTATCAGCCTATGATTTCGCGACCGAACGTGCGTCACTGTTCCTCGGCGAATATGCCCGCACCTCCAATCCGTTCGCCGATGTCGGGCGCAAGACGGTTTCGGTGCAGGTGACGAGCGTCGTCCGCGCGTCGGATACGAGCTTCCAGGTCAAATGGACCGAGCAGCAATATGAGCGGGGAAGCCTCGCCAGCACGTCACGCTGGACGGCGATGCTCACGGTGAAGATCAAGCCGCCGCGCTTGGCCGATGTGCTCCGAAAAAACCCGCTCGGTCTCTATGTTGACGCGATCGACTGGAGCCGCGAACTGGAAACGCCTCAGGACCGGCCGCCTTCGCCGCAACCATCGGCCGTGCCCGATCCCGCACAATCACTCCCGGTCGCGCCGCCCACCGACATTCCGCTGGGCTCGCCGCTCGATCCGACCCTTGCTCAACCCGCAGCCGCACCATCCCCCGAAAGGACCGACCAATGATCCGTGCCCTCATCCTGGCGGCGAGCGCGATGGCGCTTGCCATGGGCGTCGCTGCGCAGAGCCGCGAACCCGCGTCACCCACCGCGCGCGTCACTGCCGCCAACCGGGCGGCACTGCGCGAGCCGTCGAGCGCGGGATATATATATGCCGTCCAGGTCTATCCCTGGGCGGAAGGCGTGCTCTACCGGCTCTATGCCGCGCCCGAGCGCATCACCGACATTGCCTTGCAGCCGGGCGAAACGATTGTGTCCGTCGCCGCCGGCGACACCGTGCGCTGGACTGTCGGCGATACCACCAGCGGCATCGGCGAAAGCAAGCGCGTGCACATCCTCGTCAAGCCGTTTTCGGCGGGCCTACGCACAAACCTTGTCATTGCTACCGATCGCCGGACCTACCATCTCCAGCTCGAAAGCACGCCCGCGACCGCGATGGCGGCGATCTCCTGGACCTATCCACATGACGAGCTGATCGCGCTCCGGCGTCAGCGCGATGCAGCCGTGGCGGCGACGCCGATCGCGTCGGGCCTCTCGGTCGAAAGCCTCAACTTCAACTATGCGATCTCGGGCGACAAGCCGGCCTGGCGGCCGCTGCGCGCGTTCGACGATGGGCGGCAGACCTACATCGAGTTCTCGCCTGCGATCGCCGTGGGTGAGGCGCCCCCGCTGTTCGTGATTGGCGAGGATGGCGAGGCCCAGCTCGTCAACTATCGCGTCGCCGGCCGCTATTATGTGGTCGACCGCCTGTTCGGTGTCGCCGAGCTGCGCCTTGGCGGCAAGAAACAGCAGATTGTCCGTATCACCGCCGCCCAGCCGAAGAGCCGGCAGCGCAAGGCCGGGAGGGGCGCGTGACCGATCCAACCGCTTCTTCCGCGCCGATCGCGGCGCCCAAAGCCGACCCCGAAACGCTCGTTCTGCGCGCGGCGCCGGGCCGCGTCACCCGTTTTCGCCGCGGTGCGATCGTCGCCATCGCTGCCGCCGGCTCGACCGCGATCATCGGCGTCGCCTGGCTGGCGCTCAAGCCCGCGACCCTGAGCCTGATCGCACGAAGCGATGAAAAGCTGGTTGGCGCGAAGGCGCCGCCTGATGCGCTCGCGGGCGCGCCGACGAGCTATGGCGACGTGCCGAAGCTCGGGCTACCGCTTCCCGGTGATCTCGGGCGGCCGATCCTCGAGCGCCAGCGGCAGCTTGGCGGGATGGTTCCCCCTGACCCCGCTGCCGATGCGGTGAGCCGGGCCGCGCAGGAAGCCGAAGCCGAGCGCCAGCGCATCGCCGCTGAGCAGAAGGCCGCACGCGAGTCTGGCGTCATGCTGCAATTGGCGGGCGGCGGTCGCGCCGCCGCCCCTGCACCGGTGACTACCGATGCAAGTGTTCCGCCAGCATCGGCCGAGACTGCCAAGCCGCTCCTCGACCCTGACCGAGATCCTAACGCCCAGGGGCGCAAGAACGAATTGGTCGGCCACGCCAATCGCGACGACGACATCAATCCGCACGCGCTGGCGCAGTCCGTATCGCCTTGGACCTTGCAGGCCGGCAGCATCATTGCCGCGAGCCTCATAACCGGGCTCAACTCGGATCTTCCCGGGCTCGTCACCGCGCAGATCACGGAGAACGTCTATGACAGTGTGACCGGGCGCGGTCTGCTCATTCCGCAAGGATCGCGGCTGATCGGCAGCTACGACAGCGTTGTAGCGTTTGGGCAGAGCCGTGCGCTGGTCGTCTGGCAGCGGATTATCCTGCCCGACGGCTCGTCGATTCGTATCGACAATGTGCCGGCGACCGATACGCAGGGCTATGCGGGTCTGTCCGACCGGATCGACCGGCATACTTGGCAACTTCTGAAGGGCGTCGCCCTGTCGACACTGCTGGGCGTCGGCACTGAATTGAGCTTCGGCAGCACCGAAAGCGACCTTGTCCGGGCGATCCGCGAGTCAGCGCAGCAGAGCGGCGCGCGCGCCGGCGATCAGCTCGTCACGCGCAATCTCAATATCCAGCCGACCTTGCGCGTGCGTCCCGGCTGGCCGCTACGGGTGGTCGTGCACAAAGACATCATATTGCCCGGACCCTGGGGAGGCCGTCATGGCTGATTTGAAGCTGCCAAGGCTGCCCGATCGGACGCCGGCTAAGATCACGATCAACGTCATGCCGGATCTCATCGAAGCGCTGAACGACTACGCCGAGGCCTATGAGGCGGCCTACGGCCGACGCGAGTCCGTACCGGACCTCATTCCATTCATGCTTAGCGGCTTCCTGGCGAGCGACCGCTCGTTCAGCCGGGCACGTAAGAAATAGTCCGATGTCGGCCCGGCAGCCTGCAACGAATGGCGACGACGCGCCCCCGATTGGGCCGATAAGCGTTCGCATTCCCGACGCAGTACGGATGACGGGGCTCAGCAAATCCAAGATCTACCAGCTCATCGCTTCCGGCGACATCGAGGCAGCCAAGGTCGGCCGTGCAACCGTGGTGTTTGTCGATAGTCTGCGGTCCTTTCTGCGATCACACTGTAAACAGCCGCGTTCTCGGGCGTAGCAGGGATCGCGCATGTCGGCCTGTCGATATTTCGGCACGGCCTGTCGCGAAGGGGTAAAATTGGGGGTGGATTGAGCGGAATTATCGGCACGACGATCAAGAACGTTGTTATAAATCAGTATCTTATGTTTTTCGTGTGAATCCCTCCTCCGCTACCA
>NZ_CATKOZ010000010.1:0-61672 GCF_949769135.1 Sphingopyxis sp. Geo25 | reverse complement strand
GTCTTGAGTTGCGCTCCGCCCAACACGCTTCGGTGGTGTCCGAAAATCGCATACAGGCCAAGCCCGACCAGATTCCACACCAGACACCATAGCAATGTCTCAAGCGGCAAGCTGAAGAAGAGATAAAGGCAGCCGCCAATGGAACCTATGCCCACGAGCCATACGGCGCGGACGCGGAAAGGTCGCGGCATGTCCGGGGCGCGGCGACGCAGCACGATCAGGCATATACCCACCGCCATGAACGCGATCAGGGTTCCCGCATTGGCAAGCGCCGCGACCTTGCCGATCGGAAGCATACCGGCGAGAATCGCGACGATCGTCGCCGTCAACAGCGTGATGCGCGTCGGCGTGCCACGCCGCGAGATATGGGCAAGACTCTGTGGCAAGAAGCCGTCGCGCGCCATCGCGAGGAAGATGCGACTTTGCCCGTAGAGGAAAGCGAGCAGTACGGTCGGTAGTGCGATGACCGCGGTCGTCGCGACGACCCGCGCGATGCCGCCCTGCCCGATCGAACGCAGGATCAGCGCCAGCGGTTCGGGGCTGTCGGCGAAGCGCGTGAACGAGATCGCACCGACCGCGGTCGCGGCGACGAGCATGTAGATGATCGTGCAGACGGCCATCGATCCGATGATCGCGATCGGCAGATCGCGCGCCGGACGCTTCGTCTCCTCGGCCGCGGTCGAGATCGCGTCGAAGCCATAGAAGGCGAAGAAGATGATCGCTGCCGCTGCCATGACCCCGCGCTGAACCCCGTCACTGCTGACATGCGCGGCATAGCCATAGGGCATGAAGGGATCGAGGTTCACGGCGTCGAAATAGGGCAATGTATAGCCGACGAAGAGCATCAGGGTGACGATCTTCACAACGACGAGAATCGAGTTGATCCGCGCACTTTCGCGCGTGCCGAGCAGCAACAGACCGGTCACGATCGCAATGATCGCAACGGCGGGCAGATTGACCAGCCCGCCCAGCTCGGGTCCCTTGGTGAGCCCCTCGGGAAAGCCAACCCCCATCAGCAGGGGCGACGCGTAGCCCGACCAGCCGACCGCGACGGTCGAGACAACGAGCGAATATTCGAGGATCAAGCTCCAGCCGACGACCCACGCAAAGACCTCGCCCAGACCCGCATAGGAATAGCTGTAAGCGCTGCCTGCCGCGGGCATCATCGCCGAGAGTTCGGCATAGGCAAGCGCAGCGCACGCGCATACCGCGCCGGCGATCGCGAAAGAGATCAGCACTGCAGGGCCAGCGCGGTCGACGCCGACACCGATCAGCGTGAGGATGCCCGTGCCGATGATCGCCCCGACGCCCATTGCCATCAGTTGCGGCCAGGACAGGCTCGGCGGCAGCGCTACGGCGCTGGGTTCGCCGGGCGGCACGAGGGGTTTGCGACGGGTCCAGTTATTCACGATGCGTCTCCCAAATACCCCGCCCGTTCACACGGGCCCGCCACTCACCCCAGTGGCTCAGCTCATGGTTTTTCGTTCGGGAAAAGCAGCAACCAGTCGGCTTCGGCCTGGATGCGCGCGAAGAAGCTCCAGCTGTCGACCGCGATCGAGCGCTTCAACCAGGGCTTCGCCTTCTCGAGTTCGCCGCTGAGGATATAATAGTTGGCGAGACTGTATGCGGTCGACGCGGCGACCCCATCGGCGGTAGCAAAGGCGCGACCACCATCCTTGTCGCTGAAGAAGCTGTCGGCGGCGCGGTTGCCCTTGAACAGCTGTATGCCGTCGAAATAGGTGTCCGACCCGCCCTTCGGATGCACTTCGAATAGGGTCAGATCATAATCGTCGAGCAGCTTCTGCGCTTCACGGAGCTTGCCGGCACGTGCGAGCGACAGATACTCCCAATAGGTGTTGGCGGTGCGTGCCTCGATATCGTGCGTGAAGGCGGCGGATTCGGCTGATTTCCCGAACCATTTCGCAGCATTTTCAAAGTCGTGCTTGCCGAAATAGGCCTGCCCGAGGTGGTAATAGAGATAATATTGCACGACATCGGGGTCGCCCGGGAAATAGTCCGGGCCCGGCTTTTCGCGCTCGAGCGGCTGGTTCTCGTAGATCTTCGCGGCCTTCAGCCCCAGCTCGATCGACTTGTCGAACTCGCGGAGCGAGAAGGCGCGATGCGCGCGGTGGCGGAGCAGCTTGCCCGAATTGGGGAAACGCTTCAGCGCCTGATCGTAAACCGCCGCCGATTCCCTGGTGTAGCCCTGGTAGAAAAGGACGCGGCCGTACCAGGTCGCGGTATCGACGGTCATGTTGGCTTCGAACGCCGCCTTCGCGTCGCGCGCAGCGCGTTCGAGCGTCTCGACCGCGGCGACGTTCGCGTTGCGCGCGGGCGCGGTGTACATCGGTTCGCCGAGCAGCGAGGTGCCCTGAAAACTGCCGGTCTGCGCCGAAGCCGGCACCGCGAGAGCAAGCATCGCGGCCGATGCGATCCATGTCAGATACTTGGGGGGCATATCATCTCCTCCGAATAGAATTTTCTGCGTTTCAATCGATATCGAGGTCGAACTTCACACCCTGCGCGAGTGGGAGCGATGCCGAGTAATTCACCGTCGCGGTAACGCGGCGCATATAATTCTTCCAACTGTCGGATCCCGACACGCGCCCGCCGCCGGTGACCTTCTCACCACCGAAGGCGCCGCCAATCTCGGCGCCGCTCGTACCGATATTGACGTTGGCGATGCCGCAGTCGCTTCCTTGCGCCGACTGGAATTTCTCCGCCTCGCGCACGTCGGAGGTGAAGAGGCTCGACGACAGACCTTGCGAAACGCCGTTCTGGAGCGCGATCGCCTCGGCGAAATCACTGTAGGACAGGACATAGAGGATAGGGGCGAAGGTTTCCTCGCGGACGATGTCGGTCTGTGCCGGCATTTCCACAATTGCGGGCCGAACATAATAAGCGTCGGGCGAACCCGCGACCTCGATCCGTTCGCCGCCATGGACGGTGCCGCCTTCGCGGCGCGCCTGTTCGAGTGCGCGCTGCATCGCGTCGAACGCCGCCTTGTCGATCAGCGGACCGACATGTGTCGCATCGTCGAGCGGACTGCCGATGTTGAGGCTGCCGACCGCGGCGATCAGCCGCTTCACGAAATCGCCACGAATATCCTCATGCGCGATCAGCCGGCGCAGCGTCGTGCAGCGCTGTCCGCACGTCCCGGTCGCCGCGAAGATCGTCCCGCGCAAAGCGAGTCCCATGTCGGCGCTGGGCGCGACGATTGCGGCATTGTTGCCGCCGAGTTCGAGGACCGGACGGCCGAAGCGGCGCTGGACGCGCACGCCGACATCCTGTCCCATGCGAACGCTGCCGGTCGCGCTGACGATCGCGACGTCGGGGTGGTCGGCAAGGATCGCGCCGCACGCCGCGTCGCCAATCGCAACCTGCACCAGATGATCGGGCGCGAACTCATAGTCGGCGGCGGCTTTCTGAAGAAGCCCGGCAAAGGCCAGAGCGGTCAGCGGCGTCTTTTCCGACGGTTTCCAGATCGCGCTGTCCCCGCAGACGAGCGCGACGGTGGTGCCCCACGCCCAGACCGCCGCGGGGAAGTTGAAGGCCGAGATCAGACCCAGCACGCCCAGTGGATGCCAATATTCGGTCAGCCGATGCTCGGCGCGCTCCGACGCGATCGTCAGGCCGAACAGCTGGCGCGACAGGCCAACGGCATATTCGCAGATGTCGATGACTTCCTGCACCTCGCCGCGCGCCTCGGTCAGGATCTTGCCATTTTCGATCGTCAGCAGCTGCGACAGCGCTTCCTTATGTTCGCGCACCAGCAGGCCATAGCGACGGACGAGCTCACCGCGGTGCGGCGCCGGAACATCCCTCCACGCGGCGAAGGCCGTCCGCGCGTTGGCGACCATCGTGTCCATATCTCCCCCCTCGTCGGTGCGAAGGCTCGCAAGCTGCGAGCCGTCGATTGGCGAAAAGACCGCCAGCCCATCCCCTTTGCGGGTGCTGAGCGAGAGGTCGAGGTGCGCGAATATATCGACGACCGCGTCGGCGAAGCCGCCCGCAACGCTGTAGGCGGTGGCCGGAGAAATCATGGTATCGAGAGCGTTCATGTCATTGTCCATTGAATGGGAGAGTGTTTGAGTTTGCAAATCGGCATCATGGGCCCGCGCGGCCGTCTTGCACGACGATTTGACCGCCCTTGATCACCGTGGAGACGCGTTCGAGCAGCGTCACGTCGCGGTAGGGATCACCGTCGACCGCGATCAGGTCGGCGAATTTTCCGACCTCGATCGTGCCCACATTCTCCGACTGGCCGAGCAGCGCAGCGGCATCGACCGTCGCCGAGCGGATTGCCGCTGCAGGGGTCATCGGCCCCTGTTCGACCATATGGCGGAACTGGCGGGCATTCTCCCCGTGCGGCGATACGCCCGCGTCGGTGCCGAAGGCGATGTTGACCTTGTAATGGACCGCGAGCGCGATGTTCCGTCCGGCGACCGCGCGCGCCTCGGCCATCTTCGCCTGCACCTCGGGACTGGCGTCCGCATCCTTGCGCCCGTCGAGCAGGCCGAGCGTCGGCACCAGCCAGGTGCCACGCTTCGCCATCTCCTTCGCGGTCTCCTCGTCGAGCCAGGTGCCATGTTCGATCGAATCGACGCCGGCGCGCACCGAGGCAGCGACACCCGCGCCGCCGTGCGCATGTGCCGCGACCTTCAGGCCGAGGCTATGCGCGGTGGTAACGATCGCGTTCAGTTCCTCCTCGCTCAGATGCTGGCCGAGTCCCCGCGCCTGCTGCGACATGATACCGCCGGTCGAGGTGATCTTGATGAGGTCGGCGCCATATTTCGCCGCTTCGCGGACGCGCAGCGCACATTCGACCCCGCCGGTGCAGGCACCGGTATAGTCATAGGGATAGAGCGCCTCGGTGGCCTTGCGGTTGAGGCCCGACATGTCGCCATGACCGCCGACGATCGAGAGCGACGTGCCCGACAGAAAGATGCGCGGGCCAGTGACGATGCCTTCATTGACCGCATCGCGCAGCGCATGGATCGAATAACCGTCCGACCCGACATCGCGGACCGTGGTGAAGCCGGCCTCCAGCGTCTTTTTCGCATTGGAAAAAGCGAAGATCGCAACATCTTCGGGCGTGTCGATCGCCGCAGACCATAGTTTAGTCGCAGGCGAGAAGCTGAAATGGACATGCGTGTCGATCAGGCCGGGCAGCAACGTCCGGCCCTTAAGGTCGATCGCCTTCGCGCCGGGGTGCTCGACATAGCCCGATTCGATTTCGGCAATACGCCCGCCGCGCACGACGATCGTGCTCGGCCCAAGCGTCTTTTCGCCCGGAATCGTTACAACTGCGCCCGCATGGATGACCAGTGCGTCGGCCAGTTCGACGCCGGCCGGTGCCGCGACAGCCATGCCAGGAAGCGACACGCCGATCGCGAGCGCTGACAATTTTCCAATGCCGCTCAAGCGAAATTCTCCCGCTGGCCCACGCCGCGAGGCCGCCCCTGCAGCACTCCCCTTTTGCATAGGAAGTTTTTGCTAGTTTAGCAAGAATTTTTATGATAGGAAAATTTTAGAAACTATGACACATGACGGAAATCGCTGAATTTCCGGGTGGGGAAACGGGTCCAAAAGGAGGGAAAGATGTCGAAGTTCGTGTCACGCCTGTTGTTGTCGTCAGCGCTCGCATTCGCGATCACGCCGATGGCGCATGCCCAGTCGGCGCCGCCAGAGGATGACGGTGCAGAGACCAGTGAGGGCGGCGGCAGCGACATCGTCGTCATCGGTACGCGCCGCAAGGATCGTTCGATCACCGACAGCTCGGTCGCGATCGACGTCATCGCGCCGGAACAGATCGCGACCACCGGCTATTCGGACGTGAACGATGCACTGCGCACGCTGGTGCCCGCGTTCAACGCCCAGCGCCTGCAGGGCAATGACGGTTCGTCGTTCGTGCGCCCGGTCACGCTGCGCGGCTCGCCCGCCGACCATGTGCTGCTGCTGATGAACGGCAAGCGTCGCCACCGCGCCTCGATCGTACAGATCGGCACCGGCCACGCCTCGACCTCGGGCTCGCAGGGCCAGGACTTCAACGTCATTCCGCCGATCGCCCTGTCGAGCGTCGAAGTGCTGCGCGACGGCGCGTCCGCCCAATATGGCTCGGACGCCATCGCCGGCGTGATCAACATGGAGCTGAAGAAGGCACGGAGCGGCGGCTCCATCACGGCCCAGGTCGGCGAATATTATGAAAGCGGCGGCCGCACCTATGACATTCAGGGCCACCTCGCTGTCCCGGTCGGCGACAACGCCTATTTCAACATCGCCGCGCAATATACCGACCAGGCAAAGGCCTATGCGAAGAAGGCCAACCACGCCGGCGCAGAAGCGCTGAGGGCTTTGGGCGTCGCTGGCGTGCCCGAACATCCCGAAGGCAACCTCGATCCGCGCTACATGGCGTTCAAATCGGTATGGAACGCCGGCATCGAACTCAGCGACGAGCTCGAACTCTATAGCTTCGGCAACTATATGACCGGCAAAAGCTCGGTCACCTTCGGCCTCCGCCAGCCCTTCGCCGCAGGAGGCCTCAACGGCCATGGCACCTACGCCAATTCGGCGTTCGACCTGTCGCCCGCGCACCCCCAGCAGTTCAACCTTGCCGCCATCTATCCGGGCGGCTTCACGCCCGAATTCCGCGGCCATCTTGAAGATTTCAGCGCCTTGGTGGGCCTGCGGGATCAAGAGGGACCGCTGACATGGGACCTGTCGGCACGCTATGGCACCAACACGGTCGATTATTCGATCACCGGCACGATCAACGCCTCGATGGGCGTGAAGTCGCCGACCTCGTTCAAGCCCGGATCGCTCACCCAGCGTGAAATCCAGTTCGATGCCGAAGTCTCCTATGAACTGAGCGAGGACATCCTCATCTTTGCCGGCGCCAGCCACCGCAAGGAAACCTATGTCATCGGCGAAGGCGATGTCGCGAGCTACACGACCGGCCCGCTGCAGGATCTGCCCGCGGGATCGAACGGCTTCCAGGGCTTCTCGCCCGAATTCGCCGGCAGCTTCGATTCGAACAGCTATGCGGTGTTTGGTGAAATCGATGCCGACATCACGCCCTGGTGGAATCTGTCGGCGGCCGCCCGCTATGAAGACTATGACCAGTTCGGCGACAATTTCAGCTACAAGGCGTCGACCCGCTTCGAGCTGAGCGACGCCTTTGCGCTGCGCGGTTCGGTCAGCACCGGATTCCGCGCACCGGCCGCTGGACAGGTCTTCGGCACCAGCCTGACGTCCCAGCTCGACGGCGTCGGCGGCTTCATCCTCGATGCCGTGCTCGTTCCGGGTTCGCCCGCCGCGCAGGTGTTCGGATCAAAGGCGCTGACCCCCGAAACCTCGTTCAACATGTCGGCGGGTGTCGTCTTCACCGGCCTCGACGGTTTCCTGACCACGCTCGATTTCTACCAGATCGACGTCGACGACCGTCTGCTTCTGACGCCTTCGCGGAATACGACCGCTGCGGAGCGCGCGGCGCTCGCTGCGATCAACTTCCCGAACGGTGCGGACATCGAACAGGTGCGCTATTTCCAAAACGAAATGGATACGCGCGTGCGCGGTTTCGACCTTGTCAGCACCTATCGCCATAGCTGGTCGGACAATGCGTCGACCGACTTCAGCCTTGCTGTAAACTATAACGAGCAGCATCTGCGCGGCGCGCCGCCCCCGGGCTTCAGCCCTGCCATCGTTACCGAGTTCGAACGCGGCACCCCGCGCTGGCGCGGCAATTTCTCGGCAACGACGAAGGTCGGCGATTTCGGCTTCATGGCGCGCGCAATCCACTATGGCGCATGGCGCCGCCTTGATGGTGCGACGTTCCTGCCACGCAAGGCGGTGACGCTGTTCGATGCCGAGGTGACCTATTCGGGCATCCAGGATGTCGAGCTGAGCGTCGGTGCACGCAACATCTTCAACATCTTCCCGCCGGGCCGCGGCCCGGCTCGCGCCCGCGCTGGCCTGATCTATGACAATCACAGCGTATTCGGGGTTGCCGGCGGCTTCTATTATTTGAATGCTAAGTATAAATTCTGATCTTGTTCTGCTCGAGGTCAATCAATCTTCCCCGTGGGTAGCTACGGAATTGGCATATCGGATATGCCAATTCCGTAGCCTATCGGAAATTTGCACTCTATAAGGGGGCAGCTGATTGGCCGGACTCCTTCCCGTCGAGCCGCCCTTCCGATCCGCGGTGCCGAAGATCTCGAACAAGACAAGGAATAGAGACATATGCCGCCCAGAAGTGGAGACGAACCGGAAGTTCTGGGTGCGGTGAGAACGGCCAAGCGTCCCCGATCGGAAGGTTTTCACCTGGGCGAACGGCTTCGCCAGCTCCGCAAGGAACGCGGCATGACGCTGGAAGACGCCGGCAAGCTGACAGCCCTCGCCGCCTCGACGCTTTCGAAGATCGAAAACGACCAGATGTCACCGACCTTTGACGTCGTGCAGAAACTGGCCGCAGGTTTCGACATCGACATCACCGAGCTGTTCGCGAGCAATTCGGGACAGGATGCCGCGGGACGGCGCAGCGTCACGATGGACGGCGCCGGGCGTCTGATGGAGACCGCGGTCTATCGCCACCGGCTGATCGCGGCCGAGCTCAAGAACAAGAAAATCCTGCCTTTCGTCACGACGATCAAGGCGCGCAGCCTCGAGGATTTCAAGAGCTGGTCGCAGCATAGTGGAGAGGAATTCCTCTATGTGCTCGAGGGCGAGATCTGTTTCCAGACCGAGCATTACGAACCCGCGATCCTCGGCGTCGGCGACAGCATCTATATCAACAGCAGCATGCAGCACGCCGCCTATTCGACCAGCGAAGAGGACGCCGTCGTCCTGTGGATCAACACCGGCTGACCCCGCCCGCAGCAGCTGAATCTGCGGCCTTGCAATAATTTTCCTATACGCTAATTCTTTTTCCGATAATGAATCGGAGAGGGCGAAGCTATGGACAGACGGAATTTCATCCTGTCGGGGGCGGCATTGTCGGCGACGTTGGCGCTTGCACCTGCATCGAGAGCAGCGCCAGCGAAAGCACGCCCCCTCACTTTCGACGCGATGGGCGAGGTTCGCTTCGAATATGATGCCGCGCTGATCGGCGAGATGCGCGCAAGCGGGCTCGACGCGATCACCGTCACGCTCTGCGATCCCAAGGCCTATGAGGGGAAAGCGTATGGGGATGCCGTACAGGCCGTCCTCGACTATGACGCGCACATCGCGGCGCACCCCGACCTGTTCCTGAAGGCGACGAGGACCAGCGACATCGATGTCGCGCGCAAAAACGGTCAGCTTGCGCTCTTCTACCTGTTCCAGAACAGCACCCAGTTCGGACGCGACCTCGACAATGTCGACCTGTTCCACAAGCTGGGCGTGCGGTCTGCGCAGATCACCTACAACGACCAGAACTGGGCCGGCGCGGGTTGTAAGGAACTCGGCGTGAATGGCCTTACCCACTTCGGCCGCGAACTCGTCGGGCGCATGAACCAGCGGGGGATGCTGATCGACCTGTCGCACGCCAATATGCAGACAATGGCGGACACGATCGCGGCGTCGAAGACGCCAGTCATCATCTCCCACACCGCCTGCATGTCGGTGCACAGCAATATCCGCAATACGACCGACGCGAACCTCCGTCTGCTCGCCGACCGGGGCGGGGTTGCCGGCATCTGCCAGATGCGGCCGTTCCTGACGACGAAGCGCGACGACGCATTGCCCGAATATTTCCGCCATATCGATCATGCGGTGAGGGTGATGGGCGCCGATCATGTCGCGATCGGCAGCGACCGAGACCACCGCGTCGTCGAGATGACCGACGCCTATATCGCCGAACTGAAGGCCGAAGAGGGGGCCAATTTCCACGAACCCGACTGGCCGCTGTTCATCAACGAACTCAACGGCCCGCGCCGCATGGAAGTCGTTTGGGATGGCGTGCGCAAGCTCGGTTATCCGTCCAGCACGGTCGAGAAGATCATGGGGGCGAATGTGCGCCGCATTTATAGTGAGGTGATCGGATGAGCCCGCGCTACGCTACCCGCCTGTCCGCCCTCGCCCTGCCCTTGCTGCTGATGGCAGCCCCCGCGTCGGCGACCGTCCCTGGAGCCGACGCGGGGAATTGCACGACCAGCCTGATCGGCACGCCGCTGACCATCCCCAAATATTCCGCCGCGATGCAGAAGATGCTCGACGAAGATATTGCGATCGCCGAGGCCGCGCTTCGTATCGCGCCCGATCGCGAGGACAGCCACATCTGGTACGGCCGCCGGCTCGACTACGCCGGACGAATCTGCGACGCGGTCGATGCCTTCAGCGCCGGAATCAAGCAATTTCCGAACAGCTACAAGCTGTACCGCTTCCGCGCCCGCGACCTCACGCGCGCACGCAAGTTCAAGGAGGCGCTGGCCGATTATGACAAGGCGCTCGAATTGATGGGCGACCTGCCCGACAATTTCGAGCCCGACGGCATGCCGAACCCGATCGGGCTGACGATCAGCACCTATCGCGGGAACATCGTCTATTACCACGCGCAGACCAGCTTCGCGACCGGCGACTATTCCACCGTGGTTGCGGGCATGGCAAAATCGCTGGAACTTTCGGCTGACTTCGCCCGCGACGACATGCGCGTGCCGACCGCCTACTGGACCTATATCGCGCTGCGCAAGATGGGCCAGCATGAAAAGGCACGCGCGGCGATCGACGCGATCGAGCCGGGGCTGAAGCTGATCGAGAATTTCACCTACTACCAAGCCGTCCAGATCATGCAGGGGCGGCTCGATCCCGCCGGTCTCAAGGATACGCGCGACAGCACGATCAAATTCGCGATTGCGATGGAACGCCGCTTTGCGGGCGATGAAAACGGCGCGAAGGCGCTGCTCGCGGAAATCGTCCGTGAAAATCCCCAAGGGCATTGGCCGTCAGAAGCCGAGCTTTCGAACCCGGACAGAAAAATCCGCTGAAACGGCTTTTCGGCCCTCATGGGCCTCGTGCCGAAATGCTAGCATCGTGGATTCTGGCCGGTAGCGGACAGGCGGCTTTCAACTCCGGTTGGGGATAAGCGGACACTTTTGTGGCGTTGCGGCGATGCCGTGCGCGGAAGAAGTCACAACTGTCAGCGAAACACATGCTTCCGACGAGGCCTACACAGCCACAACCGAAGCATTCGCGCTGAAAAACCCTGTGGACCTTAAGACCGCGATTGCGCCGATGAACGCCATCCAAAGATAGGGCGCATCGCCGTCCTCTCCGGACGAGTGCTTGGAAAGCGCCCTTCGCGATCGCCTCGGTCACCAGATCGCCGTTTGCGGTATGATCAGCTCGTGCCCGTCGACCCGGATCGTCCACGCTGCTTCATCGGCCGAGACGATTTCGAACGCGCCATAATGAGCTTGCCTATGGTGGTTCGGGCATAGAACCATGACGTTCGTTGCATCCAGGACGCCGGCGATCATCGTGCTGACCAGAATCACATGGTGCGCTTCGGCATAGGGTTCGCCGCCTGATTTATAGAACGCGATAGGGTCCCTGCCGAGTGCCTCGCAAACCTGGCAGCGGTGGCCGCGCGCAGCCTTGACCTTGTCGCCGATCGGGCCACGCTCGATCCGGCGACTGACGACCTCGCGCATCTCCGGGGGTGCGCTCTTCGCCGCAGCCTGCAGATCCTTCAGAACCTGGGGCGAGCGCGATGCTCGCGCGGTGGCGAGGTCGAGCGGGACAAACCCTGCATGCCCTGCGAGATGCGCGAAGGCTTCGCCGGGAAACGGGGTCGTCGTGCGCTGCAGCCCTTTTTGCAACAGGTCGAACGCCGGTTCGCCGGGGAGCGACGGCGCAATGACCGGCTCGTCAAATATCGCGAGCCGCTCAAGGCGGACGCGATAGTCTGGTTCGGCGCCGAGCGCCGAGTCGACGAAGAACTTCGGATCGGGCTCGGGCCGGAATGACGTTGCCTCTACGACTTCGACCAGCGCCAGAATCGCCGCGGGTTTGCCGCGCCGTGCGGTCCGGCGAACGACCCCGAGGTCGCCGACCTGAATCAGATCGCGGTCGTCTTTCGACACGAAATAAAGAAGCGATGTCTCACCCGATGCGAGCCAGTCGTCGGCCTTCCATCTTTTAGGGTTGGCCTGGAAGATCCAGAAGCCCGTCGGCTTGAGGCCTCGCCCGGGAGCAGCCTTTGGTTTGGCGATCGGGACGAATTGCGTGGGAAGCGCCGGGGCAGACACCGAGGCCCCGTGCTGAAGCCGGAAGGTCCGGTATTTGTTGGCGGCATGGCGGAGCGTCGACATCGTGCCCACCGGCTTGCCCTTGGAGACAATCCCGTTCGGGAGCGGTTTCTTCGCCGCAGCATCGCCAGCGCTATATTCGAGCCTCAACAGCACGCTCGCCATGCCATCGGCATCGAATGCGGCGTCGATATCCCCGAAGGCCTTTTCGAGGCGGTGGATGCGCGAAAGCTGGTTGCCGATCGTCTTGTCGGTGATCGGAAGCGTGTTGAGCCACGCCCTATAGGCCTCGTCTAGCATCGCATCCGCCTATGGCCTAAGGAGGCGGCGTTCAATAGACCCAGCGAGGGACGGACGTTCGTCCTCGCCGATCGAAGCCAGGACCGAGAACTCTCGAACATCGCCCAGCCAGGGTCAAAGAGACCGGCTCATCGAAAAGTCGAACCCTGCATTGGCCGCATCGACCGCGCCCAGCTTCTGCTGATAGGCGGCGAGAAAGCCGGCCTGCACCGCCTCTCCCCTTTTGTACCCGCTTCCATGATCGCCTCCTCCGAACGCGCTCTGCGTCGACGCGAAAATGACGGAGGGGTATTTCGGGTTGATCAGGCGGCGCGTACCGGAGAAGTAGCCAGCCATATAATCGGCAAACTGCTCCGCCCGGTATACGCCGGTCTTTGCGAGCTCGTTGATCATCCCGTTCTTGTACGACAGAATGTGACCGAACTCATGAGCGCAAACTGCCAGGATCCTGGCGTCCGGATAGGAGCGACCCAGGAGGTCCTCGAGCATTTTCAATCCGAAGAGGACTGTACCGTCGGTTCGGTCCAACAAAACGTCGCTCATCGCTTTGGCATTTCCGCGGCCGGCTTCACGATAATAGGCAAAGCCGGGTAGAACGTCGAACGTCTTGGATATCGTTGCGAGGCCGCGAGCGAGGGCGCGGTCGAGGATCGGATTGCCCGATCGGCTCTCCATCGGTTCGCTGCCCTGACTGAAGACCCTTGGCGGCGAAGCTCGCTTCAATATGTCGTCGCCCGCTCCCTTCGGGAGCCAGCATCCGCTGTCGTCCTCGGCGTCCCGCGCATGCGCCTTGCCGCAGCCACAGACACCGCCGAACATGATGACCGCAGTGCCTGCGATCAAGACGCGACGTTCCAGCAGCATCGTCACTGGCACATCGTTGGAAACATCTGGCACTCTTCCGCCGGATTTCCGCCGTCGGTCTTCGGTGGCGGCGGGGGCGCTCCCGTGCCCGGTCCTCCTGCGCTCGGGCTGGGTCCCGTCTGGATGCTCGGATTGCCTCCGCCTCCGCCTCCCCCTTGAACCTGCTGAAACGAAAGATACTCGATCTTGCCGTTGAACTGGTTGAAGCCGATGAACCAGTCGACCGGGCCTGCCTGATGGGTCACCCGGACGAGATACATTGGCCCAACCGGGAATTGCGCCTGCTGCAAGACCTGCATGTTGGTAATCGGTCCCGCAGCCGCGATCGGAGCGTAGCAACCCGAACCCCCGGTCTGCGATGCGACCAACTCGAACATCTGCGGACTGAGTAACTGAAACGCGGCCGGCGGACCGCATTGCTGAAAGGCCGTAATGATGTTGCCGAGCGCTGGTCGAGGATCGTGCCCTTGTGCCGACGCCGCAACTGAAAGATTTGTGCTGGCAAGCAGAAATGCAGCTGCCAATGCCGACGATTTCCGAATCATATTGGTTGCCCCTTCCCAAGGAAAGGTGTCTCAAAGAGAATTGCAAGTAAACAGAATTAGATAGTCGGGCATCGTTTTCGAAGATTCAGGCATTGATTATAAAGGATTCTTGTCGCGCATAAATGATAAGATCCGGTTTGGAGCGATTTTTGAGAGAACAGGCTCGACGCGGCATATTTTGAGTCCGCGTTCCAATCGGCTCCCGGTCATTTTGAAAGCGGCGACGCCGGCCAAATCGATGCCGACGGTTTCGTCCATATCATGGGCCGCACCGACGATATCATCAACGTCGCCGACCACCGCTTGTCGACCGGACAGATCGAACAGATCATAGCTGCGCATCCCGCCGTCGCAGAGTGCGCCGTCATCGGCGCAGCCGACGGCCTGAAGGGCATGGTCCCGATCGCCTTTGCGGTTACCAAGAGCGGGGCCGACGCTGGCGACGGCCTACCCGGCGAAATTGTTTCGCTCGTCCGACAGGAACTGGGGTCGGTCGCTGCCTTGAAGCAGGTGCATATCGTGTGCGCAGTGCCCAAGACCCGATCGGAAAAATTCCTGCGCGCCGCCATACGCGGCATCGTCAACGGAGCCGAGGTCGGCATCCCGCCGACGATCGAGAATCCCGATGCGCTGCCGAAGATCGCGGAACTGATGCAGTCTCAGCAACATGCGGCGTCAACCTAGGCCGAACATGGCGGATTTCAGACTGTTGGTTTTCGGCAGCTTCGGAGATGAAACAGACATTCCGCATTGTGCGACTGGCTATGCGCGCTCGCCACCGCTCTGCTGGCATCAGTCGCCGTAGGACGGCGCAGGGATTGATCTAGGCAGCACATGGCCGATTGCCGTCGGTCGGCTTTGAGGGCCGCTATCCAAGAAAGCGGACATGCTTTCAAAAGCATAATTTGGAGCTCAATAGGATCGCAATTTTGGAACAGTCGCCGCAAGGCGCGAACGGCGCTCGCTGTGACAACGGCGTAGCAACCCTCTGTCAATATCAGCAGAGGAGTTACAAACATGAAAACCTGGTTCATCACCGGCGCGTCGCGCGGCTTCGGCCTTCGGATCGCCAAACTCGCTCTCGAGCAGGGCGACAATGTTGTCGCGACCGCGCGCCGCGCCGACGCCGTGATCGAGGCGCTTGGCAACCGCGAACGGTTGCTTGCGCTTCCGCTCGACGTAACCGATGAGGCGCAGGCGAATGCGGCGGTCATCGCGGCTGTCGAAGCCTTTGGGTCGATCGACGTGTTGCTCAACAATGCCGGCTTCGGGCTCCTCGGCGCGGTCGAGGAAGCCAGCGCGGAGGATGTCGAGCGCGTCTATCGCACCAATGTTTTCGGCCTGCTCAACGTCACGCGAGCGGCTCTGCCAACAATGCGCGCGCAGCGGTCGGGGCGTATCCTCAACATTTCCTCGATTGGCGGCTATCGCGGCGCGGCGGGCTTCGGCGTCTACTCGTCGACCAAGTTCGCGGTCGAGGGTTTGTCCGAAGCGCTCCACGCCGAACTTGCGCCGCTTGGCGTACATGTGACGGTGGTCGAGCCCGGCTATTTCCGGACCGATTTCCTCGATGCGACCTCGCTCACGGTCAGCGGCGGCGAGATCGAGGATTATGCCGAAACTGCCGGGCGCGTCCGGCAGGTCGCTGCTGACCTGAACCACGGTCAGCCGGGCGATCCCGACAAGCTGGCGCAGGTGCTCGTCGATTTCGCCGACGCCGCGAACCCGCCGGTTCGCCTGCCGCTCGGCAGCGACACGGTCGCGGCGATCGAGGCCAAACATGTGGCGGACGCAGAGATCGTCGCAAAGTGGCGCCCAATTTCGGTGTCGACCGATTTCGCGGCGGCCGAACGGACCTGATCGAATCATTCTTGCCGGGTCCAGCGCTGCGCCGCTCTCCTCCCTCGAGAGCGGCGCAATTGCGTTCTCTACAACCGCCGCCGGAACTCGCTGGGGCTCATGCCCACTATCTTGCGGAAGCTTGCCGCGAAGGAAGAGGGTGTCTGGTAGCCGACGCAGAGTCCGATTTCGGTCACCGGCATATCGGGGTCTGCGAGCATCTCCTTGGCGCGCGCAATGCGCATCATCGTCAGCGTTTCATGCGGATTGCGGCCCGTCGCCTTCTTGAAGGCGGTGCAAAAGTGAAAGCGGCTCAGATGAACAAGCGCAGCGAGCTCGTCGAGGCCGATCTCTTCCTCCATCCTGCTGCGCATATAGGTGGTGACGCGCTTGACCTGCCAGTCGGCCAGCCCGCCGCGCCGCGCGGCGGGATCGGCCAGCGCGCCAAAGGTCGAATGGCCGCGCACCAGCTGGGTGCAGAGCAGGTCGATGGCCTGTTCAACGAAAAGGCGCGAGCTTCTCTCGCCGGATGCCGCCTCGTTACTGAGCATCGTGACGAGATTGACGACCGTCGGATCCTCGAAAGCGACGCGGTGGAGCAGGTCGAAATCGCGTCCGTTTGTGAGCTCCTCAACCGTCGATTCCAGCCGGTTATGGGTGAGATAGACATGGCTGACGTCGGACTTGCCTGCGATGTCCCAGCGCCCGTCCTGCCCTCGCGGAATGATCACCATTGTACCGACGCGCGACCGGGCGCGGATATTGATTCCCCCTGAAGCGCGCAGTGCCATGTCGCCGTCGCCGCCGTGATGCGCGACGATGACATGCGTCGGGAGGGCGGCGAGCGTGTCGTGGACCGGCCCATGCTGCCAGCGGCCGGTCAGCAAGGTATCGCCGCGTAGTCCGTCCGACATGGTCACCGGCGGCCGGTCGAGGATGCGTGCCATCCCCGCGAGCGAACCCTCGGATTCCTTCATCACAGGTTCGGCAAGCGTTGCGTTCATTCTGCCCGAACCCCTCCGAAAGCAGCCCGACGAATCGATAAGCGGCCAAATCCTGCCACGAAGGCATCGTGATCGCAATTTCGGAACAATCGCCGCAAGCCGCGAACGGCGCAGCGCCAGCCGACGATCTATCTCCGACCCATCGGACGCACTCCCGCGCCGACAGGTGAAAGCCAAAGGAGATTAGACATGAGCAAGACCATCCTCATCACCGGTACCGCTGGCGGCTTCGGCAAAGGCGCCGCGATCGGCATGGCGCGCAACGGCCACAACATCATCGCGACCGTGCAGGTTTCGTCGCAGGTCACCCCGCTGCGCGAAGAAGTCGCGGCGCTGGGTCTCAGCGAAAAGATCCGCGTCGAACGCCTCGATCTGACCGATCCCTACGATATTCGTCAGGCCCAGAAGTGGGACATCGACATCCTGTGGAACAACGCCGGCATGGGTGAAGCCGGCCCCGTCTGGGAAATCCCGCTCGACCTGGTCCGCAAGAATTTCGAGGTCAATGTTTTCCTGCCGCTCGAGCTGACGCAGGGCATCGTCCAGCGCTGGGTCCGCGAAGGAACCGCCGAAGGCAAGAAGGTCGTGTTTACCTCGTCGATGGGCGGACTGTTCACCCCGGCGAACTGGGGCACCTATGTGTCGACCAAGCACGCGCTGGAATCGGTCGCCGAAGCGCTCCAGCAGGAACTCGCCGCCTACGGCGTCAAGGTCCAGACGATCAACCCCGGTGCCTATTACACCGGCTATAACGAAACGATGGCGGACAATCCGTTCCGCTGGCTCGACGACAGCGTGAATTTCACCAAGCGCGCCGATCTGCGCAAGGGCTTCGACGATTTCTTCGCCACGCCCGAAGGCAAGATGGACGCGCAGGAAATGATCGATCGCATGATCGAGGTCGTTCCCGCCGACGAAGGCAAGTTCCGCAACGTGATGCCGAAGGCGATCGAGGACATGCTGAAGCAGCACCAGCTTGACGCCTGGGAGAACCGGATCTGACCCCGACCTGTCGGCCGCGGCCTTCCACTGCCGCGGCCGAATCTTTCCTGAAAGGATTTTGACATGAGCGTTACCCAGGAACAGGCCGACACCGCAATCGCCGCCGCCCGCAAGGCGGCTGACGCGATCGGGGTGCCGATGAACATCGCCGTCTATGACGACGGCGCGAACCTCAAAGCCTTCCTTCGCATGGACGGCGCGTTTTTGGGTTCAGCCGACATCGCGCTGAACAAGGCGCGCACCGCTGCGCTTTTCGGCTTCAACACCGAAGCACTCTACGACTTCGTCAAGCCTGGCGGCACCTCGCCCGGCTTCGATCGCACCAACGGCGGGCTGATTGTCTTTGCCGGCGGCGTGCCGGTGAAGGACACGAACGGCAAGCTGATCGGCGCGATCGGCGTGTCGGGCGGCATGGTCGATCAGGATTTTGAAGTGGCAACCGCCGCCGTTGCGGCGCTCGATTGAGGAGAGAGACGATGACCAACTGGATCAGGAATGTCGGCCGCTTCGCTATCGCGCTTGCAGCCGTGGCGATGACGGCGAAAGCTGCAGCGCAGACGAACGACGTCGATGCCATCCGCGCAACGATAGCCCGTTCGATGGATGCCTGGGCGGCAGGGACCGGCGGTCCTTATGACCTGCTCGCCGAGGACGCGGTCTGGACGATTTCAGGCAACTCGCTCGCGAGCAAGACCTATCCCACGAAGGAAGCGTTTATGAGCGAGGTCATCCGGCCGTTCAACGCGCGGATGAAGGAACGGCTGATCCCCCGCGTTCATGCGCTCTATGTTGATGGTGACACGGTGGTCGCACATTTCGACGCTGCCGGAACCGCGCGCGACGGACAGCCCTACGTCAACAGCTATGCGTGGATTCTGACGCTGAAAGATGGGCGGATCGTGCGGGCCTTCGCATTCTTCGACGCCCACGCCTTCGACGATCTGTGGACGCGGGTCACGCCGGCTCCAAAATGAGTCTGCTCCCGAGCGACGGACAGCGATTCATGCTGTCCGTCGCAAAGGAGATTTGGCCGATTTCGGACAGGCAGCTTTTGGCGATCAAACAAAGAGAGCGGACGTTCCGTAAGGCCTCGGAGCGCTCGCTCTCAGGGTATTCAAATTTTGAGTTAGACTTCGATGCCTTCCGCCAGCGTCAGGGCATCTTCCACATCAACGCCGAGGTATCGCACCGTGTTTTCGATTTTGGTGTGGCCCAGAAGAATTTGTACGGCGCGCAAATTCCCAGTCGCCTTGTAGATAATCGACGCCTTCGTTCTCCGAAGCGAATGTGTTCCATAGTCTTCGCTTCGAAGGCCGACTGCCGTGACCCACTCGTCAACGAGTCGCGCATATTGCCGCGTGCTCATATGGGCAGAGTGGTCGATGCGGCTCGGGAACGCATAGTCCTCGATCGATCCGCCCCGGCGCTCGAGCCACGCCAGGAGGCTCCCACGCACGTCCGACATGATTTCGAACTGAACGAGCCGACCCGTCGTCTGCTGAATTACGATTGCCCGCGTTCGCAACTCTCCACCTGTTACCAAGCCGCCGATCTTGATCTTCACCAGGTCACAGCCCCGCAGTTTGCTGTCGATCGCAAGATCGAACAGCGCCCGGTCTCGAAGTCGGTGCTCGCGATCGAGATGAAAGCGAATGGCCCAAATCTGACGTGGCTTCAGTGGGCGCTTGGTCCCGACCTTCCTGCCGGAATTCCACGCTGGTCGAGGCGCCGAATAATCGAATTCTGACCTTCCCATGATCGTTCTCCTGAGGCCAAAATGGCCAAACCGGCAACGCCCAGGTTGGACAAAGGCCTCTAGGGGATGGTTGGACAGGGCGGGCGAATACCGACCGTCCCGCCCAACACGACCAAATGGGATCAGAATCGGTAGGTCAACCCCGCGAGTACGCGGTGGCGGTCATATTTACCCTCGCCTTCGCGGAGGTCCGAATAGCGATATTCGACGCGCGCCGAGACATGATCGACCAGCTGGCGCTCGACCCCGCCGCCAATCACCCAGCCGTCGCGGTTCTCGGCTTCGCTCGTCGTGCCCGCAAGATCGGTGATCCGCGTCGTGACGCGCGCATTGCTGTAGCCGCCGCGAACATAGACAAGCGTTTCGGGCTGGACGAGATAGCCCGCGCGGGCCGTCAGGTCGAACGAGTATTTCGGGTCGATCAGATAGGCGCCGCTGGCGCTCGTGCCGCGGAACTTGTCGTCGTTGGTGAGGTCGAAGCTGCCCTCGGCGCCGACGACGATACGGTCACCCAGGCGGCGATCATAGCCCGCGTAAATGCCGCCGGTCAGCGCCTGCTGCTTGTCGTCAATCGGGATCACGCCTTGCGGCATTTCGGGATTCCGCACATCGTCGCCGCTCCATCCGGCCTGGGCACCGACGTACGGCCCTTCGAATTCCTGTGCCGATGCCGTGCCGGCGGTGCCGGCAGCGATGATGGCGGACGCGACCACGGTCTTGAGGATCTGCATTCTATAAACTCCTGATGCTTGATCATCCCGCTCCACAGCGGAGCTGGTGAGCGGCAGATGAGAGTTTCTCTTGAGTTCATCAACCGCGCGCTTGTTCAAGCATCATGTCTTCATGGTGCATGATTTTCGCACAGCCTGTACGCGCAAACCCCGACCCCCTGCCGCGCGCCGGAATGGCGAACTGCAGGGGGTCAGGTTCGCGGCGATCAATGCCGCCGGAGGAAATGGTGGATGGGGTGGCCGGCGCGAATGAGGGATGTCACGCGCCGAGCCGGTCAGGGGGGCCAGTTCCTTATCCGAGGCAAGAAGCCGCGGCGGCTCGCGACATGATCGAGGATTTGGCGAACGTCGCTTGGCGAGAGGCCTGCGTCCAGCGCGGCGGCAATGTCGCGTTCGCCGAGCTGGTTCCAAGACCATGCCTTCACCGAAAAACGCCGCAGCGATTCAAGCCGCGCATTCGCCAACGGAAGCGCAACATCGCCGAAAAGGACCCTTTCGATGCGCGCCAGAAGACCCTTGGGTTTCAGACTCCGCGGGCCGTCCCACGCCGCCATTTCGACGATTTCCCAATCGGTGCCGGTGAGCGACCCGCCGGCTGCGCATACCGAGCTACGGTTGCACGATCTGGCAGCGAAACCGGCCGCGCGGGGCGTGTGCTCTATAATCGTGGACATCGACTGCTTTCCGAAGGGCGATCCAATTTCGATGCGGACCGCGATGCGTCACGGCATTCGCATCGCCCGATGGATCGATCAACCGTCGCCGGGTTCAGGGATCATGGCGCCACAGTTCATGATCGCGCGGTCTCGTAGCCGCAAAGTCGGGCAGCGCTCATCATGCGGTCCTATCGCGCGCCCATTCCATCGTTCAGCGGCACACAGGTTCCATTGATGAAGGTCGATTTCGAACTGGCGAGGAACAGGGCGGTTTCGGCGACTTCGCGGACGGCGTCGAGCCGATCGATCGGCGCGCCGCGACCGTCCTGCTTTCGCGCCTTCGATACCCCGGCGTTGCCGCGCGGGGCGTCGGCGCGGCTCGGGACGATGGCGTTGGCGCGAATGCCCTGCGCACCATATTCGGTCGCGATCGCTTTGGTAAGCGCGACCAGACCTTCGATCGTCGCCCTGCGGATGCCCGATTCCACTGCGACACCGGTCGCAGGGACGCTTGCCACATTGACGATCACCCCGCCGCCCGATTCGAGCATCACGGGAATCTGCGCGCGCATCGCATAGAAGGTGCCTGAGATATTGTTCGCGGTCATCGCATCCCACGTCGCGAGCGAGATAGCCGCGAGCGGTGTCGACGGCGCACGGACGGCGACGCCATTGACGGCCATGTCGAGCCAACCGTAACGATGCTTGGCAAACGCGGCCAGGCCGACATGATATTGGGGGTCCGCCGCGTCGCCGGGAAAGAAACAGGCCCGGCCGTGCGCCGCTTCGATCGCCGCGACGGTCTCTTCGGCGCCGTTGCCATCGTGATCGGCGACAACGACATTGGCGCCTTCCTGCGCGAACAGCATGGCGACAGCGCGCCCGATCCCCGAGCCCGCCGCAGTGACGATCGCGGTCTGGCCCTGCAGGACCGGCGGGCGGTCTTCATCGGCGCGAACGGCCTGAAACGGGAAATCCCGGTATGTCATGCGAGCAACCCTCAAAGAGAAATCGGAAGAGGGTGGCAAATGTCATAGCGGCTTACCGGCGATCAACGGGTCGCCGGTTCATGGTTTGTGTCCTGGCAGTGCGCGAAAGCGCGCTTCACGCTCGCGGGTGATCTGCGCAACGCGCGCGACGAAAACGTCGATGAAGGTGCGAACCTTTGCCGATAGAAATTTGCGGCTTGGATAGACTGCGTAAATCTTGGTCGCGATCTGGGCGATCCCCGGAAGCACGACTTCCAGACGGCCTGCGATGACATCCTCCTCGACGATAAGGTCGGGCAATATCGCCATGCCCATGCCATCGAGGGCGAGCAAACGGGCAAGCGTTTCGCTCCCGCATTCGAGCCCGGTCTGGAACTTGACGACCTCGCGGCCAGACGGTCCCTCGAACGGAACCGTCGCGCCGATATGCATGCCCTTGCACAGAAGCAGCCGTGCGCCGTTGAGATCGGTCAGTTTGTCCGCACGCCCGATCCGGTCGAGATAGGCGGGCGAGGCCACAAGCGGAAAGGGCATGTCGACGATTGGACGGGCAATGAGGCCCGGATCGAGCAACCCCGGAACGGTAGCGCGGAGCAAGAGGTCGAACCCTTCCTCCACCAGATTCACAACTCTGCCGCTCAGGTCGATGTCGAAACGGACGTCGGGATAGAGCGAATCGAATTCGGCGAGCATCGCTGAAAAGCGGGCGTTGTCGAACCATCGCGGCACCGCCAGCCTTAACGTGCCCTTCGGAACAACGGTGGTGTTGCCGACCGCCGCCTCGACCTCGTCAAGCGATTCGAGCGTTTGCTTTGCCTGATTGAAATAGAGCGCGCCGGTCTCGGTCAGGCTGACGTGGCGGCTGGTGCGGTTCAGCAAGCGCGTCCCGAGGCGGTTTTCGAGCGCGCGGACATGCTTGCTCGCCATCGTCGGCGACATGTCGTGCCGATCGGCGGCGGCGGTGAAGCTCTTCAATTCGACGACGGTGCAGAACACCCGAAGACTTAGCAGCGTATCCATCGATCATGCACCTACAGGACATGCTGATTGAACTCAACCCTTGTTGATGAAGTATCAGGACATGTGCATTTGGCCCTCGTCGGCAGCCGCTGGATGTCCCCCCGGTCCGCGGCTGCCGACATCCGCTTCCTATTCAACAGCCCAGGACAGATCAGCATGGCCTCTCCCAAAGTCCAGCACAGCGCCGCGCGGTTTGGCCGCGCCGCATTGCTGCTCCCCCTCCTCTTCACGGGCGCTTGCGCGTCCATCCCCAATCTGGGCGACAAGCCCGAACCGCGCGCGGTCAGCGACTATGCGTCGGCGACGGTGCTGGCCGGCGAAAGCGCCGAATGGCCTGCCGACGGCTGGTGGCAAAACTATCGCGACCCGCAGCTTTCGGGCCTCATCGACGAAGCGCTGGCGGGATCGCCCGACCTCGCCGCCGCCGCGGCGCGCATGCGGACCGCACAGGGCTATGCCCAGGCCGCTGGCGCCGCGCTGAAGCCGACCATCGACGCCTTCGGGTCGGTCGATGCATCGAAGCTCAGCCAGAACGGCACGATGCCCGCGGCCGCGACCCCCGATGGGTGGAACGACAATGGCAGCATCGGGATCGGGATGACTCTCGACCTCGACCTGTGGGGCAAGAATCGCGCCGCGATGCGCGCCGCGCGCCTCGATGCGACCGCGGCCGAACTCGAACTCGACGAAGCGCGGCTCGCGCTGACGACAGGCATCGCCGCGACCTATGCCGATCTGGCGGCGCTCCATGCGCAACGCGACAGCCTTGAATCGGCGCTCGACATCCGCACCCAGACGCTGGAGCTCGTCAAGCAGCGCGTCGACGCGGGCCTCGACAACGACAGCGCGCTGCGGCTCGCGGAGGCGCGCATTCCCCAGACCCGGTCGGATCTGGCCGCCACCGACGAAGCGATCGCGCTGACGAAGAACGCGCTGGCTGCGCTGGTCGGCGCCGGCCCCGATCGTGCTCTGACCATCGGCCGTCCCCGGATCGCCGCGCTGCAGGCGCAGCGCCTTCCGGCCGCGGCGTCGGTCGACCTTCTCGGTCGCCGTCCCGACATCGCCGCCGCGCGGGCGCGGGTCGAAGCGGCCGACCAGCGGACCAAGGAGGCGCGCGCGGCCTTCTATCCCAACATCAGCCTGTCGGCGCTGACCGGACTTCAGTCGTTCGGCGTCGACAATCTGTTCCGCGACGGTTCGCACTTCGGAAGCTTCGGCCCTGCGATCAGCCTGCCTATCTTCCACGGCGGCGCGCTCTCGGGCCAGTATCGCGGCCGCCGCGGCCAGTATGACGAGGCGGTCGCGCTTTACGACCGGCAGGTCGTCCAGGCGCTGCGCGAAACCGCCGATGCGGTGACGAGTCAGAAGATGCTGGTTCAACGGCTCGCGTCGTCGCGCGAAGCGCTCGCCGGCTACGAGGACGCCCTGCGCCTTGCGCAGCTCCGCTACAAGCAGGGCCTCTCCACCTATCTCGATGTGCTCACCGCCGAAGAATCGGTTGTCGCAGCGCGCCTCAAGGTTGCCGAGCTTCAAACCCGTAGTTTCACCCTCGACGTTCAGCTGATCCGCGCGCTCGGCGGCGGTTTCGCAGCAGCATGACCCCAAAATCCAAGGAGACAGAAAATGGCCGATAGAGATCCGGGCACCTTGCGTGCCATCGAAGAAGTCCATGCCGACGAAATGGCCGATGCCAGGACGAAGACCAAACGCAAGCAGCTGTTCGGCGCGCTTGCCGCAGGCATCGCGCTGATCGGCGGCGGCTATACCGCCTATGACGTCCTGTCGGCGTCGAAGCACGCGGTCACCGACAACGCCTATGTCGGCGCCGATGTCGCGCAGGTCACCTCGCAGGTGTCGGCGCCCGTCGCCGCCGTGCTGGTTCAGGATGCGCAGCGCGTGCGCCGCGGCGACGTTCTGGTGCGCCTTGACGACACCGACGCGAGGATCGCGGTCGCGCGCGCCGAGGCCGATCTGCACATGGCGATCCGCCGCGTGCGCGGCCTGATGGCGACCGACGGCGGACTGGGTGCGCAGATCAGCGCGCGTGCCGCCGACGAAATGCGTGCCGACGCCGGCGTCGCTTCGGCAAAGGCCAGCTTCGACAAGGCGCGGATCGACCTCGACCGGCGCAAGGCGCTGGTGGATTCGGGCGCGGTTTCGGCCGACGAGCTGACCGCGGTCCGTAACGCCTATGACACTGCCGCCGCGAACCTTCGCGCGGCGCAGGCGGCCCGCGCGCAGGCCGCGGCCGCCCGCGATGTCGCCGTCGGCGATCGCGACGCCAACCGCGCGATGATCGCGGATACGACCGTCGACACCAACCCCGAAGTGCTCGCGGCACGCGCCGCGCTCGACCAGGCGCGCGTCGACCTCGAACGCACCGTGATCAAGGCGCCCGTCGACGGCGTCGTATCGCGGCGCCAGGTCCAGGTCGGGCAGCGGGTCCAGCCCGGCGCGATGCTGATGCTCGTCGTTCCGGTCCAGGCGGCCTATGTCGACGCCAATTTCAAGGAAGTCGAGCTGGCGAAGGTCCGCCCGGGACAGCCGGTCAAGTTGACTTCGGATTTGTATGGCGAGGACGTGGTCTATCACGGCAAGGTCGTCGGCTTCTCGGGCGGTACTGGCGCGGCCTTCGCGCTCGTCCCCGCGCAGAACGCGACCGGCAACTGGATCAAGGTCGTCCAGCGCTTGCCTGTCCGCATCAAGCTCGAACCGAAGGAACTCGAAGCGCACCCGCTGCGCGTCGGTCTTTCGATGAACGTCGACGTCCAGCTCGCCAAGTAAGGCCCGGCAAAGAGGGGCACGCACATGTCCATATTCAAAGCCTTTGCGGAGGCGCGAGAGGCGCCTCCGCTCACCGGCATCAAACTCTACATCGCCGCGATCCTGATCGGGCTCGGCAATTTCCTCGTCGTGCTCGACACGACGATCGCCAATGTGTCGGTCAACACCATCGCGGGATCGCTCGGCGTCTCCGCGAGCCAGGGAACCTGGGTGATCACCTCCTATGCGGTGGCGGAGGCGATCACCGTCCCGCTCACCGGCTTTCTGGCCAAGAAATACGGCGCTCAGCGCACCTTCATCGTCTGTTATCTCGCGTTCGCGGCGATTTCGCTGCTGTGCGGTCTGGCGGGTTCGCTCGGCATGCTGCTCGGCATGCGCGTGCTGCTCGGCCAGTTCGGCGGGCCGATCATGCCGCTTTCGCAAATGCTGCTGCTGCGCATCTTCCCCAAGGAGAAGGCGACGCTGGCCACGGTGATCTGGGCGATGACGACGCTGATCGGGCCGGTCGCCGGTCCGATCCTCGGCGGCATCATCTGCGACAATTATGGCTGGGAATGGATCTTCTTCATCAAGGTGCCGGTCGCCGCCGTGGCAGGGATCGCCCTGTTCATGCTGATGCGGGGCCAGGCCGACCCCAGGTTCCAGGCGGCGATCGACAAGGTCGGCCTCGCGCTGCTCGTCGTCTGGGTCGGTTCGCTGCAGATCATGCTCGACGAAGGACGCAACCACGACTGGTTCGCCAGCCACGAGATCCGGACCCTCGGCATCATCGCCGCCATCGGCTTTGCCGCCTTCCTGATCTGGGAGCTCACCGAGAAGAATCCGATCGTCAACCTCAAGGTCTTCCGGCACCGCGGCTTCGTCGGGGCCGCGACGACCTACTCGGTCGGCTTCGGCGCCTTCTTCGCCAGCATCGTGATCCTGCCGCTCTGGCTACAGTCCAACATGGGCTACACCGCCACCTGGGCGGGCTATGCGACCGGCATCATGGGCATCCTCGCCGTGCTCTGCGCTCCGCTGGTGGGCAAGGCCGTCGACAAGTTCGACCCGCGGTTGGTCGTCTGCATCGGCATCCTCGGCCTTGCCCTGATCATGGTCTGGCGCATGCTGACCTTCAGCAACGACGTCACCTTCCTGCAAATGGCCTGGCCGACGCTCCTCACCGGCACGTTCATGGTCATGTTCTTCGTCCCCGTCACAGGGCTTGCCATGGCGAGCGTCGAACCGCACGAACAGGCCGATGCCGCCGGCCTGTCGAACTTCATGCGGACGCTCGCCGGCGCTTTCGCCACCTCGCTGATCCAGAGCGGCTGGTCGAACGCGACGCGGGCCAACAACACCGAGATCGTCAATGCGATGCAGCACGGCGACGCGGCGGTCGGCTCGATGGTCGCCCAAGGCGTTCCCGCCGACACGGCAAGGACACTGCTGTCATATGTTATCGAAGGCCAGAGCGTCATGCTGGCGACGCTCAACATGTTCGGCGTGATCGCCCTTTGTCTGGGGGCGGCAGCGACGCTCATCTGGCTGGTGCCCAAGCCCAAGGGGCCGATTGACACGAGCGGCGCGCACTAGGCGGCCGATCCGAAGCGGCCCGACAATCCGCGGATACCGGCCCGGGGACAAGAGACCCGGTGCCGGGCGACAAGAACCGGCATCGTGCCCGATCGTCAAACCGACGTCGGTGCCCGATGCCGACCACTCCCCACACAAGAAACAGAACAGGAAATCCTCATGAATATCGTCAAAAGTCTCGCAATCGCTTTCGCTTTCGTAGGCGCCGCTATAACAATGCAGGCGGCCGCCAAGGTCGAGGTCATCCAGTCTTCGTCGCCGGCGCTGGCCAAGGGCGCGACCTTCGCCTGGGCGCCGATGCGTGCCTTCGGAACCGGCGTCCCCGATCCCGCGATCACGAACGAGATCGCCGTCGATCGGCTGCGCACGACGACCGAAGCCATGCTGGAGACGCGCGGCTATCGCCTGACCGAAGACCCGGCCGAAGCAGACCTGCTGGTCGCCTACACGGTCATCATGCAGCCCGAAACCGGTGGCAAGCTGAAGGCCGATGGCGCGGACTGCGGCTTGCCCTTCTGCCCGACAGCGGGCGATTATCGATTGGACGCGAGCCAGCATACGCAGGGCACGCTGGTGCTCGACCTGATCGAGCGCGAGACCGGCCGCCTCGTCTGGCGCGCCACGTCGAAGAAGCGCGTTACGGGCAAGGACGTGTCGGAAGCCAAGTTGACGGTGCTGCTGCGCGACATGACCAAGGCGCTGCCGACGCAATGAGCGGCACCGCCGCGAACGAGGGGCCAAGCCCCAAGCCCCTCGTTCGCTCGACTTTCAGGCCGTCTGACCTTCCCACCCAGGACGCCATTCGATTATCATGAGGCTTACAGATGCGCCCGTTTCGCGCAGCCCCATTAAACCGAGCCCAAGGCAATCGTTGCGAGCGGCATCGTCAGCGCGTCGATCGAACGCCCGCTTTTGTGTGGACGCCGATGAAGGTCGGAACGGCCGGCATGAGGCGCAAAGTTGCCGTGCCCGAACATTAGCAATTCCGAGCAATCCGCAAGCATGTTTGGCAACAGTCGGCGCGTTTGAAGGCATTTCCAACGGAGGCAGGGGCCGGTCTTCGAAGACCTTCAGAATGCTTCTAAAGCATTGAAATCATGGACCAGCGCTTCCTTCGATTCGGGCCACGGCCCTTCAATTTCAGCGCGTAACAGCATAGTTTCACGAACGAGGTGCTTACGCGGCAAAATACCGGCTCCCGAACCCACCTCCGGAACCCAGCCAAGCAACTGAAATATAAGAAGAAATGGCGCACCCGAAGGGATTCGAACCCCTGGCCTCTGCCTTCGGAGGGCAGCGCTCTATCCAGCTGAGCTACGGGTGCCGGTAGAGCGCGGCCTCTAGCAAGCAAGGGCGTCGCCAGCAATGGCCTATCGACCGCCGCGCGCAGATGTGCGAAGCGGGCGGCGATTTGGGGGAAAGCGTATGCGCGCATCCGAGCAGAGCTGGCCGATGGCGGCCGACCTGTATGGCGAAATGCAGCTCGAGGCGGTGCCGCCCGCGAAGCACCGGCTGCGCGACTATCTGCCCGGCGCCTTCGTCACTGCCATCGCCGCGTTCGCCGCCGCCTGGCTCGCCGACCATTACGCCGCGCCGCTGGTGCTGATGGGGCTGTTGATCGGACTCGCGATGAGCTTCCTGTCGCAGGACAAGCGAACGCACGCGGGGCTCGACCTGATGTCGCAGACCGCGCTGCGGATCGGGATCGTCCTCGTCGGCGCGCGGATCACCGCCACACAACTCGTCGAGCTGGGGCCGCTGCCCTTTGCGCTGCTCGTGCTCATCATGCTCACGGTGATCGTCGCAACCGTCGCAAGCGCGCGTCTGTTCCAGCAGGACAGGCATTCGGCGCTGCTCGCGGGCGGGGCGACCGCGATCTGCGGCGCGTCGGCGGCGCTCGCGCTTTACTCGCTGATCGGCGACAAGCGCGTCGACCAGGCGCGCTTCACGCTGACGCTCGTCGGCATCACGGTCGCGAGCGCACTCGCGATGACGCTTTACCCGATACTCGCGACCGAACTCGGCCTCTCGGACCAGCAGGCAGGCTTTTTGATCGGCGCATCGATTCATGACGTCGCGCAGGCGATCGGCGGCGGCTTCTCCTTTTCCGCTCGAGCGGGCGAGGTCGCGACGATCGTCAAGCTGGCGCGCGTCGCGCTGCTCGCGCCGATGCTGATGCTCGTCGGGTTGTGGCTGGCGCGGAGCGGCGAGGCCAATACCAAGACGCGCATTCCGCTGCGCCTGCCGTGGTTCATCCTCGGCTTTCTTGCCGTCGCCGCGGTCAATTCGCTGGTCGCGATCCCGAAGCCCGTGCAGGGCGCCGCGAATACCGCCGCGCAGGCGCTGTTGCTGCTCGCGATCGTCGCGACCGCGATGAAGGCGCGGCTGCACCTGCTGCTCGATCAGGGGTGGCGCAGCTTCGCCCCGATCGTCGTCGCGACGCTGACCAGCTTCCTGTTTTCGCTGGCCGCCGCGATCAGCCTGTGACGCCGTGACGTCACCGTAACACTCCGGGATATCAGCCCTTCGGTAGCGCCCAGCTCACCGTCAGCTGCGTGGCGCGGCGCGGAATATCGAGCTTGGCCTCGCTGAAATTGACCTTCTCGTTCGGCGGCAGCATCCGCACCGGCGGCTTGATCGTCCAGCTATAGACGATCGTCCCCTGCGCATCGCGCAGTTCGGCGAGGATCGGCGGCACGCGCTGTTCGCGATCGGTCGGGTTGATGATCACCCCCGACGCGGCGAAATAGATGGTGCCGTCGGCCAGTTCGCGATGGTCCTGGTTCGGCGGCAGCTCGATCACCAGATCGGGCTCGTCGGTCATCCCGGGAATCCCGAGGCCCTGGGCCCAGCCGGGCAGCCCGAACCAGTAGAGCGCGCCGGTCGCGGCGAGCATCAACAGCGCCGCGCTCGCCGCGATCAGCGTCCAGCGCCGCGCCGGGTTGCGGCGCGGGCGGCGGAAGGGCAGCGGAGCGTCTTCCGCCGGCGGCTGGATCACCGGCGTTTCGGGCGCGGCAAAGGCTTCGGGCGGCGGCGGCGGGGCAGCCGCGACGGGCTCTTCGACGAAAACCGGTCGTTCGGGCACCGCTTCGGGCGGCGGCGCGGCAGGCGCCGGATCGGGCTCGCGCACGACCGGGGCGGGCCCGGCCGCGGCCGGTTCGGCCGCCGGCGGCGGGGTCGGCGGGGTCGGTGGAGCCGCGGCGGCGGGCGCCGCGGCCTCCTGGAACCAGCTATGCCGGCAATTGGCGCAGCGTACTGTCCGTCCGGTGGGTCCGATCGCCGTGTCGGGGACGACATAGCGCGTATGGCAGGACGGGCAGGCGAGGATCATGGCTCCCCTCTAAACATGCCGATTCGCGCGTGGCAAGCTCTGCGTTACGCGCAGCTTGTCGCGGCGCCGGCCCACTCCCCCGCCCAGCCTCCCATAGCATATCGTGCCGGGAGGTTGGGCGGGGGAGTGGGCCGACGCCGCCTCCTGCGAAACAGAGCGCTTTACCTCTGTGGGCAGGCATGTAACAGCCGGGCGCATGAGCGTCGGGGCTGCAATCATCCACGGTTCGTCGGTCGCGCCCGCGCGCGCCATGGGGGCGTCATGACGTCGACGCCCCGGTCTGGCGGCGCGATGGTCGAATTCAGCGGCGTCGGGCTCCGCTATGGCCCCGACGCCGAAATCCTGTCCGACATCAGCTTCAACCTCCAGCCGGGCAGCTTCTATTTCCTCACCGGCGCATCGGGCGCGGGCAAGACCTCGCTGCTCAAACTGCTCTATCTCGCGCAGCGGCCGAGCCGCGGGATCGTCCGGCTGTTCGGCGAGGATCTGGTGTCGATGCCGCGCCATCGCCTGCCGGGCTTCCGCCGCCGCATCGGCGTCGTCTTCCAGGATTTCCGGCTGATCCCGCACCTCAGTGCGCGCGACAACATCGCTTTGCCGCTGCGCATCGCGGGGGTGAGCGAGGAGGATCTGTCGGGCCCGGTCGGCGAGATGCTGAGCTGGATCGGTCTCGCCGAGCGCGCCGAAGCCTATCCCCCGACGCTTTCGGGCGGCGAGCAACAGCGCGTCGCGATCGCCCGCGCGGTGATCGCGCGGCCGCAGCTTCTCGTCGCCGACGAACCGACGGGCAACGTCGATCCCGAGATGGCGACGCGCCTTCTGGGGCTGTTCGAGGCGCTCAATCGCCTCGGCACCACTGTCGTGGTTGCGACGCACGATATCCACCTGATCAGTCGCATCGAGAATGCGCAGATGATGCGCCTCGAAAAAGGGCGCCTGTCCGACCCGACCGGCGCGCTGCGCTATCCGCCGAACCGATCGTGACGCGCCGATGATCATCCCCCGCGTTCCCGTCCAGCACCGCCGCCTGCTCCCCGACCGCCGCCTGTCGGGGCCGACGCCGTGGGTCATCGCGATCCTGATGCTGCTCACCCTGCTCGCAGCGGCAGCGGGTGTCGGTCTCGCGCGCTCGGCGAACGCGATCGGCGACGCGATCGCGGGGCGCGTGACCGTGCAGATCGTTACCGCCAACCCCGTCACCCGCGCCGAACAGGCCGTCGCCTTGCGCCGCGCGGCCGCCGCGCAGCCCTTCGTCCGCTCGGCGCGCGCGGTCGAACAGGAGGAATTGAAGGCGACGCTCGGCCAATGGTTCGGCGGTGCGGAAGGCGACGACCCGGTGCTGCAGTCGCTGCCGCTCCCCGCGCTGATCGACATCGATTTCGTCGGCGAGGACCGCGCCCGCCACATGGGCCAGCTTCGCGCGCTGGTCGCGCGCGAGGCACCGGGCGCGCGGATCATCCCGCACGCCGAATGGCTCGGCCCCGTCGCGCGGCTGATCCGTTCGCTCGCCTGGGTCGCGGGCGGCCTCGTCGTCCTGATGACGCTCGCGAGCGCCGCGGTCGTGATCATGACGGCGCGCGCCGCGCTCGGCACCCATTATGCGACGATCGAGATGCTCCACATGATCGGCGCGACCGACCAGCAGATCACGCGGCTGTTCCAGCGGCGGATCGCGATCGACACGGCTTATGGCATCGCGCTCGGCACGGTCGTCGCGGCGCTGATCCTGCTGCTGATCGGCTGGCAATGGTCGGGGGTCACCTCGGGGCTCGCCGCGACCGCGTCGCTCGGCCCCGCCGGCTGGACGCTCTTGCTGGCGCTGCCGCTATTGGCTATCGCGCTCGCAGCTTTGACCGCGCGGCTGACCCTGCTCGCCGCCCTCCAGAAGATACTATGATCAAGCGCCTGATTTCGCTCATCTTCCTGGCCTGGGTGCTCGGCTTCGCCTGGTTTGCGCTGCTGTTGCCGCAGCCCGCACCCGCCGAAAAGACCGACGCGATCGTCGTCCTGACCGGCGGACCCGGCCGGATCGACCGCGCGCTCGAACGGCTCGAGGCAGGCGATGCCAAGCGATTGCTGATCAGCGGCGTCGCGCGCGAGGTGAAGCCCGGGGAACTCGCCGCCGAATACAAGCGCTCCAAAAAGCTTTTCGACTGCTGCATTGCGCTGGGGTTCGAGGCCGAGGATACGCGCTCGAACGCGACCGAGGTCGCGAGTTGGGTCCAGCGGCGCAACTACAAGAGCATCCGCCTGATCACCACCGACTGGCACATGCGCCGCGCCGAATATGAGATCGGCCGCGCGGTCGGCGACACGGTTCGGATCGTCCCCGACGCGGTGCGCAGCCAGCCGAACTTCGCGACCCTGTTCCGCGAATATCATAAATATCTCGCCGGGCTGGCGGGCGGGCTCCTCGGCCTCTAGAAACCGCGCCGATGCGCTACACCATCGCCCTTCTCCGCTCGATCCTCTTCTGGCTGCTGTTCGTGATCATGAGCAGCATCTCGTCGATCGGCGCCGTCATTTCGCTGCCGGTCTCGCACCATGCGACGATCTGGTTCGTGCGCATCTGGGCGCAATTCCACCGGCTGATCTGCCGCTTCGTGCTCGGGCAGAGGATCGTCGTTGAGGGCGACATGCCCGATATCCCCATCCTCTACGTCTTCAAGCATGAGGGCGCGTTCGAGACGATCGAACAGCCGATGCTGTTCAGGCATCCGGCGGTATTCGCGAAGGAAGAGCTCTTCTCGATCCCCGTCTGGGGGCAGGCGGCGCGCTTCTATGGCCTGATCCCGGTCGACCGCGACGGCGGCGGCAAGGCGATGCGCGCGATGCTGAACGCCGCCAAGGGCGCGCTGGCGAAGGGTCGTCCGCTGGTGCTGTTCGCCGAGGGAACGCGCGTGCCGCACGGGTCGGCGCCGCCGCTCCGCTCGGGCTTCGCGGGCGTTTACCGGATGCTCGGCGTGCCCGTGATCCCGGTCGCGGTGAACAGCGGCCTCGTCTATCCGCCGCGCCGCTGGGTCAAATGGCCGGGCACGATCACCTACCGGATCGGCGAGACGATCCCCGCCGGCCTGCCGCGCGAAGAGGCCGAGGAGCGGGTCTGGCGCGCCATCAATGCGCTGAACCCGCCCGAGGCGCTGCTTTCGGCCAGATAGCGGCACTGGCCCGCCGCCGCTTTCCGTGTCAGCGGAAAATCAATGCCGCCGCCCGAAATCGGGCGCGGCATCATCCTGCCCCTGTTCGATGATCGAGCGCCGGATCGCGCGGGTGCGCGTGAACCAGTCCTCGAGCTTTGCTCCGTCGCCGCGACGGATCGCCTGCTGGAGCGCGGTGAGATCCTCGTTGAAGCGCTGCAGCGTTTCGAGCACGGCATCCTTGTTCGCCAGGAACACGTCGCGCCACATCACCGGGTCGCTCGCCGCGATGCGCGTGAAATCGCGGAAGCCGCCCGCCGAATATTTGATGACCTCGCTCTCGGTCACTTCCTCCAGCTCGCTCGCGGTGCCGACGATCGTATAGGCGATGAGGTGCGGCAGGTGGCTGGTCACCGCGAGCACCATATCGTGATGCGCCGCATCCATCGTGTCGACCTTGGCGCCGAGCGCTTCCCAGAAGCCCGACAGTGCCGCCACGGCGTCGGCGGGCGCGCTCGCGCCCGGCGTCACGATGCACCAGCGTCCCTCGAACAGGGTCGCGAAGCCAGCGGCGGGTCCGCTGTTCTCGGTCCCCGCGACCGGATGCGCGGGAATGACGACATGGTCGGGGAGCGCCTTCGCCAGCGCATCGGCGACCCCCGCCTTCGACGATCCGACGTCGGAAATGATCGCATCGGGCTTCAGTCCCGAGACGATCGCGGCGGCCGCATCGGCCATCCGCCCCACCGGCACCGCGAGAATGACGAGGTCGGAGCCCAGGACGGACGCGGCGGGATCGTCGGCGATCGTATCGCACAGCCCGAGCGCCCGCGCCTCTTCGCGCACATCGGCGCTGGCGTCATGGCCGGTCACCGTCACCTGCGGCAGCCGCGCCTTCGCGGCGCGCGCGATCGACGAGCCGATCAGCCCCAGCCCGACGACCGTGACCCGCTCGATCGCCATCAGCCGGCGAGCGCCGCGCGGATCGCCGCCGCCAGCCCGCGCGTTTCCGCCTCGGTACCGATCGTCATGCGCAGCGCCTGCGGAATCCCCTGCCCCGGCAGCCAGCGGACGATATAGCCCGCGTCCATCAGCCGGTTGTAGACCGTCTCGGCGCTGACCTCGCCCTCGAACAGCACGAGCAGGAAGTTGGTCGCCGACGGCACGACGCGGACGCCATGGTTGCCGAGGCTTTCGAGCTCCTGCGCCAGCCACGCGCGCCACCTGGCATTATGGTCGCGGCTGTTTGCGACGAAATCCTCGTCGCCGAGCGCGGCAATCGCCGCCGCCTGCCCCGCGCGCGTGACGTTGAACGGCAGGCGGATACGGTGCAGCGCCGAAATCACCTCGGCGGCGGCATAGCCCCAGCCGATCCGTTCGGCGGCAAGGCCGTGGATCTTCGAGAAGGTGCGCGTGACGAAGACATTCGGCTGCGTCTTCGCAAGCTCCAGCCCGCCATCGTCCTCGGCCGCCGAAAGATATTCGCTATAGGCCTGGTCGATCACGAACAGCACGTCCTTGGGCAGCCCCGCATAGAGCCGCTGCACCTCCTCGCGCGTCGCGAGCGTGCCCGTGGGATTGTTCGGGTTGGCGAGATAGACGACGCGGGTCTTGTCGGTCACCGCCGCAAGCAGCGCATCGACGTCGGTCGCATAGTCGCGATCGTCGGCCTCGACCGGCGTAGCGCCGACGCGGCGCGCGGCGATTTCATAGACCGCGAAGCCATAGCGCACATAGAGAATCTCGTCGCCCGGCCCCGCATAAGTGCCCGCCGCCAGGTGCAGCAGCTCGTCGGAGCCGTTCCCGCAGATGACCCGCGCCGGGTCGAGCCCGAACTTCGCCGCAATCGTCGCGCGCAGCTCGTTCGCGCCCGGGTCGGGGTAACGCGACAGCGCGTCGGCCGCCGCCTGCGACGCCGCGAACGCCGCGCGCGCCTTGTCCCCGGTGCCGAGCGGATTTTCGTTCGCGCTGAGCTTGATCAGCGGGCGACCGTCGGCACCGGCCGACTTGCCGGGCACATAGGGTGCGATGCCGCTGATCCACGGCTTCGGAGTGAGGGTCGGGGTCGCGTCGGTCATGCCGCGCCGTTTAGCGGCTGTGCGCCCCAAGTCCAGCACGTTGACAGCCTGTCCGCGCCCGCTTAGCCCCGCGCGCACGATGGCAAGCCTGCTTCACCAGATCCAGCACCAGAGCGTGACGATTCCCGCAGCCCTGCCGCTCGACAGCGGCCAGTCGCTGCCGTCGGTGACGATCGCCTGGCAAAGCTATGGCGCGCTCGACGCCGACAGGTCGAATGCGGTGCTGATCTGCCACGCGCTCACCGGCGACCAATATGTCGCGAGCGACCATCCCGCGACGGGCAAGCCCGGCTGGTGGGCGCGGATGGTCGGACCCGGCAAGCCCATCGACACCGATCGCTTCCACGTCATCTGCGCCAACGTCCTCGGCAGCTGCATGGGGTCGAGTGGCCCCGCGACCCCCGACGCCGCGACCGGTGCGCCGCTGGGCATGGCCTTCCCCGTCATCACCATCACCGACATGGTGCGCGCGCAGGCGATGCTGCTCGATCATCTGGGGATCGAGCGGCTTCATGCCGTCATCGGCGGATCGATGGGCGGTATGCAGACGCTGGCGTGGGCTGCCTCTTATCCCGAACGGCTGCGCTCGGCGATCGTGATCGCCAGTGCAGCGCGCCATTCGGCGCAGAATATCGCGTTCCACGAGGTCGGACGGCAGGCGATCATGGCCGATCCCGACTGGCAGGATGGCCAATATTACGGCAGCGCACGGGCGCCCACAAAAGGCCTCGCGGTCGCGCGCATGGCCGCACACATCACCTATCTGTCCGAGGAAGGGCTGACCGAGAAGTTCGGCCGCCGCCTGCAGGCGCGCGACATCAAGAGTTTCGGCTTCGACGCCGATTTCCAGATCGAATCCTATTTGCGGCACCAGGGGCTGGCCTTCACCGACCGCTTCGACGCCAACGCCTATCTCTATATCACCCGCGCGATGGACTATTTCGACCTCGCCGAACCGCATGACGGGCGCCTTGCAGGCGCCTTCGCGAACGCCAAGGATGTACGCTTCACGCTGGTGAGCTTCGACACCGACTGGCTCTATCCGACCGCCGAATCGCGGCGCATCGTCCAGGCGCTCCATTCGGTGGGTGCGGCGGCGAGTTTCGTCGAGCTGTCGGCGCCCTTCGGCCACGACAGCTTCCTGCTCGATGTCCCTGCGCTCGACCGGATCATGGCGGGCGCGCTCGGAGCCGGCTGGTGAGCGCGCTTCGCCCCGATCTGCGCATCATCGCCGATGCGATTCCGGCGGGGGTGCGCGCGCTCGACATCGGCTGCGGCGACGGCGCGTTGATGGCCGAACTGCGCGCCGAAAAGCAGATCGACGCGCGCGGGCTCGAAATCGACGCTGCGGCGATCGAGGCAGCGATGGCGCAGGGGCTGTCGGTGGTGCAGGGCGACGCAAACCGCGACCTCGCCGATTATCCCGACGATGCGTTCGACTATGCCATCCTGTCGCAGACGCTGCAGACGACCGAACGCCCCGACCGCGTCGTCGGCGAACTGCTCCGCATCGCGCCGCGCGCGTTCGTCAGCTTCCCCAATTTCGCGCACTGGCGCGTGCGATTGTCGCTGCTATGGACGGGCCGGATGCCGGTGACGCGGCTGCTGCCCGTCGCCTGGTACGAGACGCCGAACATCCACCATGTGACCGTCCGCGACTTTCGCGAGCTGCTGCGCGAAAAAGGCATCCGGGTCGAGGGCGCCTGGTATCTGTCGGGCGACAAGCCGACGAGCGACGCCGCCGCGAGCTGGCGCGCCGAGCACGCGATCTTCCTGATCGCGCGCGGTTAATCCCGCTTTTTCAGTCCGTTCGCGAGCATGTCGTTGGCGATCCGCGCCACATCGGCGATGTCGGCGTCGGCATCCCACAATCCGTAGCGCATCCCCAGGAACACGTTCATCCCCGCGATCGCCCAGGCATGGACCTCGCTCGCATCCGCGCGGATCTCGCCGCGCGCCGCGCCGGCTTCCAACCGCTGCCGCATACGTTCGACCGTCGTTTCATAGTGGCGGCGATAGCTTGCGTAATCGACGAACTCGGCCTCGTCGATGATGCGATAGATTTCCTTGTGCTCGCGCACGAAGCCGAGGAAGGATTCAAGGCCGATCCGCTCGGCGCTGATCTCGTCGGGGGCCGCCTGCACGCGCGGGGTGACATGGTCGCGCAACTGCTCGCTCATATAGCGGACGAGCGCCTGGAAGATTTCGTCCTTCGAATCGAAATAGGTGTAGAAACTGCCGAGCGCGGTGCCGGCGCGGCGCGTGATGCCGCTGATCGACGCATCGTGAAACCCGCGCTCGCCAAACTCGGTCGCCGCGGCGTCGAGCAGCTTGCGCAAGGTCCGCCGCCCGCGCTCGGTGCGCGGTGTCTTGTCGGGATTCCCCGTTTCTTCCGCCCGTAGCGGCGCCGATGAGCGCGGCTGATCCATTGCCTTGCCTTCCCGTCCCCTGTCCGCCTGCCCCTCCTCGGGTTACCGCCAGCGTGACCTTTTCGCATCACCGGCAGGCAAAACATAGCGGTTTCACATTCCAAGTTGAAACTTGGTTCATGTTTCATTATTGGGTGGCGCGCGGCTTGGCAAGACCGGGCCCAAGAAAAGAGGAGGGACGGCGAGGGGTCGTCCGCCACATGGGAGAGTTTTCATGCGTCCTTTCGCCCGCCAGCTGCGCCGTGCCATCTATGCAACGAGCGCGCTTTCGATCCTCGCCTTCACGCCTGCCGCCTTCGCCCAGGAAGAAGGCGCAAGTGCCGATGCCGGCGATGAGGAGATCATCGTCACCGCCCGCCGCCGCGACGAACGGCTGATCGACGTTCCGGTCGCGATCACCGCCTATTCGGGCGAAGCGCTCGAAAAGGCCGGCGCGATCGACATCACCGAAATCGGGCAGACCACGCCGAACACGACGCTCGAAGTCTCGCGCGGCTCGAACTCGACGCTGACCGCCTTCATCCGCGGCGTCGGCCAGCAGGACCCCGTATCGGGTTTCGAACAGGGCGTCGGCCTCTACCTCGACGACGTCTATCTGAACCGCCCGCAGGCGGCAGTGCTCGACATCTATGACGTCGAGCGCATCGAAATTTTGCGTGGGCCGCAGGGCACGCTCTATGGCCGCAACACCATCGGCGGCGCGGTCAAATATGTCACCGCCCCATTGCCGCAGGATTTCTCGCTCAAGATCAAGGGCACGCTCGGAACCTACAAGCAGGCCGACCTGATCGTTACCGCCAGCACCCCGATCGGTGATCTGCTTCGCATCGGCGGCTCGGTCGCGCGACTCTCGCGCGGCGGCTTCGGCGACAATCTCACCACCGGCCTCGAAAATTACAACAAGGATGTCTGGGCGGGTCGCGGAACCGTCGAGTTCGGCGGCTATGGCGAGCCGGTGCTGATCCGCATCTCGGGCGACTATAGCAAGGACAAGAGCGATCCGCGCGGCGGCCACCGCCTGATTCCCAGCCTCGCGACAAACGCGCCGGTGCTCGACGACGTCTATGACAGCCGCGGCGGTCTCGTCGATCCCAAGCAGAGCATCGAGGCTTACGGCCTCGCGATGAATGTCACCGCCGAGCTCAGCGACACGGTCACGCTCCGCTCGATCAGCGCCTGGCGCAAGGACAAGTCGGCGACCCCGATCGATTTCGACGCTTTGCCCGCGGTCGATGTCGACGTTCCCGGCTTCTATTTCAACGAACAGGTCAGCCAGGAATTCCAGCTCCTGTACGAAGGCGACAAGCTGAAAGGCCTGCTTGGCTTCTATTATCTCGACGCGACCGCCGACACGCTTTTCGACGTCCGCATCTTCAACACATTTGCCGGGCTGACCGCCTTCACCGAGGCCGATGTCGATACCAAGACCGCGGCCGTGTTCGGCGATTTCACCTATGATTTCACCGACCAGTTCAGCCTGTCGCTCGGCGGCCGCTATACGTGGGACAAGCGCGAGGCTTCGATCCTGCGCCAGAATTATCTGGGCGGCGGATCGCCGGTGTTCGGCGGCGCGGGCGTTCCCTTCGGCGCACCGGGCACCGATTTCGAGGGCAGCCGCAAGTTCAACAAATTCACCCCGCGCGCCTCGCTGACCTTCAAGCCCACGCCCGATCACACGCTCTACGCAAGCTATTCGCAGGGCTTCAAGGGTGGCGGCTTCGATCCGCGCGGCGTCGGGGCCAACGCGCCCGACCTCGACGGCAACGGCACACGCAGCGACGCTGAAATCGCCGCCTTCCTGAGCTTCCGCCCCGAAAAGGTCGAAAGCTACGAGCTCGGCTACAAGGGCAGCCTGTTCGACGGCGGGCTGAACGTCGCGATTGCGGGCTTCTATGCCGACTATACCGACGTCCAGATCCCCGGCTCGGTCGCTTGCACCGTCGGCGGCCTGCCCAGCTTCTGCGGCATCGTGTCGAACGCCGGCAAGGCGACCTTCAAGGGCCTCGAGTTCGAGGGCCGCGCGCGGCTCGGCGAGGATCTGGCGGCGGCGGGCGACCGGCTGACGCTGTCGACCGCGCTCGGCTATATCGATGCGCAGTACAAGCGCTTCGTCACCAATATCGCCGGCGTGCCGACCGACGTCGCCGATTTCCGCCGCGTCCAGAACACGCCCAAATGGACCGCCAGCGGCACGCTCGCCTATTCGGCCCCGGTCGGCGACGGCGACATCAGCTTCGGTACGACGCTGTCGTACCGCAGCAAGACCAACCAGTTCGAAATTCCGAACCCCTATATCGACCAGAAGGGCTTCGCGCTGTGGGACGCCAGCCTCGTCTACACCGCGCCCGAAGGCCGCTGGAGTCTCGGCGTGTTCGGCAAGAACCTGACCGACAAGCACTACAAGACCTCGGGCTATACCTTCATCGGCGTGAACCCGGTTACCGGCGTGCCGATCCTCGGCGCGAACGGCTTGCCGACCTCGGCGCTGGGCACCGAAGGCACACTGACCGCCTTCTACGGCAACCCGCGCCAGGTCTTCGTCACCGGCACGGTCAAATTCTGATCGCAAGGTAATAAGGGGGGAAAGGGGCGTCGGCTGCGGCGCCCCTTTTTCTATGGAGCGAGTGGCGGCGCCCCGGTCGCGGCAACCATCCGCTCGCCATCGATCACGATCGGGCTCGCGACGCCGTCGATCGACGCGCCCTCGGGCCGGAAGCGCATGCCGCGCGCGATAACCTGCGGATCGGCGAACACCCCGGCGAGGTCGTTGATCGGCCCCGCCGGCACGCCTTCGGCCTCGAGCGCCAGCGACAGCGGTTGCGCGTCCCAGGTGGCGATCTTCGCCGCAAGCAGCGGGATCAGCGCCGCCCGGTTCGCGAGCCGCGCGGCATTGTTCGCGAAGCGCGCATCGTCGGCCCACTGCGGTTCGCCCAGGATCGCGCAAAGCTTGCGATACTGGCTGTCGTTGCCGACCGCGACGACGAGCTGGCCGTCGGCGGTCGCAAACGCCTGATAGGGCACGACATTCGCGTGGCCATTGCCCATCCGCTTCGGCGACACCCCGCTCGCCAGATAGTTCGCGGCCTGGTTGGCGAGCACCGCGACCTGCGAATCGAGCAGCGCCATGTCGATATGCGCGCCCGCACCGCTGACGTCACGACGTCGCAGCGCCGCGAGGATCGCGACCGCCGAATACATGCCGGTGAAAATGTCGGCATAGGCGATTCCCGCCTTTTGCGGCGCGCCGTCGGGCTCGCCGGTCAGCGACATGAAGCCGCTCATCGCCTGGACGATGAAATCATAGCCCGCGCGGTGCGCATAAGGCCCTGCCTGGCCGAACCCGGTGATCGAGCAGACGATCAGCCGCGGGAAATCGGCGAGCAATCGCGCCGGATCGAGCCCATATTTGGCGAGCCCGCCCACCTTGTAATTCTCGATCACGACATCGGCGTCGGCGAGCAACGCACGCACTTCGGCCTGCCCGGCGGCGCTCGCGATGTCGATCGCGACGCTCCGCTTGCCGCGATTGGTGCTGTGATAATAGGCCGCGCCCAGATTCGCGCCGTCCGCGCCGGTGACGAAGGGCGGCCCCCATTCGCGCGTGTCGTCGCCGGCGCCCGGCCGCTCGACCTTGACCACCTCGGCGCCGAGATCCGCGAGCAGCTGCCCGCACCACGGCCCCGCAAGCACGCGCGCCAGCTCGACGACGCGCAGGCCCTCGAGCGGCCGCATCAGGAAAAGGCGGGAATGCCGGTGATCGCGCGGCCGAGGATCAGCGCATGGACGTCGTGCGTGCCCTCATAGGTGTTCACCGTTTCGAGGTTCACCGCGTGACGGATGACATGATAGTCGGCCGAAATCCCGTTACCGCCGTGCATATCGCGCGCGACGCGCGCGATATCGAGCGCCTTGCCGCAATTGTTGCGCTTCAGGAGGCTGATCGCGTCGGGCACCAGCCGCCCCTCGTCGATCAGCCGGCCGACGCGGAGCGCGGTCTGCAGCCCCATCGAAATTTCCGTGAGCATGTTGGCGAGCTTCAGCTGCACGATCTGGTTCGCCGCGAGCGGGCGCCCGAACTGCTTGCGTTCGAGCGTGTAGTTGCGCGCCGCTTCGTAGCAGAATTCGGCCGCGCCCATCGCGCCCCAGCCGATGCCGTAGCGCGCGCGGTTGAGGCAGCCGAACGGGCCTTTCAGGCCCGAGACGTGCGGCAGCAGCGCATCCTCGCCGACTTCCACCCCGTCCATAACGATCTCGCCGGTGATCGAGGCGCGCAAGCTGACCTTGCCCTCGATCTTCGGCGCCGACAGGCCCTTCATCCCCTTTTCGAGGATGAAGCCGCGGATCGCGCCGTCGTGCGCGTCCGATTTCGCCCAGACGACGAAGACGTCGGCGATCGGCGAATTGGTGATCCACATCTTCGCGCCCTTCAGGCGATAGCCGCCCGCGATCTTCTCGGCGCGCGTGCGCATGCTGCCGGGGTCGCTGCCCGCGTCGGGCTCGGTCAGGCCGAAACAGCCGACGAGTTCGCCCGCGGTCAGCCCGGGCAGAAACTTCCGCTTCTGCTCCTCGCTGCCATAGGCGTTGATCGGATGGATCACGAGGCTGCTCTGCACCGAACAGGCCGAGCGATAGCCCGAATCGATGCGCTCGACCTCGCGCGCGATCAGCCCGTAGGAAACGTAATTGAGCCCCGCCCCGCCATATTCGGGATCGATCGTCGCGCCGAGCAGGCCGAGCCGGCCCATTTCCGACATGATCTCGCGGTCGAAGCGTTCCTCGAGAAACGCCGAGGTCACGCGCGGGAGCAGTTCGCCCTCGGCATAGGCGCGCGCCGCGCTCTGGATCATCCGCTCCTCTTCGCTCAGCTGGTCGGCGAGCTGGAGGGGATCGAACGGGTCGAGCGCTTCGATACGCTGCGGATCGGCGAGGGCCATGGGTCGGGCTTTCTCTTGGGGCGTGCCCGCGGGCGCGCTCAGGGGGTCGTTTGGGCCGGATCGCGGGCCATCGCGACGGCGGCCCCGTCGCGCGGCTCCAATATCGCGGCGGTCTCGATCAGGTCAAGCGCACGGCGCGCCTCGTGATAGCGGCGCGCGTCGATCAGCCAGTCGCCCGCCTCCGCCGCGCCGGGCATCGCCTCGACCTCGGTAATCGCCTGGTCGACCATGCCGCCGGCCAGATAGCGGCGCGCGCGTTCGAGCCGCTCGGTCGCGCGGGGCGACTGCGTGCCCGCCGGGCGCACGACGAACAATTCGCCGAGCTCGCGGCGTAGGCCGGTCCACAGGCTGCCCTTGTCGCCGCTGCGCCCGACAAGTTCGGGCGCGATCGCGTCGAGTTCGGCGCGCAGCTGCTCCAGCGTCACCGGCTCGCGCGAGGTTTCGATGATCGTCTTGACCGCATTGGGCTGGTCGTCGCCGAAACGCAGGCGAAGCTGCGCCTCGAGATAGCCGAGCGACAACCCGCGATCGAGCGCGCGCCGCACCGCGAAAGCGACGAGCAGCCCCTCGGCGCGCGAGGCGTTGCCCGACGCCGATTCGGCCTGCAGGTTGATGCGCGACAGCCGCTGTTCGAGCTCGGCAACGCGCGCCGCGAGACCGCCTGCGCCGTCGACTGCGGGCGCCGCGGCCACCTGCCCGCCAGCCGCCACCTCGGCCTGGCCGATCGCGGCGAGCGCTCCGCCCACCGCCGGTTCGTCGCTGACGACGGTCACCGGGGGCTTCTCGCTCGCCAGCCAGCGACTCATCGCCCAGCCGCCGCCGACCACGCCCAGGATCAGGAGAAGCACCGCGCCGATGAACAGCGCGCGGAGCGAAAGTCTTTTCACCGGGGCCACGCCGTCCGAGGACGCCGGCCTGTCGATGCTTTCGATTGTCATGTGTCTCTTTCGAACGACCCTATTGGCGACCCTTGTGGCACAAACGGACCGCCTCTGCCAACATCGGGGCATCATCGGGGCGCGGCGAAACCGCCTTTTCCGCCCAGCCATCACCCGCCGCATCGGCGGCCGCGGCGCTGATCGCCAGCAAGGTCAAATGCTTAACTGCCGCTCCGGCGAGGTCGGCGGCCCGCGCCGCGATCCGCGCCGAGTGGGCAAGGACCACCGCCGGCGCCGCGACCGAATCGCGCCAACCGGCGGCCGGATCGACCGGATCGACCGCATAGACGGGCAGCGCCGTCACCGTCAGTTCGGTCGCGAACGTCGAACGGTCGCGCCCGCAAAGCCACAGGATTCGCCGCTTTCCCGATGACGCCATGCCGTCGAGCAGCGCCTGGGCGTCGCGCTCGCCGACGGCGGCGACGCCGAACCCCGCATCGCGCGCCGCAGCAGCGGTCGCCTCGCCCACCGCATAAACCGGAAGCGCCGCGAGCGTGGCCAGCCCGGGCCCGCCCAGCCGCGCCGCCCTCGCGCTCGTCATCAGCAGCGCGTCATGGTCGCGCGTATCGGGCGCTACCCATTCGAGCGCGCGCGCCGCAAACAGCGGCAGCGGCCGCGCGTCGAGCCCCAGCGCCCGCGCCCGCGCCACCGTCGCGGCGCATCCCGGCTCGGGGCGCGTCACGAGCAGCGGCAGGCCGCCACTCATACGGCGAACAGGCGCCGCACGCTGCCCGGAGCTTCGTCCAGTAGGCGATGCGCCAGCGCCTCGGCATCGCCGCGACCGGTGACCAGCGCATGGCCCGCCACATGCTCGGCGCCGTCGTCCGAGAAGATTTCGGCGTCGAGGCGAAGCGCGCCATCGTCCAGCCAGTGTGCGTAAGCCGCGACCGGCGAACGGCAATCGCCGCCGAGCGTAGCGAGCAACGCGCGCTCGGCCGCCACCGCGCGATGCGTCGGCGTATGATCGATCGCCTTGAGCAGGGCGAAGGTCGCGGCGTCATCCGCACGGCATTCGATACCGATCGCGCCCTGCGAGGCGGCAGGCAGCAGCAGGTCGATCGCCTGCGCCTGCCCGATGTCGTGCATTCCCAGCCGGTCGAGCCCCGCCGCCGCGAGCAAGGTCGCATCGACCTCGCCGCCTTCGAGCCTTGCAAGCCGCGTCTGGACATTCCCGCGCAGCAGCGTTGTCACCAGGTCGGGACGCAGCCGCCTGACCTGCGCCGCGCGCCGCGGGCTGCTCGTCCCCAGCCGCGCGCCGTGCGGCAGGTCCGCAATCGTCGTCGCCGTGACGCCGCCACGCACCACCAGCCGGTCGCGCGGATCGGCACGCTCGAGCATCGCGCCTAGCGCAAAACGCGCGTCGCGGATCGTCTCGACATCCTTCAGCGAGTGGACGGCAATGTCGATCGCGCCCGCATCGAGCGCGGCGTCGAGTTCGCGCGTCCACAGCGCCTTGCCGCCAACCTCGGCGAGCGGGCGATCCTGGATCTTGTCGCCGGTCGCGGTCATCGCCACAATTTCAAGCGCTTCGGGCGCCAAGGCATGGGCCTTGGCCAGTGCGGCGGCGGCCATATGCGCCTGTGCGAGCGCCAGCGGCGAGGCCCGCGTGCCGATACGCAGCGGGCGGGCAGTTGTCGGAAGCGGAATCGAAGCCATATTCACGCGCTAGAGCATTTCCCGAAAAAGTGGGAACCGGTTTTTCCAATCCGGTTTTCGGCGGGGAAAGGCTCGCATCTCTCTCTCCCTTGCCCTGCCCGCAAAGGGGCGGGTAAAGGGCGCGCGATCATATGACTCTCATCCTCGGCCTCGAATCGAGCTGCGACGAAACCGCGGCAGCGCTCGTCGACAGCAACCGGCGCGTCCTCGCGCACCGCGTCGCGGGGCAGGAGGCCGAGCATCAGCCCTATGGCGGGGTCGTCCCCGAAATCGCCGCGCGCGCGCATGTCGACCGGCTTGCGCCGCTCGTCGAGGGCGTCCTCGCCGACGCGGGCGTCACGCTCGCCGACGTCGACGCGATCGCCGCGACCGCGGGCCCGGGCCTGATCGGCGGCGTGATGGTGGGGCTCGTCACCGGCAAGGCGCTCGCGCACGCCGCGAACAAGCCGCTCGTCGCGGTCAACCATCTCGAAGGCCATGCGCTGAGCCCGCGGCTCACCGACGCCGCGCTCGAATTTCCCTATCTGCTGCTGCTCGCATCGGGCGGCCATTGCCAGTTGCTGCTCGTCGAAGGCGTCGGCGCCTATCGCCGCCTTGCCACCACGATCGACGACGCCGCGGGCGAAGCGTTCGACAAGACAGCGAAGCTGCTCGGGCTCGGCTATCCCGGCGGCCCCGCGGTAGAGCGCGCGGCCCAGCGCGGCGATCCGAAAGCCGTGCCGCTGCCGCGCCCGCTCGTCGGCAGCGCCGAGCCCCATTTCTCCTTCGCCGGGCTCAAGAGCGCGGTCGCGCGCGCCGCGGCGTCGGGCACGCATGCCGTCGCCGACCTCGCCGCCTCCTTCCAGCAGGCGGTCGTCGACTGCCTCGTCGACCGCAGCCGCATCGCGCTCGCGGCCTGCCCCGAAGCGACCGCCTTCGTCGTAGCGGGCGGCGTTGCGGCGAACGGCGCGATCCGCACCGCGCTCACCGATCTCGCAAGCCGCTTCGACAAGCCTTTCGTCGCGCCGCCGCTCTGGCTCTGCGCCGACAATGGCGCGATGATCGCCTGGGCGGGCGCCGAACGCTTCGCCGCGGGGCTCACCGATCCGCTCGATACCGCCGCGCGCCCGCGCTGGCCGCTCGACCCGGAAGCCGAAGCCGTGCGCGGAGCCGGAGTGAAAGCATGACGCGTGAAGGCATGACATCATATTCGAACTTCGGCGTGATCGGCGGCGGCGCATGGGGCACCGCGCTCGCGCAGATGCTCGCTGCCGACGGCGCGCCGGTGCGCCTCTGGGCGCGCGAGGACGAGGTTGTCGCCGCGATCAACGCCGAGCATCGCAACCCGCTCTTCTTGCCGGGCGCCACGCTCTCTCCCTCGCTGACCGCGACGGGCACGCTCGCCGATCTAGCCGCCTGCGATGCGCTGCTCGTCGTCGTCCCCGTGCCCTTTCTGCGCGCGGTTCTGACCGATCTGCCCGCGGGCGTTGCGCCGCTGATCTTCTGCAGCAAGGGCATGGAGGCGGGAAGCTTCGCCTTCCCGATCGACATCGCCAAACAGCTTTGCCCCGCGAGGCCGCTCGCGGTGCTCTCGGGCCCGACCTTTGCGCACGAAGTCGCCGCCGGCCTGCCAACCGCAATCACGCTCGCCGCGGCCGACACAGCGACCGCCGAGGCCATCGCCGGGTCGCTCGCGCGTCCGCATTTCCGTCCCTATGTGTCGACCGACATGATCGGCGCCGAGATCGGCGGGGCGGTCAAGAATATCCTCGCGATCGCGTGCGGCATTGTCGACGGCGCCGGGCTCGGCCTCAACGCGCGCGCTGCGCTGATCAGCCGGGGTTTTGCCGAAATGACGCGGTTCGGCCTGTCGCGCGGCGCGCAGGCGGAAACGCTCGCCGGGCTCGCGGGGCTCGGCGATCTCGTCCTCACCTGCACCTCGTCCAATTCGCGCAACTTCGCGCTCGGCCAGGGGCTCGGGCGCGGCGAGGATGCCGCTAGGCTGATGGCCGACCGCCGCACGGTGGCCGAAGGCGCGTTCAGCGCGCCCGTCGTCGCGGCCGCGGCGCGCGCCGACGGCATCGACATGCCGATCACCGACGCCGTCGCGCGGCTCGTCGCGGGCGAGATTCGCGCGGGCGAGGCGATTCAGGCCCTGCTCAGCCGGCCGCTCCGACCAGAGGGCCGATGAGTCTTTTGCACCGATTGCCTGCCCCGCACCCCCGCGCTAGACTGCGCGGGGACATGCAGAAGGGGCGCCAGGCTTGAGCCAGACGGACAGCGCGACCGCGCGCACCCCCGATTCGTCCGCTACGGCGCCACAGGCCGAGGCGGATACCGCGGCGCTTGCCAAGGGCGGACGCACCAATTTCTTCGGCTTCGTTCTGCGCCTCGTCGCGCGCCTGCCCTTCCTCTATTTCGCCGGGCGCTGGTACGGGCCCGAGGCGGTCGGGCGCTTCGCCTTCGCCGTCCTCGTGATCGAACTCGTCGCGCAGCTCGCGACGCTCGGCCTCAAGCGGGGCCTCGCCGAACAGTTGAGCGCGCCGGGCGCCGACCAGCGCACCGTCGTCTGGGACGGGATGTTCGTCGCCTTCCTCGCGTCGGCGGCGGGTTCGGCGATCCTGCTCCTCTTTCCGGGTCTGATGTTCCCCGCCGGGGCGATCGACGGCACCGATCGCTGGATGGCGCTGCTGGTCTTCGCGATCGCGGGCACCGACGTCGCGCTCGCCGCCTGCGCCTATCGCTTCGACGTCGGCGCGACGGTGCGCGCGCGCGCCGTCGTCGAACCGTGGGTGATCAGCATCGCCGCCGCCGGTTTCTGGTTCGTCTCGCCGCGCGACGGGCTGATGCTCTCCTATGGCAGCGCGATGGTCGGCGCCTTCCTGACCGCGCTCGTTCCGATGATCCGCCATTATGGCGGTCCGAGCGGCTGGCAGCCGCATCCCGCGCACCTCTTCAAAGTTGCGCGGCGCAACGCCCCGCTCGCGGCCGCCGATGCCATCGAGTGGGGCACGCGCCGCCTCGACCTCTTCATCCTCGGCCAGTTCACCTCGCCGACGATCTACGGCATCTATTATATGGCGCAGCAGGTCGCCTCGCTGCCGCAGAAGCTCAAGACCAGCTTCGAGCCGATCCTCGGCCCCGTGATCACGCGCAACCTCGCCGAAAAGCGGCTTGCCGCCGTGGCGGCACAGGTCAGCCAGGTCGGCTTCTGGATCATCGCCGCGCAGGCGGGCATCGCGCTCGCGCTCGGCATCCCGGGCGAGGCGGTCATGGGCCTCGTCGGACCGCAGTTCGTCGGCGGCGCGGGCGCGCTCGCCTTCCTCCTAGCCGCCGAGGTCGTTGCCGCCACCGCGGTCGTCAGCGAGGCCGCGCTCGTCTATGTCGCGCGCCACCGCAACCTGCTGATCAGCCTTGCGACACTCGCGCTGCAGGCGGTGCTCAGCGTCGCGCTGATCCTCGTCGCGCGCTCGATGGGGCTCGACCCGATCTACTATGCCGCCGCGGTCGCACTCGCGCTGATGCTTGCGCTCGGCTTTGCATCGCTGGTCAAGGCGCGGCTGCTCGCGAACATCCTCGGCGCGCCGGTGAACAGCCTGCGCTGGGCGCTCGTCTGGGCGACGGCGGGCGCGACGGTTCTCGGCTGGGGCGCGACGAAGCTTCCCGAATGGGCCGAGCTGCTGATCGGCGTCCCCTTCATCCTCGGCATCTACGCCTGGCTGATCTGGACCCGCGGCTTCGGCCCCGCCGACCGCGCGCTGTTCCGCAAACACCCCGAGACCGCGGCGCCGGCCGCCTGACCTAATCGACCGCCTTCTGCGCCGCGTCACCAACGTCCTGTGCGGCGTCGCCGACCTTCTGCGCTGCCTCGGTGATCGCACCCGTTTCGGTCTTGTCGTTCGCAAGGAACTGAAAGGCGAAAAAGGCCGCGATCACGATCGCGACTAGGACAATCAGGCCAACCCCGATCCCACCGCCGCGGCGTGGTTCGCGGTCGATGACCGTGGTGGTGTGCGTCGTCCCGTCGGGATCGCGCGTCGTGTGGATTTCGTCGGCCATATCGAAGCCTCCTTTTTGCACTATGGCGCTAAGGACGCTTCGGCGAACGCAAAAGTTCCCGGGATCCTGACCCTAGCCGAGGCGCGCGGCGACCTTCGCCTTCAGGTCGGTCTGCGCGCGCGGGCCGACTTGCGCGATGATCTCGCGCGCGCACACCGCGCCCATCGTCAGGCAATCCTTGATCGGCCGCCCTTCGGCGAGGCCGGAGAGGAATCCCGCCGCGAACAGGTCGCCCGCCCCCGTCGTGTCGACGACGGCCTCGATCGGCTCGGCGCCGACTTCGGTTCGTGTCCCATCGCGGAGCGCGATCGCGCCGCGCGCACCGCGCGTGACGACCAGCAGCGGCACCTGTGGCGCAATCTTGGCGACCGCCGCCTCGAAATCGTCGGTTTCGGCGAGCGCGCAGATCTCGACCTCGTTCGCGAACAATATGTCGAACAGCCCCGCGCCGATCAGCTTGCGGAAATCGGCGCCGTGGCGGTCGATGATGAAGGCGTCGGACAGCGTGAAGGCGACCTTGCGCCCCGCCGCGCGCGACACGTCGATCGCGCGGCGCATCGCCGCGCGCGACAGTTCGGGATCCCACAGATAGCCTTCGAGATAGAGGATCTCGGCGTCGGCGATCCACGCCTCGTCGATCATCCGCTGTTCGAGCAGGTGGCTCGCACCGAGGAAGGTGTTCATCGTGCGCTGCCCGTCTGGGGTGACGAGGATCAGGCAGCGCGCGGTCGGCGCGCCTTCCTTGAGCGCCGGCGTCTCATACGCGACGCCCAGCGCGCGCAAATCGTGCGTGAACACATGGCCGAGCTGGTCGTCGGCAACCTGCCCGATGAAGGCGCAGCGCTCGCCGAGCGCCGCCATGCCCGCGAGCGTGTTCGCGGCCGAGCCGCCCGAAACCTCGACCGCGGGCCCCATCGCCGCATAGAGACGTTCGGCCTCGTCGCCGTCGATCAGCCGCATCGACCCCTTGGTCAGGCCCTCGGCCTCGATCAGCGCATCGTCGGCGCGGGCAAGAACATCGACGATGGCGTTGCCAATGGCGACGACGTCGAAACGGGCGGTGGAGGCCATGAAAAATCCTGTGTTGGTCGGGGAAAACTGCCGCGCGCTTTAGGGGCGACAGCGCGTCTAGGCAAGCGCATCGCTTGACGAAGCGGCCCGCCGCGCCCCATCCCCCTATGATGACCCGCACCGTCCACGCTTTCCTGCTTGCCCTCAGGGACTTGCCGAGCCCGCGCGTGATCCGCATCCTCGCGCAAAGTCTTGCGCTCACCCTGCTGATCTTCGCCGCCGCGGGTGCCGCGATCTTCTTCGGCGTGCGCTGGGCACTCGCGCACTGGCGCTGGCTGGACGGTGCGAGCCTCGACATGGCGGGCGTGCTGATCGCCCTCGCGCTCGTCGCGGGAAGCTGGCTGCTCTTCCGCGCTGTCGCGATCGTCGTCGTCGGGCTGTTCGCCGACGCGATCGTCGCCGATGTCGAGGGGCGCCACTATCCCGCCGCCGCAAGCCGTGCGGTCGATGTCGGCTGGCGACAGAATATCGCGCTCGCGCTCGCCTCGCTCGGCCGCCTCATCGGGGGAAACCTCCTCGCGCTGCCGCTCTATATCGTCCTGCTCGTCACGGGTATCGGCACCCCGATCCTCGCCCTCGCCGTCAATGCACTGCTGCTCGGCCGCGATCTCGAGGCGATGGTGCTTGCGCGCCACCCCGACCGGCCGCGCTTCGACCGGCCGACACGCTGGTCGCTCGGCCTGCTGTCCGCCGCAAGCTTCCTGGTGCCCGTCGCCAATCTGTTGGCCCCGATCCTGAGCGCCGCTATGGCCGTCCATCTTTTGCACCTGAGCGACGGGAAACCGCGATGAAACTGATCCGGCTGCTGCCGACGATCCTGCTTGCAGCCGGCCTGGCGGGCTGCGGAACCACCGCCGTACCGCGCCCGGCGCGGCCGGTCGCCGCGCCGCCACCCGTCACCCCGCGTATCGTCCAGCACAACAGCCTCGTCGGCCAGCGTGCGGGAGCAGCGCTGTCGCAATTCGGCAAGCCGCGCCTCGACGTCGCCGAGGGTGCCGGCCGCAAGCTGCAGTTCGCGGGCACCGCCTGTATCCTCGACATCTATTATTACGCCCCGAAACAGGGTGCCGAGCCGGTCGCGACGCACGTCGACGCCCGCACGCCCGAGGGGCGCGATGCCAATGTCGACAGCTGCGTGAACGCGCTCAGACGCTGACGTCAGGACGCCAGTTCGGCAAGCGCCCACGCCGCCGCATCGGCCACCATCGGCGATTCGTCCTGCGTCAGTTCTTCCAGCCGCGCCCGGAATCGCGCATCGCCGCTGTTTCCCGCCGCAATCGCGGCGTTGCGCACCATCCGCCCGCGCCCGATACGCTTGATCGGCGACCCCGCGAACACCTGCCGGAACCCCGCATCGTCGAGCGCGAGAAGGTCGGCGATCGCCGGGGCGACCAGTTCGCCGCGCGGCAGGAAGGCCTTGTGCCGCGCCGCCGTGTCGGCGAACTTGTTCCACGGGCACACCGCAAGGCAATCGTCGCAGCCATAGACGCGATTGCCGATGCCGCGCCGCAGCTTGACCGGGATCGGCCCGTCATGCTCGATCGTGAGGTAGGAGATGCAGCGCCGCGCATCGAGGCGGTAGGGCGCGGGAAAGGCATCGGTCGGGCACGCCTGCTGGCACGCGGCGCAGCTGCCGCAACGATCGCGCCCCGCAACCGAGGGTGCAAGGTCGAGCGTCGTATAGATCGCCCCAAGGAACAGCCAGCTGCCATGCTCGCGGCTGACCAGATTGGTATGCTTGCCCTGCCAGCCGAGCCCGGCCGCCGCCGACAGGGGCTTTTCCATGACCGGCGCGGTGTCGACGAACACCTTGACCTCTGCCTCCTTCGCCTCGGCGACGAGCCAGCGCGCGACGGCTTTCAGCGCTTTCTTGACGACGTCATGATAGTCGGCGCCCTGCGCGTAAACCGAGATGCGGCCGCGTGTCGGAACCTCCGCCAGCGCCAGCGGATCGACCTCGGGCGCATAGCTCATGCCGAGCGCGATCACCGACCGCACCTCGGGCCACAGCCCTTGCGGCGACCCGCGCTGGCTGCTGCGGCTTTCCATCCAGATCATGTCGCCGTGGCATCCCTCGGCCAGCCAGCGGTCGAGCCGCGCCGCGGTTTCGGGCGCCGCGTCGGCGCGCGCGATCCCGAAGGCGGCAAAGCCGCGCGCGCGCGCGACCGCTTCGAGCCGCTGTTCGAGCGTTTCGGAACGGGCAGGCAAGGCTTCGGCAACCATTGGCGCTCTATACGGCAACCGCCTGTCCGTGCCATAGACGGCGTGACCGAAGATCGGGGACCAGCGTTTGACCGACTACAGCGTCGAGGCCGATGGCCTCACCAAATATTTCGACAGCTTCAAGGCGGTCGACCATGTGTCGCTTCAGGTTCCGGCGGGCAGCATCTATGGCGTGCTCGGACCCAATGGCGCGGGCAAGACGACCAGCCTGCGCATGACCCTCGGCATCATCGACCCCGACGAGGGCACGAGCCGGTTGCTGGGCGGCCACAAGCCGCAATCGGTGCGCCATCGTATCGGCTATCTCCCTGAGGAACGCGGGCTTTATCCGGGCATGAAAGCGCGCGAGGCGATCGCCTTCATGGGCGCGCTGCGCGGGCTCGACTGGTCGGAGGGACGCCGCCGCGCCGCGACCTTCATGACCGAACTCGGCCTCGAACGCGTGATCGACGAAAAGATCCGCAAGATGTCGAAGGGCATGGCGCAAATGGTCCAGCTGATCGGCTCGATCGTCCACGCCCCCGACCTGATCGTCCTCGACGAGCCCTTCTCGGGGCTCGACCCGGTCAACCAGGAACGGCTCGAAATGCTCGTCCGGCGCGAACGCGACCGCGGCGCGACGATCCTCTTCTCTACGCATGTCATGGCGCACGCCGAACGGCTCTGCGACCGGCTCGCGATCATCGCGCGCTCGCAGCGCCGCTTCGAGGGGACCGTCGACGAAGCGCGCGCGCTGCTGCCGATGCAGGTGCGCTATACGCCGCGCGACGGTAGCGACGCCGTCGCGGCGCTGCTTCCCTCGGCGGCGTTGCGCAAGGGCGACGCGTGGCATTTCGCCATCGAGGATGGCGAGGTCGAACCGCTGTTGGCGCGAATCACCGCGAGCGGGCACGGCGTCGCGGGCCTGTCGATCGCGCGCCCCGGGCTCCACGACGCCTTCGTCCATATCGTGCGGCAGGTCGACGCGGGTTTCGACGCCTCGCCCGAAAACGACGCGATCGAGGAGGCCGCGGCATGAACGCCTTCCTCAGGAATATGCGCGTCGTCGCGCGCCGCGATTTCCTCGCCATCGTCGCCACCCCGACCTTTCTGCTCTTCCTGCTCGCGCCGCTGTTCATGCTGGCAATGGGGCTCGCCGGCGGCACCGGCGCCGCGCAGCTCGCCGACAGCGCGCGCGGGGCGGGGCGGATCGTCGCGATCGCCGATGCTGCCGATATCGAAGCGCTGCGCACTGCCGATGCCCGGCTGCGCGCCGCGATGCCGCGCGAACCAGCGGTTCTTGTGCTCCGCGTCGTGTCCCCGGCCGCCGATCCGGTCGCCATCGCGCGCGAAAAGGGCAGCGACACCTATGCGGTGATGAGCGGACCGCTCGCCGCGCCGCGCATCGTCGAGCGCGAACCGGGCAGCAGCCCGGGACGCTATCTCGTCCTCCTCGCCACCGAGGTGCAACGCGCGCGCGCCGCCGGGCCGCTGCCACCCGTGGCGCCGCGCTTCGAAAGCCTGTCGAACGGCGGCAACAGCATTGCGGCACAGCAAAGCCTCGCATTTGGCGCGGTGTTCACCATCTTCCTCCTCACCTTGCTGCTCGCGGGCCAGACGGTGAGCTCGCTCGCCGAGGAAAAGGGCAACAAGGTCATCGAGATTCTCGCCGCCGCAGTGCCGCTCGAAAGCGTCTTCCTCGGCAAGCTGCTCGGGATGCTCGGCGTCGCGATACTCTTCATCGCTTTCTGGTTCGCGCTCGCGATGGGCGGCGGATTTCTCTACGCGCTTCAGGCCGACCCCGCCGCCATCGCGGCGGCCGGCGCGGCCGCGGGCGCCGCCAAGCCCGCGCTGATGGCCGCGCCCGCGACGGGCTGGCTCTTCTTCCTCGGCATCTCGCTCGCCTATTTCATCATGGCCTTCCTGCTTTTGGGCGCGGCGTTTCTCGGCGTCGGCGCGCAGGCGGCGACGGTGCGCGAGATCCAGATGCTCAGCCTGCCGATCACCATCTTCCAGGTCGGCATGTTCAGTCTCTCGGCCGCGGCGGCGAGCGCCCCCGGCACCGGCCTCGCCCGCTTCGCGCAGATCTTCCCCTTCTCGTCGCCCTTCGCGATGGCAGCGCGCGCCGCTACCGACGATGCGGTCGGCGTCCACCTGCTCGCGCTCGGCTGGCAGGCGATCTGGGTCGCGCTCACCGTCTATCTCTCTGTCCGCCTGTTCCGCGCCGGCGTGCTCAGCAGCGGCAGCGGCTGGAAATTCTGGAAGAAGAAGCGGACCTAGGCTGGCCGCTTTCGAACGAAGGCCGACCTATCTTTCATCGTCACCCTGAACTTGTTTCAGGGTCCATGGTCTGCCGTTTCCTTCGGCGCGGCGTAGGATGCAAGGCCCGGCCATGGATGCTGAAACAAGTTCATCATGACGAGCTTGGGGCGACCGCTCCCCACCGCAATTTAGCCATTCCCACTTCGTCATCCCGGACTTGATCCGGGATCCAGCGCGGCGTTGAAGTCGTGGATCCCGGATCAAGTCCGGGATGACGAATGTCTGGAAACCACCCCAAACTGACCCCCTCGGCTCCATTGACAAAGTTGTAAATAGTGGCATTCTGCAACTGAATCGGCCGCGGAGACGGCCCAGAGAGGAGCGACCCCCCATGGCCACCCAGATCCGCCCCGCATCCGAAACCGTCAATCCGCTCGACCTCAGCCGCGCCGAGCTGTGGCGCAACGATGTCTGGCAGGAACCGATGCGCCAGCTGCGCGCCGAATCGCCGATCTATTATTGCGAGGATTCGAAGTTCGGTCCCTATTGGTCGGTGACGACCTACAAGCCGATCCAGCATATCGAGGCGCTGCCCAAGATATTCTCCTCGTCGTGGGAATATGGCGGGATCACCGTCGCCGGCGACGGCATCGATCATCTGCAGGAAGGCGATGTGCCGATGCCGATGTTCATCGCGATGGACCCGCCGCAGCACACCGCGCAGCGCCGCACCGTCGCCCCCGCCTTCGGCCCGTCGGAGATCGAGCGCATGCGCGCCGACACCCAGGCGCGCACTGCGGCGCTGATCGACACGCTTCCGATCGGCAAGCCCTTCGACTGGGTCGAGAAAGTCTCGATCGAGCTTACCACCGACATGCTCGCGATCCTGTTCGACTTCCCGTGGGAGGATCGCCACAACCTCACGCGCTGGTCCGACGCGCTCGGCGACATCGAAAGCTTCAGCACCGTCGAGGAACGCCACGCGCGCCTCGCCGTGGCGTTCGAGATGGGCGGCGCATTCAAGCAATTGTGGGACCGCAAAGCGCAGAACCCCGGGAAGCACGACCTCATCTCGATCATGCTGCAGTCCGACGCGATGAAGCATATGAGCGAGAATGAGTTCATGGGGAATCTCATCCTGCTCATCGTCGGCGGCAACGACACGACGCGCAATTCGATGTCGGCCTATGCCTATGGCCTCCACTGTTTCCCGGAGGAACGCGCGAAGCTCGAGGCGAATCACGACCCCGACCTCGCGGTCAACGCGATGCACGAGATCATCCGCTGGCAGACCCCGCTCGCGCACATGCGCCGCACCGCGACCGAGGATACCGAGCTGTTCGGCCACCAGATCAAGAAGCGCGACAAGCTCGCGCTCTGGTACGCTTCGGCGAACCGCGACGAAGAGATATTCCCCGACGGCGACCGGATCATCGTCGACCGCGAGAATGCGCGCCGCCACCTCGCCTTCGGCTATGGCATCCACCGCTGCGTCGGCGCCCGCGTCGCCGAGTTGCAGCTCACGACCTTGATCTCCGAAATGCAGAAGCGCCGCCTGCGCGTGAACGTCATCGGCGAGCCCGAGCGCGTCAACGCCTGCTTCGTCCACGGCTATCGCCACCTGCAGGTCGAGCTCGAGCAATATTGACAGCCGGGCGTAACCGGGCGCAGCCTCGCCGCGTATCCCGGTCATGAGGAAGCCCGATATGATCGAACGCCGCTATATCCTGTCCGGCCTCGCACTCGGCGGCGCGCTGATCGCCGCGCCGATGCTGTTCGCCAAGCCCGGCAAGCGCCCGCTCGCCGAACCCGGCTGGCGGCTGACCGACGCCGAATGGGCGAAACGGCTGACCCCGATGCAGTTTCGCGTCCTGCGCGAGGCGGCGACCGAGCGTCCCTTCACCAGCGCGCTCAACAAGGAGCATCGCCGCGGCACCTTCGTCTGCGCGGGCTGCGCGCTGCCGCTCTATGCGAGCCAGACCAAATATGACAGCGGCACCGGCTGGCCGAGCTTCTATGCCCCGCTGAAGGGCGCCATCGCGACCTCGACCGACTATGAGCTCGGCTATCCGCGGACCGAGGTGCATTGCCGCCGCTGCGGCGGCCATCTCGGCCATGTCTTCAACGACGGGCCGAAGCCGACCGGCAAGCGCTATTGCATGAACGGCGCGGCGCTGGGGTTCCGCCCCGCCTGACCCGTCAGGACGCCGGCTTCACCCGCCAGACCGCCAGGCTGCTGCCCGCGGGCATCGCGACGGGTTCGAGCCATGCAGGCGCCTTCCCCGCATAAAGCTGCGCCGCCAGCCCCTGCTTCGCCTCGCGCCGGTAGCGCGTGAAATCATTCGCCCCGGCGCAATAGACGATCAGGCTCGCCTGCTGCTTGCGGACCAGCGCCTCGGCCTTCGCGGGATCGCCGGTGAAGACGCGCAGCGTGTCGGCCATCGCCTCCTTGTTGCGGTGATGCGGGGTCGCGACCATCGCATGGTGCGTCCAGAAGATCAGCGGCGCGCCGAGGTCGATCGGGGTGAGCAGCGTCGCCTTCGGCATATGGTTGAGCGCCGCGATCGTCGGCGGATCGACGCACGTCCGCTTCGCCACCGACGCGTCGACCGCGCGCGGATCGGCCTTGACCGCCGGGAAAACAAGCCCCGCAAGCCCGGCGACCGCAAGGCTGCCGAGCATCGGCAGCGTCAGCGCCGCGAGCGCCGACGCGATCACGCGCGGCAGCAGGGCCGCGATCTGCCGCGCGCGCAGCCAGCCGCGAAGGCCAAGCCACGCCGAACCCGGGATCGCGAACAGATGCGCGGTCCCGGCGCTGCGCAGCACGAGCAGCGACAGCGCCGACGCGCCGGCCAGCGCGACGATCACGGTCGTCCACGCGCGGCGGTCCTCGGCCGTCTTGCCGGCGCGCCAGGCAAGCAGCGATCCGATGAGCCCGATGAGCCACGGCACGACGACGAAAAAGACCGAATGCGCCGGCGAGGCCCAGACCGGCTGGCCTTCGAGGACGTTGCGATACCAGTAATGGACGACGATCGGGTCGAGCGTCGCAAAGGGTCCGGCCGCGCACAGCGGTTCGATCGCCACCAGCGCCGCCGCCGCGAGCACCCCCGCGCCGCCGAGGGCCGCGAAGCGCACCCAGCGCCGCGCCGGATCGACCGCCGCAATCGCCAGCACCGCAACGGCTGCGACGGCGAAGGCGCCGAGATACGGCGCCGACAGCGAATCGCACCAGCGTCCGGCCAATCCCATCGGCCCGCGCGTCAGAAACTGGAAGAATAGCGCCCCGCCCGCGAGGCCTGCCATATAGCCGGTCAGGCGCACGCGATCGTCGGCGCGCGCGTGCAGCGCCCAGCGCAGCGCGCAAAGCCCCGCGAACAGCGCGACGACGGGCAGACCCTCGATCGAGATCGCGAGCAGCGCCGCGCCGCACGCCCCGGCGATCAGCCCTGCCTGCCGGCTCGCCGGACGCAGCGCCTGCCACAGGATCAGCATCGCGAGGAAAATCTGCCAGCCATGATGGTCGACGCGCAGCGGGCGCAGCTGCACGACGATGAAACCCGCGGTGACAAGATAGAGCGGCGCGACATAGGCGATGCGCTTGTCGGGCAAATTCCGGTAGCCGAGCGCGCAGGCGACGCTGAGTGCAGCGCCGAGCAGCGGCGGCCAGACCGTCATCACCACCTGCTCCGCCAGCGCCTGCCCGAGCAGCGGCTTCAGCAACCAGACGCCGAGCGCGATCGGCGCATCGACGATCCGCGACCAGTGCATCAGCACCCCGCCGCCCGCCGGATTGACACGATATTGGGTGAGATCCCACCAACCCTGCCCGGCGAGCAGATCGCGCACCTGCGCCATGCGCATCGCGTCGTCGGTGTCGCTGAGTTCGAGGATCTGGATCGCATGCCACTGCGCGATCACCGCGACGATGCTCATCGCGGTCCACACGATCAGCGCGATGCGGAGCGGCGTGAACCAGGGCGAAAAGCCGCTCGAGCCCGGTTCGGGTACGGCGCCGGTCCCGGCGGCGCCCTCGGCGAGCGGCGGCGCCGCGGCGGTCATGCTGCGGCGGCCCGGAAAACGATATGACGGCGGAGCAGATAGGTCGTCTGAAAGCTGACAAGGATCGCCGCAAGCTTCGCAAGCCGCGGGTCGAGCCCCATCGCGGTGCCGACCCCGACGATCGCGGTAGTGATCGCCAGCCCGACCAGCGCCGACCCGACGAAGAGCAGCTTCTGACGGTGGCGCTCGCCCGTGCCGCGCTCGGCGGCGCCGTCGGCGAAGACGAGGCGGCTCGAAATCAGCCAGTGAACGAGGATACCCGCGCAATAGCCGATCGCCGACGCCGCCATCGGCGGCAGCCCGGCGTCGAGCAGCAACAGGAACAGTCCCGCGTCGCTGCCGAGCGCGAAACCGCTCGCGAGCAGATAGTTCAGCCAGCGGATCTCGCCGCGGCGAACCGTCGCCATCAGGGTCCGGAGGGTGCGCATCATCGCCATGACGCCCCGCGCGCTGCTCAGGCGGCCTTGTCGATGCGCGACGGAACCTCGCGAACCGACGCCAGCGCGGCCTGTTCGCCCTCGCTGCCGCTCTCGTGATATTCCGCGTCCTCGTTGACACCCCAGATGTCGTAAACACGCGCGCCGGCGACGATGTTGCGCACCGACAGCATCGCGGTCATCATCGCATGATCCTGGTTGTTGTAGCGGTGCATGCCGTTGCGGCCGACCATGTGCAGCGTCGGATAACGCGCCTCCAGCTCGTCGCGCATCGCCGCGACATGCGCGGCATAATCGTCGTCATAGACCGGATAGGCCTTTTCCTGCCGGACCACGGCGCCGCCAACGACATCCTTCGGATCGCACAGGCCGAGGATCGCCATTTCGTCGGTCGCGAGCCTGACCAGATCCGCGTCGCTCGACGACCACAGCCCGTCGCCCTCGAAGCAGAAATATTCGAGACCGACGCATGCAAGGTCGGGATCTGGCAGCATTTCGGGCGACCAGCTGCGGAAATTCTGGACGCGACCGACCTTCACCTTGCTGTCGTGGATATAGATCCAGTTGTCGGGGAACAGGTCTTCCGACCGGATCTTGAGCGCCACCGTCAGGAAGTCGCGATATTTGAGCTTCGGCGCCGCGGTCAGCGCACACGCCGGCAGCGGATGGATGCGCGCCGCAAGCTCGCGCATCGGCGCCGAGCTGATCACATGCACCGCGTCGATCACGACGTCGCCGTCGGGGCCGGCCGCGGTCAGCCGCCAGCGGCCCGACACCTGATCCTGCGTCAACTGCTTGAAGCTATGGCCCATCAGCACATGGTTGCCGCCCGCGCGCACCTTGCCCGCCGCCGCCTCCCACATCATGCCGGGCCCGAGGCGCGGATAGCGGAAGGTCTCGAGCAGGGTCTTGGTCGCCATGCCGTCATTCGGCTTTTTATTGAGCCCGAGGCTGCGCTTCAGCCCGTCGATCACCGCGCCGCCGAGCGAAAGCCCCTTGATCCGCTGCGCCGCCCAGTCCGCCGACATTTCGTCGCACGGCATCCCCCACACCTTCTCGGTATAGGTCTTGAAGAAGATCGAATAGAGCTTGTGGCCGAACTGGTTGACCGTCCAGTCCTCGAAGCTGCGCACCTTCTTGTTCGGCAGCAGCTTCGCCTTGGCATAGCTCGCCATGCACAAGGCCGACCGGAAAATTCCGAGGTTCCACAGCGCCTCGAACGCGCGCAGCGGATAGCTGTAGAATTTGCCCTCATAATAGATGCGGCTCATCCGCGGACGCTGGATGAAATCGTCGGGCAGAATCTCGTTCCACAGGTCGACGACTTCCTGCGCCTTCGAAAAGAAGCGGTGACCGCCTATGTCGAAGCGAAAGCCCTCATGCTCAACGGTGCGGCTGATGCCGCCGACGTAAACGGGATCCTTTTCGATCACCGTCACCCTGTAACCTTCCTTGGTCAGCAGATAGGCGGCCGTCAGCCCCGCGGGCCCGGCGCCGATAATGGCGACATCGGCACTCGTCGGGCGGTTGCTCGGCACTTGGGCGTCGGTCATCAAGAGTCCCCCACAGGCAAATACTTGCTGCGGTCCGCTCTGCGCCGAACATGGATAAAAACTGGTTAACGCGCGCACATTCGGGTGCCGCAGCCCGCCCGATCACGCCCCCGCGTCGGAAAGTCCCCGCCGATCGGGGTTCGATGACCGCTAACGACCGATCTTTGCCGCTCAGGCGATTGTGCGGACCTCTTAGGGTCAGGACCCATTGATTTGAGCAGGCCGCTGTGATTCAGGCTCACTGTGAGGAGCCTG
>NZ_CATKOZ010000009.1:0-111159 GCF_949769135.1 Sphingopyxis sp. Geo25 | reverse complement strand
GGGGGGGGGGGGGGGGGGCCCCCCCCCCCCCCCCGCCCCCCCCTCGGATCAGTCAATGGTCGTGCGAAGACGCAGGCCGATGGTGCGCGGATAGGGTCCCGCGAGCAGCAAGCTGTTGCGCACGAACGAAGGTCCGCGTTCGTCGGCAAGATTCTCGCCGAAGATCGATAGCTCCCAGCGGTCCGTACGAACGCCGACGCTGGCATTGTAGAGCGAATAGGGCTGCACGACAAAGCCGTCGTACATCACCCGGCTGCTCGTCCGGCTCGCCGACCCGTTCAGGAAGAAGCGAAGGTTGCCTCCCCCCAACGGCCGTTCATAATCCGCGTCGAGGCGATAGTTATATTTCGCGGTGCTCGAGAGGCGCTCTCCGTTTGCGACGTTGGGGAGCGCGGCGGTGACGGCGGGAAATATGTCGCGAAACTCGCTGTCGTTCCAGTTCGCGACGGCGCCGATGTTGAGCCCGTCGATCGGGGTGCGCCAGCGCGCCTCGAGATCGACCCCTGTCGTGCGCGCTTTGCCGACATTGGCGAAAGCGGCAACACCGAAGGGCGTCAGGCCGAACTGCAAATCCTTGAAGTCGATGCGGTAGAGGTTGAGTCCGAGCTGGACGCGGCCGTCGGCGAGCTTGGCCTTGATTCCGGCCTCGTAGTTGGTCAGCGTATCGGGATCGAGCGCGATCGAGGACGGGATTCCCGACGCTTCGACAAGCGACGCCTGGAACGGGGTCTGGGTAATGCCGCTGCGGAAACCCGTACTGACGGTCACGAAGGCGGTCAGATCGTCCGTCGGGAACCAGGAAAGGTTCGCGCGCCAGGTCACCTTGTCGGGCTTGGTTTGTCCCGAGCCCGTACCGGTCAGGATCGAGTCGGCTTCGAAGCGGCGGTTGTCCTTGTAGTAGCGGACGCCGACGAGCGGCACGAGCTTGCCACCGAAGAGATCGTAGCTGATCTCGCCGAAAGCCGAATAGTTGCGCGTCCGCGTATCGTTGAACCCGCTGATGGTCAGCGCGGTGAGGTTGGCATCGAAGCTGAAGACGGCTTTCGCATTCTGATAGAAGCCGCCCACCAGCCAGTGGAACGGCCCGTCGCCGTTCGAGCGTAGCTGGATTTCCTGCGCGAAGCTGCGCGCGTCATAACCGTTGAAGAGTGCGCCCGTGCCGAGCGGCCCGAAGGTCTGTCCGGTCAGATAGCCGAACTCGGCGTCGAGATAGCTTGTCGAGCTGCTCAGGATTGCGGCACCCGCATCATATTCGACCGACAGGCTATACAGATCGAAATTACCGTTTTCGAACCCGCGCGTCGTGCCGCTGAACCACTGCTGCGCCGGTTCGAGCTGGTTGATGCTTTGGGTATAATCCTGCCGCGGCTCCCAATGAGCGGCCTGCGCGCGAATCTGCAGCGCGTCGGTCGGCTGCCAGAGCAGCACGGCCCGCACGTCGCGGTTGGTGATGTCGTTGGCATTTTTGAACGACGGCGCGCCCGACGCGGGGGTATCGCTGTAGATGTCGACATAGCCGGCACGCTTGTCATAGCCGCCGCTGATGCGGATCGCGAGGCGGTCCTTGACCAACGGCACAGAAATTGCCGCGGAAACGCCGTAGTTGAGCGCGCTGGCATCGTCCATCTTGGCGACGGTCGCCTCGCCGCGCATCTCGACATTGTTAAGGTCGGGATCGCGGGTATGATAGATAATCGTGCCGCCGGCCGAGCCCTGGCCGTACAGCGTACCCTGCGGTCCGCGCAGAACCTCGATCCGATCGATGTCGATAAAGCGAAGCGGCGGCGCGATCGGCGAGTTGGGGACCGCGAACGGTACATCGTCGATATAATAGCCGATCGGCGAGTCGCCGATTCCGCCGGCGGCGCCGACGCCGCGCAGCGAGAAGGTCTTGATCACCGAACCGACCTGTTCGCCGGGCGATGCGCCGGGGATCGACGCCACCAAGTCGGTCGTCTCGCGGATGCCGCGCTCTTCGAGCTGTTCGCCGCTGAACGCCTGGATAGCGAGCGGCGTGTCGATGAGGGTCTGCGAACCTTGCCGGGTCGCGGTCACGACGATGTCGCCGTCGCTCACTTCGGCCGCGTCGGCGCTTGCGCCCTCTTGCGCGATCGCCGGGGTCATCAGCGCAAGATGCGCCACGCTGGCGAGCGCGGCGATGTAAAAACGATGGTTCATGCAATCCCCTCCTCAAAATGCTGCCTGGCCGAATCGCCACGCAATCGATTGCACATTGTTTACGCAATCGATTGCACAAATGTCAATGCTCTGTTACCTCACTGCTGGAACAGTGATGCGGAGAGAGAGAGAATGTTCATCGAGCAATCAGCCCGGAAACGCGTCCGAATCGGCTTGGCGACGAAGCTTTTTTATGGAAGCGGCCAGGCCGTCGATGCCGTCGTGCAGGCGGTGATCAATACTTTCCTTCTCTTCTATCTCACGGCCGTTTGCGGGATGTCTGGCGCTGCTGCGGGCAGCATCTTTCTGGTCTCGCTCGTCGTCGACGGACTTCTCGATCCGTTTATCGGCAGGCAATCTGACAATTGGCGCTCGGCCTGGGGCCGCCGCCTTCCCTTCATGATCGTCGCCCTGCTGCCGATGATGATCGCCGCAGCGCTCGTCTTCAATCTTCCGCAAGGCACCTCCGACGCCTTTCTCTATCTTTATGTGCTGCTCCTCAACATCGTGCTGCGGGTCGGTCTCTCGACCTTCGCGCTGCCGCATTCGGCACTGACGGCCGAGCTCACCGACGATTATTCGGAGCGCTCGGTGCTGAGCACGTTTCGAGCGCTCTTCATCGTGCTTGGAACCGGCGCCGCATTGCTTCCAGCCTTCGCATTTCTTTTTTCAGGCGAAGGCTCGCTCCAGTCGCGATCCCCCTACCCCTGGCTCGGCCTGCTGACGGCCTGCCTGATCGGCGGGTTCGGCCTGACCTGCGTGCTCGGCATGTTCCGCAAGGCCCGCAGCCTCCCGGTGCCTGACAAGCCGACAGCCGAAGCGGGCTTTTTCGCCGACATGCTTCAGCTATTCCGCAACCCGTCCTTCGTGCCGATGTTCGTCGGCGCAGTGCTGGTGCTGGTCGGCCAGGGCGCCACCACCGCCCTCAATCTCCACGCCTATCGCTATTTCTGGGAGCTTCCGCCCGCCTATATGCAGCTACCGCTGCTCGTCCTGCCGGTCGGAATGCTGCTCGGCACCCTCGCCGCCGGACTTCTCCTTTCGCGCATCGAAAAACGCGACGGCGTATTGGGAGCCATCACGCTGCTCGGGCTCTACCAGATCCTGATCACCCTGCTTGCCGTCATTGGCGTGGTCGCGCCCGGCTCTATTGTCGCGGTCGCATTGGTTGCGATAAGCGGGCTGCTGTTCGGGGGCTGCGGCGCAATGTGTTTCGTCTGCTTCTATTCGATGATCGCCGATGCCGTCGATGAACATGACCATCTGTTCGGGGTGCGCAGGGAAGCGCTTTACGCCGCGGCGCTGATGATCGGCGCCAAGGCCGCGACCGGCCTCGGCGCATTCATCTCGGGCCTAGGTCTCCAATTCGTCGGCTTCAAAGCTCCCGCCGAGGGAAGTAGCACGGCGATCGCCGGCGACACCGCGACCGCGGTCGGGCTGCTCTGGGGTTTGGGCGGGGCGCTGGTGGTGCTCGCGGCCATTCCCTTCCTCTTCCGCTACCGGATCGATCGCGCACGCCATGCCGACGTTCTCGCCAGCCTTGCGCAGCGCGATATCGTCCCTGCGAACAGCGGCCCGGATATCGCACGCCTTGCGCCACGCTGATCGTCCATGCAATCGATGGCATGGAGCGGCATATGATCGACAGGGCATGACGAGATGACAGCAGAAGGCAGCGATGCGGGCCGAACCATGAAAATGGCCGATCTCGCAAGAATGGCGGGGGTGTCTTCGTCGACCGTCTCGCGGGCCCTCGCCGATCATCCGGCGATCCCCGAGGCGACGCGGACCAGCATTCGGGACCTTGCGGCAAAACATGGCTATGTCGTCAACCGCGCCGCGAGGAATCTGCGGCAGAGCCAGACGCGGACGATTGCCGTCGCAGTTCCGCTCGGTCATGAACGCGAACAGTTGATCTCCGATCCCTTTTTCCTGCGCCTGTTCGGCTACCTCGCCGATGAAATCTCGCAGCGGCGCTATGACATCCTGCTGGTGCGCGAGCCCTCGCCCGACGCGCACTGGCTGGGCCGCTTGGTTCGCTCGCAGCGGGCCGACGGGTTTATCATCGTCGGCCAGAGCAATCAGCATAAGGCGCTCAATCTCGCAGCCGGCGTATATCGGCCGCTTGTCGTGTTCGGATCCGAACTGCCCGGCCAGGCCTATTGTTCGGTGGGCTCGGACAATTTCGAAGGCGGCCGCCTCGCGACTGACCATCTGCTGCGTTCGGGGCGAAAGCGCCTGCTCTTCGTTGGCCCGGCGGAGTTGCCTCAGATCGATCTTCGTCTCGAAGGGTATATCAAGGCACATGGCGACCGCGGCCTGCCGGTCGACCCTGGTCTGATCCTGCCTGCGCATTTCACCGGGACCTCGGCCTACGACCAGGTGAGGCACGCGACTTCCAGCGGGCTGGCGTTCGACGGTGTGTTCGCGGCATCCGATGGCATCGCCCTGTCGGCCATACGGGCGTTGGAAGCCAGCGGGCTGCGATGCCCCGAAGATGTCTCGGTCGTTGGTTTCGACGATAGCGATCTCGCGTCCCAGTCACGGCCGGCATTGACGACCGTGCGCCAGAATGTGCCAGGTATCGCCGCTGCTCTCGTCGATCATCTTTTCCGCCGGCTGGAAGGTCAGCAGACCGTGTCATCCGTCTTGCCGGTTAACCTCGTCGTTCGCGAGTCCGCGCCGCCCCCGTAACTTCGGGATCGAAACCGGCACAAGCTGCTCGACGGGGAACCCGTCGCAGGACCTCGGTCGGCACTCCAAGGAGCGATGCCTCACGCCCGTCGAACGCGTCGTCGGCCGATGATCAACGCCAGGTCACGGCAAGAAGGCTGCCTTGGCGAGACATTCGAGCCACTCGGCGCGCGGGCGGCTGTCCGCGACGATTCCCGCACCAACATCCATCCGGCCCTGCGTCCCGACCTGGTCAAGCGTCCGGATCGCCACATTGAATGTCGCGTTTCCGCCTCCCATGGTCCCGATGGCCCCGGTGTACAGCCCGCGGTCGAAGCGTTCGAGCGCCGCAATGAGGTGCGTCGCCATGAGCTTCGGCGCCCCGGTTATCGATCCACACGGGAAAAGCGCCTGAAAGACGTCGAAGGTGTCGAGACTCTCGTTCAGCCGCCCCGACACGGTCGATGTCATCTGCCAGACGCTTGGATAGGGTTCCAACGCAAAGAGGCGAGGCACGCGGACGCTGCCCGCCTCGCAGATCTTTGACAGGTCGTTGCGCATCAAATCGACGATCATCAGATTCTCGGCGCGGTCCTTGGCGCTGTTGAAGAGGGAGCGCGCAATGTCGAGATCCGCGGACGATCCGGATTCACGCTTGCGGGTCCCCTTCATCGGACGGGTTTCTATCCGCCGCCCCTCCATTCGGAAGAAGAGCTCGGGCGAAAAGGAGTGAATTTGCCGTCCCCCCATATCGATATAGGCGCCATAGGGGGCGCGGGCCACCTTGTAGTTGCGGACGAAGGACCAGAAATACCACGTCGTCGTGGCATCTTTCGGCGTAAGCAGATCGCAGCCGTAGAGCCAGACACCCTCCCCGCGGGTCTTGCCAACCGGCGTTACGCCGACATCGAGCAGCAGATTGCCCGGCGGGTCCCAGCGCATATAGGCCCAGTGATCGACATTGTCGGCATAATCGTCGAACGCCGCGGCCCAGGCTGGCGGAGCGACACCATCATGTGCCCAGCGGTTTGACCAGACAGTTGTACCGCTTTGGGCGGTCTCGAGCTTGCTCTTGGTCAGCGCCTCGCTGTCGAGGATTCCTTCATGCACGAATTCAGCATGGGTGAGGTCGAGGAGATTGTCGCTGATCAGCTCGTAATTTGCCCCGACTTCCATTAGCCCCTCGATACGGCGGAAGCCGGGATCATCGTTGCAGGCGAAATTGGGTATAGCGCTTTCATCCGCCACGTCCGGGTCGCCGAGCCAAAGCCAGATCATTCCGTACCGCTCGACGACCGCATAACGTTTTACCCGCATCTTGGCGGGGATGACACCATCGGCCAGCGGGCTGCGAACGCAGGCGCCCGATGTTCCGAAGCGGAAGCCATGATAGCCGCACTGGACCTCGTCGCCGATAAGCTTGCCAACGCTGAGGGGAGCAAAGCGATGCGGACAGACATTCCCGAGCGCGACGGGATCGCCGGCCGCGGTCCGATAGAGCAGAATGGACTCACCGCAGATCTGACGCTCGAAGAGCGCGCGCCCGATTTCGCCGCTCCAGGCGGCGACATACCAGCAGTTTTCCAGGAACATGACGCACATTCTCCTTCGTCCGCGACGCACGGGGCGCCGAATTCGTGAAATTAGCGCATCGGTGACGGCCATATATGGACGAGAGCGCATAAAATATGGCACTCGAGCGCGGATCATCGGTCGGTCGTTTTCAGGCGACCGACCGCCGATCTAGTGCGACGTAAATCATGTCCCCCCCCACATACCGCCGGAGTTAACCTGCGAATTCCCGACCAGCGATATTTCGCGTCCAGCCGCCTATTCTATTTTGCCGAGACTGCGGAGCGGTTTTTGGGCTAGGTGGCGGGATGCAGACGCGGCTTGTCGAATATTTCCTCGCGCTCCATCGCGAACGCCATTTCGGCCGCGCCGCTGCGAGCTGCAACGTCTCGCAGCCGACACTTTCGGCGGGAATTGCGACGCTTGAGGCTCAACTCGGCAAACGGCTGATAGTCCGAGATCGCAAATATGCCGGGCTGACGCCCGAGGGCGAGGCGATCCTGCCGTGGGCGCGGCAGCTGATCGCCGCCGCAGACGGGCTCGAACAGGTTGCCGGTACGGCTCATGGACCGTTGAAAGGCGAACTTCGGCTCGGCGCGATCCCAGCGTCGATGCCCGCGACCGGATTTCTGGTCGAGGCGATCCGCGCACGCTTTCCCGGCCTCAATGTCCAGGTCCGCGCGCTGACTTCGCGCCAGATCGAGCGCGAACTCGCGGCGTTCGAGCTCGACGCCGGAATCACCTATCTTGATTTCGAGCCACCCGCGCACGCGCTTGCAGTCCCTCTTTATAGCGAGCGCAGTCAACTCGTGAGCGCGAAGGTTGGGATCGCAGTACCTGATCGCCCGGACTGGCAGGATCTAGCAACATTGCCGCTGTGCCTGCTCCACCAGGGCATGCAGAACCGCCGCATCCTCGACGCACGCCTGGCCGCGCTGGGACTCGCGTTGCGGCCGATCGTCACCGCTGACAGCTATATCGCGCTGCTTGCGATCGTAGCCCAAGGTCGTCTCTGCTCAATCATGCCTGACAACCACGCGCTGCTGCTGCAGGGATTGGACTGGGCGCAGATTACCCCGCTACCCGAAACTGGCGAAGCGAACCGGATCGGCGTCATCGTCTCCGACCGCACGCCGATGAGCCCACTCGCGCAAAGCGTCCTCGCCGTCGCCCGCGAGTTGCGGCTTCCACAGGGTTACCATCTTTCTTGATAGATAAAATCTATCAAACATGGCGCAGATCGATTTGACCTGTGCGCGCCTCTGCGCCACTTGATTTCCCCGAAAGGGATAGCGCGCATGGGATTGGAAGAAGCGAAGGCGTTCGTTGACAGCTGGGTGCAGCGCGAAGGCGCCGGACGCGACCGGCTGCTGCCGCTGCTGCACGCGGTGCAGGACGAGATAGGATATATCGATGACGCGCTCGTCCCCGCCATCGCGGCGGCGCTGAACCTCAGCCGCGCCGACGTTCATGGCGTGCTGACCTTCTACCACGATTATCGCCGCCAGCCGGCGGGGCGCCATGTCGTCAAGCTGTGCCGCGCCGAAAGCTGCCAGTCGCGCGGCGGCGCGGCGGTCGAGGCCGCCGCTGCCGAACGGCTGGGCGTCGCGATGGGCGAAACGCGGCGCGACGGGCAAGTCACGCTCGAACCCGTCTATTGCCTTGGCCTGTGCGCCATCGGCCCCAACGCTTTGGTCGACGGGCGCCCGGTGGCGCGGATCGACACCGCGGCGCTCGATCGGATCGCCGCCGAGGTCGCCGCATGACGCGCGTCTTCATCAGCCGCGACATGGCGTCGGTCGCGCTCGGCATCGACGAGATCGCGCGCGCCTTTGCCGACGCCGGCTGCGAGGTCGTGCGCACCGGATCGCGCGGGCTGTTCAGCATCGAGCCGCTGGTCGAGGTCGAGACCGCCGAGGGCCGGACAGGCTTCGGTCCGGTCGCGCTCGGCGACGTCGCCGCGATCCTCGACGGCAGCGACCCGAACCGCCTCGGCGACATCGCCGCCCTGCCCTTTTTCGCGAAGCAGCAACGCTTCACCTTCGCGCGCTGCGGCATCGTCGACCCGCTGAGCCTCGCCGACTATGCCGCGCATGGCGGCTGGATCGGCCTCGACATCGCCCGCGCCGCCGAACCGCGGGCGGTGGTCGACGCCGTCAAGGCCAGCGGGCTGCGCGGCCGCGGCGGCGCCGGATTCCCGACCGGCATCAAATGGCAGACGGTGCTCGATGCGCCCGGCAGCGAGAAATATATCGTCTGCAACGCCGACGAGGGCGACAGCGGCACCTTCGCCGACCGCATGCTGATGGAAGGCGATCCCTTTTGCCTGATCGAGGGCATGGCGGTCGCCGCACATGCGGTCGGGGCAAGCCACGGCTATATCTATATCCGCAGCGAATATCCGTTCGCGATCCAGACGATGCGCGACGCCATCGCCCTGTCGGCAGGCCGCATCGCCCCCTTCACGCTCGAAGTCCGCGCCGGCGCCGGCGCCTATGTCTGCGGCGAGGAAACCGCGCTGCTCGACAGCATCGAGGGCAAGCGCGGGCAGGTCCGCGCCAAGCCCCCGCTCCCCGCGCTCGCCGGCCTGTTCGGCAAGCCGACGGTGATCAACAATGTGCTGAGCCTTGCCGCGGTGCCCTTCATCCTCGCCGAGGGCGCGGAGGCTTATGCGAACGTCGGCTTCGGCCGCTCGCGCGGCACGATGCCGGTGCAACTCGCGGGCAATGTGAAACATGGCGGCTTGTTCGAGGTCGGTTTCGGCATCACGCTCGGCGAACTGGTGAACGACATCGGCGGCGGCACCGCGAGCGGCAGACCGGTGCGCGCGGTGCAGGTCGGCGGTCCGCTCGGCGCCTATTTCCCGCCGTCGATGTTCGATCTGCCGTTCGATTATGAGGCGTTTACCGCGGCGGGCGGGCTGATCGGCCATGCCGGAATCACCGTCTTCGACGACAGCGTCGACATGGCGCATATGGCGCGCTTCGCGATGGAATTCTGCGCGGCCGAAAGCTGCGGCAAATGCACGCCGTGCCGGATCGGCTCGACCCGCGGGGTCGAGATCGTCGACCGCATCATCGCGGCACGCGAGACCGAGCCGGCGCGCGCCGCCGCGCAGGACGGCACGCTCGGCAAGGCGCTCTGTTCGCGCGCGCCCGATCGCATCGACGTGAGCCTCGGCGCCCAGACCGCGCTGCTCCGCGACCTGTGCGACACGATGAAATATGGATCGCTCTGCGCGCTCGGCGGTTTTACGCCTTATCCGGTGCTGAGCGCGCTGAATTATTTTCCAGAAGATTTTGGGCATTTCCCCGAGGATTTCGGCGCCCCCGCGCCGGCCCTCGCAGCGGCGGAGTAAGAAGATGGGTTTCACCCGCGAAACCGACCATGGCACGCCCCCGGCGCTCGCAACCGGCCGCAACGTCACGCTGACCATCGACGGCGAACAGGTCACGCTACCCGCAGGCACGTCAATCATGCGCGCTGCCTCATTGAGCGGCGGGGCGATCCCCAAGCTGTGCGCGACCGACAATGTCGAGAGCTTCGGCTCGTGCCGCCTCTGCCTCGTCGAGGTCGAGGGCCGGAATGGCTATCCCGCCAGCTGCACAACCCCGATCGCCGAGGGCATGGTCGTCCGCACCCAGACCGAGCGGCTGAAGCAGCTCCGCCGCGGGGTGATGGAACTCTACATCTCCGACCATCCGCTCGACTGCCTGACCTGCGCCGCCAACGGCGACTGCGAATTGCAGGATCAGGCGGGCGCGGTGGGCCTCCGCGACGTGCGCTACGGCTATGACGGCGCGACCAACATGGGCCAGCCAAAGGACCAGTCGAACCCCTATTTCGATTTCGACCCGTCGAAATGCATCGTCTGCTCGCGCTGCGTGCGCGCCTGCGACGAGGTGCAGGGCACCTTTGCCCTCACCATCGAAGGCATGGGCTTCGACTCGAAGGTCGCTGCGTCGCAGAACGACAGCTTTCTCGCCTCCGATTGCGTGTCGTGCGGCGCCTGCGTGCAGGCGTGCCCGACCGCGAGCCTGATCGAAAAGAAAGTCGTCGAAACCGGCACCCCCGACCGCTCCGTCGTCACAACCTGTGCCTATTGCGGCGTCGGCTGCACCTTTCGCGCCGAGATGCGCGGCGAGGAACTGGTGCGCATGGTGCCGTGGAAGGACGGCAAGGCGAACCACGGCCATAGCTGCGTCAAGGGGCGCTTCGCCTGGGGCTATGCCCAGCATCAGGAACGCATCATTAATCCGATGATCCGCGCCAGCATCAGCGAACCGTGGCGCGAGGTGAGCTGGGACGAAGCCATTGCGCATACCGCCAGCGAGTTTCGCCGCATTCAGGAAAAATATGGCCGCCTCGCCGTCGGCGGCATCACCTCCAGCCGCTGCACCAACGAGGAGACTTTCCTCGTCCAGAAGCTGATCCGGCAAGGCTTCGGCAACAACAATGTCGATACCTGCGCCCGCGTCTGCCACTCGCCCACCGGCTACGGCCTCAAGACGACCTTCGGCACCTCGGCGGGAACGCAGGATTTCGACAGCGTCGAGCAGGCCGACGTCATCCTCGTCATCGGCGCCAACCCGACCGACGCCCACCCGGTCTTCGGCAGCCGGATGAAGCAGCGGCTGCGCGCGAAAAATGGTAAAGCGGGGGCGCAATTGATCGTCGTCGATCCGCGCCGCATCGACCTCGTCAAATCGCCGCATATCGAGGCCGCGCATCACCTGCCGCTGCGCCCCGGCACCAATGTCGCGCTGCTGACCGCGATGGCGCATGTCGTGGTGACCGAGAAGCTCTACAACGAAGCCTTCATCCGCGAACGGTGCGACTGGGACGAATTTCAGGACTGGGCCGATTTCGTGTCGGAAGCGAACCGCTCGCCTGAAGCGATCGAGCCGTTGACCGGCGTGAACCCCGCCGACCTGCGCGCCGCGGCGCGGCTTTATGCGACCGGCGGCAACGCCGCGATCTATTATGGCCTCGGCGTCACCGAGCATAGCCAGGGCAGCTCGACGGTGATGGCGATCGCCAATCTTGCGATGGCGACGGGCAATGTCGGGCGCGAGGGCGTCGGCGTGAACCCGCTGCGCGGCCAGAACAATGTCCAGGGCGCGTGCGACATGGGCAGCTTCCCGCACGAATTTTCGGGCTATCGCCATGTTTCCGACACGGCGGCGCGCGAGATGTTCGAAGCGGCGTGGGGCGTCGAACTCGACAGCGAGCCGGGGCTCCGCATCCCCAACATGCTCGACGCCGCAACCGACGGCAGCTTCAAGGGGCTGTTCATTCAGGGTGAGGATATCCTCCAGTCCGATCCCAATACCCATCATGTCGTCGCCGGCCTTGCCGCGATGGAATGCGTCGTCGTACAGGACCTGTTCCTCAACGAAACGGCGAACTACGCGCATGTCTTTCTGCCCGGGTCGACCTTCCTCGAAAAGGACGGCACCTTCACCAACGCCGAGCGCCGCATCCAGATGGTGCGCAAGGTGATGGCGCCGCTGAACGGTTATGCTGACTGGGAGATCGTCCAGCACGTCGCCAACGCGATGGGGCTCGGCTGGACCTATAGCCATCCGTCCGAGATCATGGACGAGATTGCGGCGCTGACCCCGACTTTCGCGGGCGTCCATTACGACCGGCTCGAAGCCGAAGGATCGCTGCAATGGCCGGCGAACGACGCCGCGCCCGACGGCACGCCGACGATGCACATCGACGGCTTCGTGCGCGGCAAGGGCAAGTTCGTCGTCACCGACTATGTGCCGACCGACGAAAAGACCGGACCGCGTTTTCCGCTCTTGCTCACCACCGGCCGCATCCTCAGCCATTACAACGTCGGCGCACAGACGCGGCGCACCGCGAACACCGCCTGGCATCCCGAAGACCGGCTGGAAATCCATCCTACCGATGCCGAGAATCGCGGCATCAAGGATGGCGACTGGGTGGGCCTGCGCAGCCGCGCCGGCGAAACGACGCTGCGCGCGCTGATTACCGAACGCGTCGCGCCGGGAGTCGTCTACACGACCTTCCACCACCCCGATACACAGGCGAATGTCATCACCACCGACTATTCGGACTGGGCGACCAACTGCCCCGAGTATAAGGTGACCGCCGTACAGGTCGGCCTGTCGAACGGCCCGTCGGATTGGCAGGAGGATTATGCCGAGCAAGCGCGGCAAAGCCGCCGTATCATGTCGGTAGAGGCGGCCGAATAATGGCGGGCGCGCACGAAGAGGGCGTCATGTCGACCGCCGACCGGCTCATCTATATGGCGAACCAGATCGCGCGCAATCTGGCGGCCGAGGGCGAAGAGCGCGCGACCGACATGGTGGCCGACCATATTCGCAGCTTCTGGGACCCCGCGATGCGCCGCAACATCATCAGGCTCGCCGGCGAACGTCCCGAAGCGCTGTCGCCGATCGCCGCCGCTGCGGTCGGACGGATCGCCGCATCTTGAACGATACGCCGGCCGCCGGGCAACCTTTCGTCCGCCTGACGCCTGACGGCGAGCGCGACGACGTGACGCGCGAACTCGCCGAAGAGACGCCGATCGCGCTCGAATTAAACGGCATCGGCTATGCGGTGCTGATGGCGACCCCCGCCGATATCGAGGATCTGGTCGCGGGATTCCTGATCGCCGAACGGCTGCAAATGCCCGGCGATGCGGTCGTCGATGTCGCGCTGCACCGCACCGGCCGGGGTATCGTCGCGCGCGCCAACCTGCCCGCCGAACGCACCGCCGCGCTGCTCGACCGCGTCCGCCACCGCGCCACCGACTCCTCGTGCGGCCTCTGCGGCATCGAGAATCTCGAACAGGCGATCCGCCCGTTGCCCCCAGTCACTGCTACCTCCTCGGCGAGCGAAGCTGCCATGTTTGGTGCCCTTGCGGGCCTTGCCGAACATCAGACGCTCAACCGGCGTACCGGCGCCGTCCACGCCGCCGCCTGGGCCGATGCCGACGGCACGATCAGGCTGGTCCGCGAGGATGTCGGACGCCACAATGCGTTCGACAAGCTCATCGGCGCGATGCGCCGCACCGGATCGACGTGGGACGGCGGCTTTGCCCTGCTCTCCTCGCGCTGCTCGTTCGAGCTTGTGGAGAAGGCAGCTTTGGCTAACTGCCCCATGCTCGTCACCATCTCGGCGCCAACCCGGCTTGCATTCGATAGCGCAAGCGAGGCCCGGCTCGCGCTACGCGTGCTCGCGCGTCCCGACGCCGTTCTGGCGGGCCCAACGTGACCCCCGCCGCAGGCGTCGTATTGGCCGGAGGCCGTTCGCGCCGGTTCGGACGCGACAAGGCGGAAGCGACTTATCGGGGCCGCAAGCTGATAGACTGGGCGATCGCCGCGCTTGCCGCGCATGGCGATCCGGTCTTCATTGCCGGACGCGACCATCCCCCTTTTCAGGCAGTCCCCGACCGTCCGCGAAACGGCCTCGGACCGCTGGGCTGTCTTGCAGGAGCGCTTGGCGCGGCCGCAGACGCCGGATGTACCCGCCTGCTCTCGCTACCCTGCGACATGCCGCACATACCCGATGCGCTACTCCTTACCCTCCTCGGTCAACCCACATCCGCCTATCTCTTGTCCTGCCCCGTTATCGGAATTTGGACCGTCGACGATCGCGGCGCTCTCCAGTCCTTCATGGCGGCCGGTTTATCGCGCTCGATGCGTGGCTGGGGCGACGCGATCGGGGCCACGCCGATCCCGGGTTTCGATCACCTTCCGAACATCAATCACCTCTCGGATCTTGTGGCGGCCCATGGCGGATAAAATCTCGGTCGACGACGCATTCTCCCGAATTGCCGACCATGTTACCCTGCTGCCTACCGAGGAGATCGCCGTAGATGCGCTAGCGCTGGGCCGGGTGATCGTCCGCCCGGTCCTTGCCGCGGCCGACACGCCGCGGTGCGACTGCTCGGCGATGGATGGTTTTGCGCTTCGCAGTGCCGACACCCGCGACGCGTCCCTGGACCGGCCCGTTCGCCTCAAGCTCGGTCCCCATCTCGGTGCAGAAGCCGCATCGCTGCGGCTGCCGCCCCGTCTGGCCTTGCCGATCAGTACGGGAGCGCCGATTCCTGCCGGCGCCGACACCGTTCTGACCAAAGAGCGCACAAAAATCGAAGAGGATATGCTCATATTCTTCGAGCCGGCTGCAGCGGGCAAAAACATCCGCTCGCGCGGCGAGGACGCGCCTCGAGGAAGGACGATACTGAAGGCCGGCACGCCGCTGACGCCGGATGCGATCGGCGCGCTGCTTGCTTGCGGCGTCCGGCGCCTTACGGCGCGCCGAATGCCCCAGATCAACATTTTGCCCACCGGCTCGGAATTGGCGCGCCCAGACACCTCCGCCGATGCGATGCGCTACGACAGCAATGGTCCGATGATCGGCGCGATCTGCCGCGCGCTCGGCCTTGACGCCAAAATGTCTCCGCCCATTCCCGACAGCACTGATCAAATCGCGAACCATATCGCCGCTGGCGCATATTCCGGCCGCAACGAGATCGTCGTAACGACGGGCGGCGTTTCCGTGGGATCGCGGGATCTTGTCCGCGAGGCCGCGGAGAGCCTCGGTGCACGCGTGCTATTCCACGGGATAGCCATGCGTCCCGGCAAGCCGCTGCTATTTGCCATGCTGCCCGACGGTCGCCCGCTCTTCGGGCTGCCCGGGAACCCGGTCGCGGCGCTCGTCGGCTTCCGCTTTTTCGTGTGGGCCGCAATCTGCCGGTCGATGAACTTGCCGATCGAAGCAGGCCGAGCCGTTAAATCGCCGATCTTGGGTCGCCCAGGCACAAGCCTGTTCCTTCGCGCGCGATATGACGATCCCTTCGATGGCGGCATCGATGTCGAACTCGACCAGCGATCGCATATTCTATCGTCGGTCTTGCCGGCGACCGGGTGGCTGAGGGTTGAGCAGTCCAAGGACGGGACGGAGGCGTGGCTCTTCCCGAAGCTGCCGTCTTGGCCGGTTTCTCATCCCGACCATCTTGGATAAGCGGCAAAGCTATTATCGTTGTCGCGGCGACCGTCTGCCCGTGCTGGTCTGGCCGACATTAGATCAGCCGTTGCGCGGGCCCATGGCCGGCACAAGCCACTGACCGATTATCCCGCGCAGCCCACATGCTTGGGGCGGATGCCCACCAATAACTTCCCGATCCGGTTGCGAAGGAAGTTTATTATGATGCCCCTGACAGGGACGGACAGCGATTAGCCGGGGCGAAATGGCCGCACATCGCTGCGCGACGATAGGGCAGCGAGTTCCTCTCGGGTGTCGATATCTCTCAACTCTCGAGGCGGGACGTCAATCTCGCGGCACTGCGGCCTCGCGCTCAGATAGGCGGCCGCGCCGCGATCCCCCTGCAGCAACAGCATGTCCGCGAACTGATCGGCGGTCAAACAGACGGGAATGCCGGCCTTGCCGCCCGGATAACGCGCCGCGGACGGACAGCCCGCGTTCGCCGCGTCGGCGAGACGGCGCAGCGTCGCGGATGTCACAAAGGGCATATCGCCAAGCATCAGCAGCAATTTTTCGCACCGCCACCTCGCGGCATGCCGCACCGCGACCGCGATCGAGCCCGCAAGTCCCCGACCTGCCTCCGGGTTGACCAGTAGCGCGGCGATCCCCTCCGTCTCGGCTTCGCTCGCGAATTCTGGACAACTATCGCCGACGACGATGACAAGGCTCCCGGGGTCCAGTCCCAGAGCTGCATCCAGCGCATGGCGTCCAAGGCGTTTGGCAGCAAGTTCCGCGTCAAGCTTGCCCCCTTCGAACCGGCGAGCCGCGCCGGCCGCCATGATCGCTATGCAAAGGTCACCGCTCATGGATGGGGATGCAATGCTTCATATGCCCCGACCACTTCCGATAATATCGACAGGGCCAGAACCTCGGGCGAGCGCGCCCGGGGAACGAGCCCCACAGGGCTGTTGACGCGGGCCAGGGCGATATCGTCCAACCCATCCGCACGCAGCAGCTCAAGCCGCCGTGCGCGCGCCTGAGCGCCGCCCTGGCATCCGATATAGAAAGCCGGCGTGCGTAGCGCCCATGCGAGAAGGCAATGCTCCCATTCATGATCGTGAAACAGGAGCAGGACGGCCGTCCAGGGGTCGGCGGAAATCCCGGCGGGTACGGTGTTCAAGGCAAACTGCCGGCCCGCCGCGCGCCATTCGAACGCGACGCCAGCGGCCTCGGCCAGCCGCTGCAGGGCCTCGCACTCTGCCCCCGTACCCAACACGAGGAGACGGAGCCGCGGAATGTAGCGCCGCATGCGCAAGAGATGGCGATCTGCAGCGTCCGGAACAGCCAATGGCAGCGACGACGTCCGGCGTGCGCCGAGATCCGCGACGCACGCCGAAAGTCGTTCTATTTGCGGAGCGGGGTCGATCAGGATGTCGAGGCCCGATCCACACGGGAGACGAAAGTCGATGAATGGCGAACCCTTGCCGTAGCGTAGCAATTTCGCGGCCCCCTCGCGAACGCAAATTTCGGCCTGCGCCGCCAGTTCATTTTGCAGGCAATTGTCGGCCATGTCTCCGGCCAGCGTGCCATCGCGGCCCACGGCCAGCTGCGCGCCGCACCGGCGCGAGAAGCTGCCGTCGATCCCTACGATTGTGCACAGGGAAGCCCTTGCTTGGGCTGCGTAAACAAGGGCCGCGTGGTCGGACGACATCACGCCTCCCGCGCGCTCTGCGCCGTTGTTGCCGAGCTGGACCGGCCCTGTACCGTTTTTTCAGGCGACAATCTTTGTCGTCGCATCCGTTCAGTTCGCCAGGTTCTTGGAAACAGGCAGGCTGCGCAAGCGCGGGCCGCCGGCATCGGCGATCGCGTTCACCAATGCCGCGATCGTCACCGGCACAGCGTCTTCGCCAATGCTGGCGGGCGGCTCCGTCGAAGGCAGGATTTCGATTGTAACCGCCGGCATATGATCAAGCTTCAAGATCGGATAGTCATGAAAATTGCTTTGCTGAACCTGTCCATTCTCGACAGTTATCTCGCTGAGCAGCGCGGTCGTCAGGGCGTAGGCGATCCCGCCCTCCAACTGGGCGTGAACGATATCGGGATTGATCACAGTGCCGGCGTCGACAGCGAGAAAGACATGATCGACCCGCAGACCGGTCTCTTCGTCGAAGCTGACATCGACGATTGCAGCCTTCGTCGACGAGGGATACGCCGGATAATAGCTGGTGTCCCCGACCGCCAGGCCGCGGCCGCGGCCCTTTCCTTTCGGAGCGTTCCAGCGTCCCTTCTCGATCGCGAAGTCGAACAGCTTGAGGTGGTTCCTGACCCGCGCGACGGCGATTTCGCGATCCTCCAAATCGGCAGGAATATAGGAAGGATTGAGCAGCGACCGGTAGAATTCGGGCACGTCGCGGCCGGTCAGCAGACGCAGTTCGTCGAGGAAGCCGAAGTTCATCCAGAGATGCTGGGTGAAGCCGACGCCGCGCATCCAGCCGAAGGGGAGCGGCGAGTCGGGATTACGCTTATACGCAAAGCGGACATTGGGCGGCTGGAAAGGAAAGCGCGTCTCGCCATAGCTCTGCTCCGCCGACGTTCCGCTCGCGACAGAACAGGTCCAGACCGTCACATTGCCGGCGCCGTCCAGCCCCGCTTCAAAGCGCGCCGCCGTAATTGGCGCATAATAGCTCTTCCGCACGCACTCCTCGCGCGTGAGCAGCAGTTTCACTGGCGTGCCCTTGCAGGCCAGCGCAATCTGCACCGCCTGGTGGACGAAATCATTCTGCAGGCGCCGGCCGAACCCGCCGCCAGCCGGGAGGATATTGACATGCGCCTTGTCCGGCGACACCCCGCACAGGCTGTGGGCGATGCGCCAGGCATCGTCCGGAAACTGGCTGTTGGTCCAAAGATGAACCTCCCCGCCATCGACAAATGCGCTGCAGTTCATCGGCTCCAGCGGCGCCGGATCCATATAGGGATAGCGATATTCCGCCGAAAGCGTCTTCGCCGCCTTCGCCAGCGCGCTCTTGGCATCGCCGGCCTCGACGATCACCGGGGCATCTTCCCGCGCCTGCTTCGCGAGCGTCTCCATATATTCTTCGCTCGAGAATTTTGCGTGGGGTCCCGCGTCCCATTCGATCGCCAGCGCGTCGAGCGCGGTCTTGGCCTGCCACCAGCTGTCGGCGACGACCGCTACCGCATCGTCCATCTTGACCGGCGCCGCCCAAATGTCGGGATCCTCGCCTTCCGGCACCGGTCCATTATAGCCAACCTTGGCGCCCTTGATCTCGACGACTTGGGGATTGCCCGGCTTGCCTTTGATGCTGCCCTTGTCGACGCTGCGAAGCTTGCCGCCGAAGGTGGGGCTCTGGCGTACGGCCGCGAAACGCATGTCCGGCAGCTCGAAATCGATGCCGTACACGATCTTGCCCCGGACTGCGGCATCCACATCGCGGCGCGGGATCGCCTTGCCGACCAGCTGCCGGTCGCCCGCATCCTTCAGCTTCACTGTCTTGGGGTCGGGTATCGGCATTTTCGCGGCGGCATCCGCCACCGACGCATAGGTCAGTTCCTTCCCCGTCGCCTTGTGACGGATCGAGCCCTTGACCGCTTCCAGCTCGGTTTCGGGTACCTTCAGTCGCGCTGCCGCGGCGCGAATCAACATGGTACGCACCTGGGCCCCTGCCCGCTGGGTCGGTTCGAACAAAGTCTGCGCGGAATGGCTGCTCAGGACCGCTGTCCACACATAGACATTCTCGCGCGCCGCGTTGACAGCCGGATCGTAAAACTCGCTCTTCAGCGTGGACCAGTCCACTTCGAGTTCTTCGGCCAGCATTTGCGGGATGGTCGTCAAGACCCCCTGCCCGATCTCGGTCTGCGGCACGCGCAAGGTGACGCTGTTGTCGGGATGGATCACGACCCATGATATGAGCTCTACTCCCGGTTCGCTGTCATCGGGAAGCTTCGCTTTGCCCCTGCAGCCCGCCAGCGAGAGCGTGAAACTTACGCCAGCCGCGGTGACCAGCGCGCCGGTTACGAATCCCCGCCGGGTGAGAACAGGCTCCCTCACTGGCCGTCCTCCACACTCTCGGCTGCACTCCGGATCGCCTTGCGAATGCGATTATAGGTGCCGCAGCGGCAGATATTGGTGACGCCCTGCGCGATCTCCTCGTCGCTCGGGGCGGAATTGTTCTTGAGGAAGGCGGCAGCGGCCATGATCATGCCCGGCTGGCAGTAGCCGCATTGCGGAACGCCCCCTTCGCGCCAGGCGATCTGCACGGGATGATCGCCGCTCGCGGAGAGCCCTTCGATAGAGGTGATCTTCGATCCGGCGGCCTGCCCTACCGAAAAGGCGCAGCTGCGCACGGCCGTCCCGTCGACATGAACGGTACAGGCGCCGCATAGCCCCGCCCCGCATCCGAATTTGGTTCCCTTGAGACCCAGGCTATCGCGCAAGACCCAAAGCAATGGCACAGCCGGATCGACATCGAGCCGGTGCTTCGTTCCGTTCACTTCAATTTCGAGCATCTTGCGTCCCGTCTCCCATGCGATGCTCGGAGGGGTTGGTGCGCCCGGGCCTTCTCGGCGCGTGAGAGAGTCACACCAACTTGCGTGCATCGACGATCCGGAAAGGATAGCACCGCCAATCAATTATACAAAAGAATAATTATCGTGACGCCGGCTGGGCTGAGATCGCGAAGGCCATGAACATCGCAGCTGCCGCCTACGTTCAGCGTCACGGGAGGCGGCGTGCGCCATCCTTCTTTTCGGCTGGATCAAAGGCCTGCATTGCTTTGTTCGATAGCCTTCGCAAAGGCCATCGAGTCGAAATGGGCATGCTCGGTGCTCACCTTGCCATTGACGATCGTGTCGATCAAAACGACCCACCACGAGATTTCGGCACCGCCGTCGGGCGCGCCCTCGCCGACATACCGCGCCGTGACCCGCAACTCGCCCACAACGCCCGTGCTGCTCGCGATAATGTTCGCATATTCGACCTGAACGGTTCCCGGGACGAACTGTGCACTATGGCTACGCACATGCTCCCGGAACGCTTGCTTGCCCCGCACGGGATGATCCGGGAACGGCATATCGATATATACCATGTCATCATTGTAGAGCGTTAGGAGCTCATCCAGGTCGTTGCGCGCCCAGGCGTCTACCTGCCTCTTGAGCAACTCCGCATTCTCGCGCGCGAGCTGGGTTTCGACCGCCGCCGACACCGTCACAGTCCCCCGCCCCGCCGGAGCGATGACGCGTGCTCCGCCAGAAAGGCGTCAAGGCTGCGCGGCGGGCGACCGGCAATATCTGCGACGATGCCGGTAACGACGGCCGTTTCCCCCTTGATGATGCTACGCCCGATGTTCGAGAAATATTCGATAAACTGCTCCGGGGCTCCGGCACTTCTCAGCCTCGCTTCCGCCGCCTCGGTCGTCTCCTCGACCGGCCGGACCACCGTCCCGGCGGCGGCCGATATGCGATCGGCAAGTTGTTCCAGAGTGAACGCCTCGGGACCGGTCAATGTGAGCGCTTGCTTGCCGCAGTTCCGCCCGACCAGGAGTTCGACGGCGACGGCGGCAATATCCCTGGCGTCGATCCAAGACGTTGCGGCGCCCCCGGTCGTCATCACGACGACACCATCCTGGCGAATCAGGTCTCCAAAAAAGCGGTCGTCGACAAAGTCCTGCATGAACCAGTTCGGCCGCAATATGGCATAGTCGAGATCGCTCTCCCCAATCACGCGTTCGACCTGAAGTTCGTGCGCGTCGTCGGCGCGCGTCTCGGCCGCAATTTCCGAAAGCAGCACGATCTTCGTCGCCCCGGACGTCTCCGCCAATCGGGTGAAGTCGCCGACAATTTCGGTCACTTCGGCACATTCCGGCTTCACAAGATAGACGGCATCGACGCCGGCCAGTGCAGAAGCCCAGGTCGAACGGTTTTCCCAGTCGAAAGCTACCGGAACGATGTCGCCTTGCGGTGCGGATGACGGGTTTCTCGACGCGGCCTTGACCGTGACGCCGCGGCCCGCGAGCCCGCTCACCACATGTCGTCCCGTTGTCCCGGTCGCCTTGGTAACCAAGATACCGTTCATTCCTGCCTCCTGCTATCCGGCTATTCTCGCGGCCCTGGAACGAATTTTCCTGGATCGCCTTCCCGAGCCACATTCATTTTATAAATTATATAGTCGCAGAATAACTACGCTTGTCAACGTTCCGGCGTGACCGTCGAGCATGTGGGCGCCCAGGGATCAAGCTCCGGGCGATTGGGCGTCGTAAATGCCATTCACAACGGCGGCGCGCTTCAATTTCTGCGACTAAAGCAGATTCTCGCGCCGCAGCCGTGCAACCAAGGCGGCCGAACTTTATTGCATATATGAATAATTTACTCGCGGGATTGCGCCCGATCGAGGTCACACCACGCCTGCGAGGACGGGTCCAAGGATAACCAGAGACCGGCGCCCCTGAGACCCGCACCTGGGACGGGCTCCCCGTTCCCGGCCGCGATCATCGATCACGGCCGGCAAGCATTGCGTCGCCTCAGCAAAGATGGGCGGCGCGTCTAGGATGCTTCCGGACTGTGGACAAGGCCGCGGCGACAAGGGGGCGGTCTCCCGGCGGAAGGGACCGATCGCCTCCATCACAAGAGGCGGGCTGCGCCCCGCCTACCGCGCAAGCGCGCGCTTAGGGCCGCTCGGCCTGCATCCCGGCCGAAAGAAACGCCACCATATTATCGAGCATCTCGTCCTTCGACAGATGATGGATCTTGCCTTCAGTCAAATCCTCGATACGCCCCAGGTCGTTCAGCATGAACATATAGGTGCCGACCAGGAACGACATTCGCAGTCCGATCGTCCGCCGGGGCAGTTGCGGAAGAACCTGTGCCAGAACATCGACATATCGTTTGACCGACGCGTCATAGACTTCCTTGCGGAGGCGCAGGGCATGTTCTTCAGGCTCCGAATGCAGGCGGGACTGCAGTTGCGCGAACGCGGCGCCGGCCTCGCCGCTATGCTTGAGGTCCCACTGCGGCTGGAGATAGGCGCGGATGATATCCTCCACCCGCAGCGGCTTGCCGGACTCGAGCAGTCGGTCGAGCAACACGTGACGGTGCCCGGACAGCAGGCCGCCGCGCCGCTTGTAGACTTCGTCGAATAGTTGCTCTTTCGTGTCGAAATAATAGCGGATCAGCCCCTGATTCACGCCAGCGCGTTCCGCTATGTCGCGTACGCTTATCCCGGTATAGCCACCTTCGGCGAAAGCAATCTCCGCCGCGTCCAGGATCTTTTCCTTCAGCTTGCCATTATTCTTGGGGCGCCCGGGCTTCCTTGCCGGCTTCTTTTTCTCACCCTTCACTGTCGTGTCTGCAGCTACAATGGCATCGGCATCCATCTCTACTCTTTCCGCATTCAAAGTCGAGCCCTCTTCTAGCCAGGAACGGCGTCACTGCCAGGAAAGGAAGCCTGTTCGCGGAGGTTCCGCTCGATCCACCCGACAAGCAATTCCGCGATCGCCACGCTGTTTATCTCACTCATCAGCATGTGTCCATTGCCCCCGATACCATGCTCTTCGAGCCGAATATGGTCAAAAACATTCCCGCGATCGCGAATGAAGGCGGCCGCGCGCGCATTGGCCTCACGCATCCAGCTTGCCTCGCCCGTGACGATCGCCACGGGCCGGCCGAACGGATCGGCCTTCCCGACATAGGGCGCCGCACAAAGACCATTCTCGAATGCCCCGTGTGGATGCACCATGCCAGGATATCCCAGGGGTTCGATCGCGAGGATCGCAGCGACCTTGTCTCCGCCCATGGCCGCGAGTGCCCAGCCGCACGGACCACCAGCCGAATGGCTGACGATGATCGTCGGTCCGGTCAGCTCAAACAGCTGGTCGGCGATCGCCTCGACATGTTGCTGGGCCGCAGCAAGCGTGGTCGGCATCGGCCCCTGGCTAGCCATAAACCGGTCGCCGGCCCGGGGATCGTCCGGCCAGCGATCATGCTTTACCGCCTCTGGCCAGAGATTATGCCGTGCCGGTTCGACAAACCGGGGATAAAGCAACGCATAGTCCGGAAGCGGCAGCGCCGGCCCGAGCACCCTTTCGTTCCAGGCGCAACGACCGTGCCCAGGGCGATCAAGGATATAGACCGGAAAGCCCGCGCGCAGAAAGCTGTGCGCCCAGCCAGGCCGGCCATCGGGCGTCCTCAGGAATTCGGACCCCTGTCCGCCCCCTCCGTGAACAAAGAGGACGGACATCGGCCGCGACTGCTCGGGTACAAACCACTCGACATAGGCACCGATCCCCGGCCAGATCTTGCCTTCCGCATGAACGGGCTCACCGGTGAGGAAACGGCCGCCGAAGTCCTTGAGTCGATATGGCTCCATCACGAACTCAGAAATGCGTGATCAATTGGTCGGTAAAACTCAGTTCCCTTCGGATCAGTTCCTGGTCCCCCGCGACGGTGCGGAGGAACTGAATTCGCTCTTCCTTCTCCTGGCCCTCCTTGAGATAATAGAGGTTGCGCAGGTTGAGCGAAGCGCGCGGAGACGTGATTTCGGTAAAAATGCGCCGACGGTCCTGCTCGTAAAACTCCAGAATGTCGTGATCGGCGCCATCGTGGATCACCCGGTTCAGGGCTTCGATCAAAGCGAACGCATCGAACATTCCGCCCGTGAGACCGAGACCGCCGGTCGGATTGGTCACATGGGCGGCATCGCCGACGAGGATGACACGGCCTACGCGCATCTTGTCCGCCACGCGCTGGTGCATCCGGTAAGGCGAGGCGGCCAGGACTTCGTACGGCAGATCGGGAAGATGGTCGGCGAACATGGCATCGATGCGTTCGGACAGCCCCTCGAGCGGCAGTTCCGGATCTTCGACGAAAGTAACGCGCCACGCGTCGGACTGGTCGATCTTGCAGATGACCGCGCCATGCTTCTGATCGATCTGCATCACAGTCGGCGAATATCCGAGCGATGTAAGATCGATTCTCGTATTGGTCGCGACGTAGCGGTTGGGCCACGTCACGCCGAAGAATTGCAGGCCCAGGACATTTCTGCGCACCGCGCTGTTCGCGCCATCGGCGCCGATAAGAAAATCACCCTCCAGGCGTTCCGGGCCGGCCGGTCCGTCGAGCTCGACGATCACGCCGTCGGCATGCTGACTGCAACCTTGCAAGCGCGTCTCGTAGCGGATTTCGATATTCGGGAGCATGGCGACATGCCGGGCGAAAACCTGCGAGAGCAAGCCTTGATGCAAATGGAGCGCCTGCCCGGCCTCATAGGCTGGCGAGCCCGCCCACTCGATCATCTCCCCCGTGCTGTGGATGTGCCAGCCGAAGGTCTGACGAAGGAAGCCCTCGTTGACACAATCCTGCAGGAGACCCATTTTCTCGAGATATGGCAGCACCGGATAGTGGTAGACGAGCGCCCGCGGACTGTCGTTGAGTTGGGCCTCGGCCTCGATGATCGTAACGCGCGTCCCGGCCTGCGCGAGGCCGATGGCCGTGAGCAAACCGGTCGGTCCCGCGCCGGCGATAATTACATGCTGGGTCATTGATCTCCCTCTCCTAGATTAACCGGGCGATGCCAGTCCGGCGAGTTGACCTGGTCGAACCAGGTCAGGATATCGTCGGCGCTGGTGACGTCGCCATATTTTTGAGCGATGTCATAAAGATTGGCTTCGTGCGGCGCGGACGCCCGGTCAGCGCAGCAGTCGCGCGGAACCAGCACGGTAAAGCCCGATTGCACGGCATCGACCGCCGTGGCGCGCACGCATCCCGATGTAGTCGCCCCCGTGATGACGACCGTATCGACCCCGGCGGCGGTGAGCAGGCCAGCGAGGTTCGTGCCATGAAAGGCCGACGCGCCATGCTTGACGATGACAGGATCGCCCGGACGGATCCCGGCCGCGCTGTCGATTTCGACCAGCCGCGTGCCCGCCATCAGTGCCTTCATGCCGGTCGCCTTGCGGAGCCAGGGCAATGCCTCCGCTTCCCAAGGCTGATAGGCGATGGTGGTGTAGATCACGGGAAAGCCGCGTTCGCGCGCAACATCGGTCAGCCGGCGCGTGGCAGCCATCTCGGCGGTCATATCCGCGGCGGTCGGATAATTTGTGTCGGTGAAGCCGTAGGAGAAATCGACCACGATCACCGCCGGGCGGGTTCCCCTGGGAGCGTTGCGGCCGAATCCGGCCTTGTCATAGACGTCATCCTGCGACATCGAACACCTTGCTTTCCGTCGCGCCCGCCGCGCCCGCCGCGCCATTTCCGTCGAACCGAAGTTCATCCACCATGATTTCGCCGTCGATGAGCACCGGCTCGCCATCGAGGAACAGCGAGCAGCCGCGCATGGGAATATCGAGGTGGCAGGCCGTATCGTTCAACCCGCCGAGTTCGTTGTTGGGACCGGTGGAAAACAGGACGTTGCCGAGATAGCTGCGCGGCTCCATCCCCATACCCCCGGGGAATTCGCCAGGCGTCATACGATGCCATTTGGCGTCCGGGTTCATCCCCCAGCCGATATGGCTCATGGCAAATCCGCGCTCGTCGTCGAAGTCGGCCATGTAGGACTTGACCAGGTCGGCTTCCAGTCCGCCGCGGATGTCGGTGATCTTTCCCTGCTCGATCGTGTAGATGATCGGCTCGCGAACATAGATATTCTGTGGAAGGAGCACGTCACCCGGCCCGACAACGATCTGACCGTCGACGCCATCATCGTCACCGCCCGTGAACACGAAGCCCGACGGCCAATGGTCCCATCGTCCGGGCTGGTCCGTGCAGGCATATTCGGTGATGGTGGGATAGGTCCCGAGCTTGTAGATCACATCGGTTCCATGGGGAGAGGTGATGTGCATCGACCTCGCCCGCGACAGCAATTCTCCCGCCCGCTCGACCTTCTCGCGCAATTCGTGGTTCGGCAGCATGCGCGCGAGCAGTTCCGGCGGCTCGACCACCGTCAGCACGCGCGTGCCCGCCGCCTGGATCGCCATCTGCTCCGGCGAGAAAAGGAGAAAGATGCAGTCGATGAGCATGTCGCAATTCTTGAGCGCGTCGACTGCCTCGGGCATGGCGGCGAGCGACGTCTGGCCGACGGCCCAGCCCGCCATGGGCGAGGCCGCGGGAAGGCGCATGTGATAGATATTGGCGCCCAACATCCTGCCGGCGGCAAGGAAGGCATCGGCATAGTCGAGCCGCTCCTCCCCCTGGGTGAGGACAATGAGGCGTTCCTCCGCACGCACTCCGGACATCTTCAGCTGATGAAGGCAAATTTCGATAAAGCTTGCGCGATCCATTTCGGACGCTCCAATTCTGTCAGATTCTGAAATCGCTTACGGCGCGCAAGAAACCATCGAGATCGTCCCACGGGATCATGTGTCCCGCGCCCTCGACGGTCGTGACTTCGATGTGCGGTACAAGGGCCTCGATCTCGGCGATGTCGGCCGCTTCGATCACCGGGGAGGCGCCGGCGACGACCAGGCGCATCGGCAAAGCAAGGTGCGGCAAATCCTGATGGATGTCGTCGGTATGAAAACCCTTGTAGGCGGTATCGATCGCATGGAGTTCGCAGCTGTGGAGCCACTCGGCCCGAAGCGCGCGCTGCTCTTCGGTCCAGGTGGGACAGAAGGCCTTCATGTCGTCCGCCGAACAGCCCCGCTGAGCCAACAGGATGGAGTCCTCGTACCAGGGCCAGGCCGATGGGTAGGCACGGCGACCGGGCCCGCTTACCGGCGGATCGGCGAGAATCAGTCCTCCGAAGGCTTCCGGCGCCTTGCGCGCGGCGCGGATCGCGGTGCGCGCGCCCATCGAATGCCCGAGGACGATCGGCGGTTCCATTCCGAGTGCCTCGACAAGCGCAACGGCATCGTCCGCCATCGCATCGAGCGAATAGTCGAGGTCGCCCCCCTGACTGAGGCCCCGCCCCCGCACATCGAGCACATGAACTTCGAAATGCGCCGAAAGGGGGCCGGCAACGAAGTCCCACGTCACCGCCGGCGAGGTAATCCCCGGGATCAGCAGCATTTGCGCCCCGCCCTCACCGTGCCGGATCAGATGGTGCCGGATGCCGTTTGCATGGACGTTATAGCCGCGCATCGCCATCCCCTCAGTAGGCGCCGGATAGGAGCGTGCCGCCACCGGGCACCCGCGTGTCGAGCTCGAGCGACTTCAGCATTGCCCAAGTCGTGGCGATCGCCGCGGTCAAAACGGGCTTGCCGACCTGCGCCTCGACAATCGAGACAGCGGGCAGAGAGGGCATCTGCACGCACGCCGACAATATGACCGCGTCGACCTCGTCGAGCTGCTCCATGCCGGCGACGATGCCGGGAAGACGGGCAGGGTCGTGCGCGGCGACTGCGAGATTGTCGGAAATCTCCAGCGCGCGCCATTCCGCCACGTCGATACCTTCGCTGCGGATATAGTCGACGACCATTTCGGTCAGCGGTTTCATATAGGGTGCGACGATCGCCACCCGCTTGGCGCCAATCGCCTTGATGCCATCGACAAGCGCCCCGGCGGAAGAGACGACGGGCGCCGACTTGCCGTTGTCGACGGTGACCTGGTGAAGCCGGGCCTGCGACTCGCGGTGATAACCGTGCCCCATCGACATGATCGCCACGAGGCAGGCATAGCCCATCACATCGACCGCGGCGTCGGACAGCTCGAGGGCGCAGCGATCACTCGCCGCATCCATCGCGGCCAGTTCCTCCTTCGTGACATGCTTCATCCGCATGCGCGAGGAATGGAAAGTGAACCGCTCGGGTGAAATCGCTTCGCGCGCGCGCAGAAGCGCCGGAATTTCCGTTTCCATCGTTATGTTGGAACTCGGTACGATCTGGCCGATGCGATAGCTTCTCATCAGAGTCTCCTTTGCTCACGAGTCGTGATAATTCGTCACTCGTATAAATTCAAGGAGAATTGCCTGCTCGTGTCGGTTCGGACAGCCCGCGAGGCCGGACAGCCGATGACATCGCCGCAAGGCGATCCGCCCTTGAATCTATAATGCGCCTATTTTCAATGCTATGAGAGCTTACGGCAACCGATCTGCTGAAAGCAAGTCCGGCATGAAGCGAATGGTTCTGCGTGCGTCGCTGCGATCGGGAGCTGCGCGGGACGATGATGATAGAGGTTCCACGCGAAGAACTTAATTCTGCGCCCGGCTGATTTATACGAGGTCATAAGGTTGATCTCGCCACGCCGCGAGCGCCCTTCCAGACCGAATTCAAGCCAGCAGGATCCTGCGCGTCCAGCGCGCCCGTGAGGTGTGGAGGTCACGGTGGCTCGATTCGACGAACCGGCAAGCCATTACCTGTCGGCCCGCAAGGCAAATGAGCGTGCCGAGCGATGGCCCACTGCCGCTCGGGCAATTGACGACAGACAGTGCCCTATCGCTCGGCTTCCATCCACCAAAGGCTTCGCCCATGCCGACCTCCGGGGGGCGGCTTCCTCCAGGACCGGAGATCCGCGCGAGACCTATCCCCATATCCTTGCCATCCAGTGGCGAAGGAAACCGAAAGTTTGGCAGGATCGCTCCCTCCCCGCTGCAACGGAGCAGCGAGGAGGAAGGACCGGCATGAACTTGCTTGATCGTCCCGTCGATCAGAACCGGATGGTCGCGTCCACGCTATATGTGCGCGGCGTGCCCCGGATCAGATAGTCTAGCCCGGCGAACCTGAGGCCCAGGCCGTAGGTGAAATATTTCTCGTTGAAGAGGTTCTTGACCCCCACGCCGACCGAATAGCGCTCCGAATTATAGGCGAGCCGCGCGTTTGCAACCCAATAGCCCGGCTGCGCCAATTGCTCCGTCTCCGCGATGTCGTAAAAGACCCGCGAGGTGTAGGTGCCGTCGAGATTGAGATCGACTGTCGAGTCACCGATTTCCGCGAGCACGAAATCGCCCGTAAGGTTGAGACTGAACTTGGCGGCATTGGAGATCTGGTTCCCGGCGACATCGACGCCGCTCGTACCCGTTACGGTCGCATTATCGCGATATTTCGGATCCAAGACGCCGACACCGACGCCAAGCGTCACCCGATCGACCGGTCGCACGGTGACGTCGCCTTCAAAGCCGCGAACACGCGCGCCGCTGATCGAACGGAGAGGAAACAGTCCGCCCGCCTCCGTCACGACGACCTGCTGGTTTTTGTAATCGGTCTGGAACACCGTACCGTTGATGGTCAGCGCGCGGTCGAGCCAGGACGTTTTGAACCCGGCCTCATATGTCCGCGCGGTTTCCGGCGGCGCGAACGTGATTTCGGACGGATCGCTGAAGGCCTGCGCATTCACAGCACCGCTGCGATAGCCTTCGCGCATGGAGGCGTAGAGCAACACGTCTCGGGTAGGCTTCCAATTCGCGCCGACCTCGAAGCTGGTGTTATTGAAGGTGCGGCGATCGGAAAAATTGCTGATCGTCTGGAGCGCCAGAGCATCGACGTTGTCGCCGAGGAACGAGTTGAAATTCGAAACAGCGACCTTATCGCGGCTGAAACGCACACCCCCATATACCGATAGCGTGTCGGTCAATTCGAGGTCCCCGCGAAGATAAGCGGCATAGCTCTTGCGCTTCTGGTCGAAATCGTTCGACTGGACGAAGCCCGTTCCGGTCGGCGTGAAGCCGAAGCTGCACACCGCGCCGCAGCCCGGATCCGTAAGCAGCGAATAGCTGAAGCCGGCATTCACCGAGTCATAGGTGTAGAGAAGGCCCGCCTGGACGTTGAACGGCCCGTCGAACGACGTCGCCAGGCGCAGATCCTGGACGAACTGCTTCATGTCCTTGCCGAAGGTCACGATCGGATCGTCCGCTTCGATGACGAGACCGTCATCGTCGCCGATGTCGACCCACTTGCCCCAGTCATAGGTGGTCACGGAGGTCAACCTGAGGACGTCGGATGCATCCCAGTTCATGATCAGGTTGAACCCGTTGCTGCGGATCGTGCGCTCGGGCGTGCTGTTCGTGGCCGTCTCGAAGAAGCCCAGCCCATCGCGGTCCGATCCGGGAAGATTGGAAAGGTTGTTGCCGGGGAAGAGAATAGCGGGATCGTTGAAGTCGATGTTTCCCGCTAACGGCGCGTAGTTGCGGCCCCCGCTCCTGACATGGTTGAAGCGCAGCGTTGCCTCGAAATTGTCCGCCGGCTCGAACTGCAGCGCGGCGCGGAAGGAAAAGACGTTGGTCTGGTCGAGATCGCCAAGGCCCGGCGTCACATTCTTCAATACCCCGGTGTCGTGCACGTAAAGCGCTGCAATGCGGACGGCGAGGACATCGGCGATCAACGGGGCCTGCAGGGCCCCCTGAAGCCGGACGCGATTGAAGTTGCCGTAGCTGCCCGTCACATATCCTTCGGTCGTGAAGCCGGGCTTCTTCGTGACAATGTTCACGGCGCCGCCGGTCGCATTCTTGCCGTAGAGCGTACCCTGCGGGCCACGAAGAACCTCGACGCGCTCGACGTCATAAAGTGGCATTGTTTCGAACGTCGAGAGACCGCGGATGCCTTCGTCGATGTAGATCGCGATGGGCTTGCTCTGATTTGCCGAATAGTCGGTAGAGGAAATACCGCGAATGACAAAATTGGGCGGACCGCCTTCGCCGAAGGGATAGTTCACCTGCGAGTTGGGCGAGAGCGTGATCAGATCGGAAATCTGCACCGCCTGACGCGACTCGATAGCTTCGCTGCCAAAGGCCGAGATCGCGACCGGGACGTCCTGAATCCGTTGCTCGCGGCGCTGCGCGGTAACGATGATATCGCCCGAGCCGCTTGCAGCCGGCTGCTCAGCTTCAGGCTGCGCAATGTCCTGGGCATAAGCCACCGACGGAAATGCGAGCGACAGCGAAGCGAGCGAAATCGCCAGTGCGGAACAGGCCGGACCGCGGGTCAATCGAGCAATCATTATATGTCTCCCTTTTTGCGTATTTCTTCCCCGCCGATCAAGAGAGCGGCCGCCAATCTGCGAACCGCTCCCGCTCTTCGGGCGGGCGTCCCCTCACATTTGAGATCCGTCGCCCTGCCCCCGCGTGGAAACAGGATTCCACCCCGAGCGAAGATCGGCCGAACAAAAATGCAGTAAATTATTCTTGCGCATAATTACTGCCGTTGTCAACGCTTATCCAACGCTATCGAGAGCGCCTTCCTTGCGGCAATTTCCAGCGCAGAGCCCATCAAAGTTAAGCCGCCAATTATCAACCTTTTATAGGCCAGATCGATCAGGATAGATCTAGCCTCCGGACCAATTCACCCACCTTCTTCAAAAATGATCAGTCGCATAAATTAGTTGCGAACCGTGGCGGAATTGCTACGAATCCGAGGCGCTCGCGGCCGACTCGATTCACAGGCGGCATGACGAGCGGCAAATTGCCAACCGCCGGCCTCGAAGCTGACTTGCGGAAATCGGGCATGACCAATGGGGGCGAGGCGGATGCAAAAGCTGGACTTGGCGATTTCCGCGAGAGGCGCTCCTGATGGCCGATCGCCCATCGCGGCAGCATCGCCCATCGCGGCAGCGATGACTTGCGAGGGACATCCGACGGCGACAGGTTCGCCGGGACAAAAGCTGTCGCCGTCAGAACCGGCATCCAACGCAACCAAAAGCCGCTCATGGAGATACGCATGACACAAATAAACGCCGCCACTGCATCGGCGCCGGTTCAACCCGCCGCCGAGGGGCAGGACGTCGCGCTGCCGCGCTCTCTCAGCACGTTTCGGCTTGCCGTTTTCGTCATCGCGGCCGTTGCGCCGCTCGCCTGCGTTATCGGCGTGCTTCCGGTCGCGCTGGTATTCGGCAGTGGAACCGCCCTCCCCCTTGCGTTCGTCGTTTCCACGGTCGTGACGGCGCTGTTCGCCGTGGGCTATTCCGCGTTCAGCCGGGAGGTCCTGGTTGGCGGCGCATTTTACACCTATATCGCCCGCGGCCTTGGTCCGGTCACCGGTCTCGGGGCGGCTGGCGTCGCCGTGGTTTCATACACGATGTTCGTACCCGGCGGCTTCAGCTACCTCGGATATATGATGCAGACCACCTTCAGCGACTTGCTCGGGTTTCATCTTCATTGGGTGGTCTATTCGTTGACGGCGTGGGTCATCATCGGCTTTTTCGGCCTGCGGCAGATCGACTTCAGCGCCCGGGTCGTGCTCTTCGTGATTTTGATCGAGTTCATGCTGCTCCTGTTTTTCGATGCCATCCTCGTCGGCGAATTGGGCAGTGCTGCCTTCCCGGCGCAATCGCTGGATATCGGCGGCCTGACGACTGGCGCGCCGGGTGTCGCAATCCTGCTCGCCTTCACCTGCTACTTCGGCATCGAGTCCGCCGCGCTATTTTCTGAAGAGGCGAAATCGCCCCAGAAATCGGTCGCCAGGGCTACCTATATTGCGATCTTCACCATCGGCATCTTCTACTTCGTCACCTCCTGGATCACGGTTGGCGCAATCGGCCCCGACAATATCAAGGGTATTCCCGAAGCAGACGTCGGGCTCATCTATTTCAAGCTCAGCAATCAGTATGTCAGCGGCGCGTTCACAACGGTCATCCAGGTCGCGCTCGTTACGAGCATGTTTGCGACCGTCCTCTCGATGCATAATGTGGCTGCGCGCTATCTGTTCGTACTCGGCCGTCAGGGCTGCCTGCCCCGCGTTCTCGGCCGCGCGCATCCTGTCCACGGATCTCCTTCCGCTGCCAGCGCCACGGTCTCGGTCGTCGCGCTCGTGGTCTTCACGAGCGCGGCCTATCTGGGGCTGCACCCGATGCTCGGCTTGGGGCTGATCGTTCTGGGCTTCGCGGCCGTCGGCGTCATGTTCATGCAGGCGCTCACCAGCCTCGCGGTCGTATCCTATTTCCGCAAACATCCCGAGCGTCACCTCTGGCAGCATGTTATCGCGCCGATCCTGGCGTTTGTCGGCTTGCTGGGTGCGCTGTACTTCGCGGTCACCAACTTCGAATATCTCAGCGGCAGCCAGAATCCCGTGATCAACCGGTTTCCGATCGGCATCATTCTCGCGATGGCCGCCGGCATAGGGTTCGGGCTGTGGCTCCGCCGCTATCGTCCGGCCCGGTTCGCCGCGATCCAGCTCGACGACTCCTGATCACGCTGCGCTGGGCAGGATTGGCGCAACAATCGCACTCCGCTGGGCCAAGGCGCGATAATGCCGCAGCCGGCGGAGCTTCACCTTAGCCTCACGCTGGGGCCTCGGGCTCGGGCGGTCGTCGGCGAGACGCATTCTCCCGTCGCAGCGGGCCCACGCTTCCCGTTCTTGATTGGATTTTTTATGCAAGCTTATTCGTGGGCCGACCCCTTCGACCTTGAAGGTCAGCTGACCGAAGAAGAACGCATGATCCGCGATGCGGCACGGGCCTATGCGCAGAACGAGTTGCAACCCCGTGCGACCGAGGCCTTTGCCCAGGAATACACGGATGCCGCCATTTTTGCGGAAATGGGTCGTCTCGGGCTGCTCGGCATCACCATTCCCGAAGCATTCGGCGGCACCGGCGCAACTTATGTGAGCTATGGCCTCGTCGCCCGCGAGGTCGAGCGGGTCGACTCCGGCTATCGCTCGATGATGTCGGTGCAATCTTCACTGGTGATGTATCCGATCCATGCGTTCGGTTCGGACGAGCAAAAGGCGAAGTATCTTCCCGGCTTGGCTAGCGGCGAGCTGATCGGTTGCTTCGGTCTTACCGAACCGGATGCGGGATCCGATCCGGCTGGAATGAAAACCCGGGCGCGCAAGGTCGATGGTGGATATCTGCTCTCGGGCGCCAAGACATGGATCTCGAACGCTCCGATTGCCGATGTCTTCATTGTCTGGGCAACATCGGAAGTTCACGGCGGAAAGATCCGAGGGTTCATCCTCGAAAAAGGGACCAAAGGTCTCGACGCCCCGAAGATTGCCGGAAAATTGTCGCTTCGCGCCTCGATCACCGGCATGATCATGATGGACGAGGTATTCGTCCCGGACGATGCCCTCCTGCCAGGCGTCGAGGGAATGCGCGGGCCGTTCAGTTGCCTCAACCGCGCTCGCTATGGCATCAGCTGGGGCGCGCTTGGAGCCGCCGAGTTCTGCTATGCCGCGGCCCGCCAATATGGGCTGGACCGGCGACAGTTCGGCCGCCCGTTGGCAGGCACCCAGCTTTATCAGAAGAAGCTCGCGGACATGGCAACCGACATCGCGCTTGGTCTGCAGGCGAGTCTGCGGGTGGGCCGCTTGATGGACGAGGATCGCTTTGCACCGGAGATGATCTCGATGGTCAAGCGCAACAACGTCGGCAGGGCGCTGGATATCGCGCGCGCCGCGCGCGACATGCATGGCGGAAACGGCATTTCAGAAGAATATCAGGTCATCCGCCATATGGTGAACCTCGAGACGGTCAACACCTATGAGGGAACCCATGACGTCCACGCCCTGATTATCGGCAGGGCCATAACGGGCATTGCGGCTTTCTGATGCGGCGCGAAGCCGCAAGCGCGAACCAACCGCTCAAGGGCTTGAAGGTGCTTGAGCTGGCACGAATTCTTGCCGGCCCCTGGGCCGGCCAGATTCTCGGGGATCTCGGCGCGGACATATTGAAGGTCGAAAGTCCGGAAGGAGACGACACACGCCGATGGGGGCCGCCATTCATCGAGAATGGCGATGGGACACAGGACGCCGCCTATTTCCACGCCTGCAACCGCGGCAAGCGTTCGATCACCGCCGACTTCCGCAATCCCCGGGATCTTGAGGAAGTGCGCCGCCTCGCGATCGAGGCCGATGTCGTTATCGAGAATTTCAAGGTGGGCGGTCTCGCCAAGTTCGGGCTGGACTATGCGAGCCTGTCGGCGCTGAATCCGCGCCTCGTATATTGCTCCATCAGCGGCTTTGGCCAAGACGGTCCTTACGCCGCGCGGGCCGGCTATGATTTCATCGTCCAGGGTCTGAGCGGAATCATGGACCTGACCGGCGATCCCGCCGGCGCACCGCAGAAGATCGGGGTGGCCTTGGCTGACATCGTGACTGGCCTTTATGCCGTCATCGGCATCCAGGCCGCGCTCACGCGTCGCGAACAAACCGGCCGGGGCGACCATGTGGATGTTGCCTTGCTCGACTGCATGACCGGCGTCCTCGCCAATCAGGCGATGAATTATCTGGCGACGGGGGAGAATCCGGTCCGACTGGGCAACGCGCATCCGAATATCGCGCCCTATGCCGTGTTCCCGGCCAAGGATGGCTGGCTGATCCTCGCGGTGGGCAACGATGGTCAGTTCGAACGCTTTTGCAAGGTCGTCGGACTTGACGAACTCCCGGCGTCGCCGTCATTCGCGACCAATTCATCGCGGGTAGCCAACCGGGACGATTTGACCGCCATCATCAGCGCCGTCACGCAAAATTGGCTGCGGGACGAATTACTCGGCAGGCTGGACACCGCGACAGTGCCGGCCGGCCCGATCAACACGGTCGCCCAGGCGCTGGCCGATCCCCAAATTGCGGCGCGCGAACTGGTAAGGCGTTTTGATCGAACGGGAGCTTCTCCGGTCGAGGGAATACGCACGCCGCTGATGTTCGAAGATGCCCGCCTGTCCCTCGATAGCGGGTCGCCGTTGCTAGGAAGGGATCAGCCCAACTGGCTTTGAACGTCCGCTTTTCCCGCGGCGGCTATCAGCATATCCGACGCGTTTCAGCACCGCGGAAGGATAAACGCACCCCCGCAAATCCTTCATCGGTCGCGTAACCAGCGGAACCCCGAAGCATCCGTCGCGTGAGCCCAGAAAAGATAGGATGGCGTTGCCCCGCGCGCAGCGCGCGCCAGCCTTACAACAGGCCTGCAGGCCATGCCGGTGGATATCTCGACTGCCGGCCGCAGGTCATGATCGCGAGGTTGAGAAAGCCATAGCCGACTTAGTCGAAGCAACTGCAAAGACCGGAATATCCGCCCGTGGACCGAAACGCCCATCGGCCCGGCTCCGGACGACAGGCTGACGAGCCATGTCCCTCACCTGAGGGCTGCGCCGCGTGCGGCGCCCCCTAAGCTTTATCGGGAAGGCCCATTGCTTCGGGCGCGGATCGAAAACGCAATGGGCCTTCCCGGAAGCAATCAGTTGCCGAAGCCACCTGCCTGCCACATCTCCCGCACCACTCGCCAACCATCAGCCGTGCGCTTCAGCACGAAAAGCTGGCGAATCGTCTCTTCCTTCGTCGTCGCGGGCGGGTTGGGCTGGCAGGTCAGCACCGCAAATACCGAAGCCATGTCCCGGTCCGACGAGACAACGGTATCCTTCACGGCAAAGGCACAGCCCTTGTTGCCATTGGGGCCAAGATAGGCAAACCAGTCGTCAAGGGCTTTGACGGAAGCCTCGATCCCGCGCCTCGCCGCGACATCCCCCTCGCCGGTGATGATCACATCGTCGCTATAAAAGCGTTTTGCGAGTTCGGTCGACGTCAAACCATCACGGTTGGCCTGATCCTGGCCGGCGTAGAAATCATGGAGCTCCTGGACGACATCGGCCGGCGCCGCTTCCGCAGGTGTTTCGCGCGCCATCGCTGCCAGCGGCGAGGCGAACATCAACGCGACCAGTGCCAAGCGTGTCTTAAGGTTGCAGGTCATATAATCTCCTCATTTCCCGGTGAGAACGCAGTCGCTTACAGGACCGCTAATAATTATTTCCACGACGATTTAATTATCGACCGTAAAATTGAGTGTCAAGCGAGGATTGGCGATTGCCCAGCATTTCTGGAACATCACGCCCCTTCCATACCAGAGCTAACGGCCCGGCAAAAACTCTCTCGGGGATCGGGAACAAAAGCCGATCCGTCGCACCCCTCGCCCCACTGCCGAAAATTCCATCACCAGCCTCGACGATGCTCCAGGCCCAAGGCACGGTGCGACTATATGCGCCGCCGAGGGACGGCCACCTTGCCGGAATGACCTTGGCAATAGCCCCGAACCACGTCGCCGCGTCCTGCCCCCCCGCCCCCGCGGGTCCGCACGCGAAAGCCCTGTATCGCCCGAGCAGAACATGGTCACATCGGATCGGGTGTCGAAAGCAATTTATCGGCAATCTGCGGGGCCTTTGAACTCATCATCGTCTCGCTCGCATCCGACGAAGCGACGCCATAATTATTCGATTGACGAATTGAATTTCTCATCCGATTGTGGCGAAATATAAGCAGCGGCCTTCGCGGGGCGCGTTCTACCGGACTGGCCCGGGTGTCGCAAATGGCGGCAAGTTGTAGGCCGCATTGGGAAGGTAAATGGATGGATAGCGGGCTCGGCGTGCGACCGGTAATGACCTTGGCCATCGCTTGCGTCCTCTACGCACTTTCGATCATTCTGATAAATATCGCACCATTCTTCGTAGGCCTCTACGTCGATACGCTTCATGTAAGCCTGAGCGAAGCGGGGTTCGTACAAACCATCGATCAAGCAGGCGGCATCATCGGGGCCGTCCTCGGCTTCTTTCTCATGCCGCGCATGTCTTGGCGGACGCTGACGTTTTGCGCGGCGCTCGCGGCAACGATCGCCAATGCGGCAACGGCGTTTGCCGACAGCTATGTCCTTCTGTGCCTGATCAGGTTTGTTGCGGGATTCGCGGTGGTCCTGCTGACTACGGTCTCCGCCTGCACCCTAGCCCGCGCACGCGTTCCGGACCGCGCATTCGGGGCCGGACTGATGCTGGGCATGCTTCTATCCGCCGTCGCGATCTGGGTGCTGGATATCATAAGGTCCGATTTTGGCTACAGCGCAAGTTTGGCATCAGGTGCTCTGTGGCTTTGCATCGCCGCGGGTCTGGCGCTGCTGCTTCCCCGCGATTTGCGCGGCAAAACGGAAAAGGTCGGCACTTTGGTCGCCGAGCCGGACCAGGCGAATATCCGAATGCTCGGCAAAGTCGGCCTCGTCGCGCTGCTGCTCTTTTCCATAAGCGCCAACGTCGGCTTCAGCTTTACCGAACGGGTAGGGCTGGACAACGGCCTGGCGCCGAGCGCTATAGCCAGCGCCTTCGCGATCGGCTGCATATTTTCATTGGCGGGATGCCTGTTGCCGACGATATTCGGTGCAGCCGGCGGGCGAATAAAGTGGCTGGTTATAACGACCGCATTTTTCGTCGTCGCCCTCTGGCTCTTCTACGTCGCTACGAATATTACCCTATATATTGTCGCTTTTTCCATATATCTTTCGGTATTCAATATGGGTCTTGCCTACTACATGTCCGTAGTAGCAGAAAATGATCCTGAAGAACATTATACGCGGGCCATATATATCGTGAATGTCACCGCTCAATCGCTCGGGCCTGCCATAGGCGCGCTGATACTGATCGGTTATCCTATCGCCATTGTGTTTTTGATTGCTCCAATACCCGCGATAGGCGCCCTGATCTTGGTGGCTGTTTATACATCGCGGCAGCCGCGCGCATTGGCGACATCCCTCTAGAGTGGCTGGAAGCAAAGGTCGGACTTGGCGGGTTGCCCTTGTTCGCCAATGCAACGGTTCAACGTCGGAAAGGAAAAATGGATTGGCGATTTCGAACGGCCAGGATTTCAGCGAGGCGGCAATGAGCTTCGCCCTCGGCAGCACGCAGATGTTTGATACCTCTCATCCGGGGGCGGCACTCTAATGGCAGCGGCGACTGATGTTTCGCCCCCTTCCGGGTCCGGTGGCCGTTCATCGCCTCATGCCGGAAAGTCCTTCTGGATTCGCGACTTTGGCGACTATTCTCCAAATTGCGACCTCGATACGGATCTCGGTTGCGACATCCTCGTCATCGGCGGTGGCATCGCTGGTCTGTCATCGGCCTGGCATGCCGCCAAAGCTGGCTTAGGCAAGGTCGTCCTGATCGAGAGCGAGATCATCGGCTTCGGAGCGAGCGGCCGCGCGGCAGGCTGGATCATGCCCCAGTTCGGGATGGACCAATTGTCCATCCGCAAGAAATATGGCGTAGAGCGATCGAGGGCGGCCTTCGCATATTGCCGGCGCGCAACCGCTTATACGCGCGAGATCATCGAACAAAATGGCATCGAAAGCGATTATCGCGCTCCCGGCCTTATGCGGGTGGCCTTTAACGACCGTTGGGTGGATGATCTCCATGACCTGTATTCCACCTACCAGGATATCGGCGTGGATACGGTCTCATGGCTGACGGCATCGGACGTACAGGCCCATTATAACGGAAATAGCAACTTCAAGGCGGCCATTTCGGATACGGACCTCGGCTTGCTCAATCCCTGCAAGCAAGTGCGCGCCCTCAAGGGACTGGCCGAAGCGGCGGGCGTGACGGTCTATGAGAACACCGCCGCGACCCACATCGAGCGACGGCCTGGCGGCGTGCGAGTCATGACGCCGGGCGGCTCGATTCAGGCGAGCAAGGTGGTGATCGCCACAAATGCTTTCACGCACCAACTGCAAGGGCCAGTCGGCCGGGAACTCGCGCCGTACCAGGCGCCGGTATTCGCGCGCGGCGCGGTGACGGAACGCCTTGCGGACAAGCTGTGGGCCGAAATCGGCTGGAAGCAGGGCAATGCTATCGAGAGCTCGCTTGACCTGTTTCACTATATGGCGCCTACCGCCGATCAGCGTATCCAGTTCTACTTCATTTATTATGGCGGCCATCCCGTTCGCAACGAGATGGAACCGGCGGTCAGCGCCAAGGGTGCGGACGTCTCGCTGGCACATCTGAAACGGATATTCCCGGCTCTGCGGGACGTCGGATTGGCGTATAATTGGGGTGGGCACATGTCGGCCACACGCGACATGGTCCCTCATTTGACGAGTATCGGGGATCAGCGCGTTATCTACATCGGCGGATGCTGGGGCCATGGCCTTGCCATCAACCACCTGCATGGCCAGACAGTTGCAGATATGTTGGCGGAACGGTCAACGGACCTCACCGATTTCTGGATTGTCGACCGGAAGCCCAAGAGTTGGCCGGTTTGGCCTCTGGATTTTATCGGCAAGCAGCTTGCCTGGTCATTGCTCAAGCGCAACGTGCGTAAGCAGATACGGGGGTCCATTTTCGAGGGATTCGACGGCGACCTCCAGGAATAGGGCCTTGCCTGCGACAAGCAGCGTGTCGCCAGCCAATCGCGTCGGCAGCACCGTAACCAGCAAAGTCACTCTCCCGTAGGCCGCGCGCATGTGGCGCGACGCACCAGAACCCATCAGACTTTTCTTACGTGGCGAGACAGGTCTCACATGGAGAGACAAGCTCGGAACGATCGGGCCTGATATTAGCGCGAACTCACAAGCGGGTCCCACCCGCCCCTTTCGCGAACGAAAGGTTTTTCGATCAAATAGTTGATATCGCCGATGGGTGCCTGATCCATCTCGCGACCGACCCGATGACCGGAATGGACGGCGTCAGCAATCGTGCCCGGCGCATAGCAGTCGCCAATTGCGTGGACAGTGACCATCGCTGGCCCCTCTCCAGCTGCCTTGCGCAAATCATGAAGCAAGCCGTCGCTCGGTGATCTTAGACAGACCATCACCACCGTCGCGGCGGGCATACGGACTGCCTTGCCGGTGTAGACGCACTGAACCTCGACCTCGTCGACGCCGATTTCGACCAGGCGTCTGGCTGTAACAAGTTTCACGCCGAGGTTAAGCAGGGTCTGGTGAACGGCTTCCCGCTCGGAGGTATATTTAAGCAGTGGGGACGGCTCCGGGTCAGGGGTAAGGAGTGTAACGTCCAGCCCTTGCCTGGCGAGCTTCTCGGCGATGACACCTCCAAGATAATAGCCTTCATCGTCATTTATAACGACCGGCCCTTCGATCGTCCGGCCCGCCATCACGTTATCGGGCGTGATGACATGCGGCTGGTCCCAACCGTTGACGGGAAATCTGTTCGCTTTGCCGATTCCGTCCCGATCCCATGTCGATCCGGTTGCGACGACTATTGTTGTGAAGTCGAAATCGGCCATATCGGAAGCCTGAATTTCGCTTCCGAGATAAATATCGACATTCGCCAGCTTGTGGATCTGGCCAATTCGATAATCGGCCACGCGCCGGTAGGTGGCCAGGCCGGGAAGCGCCGATTCCAGCACGGAGCGCCCACCCAAAAATTTGCTCCGCTCCGAAAGCGCAACAGAATAGCCGCGCCTTCCCAACGTGAGTGCCGCTTCGAGTCCTGCCGGGCCGCTTCCGATCACCAGGATGCGTTCATCGGACATTTTCGCCGGAATCCGCTCCGGGTGCCAGCCACGCCGCCACTCTTCGCCGGTTGTCGGGTTCTGTGTGCAACGAATTGCGCCGCCCATATATTGCATGGAAAGGCATGTGTTGCAGCCTATGCACTCGCGAATATCCTCGATGCGGCCTTCTTCTATTTTTCTTGGCAGAAAGGGGTCGGCAATCGACGGACGCGCCGCGCCAATCAGATCGATCAACCCGTTTTTGATGAGCGACACCATGCGATCCGGCGACGTGTATCTCCCCACGGCAACCACCGGCTTGGTCGTCACCTGTTTCACGAAGGCAGTGAATGGCTCCTGCCAACCTTCGTCGGCAAAGCGGGCAGTCATCACATCGAGATTGATATTCTGAACATTAACGTCCCAAAGATCGGGCAGCTCGGCCAGCATCTCGACGACCCGCCGGCCATCGCCGCTACAGGTGTAACCCGCATCGCCAAGACCCTCATCAACGCCAAAACGCACGGCTACGGCGCAGTCCGACCCGATTTCCTCTTTGGTATCCTCGATCAACTCGCGCAGGAGCCGGGCGCGGTTCTCGATCACACCGCCATATTCATCGGTGCGCCGATTGACACGCTCGGTAATGAAGTCGCCGGGCAAACCCATCATGTGGCTTGCGTAGACATATACGATGTCGAAGCCGATATCGCGTGCGCGCCGGGCAGCAGCGCGGTGCCATCGTCTGACATCGACGATATCCTGCTTGTCCATCTGCCGGACGACAGCCGGTACATCCATTGCCGGCCTGGGCGAGGCCGACATCGGGCGCTCTCGGGACATGCGGTTTCCGGCGAGGGCGCCCTGATGGGTCAATTCGCACCCGGCAAGGGCACCGTGCTTTTGTACCGCTTCGACCATGAGCTGCAGCCCAGGCATGTCATCGTCCGACCAGAGGCGCTCCCCGCCGCTGGGAGACGAGTCCGACGAAGGATGAATCATGCAGAGCTCGGTGTTCACGACGCCCCAGCCTCCTTCGGCTTTTATCTCTCGGAATTTTGCGGTCGCGTGCGGAGAAAATGTGCCAAGCGCCGTACAATGCGGGACCTGGTAAAAGCGATTCTTCGTGGTCTTCGGTCCGATTTTCACGGGCTCGAAGAGAATGTCATATCGTGGATCACGCACCTTGCCTGCACCTCCCGTGTTGCCGCCCCCGCCGGCCGCCGAAGTCCCGCCGCAAGCCCGAACCTGCGGCCATGTCGCAGCGCCGCCGATCTCTTCGCCGCGCGCCGCATCAGCGACTGAGGCCGAGGCAGTCAGCGTCGATCGGCCACCTTCAAACCCGTCTAAGCCGACCTGATCCGGCGGCGCCGGTCGTAGCGGCTGCCTAGCGGCTGATCATCGCTGCAACGGTGCGCGATCCTCGCCGGCTGCCCGCGGCTCAACCCGGTTTCCCTTTGAAACGCGCGAAACTATAGGGCGTGGGATCGACGATCGGCGTCGACCCTGTCAGAATATCGGCCGCAAGCTCGCCCGCCGCCGGCGCAGTGCCGAAACCGTGCCCCGAAAAGCCGGAGCAGACGATCAATCCCGGTATTTCCGAGACCTGGTCGATGATCGGTAAGGAATCGGGCGTCACATCCACCGTTCCGGCCCAAACTTCCGCGATTTCGGCTTCTTCAAAGACGGGCCAGGCCGCGCGCAGGGCGGCAAAGGCTTCGTGTATGGCGCCCTCATCGACGGCGGGATCCTTGATCCTCATGCGCTCGAAGGGTGATTTGCCTTGGGATTTCCAGCGGCGAGGCAGGGTAAAGTCTTCGAAAAATTCGCGTCCTATCCCTACACGCAGATATCGGCCTTGCGATCTGAGCGAGGACAAATATTTGTGTCCGATAAGCAGATGATCGAGCGTGATCGGCGCTTTGACGGCGCTGCGCTGGGTAACGACGAAGCCGCCGTCGGCACGCTTGCGAAACGAGAAATCGGGTCCGCCGACCGCGATCCCGGTGGGCCCTTCCATGGGAGCGGTGCGCGCAACCGAAACGGTGAGCGGCAGCGTCGGGAGACCGATACCGACGTTGCCAAGGAAGCGCCGCGACCACAAGCCGCCTGCCAGAAGGACAGTGTCGCAGTTGATCTCGCCTCGTTCGGTAACGACGCCGGTGACCCGGCCTGCAGACCGAACAAGGGAGCGCACGGCGCAATTCTCGACGATGACCGCACCCTTCCCGATAGCGGCGCGCGCAATGGCCGATGCCGCGAGCGACGGCTCGGCGCGCCCGTCGGATGGCGTGTAGATACCACCCGCCCACTTTCCCTGCCCCCCTGGAACCAGTCGATCGATATCGTCCGGGGTCAGAAGGCGCGAATCGAGGCCGAAAGGTTCCACGGACCGGATCCAGGCGTCATGGGGCTCCATCTCCGCCTCGCTTCCGGCAAGGAAGAGAATACCGGCTTCCCGATAGCCGACATCCTCCCCCAACCTTTGCGGGAGCTGAGCCCAGAGCCGGTCGGATGCGATCGCCAGGGGCACATCAGCCGGGGCGCGGCTCGTCTTGCGGACCCAGCCCTGATTGCGTGAGGATTGTTCGCCAGCCACAACGCCCTTCTCGAGGACGACAACCGGGATTCCGCGCTCGCTGAGCGTAAGCGCCGCGACCAGACCGACAATCCCGCCCCCGATGACTACGACAGCTGCGGAAGACGGAAAATGCTCACATGTTTGTACAGGCGCGATATGCGGTGCCACGAGGCTGTCCTTCAATCTGAACCACAAGTTGAGAATTGGGATAGGCGCTGGATAACGGACTCGAAGCTAGATCTTCCGCACTTCTACATTGCCCTTGGAGGCCCCCCGATAAGCAGTGACTTCAAGCTCGACCTTGTAAACCGCGGAGCTGAGGGGCGGGCATGTCAGCGTCATCGCGGGATCGACACCGCGAAACCGCTCTCCTATCTTGGCCATGACGGCGGGCGTGTCGGACGGATCCTGAATGAAGATGCGTGAGGCGACCACATCGCCAAGGCTTGCATCCACCGCCTGCAGCGCGCGCTCGATATTGGCGAGCACCTGCTCTGTTTGCTCGGTGACGTCCTCCGGAATCTCCTGCGTCAGAGGATTTCGCCCTGCCGTATTCGAAACGAAGATCCAGTTGTCGACGCTGACCAGACGCGAATAGCTCGCCAAGTCTTCGTAGCGCGAACCCGTTTTGAGCTTTACGATCTCGATCATATTGTCTCCAATTCAAACTATGGGAAAGGCCGCCCATGCCGAAAGTCCATCTCCCCTTCGCGCTACCCTGCGCGTCACCGCAGAACGGGCGCATCCCAGAGATTGAGCGACTGCCCGATGCCGCGCGCGACGGCGTTGCGATAAACGACGGTGCCCCAGGCAACATCCTCGACAGGCATCCCGCCGACCGACAGGATGATGATTTCATCGTCATTTCGCCGCCCCGGCGCTTCACGGGCAACGATACGACCAAGATCCTCGAGATCGTCTTTTTCCATCCGGCCACCGGCAATTAGATCCATGAATTTGACGCCGATAATCGGTATGATGTTGTGCGCGGGCTTGGGCAGTTCGTCGAACCAGGCTTCGTAAAGACCGGTGTTATCGACCACCTTGCGGATGTCCTTTGCTTCCATGGCCTCGTCGATTTCACAGGTCGACGGCATCGCCAGAAACGCGCCGGGCTTCACCCACTCACGCTTGACGATCGGATAGGTCGCGGGATCGCCCGCGGCGCCCGAACCACAGAAACTGATGATATCAGACCCGCGAACAACCTCCTCGATCGTGTCGACAAGCTCGACATTCACGATCTGCGGCATGTCCGTCTTCAGCCAATCGAGAAAGCTATCGAGGCTCGCTTTACCGCGCGCCTTGATTTTGATGGTGTCGATCTCGGGACAGACGGCACGCAAAGCCATAAGCGTTGTCTTGCCCATGACGCCCGGACCCATCAGCCCGAAGATCCTTGAGTCCTTTCGTGCAAGGTGGCGGGCGCCTACCCCCGGGATCGCGCCGGTCCGGTAAGCCGACAGGAGGTTCGCAGACATGAAGGCGAGCGGGGCGGCCGTATCGGCATCGTTGAGCACGAAGGTGAGGATCGAACGCGGCAGACCCTTTTCCCGGTTTTCAAGGTTCGATCCGTACCATTTCACGCCTGCGGTGCGAAACCGCCCGCCGAGATACGCGGGCATAGCCATGAAACGGCGGTCGGCGGTTCCTTTCGGCATGTCGGGGAACGGGGAATTCTCCGGAAACAGGACCATTGCCCCGTGGGAATCATTGTTCGCTCCCGCCATGCGATAGTCGCCGTGCCACAACAGACCGAACATCTCCTCCATGGTGTCGACGCACATTGCCATGTCGGTCACCCCGGCTTTGATCATGTCCTGTTCTGACAGATACAAAAAATCTATTTTTGCCGATTCAGTCATTGTCACACCTTCTATTTTGCCCACCCGCCCCTCGCGACACGGGACGAAAGCGACATTCGCTCTCACGGCCATCAACAAACAGGCCTCGATCATGAGGCACGCGATCGCTCGCCGAACCAATTTCCGCGTGCGTACACAATTTTAGGCGGGCCCGGGCGCTGCGCCCGGCGATCGGATAGCGATCCGGACCGCCCGGCCTCCTACAGCTAAGGACCGGTTCGCCCGGCACCGCAATTCTCCTCCGCCCACCAGCCGACCGAATTCTCTTCCACCGCTCTCCTCGCCGCGTTCGCGCGTCCTGCTGCAACCGGCGTCGCAATAGCCTCAAAGAGAATCGGGCGCTGCGATGAATCGACGATTGCCATGAACATGCATCTCAACGAGCCGCGCGACCATATGGCCAGCCAAATTCCATTTATTATACAAACGATGAATTTGTGAGAGTGTCAATCGAAATATCTGCGCCCGCGCGGCCTGTCGGCCGGTGAAAAGTCCCAAGTGTAATAATTGCCGGGAGACGCAGATGGCGGAACTGGCCCTCGGGGGCGAGCGCCCACGAGAAATGTGGGAAAACGGCAATATCGACATCGCTCCCATTTCACCCTTGCCGCGCGGCAATTGCGTCGGACGGAAGATCACAAATTATCCTATAGAAGAATTATTTTGATTTTCGCTGCCCCCGTGAGACGATACGAACCAAGGTGTCCAGCCGCATCGGCGACCAAATGGAATTCGCATAAAAATAGCGGTAATCAAGCATCTTGGCTCATATCAGGCATCAACGCATCCCCGTCGCCTGCGCCAGGACCACTCTTGATAGATAAATCGTCATCTGCATAAATTAGTTGCGGATGGTGACGGAATTGCTACAAATTCGAGGCGTGCACGGCCGAGTCGACTCCGCACAGTTGTGGGGCAGCGACCGATCTCGCGCGCGACTTGAGGAGCATGAAGATAAGCCACGATCGACCCCCCAGGCGGCCCGGCGACAGGTCCAGGGCTTCATGTCGCCAAGGCGCGCAGGCGCAAGTGGCTGGCCCGTATCGCCTGCGATATCGGCCGTGCGCCCGCTCGCGAGTGCACGAGGGCGGGTTGGCGGGTCATACGTCATGAAACCCCAGTCGTTCCGTTTGATCCCCGACATGGAAGAGCGATATTGCATGTCCGTCGGCGTGCGCGCCGGCGACTTCCTGTTTATCGGCGGGCTCTTTGACGTGGACGACGAAGGCAACGCCCTCCATCCCGAGGACGCCGCCATGCAGTTCAGGGGCATCTACGAACAGATGAACCATGTGCTTGCAGCGCATGGCGGCACGGCGGCCGACGTGGTGAGCGAGACGATCTATTATGGCTGCTCGGCCGAGGAATATAGCGAGCGGCTGGTTCCGCATCGGCTGGCATTCTACCAAGGCTGTAATGGCCCGTCAGTAGTTGGCGTGCAGGTTGCCGGCTTCATCGAGCCCGCCATCCAGGTCGAGGTCACGGCCGTCGCCTACCTGCCGGCTCGCGCATGAACGGAAGGACTTCTCGATCGATCTGGCCCGGAGACGCGCCGCAAGTGGGGAGCTCGCATATGCGAACCCGCGTAACTGAAATCCGAATGGGGTAAACGATGCACGCTTATAAAATGCTCATTGACGGGCAGCTGGTCGAAGGCGCGAAGACAATCGAAGTCGTCAACCCCGCGACGGGCGAGCCTTTCACGACCGCCCCGGCAGCGGACGAAGCGCAGCTCGACGCGGCCGTGGCGGCCGCGCGCCGCGCCTTTCCTGCTTGGGCGGCCACGTCGTGGGAAAAGCGGCGGGATTGCCTCCTGCAGTTCGCGCAGCGGCTCGAGGAAGAGGCCGAGGACTTTGCGAGACTGCTCGTCAGGGAACAGGGCAAGCCCCTTGCGGAAGCGCGGTTCGAAATCGGCGCCACGTTGCAGGGGATACGCTATTACGCCGGCGCCGAGCTGCCCGCCGAAACGCGAAGCCATTCCAATGGCAGCTACGAGATCGAGCGTCGCCCGCTCGGGGTCGTCGCCGCTATTACTCCGTGGAACTACCCCCTCATTCTGGCTAGCAACAAATTCGGTCCCGCCCTGCTGACGGGCAACACGGTGATCTTGAAGCCTGCGCCAACCACGCCGCTGACAAGCCTTGAGCTGGGCCGGCTGGCATGCGGGATTTTCCCTCCCGGCGTGTTCAACGTCATCGCCGACGACAATGATCTCGGCTCCCGCCTCACCGGCCATCCCGACATCGCCAAGATATCCTTCACCGGGTCGACCGGAACCGGCAAACGCGTCATGCAGGGCGCCGCCGAGACGTTGAAGCGCGTGACGCTGGAGCTGGGCGGCAACGACCCCGCCATCGTCCTCAGGGACGCCGATGTGGAGGCGGCCGCCCGGGGCCTCGCCGCCACCGCCTTTCTGAACGCGGGCCAGATCTGCGCAGCGCCGAAGCGGCTTTACGTCGCCGATCAGATTTACGATCTTTTCTGCGAGCGGCTGGTCGCCGCGGCCAGAGCCTTGAAGCTCGGCGCCGGGGATGAGGACGGGGTTACGCTCGGTCCGGTCCAGAACAATATGCAGTTCTGCAAGGTTCGCGAGATGATCGACGAGGCTGCGTCACAAGGCAGGGTGCTGACGGGCGGCCATATCGCCAATCGCCCCGGCTTCTTCATCGAGCCGACGGTGATCGCCGATCTCGACGACGAGGCCCGGCTGGTCGCCGACGAACAATTTGGACCGGTCGTCCCCGTGCTTCGCTTTTCGGATGAGGGCGAGGCGATCGCGCGTGCCAATTCCGGTCCATACGGTCTTGGCGCCTCCATCTGGTCGCGCGACAGCGATCGGGCGCGCGCGCTCGCGCGCGATCTCGATGCAGGAACCGTCTGGATCAATCAGCACGTCGCGATCCAGCCCGACATCCCGTTTTCGGGCGCAAAACAGTCGGGTATCGGTGTGGAGGGCGGCATTGAAGGCGTGCTCGAATTCACCCGCCTTCAGGTAATCAACGCGGCGGCTTGACGGGCCTGGCCACCGGATAATGGAAGAGGATATGTCGTGACCAGCCATTTGGAAAAGCCGAGACTTGGAGCGAGCCAGGCGGTCGACAGGCGCTCGCTGATGAGACTTGGCGCTGCCGCGGCCGGCGCGGTCGCGCTTGCGAGCTGCGCCAAGGAAAATCCGGAACGCGATACGCGCGAAGGCGGTGGCAAAGGCGGTCCCTATGATGTCGCCGTGATTGGCGCGGGTTATGCCGGCATCACCGCGGCGCGCGACCTGGCGGCAAAAGGCTGGCGCGTCGTGGTACTGGAAGCGCGTCCGCGAATTGGCGGCCGCACGTTCACCAGCGAGTTTCTCGGCCGCAAGATCGAGTTGGGAGGCTCGTCGGTCCACTGGGTCCAGCCGCACGTCTTCGCGGAGATGCAGCGCTACGGCTTCGGCTTCGACGAGGTGCCGCTCTACAATCTCGATGCCTCCTACATCATGACGGCGGACGGGAAGGTACACAATGTCGCGCCCGCGGCATTCGACACGCTTTACAGCGATGCGTTCAACAAGTTCTGCGCCAACTCGCGCACCCTGTTTCCGCAGCCGTACAAGCCTTTCGCCAACCCCGACGTCTTGAAAATCGACGACACCTCGGCGGCGGCGCACATCGGGACGCTAGGTCTCGACCCGCTGCAGAGGGCGGCGCTGAACGCGGAACTCGTCCTTTACGCCGGCGCGCCGACCTCGGTTTTCAGCTATGCAAGCTTCGTCAAGCTTTTCGCACTCGCGTCGTGGGATCCCTTCACCTTCACGGATTCGGAAAAGCATTGGCACATCGCCAATGGCGGCACCGCCGCGCTGGCGAAGGCGATCCTCGACGACAGCAAGGCCGATGTCCGGCTCGGAACCGTTGTGAAGGAAGTCGAACAGACCGGCAAAGGCGTCATCCTCAGGACCGCCGACGGCCAGACCGTGGAGGCGAGGGCCGCAGTGTTCACCCTGCCTACCAAAGTCTATCCCGATATCGAATTCAAGCCGGGGCTGTCCGCCGCCAAACGCGCTTTCATCGATAATGCGGAAATGTGCGACGGCGCGACGATGTATATGCGGGTGAAGAAGAATATCGGTAATACATTCACCTTTTGCGACGACCCCAATCCGCTGAACGCCATTCAGACCGAAGAGTTCAGCGACGAGATCGGGACGATCCTGAAGGCGACCATCGGGCGGCAGTCCTTGATCGATATAAACGACAAGGACGCCATCACCGCCGAGCTGCGCAAGATCCATCCCGGGGTCGAGGTCACCGACATCGCACCGTACAACTGGGTCAAGGACCCGTTCTCGAAACAGGCATGGCCGTCCTACAAGGTCGGATGGTTCAAAAAATACAAGGACATGGCAAAATCCGAAGACCGGCTGTTCTTCGCCGGCGCCGCCACGGCCGATGGCTGGCATGCGTACATTGATGGCGCTGTCGAGAGCGGAATCCGGGCCTGCCGGGAAGTGACTGAAAAGCTTGCAAGAGAGGATGCGACAAATGGATAACGCTCATATCGGCAAATTTCGACTGGCGTTCCTGACAGGCCTCGTTCTGGCCGGGACCGCTGCCTGTTCAAAGCCAGCCGAAGAAAACGGAACTGCCGGCGCAAAAACCAGCGCCGAGACACCCGCCCCGGCCCCCGCCGCCGCGCCCGACACCTATGCTGCGCTGGCGGCCGATGCGGGCCAGGTTGAGGCGGGCAAGAAATTGTTCAGCAACTGCGCGGTCTGCCATTCGGTCGATCCCGCGACGCCATCGCCCGCGGGGCCGCAACTCATAGCGGTTGTCGGCCGCCAGATCGGCGGCGCGGCGGGCTTCCCCTATTCGCAGGCGCTCGCAAATGCCGGAGGGGTTTGGACGCCCGAAAAGCTCGACGCATTCCTGAAGGATCCGATGACCGCCTACCCCGGCACCGCCATGGCCTTCGGGGGATTGGCGAAGGAAAGCGATCGCAAGGCGATCATCGCATATCTCGCGAGCATCCCAGCGAAATAGCGCCTCCCCTTTCGCGCAACGAAGCTCCCCTGTGCCAATCGTTGCGCGATTGGGGGCGTAGTTCCGGCTCGTGGTTTCCGAAACGAATTCTGGAACTCGTCTTACCGTATCGGCACCGTCAGGAATTTTCAGTATGAATAGCCTATCAGAAATCGCCAGCTCCTTCATGGGGACGTTCAACGCCGGAGATTATGAGGCCATGCTGGCATTCATTTCCGAGGGCGCCGTATACAACGACCCCCACGGCAACGAGCATGAGGGCCGCGCCGCCATTGGCGACGCCCTTGCTCCCGGCTTTGCCGTATCCGACAGCCATTCGCGCTATCAGGTGACCTCGACGTTGATCGACGAAGAGCAATCCATGGCGCTCGTTACCTGGACCCTGCACATAGCCGCGCCCGACGGAACGGCATCCGCGATCGACGGCCTCGATATACTCCATGTCCGCGACGGGAAAATCGTGCGGAAGGACGCTTTTTGCAAGGCAGCCGATCTCGCCTTCCGGAAGACCGCCTGACCCTGCCTGGATGCGCGGAGGGGATCAGCCCCGAGCGCGGCTGTTTTGAAGACACCGATCCCAATTGGGTCGGGACTGCCTACGGAATGCCGGAAACGCTCATCATGGCGCGACCGGACTGACCAATTCGCCGATGGAGCGACCTATGCGAGATCCACGCTACGACATCCTCTTCGAGCCGGTACAGATCGGACCGGTGAGGACCAAGAACCGGTTTTACGTTGTCCCGCACGCGATCAGCATGGGGATGTCGTCGATGGACGAAATGGTCGCTTACCGACAGACGCGGGCCGAAGGCGGCTGGGGCGTGATCTGCATCGAAGAGACGATGATCCACCAGACTTCGGACCATGCTCCTCTTCCCGACCCTTGCCTGTATGACGACAGGCATATCGCGCCTATCGCAAGGATCGTCGAGGCGGTGAAGGAACATGGTGCGTTGGCCGGTGTCGAACTGGCGCACGCCGGCGCCTCGGGACCGGCAGCCTATTACCGGGAACATCCGCTGTCTCCAACGGCCAAATTCCCGCATTATTTCAACAATCCGATTTCCGCGAGAACGATTGACAAGCAGGACATCGCCGAATTCCGGCGCTGGTATCGCGACGCGGCCGTTCGCGCGAAAACGGCAGGATTCGATATCGTCTATGTCTATTGCGCGCACAATCTGTCGCTGCTGCAGGACTTTCTCGACACGCGAACGAACAAGCGGACCGACGAATATGGCGGTGCGTTCGAGAACCGCCTGCGCCTGCTCCGCGAAACGCTTTGCGACGTCAAGGACGCGGTCGGCGACGGTTGTGCGGTCGCCGTTCGTTTCGCGGTAGAGGATCGACGAAGGGTGTCGAACATCACCGCGCAGGAAGATGGCCGCCGGGTCGTCGAGGCTCTGGCCGATGTTCCCGATCTCTGGGACGTCAATGTAAGCGACTGGCCGTGGGACAGCGGCAGCAGCCGCTACTTCGAGGAAGGCCAGCAGGAACCCTTTATCGATTTCGTCAAGAAGGTGACGAACAAGCCCGTGGTCGGCGTGGGCCGCTTCACCTCGCCCGATGCAATGGTAAGCCAGATCAAGCGCGGCATCCTCGATCTGATCGGTGCCGCGCGCCCTTCGATTGCCGACCCATTCTTGCCGAACAAGATCGACGAGGGCCGCCACGACGACATTCGCGAATGCATCGGGTGCAATGCTTGTACTGCGGAGGTCATGACCTCGGTGCGGATACGTTGTACGCAAAACCCTTCGGCAGGCGAAGAACATCTGATGGGCTGGCATCCCGAAAATGTGCCCCCCGCGCATGACCCCGACAAGAATATCCTGGTTGTCGGCGGCGGACCCGCCGGGCTCGAAGCCGCTCACACGCTGGCCAGGCGCGGTTATCAGGTCTCGATCGCCGATGCCGGCTCGGAATGGGGCGGCCGCCTGGTGCGCGAACGCAAGATGCCGCGCCTGAGCACCTGGGGCCGCGTGATCGACTATCGCGTCGGGCAGCTTCAGACGATGGCGAATGCCAACATGTATCTCGACAGCAGCCTGACGGCAGAGGACGTCGCCGGTTTCGAGGCCGACCATGTCATCGTGGCGACCGGAGCGACGTGGCGCCGCGACGGCGTTGGCCGCAATCACGACGAGCCGATTCCCGGATGCGACCTCCCCCATGTGTTCAGCCCGGAAGATATATTGAGCGGCCAGCTGCCAAGTGGTGAAGTCATCGTCTATGACGAGGATTATTTCTACATGGCAACCGTCGTCGCCGAACGCCTTGCCCTCGCCGGCTGCAAGGTCACCTATGTCACCACCGCGAGCGATCCCGCGCCCTGGACCTTGAACACGTTGGAAATGGTCCACGTCATCAATTCGATGAACGAAATCGGTATCGAAATCATCGTCGGAACATCGATCGTCAGCATTTCGGAGGGCGAGGTCAAGACGAGCCGCCTGCTGACCGGTGCCGAGGAGCTGCGATCCGCAGACGCGGTGGTGCTGGTCACCGGGCAGATATCGCACGACCATCTCTATCACGAACTGGTCAACAAGCGCGACGCCGGGGAGATCCTGTCCCTGGAGCGTATCGGCGACTGCCTCGGCCCGGGACAGATTGCCCAGGCCACCCGGGATGGTCGAAAGGCCGGCATGCAGTTTGGCAGCCAGACATGATGGGAAACTGACTGCGGTTCAGCCTTAGTCCGCGATCCGCGGTAAGCCGCAACGCAATGGAGATCTCGATGAAAATCCTCGTGCCCGTGAAGCGGGTGATCGACTATAATGTGAAGCCGCGGGTCAAGGCCGACGGCACCGGCGTCGACCTTGCCAATGTCAAGATGAGCATGAACCCCTTTGACGAGATCGCCGTCGAAGAAGCGATCCGAATGAAGGAAAAGGGCGCAGCGAGCGAAGTCGTGGCGGTCTCGGTCGGGCCGGCCAAGGCACAAGAAACGCTGCGCACGGCGCTGGCGATGGGCGCGGACCGGGCAATCCTGGTACAGACCGACGATGCGGTCGAGCCGTTGGCCGTTGCGAAAATTCTCAAGGGCATTGCCGAGGAGGAAGCCCCCGGCCTCATGATCCTCGGCAAGCAGGCGATCGATGACGACTGCAACCAGACCGGCCAGATGGTCGCCGCCCTGATGGGGCGTCCGCAGGGCACATTTGCCAGCGAGATCGAATATGCGGACGGGCATCTCAGGGTCACGCGCGAGGTAGATGGCGGCTTCGAGACCGTTCGCCTCGCGCTTCCGGCCGTCGTCACAGCCGATCTGCGCCTCAACGAACCGCGCTATGCGTCGCTGCCCAATATCATGAAGGCGAAGTCCAAGCCGCTCACTATGAGGTCACCGTCGGACTATGGGGTCGATGCCACGCCGCGCCTCGCCATCCTCAAGGTGTCCGAACCGCCGATGCGCCAGGCGGGCATGAAGGTGCCCGACGTCGAAACCCTCGTCGCCAAGCTCAAAGAACTCGGAGTAGCCTGATGTCGAAAGCTCTTGTCTGGGTCGAACATGACAACGCGGCCATCAAGGATGCGACACTCGCCGCCATCACCGCCGCGTTGCAGATCGGCGAGGTCGATCTCATCGTTGCTGGATCGGGCTGCGCCGCGGTGGCCGAGGCCGCATCGCGGATCGCGGGCGTCGCAACGGTCTATCTCGCCGACCACGCCGCCTATGCCCATGCGCTCCCGGAAAATGTTGCGCCGCTGATCGTCGACCTTATGGGCGGGCACGACGCCTTCCTCGCGCCCGCTACCTCCAACGGCAAGAATATCGCGCCGCGCGTCGCCGCGTTGCTCGACGTCATGCAGGTCTCCGATATTCTCTCGGTCGAAGGGCCCAAGACATTCACGCGCCCGACCTACGCGGGCAATGCCATCGCGACCGTACAGAGTTCGGACGCCAAGATGGTGATCACCGTGCGCAGCACCGCCTTCGCCAAGGTTGCGTCCGAAGGCGGATCGGGATCGGTTGCGGCGGTCGCCGGGGGCGGCGATGCGGGCCTCTCGAGCTTCATCGGAGCCGAGATCGCCTTGAGCGAGCGCCCGGAACTCACCTCAGCCAAGATCATTGTCGCCGGCGGCCGCGCCCTGAAGGATGCGCCCACGTTCGAGGCGACGATCTTCCCCCTGGCCGATACGCTCGGTGCGGCGGTCGGTGCCAGCCGCGCGGCGGTCGACGCGGGCTATGTGCCCAACGACTATCAGATCGGACAGACCGGCAAGATCGTCGCGCCCGACGTCTATATCGCCGTCGGGATATCGGGCGCTATTCAGCATCTTGCGGGAATGAAGGACTCGGGGACGATCATCGCGATCGACAAGGACGAAGAGGCGCCTATATTCCAGGTCGCCGACATCGGACTGGTCGCAGACCTGTTCGATGCGGTCCCCAGCCTGACGCAAATACTTCGGGAAGCGAAATGACACCGTCGCGATCCCCCGATTGGGGGATCGCGTCCAGCATTGCGCGTAGTGGCCCGGTCAGAAAGGACCAGCATGTCGAAACCGGTCAAGATCGTGGCCCTGTTGACGGCGCGCGCCGATCGGCCCGAAGATCTGAGGTCGCTCCTCGAGGGAATGATCGGACCAAGCCGGGCGGAACCGGGGAATCTCCGCTATGATCTATGGCAGGACCAGACGAGCCCGCTACGGTTCGTGCTCGATGAACTCTATGCTGACGAGGCCGCGGTCGCCGCACATCGCCTGACCCCGCATTTCAAACATTATCTCTCGGTCATCAACGACCTCGCCGACCGCGTAGCCGTGGTTCTTGAACCGGTCCGGGTGGATTGACCTGGCCCCGCGCAATGCTGGGCGTCTCGTTGTCAGCGGCTCGTCAAACAACGCCGACCGGCGCCGGATAGCGGAAACCCGCCTCGAGTACATCTAAGGGGGAATAGCGCACTCTCCGTGCCTCGCCCCCGACATCCTTCTTGCGCTCTGGTACAGAAAGGAATTCCGGTTTGAGGGCGGAACCTCCCGGCTTGTCCGCAAGGTCAAGGCGAGCGAACCGGCAACGTCGGATCGACCGACATTTACCCTTCACGGCGTCCCGTCTGCCTCCGTCTCCGGCAGCGGAGGCTCGGCTAAAAAATTACGCTTGCCGTAGCGTAAATTCACTATAAGCAGAATTTCAGACCGTAATAGTTCGTGGCGTGTGGGAGCGCCGCGACGATATCGACGTCCGGCGTGCAGCCGGCGACTGCGCGCGGTTCTTCTCTTGGTCGAACCCGCACCTACGCCTGGGGAGGGGCCAAGGATGAAGAGCAGCAGCAATAGCGATCCGGAAAATCAGAGGCCCGGGGACGACGGCCAAGATGCCGCCACGCGCAACCGGCGAGGGTCGGAGCGTTACCGGACCGTGTGCCGCGTCGCGCGCGTGCAGCGGGCACATGATTCAGGTTTGTGGCGGGTGCGCAATATATCGAACCATGGTTTGATGCTCGCGGCTGATACGCCGGTGAGGATTGGCGAGAGGCTCGAAATTTCCCTCTCCGAGACGACGACTGTCCGCGGCAAGATAGTCTGGGCAGAGCGCGGTCGCTGCGGGGTCGCCTTCGACAAGCCGATTGCTGCCGCGGCTGTGCTGAGAGCCCTTGCCTGCGAACAGCGCAGCGAGAGTTATCGAGCTCTCCGCCTCCCGGTCGAGGTCAAGGCCGTTATGGCGCTGCGCAACGATGCCCGCCCGATCGACCTCGTCGATATCTCCCAGCAAGGTGCGGGTTTTCGCTATGACGGTGTGCTTGCGCCCGGGACCGAGATAGAGTTGCTACTCCCCGGCGGCGAACTTCGACGCCAGGCCCTTGTGCGCTGGTCGCGCGGCCCGCGCGGCGGCCTTTGGTTCACACGGCAACTCGACCGAGCCGATCTGGAAAGCATCTCGCTCCTGCGGGGATAGATCGCACGGTTCCGGACGGGGACCCGAATCTCCCCGACCCCACCAACGTCCCCAAATTTAGGGCTCCACCGTGACGATTTCCGGCGATCAGACCGCGCGGGGATCGATCGGCAGCGACGTCTGTGACACGGTGAAGACTAGATGAAGAGGATGATCGCAAGTGGCACCGCCGCGTCATTCTCCTTCCGGAGCGCGGGAAACGATCTCGCGCGAGGAAGTGAGGAGGCAGCGCAAGAAAATGGCGATAGATCGCGATCCGCCCCGACCGGGCGTCCGCATATTGCTCTCTGCCATCCGCTGCCGCCCTCTCTATAACGGGTCAGGACTGATTATGTGCTGACCCTAGAATTTGGTGCGCACCGTCACGCCATATGTGCGCGGCTCCTCGAGAAACGCCATCCGCGACCGGTGGCCTGTTCCGCCACGCAGCGGGGTGTTGGCGGTGATACCGCGGGTGATCTCGTTTGTCAGATTCACACCCCACGCTTCGAAGGTGACCCGGCCATCCGGGGTCGACACCCCGAGCCGGGCGTTCAACTTGAAATAATCCTCCTGATAATCGAGTGGTAACGGATCGAACGGCGCAGCGATTTCGGTCGGAGTAGTACCGGTGCGGCGCTTGCCCGAGTAGTGAAGATTCGCGTTTGCGAGCAACCCCCAACCCAAGCTGTTGAGCGGGCCGTCGTAGGTCAGTCCGGCAACCCCGCTCCATTTTGGCGCATTGGTCAGCGACTGGCCGCATAGCGTCTGGACCGTCGCAAGGGCTGCCCCGGCGATACCCCGGTCGCAATCGCTCGGATAGCGCGCGTCGGTGTAGGCGACCGAAAAGTTCACGATCATATGGGGATCAAATCGGCCGAGGAACTCAAATTCGGCACCGGTCGATTTGGCGGAAGCCACGTTGAATGTCTGGAACTGGATCCCGGTAAATTCGAGCACCTGAAAATCGGACATGTCCATGTGGAACACGGCAAGGTTCGCGGTTGCCTTGTCATCGAGCAGCGCGGTCTTGAAGCCGAGTTCGTAGGAGTCGACTTTTTCGGAATCAAAACGCGGATCGAGCCCGCCGGCGGCAGCGAGCGGGTCGAGGTTGAACCCGCCCGATTTGAATCCGTGAGAGTGGCTGACATATGCCAGGAAACCAGCATTGTTATTGTACGCCAACTGCGCTGTGTACGTCAGCTCGTCGTCCTTGAACTTCAGATCGAACTCGCGCGGGAGCGGCAGGACGGCCGAGCCGGGCAGGTTTGCCGCGGTCGTGAACGGGAAGCAGTTCAGCGCGAGCGCGCCCCCTGCCAGTGCCTGCGCGGCATCAGAGGGCAGGTTGACGATCGTCGTGAGGTTGGTGACGATATTGTTGAAACCATTCGCGGTCGTGGCGCAGGCCGGCGAGCTGGCCGATAGCTGATCGAACGCACCATCCTTTTGCTCTTCGACATATCGTGCGCCAAGCGTCAGGCTGATATTGTCGGTCAGCTCGATCACATTATGGGTGAAGACCGAGAAGCTCTTGGCTCTCTGCGTGAAGTTGTTGATCGCGAAACTGCCATCGGTATCCACGCCAACGGTCGTAGGCAAAGCGAAATTGGGCACAGGCCCTACACCTGGAACCGATGTGACCCCCGTCGTCTGTGCCAGTCGCGTGAGCGCGAACAGCGGATTGGGGCCGAACGCTGCGAAGCCGTCACCGACAGCATTGAACAATAAGGTCGAGGCATAAGCCTGATAGTCCGGCCCGAGGCCTATCGCCTGGATCTCGCCGATCTTCTCGTCCGAATAATAGGCGCCAAATAGCCAGTCGACGCGATCGTTGAAGGCTTTGCCCTGCAGACGAAGTTCATGCGTCATAGTCTTCGCGTCAATGCCGCTGAAGGGCAGATTGGGTACGAACGCGCCCGGTCCTACCTGATATGTGTCGAGGCCGATGTAATCATATTGGGTGTTCCGTGTCTCGAAATCGCGATACGATCCAATGTAGGTCGCCTGAACGGCGCCCAGGTCATATTTGAGTTCCCCCGACAGGCCCCACTGCTTGCTGTTGTTGACAAAGCCCAAGTCGCTCGAAAGCCGGCGGCGTACGGCGTTCTGGCCGAAATCGTTCACTCCGCCGTTTGCCGTGAGCCCGTAGGCCCCGAATGCGCCCAAGCCGCGCAGTTCGGTTTCCCGAAGGATGACTGCGGTGCAGCAGTTCTCGTCGGATTCCGCATAATCGCCGATCAAACGCAGGCTGAAGTCCGCGGTCGGCTCCCATAGCGTCTGCCCGCGGAGGATGAAACGATCGCGATTCTGGCTTTCCTGGCCACTGGTCGTGCTGGTGACGAAGCCGTCTCGCTCGCGGTAAGCACCCGAGACCCGTACGCCGAGTTGCCCTTCGATTACCGGGGCACTCACGCCCGCCTGCACGCCAATATAGTCGAAATTACCGGCACTGAGGTTGGCGAAGCCCTCGAATTCGTCGAGGTTGGGGCGCTTGGTGGTGATGCTGAGCGCGCCAGCGGAGGTGTTGCGCCCGAACAGGGTCCCCTGCGGACCGCGCAGAATTTCAAGGCGCTCGAGATCGAGCAGGTCGCCGAGCGCTATGCCGGGACGCGACTGATACACACCATCGATGAAAACGCCGACCGAGCTTTCAAGCCCGGTGTTATTGCCCGTGGTGCCCACCCCGCGGATGCGGATCGAGGTGCCTTGTGTTTCGGTCTGCGACGACTGGGCGTTGAAGCTCGGCGAGATGGACGACAGCGACTTGATGTCCATAACCCCCTGCCGCTCAAGCTCGACAGGGGCAACCGCCGTTACCGCGATCGGGATGTCCTGAATGTTGGCGGCGCGCAGAGTGGCGGTGACGATGATCTCGTCACCCTCCTCGGCTGCGGCCGTGCTGTCTTGAGCATATCCCAGGGCTGGAACGGCCGCGCACACACCAGAAAGCAATGCAATAATAGTTCTCATTTCCGTCCCTCCTCAGCGGAGCAGTCCATTACATAACTTCTGCTCATTTATTTAAATTATTTGCTACCAGTTCAACTGTTCTTATGTTTCTATACTTCTAAAAGGCCAAATCATTTACCATAATCATAGTGAATAATATTAGATAGCCGATCCCGCCTTCGAGACGCTGGCCACACTGACTGATGTCACTGGCGACACCGGCGCCCCTCGAGCCTCGGCGGGCAGGTCTGCGGCTTTGCCTCCCTGACGCAACGACCTCAGCGGTGCGCGTCCGGTGACCCGCCGGACGAACGGCAGCGTGTCAGCCAGGGAGAGGTACGGCAGATCCATATGGTTCGCTTCGTAGCAATGATATTCGACCTCGCAGCCCGCCGCGCTTAGCTCTTCGGCAAGACGGCCAACGGTTCCCGGCACGCAATATTCGTCGACCGCACCCTCGGTCAGGAGAATGGGGCGGTCGAAACCGCCCCGCGGCGCCTCGAGCCCGGACATGTCAATATTGGCAAAGATGCGCGCCGCCGCTTCCGCGTGAGTCGAATCACCCGGCGCGAGACGGAATAGCGGCTTACCGAGCATCGGCATGAACGTGTCGAGCACCGCGCCCGGCTCCGCCAGCCTGCTCGTGCACCAGGCATTCCACAGCGCCAGCCCGTCGCTGTTGAGATGCGCCTCGACCTCTACCGACGGGTCATGGTATGAGGCGGCATGCAAGACGAGCGGCAACAGAATGCGCGCCATGTCTGTCATGTCCGCCACGAGTGTGGACCATTCGGTCGGAGGACATTCAGCGACAGCGCCGCGATAATCCAGTTCGGGGGCGGTAGCCGTTGCGATCGCAGCGGTGAATAGCGTAGATTGTCCCCCTTCGGACGCACCCATGGCGACCCATATCGCGGACAACTCGGATGTGAGCTCGCGACCCGCTCGCACGGCATCGATCTGGTTGGCCGCGAGCGTGGGACCGTGCAGATAGGGATGTGGACCTGCAGTGCCGCGTCCCTCCTGGTCCGACAACACCACCGCATATTTGGCCTGGAGGAACGACGGAATTGTCGTCCAGGCCGGGTAGCCAAGCACGGTCGCGAGCGGGTCGAGCGAAGGTGCCGCTATGGAGGTAATGCCGGTCGTCCCGACGGCATAGGAGACGACCGCCCAACCCTCCTGAGGAGGCTCGCCATTCGGCAGGAAAACGAGGCCGCTGACGGCGATCTCGGTGCCTGCGCAGCCGATACTGACATACAAGACGCGCCAGCCCCGCGCCGCGCCCCGGATGAGTTCGCTCTCGGCCAGGGGCTCGCTGCGCAACAATGTCCCCCGCGCCATGCCGGACAAGTCTTCGGACCATGCGTAGAAGGGCGCTGCGGGATCGAACGGCTTGCTCATAAGATCTCCCATTTTGCCTTACCATATGGTAGAGCTATTTTCGGGCATTTTATTATGCGAATGTAGAATTGGAGTCAAGCGTCGATGGAAGAGACAGACGAAAGTGGAAATGCGACACGGCAAGACGGCCGCGCATTGCGCTACCAGCACCGACGCCCCGAGCTGCTCGAGGCGGTGCTGAATCACTTGCTCGACAACGGCCTCAACGGTCAGTCCGTCCGGGCACTCGCCGAATCGGTCGGCGTCTCTCACGTGACGCTGCGTCATCATTTCGGAACACGCGAGCAGCTGTTAGCCGAAGTTTTCCGAGCGATTCTCGAGCATGCCTCGATCGCCTCCCACTTCGCGCGACACGATCTGGTTTGGGTCGTCCGCGACCAATGGCAGCGGTGGAGCCAAGCCGAAGGGCAACGCTACTTCCGACTGGCATTCGAAGTGTACGGGCTCGCCATAAGCCAACCCGACAAGCACCGAGCCTTCCTCGCCGGGATGGTCTCGGACTGGATCATCCTCATCGTCAACCGCTTGGTCGAGATGGGCTACCGGCGCCCGGAGGCCGAAAGTCTGGCGACCCGCATTCTGGCGCAGGTGCGCGGACTCCTGATGGACCTACTCGCTACCGGTGACCACCAGCGCGTCACGGCAGCTTTCGAAGAGTTCGCGTCCCAGTTGGCAACCGAGATCTCCCAAGCGCTAACATAAAGATGCGCGTCCTCACGGCATCTTGCCATGCCACGCGGGATGACGACGCCCCTCTGCGAGACAAGGGGGTGGCACGATTCCTCCGGTGCCGAGGACGGGCTCGCCAATGAAAGCTGCGATCGTGTCGGGCCCTTCCGCGAGGATCAGTTCCTCAAGCTTGTCCGCACAATGCTGCGCGAAGGCTTCCTCGCTCATTGAACGATCGTCGCGGCGGAAATAATAGGGCGCCTGCGTATGAAGGATCGGCGCCCGCGGAAGGTCGAACGCATTGTGGAACGCTTGAAGGCCGGTCAGAGAGCCGGTGATAACCCCCGAACCATGATAGCCCCGCCAGCGGGAGATGATCTTCTTCTTCTCGGGACGGCCGAGAACATTGTTATAATACCAGATGAGCTTGATGTTCGTCTCGTTCGCGTCGGAACCCGAAAGGCCGAAAAAGACGCGGCTCATACCTTGGGGGGCGCGGTCGATGATCATTTTGGCGAGGGTTACCGACGCATCTGTGCCGTGCCCCACATAGGCGTGATAATATGCCAGCTCGCGCGCCTGCTCGGCGATTGCATCGGCGATCTCGGTGCGCCCGTAACCGACGTTGACACAGTAAAGACCGGCGAACGCGTCGAGACTGGTCCGGCCTTCCCTGTCCGTGACGAAAACGCCCTTCCCTCCTGCCATGATCCGGTTCGGGGTTTCACCGCGCGCATGAGCGCCCATATGGGTCGAGGGATGGAAGAAATGATCGCGGTCCCAAGCCGCCAATTCGCTGCTGAAGTTCGACATGCCATTCTCCTTGAAATGGGCCTAGATAACTGAATCAAAACAGATATATTTGAGCTCGGAGAAGGCGTCGAGGCCGTGGCGCGACCCCTCTCTGCCGACGCCCGACTGTTTCCAGCCTCCGAACGGCACGGGACCGCCGGTGATCTTCACGCGGTTGACCGCGACCATCCCATATTCGAGAGCGCGCGCGAGGCGTTTCTGGCGAGCGCCGTTAGCGGTCACGACATATGCGCAAAGGCCGTATTCACTGTCGTTCGCGCGCGCGATGACCTCCGTCTCGCTATCGAAGGCCGCGACAGCGGCGACTGGACCGAAGGTTTCCTGCCGCATGATGAGAGCCTCGTCGGGGACATTCGCAAGCAAGGTCGGCTGATAGAACAAAGGGCCTGCTGAATGACGCGCGCCGCCCACGACCAGCCGCGCGCCCCGCGTCCGCGCATCGGCAACCTGCGCTTCGATCTTTGCCATGGCACGCTCGTGCACCAGCGGGCCGATATCGACACCCAGCTCCGCTCCCGGGCCGACCCGAAGCTGGGCGATCCGCGCCGCAAAGCGTTCGAGGAAGGTCGCAAGGACCGGCCGCTCGACATAGATGCGGTTCGCGGCGAGGCAGTCCTGCCCCGAGGTTGCGAATTTCGCGTCGACGGCAAGCCGCGCCGCCTCGTCGGGGTCGGCATCGGCAAAGACAATGAAAGGCGCGTGGCCGCCCAGTTCCATGACAAGCCGCTTCATGCTCGCAGCCGAGCGCGGGGCAATAAGGCGACCGATTTCGGTGGACCCGGTAAAGCTCAGCGCTCTCACGCGCACATCGTCGGTGAGGCATCCAACGATCGCCGCGGGATCGCCCGTCACTACATTGAACACACCGGGGGGGATACCGGCACGCTCGGCGAGTTCGGCGAGCGCCAGTGCGGACAGGGGAGCTTCGCACGAGGGATGCGCGACGACAGTGCACCCGGCGGCGAGCGCAGCAGCAGCCTTGCGCGTGATCATCGCGCTCGGAAAATTCCAGGGCGTGATGACGGCCGCTACGCCCAGCGCTTCCCGGCGCACGACCATTTCAGCGTCGGCGAGATGGCTCGTGACGCTCTCTGTATTGAGACGTCGACCCTCTTCGGCAAACCATTCGATAAAGGAGGCAGCATAGTCGATTTCTCCCAGCGCCTCTGCGAGGGGCTTGCCCTGCTCGAGTGTGAGGAGGCGAGCGAGGTCCCGACGCGCACTGACCACAAGATCATGCCAGCGTCGGAGCAGGCGGGAGCGCTCCTGGGGCAAAGCGCTGCGCCAACCTGGCAACGCGTTCGCTGCCGCGTCGATCGCGCTCCCGGCTTGGCCAGCCTCGAGCGAAGCAACCCAGGCGATTGGTCGCGCACAGGCCGGATCGCTGACTTCGAAGGTTTTTCCATCGGCGCCCGCGGTCCAGCGGCCGTCGATGTAGGACAGCTCGCGCAGGAGCTGACGGTCGGTCAGTTCTGCGATATCGGGGTGAAAATCTCGCGGTGCAAGAACTGCATTCATCTTCGGGCCTCCCTCATCGCCCCAGAGTAGCGACGAGGCAGAGAGAGATTGTCCAATGTTGGAAGTCGCGAAGCGCGTTCAGTCCAAATCCGCGCTGCCTGGTAGAGAGACTATCTAGACTGCAAATTCATCCTGCTTTGGGGAATGGCTACGCGCCGACCTCCGCAGCTCGGCTCGCCGGCTTTTCGAAGCCTGCCGGCGTCCCAAAATCCAAATGGTTGCGGTCGATCAGTTTTGAACTCGGAACGCAAAAAACGGACATTGCCGCCAATGAGCAAGCGCCGATGGCGGACGGCGAATTTTCGAGCAGGCGTTCAGCGAATTCGCGCGCTGCGGACAAGGCACCGCCCTCGGGCGCGGGCGCGTTCACAATGCCCAGGTCGAGTGATTCTTAAGTGTCGAAATGGCGCCCCGTAAGGATCAGGTCCATCGTGGCCTTTCGGCGGCCTCGACAACATGCTCGGTTCCGTCCCGAGTAACGACTGTAATCGTGCTCATCGTCGAACCGCTCAGGCCTTGCGCACGGGGAGCGCGTCGGGGACAGCGAATGATGAATCCGCGTGCCCGACGATTGGTTAGCCGGGAAAAGCTGAGAACTTTGCGGTTCACAGTACGTCGGCAAACTGGCTTATTCGAGCACCTCACCTCAATCGTCGCGCCTACCAGAGCGCCCGCGTCTCCATCCAAGCAAGGACATCTGCCAGCTTGAACCGCGGCCGCGGCACCCTGCCCCGGCTCACGTCATACTCCTTGGGGAAGCCAACAGGGCGGTCGCGCCGGTAGCGGTCGATCGTCCGGCGCGAGAGCCGGGCTACGCGAGCAAAATCCTCCACAGTGATGAAGCGCTCGCTTGGCGCCGGGGGCTGGGCAGTACGGCGCGGAGCGCGATCGCCGCGCATCTACGATTCCCTGCGCCGCTGTTTGCCGAACTCCCGATCGCTTGCAATGAAGCGCTCGATCATTGGACCAATCAGTCGCTCGGGGGGCAGCGGCGTCACCAGACCGGTCAGCTTGGCGTGTACCCTCGCATAGTCCGCAAGATCACGGACAAGTGCACCCGGCAGCTCGACTGTCAGCTTGACCGGCTTTTCGTCAACTACGGGTCCGAGCCTAAGCTTGCTCATCTCGCGTCTCCTCCTGTCTGGTCTAGGACAAGGTCGCGCGTCACAAGCACCCGAAAGGCAAAGCCGGGCCGAATGGTGATCGTAGGTGCAATGGAAAGCTCGCGCTCCACAACTCGCCGACCTGCCTCGTTCGTGCTGTCCTGCAAGCCCGATCGGAGCGCCCGGACAAGATCATCCTCGCCGCCCGCGGCCAGCTCGGTACCGACGCCGAGGAGCGACGAAACCAAAGCGGCGCGCAGCATGCGCCCCCAATGATTGTTCACGCGATCCTCGAGTCCTGCATAGCCGGTGGCATCGGCACCCGGCTGGCGGTCAAGGCGAATAGAGCGCCCTCCGGGCAAGATGAGCCGGTCCCAAGCGAGCAGGACCCGGCGCTGGCCCGCCGCGACCTCGCTGTCATATTCGCCGATCAATCGGGCGCCCTGCGGAATCAGGAGCAGGCGCCCGGTCGGGCTGTCGTAGATGTTCTGCGTAACCTGCGCCGTGATCTGGCCGGGCAGGTCGGACCGGATTCCGGTAATCAGAGCCGCCGGAATGACGGTTCCCGCCTGGATGATGGAGGCCGAACCAGGCGCGACGACGCGCTCAACGCTTTCGATCGCGCCACGCGGACCGCTGGCTAGAAAGGCCTGCCGGCGAGTTGCTCCACCGCTCGGATCGCTCTGAGGCTGGACTTGCGAAGGCGGCGTCTGCGCCAAAGCCGTCCCGGACACCGCCGCGCTGCTCCCCCCGAGGAAGAGCCGGCTGCCTTCGGCGGCTTCACGCTCCTGGAGAGCGCGCAGTCTCGCCTGTTCGCGGGCCGTTTGCGCCGGGTCAGGTGGCGGCGGTCCCATCGCGGGCGCGGGCATCGGCTCCCCCGCCTTCTGCGCCGAAACGATCGGTCGGCCGAGGTCGCCCGGCAGCGGCGGACCGAGTTTCGGGACGGCGCCGTAATCGGCTGGGGCGCCGGTTACAGTCTCCGAGCGGTTCGGTGCCGTGACTTCATACAGTTCCTGCGCGGCTCTGGGATCGACCGGCCGCAGCGCCCAGAGCAAGGCACCACCGATCGCGATCCCGGCGGCCCCGCCCAGCACGGCGAGAGTCTTTCGCGACAAGCGCATGACACGCGGCAGCTCGCCCCCAAGGCGAAAGCCATCGGGGCTCGGCGGCGCAATCGCCGCCGGCTCCGCTTCCGGCGCCGACGCGATCGCCTCCCGGCCATCGATTCGATCCTCGGGCATGCCTTCCTGCCGGCTCACGGGCGGCCTCGCCCGACCGGCACGTCGCGCGAGATGCGGACCTTCTTCTCCGCCTTACCGGACCCGAGCCGTAGCTCTCCACGCTCGAACAGCCGATCGACAATCATGAAGCGGCCATCGACACGGTAGTTCAGCAGCTCGGCCGCCTCCTTCTCGCCGACGGCAAACAGCGGCGGCATTTCGCCGGTCGCGACCGAAGGGCCGAACTCGACGAAGAGCTGGCGGCCGTCATCGAACGCACGCACCGGGCGCCACGGCACCTTGTCGCCACTGATCCGGTAGGCGAAGTTGAGCGACGGCAGGTCGATCCCGCCGGCGACGGGCGCGGATCTCACGCGCGCGGCTTCAGCGGCACGAAGCGCAATCAGTTCGTCCTGCGGATAGCGCCACGAAACCGCCGCCATATAGGTCGAAGGCGTCGCGCGCAGCTCGATGTGATATGTCCGACGGCTCGTGTTGATGATCAAATTCGTGACGATGTCGGGCCGGGTTGGTTTCACGAGGATATGAACGCGTCGCGTCGCGCCCTCGCCGCTCAGCGTGTCACCAATAATCCACCGTACCGTATCGCCCGCGGCGACGGGACCCGGGCCGACCAGCTCCTCGCCTTCCTGCAGGGCGATATCGGTAACCTGGCCCGGCGCTGTATAGACTTGGAACAGTGCGCCCTCGGCCCAGGCATATTGCTGGATCGCATTGAGGAAGGTCGTGCGTTCGGGCTGGACGCGCGCGGCATCGTTTGCGCGGCCGACCTGCACACGCGGATCGCCCGGCGCGGCGTGGAGCGGCAGCGCGACCACCGCAGCGCCGACGAGAAGGGAAAGGCGGATCGTCATTGATTGAGCTCCTTTGAGAGGTTGATCGCAGTCACGAAGACGCCGAGCGGATTTTTGCGCAGAGCGTCGGGCGTGCGCGGCGGAAGGATCGTGACGGTCACGATCGCCGACCATCGCGAGGTCTCGATGAGGCCGCCGTCCTGATAGCGGCGCTCGGTCCAGGCGATGCGGAAGCTGTCCTTCGATGCGCGGATCACGCTCGACACGTCGACCGCGACCTGGCGCTTGCCGATCTCGGCGAACGGGTCGTTGTTGCGCGCATAGTCGTTGAGCGCCTGCGCGCCCGAGGTGGCCGTGAAGTCATAGGCACTCAGCCAGTTCGCGCGGAGCACGACGGGATCGGCAGGGATCGAGCGGATATGCTCGATGAAGCGCGCAAGATGGAATGCGACCTGCGGATCTGTCGGCGCGTAATCGGAGTCCGCCGGCGCGACCGCCCTTGCCGCGCCGAGCTTGTCGACCTCGACCACCCAAGGCGTGATCGTGCCGCGCAGCGATTGCCAGACGAGCGCCGAGGCAAGGCCGCCCGAGAGCGCGAGGCAGCCGAAGAAGGCGAGCCGCCAGTTCTTCGCCTGGACGCGCGCCGAGCCGATGCGATCGTCCCATATCTGCGCGGCACGCTGATAGGGCGTCACCGGCTCGGGCGTCTTGCCATAATGTTGGTGAGGTCGTCGGAACATGCTCTCAATCCTTCTGGCTGATGTCGGGGGATGAGCCGGCGCCATGGCTGTCGCCTTGCTTCAGGGTCTGCGCGCCGATCGTGGCACCCGAGGTGATCGCCTGCCGCCGCTTCATCGCAGCGGCCCAGCCCGGCTGACCGGAAGGCTCCGCCCCGGCTGCGGCAGGCGCAGGCTTGCCGGCCTGCCCCTCGGCAAAGTTCTGGCGAAGCTTGGCCGCGGCCTGCCGGAGCGGCGAACCCGCGCCGCTCGCCGCGTCGCGCGCGACATTGGCCATGCCCGATCCGAAAGCCCGCATCCCCGACTTGCCCGCAGCGCCGCGGGCGTAGGAGGCCGAGGCCGATCCGGAAGCGCGCGAGGCTCCCGCCGCTCCCTTGCCGGCCATCGAAGCGGCCGCGCCGGCCGCAAGGGTCGCGCCTGCGGCACCGGCGGCGATCGTCGCTCCGGCGGCCAACGTCGTCCCCGCTGCGGCGCCAGCGCCGAGCTGCGGGCCACCGGCAACGATACCGTTGGCGACGCTAGGACCGAAGATACCGAGGCCGAGCAGCGTCAGCGCACCGAGCGCGATCGCCATCACTTCGCGAATGTCGGGCTCGGTGCCGAGGCCCGCTTCCATGAAGCGCTCGAACAGAGTGATGCCGATGCCGGTGATGACCGCGAGCACGAGCAGCTTGATGCCCGAGGAGATCACATGCCCGAGAACGCGCTCGGCCATGAAGGCAGTGCGATTAAAGAAAGCGAACGGCAGCAGGACGAAGCCCGCGAGCGTCACCAGTTTGAATTCGAGAATGGTGACGAAGACCTGCACCGCGAGGATGAAGAAGGCCAAGACGACGATCACCCAGGCGATCAGCAGGATCAGGATTTGCACGAAGTTGGTGAAGAGGCCCACCGGGCCGACGAGATCGGCCGTCGCATCGAGCAAGGGCTCGGCGGCGTCGAGGCCGGTCGCGGCAATCATGCCGGGGCGCATGAAGTCGCCGATCGCCATTGCCCCGCCGCTCGCCTTCAGGCCAAGGCCTGCGAAGCTCTCGAGCAGGATGACCGAGAGCGCCTGGAAATTGCCGATGATGAAGGCGAAGACGCCGATATAGAGCGTCTTCTTGACGAGCCGCTGCAGCACATCCTCGTCGGTGCCCCACGCCCAGAAGAGCGCCGCGATCGTCACGTCGATGACGATGAGCGTCGAGGAGAGGAAGCCGACCTCGCCGCCGAGCAGGCCGAAGCCGCTGTCGATGTAGGTCGAGAAGACCGACAGGAAATTGTCGATAACGCCGGTGTCGTTCATTGCTCGGGCTTTCCAGAACGGAAGAAGTGACGCCGCTTCGCCTCCCATGCCGCCTCGCATTCGGGATCGGCTTCGGTGGCGGTTCGGCAGCGGCGCAGCGTGTCGCCATAATCGGGGGGTGCGTCCGCTCCGGAGATCTGGGGAGCGGACGCACGGGGCACGGGCGGATCGAGCGCGGCGATGAGGGCAAGGGTCAGCGCTAGACCCAGGACGATTGCCGCCATCACCAGACCGCCCGCCCGGCCCATCTCAATTGCCCTTGCGGAAGCGGCGGAAGCGTTCGCGGCCTTCGGCCTCGGCCGCCGCCGCACGCGCGGCATCGAGCATCTCGGCGCGACCCTGTGCCGTCATGACGGCGGCGAGATCGGCAATCTGCTGTGACTGGATCGCCAGCAACTGGTTGCCCGCCTGCGCCGCCTGCAGCGCCCCGGTCGCCGACTGGCTGGCGCCGACGATGGTCGAGATCGACGTCCGCGTGCCGCCCATGTTCGAGACGATGCCGGCCTGCACCTTCATCGCGTCCTCGAAGGCGCCGACACTGTCCTTCCAGCGCGCCTCGGCATTGGCGACCATAGTGGCCGCGGGGCCGGAAAAGGCGGTGCCCTTGTAGCGCTGCTCGAACCCCTTGCGGATTTCGGCCACGTCATAGGCGATGCCTTCGGCCTCGCTCAGCAGCTGCTTGGTCTGGTCGATCTGCGCCTGCAGCTCGCCGAGCGTCGACGTCGGCAGGCTCTGGAGGTTCCGCGCCTCGTTGAGCAGCGAGGTCGCCTGGTTCTGGAGCTGCTTGATCTGGTTGTTGATCTGCTCGAGCGTGCGGGCGGCGGTCAGGATATTCTGCGAAAAGTTGCGCGGGTCGTGGACGATGCCGCCGACCTGCGCGGTGGCCGGCGCCGCGATCATGGGGCCGGAGGCGGTTGCGAGCAGCGCGACAGCGAGAGCGCGGGCGAGATTCTTCTTCATTTGGGGGACTCCTGGTTGGGGGCGACGATGGGAGGCAGCAGCTCGGTCGCCCAATCGAGCTTGCGGTGGGAGAGCCAGGCGGCCGCGAAACCGGCGCGGCCGTGCGCGGCGAAGAGCTCGCCGATGCGCGTCTGGTCGGTTTTCGAGGAGGCGGCGGTGAAGGCGAGCGCAATGTCGCCAAGCCCCAGGTCGAAGAGGCGGTTGCCGCGGCGCGATTGGCAATAATAGTCGCGCTTGGGCGTTGCCCGGCTCAATATCTCGATCTGCCGGTCGTTGAGCCCGAACCGCTCGTAGATGCGCGCGATCTGCGGTTCGAGCGCGCGCTCGTTCGGCAGGAAGATGCGCGTCGGGCAGCTCTCGATGATCGCGGGCGCAATGCTCGAGGTCTCGATATCAGCGAGGCTCTGCGTCGCGAAGATGACGCTCGCATTCTTCTTGCGTAGCGTCTTGAGCCATTCACGAAGCTGCGCTGCGAAGGCTGGGCTGTCGAGAACGAGCCAGCCCTCATCGATGATGATCAGTGTCGGCGAGCCGTCGAGGCGCCCGGCGATGCGGTGGAACAGGTATGAAAGCACCGCACCTGCCGACGCCGCGCCGACAAGACCCTCGGTCTCGAACACCTGCACGAGCGCTTTGCCGAGCCTTTCTTCGTCGGCATCGAGCAGGCGGCCCCAGGGACCGCCGACGAGATAGGGCGCGAGCGCCTGCTTGAGTTCGATCGACTGAAGCAGCACGGCGAGCCCCGTCAGCGTGCGCTCCGACACCGGCGCGGTAGCAAGCGAGGTCAGCGCCGACCAGAGATGCTCCTTTGCCGCGGGATCGATACCGACGCCTTCGCCCGCGAGCATCGCGGCGAGCCACTCGGCCGCCCAGCTCCGCTCGGCCGCCTCGTCGATCCGCGCGAGCGGCTGCAAGGCCACCCCGCCCTCGCCATCGTGCAGCGCGCCGCCGAGATCTTGCCAGTCGCCGCCCATTGCGAGCGCCGCAGCGCGGATCGAGCCGCCGAAATCGAAGGCGAAGATCTGCGCACCCGCGTAGCGCCGGAACTGCATAGCCATGGTGGCGAGCAGCACCGACTTACCGGCGCCTGTCGGGCCGACGACGAGACAGTGCCCGACATCGCCGACATGGAGGGAAAGGCGGAACGGGGTCGAGCCTTCGGTCTTGCCGTACAGCAAGGGGGCATCACCGAAATGCTCGTCCCGTTCCGCCCCCGCCCACACGGCGGAGAGGGGGATCATGTGGGCGAGATTGAGCGTCGAAATGGGGGGCTGCCGGACATTGGCATAGACATGGCCGGGGAGGCTCCCGAGCCAGGCCTCGATCGCGTTCATGCCCTCGATCGTGCAGGTGAAGTCGCGGCCTTGGATGACCTTCTCGACCAGCCGGAGCTTTTCGGCCGCAAGCGCCGGATCCTCGTCCCATACCGTCACCGTGGCGGTCACATAGGCGATGCCCGCGTGATCGGCGCCAAGCTCCTGCAGCGCGACGTCGGCGTCGGCCGCCTTGTTCGAGGCGTCGCTGTCCATGAGCACCGACTGCTCGTTGGTCATCACCTCTTTCAGGATCGCCGCGATCGACTTGCGCTTCGCGAACCATTGCCGCCGGATCTTGGTCAGGAGCTTGGTGGCGTCGGTCTTGTCGAGCATGATCGCGCGCGTCGACCAGCGATAGGCGAAGGCGAGCCGGTTCAGCTCGTCGAGCAATCCCGGCCAGGTCGATGACGGAAAACCGGTGATCGTCAGCGTGCGCAGATGCGTCGAGCCAAGCCGCGGCTCCAGCCCGCCAACGAGCGGCTGATCGGTGAGCAACGCGTCGAGATAGACCGGCGTCTCGGGCACGCGGACGCGCTGGCGCTTGGTCGAGACGGTCGAATGGAGGTAGGTCAGCGTCTCGCCGTCATCGAGCCATTCGGCCTCAGGCATGAAGCCCTCGACGAGATGGAGGACGCGGTTCGTCCGGTCAGTGAAGCTCGCGACATGCTCGCGCGGGTCGACCCCCATCCGCGCCATTCCCTCATAGAGCCACCCTTCCGCGCGCGAGGCATCCTCGGCCGGCGGCATCCACAGGAGGGTCAGGAAGTAGCGGCTCTCGAAATGCGCCCCTTCCTCTCGGAATTGCTCGCGTCGTTCCATGTCGACCAGCGACGAGGCGGGGTCGGGAAAGTCCGACTGCGGATAGTCGCTCGCCGGCAGGCGCTGCGCCTCGACGAACACCGCCCAGCCCGAACCGAGCCGCCGCAGCGCATTGTTCAGCCGCGAGGTCACTGCGACCAGTTCGGCGGGCGTGGCGCTGTCGAGATCTGGGCCGCGGAAGCGCGCCGTGCGCTGCAGCGATCCATCCTTGTTCAGCACCACGCCCTCGCCCACGAGCGCGACCCACGGGAGAAAATCGGCGAGGCAGGCGGATTTCGCGCGATATTCGGCAAGGTTCATCATGGCCGCATCCAGACGGGATATTTGAGGTGCCGCCGCGCGACGTCGACGAACTGCGGATCGCGCCGCGCCGCCCAGACCGAGAGCGCATGGCCGATTGCCCAGATCGCGAGCCCGGCGACCCAGAGGCGAAGGCCAAGCCCGATCGCGCCGGCAAGCGTGCCATTGACGATCGCGAGGCTGCGCGGAGCGCCGCCGAGCAGGATCGGCTCGGCGAGTGCCCGGTGAACCGGCGCGAAAAAGCCCGGCACCTCCCCTTCCCGGTCCATCAGACCAGCGCTCCGCCGCCGAAGGAGAAGAAGGAAAGGAAGAAGCTCGACGCCGCGAAAGCGATCGACAGCCCGAACACGATCTGCACGAGGCGCCGGAAGCCACCCGAGGTGTCGCCAAACGCGAGGCTGAGCCCGGTCACGATGATGATGATCACCGCGACGATCTTCGCAACCGGCCCCTCGATGCTTTCGAGGATCGATTGGAGGGGGGCTTCCCACGGCATCGACGAGCCGCCGGCGCGAGCGGGAGCGGCAACAGCCAGCGCGACGAACAGTGCGGTCGAACAGAGCATGGCGCGGCGTGCGCCATGCCGGCAGGCATGGATCATGGACGGTCTCCTTCAGGGGTGATGAGCGAGGTGAGCCGGTAATCGCCGGCCACGGGATCGAGCCCGTCCACGCGGGCGAGTTCGGCAAGGCGGCGCCCGGCGCCGTCACGAACGAGGACGGCGACGAGATTGATTGTCTCGGCGAGCAGCGCGCGCGGGACGGTGATCACCGCTTCCTGGATAAGCTGCTCCATCCGGCGCAGAGCACCGATGGCGCTCCCGGCGTGAATCGTACCGATCCCACCAGGGTGGCAGGTGCCCCACGCCTTCAAAAGGTCGAGCGCCTCGGCGCCGCGCACCTCGCCGATCGGGATCCGGTCGGGGCGCAGGCGGAGCGATGAGCGGACGAGGTCGGACAGCGAAGCGACACCATCCTTCGTGCGCATCGCGACGAGATTGGGCGCGGCGCACTGGAGTTCGCGTGTATCCTCGATGAGAACCACGCGATCTGATGATTTCGCAACTTCGGCCAGCAGGGCGTTGGTAAGTGTCGTCTTGCCGGTCCCCGTCCCTCCGGCGACGAGGACATTCTTGCGCTCGGCCACGGCACAGCGAAGGATCTCGGCGGACAAGTCCGACATGATCAGCGCGTCGACATAGTCGGCCAGTGTGAACACCGAGACTGCCGGTTTGCGGATTGCGAACGTCGGCGCCATCACGACTGGCGGCAGAAGCCCTTCGAAGCGCTCGCCCGTTTCCGGCAGTTCGGCGGACACACGCGGCGCCCCCGCGTGGACTTCGGCTCCGACATGATGGGCCACGAGCCGGATGATGCGCTCGCCGTCGGCGGCGCTCAGACCGAATTCGCTCTCGGAAATTCCCGTGCCGAGCCGGTCGACCCAGAGCCGACCATCGGGGTTCAGCATGATTTCGATCACCGCGGGGTCGGTGAGCCAGTCGGCGATCATTGGCCCAAGGGCCGTGCGGAGCATGCGCGCGCCCCGGCCCTGCGCTTCCACACCGTTGAATCCTGCGCCCATGTCCACCCCGTTTGATGACCGGGCAACCGCGCCCGGCTCGACGGGATGAGTAAGGGACGCAGAAATCGTCCTCGCTCAACAGGCTTTTAGGAGTAGTAGTGCCCAGGCGATGACAAACGCAGCCAGGCGCACCGCCGCGATTTTTAGGCACTACGCCAGGCTGCTACGATCCCTCGATTTGATCGCGCAGGGACGTGTGTGACAAAAGCATGACATGGATGATTCGGGGTCGCACCCAAAAGAAGAGCTTGAACGCTGGCTGCGCCTCACCGAGAAGCAGCGGGCCTGCCTTGATCTGCTTATCGAGCACAAGACCTCGAAGGAGATTGCGCGGCTGCTCGATATTTCGAAGCATACGGTGGACCAACGCCTGAATCTTGCACGCGATACGCTTGGGGCGCAGGACCGGAACGACACTGCTTTCATCTATCGCCGGCTCAAGGACATATACGACCGAGTGACATACGACGCGGTGGAGGTTCCGCCGCCGCCGGCTTTGGTGCGATCCGAGTTTCCGGACGGCGGCTCGCCCAACCTCATGGAACTGCACGATAGTTCTGCGCTGCGGGGGGAGCCTTCGGGAATTCGCCCGCCGTTCAGGGGTCTTTTTAGGCGCGATCACAATTCGGCAAGGCGGCTGTGGATTTATATCGCCGGACTTGCCGCCGCGGTCTGGATTGTTCTGGGTGGCCTTGGAATTGCCCAGGCGCTGAACCAACTGATCTAGCGCCGACCTCTCTTCGCATCGATCCATTGAGCCGGGGCAATGCACCCCCGGCGAAGGAGAAGTTATGTCTCAGAATATTGCCGCGATGGCGGCCAGGCTGCATCGCGACGTACCTCAGGCTGAAGGCAGCATCGATGATGCGCTCATCGCTGTTTCCACCCTTACGACTAGCGTCGTCATGGCGCGGCGAGCGATCGGCGCGCCGCCGAAGACCGGCCAAGGGACGATCATGCGTCTCGTCGAAGCGCAAATGTCGCTCGTAAAGGTGAGCGGCAGTATCTTGCGCGCGCACAGCGAACTCGCCGAAATCGGCAAAGAAACCGCGGGCTATGATCTGCGCGAATGCCCGTCCGTTGCTGGCGTGGAGGTGGTGCCGCTCTCTTCGGCCGCTTGAAGCGAATTGACCGAGCGCGATCAGCATGAAAAACAACGAGAATGCGAGTTGCGATTTTCGCCTCCCTCCTGCTGATCGCTCTCGCCTATGCCGTCTGCAAGGGTGGTGGACCCGAGCGGACGATGGTCGGGATCGCGATCATCATCGTGATCTTCGATCGCTTGCTGGTCGGTTTCGACATCGTTTCCTATCAGTCGCTCGATCTTGGCTATCTCGCGCTCGACATATTCGGTGCCACCGCGACTCTCGCTTTGGCGTTGGTAGCATATCGGTTCTGGACGATACCGGCGGCAATCCTCCACGGTTTGCCCTTGCTCGCCCACCTGAGCAGGGTGGTGGACCTCTCCATCAGTCCGGTCGTATATCTAACGATGCAGGTGGCCTCGTCCTGGCTGGTCCCTCCCCTTCTCATCCTTGCAACCTGGCATCACCAGCGTCGCCTGAAGCAGCACGGCAGCGATCCGTCCTGGCACATCTCGTGGAGATCGCCGCCCCAGGACGCGGGATCGAAATCGCTAACGCGCTCCTAGACGAGTTCCAGTCGCTCGGCCGCCTCTGGGCGCAAGAGCCTGAAGCTATCGGGAGGATCGCCGGCCAGCGTTCTCCGGTCGTATCCGCGATTCTATGCGCCCGCGATGTCGCTGTCGCAGCAGCGAGCGCAGACATCCGCGGAATTCGCATCGATCCCTTCGCTGCCGAACTGCGGCAATATCTGATCCTCTCGATGGGCAGTCTCGTCGACGAGCGGTTTCGCATCCTGTTTCTCGACCCTTCGCACCGCCTGATCGCGGACGAAGAGATGCAGCGAGGCACGATTTCGCAGATCAGCCTCTATCCGCGGACGATCTTTCGGAGGGCTCTCGAGCTGAACGCCGCGGCCATCATCCTTGTCCACAACCATCCGAGCGGGGATGCGACGCCAAGCCGGGAAGATATCGACGTGACTCGCCGATTGGATCAAATCGGCCGATCGCTCGGCGTCGACGTGCTCGACCATATCATCGTCACAACGGCCTATGCCCACCATCTGGTAAACCGGGAACCCGCCGCAGCGAGTGTCTCTGGCCCGCCCTTCACTCTCCGAAGCCCCGATCGTTCGCAGCCCGACGACGAGGATGTCGCACTCGCCAATGCGCGCGCTACGATGAGGAGGCGCATGCTCCGTCAGCAACTGCTCGGGGCGCCCGAATTGTTCGGCGATCCGGCGTGGGAAATGCTGGTCGACCTCTTCATCCACGAGTGCGAACGAAAGCCGCTTTCCGTCACGTCGCTATGCGTGACGCCGAGCATCCCGATGAGCAGCGCGCTGCGTCTCTGCCAAAAGCTCTGCGATGCAAATATTATCCGGCGCGTGCCGGATGCGTTCGATGGTCGGCGCACATTCATCCGCCTCAATCCAGAGGTGTCGCATCGAATTCGGGCTTATTTTCTGGCGGGAGCCGATTGAGTGGCATCTCGGTTCAATTCGGCCGCGAGCTTCGCTCCCCCCTCCATCCGTTTCACGAGAGCGTCGACGAACCCCTCCCACCGCCGCTTTCCAGTTGCCTGCGCCGCCGCGAGCGCGCCATCGGGAAGCGGCGTCGTGCTGGTAAGCCAATGGCGAACGAAAAGCGCCAGCGTTTCGTTGGTGAGGTCGGTATGCCATTCGAGGCGCTCGAGTAAACGCGCCAAGCGATCGAGTCGCCGGATCACCAACGCCTCGGCCTTTTCCCTGTCTTCGGGGGCTAGCAAGGCTGCGAGCGCCGCTTCGACGACTTCGGTCTTGGTCGAGCCGCTCTGCCGTGCCCGATCCTCGATGCCCCGGACGAGCCCGGCATCAAGGCGATAGGTCTGCTTGATGTGCCCTCGGCTCATAGGTCGATCCCGTCGCCGGGATCGAGCGAAGCGTTGCGCGCAGCGCGAGACATGCGGCGATCCGCGGCAGCCCGGGCACGCGCAGCATCGCTCTGGGCGTCATCGTCGGCATAGTCGAACTCGCCCTGCACAGGTCGTAGCGGCGGCGCGACATCCTCGTGCGCGGGGATTTCCGGTTCCTGCCGGATCCCGCTATTGGCGCTATCGCTCTCATCCTCGACGGGCTTGGTCATGGCGGGAGCCGGCAATGCGAGGCGCGGTTCAGATGGCGCTGGCCCGGGAACCCTGGACCAATCGTGCGGCTTCACCGATGGCGTGCGTCTTGGAGGCGGAGGGACGATCCGCGCCCGAAAGCGAGCATCGAGAAAGTAACGCGCCTTCTTGGCACGAATGGGCGCCAGCCCGGCGACCATCACGATCTCGTCGTCGGGCGGGAGCTGCATGACCTCGCCGGGTGTCAGCAGTGCCCGGGCGGTTTCGGTTCGTGATACCATGAGATGTCCCAGCCACGGCGAGAGCCGATGACCGGCATAGTTCTCCATAGCGCGCTGTTCGGTCGCCGTTCCGAGTGCGTCCGAAATGCGCTTGGCGGTCCGCTCGTCGTTGGTCGCGAAACTGACGCGTACATGGCAGTTGTCCAGGATTGCGTTGTTCTGGCCATAGGCCTTCTCGATCTGGTTCAAGGATTGGGCAATCAGGAAAGCCTTGATTCCGTAGCCCGCCATGAAGGCAAGCGCGCTTTCGAAGAAGTCGAGCCGTCCGAGCGCCGGGAACTCGTCGAGCATCAGCAGAAGCCGGCGCGGTCGCGCGGCCGGATTGAGTTCCTCGGTAAGCCGGCGCCCGATCTGGTTGAGGATCAGCCGAATGAGCGGCTTTGTACGACTGATGTCGCCGGGCGGCACGACCAGGTATAGCGACACCGGCACCTCGCCCTCCATCAGGTCGGCGATCCGCCACTCGGACGATCCGGTCACCGTCGCGATGACCGGATCGCGATAGAGGCCGAGGAAGGACATCGCGGTCGACAGCACGCCGGACCTTTCATTCTCGCTCTTGTTCAGCAGCTCCTGCGCGGCCGCGGCGACGACCGGGTGGACCGACGTGCCGAGATGCTTGGTCGTCTTCATCCGCCGCAGCGTCGTCTCGATCGGGCGCCGCGGATCCGACAGGAAGGCCGCAACACCGGCCAGCGTCTTGTCCTCCTCGGCGTAGAGCACATGGAGGATTGCGCCCACGAGCAGCGCATGGCTCGTCTTCTCCCAATGGTTGCGCTTCTCTAGGCTCCCTTCCGGATCGACGAGCACATCGGCGACATTCTGCACGTCACGAACTTCCCATTCGCCGCGCCGCACCTCGAAGAGCGGATTGTAGGCAGCCGACGCCTTGTTGGTGGGGTCGAAGAGCAGCACACGGCCGTGCCGCGCGCGGAAGCCTGCGGTAAGTTCCCAATTCTCGCCCTTGATGTCGTGGACGATGCAGCTGCCCGGCCAGGTGAGCAAGGTCGGGATGACGAGCCCTACCCCCTTCCCCGATCGCGTCGGAGCGAAGCAAAGGAGGTGCTCGGCGCCATCGTGCCGAAGGTAGCTCTTCCCGAGCCGCCCGATGATGACCCCGTCCTCGCCGAGCATTCCAGCGGCGCGAACTTCGCGCGGGCTCGCCCAGCGCGCCGAGCCATAGGTCTCGGCGCGGCGCCGCTCGCGGGCGCGCCAGATCGACATGAAGATGGCGACGATGATCGAGAGCAAGCCGCCCGAGGCTGCGATCGCCGCTCCGCGGTAGAAGACCGGCGGCGCATAAGCGTCGAAGGCGAACCACCACCAGAAGAAGGCCGGCGGCGGATAGACGGGATAGCCCGAGATGCGGAACCAGGGATCGCCCAGCGCTGCCTGATAGCCGAGCTCCCATGCGGTCCATTGCGTCGCCGTCCACACCGCGCCGAGCACGATCAGGAAGATGACGGTGATCTGTCCCCAGAGGACGCGGTCGTTCATGGGCCTTCTCCTGTCTGATCAAATGCCGATCCCGCGACCGCGACCGAGCGACCAGTCGATGCCGCCGCTCGCGGTCAAGGCGCCGCTGATATGTTTGCCGAGGTGCGGCTCGAGCGCGGGGCGCCAAGGGGCGAGCTGGAAGCCGAGCCCGTCGTCGATCATCGCGAAGCGCCCCGACGCGAGTTGGACACGTTCACGGTAGATGCCGCTCACATGTTCGCCCGCCGCCGACGGGCGGTGCTCGAGGCCGGTGCGCGCCGCGATCGCCTCGACGGCTGCCGCGATCTCGCTCCGTCGCAGGACCTCGATCCGCTCCTTGGCCGGCTGCCTGTCCAACCCCCGCGGCAACAGCTCGGCGCGCTCGAGAAAGTCGGAGCGGGCGGTCATCGCCTCCTGGACCTCGCGCCCAAATCCTTCCGCGCGCATCGAGCGGTCGGGCGATGCGAGCTGCCGGTCGAGCCACGTCGCGCCGCGCGCCTCGACTTGTGCCCCGATCGGGAGGTCCGAGCGAACCGCGAGCGAGATATGCCGCGCGCCATCGCGTCCGTCCCAGTGGCGAAGTTCGACGATCGCGCCCGGCGTCGCATCGCCCGTCCATTCGAGATCGGGGAAGCGGATATGGTGCGTCCGCCCATCGACCCCGTCGACGATCGCGTAGGCCGAGCCCGCGAGTTCGTCGTCGAGACCCCGCGCAACCAGGCGGCCGACGGTCGTCCCCTCGCCCTGCTCGCCGATCGCGATCGCCGAGGCGTCGAACGCGATCCCCCGCGCCGTCATTTCGCGGTGCATGGTCTTGATGATGTCGCCGCGTTCGCCGATCGCGCGAAGCCGATCCTCGGCGGCATGGTCGATCAGATATTGAGCCGGCCCGACGCGCGAGGCGAGCCCCAACGCTTCGAGCTTGGCGGCGCGACCGAGAAGATGCCGGTCGCCGCCCGGCGTTCCCGTGGCAGGGCGGAGGTCGACGATTTCATTCTCACGGCTGCGCCGCGCAAGCTCCGCGTCGAGGCTAGTCCAGCGCTCGGCCTCGACCTCGCGGCAAAGGGCCGCGTCGACTTGAAGTTCACTCCGCGGACCGAGCTCGAGGGTCGCAATCTCCGACGCGCGGCCGCGCACGCCTTCGGCCATATAGGTCCGGTCGATGACGAGATCGGCTCCATCGGCGGCGACCCCGCGCACCAGCACATGGATATGCGGATTGTCGGTGTTCCAATGGTCGACCGCGACCCAGTCGAGCCGGGTGTCGAGATCGACCTCGAGCTGCTGCAAAAGCTCGCGCGTGAAGCCGCGAAGGTCGCCTAGCTCGGCGGCGTCCTCTGGGCTGACGATGAAGCGGAAGTGGTGACGATCGCCTGCGCATCGCTCGGCAAAGGCACCGCGATCAGCCTCGTCGCCGGCCGCATCGAACATCGAGGCGTCGCGTCCGTCGCGTGTCACACCATCCCGCTCAAGATAGGCGATGTGCCGCCCGAGAGGGGCTGAGCGAAACTGTGCGCCGCGATGCCGGACGATCCGGCCCATGACGGTGACGCGGCGCATCGCCGGGCCGCGTCGGATGACGGCGAGCGCGCGGCGGCCCCGCCCATAGCGCCCTGTCCCGCCGCGCGAAGGGCCGGCGCGCCGGAGGCGCGTCGCGCCCGATCGAGCCGCAGCGCGCCGCACCTCGGCCGCAAGGCGCTTGCCGCGGCCAGCCGAGCCTGCCCCTGCATCGCGCCCTCTTCCCGGCCTGATGCGAAAATCATTGTCGTCTGAGCTCATATGCGGGCAGCCATATTGCAAGCCGCTGAAAAGAGGCCCGAACTTGGGAAGCAGTATGGCAGGAAAGTGCCGCTGCCATACGAAAAACCCGAGACAAACCAACCACATACCGCCAGAAAGCTGGCCGGTCTTTTATCTTGCCCTGCCCCCTTTCCCTGACAGTCCGACCCAAACGCCCCAACAAGCAGGTCCGGGCTAGCCAGCGAGGACCAGGCGCGCGAGATCATTGATCGCGGCCGGAACGCGGAACGAAGAGCGCCACAGGCGCGCGAGGTGGAGCGGTTCGCGCTGCATCCGCGTTGTCCTTGCTGTGCAGCGGATCTGCACCGGAGGGCACAACCGCGTCACCGTCACTCTGTCTGGCGAAGAGCGATGCGCTGCGCCAGCCAGGTGCCGTCGGTGTCGGCGCGGGGGCGAGCGAAGCGACGCCCGATGCGCCGATCGACGGTGCGATCGCTGCCACATAGGCGACAGTCTCGGCGGGAAGTCCGCGCCGACCAGCCGCATAGGCATCGGCGCGGCCGGGACCTGCGTTGTAGGCGGCGAGCATCAGCGAGACGTCGCCATAGCGGTCCCACATCATGCGCAGATAGGCCGCACCGGCGATGATGTTGGCACGGACGTCGAACGGATCAGACCCGAGCCGATATCGCGCGGTCAGCATCGCCCAGGTCGCGGGCATGATCTGCATCAGTCCCATCGCGCCGGCGTGCGAGACCGCACGCGACCGACCGCGGCTCTCGACATGCATCACGCGCCATATCCACGCTTCCGGGATGGCGAAGCGCTGCGATGCTTCGGTCACATGGGAAGCGAAAGGATGAACGGCCGGCGTGTCCGCGACCGGCTCGCGAGCTGCCGCCGGGACGGCAGGCAGCGCCGCGAGCGCCAGCAATGCGGCACCGGCGATGCGCATGGCGCGGAAGCGCGCCGAGCGAGCCGAAGGCCGCACCGCTCAGGCCTTGCCCTGCGGCGCCGGATGCGACCACAGCAGATGATATTCGTCCTCGCCTCGCACCGAGCGGATGAGGTTGGCGCGCAGCGCCACCGGCAAGGAGGGGTCGTCGATCTGCAGCGCGATATAGGAGCCGGCACGCTTGCCGCTGCGGTCCCAGCCCGCACCGATCTCAACGCCCTCGTCGGCCTCGACGAGCAGCACCCGCCAGCCGGGAGCGTTCTCGGCGTCCGACGACTGCGCCGGCACGATCGCGATACTGGCGTGGAGCGTGAGAGTCCGAATCTGACCGGCGTATCCATCGCCAGCGGTTTGAAAGCTTCCGATCATCATGGTGTCTGTTCCTCGTCCGGCAGGTTGGAGGGATGCCGGTCGCCGTCCCGGCGCCAGCGAAGCGGCGCGCCGGAGGCGTCGCGAGTGAGGATGGGATGCGCGGTGCCGATGACGGCGGATGCCGGCAGCGGCCCGAAGTATCGGCCGTCGAGACTGTCCGGCGAGGCGCCGAGCAGGAACAGCTCGCCTCGCTGCATACGGCGGCAGCCGAGCCACAGCGGCAGAGCGCGTCCCAAGCGGTCGGCCGATCGCGTGCGCGCCGCAGGCGCGCCGTCGATCGTGACGAACACCCCGCTACGGCAGACGAGCGCGCCCTCGGTTGCTGCGACGCGCTTCAGCAGTGGCACGCCGCGCGGCAGATAGCCGCGCGCCGAGAGCCAGTCCGAAAGCCGCGGAGGCGGCGGGACGGCGACGAGGTCGCCGCGCGCGGGCACCGCGCCAACATCTATAGTATAAAGCCCGACCGGCACACTGGCGCTCGCATTCCAGAGCAGCCGCGGCTGCGGCGCGAGGATCGCGACCGCGCCGAACAGCCCGCAGAAGATCCCGCCGCAGGCAGCGGTCGCGCAGAGCCATCGCCGGTTCATGACTCGACCGTCCTGCGACGCAGCCATGCGGCATGGCGTTCGGCTCCGTAGGAGCGGAACGGCAACGCAGCTGCCATCTGGGCGGCGATATGACGCCAATGGTCGGGCGCCACATCGCACAGGTCAATGCCGGACGACTCGATCGTGTCGATCTCGACGAGCACCGCCCTGATGGGCTCGAGCGCATCGAGATCGAGGAGAATGTCTCCTCCGGGATCGATCCCGGGATGGGCGGCGCATCGGCTTCCGGCTGCAGCCGCTGTGACGATGGAGAGCCGCCTGGACATCTGCCCCATGTCCGCGGCCGTGCAGCGGGTCAGACCGAATGTCGCGCCGGGGCGGAAGGAGACGATGCGCTTGTTGGGTCCATCGGACCGCTCGGCGACGACGCGGCCGAAGCGCAGTTGCGCTTCCAGTCGGCTTTCGATCCACGGCAGCTCGACGTCGGTCAGCCCGCCCGGCGGCACCCCGAGAAGCGCGGTCGTGGACGGATATCCTCCGACGGCGATGCGCTGTACACACGGCGAAGTTGGCGATCCCGCGTGTATCATCGGCGGATCGGCCGTGCCGAATGAACCGTGTCTTTTCCCGGATCCGAAGTCGACTTGCGCCGACCCTTCTCAGCCCAGGCGTCGAGGTCCGTGATCGCGTAGACGATGCGCGTACCAAGCTTTCGATACTCCGGGCCGGTGCCGCAATAGCGGTGCTTCTCGAGCGTTCGCGCTGAAAGCCCAAGGTGAACGGCGGCATCGGGCGTCGTCAGGTAGCGCGGTAGCAGCGGGGCATGAATTTCGTTCAAGAGTAGGCCTCCAGAGTGGCGCCGGATACGCAGGCGCGCTCAAGCGAAGAGGAGGCGAACTTGGAAAATCGCGGCCCGATTCAGGAACGGACAAAGTGACGGACCTCGGAATGTCCCGATCAGGCGGTGCCGAGTAGCGCGCTGAGGCCACCGTCGCGCATCGCAAGCGCGGCGCGCTGCCAGCGCGCGATGCGGCGGCGCTCGCTCGACGCATCCCATTCGGCGGCCGAGTAGCTCCGCGCGTCCTCAAGCAGCAGCCTCGCTGCGATCTCTCGAGCCGAAATTCCTTCGGCCATTGCATCGAGAAGGCGGATCCACTGGATCAGCCGCCAGCGCTCGGTGGGACCCAGCGTCGCGTCGGGCGGCGGACGTGCGCCGCCAAGGTCGAGCAATTCACGGTGGAGTGCCATGATCATCGAGGCGCGAAGCTCGATGTGGGCGTCGGCCGGAGACAGGAATGCGAGGCGCTCGTTGGCCAGGCAGCGCCGGATCAGGAGCCGGTAGCGCCTCCCGCCCGCACGCAGGACGACGTGCCAGTCGCGGTAGGACAGGAGCTCGGCGACGATCTCAGGTCCCTCGATGATCTCGGCGAGCCGGAGGGCCGCAAAGCCCTTCGGCGCAGGCCGGGCTATCGTGACGAAGGCGCAGGCCTGCGGCCGCCACAAGGCGGGCGCAGCCGCGGCCGTGAGATCAGGATCGAAGGCGAAAAACCAACCCCCAACGGCTGGCGAGCCGTCGAAAGCGGCGAGCCCGGTCGGCGCCTCGCGCTGCTGCGGCCGCGGCATAGCCGCCGCGATAGGCGGGGCTTCGACGCAGGAACTCCTGCGCGAAATCCGCGCGATCATATAGTTCGAATATTTTCGGAAAATATGGCGATTGCCAACCGACTGCCTGATCCATTCGCGCCTCCGACCCGTATGAGGAGAATAAACCGTCACATTTCAGCCGGTTTGTGGTCGCGCGCCGCGACGAGGTTACCGGCACATAAAGGAAAAGCTTAGCGCAACTTCACCTCAAACTTGCATGCTAAAGCCCTCAATATGGATGTAACATCGCCCGGCCGGAGCCGGGCGATGGGTGCGGCGTCAATTGTCGGCGCGGCGGGGCTGGCGGCTCCAGACCAGGTCAAATTCGCCTTCTTCGCCGGCGAAGAGCTGCGCGAAGATCGGGGCGACGAAGGTCGGGTCGTCAAGCTTGACCGAGAGATAAGGCCGCTTGTCCTGGCTCGTCTTCGCCCAGGCCGCGCCGACCTCGGCATCCCCGACGAAGACGCGGTGGCTCGGGGCATTTCCGCTGGGATTCTGCTCGGGAGTGATGCGGACCGATTTGGCCTGCACCGAAAGTGTAATGATCTCGCCCTGATATTCACCCGAGACGAGTTTGAAGTTGCCGATCTTGCTCATGACGATGTCCTTTGCTGCATGTCGGGCCGCACCAGCGCGGCCTCGATGCGCATCGACCGCCGGCAAGGGAGCGCGCCGCAGCCGCCAGGCCCGCAGCGAAGCGAAGGACGGCGGGCAACGAGTTTCTTGGTTCGCGAGGAACGGCGGAACGCCGGGGGAAGAAAGTCGCAGGCCCGCGGTTGCGGCCAGCGATCCAGCGTCAGCGTCTTGCCGGCAGATGGCGCAGATCGGAGGCCGGGCTGGTGCGGCGATGCTGCAGGGCTTCGACCTGAGATCGGCCTTTCAGCCGACCTGGTTGATGAAGATTGTCAGGCTCGGGCTGTGCCGAGCGCTCCACCGCGTGGGGAATTTCCCCCGGCTGTCCCGAGTCCCCGCCAAGCTGCAACGGCTGCGGCTAGAGCGCCTGCAAGTCCGAGCGCCTCAAGCGTATATCCTCCGTCGATCGCGAGCCCGGCCAGCCCCTTTGCAGCCTGATAGCCGGCAAAGCCGGCGGGAACGGCAAATACAGCCGCGACGATCGCGCGATAGAAGGGCGGCAGGACAGCGCATAGTGCCCGTCCGGCGACGAGAATTAATGCGCCGACCAGCAATCCTGCTGCGATAGAAGCCGGATAGCCAATGTCGCGGCCGGCGAGATAAATCGAAGTACCGATGCCAGCGTAAAGCGGGAGCGCAACCGCAGCCAGGCGAAATATCAGCATGGCGATGTAGATGGCGGCCGCGGCGCCGAGGATGATCAAAAAGGTCACGAGCGTCCTCCTGTCGGACGCGCTCTCCACCACCACCACAGCGCAATCTGCCGGGCGAGCATAGCAAAATCGCCCCGAGGGTGGAACCGGAAGTGGAACCACCTTGGGGCGAAATCTTCCGCGATATCAGCGATTGAACGGGTCATATTCGCAGACAATGCAGGCCGGGTCGCCATCGAACTCGTCGAGCGGCATAACCGAATATCCAGCCGATGTTTCGATCAGGACGATGATGGTCATCATCGTGCGGGCGAGATTCCAGCCAAGCGATTGGGCGGTGGAAAGCGACATATCGGGGCTCCTGCATCGGGAGCGGGACCATTCCCGCTCGACAGTCGCCCCGCCGGACGGGGACAGGCCGCAGTCACCGCGGCGCAGCCGCGGCCCAAGCTTGCGCAGGGACCCCATCGGGGTTGACTGTAGGAGGCCGGGCCTCGGCCAAGGGATTAGCGGCAATCGAGAGCGGGGGTGGTTCCGCGGAGCAGGACCAGATGCGCCCGGCGGCTTTCCGGTAGCTCTCTCCGCCGATTGATCCACAACGGCCCTTTGTCGGGCTTCGCTTCTTGTTCCCTAGTCGCCAGCGGTGATATCATTGCCATATGTGGGGTAGCGCAGCGATTACCGAAGCACCTCTGGCACCAGCGCGCTCGGTCCCTCGGCCGGCGATCAAGGAGGTGCTCGACCTCGATACGGGCGAGTTCATCGATTCCGCCGATTTCATTACAAGCTTCCTCTACCATGAGCTGGTCAAGGAACGCGGTGTCATCCTAGGCCGAATGCACCGAGACGAAGCCCGGTTCGCTTGCGGCGATTGCATGGTTCCGGTCTATCTCGTCTCGCGGCCGGAAGAGCATATTTTCTTCTTTCGGCACCGGCACGAGGACGGTTCTTGCCCGGCACGAACGCGATCACCGCTTTCGGAGGAGGAGATTTGCGCCCGCAAATATCACGGGCTCCGGGAGAGCGAGCCCCACAAGGCCCTCAAGGCGATGCTCGTCAGGTGTCTGGATGCTGACCCCGCCTTCTCCGGCGTCGCGACCGAGCAACATTGGAAGAGCAGCACTCGTGAGAAGGCCTACCGAAGACCCGATGTGCAGGCCGAAGATTCCAGCGGGAAGATTGCCTTCGAGGTGCAGCTTTCGACGACATTCCTGCGCGTCGTAGTCGGTCGACGGGACTTTTACCGGGAAGAGGGCGCGCTGCTCGTCTGGTTGTTCCGGGGGTTCGACCCGTCCTACCGCCTGATGACGACCGACGACCTTTTGTTTCCGAACAATTCGAACCTGTTCGTGATCGACGAGGAAACCGTGCGACTTTCGCTCGAACGGGAGCGACTTCATTTCCGCTGCCATTTCCGGCGGCCCATTCGGTCCGGAGATGATGTCACCGATCGGTTCGAGAGCGAGATCGTCGCTTTTTCCGAGCTGACCCACGACCGCGAGGGTCAGCGCGCCTATTACTTCGATTATGATGCGGCCGAAGTCGAAATAAGGGCGGCAATCGCGGAGGACCGGGCAGCGGCGGCCGCCGCCGAGGAAGAGCTTCGCCTCGCCGAGATCGCGAGGCGCGACGCCGAGGTTGCTCGGCTCGAAGCCGAGGCCGCGCGGCGGCGCGAGGCGCTCGATGCCGCGGACAGGAAGGATTTCTTCGAATTCTGGGTCGAGCATGGCGGAACGTTTCGGCACACCAACCAAACCCGTCGCGCGTGGAGCGATCTGCGCGGCCGCTTCTTCTGCCGGGATATCTTCCTGCCCGACTATCCCGACAGTTCGGCCGAAGTGCGGGCGATGATCAGCGGGCTTTACAGTGCCCGGGAGGGGAAACCTGTCGGCTGGAATTATGACAAGCTGGTGCAGGTTGCGCACCTTCTGGCGCAGAGCCATCCGCGCCAGATCCTCGCATTCGGTTATGCAATCGAGCTTTATGACCGGGCGGCCCAGATCGAGGAAGAGGATGTTTCGGGGAAGTGGCGCAACCGGAAGTGGGACATCGGTCCCAGGCTGAAGATACGCGACGAGGCTTTATTGCCCGACCCCGAACTCTTTCCTCTGATGCGCTTCCTGTTTCCAGAAGTGTCGGAGCGGGTCGAAGCCTATTACGAGCGCGCCGTTCGCCGAAGCGGGTCACAATAGAAAACGGCCCCGCCGACTGGCGGGGCCGTAGGCCGATCAGCTCGGCGGATTCCAGATCAGCACCTTCTTCGTGGGATCGTCGCCCGGCGCGTTCGCGACGTTGCAGAAGATCTGGCCGAGTTCGGGGGCCGACAGCGACACCGAGATATATTCGGCACCGGCCTGCGAGGTCTTCACCCAGCCGGCGCCGAGTTCGTAGCCATTTTTGCGGCTGATGACGCGGTAGTCGCAATTTCTCATGTCCGGCGAGGGGCAATTGGTCGATTTCAAGCGAACGTCCGACGGGATTTCTGCTGAAGACTTGGTCGCATTCGCTAATGCGCCCGAAGGCGGCACGATATTGGCCGGCGTGGGAGAGCAGAGCGTCGAGGGCGCGCAAGTAGGCGTAATTCTCGGTTGCGATGTGAGCGACGGCGCCGTTCTCCAAATCCTCAACAAGGCGATCAGTTGTCTCCCGCCGGTCTCCGTGGACATCGTCGTTGAGAACCTCGGTGATAAGCCGATCCTGCGCATCGGTGTGCCCTCCAGCTCAACGAGACCGCATTGCACGCCAAAAGGCCTCTACTGTCGGCGAGACGGATCGCGAAATCGGGCGCTTCATCCCGGTGAACTTCTCGAAATATTCCTCGACGTGGAAGCCCGCGTTTTCGCCGAAAGGTTCGAAACTGCCGCTTCGAGCATATCGGAGGAGCTTGAAAGCTTGGAAGATTCACTCTCGGCGACGATCAGGAACATGAGCAACGAGCTCGGGTGGGCGCAGTCCAACCTCGATGACACTTCCAGTACGATCGATACCATTCTTGCCTATGCGAAACGGGTTGATGATGAGACGATCGATATCAGCGACCGCCTGCGTGCGCTGTTCCGACAGGATGAGCGCGACGACCCAGTTCGTGATCGAACGCGCAAGGAGTTGACGCAGGAACTGGTCGATCAGATCAGCGAAGATGCCGATTTGATGAAGGCGATCCTCGCCAATCGGGAACTGAGCTACACGATGCGCGGCAAGACCGCGCGCGAGCTCACCGTCGAGGATGGACAGAAGGCGCTCGCGGAGGCGGCGAAGATTATTCATGATCGGGAAGATCGGAAAAATTACCAAGCCAGGATTGCTGATCCTGGGGATTGTTCGCCACAGACGCTCGACGCGATCACCGCAGCCGTCGCGCGCGGCGAAGATAAGGCTCGGGTGCGCGCTGCATTGGCTGGCGCGTTCCGAATCGCTTTCTCAATCTACAAGGGAAAAGTCGTGGCCGTTGCGGGGCTCGCGAAGCCGCGCGCTGCCGCGCGCGCCGCATTGTTCAAGCGAATGGCGTGCTCGGCTGACCCCGCCGAGTTCAGGATTAGATTGGACTGGCTCTATTTGCATCAGGATCACCGGAACAAGGGTCAACTCACCAAGCTGGTCACCGAACTTCGCAAATTGACCAAGGGCCAGCCGCTCTTTTCATTGGCAAAGCGCGGTGACGCGTTGACGCGCGAGTTGTTGGCACATTTGAAATTCAAGCCGGCCACAAGGCAGGCCGACTCGGCGGAAGGCGAAGAGGTGCCGGAGGCGCTATTCCTGCTCGCTGCCGCGCGAGCTTGAAGACGTGAACGCCTCGCCAGAATGCCGGCATGCTTCAGCTTTCTGCCTGAATCAGCATGAGATTGTACGAAAATATCGCTGCCCAGATTGCGGCGAGGTTATGATGTGCGCTTGTGATGAGCCATTTGGCCAGCGGTTTCTAGCCCACCAGCTCAGCGAAGGATGCGAACTCGAAACGCAGATGCGGATACCCGTGACGATCGGGTTCCAGCCGAATATCTGCAACGGCTGCCGCGGGGTTCCACTCGAGCCGGCGCCAGCGGCGGCGATCCCGGGCAGGACGAGCAAGATCAAGCGGTTCTATTGGCGGGAACTCTTCTTTCGGGAGACGGAGGCTGTCGCGCATTGGGACGCAGAACATCCGGACGCTTCGATCGATGAAGCGAAGGCGGCGCACGAGAATATTGGGCGCGAAGTGCTGGATGAAATCAAGCGGCTGCACGCCAGCGCGCCGCTTTACGATATGAGCGAGCCGTCTCCAGCGGACATTCTCGCTCGATGTCGCGTTCCCATCGACTCCTTCTACCCCGAATATGTCACATCGCCCGAACGGGGTGCTGTCGTGCTAGTTGAGAGCGAAGTAGTTTCGGCGGAGGTGTTCGTCGCGCGGCACTATGAAAGCTTGGGTTGGTCGACAATGGGACTGGAAAGTCGACCTTTCCACGTTTTGTTCGGCGTAATGATGTGGCTCCTGATCCAAGACGGAGCCGACCCTCTTAACCGGATAATATCATTCGGCTCGCGCACAGCCTTTGAGGCCGGTGTGCGAGGAGAAATGATCTGGACTCACCTACCGGAGGATTTCGGCACGGCGGGCTACGGGCGGCGGCGCAAGGACGCTATCGACGAGCACTTCTCCTTCTTTTTCAGACAAGACGGTATCGCCGACAAGGGGGAGTTGCTTTGGCTATTCGATTATTGGCGATCACATAGTGAGCCACTGCGGCAATATCTCTGGGCCCATCGCGACGAAGATTTCGAGCGGGCGCGCGACCTGATTGCGATTTTTCCACCCGACACGATCCTCGCAATTCTGCGCTACTTGGTCGACGATTATTGGGGTCGCTACCTTGGCTGGCCCGACCTCCTGCTGTGGCGCGACGACGAGCAACTTTTGGTCGAAGTAAAATCCTCATCCGATCGACCGAGCGGCGACCAATTGCGTTGGGTCATGGACAATTTTGAGCAATTGTCGCTGCCTTTCCGCATTGCGAAACTTCATCGTCCCTCGCGTCAGCGCAGCCGCACCGGAAGAACTGACACACCGTCGCACTAGATGGGCGACTTCAATGAAAATCATGGCTCCGGATGCGAAGGCCAGGCTCGCGGCTATCCGGGCCGCCCCCGCTCCGCGCCCCGTCCCCGCGTCCCGGCGCAATGGAGAGATCGCTGCGCCCGACGCTGCGCAGCAGCGCATCATGATCGACGATCCGGTCGCAGATGATGTGAATGACCTCGCCTTCCTTCTGGGGCCGACCGCGCATCGCGATCATCGACGCCGACATGATTTGGCGCCGATAGATGTCGAAGCGGTCGGGCCAGAGGATCCCGTTGGCGATGCCGGTCTCATCCTCGATCGTGACGAACAGCACGCCCTTCGCCGAGCCGGGCCGCTGCCGCACGAGGATCACACCTGCAACTTCAACGTTCCGTCCGTCGCGTATCTGGGCGAGGTCGGCGCAGCGGACCACCCCCATGGCATCGAGATCGTTCCGCAGGAACGATAGCGGATGCGCGCGCAGCGAGAGCTGCAGCGTGCGATAATCCTCCACCACTTCGCGCCCCTCGGTCATCGGCCGCAGCGCGGTCGGCGGCTCGAGCCCTTCGGGCGAGAAGGCCGCCTCCCGGGCATCCGCCGCCGCGAACAGCGGAAGCGGCGCCTCCCCCAGCCCCCGAACCTTCCAGAGACCTTGCCGCCGATCCTCGGCAAGGCAGGCGAACCCGTCGGCCTCGGCGATCCGCTCGATCGCGGCGCGCGGCACGCCGGCGCGCCGCCAGACGTCCTCGACGCAATCATAGGGGACATCGCCCCTAGCCCCGACGATCGCGGCACCATGGATGTTCGCGAGGCTGCGCACTTGGCGAAAGCCAAGGCGCACGGCGCGATAGCGCCCTCCCCCTTCTTCCAGCGTGCAGTCCCAATGGCTGTCGTTGATCGAGACAGGCCGCACCTCGACGCCATGCTTCTGCGCATCGCGCACGATCTGCGCGGGCGCATAGAAGCCCATCGGCTGGGCGTTGAGCAGCGCGGCGCAGAAGACGTCGGGATGGTGATGCTTCATCCAGCAGGAGGCGTAGGCGATCTTCGCGAAACTCGCCGCATGGCTCTCGGGAAAGCCATAGCTGCCAAAGCCCTCGATCTGCTTGAAGGTGCGTTCGGCGAAGTCCTTGGGATAGCCGCGCTCGACCATGCCGCCGACGAGCTTGTCATAGAAGTGCGATACGCCGCCCGTCAACTTGAAGGTCGCCATCGCGCGGCGGAGCTGGTCGGCCTCGGCCGGCGTGAAGCCCGCGCCGACGATCGCGACCTTCATCGCTTGCTCCTGGAAGAGCGGCACGCCCAATGTCTTCTCGAGTACCGCACGCAGTTCGGGCTTCGGATATTCGGGTTTCTCCTTGCCTTCGCGGCGCCGAAGATAGGGGTGGACCATATCGCCCTGGATCGGCCCCGGACGCACGATCGCAACCTCGATCACGAGGTCGTAAAAGCATTTGGGCTTGATCCGCGGCAGCATCGACATCTGCGCGCGGCTCTCGATCTGGAAGACGCCGAGCGTATCGGCCTTCTCGATCATGCCATAGACCGCCGGGTCATCGTCCTGCAGGTCGGCCATGCCGACCTCGGCCCCCTTATGCTCGGCGAGCAAGTTGAACGCCCGGTTCATGCAGCCGAGCATGCCGAGCCCAAGCACATCGACCTTCATGAACTTCAGGACATCGATATCGTCCTTGTCCCATTCGATGATCTGGCGGTCCTCCATCCGCGCCGGCTCGATCGGGACGAGATCGTCGAGCCGTTCCTCGGTGAGGACGAAGCCACCGGGATGTTGCGACAGGTGCCGCGGCGTTCCAATGAGTTGCCGGGCGAGATCGAGACATAATCTCAGCCGATGATCGTCGGCGTTCAAATTCAATTCGGCGATCCGCTCCTCGGGAATGCCGTCCATCGACCAGCCCCAGACGAGGCCGGTCAGCATCTTGGTGAGATCGCGCGGCAGACCAAGAGCCTTGCCGACTTCGGCAACGGCGCCGCGGGTCCGGTATCGCGTAACGACGGCGGTTAGCGCGGAGCGATGGCGGCCGTAGGTCTCGTAAATCCACTGGATGATTTCCTCGCGCCGCTCATGCTCGAAGTCGACGTCGATATCGGGCGGCTCCTTGCGTTCGCCCGACACGAAGCGCTCGAAGAGCAGCTCATGCTTGATCGGGTCGATCGAGGTGACGCCGAGCAGGAAGCAGACGCAGCTGTTCGCAGCCGAACCTCGGCCTTGGCACAATATTCCCCGGCGGCGGCTCTCGGCGACGATCGAATTTACCGTCAGAAAATAGGGAGCGTAATCGAGTTCGTCGATCAATCGCAGCTCATGATCGATCTGTTTCCGATAGGCAGGCGGCACGCCGCCCGGAAACATGCGCGAAGCGCCTTCCTCGGTGAGCGCCGCCAGCGCCTCCTGTGCCGTCCGCCCCTCCATCACCTGCTCATAGGGATATTGGTAGCGGATCTCGGCGAGATCGAAGCGGCATTGCGCGGCAATGTCGGCGGTCGCCACGATCGCGTCCGGAAAGAGCGCGAAGCGCCTTTCCATTTCCGCGGGGCTCTTCAGGGCCCGGTCCATGAAGCGCTCGCGCTGAAACCCCAGTGCATCGACCGTGGTCTTCTCGCGGATCGCGGTCAGCACGTCCTGCAGGGGTCGGCGCTCGGGTGCGTGATAGAGGATGTCGCCGCAGGCGACAGCTCGAACGCCGACACCGCGCGCGAGATCGTCGAGCGCGCGCAGCCGCGCATAATCACCGGGCCGCCGGCGCAGAGCGAGCGCAAGGAACGCGCGATGACCGAAGGCCCCGCGCAGTTCTGCGAGATCCAGCCGCGCACGCTCGTCCGCAACGTCGGGCACGAGGATTGCGAAGAGGCCCTCGGCCGAGGCTGCGATATCCGGCCAGTCGAGCCAGCATTGTCCCTTGCCGCCGCGCGCTTTCCCCAGCGACAGGAGCCGCGTCAGCCGCGACCAGGCGGCCCGATCGGTCGGATAGAGCAGGATCGAGCGGCCATCGCGAAGATCGACGCGCGTCCCGGCTATCAGCCGGACGCCGGTCGCCTCCTGCCCCGACAGGCCGCGCACCATGCCCGCGACGCTGCCCCGGTCGCAAAGCCCGAGGGCCGAATGGCCGAGGTGCGCGGCCGCCGCGAACAATTCCTCTGGCGAAGAAGCCCCCCGCAGGAAGGAGAAGTGGCTCGTGGATTGAAGCTCGACATATGTCGTCATCCGAAGATACCGTGCATGTACCAGCTCAAATCCCCGGTCTTGTCCTCGATGGCGTCGCCGCGGCGGAACAGCCAGAACCGCTCGCCGCTCTCCGCCTCGACCCGGAAATAATCGCGCACCGCCCACATCTCGCCGGCGCGGCGCCACCATTCGCCATGGATGCGCTCGGGCCCGTCGCCCGCGACCACCGAATAGGCCCGCCCGCGCCACGCGAAGCGGCGCGGCGGATGATCGGGGAGCAGCGCGACCACCGCCGACAAGCGTTCGGGCCGCGCGAGCATCCGGATGGGGCGCGGCCACGAAGGCCAGCCGGCAGGCTTGGCCAGCGGGCCGGCGCGTCCGACCGCGCGTTCGGGAACATCGCTCTCAATGGCGCGCAAGCGAAAGAGTGCGTCTGCCCCGGCCCGGCCTGCGAGCTGATCGACAAGCGGCGCGAGGTCGGGCGCCCGCGGCTCGCCGCCGAGCGCAGCGCCCAACGCCACCGGCGCGAGGTGTTCGACCGCTGGCGCCGCGAGCGTCATCGCCTCGATCCCCAGCCCGGGCTCGATACGGTCGATCCGCAGCCGGAACAGGCGCAAGAGATGCGAAGCATCGCGCGTCGCCCGCGCCGTCCCGATCCCGATGATCTGCCGCGCCGCATCGACGCGCTCGCAGGTCAGCAGCGCGGATCGGAGCCCGAGGCCCTTGCGTTCGAGCGTGCCGACGAGATCGGCGAGCAGATCGGCGATGACCTGCTCGATCGCCTCGGCGGTCCCGATCGGCTCGAGAAGCTGCCGTTCGGCACGCGGCACCTCGAATGGCACCACGGGCACGATCGGTTCCGGCAAAAACCCGCGCGCCTGATCGAGCCGCTCGACCGCGCCGCGGCCGAGCCGCCGGGCCAGCGGCCCGCGCGGCATGGGATAAAGATCGGCCACCCGCTCGATCCCGAACCGCGCCGCGGCGGCGAGCGCCTCCGGCGCCAGCCGGAGCGCCGCCAGCGGCAGAGGCGCCAGCGCCTCCCCCTCACTCCCTTCCGGCAGAATCAGAGCCGCGCTTCCGCCGAAGCGCGCGAGCGCATGCGCGGCGCCGGGGGTTCCGGCGATCGCGACATGCGCAGTGAAGCCGAGGCGCTTGAGGAACGCCAGAAGTCGCCGCGCGAACCCTTCTTCGCCACCGAACAAATGGCTCGCGCCGGTCAGGTCGAGCCAGAGGCCGTCGACGCCCGAAACGGCAGCGGTCGGCGTCCAGCAGCGCGCGGCGTGAAGCGCAAGCCGGTCGAGCCATTCCGCGTCGGCAGCGGGTTCGGCATCGAGCACGTCGAGATCGGCGACAAGCGCGCGTGCATGCGCCGCGGCCATCCCGACCGCGAGGCCGAGGTCCTGCGCTTGACGACAGGCGGCGGTCACGACCTCGCGCTGCCCGGTGCGCGCGACGACGATCGTCGGCCGCGGCCCCCATAACAACGGCATAGGCGCCGGAATCCCTGCGGGTGGCGCGTCGTCGGATCGCAATGTCCGGAAGACCGGTTCCGCCGCTTCACTGCGCCGTCCTAGCTCGCGCATCGTCGGCCGCTGGTGCGCCGGGAGCGTGTCGACCGATGCCGCCGTCCCCTTATCCTGTGCCCAACGCGCGCCAGGACGCCAGCCGCCACCCTTCGGCACCGAGCAGGCGCCGGGGTTGTCGTCGACGGGCTCGGGGAAGCGCGGGCCGGCCCGCGCCGGTTCAGGCGGCGCGTTCGATCGCGGCGGATGCCGCCCTGCCATCCGCAACCGCTCGATCGCGAGCTGCGGAAGGAAGAGCGAGGCGACCCTTGTCATCGCACGCCTCCAGTTCGAGGGAGAAAGGCGGTCCGCCGCGCTGGCGGACGAGCTCGACGCCCCATCGCCCGCGCCCGACACCGGGCGTCGCGAGGCGCGCCGACGGCAGCACAGATATGCGCCAGCGGGTCATCGCGAGCGATGGATCGGCGAGCGGGCATTGGCCGTAGCGACGATAGCGCCGGTAGAGCAGCATCGGCGTCTTGCCTTCGGAGGCCGCGAGCTGCAGCCGCCGCGTCGCGGTCTGGTCGGCGGCCTTCACCTCGCCGACGACGCAGGCGAGCGCACCGTCGCGCAAGGCATCCTCGCACATCATGAGGAGATCGCGGTCGTCCTTGCCCCGCGCATAGAGGATCGAATCCGGCCCGAGTCCCGCCTGTTCAAGCGCGGGCGCGTAGAGATCGAAGCGGGTCAGCGCCCAGAGGACCGAGACATCGGGCGCCGCCGCGAAGCGCGCGGCGATCCCGGCCACAAACAGCGTTGCGGCGGCATCATCGCTCCAGCTTGCCGAAGCGCCGGCGATCTCATGGAGGCCCGCGCCGTCGAGACCGCCGCCGGCAAGGCCATGATCGAGCGCCCCGATTCCGAACGGCAGCACCGGCCCGCGCGCGGCCGCAACGCGCGCGACCGCCTCGCGAAGCGCGGCAAGCTCATCGGCACTCGGCCGGAGCGAAGAAATGGGCGTTGCGCTCATGATGATATCGACTCAAATGTTCCCTATATGTTCCACTCGCAGGAAACATTCGTCAAGTCGGCTGCAGCACGGGCGTGCCGATCGCTCGTCACCGCATTGAGATGTCCGGATAATTGGTGGGATCAGGATGAGGTGTTTTCAGGATTGCTGGGGTGCACGATCGAAAAATCGAGCGAATATCGCCCGGTCGGATTCGGTTCTTCGGCTTCGATCCGGAAGCGATATCCGTTCCAATCGAGCGAGGCGCCATCGACCTCAGGGTCGAGTTCATCGCGAAAAGCAGCCCGGGCCTCCGCGCCCACCGCACGATCCATCAATATGGCGATGAGTTCGGCAAAGCGCTGCTCGTCCCTTTCGCGATCATCCTTCCCCCATATCCAGAGTTCGAGGGTCAACAGCGTCGCGTGTGCCTCGTCGCCCTCGACATAATAGGTGGCATAGTTGGCGAGCGGATCATCACCGAACTTGTGCGTGACGCGCGCGCGATACCCATCGAAATACCAGAGATAGTCTGGCGGCGAAAAACCTTCAGACGCGAGGAATTCCACGGCCGCGTATGGCGACCAGCCGTCAGCGGCGTCGACGGCCGAACGCCGCAACGCATTGTCGCGCTCGCGCATCGCCTGAGCAATCGCCTGCACGACGCCCAGCCGATCTGAAGGGCGCCGCTGGACGATGATATGGCGCCAGCGCTTCAGGAGATTGAGGTCGGTACGAAAGGCGAAAAGCGCGCGGCGCCGAGCGAAACGCGCAAGCCCCTTGTCGGGCAAGGCATATGCGATGTTCGTGAAGTTGCGGTCATACACGAGGAAAATCGAGAGGGCGTACAGAAAGGGCAGGAAAAGAAGCGACAGAAGAATGGGAACGAGCAGTTCGCTCAGATTCTTGCGCAGGTCGAACTTCGCCCATTCGAGCCAGGTTGCGTGAATGCTGTACGTGAGAATGGCGATGCCTGCGGCCACGAGGAGTGCGCCGAGGCAGTTCGAGGCGGGTTTGTGTGCTGGATTGCTGAGGCCGACCTGGTGCGTGAGCGACACGAACGATATCACCGGTACGAAGAGCAACTCGGCTGAAAGGCTGAAGCTCTCGAGGCCGCCGATAAAGACGAGGAGGCCCGTAAGGCCGAGCGTATCGCGGATCGTCCGGCCGAAGTAGGTTTTGTCCTCATCGATCCGATTGGCATCGATGAGCGTTACGAAGAGGAAGGTGATCGACCACAAGATCGTCGATTTGAGGTTGTCGGTCGTCCATATCCCCCACCACGAGAGAAACGCGACACACGCGCCTACATAAAGGCCTGCCACGCCGTAGATCATGAGGATCTGGCGCTGCGCAAAAGCGCTCAGCAGGCCCCGAAAGGCGATCCGGACCGAGGCCAGGCGGAAGACGACAACCGCGAGGATCGCCAGCCAAATCAGCGTTGCGATTTCGCGATTGTTCAGTTCCATCGCCCCGGACAGCCTTTCGTTCGCTTCAGTCTGTGCCTCCGGCGCCGAGCAAGGCGAGGCTGCGATCATCACGTTCGCCCCCGAACCATCGGTTTAGCGCGGCCACCAAGAGCGAATTGTCAGAGGCCGCCTCGAACAACGTGAGCGACGATCGAAGTTTGACACTGTCGACCTCACCGAACACCGCTACCGGGTCGCTGCCCGTCAGATCCTGCAGTGCCTCGACGCATTCGAGATAGCGCGCGCCGAGAAGCGGATGGGCGAGATAGGCACGCGCTTCCTCGACGCCTGCGAGGCCGTAGAGCTGCGCCATAGCACTTCGCCCCAGGCCGGCCAGTTGAGGAAAGACGAACCACATCCAATGCGTGCGCTTCCGCCCGCGCCTGATCTCTTCGAGTGCCCGAGGATAAACTTGCTCCTGCGCCTTTACGAAAAGATCGAGCCCTTCGGCGTCGGTCATGGTCATAACGCGAGCGCTCCCTGCGCCGGCGGTTTGCCATAGACCTGGGTCACCTCGAGCATTCCTTCGGGCAGCCATTGCAGGACGTCTTCGGCCGGTACGCGGGGATCGAGCCAGGCGGGCCATTTGTCGCGCGGTAGCGGGATGATCTGGCGGTGATGGTAGGGCGCGATATCGGGACCTGCGTCCATTGTCAGCAGGCTGAAGGCTTCGCCGACATGCGCATCGCGCCAGATGCCCGCCATGCAGAACCAGCGATGATCTTTCATCGTGAAGAGCCATTTATCGAGCCGCTTTTGCGACAGGTCTGTCGGATCGGTGAACTCGTAGAAACCGTCGCACAGAACGAGACAGCGGCCCGCGCCAAGTTCGCGGCGCTCGGAGCGAACATTATAGACCGGCTTTCCGCCCTGCCCCGGCCAGCTCCATCGCCGGTTCACAAGTTCGCCGACGGCATCGCCGTCACTCGCCTTCACGATCGGCGCCATGTCAGTGATTCGCACATCCTCGCGCGCCGGCACATTGGGAGCGCCTTCGGGCATTTTGATCTTGATCTGGAGGTCGTCGAAGTCTTCCATGATCGAAGCAACGTCGACTTCCAGCTTGTAATCGTTACACATTCCAGTGCCGCCCCTGATGCTTGCGACTCGCAATCGTTCCCATTATGTTCCAACCATGCGCACGGCGCCAACCCCTTTCGATCCCGATGCCCCGGATGGCAGCCGCCGTGCGCTCATAAGACGCAATCCGGAGCATGAAAGCGAGTTAGAAATGGTCGAGGCGGTCTGGGGAAGCGATCCACGCTTTTCCGACGGCATCAACTATCGCTTCGTCCGGTCCGAAGGCCGCGCCTTCCCGAAGCGCCGTTGCCTGATCCCCGCCTCGGAATTCCGCATGGGCACCGGCGATCACCGCTACCGGGTGACGCTCGACAGCGGCAATTTCTTCTACCTCGCCGCGATCTGGGATCCGCCGCTCGCCGACTGGCCCCTCTCGTACCGGATACTCACCATCCCGGCAGGGGCAGATGTTATTCCCTATCAGCAGCGCCATGGCGTCATCATCCACCGCCGCGATGTGATGCACTGGATCGACGGCAGCCTCCCCAACGAGGTGCTGTTCGAGGAGCCGCCGCGACACGCATTCTTCATCGAACCGCTGCGCGCGCAGGCCGACCTGCCGCTATAGACCGCACTGCTGCCCGGCCCGAAGGGCCGAATGAAAAGCGCGCTCTTGGCGAGCCCGCAGCGGCGCGGCGTGCGCGCAGACGGGAGGGTAGGTCTTGGCGTAGCCAGGACCGTGGCAGCGCGCCAGCGCTGTCCACCCGCCCCGGGTGCGTGCGCCCGCGCCGCAAGGATGGCGAGACCAAGTGCGCCGCGCGGCCAAAACAGGATCGCGACCCCTGGCCGGAGCCTGCGAGGCCAGAGCGCGCTCATCATATGCCGCGCTCGACATGCCGCCGCGCGGCCGTCCCGCCGGCTGGCGGGCGGGACGCACCTGCTCAACCGTTGAGGCGATCCTTGACCGCCTTGGCGGCGCCGAAACCGAGCTTCTTCTTGGCAGCGATCTGCATGGTCTCGCCGGTCGCGGGGTTGCGGCCCTCACGAGCAGCCGACGTCGAGACCTTGAACTTGCCGAAGCCGCTGACCGAGACTTCCTCGCCCTTGGCGGCGGCGTCCGTAATCGCCGCGAAAACGGCATCGACGGCCTTCTTGCCCTCGGCCTTGCTCACTCCGAGCGATGCGGCGACGCTGTCCGACAGTTCGGCATGATTCATTTGATATCTCCTTGTGCGGCCGGAGAATCCCGGCCGGGCGGGCGATATAGCGCCAGCCAAAGCGAGACGCCATGTGCGGCGCAGCATGAGAGGAGAAGCGATTGAACTCGGACACGCGCTGGGGCACTAGCGCACCAATGCTCTCCATCCGCCTCATCGCATCCGCCCTGTTCCTCACCGCGACCGCCTGCTTCGCCCCGGCGAGCTCGTCTGCGGAGATAACCCTGCCGCCGCAGTCCAAGCCTCTCAAAGTCGCGAGCTGGAACCTCGAATTCCTCGCCGAGCAAAACGGCGCCGGTTGCAACCCGCGCGATGATAAGGATTATGCCGCAATGCGCCGCATAGTCGGCAGCCTCGACGCCGATGTGATCGCGTTCCAGGAAGCCGAGAGCATTGCGGCGGCAGCACGCATTTTCGACCCGGCGAGCTACACGATCGTCATGGAGGCGCGGCCGGGCGCGCCGAGCAGCACCTGCGGCGGCGAGCATCCGGATCAGAAAGTCATTCGCCAAGCGGTAGGATTCGCGGTCCGCAAGGGCATCGCCTTCGATCGCAATGCCGATGTCACGGCGCTGATGATCGGCAACGCGCAGTTGCGATCGGGGATCGACATCACATTGCGGCCGGTAGACCGCGCCCCGATCCGCCTGCTTGGCATTCATCTGAAGTCGGGTTGCTTCGCGGGCAGCGAGGGCAAGGCGTGCCCGACCCTGATGCAACAGCTCCCCGCGCTCGAGGCCTGGATCGATGCAGCCGCGCGCGGTCCCGACCGCTTCGCCGTTCTCGGCGACTGGAACCGCAGGCTCGGGCAGAGCGGCGATATTGTATGGACCGAGATCGACGATGGCGAGCCGGCGAACGCCGACCTTCATCTTGCCGACACCGGGAAGGGACCGGCCTGCGATCCCCGCTACACCAGCTTCATCGACCATATCGTTCTCGACAAGCGAGCGGCGGCGGACCTCAAAGGATTCGCCGAGACGCTCTACGCTCCCGGCGAGAAACATTATTCCGATCATTGCCCGATTGCGGTGACGATCGCGAACTGAGCCGCGGCACGCTAGTGTCAGTCGCCGCGAAACCAGTCCGGCGCGTCGATCCTGCGCCAGGTCTTGTACGTGCCGGGCACCGGTATCTTCGCGCGAGCCTCGATCAGGGCGCCGGTCGTCAGATCATGGATGTCCGCATAGACTTTGGGATTGCCGTAATATGGCGGAGGACCTTTAAGGGGTCCCACCTCGACGATGCGCGCGCAACTGTTCCCCCAGGTCGTTCGACGGATCCAGAAGCCTGGCTGCCGGGCATTGGCTTCAAACATCTGAAAGACGTTGAGATCGGAAAATTCGGTCATCGTCCCCTTCTTCCTACGCAAATCGAAAAGTTCAGACCCATTGCAGGGCACAGTCTTCGATCGAAGCCTCCTCGCCCATCGAAAGGCGGACAAACAACGCGTGGCGATAGCGGAAGCTCTGCTTGATCTGCTGAAGCTTCATAAGGTCGCGCTCATTGCTCCTGTTGCTCGTGGACTTCTTGATCTCGATCACCAGCAGATTGTCGTGGTCGGATCCCGGCACATGCACGATGATGTCGGGAAAGACCTTGCTCTCGGTCAGCTCGCCTTCCGCATCCGGCAGCTCGATCTCCTTGGGATATATGTCATGTCGATTATATTCGACATGGACCTTGTGCTTGGGGAAATGAGGGACGAGCAGCCACGCAAGCGAGGAACTGATCGTTCTTTCGCCGATATCGAAGGAGATGATCTTGCCCTCTTCGGCGTAAAGCTGCTCGATTGCCTCAACGACGATGGCACCGATCTCATCAGCGTCCATAATGCGCACTTCCCCATCGCCCACAGTATCATATATGGAACAATTCTTGACAATTGTTCCTTTAAGGAACATATAGCTCTCACTGGAGACTATATGGCTACCGCTGTAAAAGCTATCGACCGGAAGGAACTCACCGGCCCCGCGCTCCGGACCTTCTTCAACATCGCCGAGGCCTGGGACCTCAGCGAGGTCGAACAGATGAATATCCTTGGCCTCGATAGCCGTTCGACCTTCCACAACTGGAAACGCGGCGATGTCGCCGCGCTCAGCAAGGATGCTCTCGAACGCATCTCCTATGTGATGGGCATCTACAAGGGTTTGCAGATCCTCGTGCCGCAGACCGCCGACGCGTGGGTTCGCAAGCCAAACAAGGCGGCCATGTTCGGCGGCAAGCCTGCGATCGACCGCATGGCGTCCGGCAATGTCTCCGATCTTTATGTGGTCCGCCAATATATCGACGGCCAGCGCGGTTGATCCCTTGGACATTCCAATCACCGCCACGAGCTGGGCGCCCTGCTACCGCATCATCCCGAGCCGCTTCCCGCCCGTAGGACTGTTCGACAAGGTAACGGACCCGGCCGACCTCGATGCCGTCTTCATCATCGAAGCGATGACCAACGACCGCCTCCGCGACGAGGTCGGCGACCTCGCGCTCGTCCCGCCCGAGGATCGTGTCGCAGGCCCCGGCACGACGCCGATCATGGCTGCATTCACGCATCTCAACACGGAGGGCAGCCGTTTCTCGGACGGTAGCTTCGGCGTCTTCTACGCCGGACTCACGATCGAGACCGCCATCGCCGAGACCAAACACCATCGCATCAGATTTCTTGCCGCCACGGACGAGCCGGCGCAGGAGATCGACATGCGCGTCTACGCCGCCGACCTCACCGCGGACCTGCACGACATCCGCGGCCACATCGACAGCCATGCCCATCTCTACGATCCCGACACCTACGCCCATTCGCAGGGTCTCGCGACCGAGCTGCGCGAGGGAGGATCGCATGGCATCCGCTACCTCAGCGTCCGTGATCCCGGCGGCGAATGCGCCGCCGCCTTCCGGCCTCGTCTGCTCGCAAACTGCCGGCAGGAGCGACACCTCTGCTATGTCTGGGACGGCGCGACGATCGGCACCGTCTATGAGAAGAGAAATTTCGAGGGCTGACCAGACCAAGGGAACCAACGAGCGACCCCGGACGTTTCAATTACCTGTCCAGACGAAAGAATGGCAGAATTTGATCGCATCTTTGGATGCAATCTAGGGAAGCCCCGCTGCAGAGATGTAGCGGGGCTTACCACATCCGCCTCCCCGACATCGAAGCCGCTGGCCCGAAGGGCCGGACAAACGCGCTCTTGGCGAGTCCGTCGCGGGGCGGTGTGCGATGCGCGCCAGTGCCAAGACGCCGCTCTCCATATCAGCGCGACCCCTGACCGAGCCTGCGAGGTCACTGCGCGCGCAACAGATGCGGCGCTCGCTTTGTTGGCTGCACGCCGCTAGACGCGTAGCTGTCGAATGAGGGGCGAGCGGGTACTTTGGGCAAAAAAGGACGTCGCAAATATGCCTTAGGTGAAATTATCAGCGTCTTGCTCGACGCGCGCGCCGATGACGCGCCGCGGCGGTTTCTGGGCCATCCGGATATTGCTTGTTCCAGGCTTCTCGCGCCTTATCCCACATGTCCGTCTGCTTGAGCAGCGCAACGGTCTCCGGGATCGTAGTTCGTGATCGGTAGCGGTTTGTGAGCTGCCGACGTACCATCGTCTCCGGGTTGAGCTTGGCAGGACATGGCACGGGCGGGACGGCGATGAAGCACCAGTGCGCCGCCATCCGCGCCATCGCGGCAGGACCCATCCGATCGACGAGTATCTGATCCAGCGCGCGTGCGCATCGATAGAACACGTCGGATGCGAAGATGGCGTGGCGAGGTTGCCATTCGACGACTTGGTCCTCGACGACCGACGGAAGCGACAGAGTCCATTTGCCTGTGCGCTTTGGCCACCTTGTTAGGGCATCAAGCGTCGCCGGCGCGTTGCGCAAGCGCGCGAGTTGATCGCTGGCGACATTCGAACGATGAACCACGCAGTTGCGTGCGGCGTCGAAAAATTCGACCATCGCGATAAGGTCCCGCATGGCCAATGTGTTCGCCCCGAGCAGGGCGTCGAGCCGTTTCAGGGCTGACGCCCCAGTGCCGGCGGTATCAGCCGGTTGAAGATTAGCGCGATCGAACTCGCTCTTGGCATCGATCAGATAATTTTCGAAAGCGGCTGCGGCCCGCGTGATCCCCATTTCCGAAATGAAGATCGATGCTTCCTTTAGCGGACGGTCGAGGTCACGCCAGCGAGTTGCCCCGCCCCAAGGTTCGCTTCCGGTCGGCACCACAACAATGTTGCCAGGGTCGTTCGATTTTGTTTGATCAGCGAGGAAGATCATGGCTCCGTAGCTGACCTTGATACCGCGATTGAATGCGTTGTGAAAATCGATGAGCTGCACAAAAGGCTCGCTGATCGCTTCGCTCAAATCCATTGGTTGTTCCTTTGGTTGACCCTAGCAGATGGCCGCTAGAGTTCGCCGACCCTTCAATCCCCCCCTGCTTCCGAACGCATCGATAAAGGGGCCGTCTGTCTATCTCACTCATACTGACTATAGTTGGGTCTTTGATGCACGGCCCAAGGCAGCGACACGGGGTCGAGCATTCACGCGAACGGCGCAGCGCCGAGAATATTCTGTCCCTGGACTATGACATTGCACCATCGTTTCGCCCGGGTGATCGCGTTGTAGAGCAGGCGCCGCTTGTGTTCGGCATCGCCGCCCACCTGGTAGGGCCAAATGACCACGACGCCCTCGAACTCCCTGTTCTTGGCCTGCTGCACAGTCATCGCCGTCAACTGATGCGTCGCGCCGCCGCCATGCTGCCGTCGCAGCGAAACCTGCCGTGAAATCACTGCTTCGATTTCCGCACGGGTGAAGTTTACACGTCCACAGGCATGGAACTGGTTTTCGACCCATGACACAGTGGCCCGCACTGGGCCGGTCCTGGGCATTTCCCGTAGCGCTGCGAGGGCCGCAGCCGCAGGCACGTCGGCCGCGAGATCGAGATCCGCAATGATCGCCTGCGCCTCGTCGCGGTCATTCCCTTCCCAATGAACGGTGTAGGGCCCGTTTTGCTGTTTTCCGCACGGCCCCTGCCCTAGCCTAGTAACAACCGAGGCGGCAAAGCCACCTTGTAGCGCCGGTGTGATAACCGCGACATCTCCGCCCTGCCGCCAAGTGATCGCGTTGGCCAGCAAAGTCGTAGCCAGCGGCACGCTGGCGCCCGGCGGCAACAGCTTGAAGCCAGCTCCATTGACCGGCGCATTGCCGGCGCGAATCGCGGTCGCTGCCGCCAACAAACCCATCGCATTCGTGCGGCGTATTTGCACCAATGTCTCAGGCTCGGCGTCCTGCTGGATCCAGTTGACCAGCGGATTGGGGCGAAGCGCCTGATCGAGACACTGGAATTCGTCGGCTGCGATCAGCGCGTGGACGGAGCCAACGAGCGCCTTCAGCATGCGCAGGCGCTCGGGCTTCAGATCTTGGCCTTCATCGACAAGCACTATCGGAAAGCTCACCGCCACCCAGCCGCAAACCTGTGGCTGCTCGAGTAGCAATCCGGCTGCATCGCATACGCGATCAAACTGGCCCTCGTCTGCAGGAGCAATGGCGAGCGCGCCTGCCAGCCCACGCCACCGACGATAGATGCGCCAGGCAAAGGCGTCGATTGTGCAGCATTCCACGCGCCCGTGCAGATTGGCGACCAAGCGCAGTCGCTCAGACAAGCGCCGCCGCGACCCATGCATGAAGGTGAGCGCGAGAACACGCTGCCCGTCGCCGAGCGGATGGGTCTCGAGCCGCTCGGCCAGCATCTCCATGAGCCGATAGGTCTTTCCGCACCCCGCGCCGCCTTCGACCGCCTGGATGGTCACGGCGTGAAGACCTTGATTGCCGGATGGTCGGCGTCCGCCACGAACAATGGGTTATCGATGCCTTGGGCTACTTCGGCGATGCCGTTCAGGAGCGATCGCGCTCGCGCGCAACATGCTTCATTTGCGCCGATCGCCCCGGCAATCGCTTCATAGCTGGAACTATCCTTCTTCAGCCCACCTGCTGCGCGCACCTCGTCCTTGAGACGCGCCACAAGATTGGCGACATTCGCGGCAAGGTTGTCGATAGGGATTGTCGGCAGGCAGGCGGCCGCGTCGGCATCGATGATCCAGCCGATCACATCCTCGAGCATCTGGCCGTCGGCCCAACGCAGGATGATTCCCGAATTCGGAGCGCCGGCCCCAGCGAGGGCGGTAGCATAGCCCACGCCTTCCGGATCGCCATCGACAAGCGCGACGACACGCGGATGGAGCGGGGATATCGCAGCAACCGTACGCACGACAGACCCGTCATGAGTTGGAATGACGCCCACTAAGGCGTCGAAACCGCATTCATCGGCAGCCGCCCAGCTCTGATGAAGGTCGACGGCCCGGACGAGCAGCCCCAGCCACTCATAGTCTGTCCTGCCCTCGGGAATCAGCACGAAGTCGTGCATGATGGCAGCGATCGTCTCGACGCGGTTTACCTGGAACAGCTTCCTGACACTGTTGGGCGTGTCCGCCGGCAGGGTCGATTGAAGGAGCGACACCGAAGTCAAGATGCCGGCTTCATTGCGCAGGACCGCGACGCCTTGTGGATCCGCGAGAGCGGCTACCATTGGCGAGTGGGTCGACACGAGTGTCTGGCGTGAAAGCGATTGCAATCGATGCACCAGCCGCCGCTGCAATGCCGGTGGGACATGCAGTTCAGGCTCTTCCAGTGCCATCCAGAAATTCTCGTCGGCCTCGACCCGCAGTCGCCCGAACTCAAGCAGCAGCAACAGATGCTGCAGCGATAGCAGTCCGCTGCCATGCCGCTTCGCCGGGAGCGGTAGGTCCGCCCCGTAATGCGCGTAGTGCGATATGACCGACTCGAGAAGCCCGTCGGAATCGGTGGGCGTCACCCGCAGATGCAATGTCGGTTTGGTCCGGAAAAAGCCGCTCAGCTCGTGATTGAGCCGATCGACGATCGGCGAGAGCCGCTCGTCCTGCTCAAGCCTCGTTTCCGGCGCGCGCAAACGGTCGCGCTCGGCGAGAACCGATTCAGAAGGCTGTCCGTCGCCTGCTGCTACAACGCGACGGAACAGCTCGGAACCGAACGACACGGTACGGTCCCAAGTCCGCGCCGCAGGTACGAAGAAGAAACCAAGTTCGCGTATCAGACGGGCAGGAAGCGGAGTCGCCGTCTCGTCGTCAAACACATCGCCGACACTGTCGTCATCGTGGAAATAGCGCAGCGTCTCCACCTCCAGCGAGGGGCGATGGAACCGAGCCGAGAAGGCAATCTGACAGGCAAGTTTCCATACAGGATCGGTACGTGCGGGATGGACGACACCGGTCGCCGCGTTCCACCATTTGACGATGCCCCTGTCGTCCCGGAACCAGTCCGGATGCTGAGCCGGATCGTCATCGTGGAAGCCGATGACCGTTGCGGTCAGCCGAATGCGATCTGCTGGCTGCGGATTGCTGCCGTGGAAATCATGCTCGGTCAAAGAGCGGATCATCCTGTCGCGGCCGAACAAGAGCGCCAGCGCCTCGATCACGGTGGTCTTTCCACAGTTATTCGCACCGACGAGCACCGTGTGCGGAGAAAAACGGACCGTGCCGTTTTGCACACCCCGGAAATTCTCGATCTTAAGACTGGCGATCTCCATCCCATCCCCCCGCTATCGATCAGACAGCTATTGGAGCCGTATCCGGCCGTCAGCAATAGATCGGTCAGCGCCGGCCAGCGATTACAGACTGTCCTAAAGGCATCGTCGACACCTTGCCATAAGCATCTAAACGCGATTCAAGTAACGATCGAATAATTTGACTCCGAGTGTGGCTACAATTGAGGGGTGTTCGCGTGATGAGACCCATCATGATCAATGAAGAGATCACAAGCGACGCGTCGCCGTTTCAGCCATTGTGGCCGCCGCTTTGGACGAGCGTGCCGAACGACAGGCTGTGCACTTTGGACCGCTGACGCCACGATGCCGACCCTTCCCCCGCTTACCGATGACACGCCCGAGCACCTCAGAGCGCTTGTGGAAGAATTGGACCGCCGCCAGGAGGCTTTCGACGCGGAATGGCCGAAGGTCATGGAGTTGCGTCGCCGCTATTTCGTCGAGCGGACCAAGATTGCCAAACTGGAAATGGATGCGGCGATAGAGCGCGCGCAACGGGCCCGTGTCGAGCTCGATGCCGCAGTCGCGGCTACGCTCGAGGCGGCTGGGATCGACCCGGACGACCTCGCCGAGAAGAAAGAGGTAGTCGGTGACCCTTTTCCGAGGCTCAGTCGGGCGTCGATCGTGGACGACACACCTGCTGCGACCGCTTATGTTGAGGACCATCTGCCCGAGGCTATCGAGCTCATTGAACGTCATGCACCCAACGGCTGGCTGGAGCGGGAACCCGCCGACCTATTTCGCCTATCATCGATGGCCGATGAACAGCCCGTCTCGATTGTGAAGGGTGTGCGATTGGAAAGCGAACGGCCGAAAGGTCACCGACTTCGCCAAGCCATAACTCTTGCGAAGGACTACCTCGATAACGATCCACGCTATGACCATTTCGGCGGCGCGCTGGCCGTAACTCAGCTGGCGCAGCTCGGACGGCGCGTCGGGGCGCTGCGGGCGGTCGGTGGATCCCAGGAGAGGGTTGACGCCCTCTATTCCGGCGCCGACACGGATGCGATCATGTTCGAGCTTCTCGTCGCTGCTGCTTGCTCAGCGAAGGGCAGAGCCATGGTCTTCGTCGAGCCAACGAGCGTCAAATCGCCTGATCTGCGCAGCACCGACGCATTCAACATGGTCATCGAGTGCAAGCGCAGCGCAGCACTCACCGTCTATGAGGTCGATGAAGAGGCGCGGATGCGTAGTCTGTTTCGCCTTATCAAGGCTGATGCAATGGCGCGAGGCCAGTTCGGCACTTACGAGGTTGCATTCTCGGTCGAGGCCAGCGCCGTCGATATGGCGGATGTCGCTGCGACGTGCCTCCGACAGCGGCTTGCCGCGCATCCAGAGCGGTCACTGGCTTACCCCTGGGGTACTGTTGCGTTTCGACCGCTGCCTCGCCGCGTCGACCTCGATGAGGTGACGAAGGCGTACAGCCCGATCATGTTAGATGAGGTGTTCGGTTGGAAACTGGATATGCCGAGCTGGGATGGCTTCATCTGTCAGATCGACGGACCGCCCGCTGCAGCTGTCGACCAGGTGCGTTCGCCGGTGGGGCTCGCTTGGCGGGTCGACGCTGAGGCAGCGATTACCAAGCGGAGTCGCGCACCGGTGGGCCTGTTCGCTAAAGCGCTGAAGCAGGTACCGAGCGGGGAATTCGGATTGGTCTATGTCGCCTATCCAGAGGGCGCGCGCTTGGATGTCGCCGACAATCGCACCCGTGCTTACATGGAGCGCATCAATCAATGGGAGCATGACGGCGCCATTCGCATTCCCGCCACCTTCCTCGTTCGTCAGTTTCCTCTGCCGACCGGTCATGGAAATCCGGATATGGTGGAGAACACGATCCGGTTCCTGAGCGAGGAAGGTGGCGGCGACGAGTGGATCTTCCGCGAGTATCCAGCCGCCATCTTTACGAGCAAGGATTAGCCCGATGATCCGGTTTTCCGACTTGGACCCGGCGCTGCTCAATCCCGGCAGCGATCAGACGGTGTTCGAGGCGACTATCAATGCGCTCGGCACATACACGACGGAGCATTTCGTACTGCGCTTGAGTCCTCGAACGCACGAACTGGTCGATGCCATCACGCGGCAGGAGACAGACGGCTATGACACGGCCGAACTGTACCAAGCCTATTCCACCTATCTGCATGAAACGATCCACTGGTGGCAGCATGTGGGCTCGACGGCAGGCCTAATCCTGAGCCTCGCCAATCCTGCGCGGGTGTACGGCAGCATGGCCTTCCTCGCAGATTTTGCCCGGGAGGTCGGGGCAGTGAAGCCCGTAAAGGCATGGGCCGATCGCGCTTTGATCGACGGCACGCATACCCTCGACCCTGGTCTCGTAGCCGGCAATGTCGCGGTCAACAATGCACTCGATATCGACTTCTATAAGCGGCTCGCCTTATTCCCCAAATCGGTGCTGGAGCATGAACTTTCTCCCTTCTTCCTCGGCGTAGGGCACAGCTATCTCAAGGCCTATGGTGAGACCGTCAGCGCCATCAACGGCTCATGCGACTTCGCTGACGGCCAGTTTCCCAATCCCGAGAGCTGGGATGCGGAAACCCGCCGACTGCATGCCGAGCACAGCGAAGGTTTTCCTTATGGTCCGCGCCCGCCCTGCGCAGAAATCGGCCTGCGCCACATCTTCGAAAGTCAGGCCCGCTTCTGTCAAATTCAGTTTCTGGCGTCGGCCGGCGGCCCGGATCTGCTTCAGACCTATCTCGACGATGGCTATTTCGCACCGCTCTACCGGGATGCCTTTGAATTGTTCCTCAAGTTGACGGCCTCGCAGTGGCCGGAGCGCTACGACGACCCGCTGGTCGGTCTGTTTCTTTTGATCTGTGATCTGGCGATTAATCCCACGCGCGGCTTTCCACTGGATATAGAGCATTTCGACGACCTCATCAGTGACGTGGATGCTGGCGCCCGTTTTACGCTTCTTTGCTTGGCTGCGGCGGAGTCCCCGGAACTTGCGAACGGCGTACAAACCTATTCCGCTCTCGAATATGATTATATAGCGGATCGACTGACCAAGCGTTGCGGCTACGATCATCCGCGTGCGGCCCTGGAAGCCGTAGTACGTCTTCTAGGAGATGGTGGTCCGGTCGATGCACTGATGGAGGAGCATCGCACATTCGACTTCCAGGCCGTGAACACGCCGGTGCGCGTTATGGTCGCGCACTATATCGCCTTCTGTTGCGACAAGTCGAAGCGGCCCGAATTCTTCTGCTGGCCAGGCATGTGGTTGGCCGGAAATAAGGCTACGTCAGAGGAGAGCGCCCTCCTTGTCAATCATCTCTCCCTCTTTCAGGACCGAGCCGATACGGAG
>NZ_CATKOZ010000008.1:0-168949 GCF_949769135.1 Sphingopyxis sp. Geo25 | reverse complement strand
GAAACGCCGACATACGAGGGGGCGCAAACAGCCGATTTTCTGGGCGGAAGACCCGCCTGAGCACCAGTCGGCCATCAAGTATTTTGCGCCTAAGGCCTAGTCCGAGTGCCTATCCGATAAAAAGGGCTGAGCCGCAGACCAAATCCTCAAACACTGCTGCGACCACCACGAAGGATCCAGCTCAAACGGGTGACGCTGCTCGCCCACACCGAGATCATATCGGCCGCGGTCCCGGGCCACGATCACCGCCGGCCATTCAAATTGATCCCCAGAGATGTCGATGATGAGGCCGTTCCATTCGAGCCATGCATGGCTGGTCTCGCGGTCGCCCGAGTCAGAATAGAATTCGCGGCAGACATAGTCGGCGGTGATGCCGAAGCGCTCAAGCAGGAAAAGCGCCAGCAGCTCGGAACAATGGCCGCAGGCACCACGCGGGAAATGATCAATGTAGACGGCTCGCCAATGCCGATCGTCGATAGCGTCCAGCGCAGATCGAAATTCGGCCGCTGCCTTGCCGATTGCCGCATCGTCCGGCTTCATCGGTTCAACTTTTGGCGGTAAGATGTGATGTCAATATCTCTTCGAGGAGCGCGCGAGGCCAAACACGCCCCAACTGCGCGTCGTCGACGTCTTCGGTATGGAACCGACCAGAATAAATTCCGACGAAGTTGAACGCTCCATCGCCATTCCCAACAGTGCCGATACGGCCGTCCTCAAGCTCAATGTTTCCATGCGCGCGCTGGATCACGGGCGAACCCGACATGCCCGGCCGCGAGGCTGAATCAACGATAAAATAGGGTTTGTCGAGGTGAGGGGCGAGGCAGGGTTCGCTCGCGAACGTAGCCTGCTTCCAAACCGGCATTCCCATTCCCGTTCGACCAAATGGGAACCCGAGTATGAAAACCGGCATACTGACACGTTGCTTGAGACTGACCATCGGCATCGCATTCAGCGGCATGAGACAGAGATTGGGCGGCGGCACGAATGCCAGCGCCACAACATCGACTCCTCGTCCTAACGTCGGATGTTCGGTCCACAGGGGCCGACCCTCAGCGTCCATAGTGGCAACCGAAACGATATACGGTGCGTCGCTGCGCTCGTTCTGAGGCACATGAACCCGCAGATGATCGGGAACGCCCGCCATCGGATGCAAACATGCATCGGTTTCATGATTTCGCCCCGCGGCGACATGCCAGTTGGTAATGAGTGCGAGGCTTGTGTCAGGCAGGAGCCATGGAAAGGCCGTTCCAACGCCAAGACGCTGGTCACGGAAGTATGCTTCAACGAACAAAGGAACGAGCGAACAGCTATCGACACCGGGCGCCGTCACGGTTTGTGATCAATCTTTTTATCGATCTCAGCTGCTTTCTTCAAAAGTTCCTCGGCTTGGTTCACGCTAACGATTCTGGCTGCCGACATGGCGGTCCCTCCGCTAATTGGTATCAATGCAATTCCGCAATTGCCTGCACGCGAGTCTGTTATCGAGAGCGGTGGTAGGGAGATCAAATGACACAGAGCCCATTCACTATCGATCTTACGTCAGAAGAAAACGACTTCGTCAACGCGATCCAATTTGATCCACGGAATACTCTCGGTGACACCAAGTCATTTCACGCCAACGGCGATCTGGTGATCCGACTCACGGAGAGTCTGTTGAAGCGCAAGGCAATCCCGACCCAGCGTCTAAACTTCTTTTCCGACCCGGACTATCATGTGGCGGGGAGAGGCAGCTCGCGCCAAGAATTGTTCATGAGGAAAGTGCGCTCCCACGAAGAGATGGTGCGCCATGGCCATTTCCTGAAATATCTTCACTATTTCATCTACGGCGCCAAACTTCCCGCACCAGCCATCCAGGCGTTCAAGGCCGCGGTTGACGATCGCGGCGCCATCACTTCCGGTGACATCGCGCCGCTAGAGACCGTTGCGCGGCATCTCGTCCGAGTCAATCACCTCGCGCCAAAGGAGGTGGCAGACGAATTCTACAAGCTGTGTCTCGATCTCGATTTGGATCCGAGCGATGCGGCCTGCATTCGCTCCGCCGTACTCCAGCTTCCCCGATAAGTATCCGATGGCATTTTTCACTCAGGACCAGTTGAAAGCCATTGCCGATGCTCTTGGCGACACTGAAGCCGGCCTGACGGGCACCGAGATTCAGCATCTTTTCGCGACATGCAATTTGAATGATCCTGGGCCAATCACGAAACGTGTTCGGATCTTCAATGCATTTGCCAAAAGCCAGAACGACAAGCAGAACCGAACACATATCCTTGAATTTGTCCGTCAGGCGATGAAGCCCGCGCAATATAGTCGCACGCCGGAACGCTACGAACCGATGAGGGCTCTCGTGAATCAAGCGTTGGCTTTCGCCGGACTTGTTGTGGACCAGACGGGTGCGATCTCTGTAGTCGAGGCAGCGCAAACCTTACCGGAGGCGCAGCGGCGGGCTCGGGAATTGCGGGCAGATCTGGAAGGGCGGGGTGTCCATGCGGACGTTTTGAAATTCTGCCGGGCCGAACTGCTCGCCGACGATTATTTTCACGCCGTGCAGGAAGCGGTTAAAAGTGTCGCCGACAAGATGCGTTCACGCACTGGGCTGACCGACGATGGTGCGTCACTGGTTGATCGGGCACTTGGAGGTGAACCGCCCCTGCTCGCAATAAATGCGCGGACGACCGGTAGCCAGCGTAGTGAACAGAGCGGATTTGCAAATCTCGTGCGCGGAGCCTTTGGCATGTTCCGTAATCCTACCGCCCACGAACCACGCATATATTGGTCGATGACAAAAGAGGACGCCGAGGATTTGCTGACAATCGTGTCGCTTATCCATCGCCGATTAGATTCGGCGCACATGCCGCCTAGGGTTTGAGATCGATGCGCACGAGCCCTGAAGATCCTCTTTGGACAGCGCCGAAATCGGGTTTTGACTGGCAAGACAGTAATGTTCTTTTAGCCTGCGCGTGGTTCGCCGAACTCGCCAACAAAAGGACCTGGGAACAGCGAAAAGAGGAAACGCGCCGGTCGTTCCTTATTGCGAAAGAGAGTTGGTCGCGCGGCGAGCCAGTCCCATTCTACAATCCCGCTGACACGGCCTCTTGGTATCTTTTCCAAGGCAACGCATATGCAACCGATCGTATGAACTGGGTGCCCGAGGAAGCGGTGCGCATCGTTCCAACGCTTACTCGCATCGGAGAAGAGCTGACCAAATTGCTCGCTATCCCAGGAGCAGAGGATCGAGCACGCCGACTTATGAATGCTGATCGCAGTCAGCCGGATGGCGGGCTTTTTGAACTGCTCGTTGCGCTCGCATATTATCGCGATGGCTGGGAAACTGCATTCGCGCCCGAGCGTCCCGGGGTCGCAAAAACCCATGATCTCAATGTGCGCAAAGGAAGAAGCAGGTGGGCGGTCGAGTGTAAGCGTATGGACCGCTCGAGCTATGAAGCGCGCGAGCGTGTCCGAGGCGAAGAACTCGCGCGACCCGTACATCGCCTCGCGCTTGCCGCCGGACGCTCGATTTACATGCAGATCGCCTTCGATGCCGAACTCGACGCTATCCCGGACGATTATCTCGCGTTGCATGCGTCCGCCTATTTGGGCGCCGCCGGCGCAAATTATTGGAGCGATGAGCATGGAATTGGCACGATCCGAGAAATCGACTGGACGCTAGCCCGCGAGGTCCTCGCGGAAGACGATGTATATTATGGTTCAAGCCGGATGGTCGAACTGCTCATCGGTCGTTACGATCATGATTTTGCGCATTCGATGTCCGGCAAGTGGCTGCCGAGCCGCACGCGCCCCTTCTGGGCAAGTGCAGTCTACCAGGCGAGCGTTGTCGGGTGGCGCAATCAATCAGCTACGGCGATTCGCAAGAAAGCGAAGCATTTCCGTGCGACAGTCGCGAAAGCGACAGCACAATTGCCAACCGATCAGCCGGGAGTTGTCCATGTTGGCGTGGAAACGTGGGCCGGCAGCCTCGCCGATGGCGTTCGACATCTTCTCAACAAGCTGGAGATGATGGATTTTGACCCGGGTACGTCGCGCTTGCGATGGGTTTACGGCGAATATTTCGCGCCCGAGGTATCAACTCGCTCTGATGAAGGTTGGGCCATTGAGGAGACGTCCGCATCCTATCGCGTGGGCAGCCATCGCACGCGTGAACCTCTGCCGTATCACATGCTGCTCACGCCTGAAGCGAAGACCAACCACGGCGTCCATTGGGATCCGGCAAACCAATACCCGCTTAAACGTCCGCGGACATAGGTTCTTCTATCCAGCGTCTCGTGCCGTTTCCTCAAGCTGCGTAATGCGCTCGGCACAAATGGTCCCGACAAGTTCCGCCAATACCGACACCCTTGCGCCCAGCCAGGAAAGCTCATCTTCGGAAATGCGATAGTGCTTCGAGTAGCGGGCCTTGATGTAAGCCTCCTTCAGCTTCTCGAACCGAGATCGGTCAGCTTTCACTTCACGGGGCCAAACTTCGATTAACCGTCGATCAATCTTCTCAGCCTGAGTTCGCAAGAAGGCTAAGTTATGGATGTGGGGCGAATAAAATGTGCAGACCAGCAAGGCACAATGATAATATCGCTCCGTCGCTTGGTGCATGAGGAAGGCTGCGAGCTTAGTTTTCCCGCGCTTGATTGCATCGTTTGCGCTGTCGAAGAAGTCCGTCGCAGTGGAAAACCATTCGTCGTAATATTCGCGCGCCATCTCAAGCGCCGCATGTGGCGTCTTCGGCTGCGGCTCGGGCAGTTCATCATCGACCGCCTGATAAATCGCGATCCCGTCACGCGCGACGTCCATGAAGAAATAGCGCCCCTGCGACAGACCGGCATTCACCTCACCAACACTGTGAACGATGAAGTTCACCGGGGTGCGAAGCGTCTTCGTGACCGACAGCTCGCGGATCAGCCGGTCGTCGAGTTTCGACCAATATTCGACGCGGTCCGTCAGCCGATCGTCGTTGACGATAATCAACAGGTCATAGTCCGACTGATAGCCCTTCGCGGTGTGCGGCTCGTCGACCCATCCGCCGCGCGCATAGCTGCCGTAGAGGATGATCTTGGAAATCCGTCCCTTACGTTTCCAATCCTGCGTCGCAAGTGCCAGCGCATCCTCGAATTCTTCGAAGACGATCTGGACGATCCGTTCGAGTTCGCGCTGTTTGTGCGGGGGGAGATGATCGAGGCTGCTGCGCATTGCGGTCACCCTAACAAGGTGGCGACACCCTTGCACGCCGAGATTGAACCAGCTGCGAGGATGCCGCCGACCGCGGTCAATCTGCCGGGTTCCACAGCAGGGCATATATGTCGGGATTGTCCTGCCCCGCCGCGCGGCCGAGATTGGCATAGATGCGGCGCGGCCCGAACTCGGGGGCTTCGAGGGTCAACGACACATAGAGATTGCCTGACGTCTCGCTGCGGCGCAGCCAGCCGGCGCCGCATTCGACGCCGTTCGACCAGACGCGATAGTCGGGCTGGACTTCGCCGTTCTTGCTCGGGTTGGGGCGGATTTCGATGGGGACGCGGATCGAGATCGTCGCAAGTTGGCCGACAAAACCCTTCTCGTTCGTTCCGCTGACAAGACCGATTGCGGCCATGATATTTGCTCCTGCGAAGCCCGGGGCCATCCCCGGGGCACCGGCGGCCAGGGAATGGCGTCTGGCCCGCTCGCGCACCCGAAGGGCCGAAGCACCAGCGAAGGACGGCGCTGCACCGGCTTTTTGCGCGCGAAGCGCCCGCGAGGAGGCCGCCTGCGGCCGGGGAAAAAGGCAGTGCGGCGCCGTTGCGCGCGCGGACGCGCCATTCATCTCGCCGGATCTGCACCGGATGGCTCCGTGCGTGCCGGAATGGAGATGAACAGCAAGGATTCGCTCACCGGATCACGCTATGGGCCGGGTATGAGACCGACGATCACCGCCGCCTTCCTTCTTTTCGCCCTCCCTGCCTCGGCGCAGCAGGTCAGCGGCCCGGCCCGCGCGGCCGACGGGGATTCGCTCGACCTCAGCGGAATTTCGGTGCGGCTCTTCGGGGTCGATGCGCCCGAGCTGGCGCAAAACTGCGAGCGCGGCGGCGCATCCTGGGCATGCGGAAAGCAGGCGGCCTCCAAGCTCGCGAGCCTCGTTGCCGGTAAATCGGTCATGTGCGAGCAGATGGATATCGACGATTATGGCCGGATCGTCGCCACCTGCCGCGCGGGCTCGATCGACCTCGGCGGCGCGATGATTGACGCGGGGCTTGCCGTTGCCCTGCCGCATTTCAGCGACCGCTATGTCGCATCCGAGACTCGCGCCCGCGCGGCCAGTGTCGGCTTGTGGAACGGCAAGTTCCAGATGCCAGCGGACTATCGCGCCGCGCATCCGAGGCCGGGGCAGCGGACGCCGGGCCTTTCGCGCGATGCGGCGCGAGCGCGTGCGCCGGACCGCGCGCCATCGCCCGCTCCTTCGGGCGGCTATTTCCGCAATTGCAAGGAGGCCTGGGCAGCGGGCGCGGCCCCGCTGCGGCAAGGCCAGCCCGGTTACCGGCCCGAAATGGACGGCGACGGCGACGGCATTGCGTGCGAGCCCTATCGCGGCCGTTAGCGCGTCATCAGCTTTTCAGGGCAACCAGAGCGGGCGCTGCTGCCAATTCGCCGGGAACCCCATCGATCCAAGGTCCCCTTCGGGTTGGGTCGCGAGATGCGCTGCGATGTCGGCGATCCAAGTCGAGTCCGGCGCCACGGTGCGGACGACATGCCCGATCATGCAAATCGCATTATAGATCTTCGCCGGAGCCTGGGTCGCATTCTGATCGATCGTGGCCTGTAGCGATTTCGGTTTCTGCGCGAGCTTCGGCGGCGCGAGGAAGCCGCGGTTCCAGAGCCGGCCGTGGTGTGCGCAGATATTTCGAATATCGGTCACATGGCGGACAAGCGGAACGAGAACCGTTTCGGGGAGACCGAGCGGGACCGCAATGCGGTTGCGGAGCGCCCGGTCGGCAAGGCTCGAGTACCAGCGCGAAAGATGGCCGAACGACATCATTTCGGCAACCATCCAGACCGGCGGCAAGGCCGGTACATCGTAGCTCTGCCGATAATGTTTGATGTAGGTTTCGTTCGAACGCCCGACTTCGCCGGCGAGCTTCGAGAGGCGGAGATGATAGTCCTTGCGGTCGCTGTAGAGACTGGCGTCGAGATAGCTGTGACCGTCGCCGAGTTCGGCGAGATGATAGGCCCAGCTTCCGCGCAGCGCGACCTCGACATGCTCGGTTCCCCGCATTAGCAGGCGCCGGAGCAGGCGATCGAAATCATACAAGGCGGTGACGCGTTCGAAGGTCGTGCCGGTGAAAAAACGCGGCCCTTGATGTCCCTTGGGATGTTCGAAATAGAGCCAATAGGCGCTGAGACGATAATAGCTCACATGGCGAAGCCAAGCCTCAGCGGCTGGTTCATCGGCAATTTCCATCCCATTTGCACGGAGATGGGCGATTTGCTGCGCGTAGGTGAGGGTGGGCTTGCTATAGGACCGTGACATGAAGCTTGTTCATGCGTCAGCTGAGCCCAAAATAAAAGACCCGCCCAGTGTGCATGTCCTTGCGAACAGAGGCCGGGCGGGTGCGATTGATGCCCACATAGGGTACGGATGCGAACAAATCAATAACAAGCGTTGCAGCGCAACACGAAATAGGACCGGCCGAGCGGGCGGGCAAAGACAAGGATTATCGCGGCAAATTGAGATCCGAGGCGCCAAGTCAGATCCCAAGCCAAAAAGACTCAATCTGGACCCAATTGCGCGGCGCGGGCTTGCCCTGACGTTACGTCCGGCTATGCTTACCATGCACCGGGCCAGAAGGCGCGCGGTGCCGGAACGTAAGAATTCTGCTCGGGCCTTTATGATATTCCCATCCGTTGCCGGGTGGCCGACGCGTATGTCCAGGCTTTCGGGCTAAAGGCGGCGGCGCATATTTTTCCGAGTATGTTCTTACCTCCCGGCATCCCGTTTTCCGGTCCGACCGGTAGGCGATGGACATGGATTTCGAGGACGAACAGAAGCGCGCGCAGGCCTTGAGCGGCAGCGACCCGGTGCCGCCGTCCGACTGGACGGGCTTTGGTTCAACGGCGAGCATGGAAGCGATCTATACTGCGCATCAGCCTGCGCTGGCACGCTTTCTGCGCCGCCGCGCGCCGAAGCAGGATCTCGGCGATCTCGTCCAGGAATGCTTCCGCCGCCTTGCCATGGCGAAGGGCGGGAAGCTGGCTCTGATCGAAAAGCCCGGAGCCTATCTCGTCAGCACCGCCCGCAACCTGCTCACCGATCGCGCGCGCGCCGACACCGCGCGCCTGACGTCGCTGCATCACAGTTTCGAGGATGAGGATATCGCCGGCCCCGACCCCCATGCAGCGCTCGAGGCGCGCGACACGATGCGGCGCGTCGGCGAGGCGATCGAGAAATTAAAGCCCCAAACTGGTTCTATATTCACCGAGAAGGCCATCAACTGATCGAGGGTCATGCCGTCTTCGGCATAGATGTCGTGCAGCTTCGGCGACACGTCGGCGAGCTTGAGCCGCTGCTTCACGACTGCCGGTGTGACCATGAAGGTCGCCGCGACGGTTTCGATGTCGCTGCCCTGTTCCACGAGCTTCTGCATGGCGCGAAATTGGTCGAGCGGGTGCAAAGGCTCGCGATGGACATTCTCGGCCAGCGAATCTTCTTCGGCCGACACGGCGTCATCGTCGCGCACGATACAGGGCACCGGTTCCGTCTTGGCCATGCGGCGCTGCTTCACGAGTTGCTGCAGCGCCCGGAAGCGGCGCCCGCCGGCAGGGACTTCGTAGCGCCCCGTCTCGTTGCCCTCATCGTCGCGCTGCGCCCGAACTGTCAGGCTCTGGAGCAGGCCGCGCCGTTCGATGTCACTCGCAAGGCCGTCGATCGACACGCCGGCCTTGACGCGCCGCACATTGGCCTGGCTCAGCATGAGGGCACTGAACGGGATGTCCCGCGCGCCACTGAGCGTGATCTTCGCATGTTTCGTCATGATTCGTCTCCATGACGGGCCGCCGCGAGACTCTCTCCCGGCTTTCAACCCGCCATGGCTCCGGCGCAGCCCTCTTCCTCGGGGGAAGCGGACCGCGCTCGGCTGACAAAAGCGGAAGAATCAGGCTACAGCCGCAAACGGATCTACCGCCGCGTGAATAGGCTGCGCCTTCCCCATCCAGGGTTCTGGCCGGATGCACCGGACCCAGTCGGCGAACGAAGGAATGAAGCCGAGATCTTCGCGGACATGTTGCTCGCCGATCAGCCGGACGGGGACGATACGCCCACTGGAAATATGGATTGCCGGTCCGAAGAACCGCTCGAGCATGAAGATGCCCTCCGCATGATGGCGGAGTGCTCGATGGCGGAAGTCAGCAGTGATGAGTTTGGATGGCTCATCGAACCACTGGTGCAGCGAAAGATAGTCTTCCGCTTCCCCACCCCATTTTTTCACGCTCGATAGGGCGTGATGATAGCAATGTCCCATGACGACCTCCGTCAGAATTCGTGGCTGAAGTTTTCGCTCGTTTCGTAGCGCTCATTATAATCGAGCGTGACCGTCCCCGCCGACACGTCAAAGAGGAACTGGCCAAAAGCGCCTTCATTGTTTTCCCAGCCACTGTGGGTGGACGCGAGGTATGCGTATGCGATCGCTTCGATCGCTTCGGTGAGCGAAGTGCGAACCGCCAACTGGGCCTCCTCACCGAATTGAATCTTCTGAAGCTCAACAAGTTCGTCCGGAAGCGCGCATTCCTGATCGTCAGCGAGAAATGCGGTCACCTCCTCAATTTGCCCACTGTCTCCGTATCCGTCGAAGCGGACGATGATCTTCGCGATGTCACAAGCCTTGAGTGCAGAGAAAAGCGCCGCCTTATTGACGGGTTGGAGTTCTGCTGCTCGCACTTCAAACGATTGGTAGCGCTCTAGAAATTCAAGGGCCTCGGGACGCGGCGTAAGGGCTGTCGAGGGTTTTTCATTGGTCATGACTCGTCTCCATGACGGGCCGCCGCGAGACTCTCTCCCGGCTTTCAACCCGCCATGGTTCCGGCGCAGCCCTCTTCCTCAAGGGAAGCGGACCACGCCGGACGAAGAGTCGACGCCGGATCAGCGCACCGACGCGAGCAGTTTTGCTCCCTTTCCTTCAAGCTCCAGCCGCGCGTCCTGATGCGGGCGGTCACGGGCCACAGCGTTGATGCCCTGCACGAAATCGAAAATCGACGATGGGGGATGCCCTTCTTCCTGAAGGACGGTGGCGATGATCTTTTCGGTCTCGCCTTTCGAGAAACCCCGCTTGCGCAGGAAATTCTGTCGCTCGTCGGCATCGCGTGCAACGATGGCAGCCCGAGACGCTTTGATTCCGTCCAGGAATGAACCTGGCGATGACGACGCGAAGCGCTCAAGAGCTGGCGCAGCCTCCTGCGCGAATCGTCCCGCGGCGAACTTGCTGTGGCGGATGCTGATTTCCTCAAAGCCTTCCGCGCCCCAGATATTCCGGTTCAAGCAAACAGCCCGAAGGTAGAAGGTCGCCATGCCGAGCGTTTTCGACCCAACTTCGCTGTTCCAGCAGTAGAAGCCGCGAAAGAAGAGATCGGGATCCCCGTTGGGCAGTCGCCCCGCCTCGATCGGGTTCATATCGTCGACGAGAAAGAGAAACACGTCGCGGTCGCTCGCATAGAGCGTCGTCGTGTCCTTTGTGACCTCGACCAATGGATTGTGCCGCATCGTCGACCAGTCAAGCATGCCCGGCACTTTCCAGCGCGTGTCGCCCGTTCCATTGCCCGCGATCTTCATAACCGCCGACACCAGCTCATGGTCCCAGATGCGCCCATAATCCGGGCCGGTGACGGCACGCAGTTCGGTGCGGCCGTCGCCCGTCTCGAGGGTTTTCACCAACTCGCCGCGATGCGCGAGCAACCCGTGCTGCATGTTGATCCCCGCCAGGGCCGCAGGCAGCTGGCGCAAATAGCTCGATGGTGCGCCCACAAGGCTGCAGAGCTGGCCGAAGGACCAATGGGTCGGCGCCACAGGCGCGTCGTGGTCAGGAAGCACGAGAGCGAGGCGCTCCGGATTGTCGGTGGCAGCCTCTACGCGGATCGCGCGCGTCTCGACTGTCCGGGCCGTTGCGGCCTCGGCACGCGCGCGGACGACGTCAAAAAGCTCGTTCAAGGAAAGGTAGCGCTCGTCCTCGGGGCGCGAGAACCATTCGGATGAAACGCGGCCAATGCGCTGACCGCGCGAAATATCGACCTTGTAGCCCGGCGCGTGATCGGCGGGCGCCGCTTGGATAGGGTGGGTCATGGCAAATCTCCGCGACGAGCGCCCGGAGCCTCTCTCCAAGCCCTTGCCCGTCACGGGTTTCCCCGTTCCCCTCTCACTCTATGGGCCAGCTGGCGTAGCGCGCCGGGCCCTCGGGCTGGCGCGGCGCATGCCGCGCGCGAGACAAGCTGGCCACCCTAAAGCTGCCGCGCCTATCCGTATCTGCGATATTTTTTGGAGACATTGTGGAGACAAAGCGGCGTATCATTGCCCGTGTCACCACAAAATGCGCTGACCGCGCGACACTAAGTGACTGATTTTCTGTGGAAAACTGGAGCGGGCGAAGGGATTCGAACCCTCGACCCCAACCTTGGCAAGGTTGTGCTCTACCCCTGAGCTACGCCCGCTCTGGCGGCTGGAAACGGGTGGCTCCCAGCGGGTGAGGCGGGCGATTAGCATCGGCTTTCGGAGTCGGCAAGCCCTGTTTGCGATTTTCTGCGAAGGGTTGGCATATCGCGCGCAAATCCCACATAAGCGGACAAGCGCACAAAAAGGAGCACCGCCGCCGTGGCCACTCTCGGTCTGAACCCGCAGGAAAAAGAAGCCGTCGAAGCCTTCCGCCGCGACGTCGTCGAGCCGTCGATGTCGAAACTGGTGATCCTCGACTTCTGGGCCGAATGGTGCGGGCCGTGCAAGCAGCTTGCGCCGGTGCTCGAAAAGGTGGCGGCCGATTATGCCGACAGGGGCGTCGTGCTGGCGAAAGTCGATGTCGACGCGAACGGCTTCATCGCCAGCCAGTTCCAGGTCCAGTCGATCCCGACCGTTTATGCGATCTTCCAGGGCCAACCGGTCGCCAACCTGACCAATGCGCGCAGCGAAAGCCAGCTGAAGGCGATTCTCGACCAGTTGCTCGCGCAGCTTCCAGTCGAAAGCGCCGCAAAGGATCTGGCGGTCGAGATCGCGCCGCTGATCGAAATGGGCGAGGCGGTGCTTGTCGAAGGCGATGGCGCGCGCGCGGTCGGCATCTTTTCGCAGATCGCCGAGATGGCGCCCGACAATGCGGCCGCCCACGGCGGGCTGATTCGGGCGCTGCTGCTGACGGGCGATACCGAGGGCGCGGGGCTCGCGCTCGACGCAGTACCCGCCGAGATTGCGAGCGATCCCGCGATTGTGCAGGCCAAAAGCGCGCTGGCGCTCGCCGCCGATGCGCCCGACGCGAGCGAGCTGGCAGGCTTCGAGGCCGCGGTCGCCGCGAATCCCGACGACCATCAGGCGCGTTTCGACCTCGCCGCCGCCGAGATCGGCGCCGGACGGCGCGACGCCGCCGCCGACAATCTGCTCCATATCATAGCCGCCGATCGCGAGTGGAACGACGGCGCGGCACGTACGAAGCTGTTGTCGCTTTTCGAAGCCGTCGGCCTCGAGGATCCGTGGGTCGCGGCGCAGCGGCGCCGCCTGTCGCTGATCCTGTTCGGCTGATGGGCGCGACCGCTCCCCTGCATACCATCCAGCGGATCGCGATCTTTCCGCTGCCCGGCGCGGTGCTGTTCCCGGGGCTGCATTTGCCGCTTCATATCTTCGAACCGCGCTACAAGGCGATGGTGCAGGAGGTGCTGGCGCGCGACCGGCAGATCGGGATGATCCAGCCGCGCCAGATCCCCGGCGAGGAAAATGTCGAGCCGCCCGCGCTCTACGACGTCGGCTGCGTCGGGCGGATCGTCGATGTCGAGGCACTCGACGAAGGCCGCTTCAACCTCGTCCTCGAAGGTGTCGCGCGCTTCCGCGTCCGCCGCGAGCTCGACGTCACGACGCCGTTCCGGCAGGTCGAGGCCGAGATCGAGGTCGAAGCCGAAGAGGACGCCGTCCTCGCCAGCATCGAGCGCGCAAGCCTTGAGCGTGAGGCGAAGCGCTTTGCGGCGCGGCAGGGCTATGTCGTCGACTGGGATTCGGTCGGCCAGCTTGACGACGCGACGTTGGTCAACGGCATCGCGCAGGTCGCGCCCTTCGACGCGGCCGCGAAGCAAGCGCTGCTCGAGGCGAGCCCGATCGACGCGCGCGCCGAACTGGTCGTCCAGATGATGAAATTCTTCGGCCGCTTCGACGGCGAGGACGGACGCGCGACGTTGCAGTGATCCAGGCGGTACCGGCCCCCTCCCCCACCGGCCTCCCATAGGCCACTATCGTCTGGGAGGCCGGGTGGGGAGCGGGCCGGCATCGCCTTCCACGTCAGCGGAGAATCAGTGCGGTTTGGCGCCGGCAAGCCGTGCCATCTCCGCGAAGGCGCGGCGTACCGTATGGCGGTCGGCCTCGCCAAGCCTTTCGACCAACGCCTCGGTGTGGGTAAGCTGGCGCCGGACGAGGACGCCTTCGTCGCGCACCTTTGCCGCAACCCGCGCCGGCGCCGCCGCGCCGCGCGGCGTTCGCAGCAGCGCCGATTGCCGGCGCGACGTCCATTCGGCGACGAGCCGGTCGGCGACGAGCGCCGCCATTCGGTCCGACGCGGCCTGCTCGGTCGCTTCCTCGGCCGCCGGATCGACGAGCCATTCGTCGACGCCCTCGTCGGCGAGCGCTTCGTAGGACAAGGTGGCGGCGACCTGCCGACGCCCCGCGCAACGCTGGTCGCCGTGCAGGCGGAGGCGAAGCGCCTGCAGTTCGGCGCGAATCTGCCAGTTCACATAGGTGGTGAAGCGCGCCCGCGCGGGGTCATAATGGTCCGCCGCGCGGTGCAGCGCGATCGCGCAAGCCTGGTGCGCGTCCTCAGCGACGTCCGACAAGCCGTAAGTGCGCGTGAAATAGCGGATGCGCGGCGCCGCCAGCCTGGCGAGCTGCGCAAAGGCGCGGTCGACACGGGCGCGGGCGCGGGCACCCGGCGCGGCTTCGAGCGCGGCGCGCGCCTGGATCAACGCGGTGACCGCCTGTTCGAGAGCATCGCTTTTCGCTGACATGATCGTTCCCCCATCGAGGCCGTCCGGCGGCCGTGCGACAGGGATAGGCGGCGATGGTTAGCGGGCGCATGGCGCGCGCCTAGGTGATAATACCTATATTTCGGCGCCCGCGAGCAGGCGCGGGAGGTCGCCAGCTTCACCGCGCGCCTCGTCCATGAAGAAGCGCTTGAGCATCGGCATTCGCTGAACTGCGCCAAGCCCCGCGCGGCGGACCGCCGACGCGGTGCGGCCGGGGATCCCGAACAGGCGGGTGAGCCCGTCGGTCGCGAGGCTGACCATCAGACTGTCGAGCCCGCGCCAGCGCTGGTAGCGCGCGAGCAGCGCCGCATCGCCGAGATCGAGCCCCAGCCGCGCACCCTCGACAAGCACTTCAGCAAGTGCGGCGACGTCGCGCAGGCCAAGGTTGAGCCCCTGCCCCGCGATCGGGTGGATCCCGTGCGCCGCGTCACCGACGAGCACGATGCGGTCGCCAACGATCTTTGCGCTGTGATGGAAACCGAGCGGATAGGTCATGCGCGGCGCGACGAGGGCCATCGACCCGAGCAGGTCGCCAGCGCGCTTTTCGAGTTCAGCGGTAAAGCCGCGATCGCCGAGCTTCGCGAAGCCCGGCCCGTCCTTCTCGGACACCGTCCACACGAACGCCGAGCGGTGGCGCCCCTGGTCGTCGTCGACGAGCGGCAGCAGCGCGAAGGGCCCGGAGGGGAAGAAGATTTCGTGCGCGACATTGCCGTGCGATTTGCTGTGCGCCACGGCGCCGATCATCGCGTGGTGATGATAGGACCAGTTCGCGATACCAAAGCCCGCGGCATCGCGCGTCGGCGACCGACGCCCCTCGGCGACGATCAGCAGCGGCGCGGCGAGCCTGGTGCCGTCGCCGAGCGTCAATGTGACGCCATGAGTGCCCATGTCGCGTTGGACGACTGTTGACGGCATGAACAGCCGCACGAGCGGCGCTTCGCCAAGCGCCGCCGCGAGCGCGAGGCGAAGCTGGCGATTCTCGACCATCGTGCCGAGCGCGCGGTCCTCGGGCGACGTCACGAAGTCGAGTTCGCCAGCCTGTCCGCCATCGCTGACCTTGATCGCATGGATCGCACAGCCATGCCCGGCGAGCCGGTCGGTGATCCCCAGCACCTCGAACATCTGCCAGGTCGCGCTGGCGATCGCCGAGGCGCGGCCGTCGAAACCCGGTGCGATCGTCGCGACCGGGTCGGCCGGATCGACGATCTGCGACGACAGGCCATGATGCGCCAGCGCCAGTGCCAGCGCCTGACCCACAAGGCCGCCGCCGGAGATCAAGACATCGCTGCGCAGAATTTCGGTCATGGATTGGCCCTAGCATCTTTCCCGCCGAAGGAAAGATTTCCCACCATCACGCCGGACCGGTTTTCGCCTAAAGCCGCTCGGCCTGCACGATGCTGTCCGACGCGCGCAGCGCCGACAGGATGCGCATCACATGGTGGACGTCGCGCACCTCGACGACGACGTCATAGGTATGGAAGCCGCCCTCGCGGTTCGACAGACGCAAATTGGTGATGTTCGCCGAATTGGCGGCAAGGATACCCGACATTTCGGCAAGGGTGCCGGGTTCGTTGAGGATCACGACGCACAGCCGCGCGTTGCCGCCTTCGCTATCCTCCTGCCACCTGAGGTCGATCCAGTCGGCGTCGACACCGTCGGCAAGCCTGGGGCAGTCGATGACATGCACCTCGATCCCCTCCCCGGGGCGCGACAGGCCGACGATGCGATCGCCCGGCACCGGATGGCAGCAATCGGCAAGCTGGTACGCGACCCCGGGGGTCAGCCCCGCGATCGACACCGCCGCGCCCTGCGCCAGCTTGCCGGGCTTGGTCTTCATCTCGGCGGTGATGCCGGGGACGAGCGCCTCCAGCACCGCATTGTCCGACACCCGCTGCTTGGCGATCGCGACATAGAGCGCGCTGTCGTCCTCGAGCTTGAGCCGCGTCAGCGCCGCCGCGCGCGCCTTGTCGCCGACCTTGTTGGGCAGCCGCGCGACGATCTCGTCGTACATCTTGCGGCCGAGCGCCGCGAGTTCGACCTTTTCCTTCGAGCGGACATGGCGGCGGATCGCGGCGCGCGCCTTGCCGGTCACCGCGAAGCCGAGCCAGGCCGGCTGCGGCGTCTGCTTGTCGGAGGAAAGAATCTCGACCGTGTCGCCGTTGGCGAGCTGCGTCCGGAGCGGCACGAGCCGGCCGTTGACCTTCGCCCCCACGGTGCGGTCGCCCAGCTTGGTATGCACGGCATAGGCAAAGTCGACCGGGGTCGCGCCCTTCGGCAACTGGTGCAAACTCCCCTTCGGCGTGAAGGCGAAGATGCGGTCCTGATACATCGCGATGCGGGTATTTTCGAGGAATTCTTCGGGATCGTGGGTCTGTTCGAGGATCTCGAGCAGATCGCGAATCCACCCCGCCTGCCCATCGGGCGCCGCGCCGCCCTGCTTGTACGCCCAATGCGCGGCGAGCCCGAATTCGGACTGCTGGTGCATGCCCAGGCTGCGAATCTGGATCTCGATCCGCATATTCTGCTGATGCATGATCGTCGTGTGCAACGACTTGTAGCCGTTGCGCTTCGGGGTCGAGATATAATCCTTGAAGCGGCCGGGAACCATTTTCCATTTGCGATGGATCAGTCCCAGCGCGGCGTAGCAATCGGCGTCGGACGGGGTGATCACGCGAAAGGCGATGATGTCGGTCACCTGCTCGAAGCTGACGTGCCGCTCCTGCATCTTGCGCCAGATCGAATAGGGATGTTTCTCGCGCCCCGAGACCTCGGCCTCGATCCCCGCCTCCGCCAGCAGATCCTTGATCTCGCGGCTGATCGCGGCGACCTTGTCCTTGCCGCCCGCGGTCAGCTTGGCGAGGCGGCCGGTGATCGTCGCATAAGCCTCGGGTTCCAGCTCGCGGAACGCCAGCAGCTGCATCTCGCGCATATATTCATACATGCCGATCCGCTCCGCGAGCGGCGCATAGATATCCATCGTCTCCTTGGCGATGCGGCGGCGCTTGTCGGGATTCTTGATGAAATGCAGCGTGCGCATGTTGTGCAGCCGGTCGGCGAGCTTGACGAGCAGCACGCGAATGTCGTCGGACATCGCGAGCAGGAACTTGCGCAGATTTTCGGCGGCGCGCTCATTCTCGGTCTGCGCCTCGATCTTCGAAAGCTTGGTCACGCCGTCGACGAGCCGCCCGACGTCGCTGCCGAACAGTCGCTCGATCTCGTCGGGGGTGGTCAGCGTGTCCTCAAGCGTGTCGTGGAGCAGCGCCGTAACGATCGTCTCGCTGTCGAGGTGCAGGTCGGTCAAAATCCCCGCGACTTCGACCGGATGGCTGAAATAGGGGTCGCCCGAGGCGCGCTTCTGGCTACCGTGCTTCTGCACGGTGAAGACATAGGCGCGGTTGAGCAACGCCTCGTCGACGTCGGGGTCATAAGCGCGCACGCGCTCGACAAGTTCATATTGCCTGAGCATCAAGCCCAATGTCGTTCATGCGGGCGCAATTGCAATGCGAAATTTGCTTGCGCGGAGCGCGAGGTCGCCGCAATTTTGCTAAGTCTCGTTAAAAGCTTCGTTCACCGGGGTGGGCCGGGCGGCGGCGGAGGGGAGAGCATTCACGCGCCGCCCGGCCGGTCGGCTTATTTCACGCTGTTGCAGCGTGCGAGATCGTCGGCCTCGAGCGCCTTGCCGTCCGCGACGAAGCTCTTCACTTCGCCGGCCTTCTTGGCGAGGCCCGTGCAGATGAGTAGCGGCCGGCTCGTGCCGCGGCCGGCACCACAATTCGCGCCGTCGCAAACCCAGACGACATCGCGCGCGACGAACTTGGCCGTCGGCGCCGGGCCGGCGAGCTCGGCGCGGTAATAGCTGCCGCCGGCGGCGTTCGCCGCGACGGGGGCAAGCGCGCCAAAGCCGGCGAGCATGGCGCCGGCGACCGCCAGCAGAGGCGCCGGCGAAGAAAGCTTGATCATGGGGAGTCCTTCCTGTTTTGCGCAACCCGAAGGGTTGCAAAATGCAATTGGGTTTGCGGGTTGCAAAATGCAACTGAGGGTCCATATTTTTTTGTGCGAGGGGCAAAATTACGTTAGGGCATGGGGCATGGGAAAATTACGCGAACCGCTGAACGACATTTACGGCAACAACTGCGCGCTGCCGCTCGCGCTGGAGGCGATGGGCGAGCGGTGGTCGTTCATGATCCTTCGCGCCGCGTTCAACGGGGTCCATCATTTCGAGGAGTTCCAGCAGGAGCTCGGGATTGCGCGCAACATCCTGTCGAACCGGCTGTCGAAGCTGGTCGATCATGGCATCATGGCACGCGAGGTGATGGCCGAGGATCGCCGCAAGGTGCAATATCAGCTGACGCAAAAGGGCGTCGAACTGCTGCCCGCGATGATCGCGCTGCGCCAGTGGGGCGAGAAATGGGGCGCGGGCGTACCGTCGACCCCCGTGCTCGTCGACACGCGCGACGAGCAGCCGATCGGACCGGTGATGATCACCGCGCACGACGGCCGCTCGCTGGCTTATGGCGAGCTGGTATGGAAACATCGCTCCGAATTACAGCCGCTCGGTCAGGCGCGCGTGCGAATGGCGGCGGTCGCGGCCGAATGATCGCTGCCGCCCCGCGCGCAAAGCCTTTGATCCAGCCCCGTTGACCATGGCGACCAAGCCCGCCTCCGCATCCGCGTCGGCATCCTCCTCGATGCCTTTGTTCGGCTTTTCGTCGCCGGGCCCCTTTTTCGGCAACAAGGTGCGCGCCTTCTGGAATCTCCAGATCCTCGGCTGGGCCGCCTGGCTCGGTCTGCGCGGGGTGTCGGGTCTCGCCAACGGCCAGCCCTTCACCTTCCTGATCCCACAGACGATTTCGGCGATCACCGGCTTCTCGCTGACGCTGATCTTGTCGGTCTGCTATCGTGCGCTGATCAATCGGCGGCCGATCCTGATGTGGGGGGTCAGCTTCGGGCTCGCGGGCCTCGCCGTCGCGCTCTGGGCGTTCATCGACGCGTGGGTCGCGCAGATCCAGAATCCGGCGAGCGAGGCGGGCTTCACCAGCCTGCTGCTTGGCGCGATCTATATCGATGCGACCTCGCTCGGCGCCTGGTCGGCGCTCTATTTCGCGATCAACTATTTCCTCCAGCTCGAGGAACAGAACGACCGGATGCTGCGGCTCGAGGCGCAGGCGGCGTCGGCGCAGCTCGCGATGTTGCGTTATCAGCTCAACCCGCATTTCCTGTTCAACACGCTGAACAGCATCTCGACGCTGGTGCTGCTCAAGCAGTCCGAGCCCGCGAACGCGATGCTCTCGCGCCTTTCGGCCTTCCTGCGTTACACGCTTGCCAACGAGCCGACCGCGCAAGTCACGCTGGCGCAGGAGATCGAGACTTTGAAGCTCTATCTCGATATCGAGAAGATGCGGTTCGAGGACCGGCTGCGCCCGCATTTCCGCATCGACCCCGCGGTCCAGCGCGCGCGCCTGCCCTCGCTGCTGCTCCAGCCGCTGATCGAGAATGCGATCAAATATGCCGTCACACCGCAGGAGGAGGGCGCCGACATCACGCTCTCGGCTCAGCTTGCCGGTCAAAACGTGCGGATCACCGTGTCGGACACGGGGGCGGGATTGTCAGAGGGAAGCGTTGATCCCACCACGGGCGCCGTTGCAACGGAATCGACCGGTGTGGGTTTAGCCAATATCCGGGACCGGATGGCGCAGGCTTATGGCGACCAGCAGCGGTTCGAGGTGCAGTCGGGCGCCGATGGCGGTTTCACGGTGATTATCGAGTTTCCGTTTCAGCCCGATGGACAAGTGACGACGATTGGAACCGAACGGACATGACGATCAGAACCATCCTGGTGGATGATGAAAAACTGGCGACCCAGGGCCTGCAATTGCGGCTCGAAGCGCATCCGGATGTCGAGGTAGTCGACACCGCGCAGAACGGCCGCGAGGCCATCAGAAAGATCAAGACGTACAAGCCCGACCTCGTCTTCCTCGACATCCAGATGCCGGGGTTCGACGGCTTTTCGGTGATCCAGGGCCTGATGGAGGTCGAGCCGCCGCTGGTTGTCTTCGTTACCGCCTATTCGGACCATGCCATCCGCGCGTTCGAGGCGCAGGCGGTCGATTATCTGGTCAAGCCGGTCGAGCCGGAACGGCTGGCCGACGCGCTCGACCGCGTCCGCCAGCGCCTCGCCGAAAAGCGCGGCGCGGCCGAGGTCGAGCGGCTGAAGACCGTGCTCGCCGAAGTCGCACCCGAAGCGGTCGAGGATTATGACGCCGAGGTTCAGGCCGACGCGCATGCCGCCGACCGCTATGAGAAGATGATCAACATCAAGGACCGCGGCCAGATTTTCCGCGTCGACGTCGACAGCATCGAACGCATCGACGCCGCGGGCGACTATATGTGCATCTACACCGCCGACAATTCGCTGATCCTGCGCGAGACGATGAAGGATCTGGAAAAGCGGCTCGATCCGCGCAACTTCCAGCGCGTGCATCGCTCGACGATCGTGAATCTCAGCCAGGTCAAGCAGGTCAAGCCGCACACCAATGGCGAATGCTTCCTCGTGCTGGGCTCGGGCGCACAGGTAAAGGTCAGCCGCAGCTATCGCGACGTGGTCGCGCGCTTCGTCCACTAAACAAACCGTCGCCCCCGCGAAGGGCGTTCAGAGGCACGTGACTCTAAACGCCCTTCGCGGGGGCGACGTGTTTCTAAAGCTGATGCCCGGTCCTATCCCGCTTCGTCGCGAGATACTGCTCGTTATACTTGTTCGTCGGCAGCGCGAGCGGGATGCGCTCGACAACGTCGACACCTTCCTTCTCCAGCCGCGCGACCTTCTCCGGATTGTTGGTCATCAGCCGGATACGCGGGATGCCCAGCAACTCCAGCATCCGTCCTGCAATCGCAAAATCGCGCGCCTCGACCGGGAAACCCAGCCTGAGGTTGGCGTCGACCGTGTCATACCCCTGGTCCTGCAGCGCATAGGCGCGCAGCTTGTTGACGAGCCCGATCCCGCGCCCTTCCTGCCGGAGGTAGAGCAGCACACCCCACGGCGCGTCGGCCATCGCGTGCAGCGCGGCATGAAGCTGCGGGCCGCAATCGCATTTGAGGCTGCCGAGCACGTCGCCGGTCAGGCATTCGCTGTGCAAGCGGACCACCGGCGGATTATGATCGCGCCTGCCGATGACGAGCGCGACATGGTCGGAGGCTTCCTCGGGGCTACGAAAGGCGACGATCTCGGCCGTTTCGCTCGCCTCGACCGGCAAGCGCGCACGCGCCGCAATCTCGAGCCGCGACGGGTCGAGCAGCGCGGCGACGTCATCGACTGAACATTCGGTCTCCGCCGCACCCTTCGCTTCGCGGACAAAAAAGGCGGGGAGGAGGCCAGCGTGACGCGCCATCGTCATCGCCGCGCTGGCCGCCGCCTCGCCGCCGGTCGCAATCGTTTGGAACGGCCCTTTGAGCGGGTGGGCGAGATCGAGCGCGGGGTCGGCGATCGCCAGCGCGGCGGCGACGGTGTCGGCCGCGCCCGCGAGCCGCACCGGCCCCGGCGTCGCGGCGGGACGCTGGTTGGTGAGCTTGAGCGTCACCGCGCGTTCGCCCGACAGCAGCAGATCCTCGCTTCCGAAGTCGCTCAGCGCCGCATCGCGCGCGCTCTCGACCGCGAGCAGATCGAGTGCGCCGTCGGCGCCGGTCACGCGGAATGTCCAGCCACGGCGTAGCGCGTCAATCGCGCGCGCGGCCCGCCGCGCGCGCGGCTGGTCGGCGATCTCGCTCAAAAGGCGAACTCCGTAACGATGGGGATGTGATCCGAGGGGCGCTCCCAGCTCCGTGCGGGCTGGACGGTGCGGTGCGCGACTGCCTTTGCCATCAGGTCGGGGGTGACCCACATATGGTCGAGCCGGCGGCCGCGATTCGAGGCTTCCCAGTCCTTCGCGCGGTAGCTCCACCAGGTGAAGAGCGGCGCCGGCGCCTCGATGAAGTGGCGGCCGAGATCAATCCAGTTCGACGCGGACTGCAACCGTGCAAGCGTTTCGACCTCGACCGGCGTGTGGCTGACGACGTCGAGCAATGCCTTGTGGTTCCACACATCGCTTTCGAGCGGCGCGACATTGAAGTCGCCGGTCAGGATCGTCGGCGTATCGACGAGCGTCGCCGACCAATCGGTCATGCGGCCGAAGAAATCGAGCTTTTGCCCGAACTTCGGATTGAGGTCGCGGTCGGGAACGTCCCCGCCGGCGGGGATATAGACATTGTCGAGCCGCACGCCCGACGGCAGCGTCACGCCGATATGGCGTGCCTCGCCATTCGCCTGCCAGTCATATTTACGCACTTCGGTCAGCGGCACGCGGCTGACCGTCGCGACGCCATGGTGCATCCGCTGGCCGTTGGTGACGATATGCGTGTAGCCGAGCTGTTCGAACATGGCCTTCGGGAAAAGGCCGCATTCGACCTTCGTCTCCTGCAGGCAGAGCACGTCGGGCGCTTCCTCGCGCAGGAATTTCTCGACGATGCCGATGCGGGCGCGGACGCTGTTGATGTTCCACGAAGCGATGCTGAAGGTCATTCGGCTGGCTCTATCGGCGCAGCGCGTCGTTAGCAACGGAGCGCGAGCGGCAAAAACGAAACGCGCAAACATAAACCCCCGTTCCAGGGGCGGTGGAACGGGGGTTCAAGGTCAGCGTTCGTCACGCTCTTGAATGAAGATGCCTGGCATTCCGGCTGGGGCAACAGGGGGAAACCCAAATCCGGAGGCCGTGGCGGCGTCTTCGAGAGTTGTTTAGCCCGGTTTCCCTGTCGCCAAGCTGAACAGCGTGCCATCGCCTGTCGTTCGTCGGCTCTGAAGCGCCGTTCGTCGAAGCATCCCGATCACACCTTCTTGCGCGGACGCGGATCGGTCCATTTGAAGGCGGAATCGGCGACCGCGACGTTGAACTTCTGGTTGCTGAGGTCGATGCGCGTGCGGTTGTTCTGCGAATCGAGCGCGACCCAGCCGCGCAAACGCAGGCCGGCCGGCGCAGACCCGTCGCGGATGAACACCATCGTGATCGTGCCATATTCGGGGCGCTTCGGATCCTTGACCTCGACGCTCAGCACCTCGTCGCTGCCGGTCGGAATGACCTTCGCATATTTCGACAGGTCGCGTTCGGGATCGAGCAGCGCACCGAGCGGCGAATTCTTCACCGGCCAGCTTTGCACCTGCTTCACCTGATAGTCGATCATTGTCAGCCGGCTGCCGTCGCCGACGATCAGCAGCGACACATCCTTCTGATACTGGAAGCGGATCTTGCCGGGGCGCTTGAGGGTCAGCTTGCCCGACAGGCGCTGGCCGTTGCGGTCGGTCTGGACGAAATCGGCGGTCATCGAGCTCGTCGCCTTGAGGTGCGATTGCACCGACGACAAGGTGCTGGCCGACTGCGCGATCGCCGGCGCGCCGATCGCGAAACCCGCGGCAAGCGCCGGAACGAGGGTGAAGGCCGCAAGGCGTTTGAGCTTGGTCTGGAAGATCATCGGGCTCTCTATTCTGCAAAGTGTCGGCCGGACATGGCGCGCGGGCATTGAACCCGCCCTGAACCCCGGCTTTAGATGCTGTTCACGTCACAAGCGCGGCGTTGGTTCCCTTACCGCTGCTGGCCGTACTGGTCGGTCAGCACATCGCGGCGGCCGACATGGTTCGGCGCGCTGACAATGCCTTCCTCTTCCATCCGCTCGATCAGGCGCGCGGCGCTGTTGTAGCCGATCCGCAATTGTCGTTGCAGCCAGCTGGTCGAGGCCTTCTGGCTTTCGGCGACGATCTGGCAGGCCTTCGCATACATGCGGTCCTCGGCGCTGTCGCCGCCCGCCGGCGCGCCCTCCATCGCGAAGCCGCCGTCCTCGGGATCTTCGGTGACGCTCTCGATATAGTCGGGACGGCCTTGCCCCTTCCAGTGATCGGCGACCGCGCGCACCTCGTCGTCGGAGACGAAGGGGCCGTGGATGCGGGTGATCTGCTTGCCGCCCGGGACATATAGCATATCCCCCTTGCCGAGCAGCTGTTCGGCGCCGGCCTCGCCCAGGATCGTGCGGCTGTCGATCTTCGAGGTGACGTTGAAGCTGATGCGCGTCGGAAGGTTGGCCTTGATGACGCCCGTGATGACGTCGACCGACGGACGCTGCGTCGCGAGGATCAGGTGGATGCCGGCCGCGCGCGCCTTTTGCGCAAGGCGCTGGATCAGGAACTCGACCTCCTTGCCCGCGGTCATCATCAGGTCGGCCAGCTCGTCGACCACCACCACGATCTGCGGCAGCGGCGCATAGTCGAGCGTCTCTTCCTCATAGACCGGCTGGCCGGTGTCGGGATCGTAGCCGGTCTGGACGCGGCGTCCCAAGGACTTGCCCTTGGCGAGCGCGCCGCGCACCTTGTCGTTGTAGCTCGCGAGGTTGCGCACCGACAGCGACGACATCATCCGGTAGCGATCCTCCATCTGCTCGACCGCCCATTTGAGGGCGCGGATCGCCTTCTTGGGCTCGGTCACGACGGGCGCGAGCAAGTGCGGGATGTCGTCATAGACGCTGAGTTCCAGCATCTTGGGATCGATCATGATCATCTTCACCTGGTCGGGACCGAGGCGATAGAGCAGCGACAGGATCATCGCGTTGAGGCCGACCGACTTGCCCGAGCCGGTGGTACCCGCGATCAGCAGGTGCGGCATCGGGGCAAGGTCGGCGATCATCGCGTCGCCGCTGATATTCTTGCCGAGGATGATCGGCAGCGCGCCGGTCTGGTCCTGGAACAGCGCGCTGCCGATGATCTCGTGCAGCACCACCGCCTCGCGGTGCGCGTTGGGCAGCTCGATACCGATCACGGTGCGGCCGGGGATCGGCGCAATGCGCGCCGACAGCGCCGACATGTTGCGCGCGATGTCGTCGGCGAGGTTCGACACGCGGCTCGCCTTGGTGCCCGGCGCGGGTTCGAGTTCGTACATGGTGACGACGGGGCCGGGACGCACCGCCGTAATCACGCCCTTGACCTGGAAATCCTCGAGCACCGATTCGAGCAGGCGCGCATTGCGTTCGAGCGCCGCCTTGTCGATCGCGCCCCCCTGCCGCTCGGGCGCGGGGGCGAGCAGGTCGATCGAGGGGAGCTGATAGTTGGTGAACAGCTCGGTCTGCGGCTTCGCCTTGGGCTTCGACGGCGCGGCGCGCTGCACCGGTTCGGCGATCTCGGGCGGGGCACGGTCGATCGGCTCGGCGCGCGGGCGCGGGCGGATCACGCGCTCCATCAGGTTGGGCGCCCTCGCACCGCCGTCGTCGGCGCGCGCGGGCTCTACAATCCGCCCCCCTTCGGCCGCCGGAAGCTTCAGCCGCGACGCCCATCCCTTTTCGAGCCGCAGCGCGCGGAAGGCGAGCCAGAGGCCGAGCCCGACGAGCAGCAGGATCGTCCCGAAGCGGGCGAGCGCGGCGACGGGATCGCCCGCCAGCTCGAACAAGGGCGTCACCGCCCCGCCGACGACAAGCGCGATGATACCGCCCCAACCCGCGGGCATCGGCGCGCCGTTCGCGGGCGCCCATAGTTCGGCGCCGAGCCCGACGAGCAATATACCCGCAAAGCTATAGGCGAGCTGGCGCGGCCAAAAGGGCTGCGGCTCGCCCGCCCATAGCCGCCACGCCATGATCCCGAGCAAGGGGAGCAGCAGCACGATCGGCGCCCCGCCGATCGACAGGCCAAGGTCGGCGAACCACGCCCCCGCGCCGCCCATCCAGTTCGCGGCATTGCCGTTCGCGGCGGTATTGAGCGCTGCATCGGTGCTGTCATAGGTCAGGAAAGCGAGGGTCAGGAAGATCGTAAAGGCGGCCAGCCCCACCGCCGCCGCTATGACGAGGCTGCGCGCGATGCTCTGGCGAAAAATGGTGCGCCAATCGGCCTTTCCGGCGACGGGCTTGCGGCTGGCCATGCTGTTTTCGGTCCCCATGGGTGAGTGCAGGGCGATATGCGCATGGGGCGGACTCGCCGTCAAGCGAGCAGGGGGCCCCGGTAAAGGTCAGGCCGGACGCGATCCGGCTTCCGCCTCTGCTGGCGGCGTTTTGGACGCCGACTGTCGCAGGGAGCCGGTACGCTTACGCAACGGGCGCCGTGCCGGGCCTGCGACGCTCAGTTCGCGTAGAGCAAGGGCGGCCGCCACGCCGCCTGATCGACCTCGTCGCGGACCTTGTACACCTGGCTCTTGCTGTTGAGGAACAGCTTTTCCATCTCGCTCCGCGTGAACGGTCGCGAACCGACGCGGCCGAACACGGCGATCTGCCCGCCGCTCTCGTCGACCCCGCGGTCGCGGTCGAGACCCTTCGACAGCGCGATCGCCGGCGACGGGGTTTTCGCCCACGCGATCAGCTCGGGCGTCGGCTTCGGCGAGAAGCCGTAAAGGCCGGGATTGTCGGGGCTGGTCAGCTGCAGCACCTTGATGCCGTTCCGGCCGTCGGCGACATAGGCAAAGAGCGAGGCGTTGGTCGACGCGACGATCACATCCTCGGCATCATCGAGCTTGCCGTCGAAGGTCAGCGCGGGCCAGACGACCGGCGCCGCGGGCCGCGTCACGTCGACGATCACCAGGCCGTCGGCCTTCGCCGCGACATACATATACGTCCGCGCGAGATAGATTTTCCGCGCATTGGCAAGCCGCACATTGCCTTCGGGCACCGGCACCGGCTGCGCCATGTTGGTGATGTCGAACAGGCTGACACCCCCGGCATCGGTGACCCAGAGGTAGCGGAACTGCACCGCGCTGGCGCGCGCGTCGGCCAGCGGCAACTGCGCCGTGACCTTGGGTTCGAGCGGCGCCGACAGGTCGACGACGACGAGCCCGGCGTCGGTGGTGATATAGGCGTAATTGCCAGCCAGCGTGACATGCCTCGCGCCCTTGAGGACATTGTCCGGATTCCACGTCAGCGCGCGCGTCAGCTTGTTGTCGCGGAATTCGCCGTTCGCCATCGTGTCGATATCGACGAGGACCAGCCCCTCGACGCTGTCGGTGATCACCGCGTAGCGATAGAGCGGGTGGAAGGACTGTTCGTGATTCTCGGGGAAATCCTTCACGATATGGTCGTTGCGCGAGATGCTGATCGGCTGGTTGGTGCCGATCGCCATGCAGGTCGCGTTGGTCGTCTTGACATGCGTGTCGTGACCCAGCGGCGAGAAGGGCGCGCGGACGATGCGTTCGGAGAAGCCCTTGTTGCCGATCGAGGCGACGTCATAGACGCGGAAGCCGCCCTTGCCCTCGGCGACGAACATATATTCGCCGCGCTGTTGCAGGCAGTTCACGCGGCCGCTCGTGCCCTGGTTGATGTTCGCAAATTCCTCGAGCGCATATTTCTCGCCCGAAATCTTCTTGTCGAACACCTTGCCGCGCACCCAGTTCTTGAGCTCGCGGCCATTCTTGTTGACGTGCATGTCCCAATAATCGGGATAGGCATATTTCTGCAGATAGCTGCCGATCACCGCCTGCGGCTCGTCCCATTCGGTGACGCGCGTCGCCTGGAAACTGTCTTCCTGCCCCGACCAGACGTTGAGCCCGACGAAGTTCACGAAGTTGGTGCCCATCAGCAAGAGCTGCGACATGATCGCATTATTGTCGTCGGCTTCGGACAGGTGGCAGTCGGTGCATTGCTTGGTTTCCTGGCGCCGTACCGTGTGCGGGAAGTGCGGCGCGAACGCCTGGCTCGAGAAGCCCGCGGCCGAAATCGGCGGCTGCTGCACATAGATGCGCTCGCGATTGAGGTTCGTCGACGACAGGATCAGTGCCGAGGTAGATCGTACCGGCGTGATGATCCCGCGCACCTCGCCGTTCGGGCCGGGTTCGCCGGGCTTGGTCAGCATGTGGCGGCCGAGCTGGAACATCTCGTCGCGCGCCACCTGCGGGTTGTAGGTCGCAAAGTTGCGTGTCTCCTCCCCCTCGAAATGGTGCATCTTGGTCTTCCAGTTCGCCTCGATCGGCAAATGGCAGCCGCCGCAACTCGTCGTCCATGAGAGGTGGCAGGTGAAGCAGGTCATCTTGTCGTCGCCGTGCGCGCGATCCTCCTTCGCGACGCCGGGGCCCCATTCGAACTTGCCGTCGTCGGCACCCGAGCGCGACATCAGTTTCGCGCGCGCCGCCTTCGCATTGAAATGCGGTCCCGGGGTCACCGCCTGCTTGACGAGGCTGACCTGCCATTCGAGCTTTGGATCGACGATCGAGCGCTGGATCAGGCCCGTGACCTCGCCATCGTCATTATACTGGAATTCGAAGCGGCGGCGCCCGTCGCTGTTGCGCAGCAGCGCCAGATTTGTGCCCTGCGGCCGCGCCGCGACGTTCGACGTGAGCAGGTTCGGCAACGCATCGGCGGTGCCGTGGCAATCCTTGCACCCGATCTCGACCGCGTTCGCGACCTCGCCCTGGATATAGCCGTTGCCGTGCGCATCTTGCGCGAAGTGGCAGTCGGCGCACTGCATCCCCTTTTCGGCGTGGATGTCCATCATGTGCACCGCCTTGCCGGGGTTGAGGCCCGGCGGCACGAACTTGCCCTCGCGGCCGTCGGGGGCCGCGGTCGACAGGCAGAGTTCGCGCTCCTTCGCCTCGGTATATTGGCTGCAGCTCTTGCGCCATTTCTCGGGATCGGCGGGGTCGACAATATGCGCCTTGTCGGTGCCATAGGTCGACATATTGCCCTCGGCATCGAGCAGATTGCCGTTGCGGTCGCGCTTGAAGATGCCGCGGAAGTTCCAGCCGTGGCCGTGATAGTCGGCGAACTGGGTGTTCTGGTTGGTGTCGTTGACGTCATAGACGTCGCGCAGGAACTCGACGTCGGACCATAGCCCGCGCGTCGCCGCCCCTTCGGGATTGCGTTCGAGCGTCTTATGGACCTCGGCCGCGGTCGGATAATGCTGCTGCTTGTATTTCTTCTGATAGTCCTCGTCGCTCATCCCCGGCGGGCGCGGCGCGGTGTTGTTCGGCCCCGGCCACATCTGCGGCGCGTCTGACTCATAATCCCACATCGTGTAGCCGAGGTAGGAGTTCAGGAAGATGTTCGGCTGGTGCATGTGGCAGGTCATGCACTGCGCGGTCGGGATCGCGCGCGTGAAGGCGTGGCCGATCGGGTGGCCTGATTCGAGGCGTTCCTTCTTTGCCTGGGCCTGCGGTCCGGCCTTTGCGGCGGCGGGGTCGACGAGCGCCCCATGCTGGTCGGGGTCGGGCGCGTGCTGCGCGCCGGCGCCATGGTCCGACGCGCCGCCGCCATGGGTGTCGCCGTGCCCGCCGCCATGCCCGTGATCGTCGGGCTTCCATTTGCGGTCCCGGATCGTCGGGTCAACCGTCGCGGTCTCGCCGTCGCGGCCATATTGGGCATAGATCAGGCTGTGCCGCGGCTCGCGGTCGTTGGCATAGATGACGTGACAGCCCGCGCAGCCCGAATGGCGATAGTCGCCCGGCTGGTCGTTGGTGCCCATGAACCACATGAAGGGATCGTTGAGGCGCGTCTTGTGAATGTTGAGCACCGGGATCGCGACGCGCAGCCCGGTACCGGGACCGCGGTTCGACTGTTTGAGGTCGGGACGGCCCGGCTCTTCGAGGCGCTGGATGCTGCCGCTCGGGTTCGGCAGGCCGATTTCGGCGAACTGGGTGTTGATGTTGCGCCCGCCGCGCTCGAACACGCGGAAGACGTCGCCGGGCGGAATCACGCTCCAGCGCGGGAGCGGATACATTTTCGCCAGCGCGCCGCGTTTCTTCTCGGCATCGGTCAATATCTTGTCGAAACCGAAGCTCGGCTTGCACGCCTCGGCATATTCCTCCTTCGTCAGCCGCGACGAGGGCGAAAGGATGCACGCGGGTTTGCCGTCGCGCGTATAGGCCTCGCCGAAGATGTAATTCTTGTAGGGGACGATGCCGTTGTTGTACGCGGCGCCGCCCCACAGCATCGCGCCGGTCGACATCAGCGAACGCTCGGTCGCCTCGATCACCTCGAGGTGGCACGCTCCGCACGCCTCCCGCGCGACGCGATAGTCGCTGGGGTTGACGAAACGGATATATTCGGGCGCTTCCTTGTTGAGCAAAGTATAGCTGCGCTTCGGGTTCGCGGGACTGTCGCCCCACGCGCCGGGCAAGGTCGGTTGCGGGTGCGCGGCCCTTTTCGCCGCGAGATTATAGGCGCTTTCATAGCCGAGTTCGGGCTTGCCGAAGGCTGCGGGCGAGGTCGAATCGCCGCCGTGGCAATCGGTACAGCCGAGCCGCACGGCGGGCGTCTTGTGCATCGTCGGCTGGTCGGTGCGGACGTGGCAGCTATAGCAACCCGCCGATTTACCGGCCATTTCGGCCTCGCTCTGCTCCTTCGGTGCCGGGGGCGTGAAGCGATAGACGACCTTGACCGGCTTTTCCTCCTCGGACGCGCGCACCGCCTGGCCGCCGAACGCCAGCGCCATCATCAGGAAAGCGAAGAGAGCGAAGAGCTTGCGCGCCATCGGTCAGAAACTCACGATCACATTGGCAAGGATCGAGACATAGGCCTTGTCGCGTTCCTTGTTGTCGAACAAATCCTTGAATCCCTTGCCCGGCAGGAGAACCGCGGCGCTGAGGCGCCCGACGATATTCTGCGTCGCCTTCGGCCGCCAGATCCCCGCGACCGACAGGTCGAAACCGATATCCTTCGGAATCGAGCCCTCGACGCGGAGGTTCTGGAGTACCTTCGTATTGTCGAACCAGAGGTGGTTGGCATTGAAGCTGACGCGCGTTTCGGGCGAGAGGTCGAAATCGGCGCCCGCGCCGACGAACACCGTGCCCGGATTGTTGAAGTTCGACTGCCCCTCCTCCTTCGACGAGCGCAGCGAGTTCAATATGCCGTTGCGGCCGTTGATCGAGATGACGCGGCCGCCGCCCGCGAAGGGGATCGTCTGGCGGATCCAGTAGCTGGTGTCGGCGCCGCCGAAGATTGGATTCTCGAAGATCGCGTCGAACCCGCCCTCGACATTATTATACGGGTTGCGGTCGCCGCTGGCATAGAGGCCCGACAGGCGGAAGCGCATCCAGTCATGGTCGTAGCTGAGCTCGGCGGCAGCGAAGCCCGCCCGGATCTTCGCGGGCTTGCTGGTGAAGAAGCTGTTCCGGTCCTCGCCGAGCGCGGCGTAGAAGCTGGCAGTGACGTTGAGCCGCCCGATGCGTCCGTCGGCGCTGTAGCCGAGATAGGCGACGTCATATTCGCGCCCGCGCAGATCGCCGAGCAGCGCCGGCCGCACCGGGAAACCATTGTGGTCGATCTGCACGTCTTTCTTTTCGCGGTTCATATTGTAGGTCACGCTGACCTGGCTGGTCAGCCCGACGAACGGGAAATCCTGGCGATAAAGATTAGCGGTGAAGATGAAATCGTCGCGCGGCGTCTGGGTGATGTCGTTGAGGCCGCTGTTGGTATCCTTCTCGAGCCGCCAGAAGGCCGCGACATTATATTGAAACCGGTTGTTGTCGCGGTTGCCGAACAGGCGGATGCCGAGCTGGCTGTCGTTGAACAGGAAGCCGCGGAAATCGCTCTGGAAAGGCTGGATGCCGATGCGGATCGAATGGAAATCGTAGCGGTCGCTGTCGTTGCCGAGGTGCTTGTCGACGAACAGTTCCTGCACGCCGAGGAAGCTGTCGTAGCGGTGGCTCGGTTTCGACGGACGCACGTCGAGGACGCGCCGTTCGGGCACGTCGACATAATTGGCCTGATAGGCGAGCGTGACGCGATATTCGACATCGGGCGGCTTGAACGCGGTCGATCCCTTGATCAGCGCGGCACCGGCGATGAAGGTCTGCGCGAATACAAAGCTGCGGTTCTTGCCGAACACGTCGAGGCTGCCCGGTCGCGAGGTCGTCTGGACGCCGACGGGGATCGGAAAGGTGCGCGGCTCGAACACCGTATCGGACACGGCATTGGCGACGAAGAACCAGTCGTCGCCCTTGATCGGCAGCCATTTGACCTTTTCGGGATCGATAGCGCGGTCGCCCTTCAACGTGTTCTGGTGATAAGGGTCGAACCAGCGTTCCTTGACGACGCCCAGCGTCTCGATCAGGCGCCAGCGGTCGGGGACCGGAAGCTGGTCCTCGATCCCCGGAAAGGCCTGCGGCGGCGGCGGGCGGAGTGCGCCGACATTATCCTGCGTCAACTGGTCGGGAAGATCGGGAATATAGCCCGGGCGGCGGCGGCCCTCGATGATCTGGGTGACGAGATCGTCCTTGATCACTTCCTGCCAGTCGACGGGTGGCGGCGGCGGTGTCAGTTCCTCGACCGGCGGCGCCTGATCGGTCGCCGATGGCGCGGCACTTCCGTCAGCGGTTGCCGGATCGGTCGCGGGCGGCGGCGGCGCCTCGGCCGCGGGCGTCCCCTGCGCCGCGAGCGTCGCGATGATCGGCAGCAGGCTGACGTCGACGCTCACCCGCTAAAGCCCCTGACAGACATTTTGCTGGCTGGTGTCGAGGAAAGGCGCGAAGGGACAGCCGACATAGCGCAGCCGCACCGTCTTGCCGTCGGCGAGCGTCACGACGACATTGTCCGACCGGATCGCCATCGGGGCATTGCCGATCCCGCCGACCCTCGCCCCGCCATTATGCGTGCCGAGGAAGCTGATCATATCGTCCTGATCGATACCGTCGCCCGACACGCCGATACCGCCCACCAGCGTGCTGCCGCGATAGATCGGCACCGAGCCGGGAAAGATCTGGATGCCGTTCTGCAGCCGATTCTGTCCTGCAGCGACATCGGGCAGGGTCGTGCAACGCGCCGGCGTGTCGGGATTCGCACCCTGCAGGAAGCCGACATGCTGGCCGAGGTTGCCGATGATCAGCGCCGACTGGAGCCCGGTCGAGAAGGGGTTGAATTGCAGGATCGGGCGGGAGAAGGGGCCGTTCGGCCGCCCCACCTCGCCATCGGGGAAATAGGGGCGCGACAGATTGCCGCCCGCGCGGTCGGGGAAGGCAATCGTGCCCGTCAGCGCGGCGGGGTTATTGAGGAACGTCCGGACCGCCGTCACGAACCGGCGGATGTCGGCGCTGGCATTCGCGCTGAGCTCGGCGCCCGCATTGGGGTTCGAGAAGAAAGCGGCGGTGCGCGCCTTTTGCAAGGACACGTCGGACCCGAAGATCGGCGCGTCGGGCGAGCGGACCATGCCGAGCGGGGTGCCGAAGGTGTCGACAACGGTGATCGTGACCTGCGCGCGGCTGTCGAGCGGTTTGCGGATCTGCGCGCGCGCGCGGCTCATCACCGTGAACGCCTCTTCGAGCACCGCGCGCACTTCGGCCTGCGAAAGCGGGGTGGCCACCGCCGCGCCGTCGGTGGCCGCGCGGATCGGATAGCGGTTGTTGCCGCTGCCGTCGGTGAAGATGAACGCGTCGCGGTTCGAGAATTCTGCCGGGGTCGACGCACGAATGCCTGACGCCTCGGTGCCATAGGCAACGCCCGCCATGACCGCCGCGGTGGCATAGCCGGGAACCGCGACGAGATTGCCCGCGGTTCCGTTGAAAGAGGCGAAGCTGGCGCCGCCGCTCGACATCACGCCCGCGAAGGTCGCGTCGGAAAAGCGCAAGGTCGTGCCATCGACGCTGATCTTGTCGGCGGTGATTGCCGCCGGCGCCTCGAATCCCCGCGTGCCGGCAAGCGCGATAAACTCCTCGGGGTCGTTCTCGATATCGAGGATGTTCGGGTCGCTGCCATAGACGCCGTCGCCCATCACCCCGATGCCGCCGACGAGCACGCCATTCTTGTAGAGCGGCAGCCCGCCCGCATCGGCGGCGAGGCCGAGCGGCGAGCGTTTCGGCCCGATCAGCGCGGCGTTGCCCGCGGCACCGAAGCGCGACGAGAAATCGCTGCACGGAAGCTGGCTGAACTGCACCCCGAACAGCGGCCCGCTTTCGAGCCCGACGGTGGTCGGCGCGGGCGGGAAATGCTCCTGGACGATCTGGCTCGCCGTGCGCGTCGAAAAGGCGTTGCCGCCGCTCGACAGATAGGCGCCGGTGATCGCCTTCGCGATCGCGCCGCCCTCTGCCGGGAAGGTGACATTCTGCGCGTCGATATTCTGGCCGTTCGGCGCGGGCGAGGTCGTTGCGGTCGCGCGCGCGCCGTTCATGCGAAAAACCGCGAGGACATTGCCGACGCGGTCGGTCACCGCGATCACCGACGGTAGCCCGCGCGCCTGCGCCTCCGATATCGCGTTGGCGAGGATCGTCTGGACCTCGGTGACGCTGAGCGATTCGGCGGCGGGCGGGGTGAACAGCCCGCCGGTCGGGGTCGGGGTGGGTGTCGGTGTCGGCGCTGGGGTCGGCGTGCCGCCACCTCCCCCGCCGCCGCAGGAGGCGAGCAGAAGCGAAGCAGCCGCGACGAAGGCCACCGAATGAAAGAGGCGGGATGTGGGTTGCATATCTTTACCGAAGCGCCCCGATCGCGCGCACCGCGCTCCCCAGCGAGGCCTGGAAATCGGCGGGGCGGAAGGCGTTCGGGTCCTTGACCGCGGTATAGGCGCGGTCGATGTCGGCGCGGATGCCGGCCGCGGCGCCGACAGTGATCCGGCCCGACGACACCATCGCGTTGAGCAGCGTGTCGACCCCCATTACCGCCTGCTGCGACCCCGAATAGTCGGTCAGCCGGTCGCCGACCGCCTTCGCCGAAATCGCATCGACGAGCGTGAAGGCGTCGGCGCCCGAGAAGCTGCGTGCGGCAAAGGCGGCCTTCAGCGCCGAGACCGTCTGCTGAAGCTGCGCGGCGGCGCTGACCGCACTCGCGCGGTCGATCGTCATCGCCTTGTGGAAGGCGGCGGTGCGGGCCGCGAGCTGGTCGGCGAGCGCGGGCGCCGCAACGCGCGCCGCCGCCGACAGCATGATCAGATTCTCGTCATTATAGGGCGGCATGCCCTCGGGAATGTTCGTCCGCCCCGGATTGTCGAGGCTGGTCTTCACCGGCTTGGCCTGGTCGTAGATGCGGCGGTGGCAGCTGTGGCAGTCGAGGAAGTAGAATTCGGGGAACATCCCTTCGGTCCCGCGCCGCGACTGGAAGAGCGCGAGGCTGCGTTCGAGCGCGACCGCCTGCCCGACCGCCCACATCTGGACATGGTTGGTGCGCCCCGAACCCGCGCCGAACTTGCGCCAGCCATAGTCGGCGTCTTCCTGATGATGCGCCTGCAGCGAGGAGAAGAGATCGAGTTCGAACGAGATGCGCGGGTGCCCTGCGGCCATGATGCGGTGGGTGACGAACTGCCCTTCGCTTGCCGAACCGAAATGGCAGTCGACGCAGACGCCTGCGCGCACGACCGGATCCTCGAGCTTCCAGAGGCCGGCGCGAAGGTTCGAGAGATGCTTGTCGCGCATCTCGGCGTCGGGGTTGGCGTTGGTGCCGACGCCGGCATAATGGCTCGCGATCCAGCCGCCCGCCGGGCCGTGGCACGATTCGCAGCCGACCCCGTCCTCGAGCGGCACCGATCCGCGCCGCGCGCCGCCCGACGCGGCGATCGCGCCCTGCGTGCTGTGGCAGCCGAGGCACATCGGCGCGGTCGACGGATCGCCGATCCCGAGATTCTTCGCGATGAACTGGCTGCGACTGTTGCTGAGCACCGCCCAGGCGCGGCTATGCGCGCCGCCGGGGGTCGAGGGCTCCTGCCAGCGCATCAGCTCGTCCTGGCGGACGACGGTGCCGTCGCCCTCCATCCGGCCGTGGCAGGTCGATCCCGCGCAGGAGGCGACGCCGGTATAGCGGCCGCCAGCCTCGCCCTGCGAGCGCGCGGGGGGCGCCGCGACGATCGCGGCGATCGTCAGCGCCAGCAGCAACGCCGCGAGCGTCCAGACGGTCGCCCACGGTCGTTCGCCGCGCCCCACAATCGCGTCGGTCGTCATGCCCATGTCCCCTTTTCCCGCCTGGCGCTTTTGCGCCTAGACTGCGACTTACACCACTCCGAATGCCAGCATCGCGTCGGCCACCTTCTTGAAGCCCGCGATATTGGCGCCTTTCACATAGTCAATATAGCCATTGCCCTGATCGCCATAGGTCAGGCAACTTTTGTGGATGCCGTCCATGATGTCCTTGAGCATCTGTTGCAATTCGGCCTCGCTCCAGCTGCGCCGGCCGCTGTTCTGGCTCATTTCGAGGCCCGAGACCGCAACACCGCCGGCATTCGCCGCCTTGCCCGGCGCGAACATGATCTTCGCATGCTTGAAGTGATGCACGCCCTCGAGGTTGGTCGGCATGTTGGCGCCTTCGCTGACCGCGATGCAGCCGTTGGCGACCAGCGTCTTGGCGTCCTCGCCAAGCAATTCATTCTGCGTCGCGCACGGCAGCGCGACGTCGCAGGGAACGCCCCATGGCGTCTTGCCTGCGGTGAAGCTCGCTCCCTTGAATTCGGCGCAATAATCCTCGATCCGGCCGCGGCGGTGCGTCTTGTGCGCCTTCACCCAGTCGATCTTGTCCTGCGTGATGCCGTCGGGATCGTGGATGAAGCCGCCCGAATCGGACAGGGTGAGCACCTTGCCGCCAAGCTGGACGATCTTTTCCGCCGCGTGCGTCGCGACATTGCCCGAGCCCGAGATGACCGCGGTCTTGCCGACGAGATCCTGCCCCTTGGCGGCGAGCATGTTGGCGAGGAAATAGACCGCGCCATAGCCCGTCGCCTCGGTGCGGATCAGCGAGCCGCCCCATTCGAGCCCCTTGCCCGTGAGGACGCCGGTGAATTCGTTGGTGATGCGCTTGTACTGGCCGAACATGAAGCCGATCTCGCGCCCGCCCACGCCGATGTCGCCCGCAGGCACGTCGACGTCGGCGCCGATGTGCCGGTACAACTCGGTCATGAAGCTCTGGCAGAAGCGCATGATCTCGCGCACGCTCTTGCCCTTCGGGTTGAAGTTTGACCCGCCCTTGCCGCCGCCCATCGGCAGCCCGGTGAGCGCGTTCTTGAACGTCTGTTCGAAGGCGAGGAATTTGAGGACGCTTTCGGTCACGCTCGGGTGAAAGCGGATCCCGCCCTTGTACGGGCCGATGGCATTGTTGTTCTGGACGCGCCAGCCGCGCTGCACGCGAATATTGCCGGCGTCATCCTCCCAGCAGACGCGGAAGGACACGACCCGGTCGGGCTCGGCGATGCGCCGCAATATCTGCTGCGCGTGATATTCTTCCTTGTCGGCGATGAAGTCGAAAATATCTTCGGCGACCTCCTGGACCGCCTGCACGAACTCATCCTGGCCGGGGTTGCGCTTTTTCACCCCTTCCATAAACGTCGGAAAATCGACGTGATCCGAAACTGCCATGCACCCCTCCCCCTGTTGGCTGGGAAAATCGGTGCGACCCCACTGACGATTTTGTCGTTGACCGACCTCGCGGGTCGAAGGCTACACCATCGCGAGGCAAAGGCAAGACGCGAGCGCGTCGCGTCCATGTTTTTTGCGAGCCGGACGAGGGGACAAAGATGAGTGAGAGCAAGAAGATGGCAGGCGGGATGACGCCCACGAATCGGGCGATCCTGATAGCCGCCGCGCTGCTGCTCGTCGCCGCGATCGGCTATGCAATCTGGCGCGATTCCGCCGATTCTGCACCGCAGAAGTCCGTCGAAGCCACCGCGGCACCGGGCGATCAGCTCGCCGCGCTGGAGGCACGGACGCGCGCCGAACCGGGCAGCGCGGAGGCGTGGATGCAGCTCGGCGCAGCGCGCTTCGACATGGGCGAATACGCGGGCGCGGTCGCCGCCTACGAGAAAGCGACCGCGCTTTCTTCCGACTCGGCGGGGCTCTGGTCGGCACTCGGCGAGGCGCGGGTAATGGCGAGCGAGCGCGACCCGATGCCCGCAGGGGCGCTCGCGGCGTTCGACAAGGCGATCGCGCTCGACGCGAAGGATCCGCGTGCGCGCTATTTCCTTGCGGTGAAAAAGGATATCGGCGGCGACCACAAGGGCGCGATCGAGGACTGGTTCGCGCTGCTCGCCGACACGCCGCAGGGCGCCCCTTGGGAGGCCGACCTCCGCCGCACGATCGAGCAGGTCGGCGCGATCCACAAGATCGACGTCGCGATGCGGCTGCAGAATACGCAGGCGCGGCCGCTGACCGCCAACGAGATGCCGGTCGCGGCGCGGGCGATCCCGGGACCGACCCGCGCCGACATGGAAGCAGCGTCACAGCTGCCCAAGGGTCAGCAGGATGCGATGATCGAGGGGATGGTCAGCGGGCTCGAAACCAAGCTGAAAGCCAACCCCAAGGATGTCGACCGCTGGATCATGCTGATGCGCAGCCGGATGACGCTGGGCGAGACCGCGAAAGCCGCGCAGGCGCTTCAGGACGGCATTGCCGCCAATCCGGCCGCCGCCGGACGGCTGAAGGCGCAGGGGCAGCTGCTCGGCGTGCCGGGGGCCTAACCCGCCATCAGCGCCGCATTGCCGCCCGCGGCGGTGATATCGGTCGAGATCGACTTTTCCTCGGCGAAACGGTGGAGGTAGTGCGGGCCGCCGGCTTTCGGGCCGGTGCCCGACAGGCCGCGCCCGCCGAACGGCTGCGAGCCGACGATCGCGCCGATCTGGTTGCGGTTGACATAGACGTTGCCGACCTGCGCGCGCGCCGCGATATGCGCCGCGACGCCGTCGATCCGCGTATGGACGCCCAATGTCAGGCCGTAGCCCGAGGCGTTGATCGCATCGATGAGCCGGTCGAGCTCGCCGCCCTTCCACGTCGCCACATGCAATACGGGCCCGAAGATCTCGCGCTTCAAATCGGTGACATGGTCGAGGCGGATGAGGACCGGCGGGACGAAATGGCCGGCCGCGGGCAGGTTCGTCCGGCCCGCCTCGGCGATTACCCGGCCCGCCGCGCGGGCTTCGGCGACATAGGCGGCGATATTCGCCTGCGCCTCGTCGTCTATGATCGGGCCGACGTCGGTCGAAAGGATCGCGGGGTCGCCGACATTGAGCTCGGCCATCGCGCCCGCGACCATCTCGATCATCGTGTCGGCGACATCTTCCTGCACGCAAAGCAGGCGGAGCGCCGAACAGCGCTGCCCTGCCGACTGGAAGGCCGAGGCGACTGCGTCGCGCGCGACCTGTTCGGGAAGCGCGGTCGAATCGACGATCATCGCGTTCGCGCCGCCGGTCTCGGCGATCAAGGTCGCGATCGGTCCGTCGCGCGCCGCAAGGCTGCGGTTGATCATCCGCGCGACCTCGGTCGAGCCGGTGAAGGCGACGCCGATGATATCGTCATGCCCGGTAAGCGCCGCGCCGACGGTCTCGCCGCGGCCCGGGAGAAACGCAAGGACGTCGCCCGGAACCCCCGCTTCGAGCAGCAGCTCGACCGCGGCGTGCGCGATGAGCGGGGTCTGTTCGGCGGGTTTGGCGAGGACACTGTTACCCGCCGCAAGCGCGGCCGAGACCTGTCCGAGGAAGATCGCGAGCGGGAAGTTCCACGGGCTGATCGCGACGAAGACGCCCTTGCCTTCGAGGATCAGCTCGTTGCGCTCGCCCGTGGGACCGGGAAGCGCGACGGGGTAAGTGAAGTCGGCGCGCGCCTGCGCGGCGTAGTAGCGGAGGAAGTCGACCGCTTCGCGCACCTCGGCGATCGCATCGACCAGCGTCTTGCCGGCTTCGTCGATCGCGAGGCCGAGGAAGAGTGCGTCGCGCTCCTCGAGCAGATCGGCGGCGCGTTCGAGGCGTTCGGCGCGGAAGCTGCCGCCGGCAAGGCTCCAATCGTTCTGCGCCTTGCGCGCTGCGGCGACCGCAGCGTCGACCGTCGCGCGATCGGCCTCGATCACCTGCCCGACGATGACGCCGGTGGCAGGGTTGCGCACCGGCTCGGCGGTGCCGCTCTGCGTGACGCCGCCGACGATCGGGGCGGCGACATGGTTGCTCTGGCGGGCGTTGGCGATCGCGGCGGTGAGCGCTTCGGGGACACCGGGCTCGCCGAGGTCATAGCCGCGCGAGTTGCGGCGTGCGGGATCGAAGAGTTCGAGCCCGGTCGCGATCGATCGCGGGCTGCTCGCGATACCGCGCGGGTCGACCGCTAGCTGTTCGGGGGTGACGTCGGGGTCCGAGAATTGATGCACGAAGCTGGAGTTCGCGCCATTTTCGAGCAGGCGGCGGACGAGATAGGCGAGCAGGTCGCGGTGCGTGCCTACGGGCGCATAGACGCGCACCGGCCGCGGCGGCGGATAGAGCGCCAGGATCGCATCGTGTGCGCCCTCACCCATGCCGTGGAGGCGCTGCAGCTCGTAGTCGGCGCCCGCGAACAGCTCGGTCACGAAGGCGAGGGTCATCGCATTGTGGCTGGCGAAGGCTGGAAATATGCAGTCCTGCGCATCGCGGAGGATCTGCGCGCACTGCATGTAATTGAGGTCGGTGTGGTTTTTCGCGGTGAAGACCGGGAAGTCGCCAAGCCCCATCGTCTGCGCGCGCTTGATCTCGGTATCCCAATAGGCGCCCTTGACGAGGCGCATCGACAGTTTGACACCGCGGGCGCGCGCCTGCGCGGCGACCCAGCGGATCGCCTCGGGCGCGCGCTTCTGATACGCCTGGATCACGATGCCGAGCCCGGTCCAGCCATCGGCGATGCCCGCGTCGATGAGCGCCGCGAACACATCCATATGCGGTTCGAGCCGGTCGCTTTCCTCGGCGTCGATCATCAGCGGGATGTTCACATCGCGCGCCGCGCGCGCGAGCGTGATGACGCTCGGGATCAGTTCGTCACGGACACGGTCGGCCTGCAAATATTCGTAGCGCGGATGGAGCGCCGACAGCTTGATCGAGATGCCGTGGTTGGCGTGCGGGTCGCCCGCCTTCGCATTCTTCCCGATGCGCGCGATGGCACCCGCATAGCTGTCGTAATAGCGCCGCGCATCCTCGGCGGTGCGCGCGGCTTCGCCGAGCATGTCGAAGCTCGCGAGTTCCGATTTCTCCTTGTCGGCACGCCTGACCGCGGCGTCGATCGTCTCGCCCATCACGAACTGCTGGCCGAGCAGCTTCATCGCCGCGAGCGCCGCCTGGCGGATCACCGGCTCGCCCGAGCGACGGATCATCGACTTGAGCAGGCTCAGCGGGTTCGCCTTGCTGCCCATCGCATCGAGCATCAACGTCGCCGAACCCAGCGAAAGCCCGCGCGCGGAGAGCGCGACGATCAGAGGACTGTCCTCGTCCTCGCCTTCTTTCCAGTGCCGCCCGGCGATCTTGTCGCGGATCAGCGCATTCGCGGTCGCGCTGTCGGGGACGCGCAGCAGCGCCTCGGCGAGGCACATCAGCACGACGCCTTCCTCGGTCGAGAGGCGGTAGCGGTTCATCAGCTGCGCGACGAGCGTCTCGCGGTCGCCCTCGGCCTTCGCCTTGCGGATGAGCGCAAGCCCGCGCGCCGTTGTCGCCGCGACGGTCGCGGGCGAACGGGCGAGCTCGGCGCGCAGGTCGGCCACGATATCGGTTTCGGAACGGCGGGCGAGGGCGCGGAGCGCGGCGCGGTCGTTGGGCTGGGTCATGACGCGCACCCTACAACATCGCATCGCGGCGATCCGACCTAATATCGCGCCAAGGATTTATGTTTTGACCTATTTTGTGGCTTGTTTTAGTCGATAATCATGACGGAAGCCGGCAAGACAGTCGAATTGGATGATTTCGACCGGAAGATCCTTGCGATTCTGCGCAAGGATGGCCGTATCACCTTCACCGACCTCGCCCAGCAGGTCGGCCTGTCGAAGACGCCGTGCCAGCAGCGCGTCCGCCGGCTTGTCGAACAGGGCGTGATTTCGGGCTTTGCGGCGATCGTCGATCCGGCGAAGGTCGGGCTCGACCATGTCGCCTTCGCCGAGGTCCGCCTGTCCGACACGCGCGAGGCGGCGCTGCGCGAGTTCAACGCCGCCGTGCGGCGGATCGCCGAGATCGAGGAATGCCACATGATCGCGAGCAGCTTCGACTATCTGCTCAAGGTCCGCACCTCGGACATGCGGCGCTATCGCACGGTGCTCGGCGAGAAAATCTCGAGCCTGCCGCACGTCGCGAACACCTCGACCTTCGTCGTGATGGAAACGGTGCGCGAGGCGGCCCGCTGAGGCGGCAGGCCCATTGACCGTCGCCGCCCGCTGTGCCAATCGCGCGGGATCGCGGGTGTAGCTCAATGGTAGAGCAGAAGCTTCCCAAGCTTACGACGAGGGTTCGATTCCCTTCACCCGCTCCAGCCGCTTCCTAGGCGTCGACAAGCTCCTTCACCGACACCCGCTGTTCGACGAGTTCGATCGCGCGGTACGCCGTAAGAAACGCCACGTCGGCGGCGTCGCGGCCGACGCAGATGCGCGCGGTGCCTTCGGGCCGCGCCATGCCCGTCGCATCGACCATGTACCAGCCGCCGTCGAGATAGACTTCGGCGATCGCGTGGAAATCCTGCGGATCGACGCCGAGCGCGTAGACGCTCGCCATGCGCGCCGGGATATGCGCGGCGCGGGCGAGCGCGATCATCACATGCGCATAGTCGCGGCAAACGCCGCGCCGCTCGACGAAACTGTCGAGCGCGCCGGTGTCGGCGTCGCTGGTGCCGGGAAGATAGGTGAAACGGCTTTCGATCCAGTCACGCATCCGCGCGATCTTCGCGCCGCCCTCATGCTCGCCGAAACGGCGTTCGACAAAGGCGTGGAACTTGTTCGACGGGCAATAGCGCGATTCGTTGAGATAGGGCACGACCGCGGAGGGCAGACGATGCAGCGCGACCTCCGGAAGCGTGCGAAAGTCGACCGCCGGCCGGTCGACCACGACCGCCGCGCGATACTCGGCGCGGAGCGTGCCCGAGGCGCGCAGCCAGATTGGCTCGCACAGCCCGTCAACCGCCGGGACCCGCGACACAAATTCGGGATTTCCGAGGTCGAGCGAGCTTTCGACAACTTGCTGGCCATGCCCATTCGCCGCCTCGATCTGCAGCATCAGGTCGACGGGTTCGGATAGGCGATAATTTAGGGAAGCGGAAATTTCGAGTTTCATCTATCGCCAACGCACAGAAGGGGGATCGGTGCCGCTAATGACTGTCGGGGGAAATAACAAGTGACGCCCGCGCGCACGATACCGTTCATCGTCGTTACCATCTTCATCGACGCAATGGGGTTCGGCATCATCATGCCGGTGCTGCCGCAGCTAGTCATGGAGGTCGGCAAGATCGATCTGCCGCACGCGATCGAGGTCGGCGCCTGGATCGGACTGGTGATGGCGGTCGCGACCTTCCTCGCTTCGCCGGTGCTCGGTAATCTGTCCGACCGCTTCGGCCGGCGGCGCGTGCTGCTGCTCTCGCTCGGCGGACTGGCGGCCGATTACACGCTGCTGACAGTCGTCGGCACCCTGCCCTGGCTGTTCGTCGCGCGGGCGATTTCGGGGATATTCGGCGGCAGCTATGCGGCGGCACAAGCGGCGATCGCCGACATCACCAAGCCCGAAGACCGCGCGCGCAACTTCGGCTTTGTCGGCGCGGCGTTCGGGGTGGGCTTCGTCGTCGGCCCGGCAATCGGCGGCTTGCTCGGCGAGATGAGCCCGCGCGCACCCTTCGTCGCGGCGGCGATTCTGGCGGCGGCAAATATGCTCTATGGCCTGATCATCTTCCCCGAGACGCTGCCGCCCGAGCGCCGCCGTGCCTTCGACTGGCGCCGCGCCAATCCGCTGGGTGCGCTCAAGACCATGCGCGGCCTCCCTGGCATGGGCGGAATCGCGACCGTCCTCGTGCTCTGGCAGATCGCGAGCCTCGTCTATCCGATGACGTGGAGCTTTTATTGCATCGCGCAGCTCGGCTGGACGTCGGGGATGATCGGTGCGAGCCTGGCTGCGGTCGGGGTTGCCATCGCGATCGGTCAGGCCTTCGTCGTCGGGCCCGCAGTCGCGCGATTCGGAGAGCGCGATGCCGCCACGCTCGGCATCCTGATCGCCGTTGCGGTCTATATCGGTTATGCCTTCACGACCTCGACGCTCGGCGCCTTCCTGCTGCTGATCCCGGTTGCCTTGCAGGCACCGGTGCAGCCGTCGCTGATGGCAATGATGTCGCGCCGCGCGACGCCCGAAACGCAGGGCGAGGTGCAGGGAATTTCGGCGATGGCGATGGGGCTGGGACAGCTTGCCGCGCCGGCGCTGCTCACGGGAACGATGGCCCATTTCACCGGGGACGACGCGCCGGTGCATTTCCCCGGGGCGGCCTTCGTCGTGGCGGCGATCTTCGGATTATTGGCAATCGTGATGCTGCGCCGCCTGCCGCGCGCGCAGCCGGCCGATCAAATCCCGCCGTCGGTCACTGCATAGCCGAGCGCTTCGAGCCCAGCGGTGAGCATCGCGACGCAAGCGGCGACCGCATCCCCGTCAGTCGATCGGATCACGAAGTTCGCGCCGACCCGGCCGTCACGGAAGAAGGGATAGCTGCCGATGGCGACGCCGGGATGGTCCTTCTCGCCCTGACGGAGCAGGTCGGCGACCTCGCTTTCGGGCGACCAGGCCCCGATCGTATGCGCGACGAGCGGCGCGCCGCCTTCGAGTTCGCCGGTGAGCGCGTCGAGCATCCCCGCGGTGATGTGGGGGACGCCAGCCATGATGAAGAGATTTCCTAGGCGGATGCCCGGCGCGCCCGACATGCGGTTCGGGATCAGGTCGGCGCCCTCGGGAACGCGGGCCATGCGCAGCCGCGCCTCGGTCAGCTCGATCCCGCGCCCGTTATAATAACGTTCGAGGATCGCGCGCGCTGCGGGGTGGATGATCACCCCGACGCCCAGCGCCTTCGCCACCGCGTCGACCGTGATGTCGTCGTGCGTCGGCCCGATCCCGCCGGTGGTGAAGACATAGTCGTAACGCGCGCGGATGGCGTTCAGCGCGTCGACGATCTCCTGCTCGACGTCGGGCACGATCCGCACTTCGCGCAGCCTGATCCCCTGCACGTCGAGCCAGGTCGCGATCTGCGCGACATTCTTGTCCTGCGTGCGGCCCGAGAGAATCTCGTCGCCGATCACCAGCACGGCGGCGGTCCAGATGCGTTCGTCGCTCATCGCTTTGCCTTAACCGCGAACGGTGACAAAACAAGCCCGCTGGAACATCGAAACTGTTCCTGATATGTTCTTACCCGACTCGCACGCCCAAAAGGGAGACGCATCATGGCAGAAGAGCTGATTTTCTATACCAATCCCATGTCGCGCGGCCAGATCGTCCGCTGGATGCTCGAAGAGGTCGGCGCGCCCTATCAGACGAACATCCTCGGCTACGGCACCTCGATGAAGGATGAGGCCTATCTGGCGATCAATCCGATGGGCAAGGTTCCGGCGATCGTCCACAACGGCAAGGTCGTCACCGAATGCGCCGCGATCTGCGCCTATCTGGCCGATGCCTTTCCGTCGGCGGGGCTCGCGCCGGCAACGACCGACCGTGCGGATTATTATCGCTGGCTGTTCTTCGCCGCCGGGCCGGTCGAGCAGGCGATCACCGCCAAGCATCTCGGGATCGAACCCGATGCCGACCAGCAGCGTTCGGCAGGCTTCGGCACGCTGGAGCATGCGCTCGACGCGCTTGAAAGCGCGGTCGCGGGTAAGACTTATGTTGCGGGCGACCGCTTCACCGCGGCCGACGTCTATGTCGGTAGCCAGGTCGATTGGGGCCTGCAGTTCGGGACGATCCCGTCGCGCCCGGCGTTCGAGGCCTATGCCGCTGGCCTTCGCGAGCGCACGGGTTACAAGGCGGCGAAGGCGATCGACAACGCGCTGATTGCCGAGATGCAGGCAGCAAGCCCCGCTTAGGGCAGCGCCTTCAGCAACGCGATCGCAAGCGGGGCAAGGCGCTTGATCTGCGGATCCTGCGTCTCGGCCGCGCTGACATAGATGGCGTTCGCGAATGCGGTTGTGTTGTGAACCGCCGCGAGGCCGGCATCGTTCGTATAGGCGTCCGTCCAGCGCGCACTCGTATCGGGATGCAGCGCCTTGAACCATGCCGCCCAGGCCGCGTCATCGATATCGGGGCGCCTGGCGAGAAACAGCACGGGCCGCGCGAGGCGGGCCGATTCGCCATGATGATAATAGGGCGAGGCGGCCGGCGCGACCTGCGCCGCTATCGCGCCGAGCAGCAACTCGGCATCGGCACGCGTCAGCCGCGGATTGAGCGCGAGCTGGAGCGCGAGGTCGGAACCATGCGCCACGCCGTGCCGCCACCCCTCGCCGGCGGTGAAGCCGCGATAGTCGCTGACGCCGCGCAGATAAGCGGCACCCGTCGCCGCAAGCGCGCGCAACTCGGCTTCGCTCATCCACGGCGCGAGGCGATCGGTGCGCGCGACTTCCGACAGCGCAAGCGCGGCAAAGGGCTTCGCGAAGCCGGCGCGATCATCGGGCGCGGTCGCCATAGCCGTCAGTCGGCCAAGCGCGTGGCGCATCTGGTCGGTGCGCAGATGGTTGCCGCGCAGTCCTTCGGACCAGAGCGCATAGGCGAAATCGTCACGCACCGCGGGATCGGGATCGCCAAGGCAGGCGGCGAGCGCATCGAGGTCGGTCTTGCTCGCCCTCGGGAAAAATGCGGCGGCATAGGCTTCAAGGTCGCCATCGGCCGGCCGCGCCACATTGCAGGGCGCGGCTCCGTCGTCCTTTGCATCCGCCGTCGGCGCCAGCGTCGCCATGGCAACGGCGATGATACCCACCAACCTCATGTCACCCCCGCTCCAAGAAAAAGGCCCGGCGAATCGCTCCGCCGGGCCCGTGTCGTGTCGATGTCCGGCCGCCTATTCGCGGTTGCCCAGCAGGTTGAGCAGGAAGGTGAACATGTTGACGAAGTCGAGGTAGAGCGTCAGCGCGCCCATCACCACCGACTTGCCGACAAAGTCGGTCCCGCGGACATAGAAGTACATGCTCTTGATCTTCTGCGTGTCATAGGCGGTCAGGCCCGCGAACAGCAGCACGCCGATGACGCTGATCGCCAGCGCCAGCGCGCCCGACTGGAACACGAAAGCGTTGAGCAGCATCGCGACGATGATGCCGACGAGGCCCATGATCAGGAAAGTGCCGAAACCCGACAGATCCTTCTTGGTCGTGTAGCCATAGAGGCTCAGGCCGAGGAAGGCCGCCGCGGTCGCGAAGAAGGTCTGCGCGATCGAGGTGTTGGTGAAGACGAAGAAGATCGCCGCCATCGACACGCCCATCACCGCCGCATAGGCCCAGTAAAGCGCCTGCGCCGCAGCCGTCGACAGCTTGTTGATGCCAAAGCTCAGCACCATCACGAAGGCGAGCGGGGCGAGCATGATCACCCACTTGACCGGTCCCGGACCGAACAGCAGCGCGGGTGCGCCTTCCCACTGCGAGAAGAGCATCGCGACAACGCCGGTCAGCAGGACGCCCGACGCCATATAGTTGTAGACCGACAGCATGTACGACCGCAGGCCCGCATCGACGGCCTGATCCATCGCGCTCGCGCTGCCTGGGAAGCCGGACGCCGCCATATTGGGGTCGTTCCAATTAGCCATTTTCATCTCCATCACCGGCCAGACGATACCGGCCGTGGCGATAATATCGGGATATTCGCGGCTCGTTTCAAGCGAAACCGGACATGCGCCATGTTTCGGCTTCGCAGCCGTCGCGCACCGCCCTATGCTGGCACCGCCATGTCGACCCATCGCCTGTTCGTCGCCCTGCGCCCGCCGCGCCCGATCCGGCAACAATTGCTCGCCGCGATGCACGGCATTTCGGGCGCGCGCTGGCAGGATGACGAACAGCTCCACCTCACGCTGCGCTTCATCGGCGAAGTCGACCGCCACCGCGCCGAGGACATCGCCGCCGCGTTGGGCAGCCTGTACGCGCCCGCGATCGAGGCGCGGATCGCCGGGGTCGGCCTGTTCGAGCGGCAAGGCCGGCCGCACATGGTCTGGGCAGGGGCTCTACCCCACGCGCCGCTCGCCGCGCTGCATCGCAAGGTCGACCAGCTGCTCGCGCGCGTCGGGGTCGTGCCCGAAACCCGGGCCTTCGTGCCGCATATCACGCTCGCGCGGCTCAACCGCGGATCGGGCCCGGTCGCGCCCTTCCTTGCGCTGAACAGCGACTTTGCCAGCGAACCCTTTCCGTTCGGCCATGTCACGCTCTACGAAAGCGAGATGGGGCACGGCGGCTCGCGTTATCATCCGGTCGCGCGCTATCCTCTCGACGAGGCGACGAGCGCGGCAGCGACCGCGCTGACATCGTCCCATGTTTCGGCGAAGCCGTTATCGGCGCCATAATAGGGATCGGTGACGCTTTCCCCTTCGCGGCCGGCGACCAGATCGAGCATCAGCCTGAGCTCGGCGGTCGCGCCGATGGGACGAAGCGCGCGGGCGTCGCGCAGATTGGCCTCGTCGGCGGCAAGGATGAGGTCGAAATCATGAAAGTCGCTGCGGCGGAGCTGGCGCGCGCGAAGGTCCGAGATATCGGCACCGCGCCGCCGCGCCTCGGCCTGTGCGCGATGGTCGGGCGGGTGGCCGACGTGCCAGTCGCCGGTGCCCGCCGAATCGAGCCTCGCAGCGATCCCGGCCGCGGCAAAGGCGGCGCGCGCGGCCCCTTCGGCAAGCGGGGAGCGGCAGATATTGCCGAGGCAGAGGAAGAGAATCGCGGGGGCATTTGGTCGATCTTCGCGCATATCGTCCGTCTTCGCTCCAAAGGTGAACCGACTTTCAACTTGCGCCGGGCGGCGCCTCGTGCGACCACCGCGACATAAGGATAATGGGTCAGGGAGAGGGTTGCCAGATGGCCGATAGCGCGAGCGTGAACGAGACGGCCGGGGCGCCGCCCGCCGGGCCGCAGGCCAGCGGCTATAGCTGGTACGTGCTGTTCGTGCTGGTCGTCGTCTATATCCTCAATTTCATCGACCGGCAGATCCTGAGCATCCTTGCGGTCGATATCAAGGCCGACCTCGGGCTCAAGGATTCGGACCTCGGCTTCCTCGGCGGCGCTGCGTTCGCGGTCTTCTATGCGCTGTTCGGTATTCCGCTCGGCCGGCTCGCGGACAATTGGAGCCGCGTGAAGCTGCTCTCGATCGGCCTGACTCTGTGGTCGACGATGACCGCGCTGTCGGGCTTCGCGTACAACAAGGTGACGCTTACGTTCGCGCGCATGGGCGTCGGCGTCGGCGAGGCGACCGCGAGCCCGACCGCTTACTCGCTGATCTCCGACTATTTCCCGAAGCGGCAGAAGGCGACCGCCCTCGCCATCTATTCGTCGGGGCTCTACCTTGGCGGCGGCGTGTCGCTGTTTATCGGCGCGGCGATCGTCGAGGCGTGGAACCGCGCCTATCCGGCAGGCGGCCCGATGGGGCTCGTCGGCTGGCAGGCGGCGTTCCTAGCAGTCGGCATTCCCGGGCTGATCGTCGCCCTCTGGGTTGCAACGCTGCGCGAACCCGTCCGCGGAGCGATGGACGGAGTCGCAAGCCCGAGTTCGGCGACCCCTTTCCGCGCGTTCGGCAAGGATCTGTCGATGATCGTCCCGCCGCTCACGCTCTATGGCGCATGGAAGCGCGGACCCGCGGCGCTGGGGGTCAACATCGGCTTTGCAGCGGCGGTGTCGGCCTTCGCCTGGTGGATGATCGCACTGACCGGCAATTTCCCGCAATGGTCGGCGGTCGCGCTCGGCTATTATGCGGTCTTCTCCTGGGCCTGCACCCTCCGGGCGCACGACCCCGCCACGTTCCGGCTGATCTGGGGCACCCCTGCCTTCATCTGCACGACGCTGGGATACGGCCTTGTCAGCCTCGCCGCCTATGCGCTCGGCTTCTGGTCGGCGCCCTATGCCGAAACCGTGCTGGGCCTGCCGAAGCAGGAACTGGCCCTCATCCTCGGCGCCAACGGTGCACTCAGCGGCTTCATCGGCGTGATCGTCGGCGGACGGATCGCCGATGCGCTGCGCGAACGGAATCCCGCAGGCCGCATCCTGATGATCATCTTCGGTGTCGTCGCCCCGATCATCCCGATCTGGATTGGCTACACGACCGAAAATTCGACGCTCTTCTATGCGATGAACTTCCTCGCGGGCATGTTCGGCGCGACCGCGCTCGGCGCGGCGGCAGCGACGACGCAGGATCTGGTTCTGCCGCGGATGCGCGGCACCGCGACCGCCGCCTTCTTTCTCGGCACCACGCTGGTCGGCCTATCCTTCGGTCCCTATATGGTCGGTCAGATTTCCGACCTCGCGGGGACGATCGTCGACGGCAAGCCGGTCAGCGACCTGCGCACCGGAATCCTGTCGCTGATCGCGGTCGCGCCGGTCGCGCTCAGCCTCCTCGTCTACGCCTATCGCGCGGTGCCGCGCGCCGAGGCGACGATCGCCGAGCGCGCGGCGGCCGCGGCCGCCTGACGGGCGTTTATTTCGCCGACCCGAGCGCGATCACCCCGCACGCGACGCGCGCGCCGCTGTTGCCGCTGGGGTCGGTCTTGAGGTCGTCGGGCTTGGCATGGATGACGAACGCCGCGCCGTCGGCGTCGAGCAGCCCGCCCTCGCCGCTGAGCCGGGTGCCGACGATCTTCAGCGTCGCGCGGCCGATCTCGCCGCTTTCGACCACAAGATTCGGCAGGTCGCCGTGATGCGCTCCCATCGGATTGTCGCGGCCGTGCTGCGCGCCGGTCGGGTTCCAGTGCGGTCCCGCGCTCGCGAAATCGGGCGGCGTACACTGGCCGACGGCGTGGACGTGCATGCCATAGGTGCCGGGCGCAAAGCCGCGCGCGACGAGTTCGATGCGCAGCCCGTCGCTGTCCTTGTAGAAATCGGCGCGGCCGCGATCGGCGCCCGCCGCGTCGAACAGCGGCGCCGAGGCGTCGGCGGGCGGCAGCGTCTGCGTCGGCTTGCCCCCCATCCCGGCACATCCGGCCAGCGCCAGCGTCGCGGCCCCCAGCAGCGCGGCGGCGAGTTTCGGGCGGCGGTCGGCGGGCTGGGTCATCTCTCTTCTCCGGTTGCTTGACGATCATAACGCCATCGGCGGCGATTTCGATCCACCGCGATGATGCCCTCGACTCGTCGCGCTGCCAAGCGCGATATGGGCGAAGGGCCGGCCCACGCCAGCCGGCCATCTCCTTGGAAGCGGGCCGCTTTGCCCGGTGGCTCTTGCCGGGAGAGGCTCCGATGACTTTCGCCAATTCCGAATTCGTCGCGCTGGTGAAGCGGACGCGCGCGAAATTCGGCGTCGGGATCGACGAAGCGCCCGAGTTGGCTTTCGCCGACGCGGAGATGCGGCGCCCGATTGCTTGGCGAATCAGCCACGACCCCGAGTGCCGGCGGCAGGCGCTTCACGATCTGAAGCGAAAAGGCGAGACGTCGTTTTTCGTCGAGATCGATGGCCGTTTGCGATTTCGCGAAGCTGGCAAGGGCGACTGATGGCAGCGGCTGCTTCGGGGTGGGGAGCGGTCCTTCCCCTATTCGTCATCCCGGGCTTGACCCGGGACCCGCCTTCCTTCTCACGAGCCGTAGAAGACAAGGCAGGCCCCGGGTCAAGCCCGGGGTGACGTGAGGGGAAATCCTCCCTGTGGCAAAGCCAGATCGGCCGCAAAGGGCAGCTTTCGCTCGCCGCCGAGCGTCCTCTCGTCAAAGAGAAAGGGCCGCGGATCGCTCCGCGGCCCTTCGCCTGTACGCGGTTCCGATCAGCGATCAGAAGACGCGTGCATATTGTTCGTTGCCGACGAAGCCGAGCTTGCCGACGCCGCTGCGCTTGACGACGGCCATCACGCGGTCGACGACGATATAGCGCGCATAGGGGTCGGGCTGCACCTGCAGTTCGGGTTCGACCGGCAGCGCCTTGGTCTGTTCCAGAAACTGCGAGAGCTGCGCCAGATCGACCGGCGTGCCGTTCCATGCGATCGTCCCCGCGGGGTCGATCGTGATCTTGTTCTTTTCCGGGTCGACGTTGTTCTTCGCGTCGGTCGGAACCGGCAGGTCGATCTTCACCGCGTGCGTCTGGACCGGAATGGTGATGATGAACATGATGAGGAGCACGAGCATGACGTCGATCAGCGGCGTCGTGTTCATTTCCATCATCGGTTCGTTGTCGTCCCGATCCCCAACAGCCATAGACATAGGTCTATTCCTTCATAACTGACCGGACCGCCTCAGAGACGGCCCAGCGTGCCCGAACCAGGAGCCGGTTCGGAAATGAACCCGATCTTCTGGAAGCCGGCATATTGCATCGTGTAGATCACGCCGCCGATGCACTGGTACGGCGTGTTGATGTCGCCGCGGATGTGCACTTCGGGGAAGTTCTCTTCGGTGATATTCTGCGGACCGCCGATGTCCTCGAGAAGCTGTTCGAGCTTCTTCTGGCCCCGGTCGAGCAATTCGCGCGAATCGACCGGGGTCTGGCCCCAATAGACTTCGCAAGCCGAGCTGTCGGCATTGGGTTCGCCGTCGCCATCGGTATCGGCAGAGCGGACCGAGAGAAGCACGTTTTCGGGCTTCGTCGTCGTCGGTTCGAAAACCACGTCGGGCAGCTTGAGGTTCACCGTCTCCAAAACCACGGGAACCGTGATGAGGAAGATGATGAGCAACACAAGCATGATGTCCACGAGTGGCGTCGTGTTGATGTCGGACATCGGGGCATCTTCGCCCTTTGCGCCTGAACTCATCGCCATAGGATTAGCATCCTGTCACAAAATTACTGTCATGGACCGGGACGGTGCACGCATCGCGCCCCGCCCCGTCCAGTGCGGCCCCCCGTGTATCGCCTTCGCGCGACACCCGGGGCTCCGCAGACCCTTAGGCCTTCTTCGGCGCCGCGGCCGGGGCGGCAGCCTTCGCCGGAGCGATCGTCGCCGGCTTCACCTGGCCGCCCGACATGATCGAGCCGAGAACGTCGTTCGAGAAGGTCGAGAGACGGCGGGCGATCGCCTTGTTGCGGCTCTGCAGCCAGTTGAATGCGAGCACCGCGGGAACCGCCACGATCAGACCGATGGCGGTCATGATGAGCGCTTCACCGACCGGACCGGCAACGGTGTCGATCGACGCCTGACCCGACGCGCCGATCTTAACCAGCGCGCGGAGAATACCGATAACGGTACCGAACAGGCCGACGAACGGCGCGGTCGAACCGACGGTCGCGAGGAAGGCGAGGCCGCCGTTGAGCTTAGAGTTGATGTGGTTCTGCGAACGTTCGAGCGTGCCGTGCATCCAGTCGTGGGCTTCGACGGGGTCGGTCAGCTTGTTGTGCTCTTCGTTGGCGCGCAGACCGTCTTCGACGACCTGGCGATAGGCGCTGTTCTTTTCGAGCTTTGCCGCACCGTCGGCGAGCGTCGGGGCGCGCCAGAAGTTCGCGTCGACCGCCTTGCCCTGATTGATCACCTTATTCTGTTCGAACAGCTTGGTGAACAGGATGTAGAGCGTGCCGACGAACATGATCAGCAGGACAAGGAAGGTGACCTGCGACACGATGCCGCCTTCGCAGAGCGCGGGGACGAGGCCGTAGGGGTTGGTGCCTTCTTCCTTCACGCACATCGACGCGGGCATCAGGCTGAAGCCGGCGTCGTGGGCGGCTGCCGGTGCCGCGGCGGCGGCATTTGCAATCAGGTTAAACATTTCGGATATTCCCTCTCAAAATACGATAAAGATCAAAATTTCCAAGGCGTTCGGTCAAGCGATCCCGATCGGGATCACTTCGGAATCACCCATTTGATGCGGCTCGAAAAGCTGCCCCCCGAAGGGTTGCCGGCGCGATCCTTCGCGGGATCGAAGCGCGCGCGGCGCATCACCAGCTTGCAGGTTTCCGCATCGAGATCGGCATGGCCGCTCGACGACGTGATGTCGCAGCCCGTGGGCTTGCCGCTCGCGTCATAGCTGACGCGGAAACCCGTCGTGCCTTCGCGTTCCTCACGCATCGCGCGGGCCGGATAGTCGTCGTTGGTCGCCCAGCGCGCCGGGTTGCCCTTCGGTCGGCCGGGAGCGCTGAGGTCGGGCGACGGCGGGGGGGCCGGCGGCGCCGCGATGGGCGGAATCGGAAGCGGCGGACGCGGCGGTGCCTCGGGAACCGACTGGATCGTGTTCGAGGTCACCGGCGGCGGGATCGGCGACGGGGGCGTCACCACCGGCGGCGGCGGCGGCAGCTTGTTGTCCGGCGGCGGCGGCGGAGGGGGTTCCTCCGGCGGCGGCGGTTCCTCGACGTCCACGACGTCCAGTTTCTCGGCAAGCTTCTTGACGATGCTGATGTTCAGACCGTTGACCAGGCCATAGCCCAGCACCGCCGTCAGCAAACCCACCAAGACAATTGCCACTACCCTGTTTTTAGGGTCGACATTATCACCATAAGCCATTCAGGGACGACGCTCCTTGCTAGATCATCCTGACACCAAAATCCCCACCGACCGGTTCGGTTGCCAAATGCCCGGATGATTTCCGATGCGTTCCACAGACCCGGCGGCGTAGCAGCCGGCTTATTATGCTCTTGCCGGACACTTCGCCGCACGTCCTATCGCGGTGGCGGCACATTCGCAAACCCTTTATCAGCGGTTAATGTCCGCTTCCCCATAAAGGGTATTTGGCGCCGCTCCGGCGCTTGTTACTATAGAAGGTGGTTCGATCATGCGCGCGCGTCTGCCGGCTCTGGCCCTGGGTATTCTGGCCGCAAGTAGCTGTTTTTACAGCGCTTCGGCGATGCAGGCTCCGACACCGGTGGCAACTCCCTCCCCCTATAGCTATGCCGACATCGCCGATCTGGCGACGATCGCGCCGATCGCGATCCACGGGCGAATCTACAAGACCGCGGTGCTGAAGCCCGAGCAGGCGCCCGGCCTGAAAGCCGGTCGGGCGCGACTTTATGTCGAGGCCGACGTGATCAGCCTGATTCGCGGATCGGGGCCGCTCGCGGCACGGGTGAACTATCTGGTCGACCTGCCGCTCGACGCGAAGGGCAAGGCGCCGAAGCTCAAGAAGAAGCAGCCGGTGCTGATCTTCGCGCGTCCGGTCGCGGGCAGTGCGCCGGGGACACGCGATACCGGAAGCATCCGGCTGGTCGCCCCCGACGCGCAACTTCCCTGGGACGCGGCGACCGAGGCGACGCTGCGCGCGATTCTGACCGAGGCGGTCAAGCCCGGCGCGCCGCCCGCGATCACCGGCATTGCCAACGGATTCCACGTCCCCGGCACCCTGCCCGGCGAGGGCGAGACGCAGCTGTTCCTCGATACGAAGACCGGCGAGCCGGTGTCGCTGACGATCCTGACCGCCGCCGATGGCTCGCGGCGCTGGGCGGCGGCGTTCGGCGAGATCGTCGACGGATCGGCGGCGGTGCCGCCGCGCGACACGCTGGCCTGGTACCGCCTTGCCTGCGGCCTGCCACGCCAGCTGCCGCTCGCAAAGCTTGCCGGAACAGCCCCTGAGGATCGCAAGAAGGCGGCGTCGGACTATGCCGTGGTACTCGGCGCCCTCGGCGAATGCACGCGAACGCGCGCGCCGCTGACGGGAAGCTGAACTTTTCCTTCCGCTTACCGAAGCCGCGTCGGGCTTGTGTCCGGCCGAAAAGCCGATAGGGCGCTCGCGAGGGCGGGCCATCGCGCACGCCGCCTGTAGAGGAGTGCCCGAATGTCGCCGTCCCCCGCCCCTGCCGTGCCCCGTCCGCCCTTGCGCGTCGCGCTGGCGGGAATCGGCGTCGTCGGCGGCGGGGTCGTCAAGCTGCTCGAGGCCAACCGCGACCTGATCGCGCGGCGCGCGGGGCGCGCGGTCGAGATCGTCGCGCTGTCGGCGCGCGACCGGCACAAGGACCGCGGCGTCGACCTGTCGCGCTATCGCTGGGAGGACGATCTCGGCGCGCTGGTCACCGCGGGCGACGTGGATGTGGTCGTCGAGATGATCGGCGGCGCCGACGGCATGGCGCTGACGCTGGCGCGGCAGGCGCTGACCGCGGGCAAGGCGCTGGTCACCGCGAACAAGGCGATGATCGCGCATCACGGGCTCGACCTCGCGCGGCTCGCCGAGGCGAAGGACACGCCGCTGAAGTACGAAGCGGCGGTCGCGGGCGGCATCCCGGTCATCAAGGCGATCCGCGAGGGCGCGTCGGCGAACCAGATCGCGCGCGTCTATGGCATCCTCAACGGCACCTGCAATTATATCCTCACGCAAATGGAGCGCAGCGGCGCGAGCTTCGCCGAGGCGCTCGCGGGCGCGCAGGCCGAGGGCTATGCCGAAGCCGACCCGACCTTCGACGTCGACGGGATCGACGCCGCGCACAAGCTGTCGATCCTCGCCGCGCTCTGCTTCGGGACGCGGCTCGACATCGGCGCGGTGACCGCAAGCGGCATCCGCAATCTGATCGCCGCCGACATTCGCGAGGCCGAGGCGCTGGGCCACCGCGTTCGCCTGATCGGCATGGCCGAACGCGACGCGAATGGGCTTTATCAGCATGTCCAGCCGTGCCTCGTTCCCGCCGACCATCCGCTCGCCTATGTCCCCGGCGCGCTGAACGCGGTGGTCGCCGAGGGCAATTTCGTCGGCCGCCTGTTCTTCGAGGGCGCGGGCGCGGGCGCGGGGCCGACCGCGTCGGCGATCGTCGCCGACATCATCGATATCGCGCGAGACGAATATGGCCCGGCCTTCGCCATGCCCGTCGACGCGCTCGACGCCGCGCCCGTCGCCGATGCCGGCACGCGCGTCGGCAAACATTATGTCCGCCTGATCGTCGAGGACCGGATCGGCGTCCTCGCCGAGATCGCGACCGCGATGCGCGATGCGGGCGTATCGATCGAAAGCTTCATCCAGCGCGGCACCGACGACGACGACGGCGTCGTGATCGCGATCGTCACGCACGAGGGACCGGCAAGCGCGATCCACGCCGCGCTGAAGATCCTCGCGGCGTCGGACCATGTCATCGGCACGCCGATGCATATGCCGATCCTCGCGCTCTAGTTCTCCGGTTCCTCGGGCGGCGCCACGCCCGTTTCGGGGTCGGTCGCGCGCTTCGCCATTTCGTAGAGCGCATTATATTCGGGGCCGGGCGCATAACGGCCGCCGATCGGCATCCAGTTGTACGGCAGCTTGTCGAGGCTCATCGCCTTCGCCTCGGCGCGGGGGAGCTTCGGCGGCGCCTCGCGTCCCTCGTTTGCGATCGCACGCAGTTCGGGCGACAGGCGATGGCGGTCGGTGTCGCTGCCGCATACCGTGATCGACCCGTCGTCGGCGGGCTTGCAGCGCTTGACCGGGTCGGTCAGCTCGCGGCTTCTTTCGACCGCGGCGTCGGCGGCGGACTTAGCGGGCTTCGGGGCCGGCGGGCCGATCAATTGCGCCGAAACGGGAGATACCGTCATCGCGATGACGCAGAATGGCGCAAAAGCGGCACCGAATCGGGCGAAGCATCCTCGACAAGCGGCGCGGGCAACCATATGGCGCGCACCATGCCGAAGGGGCGGGACAAGTAAAGACGGAGAGTGAAGGCGATGACGAACAGCGGCGGCAGCAACCTCGACCGAGTGCTCGTGCTCGAAATGGTGCGCGTCACCGAAGCCGCGGCGATCGCCGCCGCGAAGCTGATCGGACGCGGCGACGAAAAGGCCGCCGATGCCGCCGCCGTCGAGGCGATGCGCAACGCGTTCAATACGCTCTATATGGACGGGACCATCGTGATCGGCGAGGGCGAGCGCGACGAGGCGCCAATGCTCTATATCGGCGAGAAGGTCGGTAGTGCCCCGGGCAAGGGTCCGAAGATCGATATCGCGGTCGACCCGCTGGAAGGCACGACGATCACCGCCAAGGCCGGCCCGAACGCGCTGGCGGTGCTCGCGATCGCCGAGGAAGGCTGCCTGCTCAACGCCCCCGACGTCTATATGGACAAGCTCGCGGTCGGCCCCGGCTATTCGCCGAACATCGTCAATTTCGACAACAGCGTGCGCGAGAATGTCGAGGCGGTCGCGCGCGAAAAGGGCTGCGCCCCCGCCGACATCATCGTCTGCGTCCTCGACCGCCCGCGCCACGAGGCGATCATCGCCGAGCTGCGCCGCATCGGATGCGGCGTCGCGCTGATCCCCGATGGCGACGTCGCCGGGGTGATCGCGACGACGAACCCCGAAACCAACATCGACATCTATATGGGATCGGGCGGCGCGCCCGAGGGCGTGCTGGCGTCGGCGGCGCTGCGCTGCGTCGGCGGCCAGTTCAAGGGCCGCCTGCTGTTCCGCAACGATGACGAGCGGCTGCGCGCGAAGAAATGGGGCATCGAGGATCTCGACCGCGTCTATGACCTCGAGGATCTGGCCAAGGGCGATGTGATCTTCGCCGCGACCGGCGTCACCGACGGATCCTTGCTGTCGGGGGTCAAGCATCGCCGTGGCGGCATCCTGACCACCGAGACCGTCGTGATGCGCGCCTCGTCGGGCACGGTGCGCTGGGTGAAGGGCGAACATCGCGTGGCTTGAAGTTAACGAAGGCTGTGCCATCGTCTGCGCCGCAAAGGGGGAAGGTAGCGGTTATGGGAGAAGCAGGACGTCCGCAGCTGTTCGTCAGCCATCATTCGAGCAAGTATGAAGTCGCGCTGCACGTCGAACGCGCGCTTTCGCGCCACGGCGTCGAATGCTGGATCGCGCCGCGCGACGTCGGCCCCGGCGAGGCGTTCGATACTGCGATCATGAAGGCGATCCGCGATTCGTCGGGCGTGCTGCTGCTGTTCTGCAGCCAATCGGACAAGAGCCCGCATGTGAAGCGCGAGCTGATCCTGGCCGACAGCGCGCACAAAGCAATCATCCCGTTGCGGCTCGAAGAAATCGTCCCCGACGACCTCGCCTATCACCTTGCCAGCGCGCAATGGATCGACTGGCTGGAAAAGCGCGACGATTCGATCGCGCGGATCGCGGTCAAGGCGCAGCAGCTCGCCGGCGTTCCGCCGGTCAGGGAGGGCGCGCCGGTGATTCCCGGGGGCGCTTCGGCGGCAGCTGCCGACAATCTGCACGCGGCCATCCTGTCGCAGGCCGCCGAGACGCCGCCGCCCGCGCCCGCGAGCGTGTCGGTGCGCACGCTAGTGATGGCGGGGCTGGGCGTCGCGGTCGTGGTGCTCGCCGCGATGCTGTTTCTGCGCGGCGGCGAGGCGCCCAAAACCGAGGTGGCGGCCTCGACCGAAGCTCCGGCCGCGACAATGTCGCCCCCCGCCGCAGCGACCCCCGCGCCCGGCACGGGCGATACGCCCGTTTCATCGCCGGTCGCAGCGCCGTCGCAATATGCCGCCACGCCTGCAACGCCGCAGGCGGCCGACGCCTCTGCCCCGGTGCGTTCGCGCATCCCGCCGACCTTCAACTGCAACCGGGCGATCACCAACAGCGAGCGGCGGATTTGCGCGAGCGATGAGCTGGCGGCGCTCGACCGCGAAATGGCCGAAGCCTATCGCGCGCTGAACCAGATCGCGATCAACCGGCGCGCGCTGCTCACCGCCGAACAGAGCGCGTGGCGCGTGTCGGTGCGCGACGCCTGCCCCGACGACGCGTGCGTGGCGCGCGTGATGCGCCAGCGGATCGCGGTGCTGGTCGAACGGCGGCTGGATATTGCCGAGAAGCGGGCCGAGAAGCCGGCCACCGGTTACTGATACTCGACCGTCACCGGGATGCGCCCGCGATAGTCGCCGTCGGCGGAGCCCGTCACCTGCAACCGGCCGCCGAAGCGGAACTGCAACCGCCCGTCGATGCCGAGCCGCGGCGCGGCGCCAAGATCGGTGGCGAGGCCGACGACCCGCGCGGTCGCGCCGGTCCCGCTTTCGAGATCGACCGTTGCGGGCAGGAAAACGCGCACCTCCGCGCCGGGCTCGCCGCGCACGGTAACCACCCCGGTCAGCGCGAAGCCGCCGAGGTCGCGGACGTCGCCGCTGACCCGGCGAACGCCGGTGACCGGGTCGATCGCGACCTCGCCGCCGCCGCTTCCCGCCGCGATGCGGCCCATGTCGAGCTGGGTTTCGACCTCAACGTGCAGCGGCGTCTGACCGCTCCGACTCGCCGACGTCTTCGCGCTTTCGCTCGCGCCGCACAGCAGGCATTGCGCCGACGCCCCCGAGGGCGTGGCGGCGAGCAGCGCAAGACCGAGAAATAGGCGCAGTTCCACGCCCTCCGGCATAAGGCACTCGTGGTTAATCTGCGGTAAAGCCGCCCGCGCGCTAACCGCTGGCGGTGCCTTTCAATTCGGTCTAACCAGCGCCATGAGCAGCCCCCAGCTCCCCCCCCTCCCCCGCCTCAACGCGCTCGCGACGGCGGTGCCGACCCACGATATCCACCAGGCTTTCATCGACTGGGCGACCCCGCGCCTGACCGACGAGCGCGTGCGCGCGCTGTTCGCGCGCATGGCGGCCCGGTCGGGGATCGCGCATCGCTGGTCGGTGCTGCCGCCGACCGCGGATGGCGGGTCGCCGGTCGCACCGGGGGGCTTTTACGACGTGCCCGGCCTGCCCCCGACCTCGGCGCGCATGACCGCCTATGCCGAACACGCCCCCGAGCTGGCGCTGCAGGCGATCGCGAAGCTCGGCGATGCCTTCGATCCCAGGCGGATCACGCATATCGTCGTTGCGAGCTGCACCGGCTTCGTCGCGCCGGGAATCGACCAGATCCTCGCCCGCCGCCTCGGCCTGCCGCCGACGGTCGAGCGCGTGCTGATCGGCTTCATGGGCTGCTATGCCGGGGTCACCGCGCTGCGGAGTGCGCGCCATATCGTGCGATCGGAACCCGGCGCGGTGGTGCTCGTCGTCAGCGTCGAACTGTCGACGCTCCATCTCAGCCTTGCCGAAGCGCCCGAGCCCTTGCTCGCGATGCTCCAGTTCAGCGACGGCGCCGCGGCGGGAATCGTGTCGGCCGATACGCGGGGACTCGCGCTTGGCGCGGGCGTCAGCCTAGCGCTCGACGACAGCGCCGACCTCATCCGCTGGGACATTGGCGACCGCGGCTTCGAAATGCATTTGTCGGGCGAAGTCCCCGGCCGCCTGCGCGAAGCACTCGCCGCGCCCGCCGTGCGCGGGCAATTGTTCGATGGCGATCCGCCCGAACTGCTCGCGGTCCACGCCGGTGGCCGCTCGGTACTCGACGCGGTCGAACATGCGCTGGGCGTCGATCCGCCCACGCTCGCCGACAGCCGCTCGGTGCTCGCCCGCTTCGGCAATATGTCCTCGGCGACGATATTGTTCGTGCTCGCCGAGATGATGGCGCGCGGCGCGGAGGGGCAGGGGATCGCGATCGCCTTCGGCCCCGGCCTCGCTGCCGAGGCGATCCGGTTCGACGCTGGCCGGTTCGACGCTGGCGGCATCGGGGCATGAACCCGTTCGCCAGCCTCGCAAGGCCGATCGCGCGCGAGGAGGAGATGGACGCCGCCGAGCTGCCGCCCGCGCGCTATGCGAAGGTGCTCGCCGACCTGTCGCGCATCAACGCGCTGACGTTGGCGCCACGCCCGACACTGGGCTTCCTCGATCGCGTCCGCGCGCGCGGGGTCGGGACAAAGCCCTGGCGCATCCTCGATGTCGGTTTCGGCGCGGGGGACATGCTGTCGCGGATCGCGCGCTGGGCCGACGCGCGCGGGGTCGCGGTCGAGCTCGCCGGGGTCGATCTCAATCCCAAGAGCGCGCCCGTTGCCGACGCGCGGCTCGGCGGCCGCGCGCGGCTGATCACCGGCGATTACCGCGATCTGGCAGGGCAGGGGTGGGACATCGTCCTCTCCAGCCTCGTCACCCACCATATGACGGCGGAGCAGCGGCGCGACTTCCTGCGCTTCATGGAGAAGGAAAGCGCGCGCGGCTGGCTGGTCAACGACCTCCACCGCCAGCGCCTGCCCTTCATGGGCTTTCCGCTGCTCGCGGTGCTGGCGCTCGCCGACCCGATCGTGCGGCGCGACGGCCAGTTGTCGGTCGGGCGCAGCTTTCGCCGCGCCGAATGGGGGGCGATCCTGGCGGACGCGCTGGCGGAGACGGCAGCCGAATGCCGGATCTTCCGCAGCTTTCCGTATCGCCTCTGCGTCGAGCGCATCCGATGAACGATGCAATCGTCGTCGGCGCCGGGCCCGCCGGGTCGGCGGCGGCGATCGGACTGGCGCGGGCGGGGGCAAGGGTGCTGCTGCTCGAGCGCACGCGCGAAACGGGCGATGCGCTGTGCGGTGGCTTCCTGAGCTGGCGGACGCTGGCGCGGCTCGATGCGCTCGGGATCGACCGCGCGCGGCTCGGCGGGCAGGCGGTGCGCCGTGTCCGGCTGTTCGCGGGGCAGCGGAGGAGCGAGACGACGCTGCCTGCCGAGGCGATGGGCGTTTCGCGCCTGCGGCTCGACGGCGCGTTGCAGGCGGCGGCGGGCGCGGCGGGGGCGGGGCTCGAACGCGGGGTCCATGCGTCCGCAATCGAGGGTGACAGCGTGCAGACGCGCGACGGCGCGACGCTCGCGGCGCCGGCGATCTTCCTCGCCGCGGGCAAGCATGGCTTTCGCGGCTTTCCGCGCGAGCCCGCCGCATGGCAGCGCGGCGACCCGGTGCTGGGGCTGCGGCTGCGGCTGCCCGCGCATCCGGCGCTCGACCGGCTCGTCGGCGATGCCGTCGAACTCCACCTCTTCGATCGCGGCTATGCCGGGCTGGTGCGGCAGGAGGACGGGAGCGGCAACCTCTGCCTCGCCGTCCACAAATCGCGACTCGATGAGGCGGGCGGCGAGCCGGTCGCGTTGCTCGGCGCGCTCGGCGACCAGTTTCCCTTCCTCGGCGAGCGGCTCGCCGCGGCCGACTGGACGCGCGGCGTCGATGCGATCGGCCATGTCCCCTATGGCTGGCGCACCGCCGACACCGCGCCCGGCCTGTTCCGGCTCGGCGATCAGGCCGGGGTCATCCCCAGTCTGGCGGGCGAGGGCATGGGAATCGCGCTGGCGAGCGCCGACGCGGCCGTGGCGGCGTGGCGTGACGGTGGCGCCGGCGCTGCGCCTGCTTTCCAGCGCCGGTTCGCGCAGCGCATGGCGCGGCCGCTGGGGCTGGCGAATCTGGTCTGGCGGGCGGGCGAAAGCCCCGTCACCGCCGGGATACTGACCACCGCCGCGTCACTTTTCCCGCCGCTGGTGCGAATGGTGTCGGAGGCGACGCGAATTCGCGGCGGCTGACCGGCCGGCCCTTGCGGGGCGCGCGCATTCACCCGATATTGGGCACAACCGGCGGCGGCGCTTCAAGCCCGCCGCACCCCGGAAAGGAGATTTCCGCATGACCGACAAGACACTCGACCCGATGGCGCACCACGTGCTGCGCGAAGGCGGCACCGAACGCGCGTTCACGGGCAAATACACCGACCACAAGGGCGACGGCGTCTATCGCTGCGCCGGGTGCGGCGCGCCGCTGTTCGACAGCCGCGCCAAATATGACAGCGGGTCGGGCTGGCCGAGCTACACCGCCCCGGCGGGCGATGCTGCGGTGACCGAGCATCACGACATGAGCCACGGCATGATCCGCACCGAAGTGCGCTGCGCCAAGTGCGAAGGCCACCTCGGCCATGTCTTCCCCGACGGCCCCGGCCCCGAGGGGCTGCGCTATTGCATCAACAGCGCGGCGCTTGACTTCGCGGACCGCGGGCAGGATGACGCTGACACCGGCAAAGGTTAACCGATCCGCCGGCACTGACGCATCAGGGGCGCAGGAAGGAACAGACTACTTTGCGTCGCGAACGACAGCAGGCATCATCAGGTAAATCGTCATCCGCGGGCAAAGGGTCCGGTTCGTCCGGGCCCAAGCCCCCGCCGTCGCGGTTCCGGCTCTGGGTCCGGCGGCTGTTCCGCTGGGGCCTGGGGCTGGCGCTGGTCGGCGCGATCGCGGTCGCGGTCGCGGTCGGCATCGCGGTGCAGCGCATCCCGAGTTTCGAGGAACTGAAGCGCTCGCCCGCCGGCCAGACGATCCGCGTCCACGCCGCCGACGGCACGGTGTTCCTGTCACTGGGCCCGAATTACGGCCGCTGGCTGACGCTCGACGAGACGCCGCAGGTGATGCAGGACGCGATGGTCGCGGTCGAGGATCGCCGCTTTCGCTATCATCCGGGGATCGACCCCGTCGGCATGAGCCGCGCCGCAGTGTTCGCGGTCCAGCATTATGGCACGGGGCGCCGGATGCAGGGCGCGTCGACGATCACGCAGCAGCTCGCGCGCAACATCTTCCTGTCGAACAGCTACACCTGGACGCGCAAGCTGCGCGAAATGGTGCTCGCGATGGCGCTCGAATGGAAATTCTCGAAGGACGAGCTGCTCGAACTCTATCTCAACAAGGTCTATTTCGGCGGCGGCAGCTATGGCATCGACGCCGCGTCGCGCCGCTTCTTCGGCCACAGCGCGACGCAGATGTCGCTCTCCGAGGCCGCGGTGGTCGCGGGGCTGGTCAAGGCGCCGTCGCGCTATTCGCCGACCGCCGACGCGCAGGCCGCGCTGGGCCGCGCGGGCGTCGTGCTCGACACGATGGTCGATGGCGGCTTCATCACCCGCAGCCAGGCCGACAGCGCCGAGCCCGCCAATGTCCAGCTTGCGCAGGAAACGGGGCAGAACAGCGCACGCTATTTCAGCGACTGGGCGCTGCCGCAGCTCGACCTGCTGATCGACGAAGGCACCGAGGCGCTCGACGTCTATACGACGATCGACCTCAACATGCAGCGGGCGGCGACCGCCGCGATCCAGGCCGACACACCGAAGGGCGTGCAGGCGGCGCTCGTGTCGATCGACCGCGACGGCGCGGTGCGCGCGATGGTTGGCGGCACCGACTATGTCACCTCGAACTACAATCGCGCGACGCAGGCGCTGCGCCAGCCGGGGTCGGCGTGGAAATTGTTCGTCTATATGGCCGCGCTCGAAGCGGGGTATAAGGTCGACGACCAGGTGGTCGACGAACCGGTCACGATCAACGGCTGGTCGCCCCGCAACTCGTCGGGGCGCTTCGCGGGGACGATGGACCTGCGCACCGCCTTTGCCTATTCGGTGAACACCGTCGCCGCAAAACTGGGCGACGAGGTCGGCTTCTCGGCGGTCGCGAACATGGCGCGCCGCTTCGGCATCACCACCCCGATCAACACCCACCCCTCGATGGTGCTCGGAAGCGCCGAGGTGCGCGTGATCGACATGACCGCCGCCTTCGCCGCCGTTGCGCGCAAGGGCGTGTCGGTGCAGCCCTATGGCATCACCAAGGTGACGACCGCCGACGGCCGGCTGCTCTATCAGCGCCCCCCCGAGCGCGGGCAGGTGCTCGTCGACAATTGGGTCGCCGCGGGCATCACCGACCTGCTCCAGACCGCGGTCAACACCGGCACCGGCAAGGCGGCGCAGATCGGCCGCCCCGTCGCGGGCAAGACCGGCACGACGTCGAGCAACAAGGACGGCTGGTTTCTGGGCTTCTCGAGCGGGCTGACCACCGGCGTCTGGATGGGCCGCGACGACGCGAAGGCCGTCGGCGGGCTGCAGGGCGGCCGCGCGCCGGCCAGAGCCTTTGCCGATTATATGCGCGTCGCAGTCGCCCGGCGCCCGGTCGAAGCCTTCGATACCGAGGTCAAGCTGCCCGAATGGCAGCTGGAGGACGAGGGCGACGCTTATATGGGCGAGCCCGGTCAGGAAGGGCTGACCGACGACAACGGCATGCCGATCGAGCTGCCCTATGACATGCGCGGGCCCGAGGACATGCCCGACCCGCAGACGCCGCAGCCCGTTCCGGACGGTCCCGTGTTGAACCAGCAATGGATCGAGGAGCAGACCGGCCGCCGCCCGGCACCGTCCGACCTCGGCACACCGCCCAAGGGAAGTCCTCCGGCAAAGGGCGCGCCCGCGCCCGCCCCCAGGACCGCGCCGCGCGAAGGCGAGTAGAATGGGATCCGCGCTGTGCCTGCGGCACAGCGCGGATCGCCTCAGCCGAACCGATAACGGTGCAGGCCGCGCCCTTCGCGGCGCAGCCACGCGCGCGCCGCGCCGACGTCGCCGTCGTGGAGTTCGTCGACGAGCGCGTGGAAATCGGCGCCATGATCCATGTGCCGGAGGTGCGCGACCTCGTGCGCGACAGTCGCGCGGCGGACATGGTCGGGAGCGAGGATCAGCCGCCAGCTGTAGCGGAGGTCGCCGTCGTGCGTGCAGCTGCCCCAACGGCTGCGCGGATCGCCGATCCCGATGCGGCCGACGCGAAGCCCCGCGTGCGCCGCGATCTCGCGGCTTTCCGCCGCCATCAGGTCGAGCGCCTCGGCCTTCAGCCAGCGTTCGAGCCGCCGCCCGACGGTCTCCGCCGGGCCGCCGAGGCTCAGCCGTCCGTCCGCCATCCGCACCGCACGCGGCGCGCCTGCGATCCAGTCGATGCGATGGTCGGCGCCGCGAAACGGAATCGCCGACCCCGGCGCGACCAGCACCGGCGCGACCGACTTGCCGACCTGTTCGCTCAGCCAGTCCTGCTGTTCGCTCGCCCATTTGAGCGCGCGCAGCGCGCTCGCGCGGCGCGGCAGGGTCAATCGCAGCTCGCCGCGCGCGCCATCGAAGACCAGCTTGTACCGACGCGACCGGGCATGATGCACGAGCCGCACCGGCCACAGCGTCTCGCCGACGCGGATGTGCGGGCCGTCGCCCGCGGGGTCAGACCACGCGCTCGACAAGATGATTCTCCAGCGGCCCCGCGACATCCTCGCTCACCGTCCAGCCGACGATCGATTCGCCTGCGCGATGCACGGCGTCGCGGTCGCCGCAGACGAGATAATGCCATTCGGGCAGCGGTTCGCCTTCGGCACGCAGGCGATAGGCGCAGGTCTGCGGCAACCATATAAGGTCGTCGACTTTTGCGCGGGTCAGCGTCAGGCAATCGGGGACGTGGCGGCGACGATGCTTGTAATCGCCGCAGCGCGCCGTTGTCAGGTCGAGCAGGCGGCACGCGACGTTGGTCGGATAGATGCGCCCCGTATCCTCATCCTCGAGCTTGTGGAGGCAGCATTTGCCGCAACCGTCGCACAGCGCCTCCCACTGCCCGGCATCGAGGCTGGCGAGCGGCGCTTCCCAGAAGGGCTGCGCCTCGCGGGCCACTACTTGACCCACTTCGCCAGATCGGCGGCGACCTTGCCGGGCGCGCCCTCGTCGGGCTCGGTCGAGGGGTCGTCGAGCGGCAGCAGCGCAAGCGGCTTGCCGTCGGGGTCCATCAGGAAGGCGAGCTGGCTGTGCGCCATCAGATATCTGTCGGGCGCCGACCCCGGCACCTTGTTGTAGGTGACGACGAACGCCTTCGCGACCGCCGCGATCTGTTCGGGCGTGCCGGTCAGTCCGAGCAGGCGCGGATGATAGCGGCTGACGAAGGGTTTGAGCGCGGCGGGCGTGTCGCGTTCGGGATCGACGGTGATGAAGATCGGCGCCACTTTCGCCCCGCGCGCCGGATCGCTCTTCTCGAACGCCGCGAGGCCGCGCATCAGCTTCTGCAGGTCGACCGGGCAGATGTCGGGGCAATAGCTGTAGCCGAAATAGACGAGGCGATATCGTCCCGCAAAGTCGGTATCGGACACGGTCTTGCCGTTCTGGTCGGTCAGCGTGAACGGGCCGCCGATCTTCGCGCCGGCGAGCGGCGGCGTCGCCTCGGGCGTGCCGCCGGGGGCGCCGCACGCGGCGAGCGCGGTCGCGGCAAACAGGAGCAGGCTTGAACGGGCAAGCTTTTGCCCCATAATTGCGATATTCATCATGCGGCCAGCCTTGATCGGCTACGCCACGAAAATCAACCTTTGTCGTCCGACCGACTCAAGCTGCCAGGGGTCTCTTCCATCATGTTCCGACGCGCGGAATTCCGCCTTGCCTCTCTCCTTTTGATCGCGGGCGCGCTCGTCGCGAGCCCGGCGATCGCGCAATTCCGCGGCGGATACGCCTTTCTGTCGGCGGTCGACAACCGCGACGGGACAAAGGCGACCGACGCGCTGAAGAACGACCCGACGCTGATCAACACACGCAATCCGGACACGGGCGAGACCGCGCTGGCGATCGTGACCAAGCGCCGCGACCTCAACTGGCTGCGTTTCCTGCTGGCGAAAAGCGCCGATCCGTCGATCGCCGACCGGCAAGGCGTCACCCCGCTGATGCACAGCGCGCTGCTCAACTTCACCGAGGGCGCCGAGGAGCTGATCCAGAGCCGGGCGCCGGTCGACCAGACCAACCGGCGCGGCGAGACCGCGCTGATCCTGGCGGTGCAGGCCAAGAATGTCGCGATGGTGCGGCTGCTCGTCAAAAATGGCGCCAGCCCCGACAAGGCCGACCATATCGCGGGCATGTCGGCGCGCGACTATGCCAAGCGCGACGACCGCACCGGCCAGTTGCTGTCGATCCTCGACGCCAAGCCCGACGCGCCGGGGCGCCAGCTGGGGCCGACCTTCGGGCCGAGCAACTAGCGCGACGGCTTAAGAGAATTGTGGAATGTGATATCTGGATTGACAATCACATTATGATGTGAGACATCGTCACCATGTCCACACAGCTCATCGACCGCATCCGCTCCATCGTCGACGAAGGGACCATGTCCCGCTCGGGACTGGCGCGCGCCGCGGGCCTTCACGCCAACAGCCTTCGCGATCTCGATTCGGAAAGCTGGAACCCCACCGCCGACACGCTGCGCAAGCTGGAAAACTGGCTCGCGACCGGCAGCGACATCTCCCCGATGGCAACGCCCGAGGAGATCATCGCCGAGGCGCGCAACGGCCGCATGTTCATCCTCGTCGACGACGAGGATCGCGAGAATGAGGGCGACCTGGTCATTCCCGCGCAGATGGCGACCCCCGATGCGATCAATTTCATGGCGACGCACGGGCGCGGCCTGATCTGCCTCACCCTGACGCGCAGCCGCGTCGAGACGCTCGGGCTCGAACTGATGAGCCGCAACAACGGCACCCGCCATGAAACCGCCTTCACCACCTCGATCGAGGCGCGCGAGGGCGTGACCACGGGCATTTCGGCCGCCGACCGCGCGCGCACGGTGTCGGTTGCGATCGACGCATCGAAGGGCCGCGACGACATCGTCACCCCCGGCCATGTCTTTCCGCTGATCGCGCGCGACGGCGGCGTACTCGTCCGCGCCGGCCATACCGAGGCGTCGGTCGACATCGCGCGCCTCGCGGGGCTCAACCCCTCGGGTGTGATCTGCGAGATCATGAACGACGACGGCACGATGGCGCGGCTCGACGACCTGATCCCCTTCGCACGCCGCCACGGGCTGAAGATCGGAACGATCGCCGACCTGATCGCCTATCGCAGCCGCACCGACCGGCTGGTCGAATGCGTCGCCGACGAACCGTTCGAATCGGATTATGGCGGCGACTGGCGCCTCAAATCCTATCGCAACAAGATCGACGGCAGCGTCAATCTGGTGCTCCAGAAGGGGCCGGTCGATCCCGCCGGCGTCACGCTCGTCCGGATGCACGCGGTGTCGATCTTCGACGACATCATGGGCCGCCCCGGCCCCAAGAAGCGCCGTCTGCAGCGCTCGATGGACGCGATCGGAGAGGCCGGTGCCGGCGTGATCGTGATGTTGATGCGTCCGCTCCCCGGCTCCGCCGACGCCGAACCGGCGGCGCCGGGCGCCGGCATGGACCTCAGAACCTATGGCATCGGCGCACAGATCCTCGCCGACCTTGGCGTCCATGCGATGGAACTGCTCACCCCCACCCACAGCAACATCGTCGGCCTCGAAGGCTATGGCCTGTCGGTCGTCGGCGAACGCCCCATTCCCGGAGAAGCCTGATGGCCCACGTCCTGATCGTCGAAGCCCGCTTCTACAGCCATCTCAACGACATGCTGATCGACGGCGTGAAAAGCGCGCTCGAGGCCGAGGGGCACAGCCACGACACCGTGACCGTCCCCGGCGCGCTCGAAGTTCCCGCCGCGATTTCGCTCGCCGCCGATAGCGGGCGCTACGACGCCTATGTCGCATTGGGCGTCGTGATCCGCGGCGAAACCTATCATTTCGAAGTCGTCTCGAACGAGAGCGCGCGCGGCATCATGGCGCTGACGCTCGACGGGCTTGCGATCGGCAACGGCATCCTGACCGTCGAGAATGAAGAACAGGCGCTTGCGCGCGCCGACAAGACGCGCAAGGATAAGGGCGGCGAAGCGGCGAAGGCCGCGCTCGCGATGCTGGCCCTGAAGGAACAATTCGGCATTGGCTGATCGACCACCCCCCAGCCGTTATTCCGTCGTCGAGCGCGGCGGGCGGCTGGTGGTCATCGACCGGGAGACCGGCCAGACCCCGCTCAGCGCCGCCGAGCGCATGGACCTGCACGACCGCAGCCTGGGCGTCGAGCCGATCCGGCCCTCCAAAGCGAGCGCGGTCCCCGACCTGTCGGCCGCGGCGCGCGCCGAATCGGGGCTGAGCGCCCGCCCCGCGCCCGTCCAGCAAGCCACGCCGGCCGCGACCGAGGGCAAGGCGCGCGTCGCCGCCGCGATCGCCGAGCGCGGCAAGCGGCCGTGGAATCAGCAGCCGAGCGATCGGCCCGCCCTGCAATCGAACGCAAAGCCTGCGCGAATCGCCGACCGGCCCGCGCCGCAAGCAGGCGGCCGCAAGACGATCGTCACCGGCAAATGGTGGGATGCCAAGGGTCCGCGCACCCTCGAACTGGGCCCCAAGGGTCAGCAGGTGCTGAGCGGCGGTTTCGTGACGCTGTTCTTCGCGATCGTCGCCGCGGCGATCGTGGCGCTGATCGTCCAGCCGATCCTGCTCTTCGTCGGCGCCTTCCTGCTGTTCCGCTTCGGCGGCAATATCCTCGGCCCGATCGGCGCGGGGATCGTCGACAAGGCGATCGCCGAAAAAGGATAGGGCCGGAACGGTCGCCCGCCCGGCCCTTCGCTCGCTTTCGGTTACGTTACGCCGTGACCAGCGCCGGATAGTCGGTGTATCCCTCGGGGCCCGGAGAATACCAGGTTTGCGGGTTGTCCGCGGCCCATTCGGCGCCGGTGCGGATCCGCTCGACGAGGTCGGGGTTGCCGATGAAGGGCCGTCCGAAGGCGATCGCGTCGGCGAGACCGCTGGCAAGCGCGTCTTCAGCCTTCGCCACGTCATAGTCGCTGTTGAGGATCAGCGGACCCTTGAACGCCTGGCGAATCGCGGGCGACTGTTTCGGCACGTCGGTACGGCCGAACGTGCCGTCGGGGCCGGGCTCGCGCAGTTCGAGGAAGGCGATGCCGAGCGCATCGAGCGCCGCCGCCGCCGCTGGGAACAGCTTTTCGGGCGCGCTGTCGTCGACGCCCTGCGTTTCGCCGTTGGGCGACAGGCGCACGCCGACGCGATCGGCACCCCAGACCGAGACCAGCGCCTCGGTAACTTCACGGAGCAGGCGGATGCGGTTTTCGACCGGCCCGCCATAATCGTCGTCGCGCAGGTTCGACCCGTCGCGCAGGAACTGGTCGATCAGATAGCCGTTGGCGCCGTGAAGCTGCACTCCGTCGAAACCGGCCTTCTTCGCATTCTCGGCAGCCTTCGCATAATCGGCGATCACACGCGGAATCTCGTCGAGGCGCAGCGGGCGCGCTTCCTCGAGGTCGAGGCGCCCGACCGGCGTGTGCGCGCGGCCGACACCCTTGGTCGCCGAGGCCGACACCGGCTGCTTGCCGTCGTTGAACACCGAATGGACCAGACGGCCCATGTGCCAAAGCTGCGCGACGATGCGCCCGCCCGCGGCGTGGACGGCGTCGGTCACGGGCTTCCAGCCCTCGACCTGTGCCTCGGTCCACAAGCCCGGCGCGCTCGGCCAGCCGAGGCCTTCCTGCGAGATGCCGGTGGCTTCGGAGATGATCAGCCCCGCCGCGGCGCGCTGGCGATAATATTCGCGCGCGAGCTCGTTGGGCACGAAACCCGGGCCGGCGCGGCCGCGCGTCAGCGGCGCCATGATGATGCGGTTCGGCGCCTCGATGGCGCCCAGTTTGATCGGATCGAACAGCGATACGGCCATGGTTCCTCCACGTCTCACTTTATTCGCGACGGCCCCATCGGTCGTCGCTATGGCCCGCGAAGCTATGGACGCCGCGGCGCCGGCACAATGGTGGGTAGCAAAAGAAAATCTAAATGACAGCCAAGATCGAACGCCTCGACGCAGAGACCCGAAAGGGCGTGACATCGACCCGCTGGGCGTTCCTCGCGCTGCTCGGCGGCAATATCGCGCTATCGATCGGCGCGATGCTCGTGCGGCTGGCCGATACCGGGCCGACCGCTTCGGCCTTCTGGCGCATGACCCTCGCGCTGCCCTTTCTCCTCGCGCTCGCGTGGCGAGAAAGCGGCGGGCGGCTGCCGCCGCGCCCCGCGGTCGGCATAGCCGCCGCGGCGGGCGTATTCTTCGCGCTCGACCTCGCCGCCTGGCACCTCGGCATCCTGCAGACCAAGGTCGCCAACGCGACGCTGTTCGGCAACTCGGCCAGCCTGCTGCTCGTGATCTGGGGGGTCATCCTGGCGCGCCGGTTGCCACGCGGATGGCAGGCGGCGGCAATATGGCTCGCCTTCACCGGATCGGCGCTGCTCATGGGGCAAAGCTATGAATTGTCGCCCGACTATCTCGTCGGCGACCTGTTCTGCCTGTTCGCGGGGGTGCTCTATACGGGCTATGTTATCCTGATGCAGCGCGTGCGCGGCGCGCTCGCGCCATGGACCGCGCTCGCCATCGCCTCGACGGTCTGCGTGCCCATCCTGCTCGGCACCGCGCTGGCGCTTGGCGAAACGATAATGCCGCAAAACTGGACCCCGCTTATCCTGCTCGCGCTGACCAGCCAGATCATCGGGCAGGGGCTGATGATCTGGTCGCTGCCGCGCTTCTCGCCGCTGGTCATCGGGCTGACCCTGCTCGTCCAGCCCGCGGTCGCCGCGCTCAGCGGCTGGATCGGTTTCGGCGAGACGCTGTCGGCGATCGATATTTTCGGGGGGATGATGGTCGGCGCGGCGCTGGTGCTGATCCGGTTGCCGAACCGCGCGACGCGGCCTATCTGACGCTTATGGCTTCGATCCTTCCCGCCGACCCGACCCTCGACGAGATCCGCGCCGCGCTCGCGCCACTGATCGCGGACAATGCGGCCTTCGACGGCTTCAGCAACGAGGCGCTCGTGGATGCGGCGACGCGCCTCGGTATCGATATCGACGTCGCGAAGCTCGCCTTTCCCGGCGGCGCGCGCGACATGGTCGACGCCTGGTTCGCCGATATCGACGCGCGCATGGCCGAGCGCTGGCCGGCCGAGAAGCTCGCCACGCTGAAGATCCGCGAGCGGATCACAACGCTCGTCGAGACGCGCATCGCCCTGCTCGCGCCGAACCGCGAATCGCTGCGCCGCGCGCTCGCCCTGCTGGCGCTTCCGACCAACGCCCCGCACGCGGCAAAGCTCGGCTGGCGCGCCGCCGACCTGATGTGGAAGCTTGCCGGCGACACAGCGACCGATTTCAACCACTACAGCAAGCGCACGATTCTCGGCGCCGTCTATGGATCGACGATGGCGGTGTTCCTGAACGACGAGAGCGAGGATTTCGCCGAAACGCGCGCTTTCCTTGCGCGCCGGATCGATCAGGTGATGCGGTTCGAAAGCTGGAAGCACCGCCGCGCCGCGCGCGGCATCGAACGCCCGAGCCTCGCGCGCTTCGTCGGGCGCCTGCGCTATCCAGGGCGCTGATCAAGCGGGCGCCAGGACGCAGGCGCAAAGGGGGCTGGCATTCGCCAGCCGATATTGATAATCGCTCGCAAATGACAGCCTTGCTCGATAGGGCGCCCCTGGGCGTCGCGGTGCGCATCACGCGCATCGACTGGAATGCGATATCGGTCGACGAAGGCCGGCGCCTGCGCGAATTCGGGCTGATGGAGGGCTGCGAGGTCGTGCCGCTCCATCGCGGCAGCCTCTTTTCGCGCGACCCGCTGGCGCTGACCATCGGCCGCATGAAGGTCATCATCCGGTCGCGGCAGGCCGCGGCGATCGAGGTCGAACCGGCAGCGGCATGACGGGTCCGATTCCTTCCGTCGCCCTGGTCGGCAATCCCAATGCCGGCAAGTCGAGCCTGTTCAACGCGCTGACCGGCGCGCGTCAGAAGATCGCCAATTACCCCGGCGTCACCGTCGAGCGGAAGGCGGGCCATGCCAGCTTCGCCGACGGACGCCCGATCGCCCTGATCGACTTGCCCGGCACCTACAGCCTGACCCCTGCGAGCCTCGACGAGGCGGTGACGCGCGACGTCGTGCTCGGCAAGCAGGAGGGCGAGAAGCGCCCCGACGCGCTGATCGTCGTCGTCGACGCCGCGAACCTCGACAATCATCTCTGTTTTGCGCTGGAACTGCTCGCGCTCGGCCTGCCGACGGTGGTGGCGCTCAACATGCTCGACCTTGCCGAGCGCGACGGGCTGACGCTCGATCCCCAGCGGCTGGCGCGCGAACTCGGCGTACCCGTCGTCCCGACGGTGGCGGTGCGCAAACGCGGGCTCGCCGATCTTCTCGAAGCGGTCGATGACGCGATCCGCACGCACGAGCCGCGCGAAGTCGTCCCCGCGCCGCGCAGCGACGCTTCGCTCCACCAGCGCGCCCGAGCGCTCGCGCGCGCCGCGACGCTCAGCGAGACGCCGGTCCGGCGCTGGACGCAGCGCGTCGATTCGATCGTGCTCCACCCGATCGGGGGCTTCGCCCTCCTGCTCGCGCTGATGTTCGTGATGTTCCAGTCGGTCTATGCTGCCGCCGAGGCCCCTGCCGATTTCCTCGAGAGCGGGATCGGCATGCTGCAGGGCTGGGTGGTCGACACCATGCCCGACACTTTCCTGCGCGGGCTGATCGTCGAGGGGGTGCTCGCCGGGGTCGGCGCGGTGATCGTCTTCCTGCCGCAGATCCTGATCCTCTTCCTCTTCATCCTGCTGCTCGAGGCGTCGGGCTATATGGCGCGCGCGGCATTCCTGATGGACGGGCTGATGGGCAAGGTCGGTCTGTCGGGACGTGGCTTCATCCCGCTGGTGTCCAGTTTCGCCTGCGCGGTACCGGGGATCATGGCGACGCGCGCCATTCCCGACGAAAAGGACCGACTGACGACGATCCTGATCGCCCCGCTGATGACCTGTTCGGCCCGGATGCCCGTCTATGCGCTGGTCATCGGCGCCTTCATTCCGGCGCGAAACGTCGGCGGAACCCCGGTCGGCCTCCAGGGCCTCGTCCTCTTCGGCCTGTTTTTGAGCGGCATCGTCGGCGCGTTGCTCGTCGCCTATGTCCTCCGCCGGTCGGTGACCAGAGGCAATGCCGCGGGCTTCATGATGGAAATGCCACGCTATCAATGGCCGCGCGCGCGCGACATCGCGATCGCGCTGTGGCAGCGCGCGTGGATATTCCTGCGCCGCGCGGGCACGATCATCGCGATGACCACCGTCGTCCTCTGGCTGCTGCTGAGCTTTCCGAAGGCGCCCGTGGGGCAGAGCCAGGTCGAATATAGCGTCGCCGGCCGCATCGCGAGCGGCCTCGAAGTGGTCGTCAAGCCGATCGGCTTCAACCATGACATCGCGCTCGCGCTGATCCCTGCGATGGCGGCGCGCGAGGTCGCGGTGTCGGCGATGGCGACCGCGAATGCGATCGATGCCGACGGCGACGAGGCGGCGATGGCCGAGACGCTGGGCGAGCGGCTGCAGGGCAAATGGAGCCTCGCGACCGCGCTCGCTTTCCTCGCCTGGTTTGTCTTTGCGCCGCAGTGCATTTCGACGATCGCGATCACCCGGCGGGAGACGAACGGGTGGAAATGGCCCATGTTCATGGTTGGCTATTTGTTCCTGCTCGCCTATGCCGCAGCAGGTATCACCTACTGGACAGCCGTCGCCTTTGGCCTAGGCTGATCCTTCCAACTTTTGAGCGGAGCGGAGCGGCGATGGCTGGCAGCGTCAACAAGGTAATTCTTATCGGCAACCTCGGCGCCGATCCCGAAATCAAGTCGTTCCAGAACGGCGGCAAGATCGCCAATATCCGCATCGCGACCAGCGAACAGTGGAAGGACCGGATGACCGGCGAGCGCAAGGAGCGCACCGAATGGCATAATGTCGTCATCAACGGCGACGGGCTGGTCGGCGTCGTCGAGCGCTACCTCAAGAAGGGCTCGAAAGTTTACATCGAAGGGTCCTTGCGCACCCGCAAATGGCAGGATCGCGACGGCAACGACCGCTACACGACCGAGGTGGTGATCGCGGGGATGGGCGGCACGCTGACCATGCTCGACGGCGCGCCCGGCGGTGGCGGCGGCGGTTCGCGCGGCGGCGACAGCTGGAACCAGGGCGGCGGCGGTTCCTCGGGCGGCTGGGATCAAGGCGGCGGCGCGTCGGGCGGAAGCTCGGGCGGCGGCTGGAACCAGGGCGGTGGCGGCAGCTCGGGCGGTGGCGGCGGACGCCCGCCCTTTGACGACGATCTGGACGACGACGTCCCGTTCTGACGGTCTGGCCGTCCCGAGGACTTTGACCCATGGCGACTGACCTGTTGACCGCCGCGGACGTCGCGCGCGGCGTGTGCCGGCTGTTCGCGCAGCAAGGACTGGTCGCGATTCCCGAGGTCACCTTGCCCAACGGTCGGCGCACCGACCTCACCGCGATCGACGCCAAGGGAAACATCACGATCGTCGAGATCAAGGTCAGCCGTGCCGACCTGCACGGCGACGGCAAATGGCCCGACTATTGCGACTGGTGCGACCGCTTCTATTGGGCGCTCGCCTCAGGGCTCGACCCCGCGATCCTTGAAACGGCCGAGTACCGTCCCGAAACGTCGGGGCTGATCATCGCCGACCGCTATGGCGCGGCGGTCTTTCGCGAGGCCGCGAACTGCAACCTCGCCCCTGCGCGCCGCAAGGCCGAGCTGCTGCGTATCGGCCGCGTCGCGATGCGGCGGTCGATGATCGCGGCGGATCCGGAGATCGCGGCGGGCTGGGGCGAGGGATGATCGTCGCCCCAGCGTGGCAACGTCAGCCCCGCGTCGGCGCAGGAAAATTATCTCACGCGAAGGCGCGAAGGCGCAAAGAAGAAAGAATCTCACACAAAGACACAAAGATGGCGGCTTGCTCGGACGCCGCGGCGTGAGACCGGCGCGAAGCGCCCTTCATGGTCGCCTGCGGCGACAGGCAACGGCCGCGCCATAAGGCGCCCTCTTTGTGTCTTTGTGTGAGATTATCGAAAGGCCCGCCCAGCCCGCGACACATCTTTGCGCCTTCGCGCCTTTGCGTGAGACATTTCGGCAGCCGGCCTCGAAAACGAACTACCCCCGCGCCTGCATCCGCGCCAGATATCGCGCCAATATGTCAATCTCGAGGTTGACCGGGCGTCCGGCAGCCGCCTCGTTCAGCGTCGTCATTTCCTGCGTGTGCGGGATGATGTTGAGCGTGAAATGCGCGCTGCCGTCGGGCTGGTCTGTCACTTCGTTGACGGTGAGCGAGATGCCGTCGACGGTGATCGAGCCCTTGGCGGCAATATGCGGGGCAAGCTCTGCAGGCGCCTCGACGGTGACCCCGACGCTGTCGCCGACCGGGATGACGGAGACGATCGTACCCACCGCATCGACATGGCCGGTTACGATATGCCCGCCGAGTTCGTCGCCGATCTTTAGCGCACGCTCGAGGTTGAGGCGGCGGCCCGCGTCCCACATGCCGGCCGCTGTGCGCGCGAGCGTCTCGCCGCTCGCATCGATCGCGAACCAGTGTCCGTCGGCGTCGGCACCCTTGTCGACGACGGTCAGGCAGGCTCCCGAGCAGGCGATCGACGCGCCGAGGTCGATCCCGTCGGTGTCATAGGCGGTGCCGATGACGAGGCGGGTGTCGCCGCGATCCTCGCGGCTGCGGATGGTGCCGATGTCGGTGATGATGCCGGTGAACATAAAAGCCCTCAAATGATTCTGATGCGCTCGTAGACGTCGAGCCGGTCGCTGCCAAGCAGGCGGCTGTCGGCGAGCCGCCAGCGGCCGTGCGCGTCGGCGAGGTCGGAGAGACCGATGTCGCCGAGCGCGGGCTTGCCGCCCCCGATCAGGATCGGAGCGCGGTAGAGCAGGAGCCGATCGACGCGGTCGGCGGCGACGAAGGCCGAAGCCGCGCCCGCGCCGCCCTCGACGAGCAGCGAATCGACGCCCGCCACCGCAGCGGGCGAGGCGACGGCGGTCCAGCCCTCGGTCGCCGCGCCCGACGTCAGCACCAGCCGTTTCGGGCTGCGATCCTCAAGACCCGGCAAGCGGACATCGAGCGTCGGCGCATCGGCCGCGAGCGTGCCGCGTCCGACGAGGATCGCCTGATGGCTCGCGCGCTCGAGATGGCCGTGGGCGCGCGCGCGCTCCCCCGTGATCCAGCGGCTCGACCCGTCGGCCATCGCGATACAGCCGTCGAGCGAGGTGGCGAGTTTGAGCGTCACGAACGGCCGCCTTTCGCGCTGCCGCGTCCACCAGGGCGCCATCGCGGTCCGGGCTTCGGCGGCAAGAAGGCCCGTCTCGACCTCGATTCCTGCTGCGCGCAGGCGAGCGATCCCGGCACCGTCGGTGCGCGGGTCGGGATCCCGCGTGGCGATGACAACGCGCGCGATCCCCGCCGCGACGAACAGGTCGGTGCAGCAGGGCCCGCGCGGGCTGGCGTGCGCGCAGGGTTCGAGGCTGACATAAGCGGTCGCGCCGCGCGCCGCATCGCCCGCAGCGGCCAGCGCCACCGCTTCGGCGTGCGGGCGCCCGCCGGCCTGGGTCCAGCCGCGCGCGACGACACACCCGTCCCTGACGATCATGCACCCGACATTGGGATTGGGCGCCGACGCCGGCCGGCCGCGCCGCGACAGCGCGACGGTGGCCGCCATCCAGTCGGCGTCGGAAGGCGGCCGCTGCATCAGGGCTGCGTTTGGGCGGCCGGACCGCGGGCCGCGCGTTCGGCAAGCGTCGAGCGCTTCGGCGGTGCGGGCTTCATCTTTTTCGCCGCCGCCGCGACATCTTCGCCCAGCGTCTCGCGCGTCACCTTGTCGGCCTCGCTCGAATCATAGTCGATTCCCAGGCTGTCGGCGAAGCGCTGATACTCGGCACGCTTCTGCGCGTTGCGGAGTGTCGTCTCCTTGGCCCGCTTCACCCAGTCGGCGCGAATATCGGTCTCGCTGCGCGTCGCCTGCCAATTTTCGAAATAGACGATCGTCGGCTTGGGCTTTTCATAGGGGATGAGATATTTGGAAAACCCCCAGATCACCACGATCGGCAACACGATCGCGACGCCCCAGCTCGCCCAGCGATGCGGACGCGGTTCGCGGATGTAGGCCCAGAAATCGGCGATCCCGCCGCCGACATCCCAATTGTTGAACATTCCCATGCCGCCAATTTAGGGGATGTTGGCGCGATTGGCGAGAGGCGCGTCGATTGCGCGATGTGACCGATGGTAACGTTCTCGATTGCAAAAAATGCAATTACGGATGCTCTTTTCGCAGTTGCAGCATTCATTGTGCAGTGCAATAACACACTTGCCTTTTAGGCATCCTCTCCCAAAACTTTCACGGGCCGCCTTCGGGCGGCCCTTTTTTTTGCCGTTTGCGGCGGAAAACCCGACTTTTTTGATCGAGAAATACGATCCGGTTCGAACTGGACCGGTCGCGAATCAGCCCTGAACGGGTGTGCGCGATTCGAATCGCCGCACTTCGGCGATGAAGCTGCCCGGCAGCGGCGTCGGTTGCCCGCTGTCCGAATCGATATGCGCATAGCTGATTTCGATGTCGGTCAGCCGCTCTTCGCCGCGGAAAATCCCGCAATGGAGCGTAAAGCTCGTGCGCCCGAAGGCGCTGATCCGCGCCGCGATCGTGATCAGTTCGTCGAGGCGCGCTGGCGCATGATAGTCGATTTCGCAATGCGTTTCGCGAATGTCTGTACCATATTGGTGAAAATAGGGGCCGGGCTGCCCCTCGCCGAGCGCGCGGAAATATTCGGTGACGCCGATATCGGCGTAGACCAGATAATTGCCGTTGAAGACGATATTCTGGCCGTCGATCTCGTTGAAACGCACGCGCACACGCTCCTGCACGCGAAAATCGGCGAGCGGCACGGCGCTGCGGGCGTCAGTCATGCGGCGAGCGCGGCGGGAGTGCGGTCGAGCGGCGCACAGGCGGCCTCGAGCCAGGCGCGCTCCTCGCCCGCCATGCCCGCGCCGAGCTTCTCCAGCACCTCGGCATGATAGGCGTCGAGCCAGTCGGCCTCGGCGTCGGACAACAGCGCGACGTCGACGAGGTTCTGCGCGATCGGGGCGAAGGTGATGGTTTCGAACCCCAGCATCTCCTCCTCGGCGCCCGCGATGCTCTGCGGGATGACGATGACCAGATTCTCGATGCGGATCCCGAAATGGCCCGCCTTGTAATAGCCGGGCTCGTTCGAGAGGATCATGCCCGCGTGCAGCGGCTCCTCGGTCCCGGCCTGCCCGCCGGCGGGCTTGGCGATGCGCTGCGGCCCCTCATGGACCGCGAGATAGGTGCCGACGCCGTGCCCGGTGCCATGGGCATAATCGACCCCGTCGGCCCACAGATACTGGCGCGCGAGAATGTCGAGCTGGCTGCCGCGCGTCCCCTTGGGGAAGCGCGCGGTCGCAAGCGCGATGTGGCCCTTCAGCACCTGCGTGAAGCGGCGGCGCATCTCGGCGGTCGGGGTGCCGATCGCGATCGTGCGCGTAATGTCGGTTGTCCCGTCGGCATATTGCCCGCCCGAATCTACGAGGTAGAGCGTGCCGGTCTCGATCGCGCGATTGGTCGTCTCGTCGACCTTGTAATGCGGCAGCGCGCCGTTCGGCCCGGCGGCCGAGATGGTGTCGAACGACAGATCCTTGAGCGCGCCGTTCGCATCGCGGAATTCGCGAAGCTTCGCCGCGGCGCCGAGTTCGTCGAGCCGGCCTTGCGGCGCGACCTCCTCCATCCATTTCAGGAAACGCGCGACCGCGACGCCGTCGCGGACGTGCGCGGCGCGCGTGCCGTCGAGTTCGGTGTCGTTCTTGATCGCCTTGGGCAGCACCGCAGGGTCGCGGTGGCGTTCGACCTTCGCACCCGCCGCTTCGAGTGCGGTGAAGATTGCGGCGACGGCGCGGTCGGGATCGACCGCGACCGCCTTGCCCGACAGGTCGGCGAGCGCCGTCTCGAACGCGTCGCGATCGTGGATCCGCACGCTGTTGCCGAGATGCGCGCGCACCGCGTCGGTGACCTTTTCGGGCGCGATGAACAGGTCGGCGGTCGCGTCGGCGTGGAGCAGCGCGAACGCGAGCCCGACCGGCGTGTGGCTGACGTCGGTGCCGCGGATATTGAAGGTCCAGGCGATCGAATCGAGCGCGGTCATCACCGTCGTGTCGAGACCCTTGGCTTTCAGCCAGTCGGCGATGATCTCGCGCTTTTCGACCGCGCTCTGGCCGGCCAATGCCGTGTCATGGACCGTCACCACAGCGTTACTCGGCGCGGGCTGGTCGTCCCACGCCGCGTCGAGCGGGTTCGGCGTCACTGCGACGAGGCTCGCGCCCTTCGCGGCGAGCGCCTTTTCCAGATTCCGCGCCCAGTCGATGCTGTGGAGCCATGGGTCGTAACCGACCTTCTGCCCCGCACTGACGTTGGCACCGAGCCATTCGGCGACGCTCGACTGCGGCACGCCGACATAGTCGAAAAGCGATCCGTCGACCTGATCGCGCACCTGCACCGTATAGCGGCCGTCGACGAACACCGCGGCCTTGTGGGGCAGCACCGCCGCGGTCCCGGCCGAGCCGCCGAAGCCTGTCAGCCACGCCATGCGCTGCGCATAGGCGCCGACATATTCGCTCATATGCTCGTCGCTGATCGGCACGACGAAGCCGTCGAGGCCGCGCGCGGCGAGTTCGGCGCGGAGGCGGGCGAGGCGCTCTGCGTAAATAGTGCCGGGGACGGGGCTGGACATGGCTGGTTCCTTGTTCCTACATCACAGCCATCCTGCCCGATCGGGGCGACGCTGCGGGGGGTTTTCTATGCGCGCTATTTGGATGTTTCTGGCCGCAATTACCACCCCGCTTGTCGTGTCCCCGAGTGCCTTCGCCCCAGCTGCCCTTGCCCAAGAGAAAGAGACGAATTGACCAACAGCCCCGCCGCCCCGGTCGCCGAAAGGCGGCCCCACGAGACGACCCTGCACGGCACGACGCTGTCCGACCCCTATTACTGGCTCCGCGACCAGAGCTATCCCGTGATCGATGACGCCGACATCCTCGATTATGTGAAGGCCGAGAACGCCTATTTCGACGCGAAGATGAAACCGCACGCGAAGCTGGTCGAGACGCTGTTCCAGGAGATGAAGGGCCGCATCAAGGAAGCCGATTCGAGCGTGCCGCAGAAGGACGGCGACTGGCTCTACTGGGTCGAGTTCGAGGAAGGCGCCGAGTATAAGAAATGGTACCGGAAGCCAGCGTCAGGCTCGGGCGAGGCGCAGCTGATCCTCGACGAGGTCGCGATGGCCGCAGGCAAGGAATATTTCCGCCTCGCCGAGCTGTCGATCAGCCCGAACGGCAAGCTGATGGCCTATTCGTTCGACGACAATGGATCGGAGCGGTTCGAGGCGCGCGTCCGCAACCTCGAGACCGGCGAACTGCTGCCCGACGTCATTCCGGGCACGCTGTCGTCGCTCGTCTGGACCTCGGGCAACGACGCGATCCTCTATGGCCTGGCGAACGAGAACTGGCGCACCGACAATGTCCGGCTGCACAAGCTCGGCACGCCCGTCGCCGACGATAAATTGCTCTACAAGGAGCCCGACATCGGCTTCGGGGTCGGGATCGGCAAGACCGCGGCCGACAATTATATCGTCATCGCGACCGGCGATAACGAGACGAGCGAGGTCTATCTGCTCCCCGCCGACAATCCCGAAGCCCCGATGCAGCTCGTCTCGGCGCGCCAGAAGGGCCGCGAGTATAGCGTCGACGAGCGCGAGGGCACACTCTACATCCACACCAACGACGAGCATCCGAACTTCCGCGTCGCGACCGCGAGCGTGAAGGATCCGGGCAAGTGGACCACGCTGATCCCCGGATCGGACCATAGTTACATCACCGGTTTGTCGGTGTTCCGCGACTATTTCGTGATCGAGGCGCGCGAGGACGGGCTCGATCAGGTCGATATCCGCACCTATGACGCGCCGCTGACCCCCGGCCGGATCAAATTCCCCGAGGCGACTTATGTAGCGGGGCTCGGAGACAATCCCGAATATCATCAGGACAAGCTGCGGCTCGACTATGAGTCGATGGTCACCCCCGACACCGTCTATGATTATGATCTCGCGACCGGAAAGCTCGAGACGCTGAAGGTGCAGGAAATCCCGTCAGGTTATGATGCGACGCAATATATAACCGAATGGGTCAACCTGCCGAGCCGCGACGGCAAGACGCTGATCCCCGCCTCGCTCGTTTACAAGAAGGGCACCAAGCTCGACGGCAGCGCGCCGATGCATCTCTATGCCTATGGCAGTTACGGCTACCGCGTGCCGCCGGGCTTTTCGACGACGCGGCTCAGCCTCGTCGACCGCGGCATGATCTATGCGATCGCGCATGTCCGCGGCGGCGACGACATGGGCCGCGCCTGGTATCTCGCGGGCAAGACGACCGAGCGCAAGAATAGCTTCAACGACTTCATCGACGTCGCCAAGGGGCTGATCGCGAAGAAATATACCTCGGCCGGCAAGATTTCGGTCGAGGGCCGCTCGGCGGGCGGGCAGGTGATGGGGGTGATCTATAACGAGGCGCCCGAACTGTGGGGGGCGGTGCTCGCAGGCGTGCCCTTCGTCGATGTCATCAACACGATGGTCGACGACACGCTGCCGCTGACCCCGGGCGAATGGCCCGAATGGGGCAATCCGGTCACCGACAAGGCGGCGTTCGACTATATGCTGAGCTACAGCCCGTACGACAATGTGACCGCAAAAGCCTATCCGCCGATGCTGGTGTCGGCCGGCCTCAACGACCCGCGCGTAACCTATTGGGAGCCCGCGAAATGGGTCGCCAAGCTCCGTGCGACGCGCACCAATGACGCGACGCTGCTGCTGCGCACCAACATGGGCGCGGGCCACGGCGGCAAATCGGGCCGCTGGGGCGCGCTCCGCGAGGATGCCGAGGAGTTCGCCTTCGTGCTGACGCAGCTCGGGGTGGAGAAATAGAAGATGGGATTACCTAATCCGATTTGACCCCAGCATTGGCCAATACACCTTCGACCTTTTGCATAATTGCAGCGGAGCGTTGAATGGCGTCATCATCTTGCTCATCTCCGTTGAGAGACTTACGGATTTCCTTGAACATCAGATCTTCCATCTCATCAAGGAGATGGGGGAGGCCTGCGGAGCCATATTGGTCGATAAACTTGCTTTGATGCGGAAGAACTACTTTCGCCAGCTCGGAAACCTTGTCCCATTTAATGAGCTTGCTGGCGTCCGATATGCCCGCCGAGAGCGCCTTCATATGAACGTGGCATGTTACAAGAATTGAACTGTAAGCTGAGTATATTGCCCAAACGATATCTGGCAGGTGAAGCCGCTCATTGGACCCCTTCACACCCTTCATCGTTTCGACAACATCCCCCACGCTCAGGGTCTCAATGAACTTTCTGATATTTGGATCACCGACGTTCAGCTTCTCTATTTCTTCGATGTTTAGGCGAGCAAAGGACTGCGCGCCAAACTTAAGATTGCCGAGAGAGCCGAACTTCTCCCAAATCTTTTCCAGTGCCTCAATCCGCCGTGTTGAGAGGATCCCTTGACGCTGCGACAGTCCGGATAAAGCACCGTCTCTCAGCGCAGCAATCTGGGCCTCCTTTGCGCGCAAATCGCCCCGAAGATTCTCCTCCGCCTTGCGCATGTCGCTACGAACAGTTTCTATGCGCGTCTCAAAATCTGCGCGCACCTTCTCACGAATTGTGGCTGTCAAAAATTCTCGGAGAAGAAAGATCGCTACCGGAAGCGCAACCAACACCGAAAGAGGAGCTAGAATGTCGGGATTCACGTTGGCCTCGCCGAATTAATGAGGCGCTTATTCTATAACGAGAGATAGCCTTTAGCCAGCAGCGCAACCTCCAAATCGGCCGCATCGACGAACCGAAGCCCCGCAATCCCAACCGATTCGGCGCCCGCAATATTCGCGGCTACATCGTCGATGAACAACGCGCCGGCTGGGTCGATGCCGAAACGCTCGATCGCGAGGCGGTAGATCGCGGGGTGGGGTTTCATCAGTTTCTCGGTGCCCGACACGATGATATCGCGGAAGCGGTCGAAGATCGGCTGGGTCGGGCGGAAGGCTTCCCAGAATTCATGCCCGAAATTGGTGATCGCGAAGAGCGGCACGCCCGCATCGTCCAAACGCTCCACGAGTTCGAGGCTGCCGGGCATCGGGCTGGGGATCGTCTCGTTGAAGCGCGTCGCATAGGCGTCGATCAGCGCCTCATGCTCCGGAAACTCGGCCTTCAGTTCGGGCAGCATCTCGGCGAGCGGGCGGCCGGCGTCGTGCTGGAAATGCCATTCGGGCGTGACGACGTTGGTCACGAACCATTCGAGCCGATCCTGATCGTCGATCAGTTTCGCGAAGAGATGGCGCAGATCCCAGTCGAACAGGACGCGGCCGACATCGAAGATCACGCATCGGCGAATTATGGGGCGAAGCATGCGTCCTCCAGACACGCGAAAGCGCCGCCGGAAGCATCCGACGGCGTTACGCTAGCTTGGCTATGCGCGCGGGACATAAGTCCCGGCAGGACGTTCAGCCCTGGCGCGCCTTGAAGCGGCGGTTGGTCTTGTTGATCACATAGGTGCGGCCACGGCGACGGATAACGCGGTTATCCCGGTGGCGGTCCTTCAGCGACTTCAGGCTGTTGCGAATCTTCATGATCTCTGTCCGTAAATCTTGGCGTATTGACGCGAAGCGGCGCAACTATGGGGATAAGGCCGAAAAGTCAACCGCCCCTCGCCCATATTTCGTCATGCCGGACTTGATCCGGCATCCATCGCCGCGCTCGACCATAGGGACCCCGGATCAAGTCCGGGGTGACGAGGAGAGAATTACCCCGCGAGCGCCTTTTGCCGCCGCCGCTGCACCGACGAGCCATAGCCCATCGCCTCGCGATATTTGACCACGGTGCGCCGCGCGATGTCGTGACCCTCGGCCGAGAGCTTCTGCGCGATCGTCTCGTCGGACAGAATCGCCTTGGGGTCCTCGGCCTCGATCATCGCCTTGATCCGGCTCTTCACCGCCTCGGCCGACACGGCGCCGTCGCCTTCGGTCGCCGAAATGCCCGACGAGAAGAAATATTTGAGTTCGAACAGCCCGCGGGCGCAGCTCAGATATTTGTTGCTCGTCACGCGGCTGACGGTCGATTCGTGCATGCCGATCTCCTCGGCGACCTGCCGCAGGGTCAGCGGCCGCATATGCGCGACGCCGTGCAGGAAAAATCCCTCCTGCTGCTTCACGATCGCGCTCGCGACCTTGACGATCGTGCGCTGGCGCTGGTCGAGCGCGCGGACGAGCCAGTTGGCGCCAGCGAGCTGCTCGGACAGCCATGCCTTGCTCTTCGCCGCCGCGCCCGTTGCCAGTTCGGTATAATAGCGGCGATTGACGAGCAGCCGCGGCAGCGTGCCGCTGTTGACCTCGACCGCCCAGCCTTTCGCGGTTTGCCGGACATAAAGGTCGGGAACGACCGCCTGCACGCCCTCGCCGCCATATTTGAGGCCGGGCTTGGGATCATAGCCGCGCAGCTCGCGAATCATGTCGGCGAGATCCTCGTCATCGACGCCGCAGATGCGCTTCAATTGCGGGAAGGCGCCCTTCGCGACGAGGTCGAGGTGCGCGATCATCGTGGCCATCGCGGGATCGTAGCGGTCGGCCTCGCGCGCCTGGATCGCGATGCATTCGGCGAGATCGCGCGCGCCGACTCCCGAGGGGTCGAACAGCTGGATGCCCGCCAGCACCTCTTCGAGCAGCACCAGCGGCACACCGAGCTGCGATGCGAGTTCGGCAAGATCGGCGCGGAGATATCCCGCCTCGTCGATCAGCGCGACGAGCTGGCCCGCGACGATCGCCTCGATCCCGTCGAACCGCTCGCCGACCTGCGCCATCAGATGGTCGTGGAGCGTTCCGTCATGCTCGGCAAAGCTGTCGAAGTCGATGTCCTCGCCAGCGCCCGACAGACCGACCGAATCGCTCGCGCTGTCGTGATGAAAGCGTTCTTCGCTGAAATCGACATCAAGGTCGTCGGCGGTGCCCGCGTCTGAGGAAAGCGCCTGGTCGGTATCGGTCTCGCCCGACACCGCGGCCACGGGCGCGTCATCGCCGCCCTCATCGGGTCCGCCATCATCGCGGTCGGCGGGCGAGGCGTCGAGCAGCGGATTGCCCTCGAGCGCCTCGGCCAGATAGGCTTCGAGTTCGAGGTTCGACAGCGCAAGCAGCTTGATCGCCTGCTGCAGCTGCGGCGTCATCACCAGCGATTGCGACTGGCGTAAATCGAGGCGCGGACCCAACGCCATCGGCGTTTAGTTCACTATCTTGCGCGCTCCCGCGAAGGCGGGAGCCCATCTCCGGTCGGCGCCATCTTGAACCCACCGGAGATGGGTCCCCGCCTTCGCGGGGACACACGGATTTTTTTCTTGGTGAAAGACACCAAAGGTCAAAGCGAGAAGCCCTCGCCGAGGTAGAGGCGGCGAACCTCGGGATCGGCGACGAGTTCGGCCGGCGAGCCGGCAAGCAGCACCTTGCCGTCGTAGATGATCGCGGCGCGGTCGACGAGGTCCAGCGTCTCGCGCACATTGTGGTCGGTGATCAGCACCCCGATACCGCGCGTCTTGAGGTCGGCGACAAGGTCGCGAATGTCGCTGATCGACAGCGGGTCGATGCCCGCAAACGGCTCGTCGAGCAGGATGATCGACGGGTTTGCTGCCAGCGCGCGCGCGATTTCGGCGCGGCGGCGTTCGCCGCCCGACAGCGCCATCGCGGACGAATCGCGCAGCCGTGCCAAACCGAATTCATCGAGCAGCTCCTCGAGCCGCCGTTCGCGCGACACCTTGTCGGGTTCGGCAAGTTCGAGCACCGCCTCGATATTCTGCGCCACCGTCATGCCGCGAAAGATCGAGGTTTCCTGCGGCAGATAGCCGAGGCCAAGGATCGCGCGGCGGTACATCGGCAGCGCGGTGATGTCCGACCCGTCGAGCATGATGCGCCCGGCGTCGGGCTTCACCAGCCCCATGATCGAATAGAAGCAGGTCGTCTTGCCCGCGCCGTTCGGGCCGAGCAGGCCGACGACCTCGCCCTTCGCGACCGACAGCGACACGTCCGACAGCACGACGCGCTTGTCGTAGCTTTTTGCGATCGAGATGACGGCGAGTCCATTGCCCGCGGCCGCATCGTCCCGGACATGCGCCCTGTGCTCGGCGACGCCATGATCGTCGCTGGTCATCGTGCCTGTCGTGGATTCGTCGGTCATACGCAGCTTGGTCCGTTCTAGCCCCCGTGCGGCGTTACCCCAGCGACGCGCCCGCGGTCAATCTGGCAAGATTATTGCAGGGCCGGAAGAACGGGATGAATCAGGCGGCGGCGAACAGGTCGCCGTCGGGGTGCAACCGCTCGCGCTCGGGCAAGTTGAGCCCCGCCATCGCCTCGCGCAATTCCTGCCGCGCGACGACATGGCCGATCCCCATGCCGCCGAGATGCGCCTTGTCGAGCAGGGTCAGGCCGGCGGGAAAAAGCTCGCGATAGATCACGCGCTCGCCGAGCCCCGGAATGACGCGGAAACCGACGCGGCGCGCGAGCTGGGTCAGCGCCTCGCCGACGCGGCGCATGTTGTGCGCGTCGACGTGCTGGAGGCGGTTGCGCAGGATGATCCAGTCGATCGTCCGTCCGTCGGTCTTCGCGCGCGCCTTGCGCGCGTCCCAGATAAGTTCCGAATAAAAGCTCGGCCGCGTGACCTGGAAGGTTTCAGGGTCGACCTGACCGATCAGGTCGAAGTCGATGAAGCTGTCGTTGATCGGCGTCACCAGCGTGTCGGCGCTCGTCGCGAGGTGGCGCGCGAAGACATCGTCGCGGCCGGGGGTGTCGGCGACGAAATAGTCGACGTCTTCGGTCAGCCGCTCGACCTGCGCGTCGAGTTCCTCGATCGTCGTGCCCTCGAACACCTCGAACTGCGGCGTCGGCAGCGCGATATCGCGGCGCTTCGCCGTATTTTCGCGATTCTCCAGATAGCGGTGGAAGGTACGCTGGCGCGGGTCGAGATCGATCCCGGCAACGCGCCAGCCCTGACTCGCCAATGCGACCGCGAAATGCACCGCGCAGGTCGATTTGCCGGTCCCGCCCTTCTCGTTGGCGAAGATGATGCGGTGCGGGGCGGGCTTCGTCATGGCCGTTGCGATTTTCCTGTTGGCGGCGCATGGGAGCCGCTTGGGGTGGCAGTTGGGCCGCCAATATCGGAGGCTGGGCGGACGTGCAAATCATCCGTGACATCGCGACGCTCCACCGCGCGGTCGACGCGCTGAAGCCGGGACGCAAAAGCGTCGCGCTGGTGCCCACCATGGGCGCCCTGCACGAGGGCCATCTCTCGCTCGTTCGCATGGCAAGGCGCGTCGCCGACCATGTCGTCGTGTCGATCTTCGTCAACCCGACGCAGTTCGGCCCGAACGAGGATTATGCCGCCTATCCGCGCGACGAGGCAAAGGATGCCGCACTGCTGGTCGAGGAGGGCGTCGCGCTACTCTGGGCGCCCGATGTCGGGGTCATGTACCCGGCCGGCCATTCGACGCATATCGAGGTCGCCGAACTCGGCGCCGATTATTGCGGCGCTGCGCGGCCCGGCCATTTCGACGGTGTCGCGACCGTCGTCGCGAAATTGTTCAACCAGGTCCGTCCCGACATCGCGATCTTCGGCGAAAAGGACTGGCAGCAGCTCGCGATCATCCGCCGGATGGCGCGCGACCTCGATTTCGCGCTCGATATCTTGGGCGCACCGATCGCGCGCGCCAAGGACGGGCTCGCGCTGTCGTCGCGCAACGCCTATCTGACCGCAGCCGAGCGCAAGGCGGCCGCCGCCTTTCCGAACGCGCTGAAGGCTGCCGCGAAGGCGATCGCGGGCGGCGCCGACGTCGCCGGGACGCTGGCGAAGGCCGAGGCGGAGATCGTCAAAGGCGGCTTCGACAGCGTCGATTATGTCGCGCTTGCCAGCGCCGACAGCCTCGAAAGATTGACCGAGTTCAGCGAGCCCGCCCGCCTGCTTGCGGCAGCACGGATCGGGAAAACGCGCCTGATCGACAATCTTGCCGTCGGCTGATCGCGTCAAAAATCCCCGCATTTCTGCCGGTTGTCGCGGCTATCCACAAAAACTGCCATGGTCGTTAACGCTTTGTTGACCATAAGCCGCAAACTTGGGCCCCGAGGTCTCCGTGGGGTGGAGACGACAGGGGGTTATCATGGCGAACAGTCTGAAGTCTGCCCAATATCTGATCGAAAGCCGGCTGCTCGATGCGGCGCGCGGCGACGCCAATGCTTATTTCGACCTCGGGATCGCCTTCTCGACCGGCAGCGGCGGGGTCGATGTCGACCTGATCCAGGCGCATAAATGGTTCAACCTTGCCGCGCTTGGCGGCAGCCGCGAAGGCCAGCAGTGCCGCGCCGACGTGTCGAGCGAAATGAGCCGCGACGAAATCGCCGAGGCGCAGCGCCAGGCGCGCGCCTGGCTCGACGAAACGGCGCGCCGTCCCGCCGCCCGCCGCTTCGCAGCGTAATTTTCTGCTCACGCGGATGCGGCACCAGCCCGCTCCCCCACCCGGCCTCGTGCCGCTCTGACAAAATCAGACCGAGCGCTTGAACGGCGTGTGTCCTTCGAGCCATTCCATTTCGGCTTCCTCGGCACGGCGTTCCTGTTCGAGGTAATCCGCGACCGCACGGCGAAAGCCGGGATCGGCAATGAAATGCGCCGACCAGGTCGCGACGGGGCCGTAGCCACGCGCGAGCTTGTGCCCGCCCTGCGCGCCCGCCTCGACCCGCGCGAGTCCGCGGGCGATCGCGATATCGATCGCGCGATAATAGCATAATTCGAAATGCAGATAGGGGATGTCGCGGACACAGCCCCAGTAACGGCCGTAAAGCGTATCGGCGCCGACGAAATGCATGGCGCCCGCGACCGGCGCGTCGCCGTCATAGGCGATCGACAGGATGATCCGGTTGGCCATCCGCGCGCCGAGCAGGTCGAACGCCGCGCGCGTGAGGTACGGGTGGCCCCATTTGCGGGCGCCGGTATCCTGGTAAAAGGCCCACATCGCCTCCCAATGCTCGGGGCGGATCGCATCGCCCGTCAAATCCTCGATACGCAGACCTTGCGACGCCCGCGCGCGTTCCTTGCGGAGCTGTTTACGCTTCTGCGAGGTCAGCGTGGCGAGAAAGTCGTCGAAGCTGCCATAGCCCGCATTGGCAAAATGAAACTGGATATCGCGCCGGACCAGCCAGCCCGCCTGTTCGAAGGCCGGCATCTGCTCGGGCGCGACGAAGGTCGCATGCGCCGACGAGAGCCCGTTCTGGCGCACGACCGCCTCGGCGCCGCGGATCAGCAGCAGCGCGGTTTCGTGGTCCTGTGCCAGCAGACGCGGGCCGGGAACGGGGGTGAAGGGCGCGGCAATCTGCAATTTCGGATAATAATCGCCGCCAGCGCGCGCCCACGCGTCGGCCCAGGCATGGTCGAAGACATATTCGCCCTGACTGTGCGACTTGAGATAGGCGGGCGCGGCGCCGACCAGTACGCCAGCCGCGTCCTCGACCAGGATCGGCGCGGCCTGCCAGCCGGTGCCGGGTCCGACGCTGCCCGATTCTTCGAGCAGCGCCAGGAAAGCATGGCTGACGAACGGATTGCCGCCGCCCGCCAGCGCATCCCATGCCGCCGCATCGACTGCGGCGACGCCGGTGCCGAGCGAGATGGTCCGGGCTGGCGGGTCGGCGTCGGCCACCGGAGTCCTTATGCCGGTTTCACAGCGACGATCGCGTCGACCTCGACCGCCGCGCCGAGCGGCAGTACCGCGACACCGACCGCGCTGCGCGCATGGCGGCCGGCCTCGCCGAACACCGACTCCATCAGTTCCGAAGCACCGTTCGCAACCTTGGGCTGTGCGGTAAAGCCGGGATCGCTGTTCACGAACACGCCCAGCTTGACGATCTTTTCGACGCGCGACCAGTCGCCGCCGACGGCGTTGCCGATCTGCGCCACCAGCATCAGTGCGCAGCGGCGCGCGGCGTCATAACCCGTCGCCTCGTCCACGTCGGCGCCGAGGCGGCCGGTCACGACCTGCCCGTCGCGGAACGGAAGCTGGCCCGAGATATGGAGCAGCCCGCCCTGCTCGACGACGGGGACATAGGCGGCGACCGGCGCGGCCGGCTTCGGCAGTTCGAGGCCGAGTTCGGCGAGCTTGGCGATAACGTCGGACATGTCGGTTCCTTTATACCAGTTCGGGATCGGGCGCCGGGATATTCTCGGCAAGCCGCGCCAATATCCACTCCAGCGCCGCCGTCCAGCCATCAATCCTTGCGTGCGCGTGGCGGGCGGGGGGAACCTTGTCCGCAATCGCGGGCTCGCCGACCATATGCAGCCGCCAGACCTGCGGCGCCTCGGCCGCGACCGACTTGTGATGATTGGCGAGGTCGTCGATGAAGATCGCAACGCCCGGCTCGCGCTCGTCGATCAGGCGCCGCACCGGCTCGCCCTTGCCGCCGCGGCTGCCGATCACCGGCGCGGCGAGGCCCAGCGCCGCGAGCTGGTCGGCGCGCGTCTGCTGATGGTCGGGGCCGACATTGGTCAGGACGACGATGTCGGCGTGCTCGGCGATTGCCGCCATCGCCTCGAGCGCCCCGGGGATCGGCGTCTGGCGCCCCATTTCGGTGCGAAAAAACCCGTCGAGCAGCGGCCAGACCTCGGCCGCCTCCAGCGGCGTCCCGCACTCCTTGCGCTTCAGCGCGTTGGCGAAGCTCGTGTCCTCCATGCGAAAGATCACGCCATGCTCTTCGTCGACCCACTGCGCGAAGGGGACGACCATGTGCATCAGCACCTCGTCGCAATCGGTAATGACGAGCGGGCGGGTCATGCGTCCATCCTCTGGTTTCCTTCGAGCCGCGCAGCGGCGGCCGCAAGCGCTTCGGGTTTGACGTCGAGCGCCGCGGCGCAGGCGATCAGATCGGTCTCATAGGCGATGAGGAAGGACAGGATCGCGGCGAGCGTCGCGCGGTCTCCGAGCGAGGCGCGCAGGCCGTCGGGATCGAGCCCGGTCATCGCGAGCAGCCGTTCGGCGCGCGGCTCGTCACTCACTATCCAGCCAAGCGCATGGAGCGCGAGTGCCGCGTCGTCTTCGAACAAGCCAAATTTCCCTTCCACGCGAGGCAATTGAGTCGGGCGGCCGATTCGCCTAAACCGGCTGCGGGTACAAGGTGGGGAACGGAAGAGACATGGGCAAGACCATCCTGGTCGTCGAGGATAATGAGCTGAACCTCCGCCTGTTCTGCGACCTGCTCAACGCCCATGGCTATAGCGCGCATCCGGTGCGCGACGGGCGCGATGCGCTGGAAAGGGCGCGCGAGGTGTCGCCCGACCTCATCATCATGGACATCCAGTTGCCGCATGTCTCGGGGCTCGAACTGATCGAGCAGATGAAGGCCGACCTGACGCTCCGCGCGGTGCCGATCATGGCGGTCACCGCCTATGCCGGAAAAGGCGACGAGGAGCAGATCAAGGCCGCGGGCGCCGAGGCTTATGTGTCCAAGCCGATTTCGGTGATCAAGTTCATCGAAAGCGTGGGGGCGTTTGCCTGAGCGACCGGTTTCGACCGATTGCAGACATCGAGCGATCCGGTAATTACGGGCAGCGGAAGGTAATTAATGTTGCAGAAGGACGATGCTGAGCATTCGGTGCCCCAGCCGCTTCGCTCGACGTTTCGGCAGATTGCAGAGGCGTTTGTGGTGGGGGACTACCAACTTCGGGAGCATCCGATCGATGGTGTAAAGCCAATCGGGGCCGATACTGCTAGATGGATAGCGGAGAGCATTTCGGCCTACGGCGACGAGCTTTCCACCTTAAATGAGCAAACGTGGGAGAGGTCCGTCTATCGTTGGATGGACGGCCATTGGCTAGCGCTTGTAGACCTCACCACGCGTGCCGAACCGGTGAGCGACCTCGCACTTCATCTGAAGCTCTACGAAGGTGGCGATGTGGAGGTTTACGGCGTATTCGTCCCTTAGCTGGCATTTGCTGAGGAGCATCCGCTTCCCACCCCAAAGCCGACGTTTCCCACATGCACGAAAAAGGGCGGCACGCGGCCGCCCTTCTGGATCGCCTCGATCCCGGATCAAGTCCGGGACGACGCATTTCCACCCGCGCGCTTTCAGCGCATGGGGAAATGCATCACTTGATCTTGGCTTCCTTGAATTCGACGTGCTTGCGCGCACGCGGGTCGTATTTGCGCACCGACATCTTTTCGGTCATCGTGCGCGGGTTCTTCTTGGTGACGTAGAAAAAGCCCGTGTCGGCGGTGCTCACCAGCTTGATCTTGACGGTCGTCGGCTTGGCCATGGCCCTGTTCCTCGAAAACTTGGCACATTCCCCGGAACGTCCGGCAAATGTGGCGGGACTGGGGGCCCCGGCGGTTGCGGTGAAAAACAAAGAGGGCCGCGCGTCGGGCGCCGCCCCCATTTATCCGCGGGCCATTGGCGGGATTCGGGCTCCATGTCAAGCAAAAGGAAGGGCGGACGGCATCGCGCCGCCCGCCCAAGAGGGGTTCGGCCCCGCCTTCAGGCGCCCTTGATCTCGAAGCGGACGGTCATCACCTGCCAGCTTTCTTCGGGCACGCCGCCGCGCGTCGCCGGCTTGAAACGCCATTTGGCGAGTGCGCGCCGCTTCGTCTCCTCGAAGAAGCCGGGGCTGTCGGTGCTGACCAGCTCGACCGCCTTCACGCGCCCGTCGGTGCCGATCAGCACGCGGACGCGAACCGCGCCCTCGACCTCGCGGCGCTGCTCGCTCGCCGGATAGTCGGGCTGGAACCCCGCCGCATAGCGCGGATCGAGCTTTGCAAGCACCATCGGCGGCGGAGCCGGTGGATCGGCGGGACGCGCGGGCGGACCCGGATCATAGGGCAGCGGGTCGGGGACGAAGGGCTTTACCTCGGCGCCGAGATCGGTCCGGGGACCAAGGTCGACGAGCGGCTTCACCGCCTCGCGCACCGAATGGCTCTTCGGCGTCGGCGAGGTTTCGGGCCGCTTGTCCGGGGGCGGATCGACCGGCTTCTCGACCTCGATCAGCGTGCCGGTCAGCGGCGAAAGCACGGGCTTGGGTTTGACGATCATCGGTGACAGCGCAACCGCGACGACGAGCACGACGGGCAAGCCCACCGCCAGCGCGGCCGCAAGCGGACGATGCGCCGCGCCCGGGTCGTAACTGTCGCGCCGCAGCGACGAACCGCCCTCCGGCGCGGTGATCGCCTCGGGGGCCGCAACGATTGCGGATATCAGGGGAATCAGGGTCATGGCACCTCTCCTTGCCTCAAGGAGACCCGGCCCCGCCCGCGTCGACCGCTGCTGTCGGCCAAGTCTGATTGTGTGATATTATAACATCACTACATTTGTCAATCGGAATGATCGGCAAGGCGTACCGCTGTCTCGTGGAGGACGATCAGGCGGCAGCGAGGCGCGCCACCGCCTGATCCTTGGCGATCAGCGGCAATAGTTCGGCCATGTCGGGACCATGGTCGCGGCCGGTCAGCGCGCGGCGGAGCGGCAGGAAAAGCGCGCGGCCCTTTGCGCCCGTCGCCTCCTTCACCGCGGCGGTGAGGGCGTGCCAGGGGTCGGCCGTCCAGTCGATGCCCGGCGCCCCGGCGGCGGCGGCGGCGAGCACCGGCCGGTCGGCATCCTCGGGCGCGGGCGGCGCAAACGGCCCGTCGAACACCGCCACCCAGTCGGCCGCCTCGGCCACGGTCATCAGGTTCGGGCGAATCGCGTGCCAGCGTGCCTCGGTGATCGCGGCGGGCAGGCGCGACGCGACCGCGGCATGGTCGGTGTGGTGCAGGATCTTCTGGTTGAGCAATGCCAACTCACCCTCGTCGAAACGCGCCGGCGCGCGGCCGAAGCGCGCAAAGTCGATGCTTTCGATCAGCGGCGCGGGCGACGTCACCGGCTCGATCGGATCGCTGGTACCCAGCCGGGCGAGCAGCGCGACGAGCGCGATCGGCTCGATCCCATCCTTACGCAGGCTTGCCATCCCGAGCGAGCCCAGCCGCTTCGACAATTTGCCCTCTGTCCCGACGAGCAGCGCCTCGTGCGCAAATTGCGGCGGCGGCGCGCCCAGAGCCTCGAACATCTGGATCTGCGCCGCGGTGTTCGACACATGGTCCTCGCCGCGCACCACGTGGGAAATGCCCATCGCGATATCGTCGATCACGCTCGGGAGCAGATAGAGCCAGCTGCCGTCGGCACGGCGCACGACGGGGTCGGACATATTCGCCGGTTCAAAATGCTGAGGACCGCGAACCATATCGGTCCACTCGATCGACGCATCATGATCGAGCCTGAAACGCCAGTGCGGGGCGACACCCTCGGGAACCGGCGCATCGGCGGGCTTGCGCTCGTACACCGGCGGCAGCCCGCGCGAGAGCAGTATCTTGCGGCGAATATCGAGTTCCTCGGGCGTCTCGTAACAGGCATAGACGCGCCCCGCGGCCTTCAGTTTCTCGAATTCGGCCTCGTACAACGCAAAGCGCGCCGACTGCCGCTCCTCGCCATCGATATCGAGCCCCAGCCACGCGAGATCGGCGCGGATGCCATCGACATATTCCTCTTTCGACCGTTCGAGATCGGTGTCGTCGATGCGCAGCAGAAATCGCCCGCCATGCTTGCGCGCCCACAGCCAGTTGTGGATCGCGGTGCGGACGTTGCCGACATGCAGGCTGCCGGTCGGCGAAGGGGCGAAACGGGTCGTGACGGTCATGGGCGCGCCTATAACCCCTTTTGCGCGTGAAGCGAGTCAGGCCGTCCGGAACCCGTGCGTGATCGGATAGCGGCGGTCGCGCCCGAAGTTGCGCGTCGACAGCTTCACCCCCGGCGGCGCCTGACGGCGCTTGTACTCGGCGATCGAGAGCAGGCGCTCGATTCGCGCCACCGCGTCGCGATCGAAACCATAGCGCGCCACGACATCGTCGACGCTCGCCTCCTCCTCGACGAGCATGTGGAGCATCCGGTCGAGGTCCGCGTAAGGCGGCAGGCTGTCCTCGTCCTTCTGGTCGGGACGCAGCTCGGCGCTCGGCGGCTTGGTGATGATACGCGCGGGCATCACCGGGAACACCGGGTTGCGCGAAAGGCGCGGGACATGCGCGTTGCGCCACCTGGCCACCGCGAACACCGTCGTCTTGTACGCGTCCTTCAGCGGATTATAGCCGCCCGCCATGTCGCCATAGATGGTCGCATAGCCAACGCTCATCTCACTCTTGTTGCCCGTCGTCATCAGCATCGGGCCGAACTTGTTGCTGAGCGCCATCAAGGTGACGCCGCGGATGCGCGACTGGACATTTTCCTCGGTCGTATCGACATTTTTATCGGCGAAACTGTCGGCGAGCATGACGTCGAACGCCTCGACCGCGGGAACGATCGGGATGGTATCGAGGCGGCAACCGATCATCTCCGCGCAGCCGCGCGCATCGTCGAGGCTTTCCTGGCTGGTGAAGCGGCTCGGCAACATCACGCACCAGACCTTGTCGGGGCCCAGCGCATCGGCGGCAATCGCGGCGCAGATCGCCGAATCGATCCCGCCCGACAGGCCGAGCACGACGCCGGGGAAGCGGTTGCGCGTCACATAGTCACGCAAGGACAGCACCATCGCATTGTAGATATCGGCCGGATGCGCGTCCCACTCGGCGATCGCGCCGGGCTCGCAGCGCCACCCGTCCCCACTCCTGGTCCATTGCGTGACGCGCTCCTCGGCCTCCCAATCGGTCAACCGGTGCGCGGTGCCGCCATCGCCATCGAGGACGAAGGAGCACCCGTCGAACACCAGCTCGTCCTGCCCGCCGATGCGGTTGAGGAAGATCAGCGGCAGGTTCGTCTCGGCCACGCGCGTGCCGAACACCTGGGTCAGGCGGCGGTCGTCCTTGTCGATCTCATATGGGCTGCCGTTCACCGAGATCAGGATTTCGGCCCCCTGCGCCGCGAGATGCCCGCAAACGGTTGGAAACCACCCATCCTCGCAGATCGGCAGACCCAGCTTGACGCCGCGCCATTCGACGACGTCGGGAAGCGGACCGGGCGCGAAGACGCGCTTTTCGTCGAAGGTGCCGTAATTCGGCAGCTCATATTTGCGCCGCGTCGCGACGATCCGCCCTTCGTCGAGCAAGGCGACCATATTGTAGAGGTGGCCCTCTTCATCGCGCTCGACCGAACCGACGAGCATCGCGGGGCCGCCGTCGGCGGTCTCCGCCGCGAGTTCGGCCAGCAGCGCCGCGGCGCGGTCGGCGAGCGCGGGCTTGAGCACCAGATCCTCCGGCGGATAGCCGATCAGTTGCAGCTCGGGGTAGAGGATCAGGTCGGCCCCGCCGTGCCGTGCGCGCACCTCGCGCATCGCGGCGGCGTTGGCGGCGAGATCGCCGACCGCCTGGGTCATCTGCGACAGGACGATAGAGAGATGCTCGGTCATGCCCAGCGGTTTAGGCGCTGCCGCCCCGAATTCAACACCGGACCGCGTGGTGACGGTCTCGGGGTCAGGCTCCAGCCCCTCGTCACCCCGGATCAAGCCGGGGGTGACGACGAAAGATCTGCCTGCTGTCGGCCTAAGCCTGCGGCCTCGCCATCGCCCGGCATGCCGATGGCTTTAACCCCTTCCCCTATCGGCCTCCGCTGGCTAAGGGGCGCGCATTCCCCATCGCGAAAAAGGGCCACCACACCCCATGAAACTCATCTCCGGCAACAGCAACCTGCCGCTGGCCCGCGCGATCGCCGATTATCTCGAGCTGCCGCTGACCGACACCAGCGTCCGCCGCTTCGCCGACGAGGAAGTGTTCGTCGAGATCCACGAGAATGTGCGCGGCCAGGATGTCTTCGTCGTCCAGCCGACGAACTTCCCCGCGAACGACAATCTGATGGAGCTGCTGATCATCACCGACGCGCTGCGCCGCGCCTCGGCGAAGCGCATCACCGCGGTCGTCCCCTATTTCGGCTACGCCCGTCAGGACCGCAAACCCGGCCCGCGCACCCCGATCTCGGCCAAACTCGTCGCGAACCTGATCACCACCTCGGGCGCCGACCGCGTCCTTGCGATCGACCTGCACGCCGGCCAGATCCAGGGTTTCTTCGACATCCCGACCGACAATCTTTACGCCGCGCCGGTGATGAGCGCCGATATCCAGGCGCGCTTCGGCGACAAGAATCTGATGGTCGTCTCGCCCGACGTCGGCGGCGTGGTCCGCGCGCGCGCGCTGGCGAAGCGCCTCGACAACGCGCCGCTGGCGATCGTCGACAAGCGCCGCGAGCGCGCCGGCGAATCGGAGGTGATGAACATCATCGGCGACGTGAAGGGCCGCTTCTGCATCCTGATCGACGATATCGTCGATTCGGCGGGCACGCTCTGCAACGCCGCCGCCGCGCTGAAGGCTGCGGGCGCCGAGGGCGTCGTCGCTTATTGTACGCACGGCGTGCTGTCGGGCGGCGCGGTCGCCCGCGTCGACGCGAGCGAACTCACCGAATTGGTCATCACCGATTCGATCCAGCCGACCGACGCGGTCAACGACAGTTCGAAGGTCCGTGCCCTGACCGTCGCGCCGCTGCTCGGCGAAGCGATCAAGCGCATCGCCGACGAATCGTCGGTGTCGAGTCTCTTCGACTGACATGAGCGACGGATCGCCCTTCATCCAGGTGACCCCCCTCCTCGGGGTCGCCGCGATGGAGCCTGCGCTCGCCTTTTATCGTGACCTGCTCGGTTTCACCGTTCACGTCAACGATGGCGGCTATGCCTATGTCGAGCGCGAACGCATCGGCCTTCGCCTCCTCGCGCTCGACGCGGGCGCGCTCAACCCGCCCGGCTGTTCGCACATCTATATCGACGTCCGCGACGTCGCAGCATTGTTCGCCGACTATGAGCCGCAGCTCGCCGCACTGCCGGCGGAGCGCTGGAGCGCTCCCAAACCGCACCCCTATGGCCAGCGCGAATTCTGGGTGCGCGACCCCGACGGCAATCTGGTCACGTTCGGCGAAGGCGTGGGCGACAATGCCGGCCAATGGGACTATCGCGACTGACATGAGCCTCGAATCCGACCTCGCGCTCGCGCAGCGCCTCGCCGATGCCGCCGGCGCCGCCATCCGTCCTCTTTTCCGCTCCGCGTACAGCCACGAAGCCAAGGCCGACGCCTCGCCAGTCACCGAAGCCGACCGCGCCGCCGAAGCGGCGATGCGCCGCCTGCTCGACGCCGAGGCGCCGCGCGATGGCATCATCGGCGAGGAATATGGCGCCGAACGCGCCGAAGCCGCGCGGCAATGGGTGCTCGACCCGATCGACGGCACGGTCAGCTTCATGGCCGGGCGGCCGATCTTTGGCACGCTGATCGCGCTGTTGCAGGACAGCTGGCCCATCCTCGGCATAATCGACCAGCCGATTTCCGGCGAACGCTGGGTCGGCGCGATGGGGCAGCCGACCTTGTTCAACGGAAAGCCGGCGGCGACGCGCACCTGCCGCAACCTCGCCGACGCGGTGCTGGCGACGACCGGCCCGCAATATTTCACCGACCATGATGGCGAGCATTTCATGGCGCTCGCAGCCAAGACCTCGCACAAGCGCATGGTCTTCGGCGGCGACTGTTATAATTACGGCCTGCTCGCGAGCGGTCATATCGACATTGTCGCCGAGGCGGGGCTGAAGCTCCACGACTATGCCGCGCTCGTCCCTGTCGTCGAGGGCGCGGGCGGGACGATGTGCGACTGGAATGGCGAACCACTCAACGCCGACAGCCCGGGCCATGTCATCGCGCTCGGCGATCCGGCGCGGCTCGAGGATGTTATCGAGGGCCTCGCCTGCCGTCATTGACCGCCTCGGCGCTTGCATTTCAGCGCGAATCCGTCTAGGCGCGCGCCTTCGCACGATAGACAAGCGGACCTGCCTGGCGACAAGGGCTGCCAGGGCCGGTCGATATCGTCGCTAACCAAGGAGACGAAAATGCCCAAGCTGAAGACCAAGAGCGGTGTGAAGAAGCGCTTCAAATTCACCGCTTCGGGCAAGGTCAAGCACGGCGTTGCCGGCAAGCGCCACCGCCTGATTTCGCACAATAGCAAGTATATCCGCACCAACCGCGGCACCAGCGTGCTCAGCGATGCGGATACGGCCCACGTGCGCCTCTGGGCGCCCTACGGCCTGAAGTAAGGAGCGCTAGACCATGTCACGCATCAAACGCGGCACGACCACGCGCGCCAAGCACAACCGGATCCTGGAACAGGCGAAGGGCTATTATGGCCGGCGCAAGAACACGATCCGCGTCGCGCGCCAGGCCGTCGAAAAGGCCGGCCAATACGCCTATCGCGACCGCAAGGCGAAGAAGCGCAGCTTCCGCGGCCTGTGGATCCAGCGCATCAACGCTGCGGTCCGCGCCGAAGGCCTCACCTATTCGCAGTTCATGCACGGCGTGAAGCTCGCCGGAATCGAACTCGACCGGAAGGTGATGGCCGACCTCGCGATGAACGAAGGCGGCGTGTTCGCTGCGATCATCGCGCAGGCGAAGGCGGCGCTGCCCAAGGCGGCTTGAGCCTCTGAGCTATTGCTGAAACAAAAGGGCGGTCCCGACGGGGCCGCCCTTTTTCGTGATCGCAAAACAGGAACGGCGCGAAGGTCTCCCTTCACGCCGTTCCGACAATGGCTCCAGTGGAAAACCATCGCCCCCCTCCCTCCGTGCCGAATAGCCGTGGGTCGCAGAAAGCTGCCGGCCGGCGGAAGTGTCCCTATGGCGCGACATATGCCGTCGTGCAGGACACAAAAATTGCAAGAACACGACACGACCTGCGCCTAGGCTGTTGTTTTTTTTCGCGCGCGTCCGCAAGGGTGACGTCATGACCGTGGGAAAATCCGCAAGCGGCCCCGACGCGGGCGTGCGCGTGCTGACGCGTTTCTTCCCTGTCTCGGAAGCGCTGCGCCGCTATTGCAGCATCATCTACCTGACCGAGGTCGAAGCGCCGCCTGGCGTGCGGGTCGAGGATTATCTCCATCCCGAATGGGCGAACCTGCGCTTCATCGAGGGCGAGCCCTCGCTCGCGGCGGTCGGCGACGCCGAACCGGTGCCCGCGCCGCGCTTCGTCGTCACCGGCCCGACCAGCAAGGCGACCTATTTCGCGGCCGGCACGATGCGTGTGTGGGGAATCGGCATCCTGCCCGCCGGCTGGGCCAAATTCTTCGCGCTTCCTGCCGCGGATTTCGTCGACCGGTTCGTCGACGGGGCGGTTCATCCGGCCTTCGCCGCCTGCGCACCCCTCGTCGCCAAATTGCGGCAGGCGAACGACGTCGAGGCGGCGGCGCGGATGATCGACGATCATGTCGCGGCATTGCTTGCCGGCGCCCCGCGCGACGACCCGGCGATCCTCGCTGCGCATACGGCGCTGGTCGAGGACGAACTGACAAGCGTTGCCGAACTCGCCGAAAAGCTGGGTATGTCCGAACGCTCGGTCGAGCGACTCTCGCGCCGCGCCTTCGGCTTCCCGCCCAAGCTGCTGCTCCGCCGCCAGCGCTTTCTGCGCAGCCTCGCGCGTTTCATGCTCGACCCCTCGATGAGCTGGATCGCGACGCTCGACTATCAATATTATGATCAGGCGCAATTCACCCGCGATTTCCGACGCTTCATGGGAATGAGCCCGCGCGCCTATGCCGCGCGGCCAAAGCCGATCCTGGGTGCGGCGGCGCTGGCCCGCGCCGCCGCGGCAGGCGAAGCGGTGCAGGGGCTCCACAAACCGGCCGGATAGCGCCGCTTTTCGGCCAACAGACTTGACCCGCGCCGCCCGTTCGGTGCAAGCGGCGGGCAACGGACGCGCGGGAAGCCGCCGGTTCCTCGACAAAGCAGAAACAACAGGCCGGCAGCGGCATCGCGCCGGAACAGGACGAACAACGATGAGCGAGACACAGGCCCTGCAGGCGAAGCTGGTGGGCGATATCGAGGCTGCCGCCGATCTCGACGCGGTCGAGGCGCTGCGCGTCGCCGCGCTCGGCAAGGCAGGCAGCGTGACCGGCCTCTTGAAGACCCTCGGCGGGATGACCCCCGAGGAACGGCAGGTCGAGGGGCCGAAAATCCACGCCCTGCGCGAAGCCGTTGCCGAGGCGATCGCCACGCGCAGGGCGACGCTCGAAAGTGCGGCGCTCGAGGCGAAGCTTGCCGCCGAACGCCTCGACATGACGCTCCCTGCCGCCGACGCGCCGAAGGGCAGCGTCCACCCGGTGAGCCAGGTGATGGACGAACTCGCCGAGATCTTTGCCGACATGGGTTTTGCAGTCGCGACCGGACCCGAGATCGAGGACGACTGGCGCAATTTCACCGCGCTCAATATCCCCGAGACGCACCCCGCGCGCGCGATGCACGACACCTTCTATTTCCCCGACAAGGATGCCGAAGGCCGCGCGATGTTGCTGCGCACGCACACGTCGCCGGTTCAGATCCGTACGATGATGAGCGAGGAGCCGCCGATCCGCATCATCGCGCCGGGCCGCGTCTATCGCAGCGACAGCGACGCGACGCATACGCCGATGTTCCATCAGGTCGAGGGGCTCGTGATCGACCGCGGCATTCATATGGGGCACCTCAAATGGACGCTCGAAACCTTCCTCAAGGCCTTTTTCGAGCGCGACGACATCGTGCTGCGTCTGCGGCCCTCCTACTTCCCCTTCACCGAGCCCTCGGCCGAGGTCGACGTCGGCTACAGGCAGGAAAAGGGCCGCCGCATCGTCGGCGGCCATGGCGACGATGCGGGTCATGCGTGGATGGAGCTGCTGGGCAGCGGCATGGTCAACCGCCGCGTGATCGCCAATTGCGGGCTCGATCCCGATGTCTGGCAGGGCTTCGCCTTCGGGGTCGGCGTCGACCGGTTGGCGATGCTGAAATATGGCATGGATGACCTTCGCGCGTTCTTCGACGGCGACCTTCGCTGGCTGTCGCATTACGGGTTCGGCGCTCTGAGCGTGCCCACGCTGAGCGGAGGGATTTCGGCATGAAGATCACCCTCGATTGGCTCCGCGAGCATCTCGACGGCGACTACACCGCCGCCGATGTTGTCGCGACCCTCAACCGCATCGGCCTCGAGGTCGAAGGCGTCGAGAACCCGGCCGAGAAACTCGCCGGTTTCCGCGTCGCAAAGGTGCTGACCGCCGAAAAGCATCCGCAGGCCGACAAGCTGCAGGTGCTGACCGTCGACAGCGGCGAGGGCGTGCTGCAGGTCGTCTGCGGCGCGCCGAACGCGCGCGCCGGCCTCGTCGGCGTGCTCGGGCTGCCGGGCGCGGTCGTGCCCGCGAACGGCATGGAGCTGAAGGTCGCCGCCGTGCGCGGCGTCGAATCGAACGGCATGATGTGTTCGACGCGCGAGCTCGAACTCGGCGACGACCATGACGGGATCATCGAGCTTCCCGCCGATGCGCCGATCGGGACGCCCTTTGCCGATTATAGCGGTGCGGGCGATCCGGTGATCGACATTTCGATCACCCCGAACCGGCAGGATTGCATGGGCGTGCGCGGGATCGCGCGCGACCTCGCCGCCGCCGGGCTCGGCACGCTGAAGCCGCTCGCGATTCCCGCGATCGAAGGCGCGGGTGCGCCCGCGACCGAGATCCGGACCGACGATCCCGAAGCCTGCCCCGCCTTCTACGGCCGCACCATCGCCGGCGTCGACAACCGCGTCGCGACCCCCGAATGGATGCGCCGCCGTCTCGAGGCGATCGGCCAGCGCTCGATCTCGGCGCTCGTCGACATCAGCAATTATGTGATGTTCGACCTCGGCCGCCCGAGCCATATTTACGACCGCGCGAAGCTTCACGGCGCACTGGTCGCCCGGCGCGCCAGGGATGGCGAAACCGTCACCGCGCTGAACGGCAAGGACTATGCCCTCGACGAAACGATGACCGTGATCGCCGACGAGCGCGAGGTCCACGACATCGCGGGGATCATGGGCGGCGAGCATTCGGGCTGCAGCGAGGAAACGACCGACGTCCTGATCGAGATCGCTTACTTCACGCCCGAGCGCATCGCGCTCACCGGACAAGCGCTCGGCCTGACGAGCGATGCGCGCAGCCGTTTCGAGCGCGGGGTCGATCCGGCCTTCCTCGACGAAGGCACCGCGATCGTTACGCGCTATGTGCTCGACATCTGCGGCGGCACGCCCTCGGCGGTGACGCGCGCGGGCACGCCGCCGGTCGAGACGAAGACCGTCGCCTATGACCCGTCGCTGTCGGCGACGCTCGGCGGAATCGCGATCGAACCCGCGACGCAGCGCGCGATCCTCGAATCGCTGGGCTTTGGCGTGGCCGAGGGCGATCCGTGGACGATCACGGTTCCGAGCTGGCGGCGCGATGTCGATGCCGCGCCCGACATCGTCGAGGAAGTCACGCGCATCACCGGCTTCGACGCGATCGCGTCGGCGCCGCTGCCGCGGACGGACGGCGTCGCGAAGCCGACCGCTACCGCCGAGCAGCTCGTCGAACGCCGCCTGCGCCGCAGCGCCGCAGCCGCGGGCTTCCACGAGGCGGTGACCTGGTCGTTCATCAGCGAGCGCGAGGCCGCGCCCTTCGGCGGCAGCACCTGGACCCTTGCGAACCCGATCAGCGAAGACCTCAAGGTCATGCGTCCGTCGCTGCTTCCCGGCCTGCTCGCCGCCGCCGCGCGCAACCAGAATCGCGGTGCCGACAGCATCCGCCTGTTCGAGATCGGGCGCCGCTATATCGGCACGACCGAACATCCGACGCTGGGCGTGCTGATGGTCGGCGACAAGACGCCGCGCGGCTGGCGGACCGGCAAGGCCGTGCCCTTCGACGCGTTCGACGCGAAAGCGGCCGCGCTCGCGCTGCTCGACGCCGCGGGCGCGCCCGCCGATCGGTTGCAGGTGATGGAGGCCGTGGAGGCGAGCGGTATCTGGCATCCGGGTCAGGCCGCGACGCTGCGCCTCGGCCCCAAGGCGGTGCTCGCCGAATTCGGCGTGCTCCATCCCGCGCTGACGAAGCATTTCGACGTCGGAGGCCCGGTGATGGCGGTGCAGATCTTTCTGGACGCAATCCCGGCGAAGCGCGCGAGCGGTCCCGCCCGCGCGGCCTTTACGCCGCCCGCGCTGCAATCAGTCCGCCGCGACTTCGCCTTCCTGGCCCCCGAAAGCCTCGCTGCCGCCGACCTCGTCCGCGCGATCCGCGGCGCCGACAAGGCCGCGATCGCCGACGCGCGGCTGTTCGACCGCTTCGTCGGCCAGGGCGTTCCCGAGGGTCAGGTGAGCCTCGCGGTCGAGGTCGAACTGCAACCGCTGGAGAAGAGCTTCACCGACGCCGAGCTTAAGGCGATTGCCGACAAGGTGGTCGCGGCGGCGGCGAAGACGGGGGCGGTGCTGCGCGCATAAGGCCGGCTGACTACTCAAATATGACCGGTATCGACCGGTTGCGGAAATTGATCCTCCCTGTGCCGCAGGCATGGGGAGGTGGCAGCGCGAAGCGCTGACGGAGGGGCAAGTGGCGCGGCCGCGGCCGCCCCTCCACCATCGCCTGCGGCGACGGTCCCCCCTCCCCATGGCTGCGCCACAGGGAGGATAATTCCTTCATCGTCACCCCGGACTTGATCCGGGGTCCACGCCGCCGCCGTGGATCCCGGATCAAGTCCGGGATGACGAATGAGGATCAGCGATCGTCCGCTCACCACCCCCTAAGCAGTCACGCAGCCACCGCTTCCTCGCTCCGGCTAGCGGCGGCTTCGAGCATGCGCTTTTCGAGACTCTTGACGCGCGCCGCGCTGTCGATCTTGTCGCCGATCAGGTCGGTCACGTAAAAAGTGTCGACCGCGCGCTCGCCATAGGTCGCGACATGCGCCGAGTGCACCGTCACCTTCGACTGGAAGAGCGCGTAGGCGAGCTGGTTCAGCAGCGCCGGGCGGTCCTGCGCATTGACCTCGATCACCGTGAAGCGGTTCGACGCCTTGTTGTCGACGAAGACGCTGGGGGCGACGCGGAAGGCCTCGGCGCGGGTGCGCGGCAGCGCGCGCGCTTCGAGTTTCGGAAGCAATTTCTGGCGGTTGGCGAGCGCATCCTCGATCGCCCGCGTCAGCCGGCCGATCTGTCCCTCCTCTGCGAACGGGCGGCCGAGCGGATCCTGGACGAGGAAATTGTCGAGCGCGAGACCGTCGCGCGTCGTGTGGATGCGCGCGTCGATGATGTTGCCGCCGGCGAGGTGGATGCCCCCCGCCATGCGGTAGAAGAGCCCCGGATGGTCGGCGGCGAGCACCATCACCAGGGTCGCGCCGCGATCCTCGTCGGGCACCGCCGCGATGTGGAGCGGCGCGTCGCCCGCGGCCTGGATATGGCGAAGATTGGCGGCGATCACCTCGACCGGTTCGGCGATCCAATAGCTTTCGGGCAGGCGCTTGACGAGTTTGGCGAACGCCTTCTCGTCGTCGCCCAGCAGATCGGCGACCGCCTCCTTCTTCGCCTCGATCCGCGCCTCGCGCCCGCGCTGCTTGTGCCCGAGGCGCAGCACTTCCTCGGCCGCGTCGTACAGTTCGGTAAGAAGTTGGCGCTTCCAGCTGTTCCAGACGCCGGGGCCGACCGCGCGAATATCGACGACGGTGAGGACGAGCAGCAGGCGCAGACGCTCGGGGCTTTGCACGACCTGTGCGAAATCGAGGATCGTCTTGAAGTCGGCAAGGTCGCGCTTGAACGCCGTCGCCGACATCAGCAGGTGATAGCGCACCAGCCACGACACCGTCTCGGTCTCGGCATCGCTCAGCCCCAGTCGCGGGCAGACGCGCAGCGCAAGCTCGGCGCCGAGCACGCTATGGTCGCCGCCGCGCCCCTTGGCGATATCGTGGAGCAGCACCGCGACATAGAGCACGCGCCGCGAATGGATCTGGTCGAGGATTGCGGTCGAAAGCGGATGGTCGTCGGAGAGGCGCCCCTGCTCGATATCGGCGAGCAGCCCGATCGCGCGGATCGTATGCTCGTCGACCGTATAATGATGATACATGTCGAACTGCATCTGCGCGACGACACGGCCGAAATCGGGCACGAAACGGCCGAACACCCCGGCCTCGTTCATCCAGCGCAGCACCGTTTCGGGATCGCGCGGCGAGGTGAGCACGTCGAGGAACAGCTCGTTCGCGCGGGGGTTGCGACGAATTGCCTTGGTCTCGATCAGCTTCGCGTCGTGGCGCGCCTGCCGCATCGCCTGCGGATGGATTTCGAGGCCATGCTTGTCGGCGAGCGCGAAAATCTCGACCAGCCGCACCGGATCCGCTTGGAAGAAGTCGTCCGACGGCAGCGCGAGCCGGCCGCGGTCGAGGACGAAGCCGTGGAGCTTGCCCGGCCGCCGTCGCAGGGTCGGCAGGAAGCGCCGCCCGCGCGCCGCCATCTGCTCGTCGAGATGCGCAAGGAAGGTGCCGGTGACGTCGCCGACCGCCTTCGCATGGATGAAATAGAGCTGCATGAAGCGCTCGACCGCGCTTTTGCCGGGACGCTCGGCGAAGTTCATCCTCTGCGCAATCTCGCGCTGGAAGTCGAAGGTCAGCCGGTCCTCCGCCCGCCCGGCGAGGATGTGGAGGTGGCAGCGCACCGCGAGCAGGAAATTCTCGGCGCGTTCGAACTGCCTGAGCTCGCGGCTCGTCAGCAGCCCCGCGTCGACCAGCTCGGGCACCGTGCGCACGCGGTGGATGAACTTGCCGATCCAGAAGAGCGTGTGAAGGTCGCGCAGCCCCCCCTTCCCTTCCTTCACATTGGGTTCGACGACATAGCGCGAATCGCCCATGCGCTTGTGCCGTTCGTCGCGTTCGGCAAGCTTTTCGGCGACGAACGCGCGCGCGTTGCCCGCGACGACCTCGGCGTCGAAGCGCGCGCTCGCCTGATCGTAAAGCTCGCGGTCGCCCCAGATGAAACGCGCTTCGAGCAGCGCGGTACGGATCGTCAGATCGTCCTTCGCGGCGCGGATCATCTCGTCGAGCGAGCGCGAACTGTGCCCGACCTTCAGCCCCAGATCCCAGAGCGTGTACAGTTGCGCCTCGATCACCTGCTCGGTCCAGCTCGTCTGCTTGAACGGCGTCAGGAAGCCGATGTCGATGTCGCTGAACGGCGCCATTTCGCCGCGGCCATAGCCGCCGACGGCGATCAGCGTGATGCGCTCGCCCGCCGAGCGATTGCCCGAGGGATAGAGATGGCCGACGGTGAAGTCGTGGCTGAGGCGGACGATCTGGTCGATCAGGAAGGCAGTCGCGTTTGCCGCAACGCGTCCCGACGAAGGGCGGGCGAGCAACCGCCGGTTGATCTCCGCGCGTCCCTCTTCGAGCGCGGTCTTGAGCAGCGCTACCATCGCCGCACGGCGCTTGCCGGTATCGCTCGTTTCGCCCGCGATCTCGCCGAGCCGGTCGGACAACGCGCGCCGATCGATGATCGCGCGGCGGCCCTCAAGATTGTCGAAGATGTCGCTCATCGCTCGTCCGCCACGATCTGCTTCAGCCGGTAGAGCGCATCGAGCGCCTCGCGCGGCGCGAGTGTGTCGGGTTCGATGCCCGCGAGGGCGTCGCGGAGCGCGTCCTTCGCGGCGGCGGGCGCTTCCGCCAGCGTCGCGGCGAACAGCGGCAAGTCGTCGAGCCCCGCGGCGAGCCCGCCGGTCTTCTCGCGCCCCGCTTCGAGCTTCGCGAGCACCGCCTCGGCGCGCTTGACGACACCCGCAGGAACGCCGGCAAGCCGCGCGACCGCGAGGCCGTAGCTGCGGTCGGCGGGCCCTTCAGCAACTTCGTGGAGCAGCACCAGATCGCCCTGCCACTCGCGCGCACGGACATGGTGGAGCGAGAGCGCGTTCAGCGTCTCGGCGAGGCGCGTGAGCTCGTGATAGTGCGTCGCGAAGAGGCAGCGGCACTTGTTGACCTCATGCACCGCCTCGACCACCGACCAGGCGAGCGCGAGCCCGTCATAGGTCGAGGTGCCGCGCCCGACCTCGTCGAGGATGACGAAGCTCTGCGGCGTCGCCTGCGCAAGAATCGCTGCGGTTTCGACCATCTCGACCATGAAGGTCGAACGCCCGCGCGCGAGATTGTCGCTCGCGCCGACACGGCTGAACAGCCGGTCGACGAGCCCGAGCCTCGCCGACGCCGCGGGGACGAAACCACCCGCCTGGGCCAGCACGACGATGAGGGCGTTCTGGCGAAGGAACGTCGATTTACCGCCCATGTTCGGACCGGTCACGAGCCACAGCCGGTCGGCTTCGGAGAGCGAGACATCGTTGGGGACGAAACGCTCGCCCGCCTTCGCCAGCGCAGCCTCGACCACCGGGTGGCGCCCGCCTGAGACATCGAGGCACGGCGTGTCGGCAAGGTCGGGGCGGCACCAGTTGTGGCTCATCGCATGATCGGCGAGCGCGGCGGCGACGTCGATACGCGCGAGGACGTCGCAGCTCGCAGCGATCGCCTCGCGGCGGGAAACAGCGGCTTCGGTGAGGGCTTCGAGATGCGCGGCCTCGGCGGCAATGGCGTGGACACCCGCCTGGGTGACGCGGCTCGCGGCTTCGTGAAGGTCAGACGAGTTGAAGCGCACGACACCTGCGAGCGTCTGGCGGTGGGTGAAGCCCGATTCGGGCGCCATCAGCGCGTCGGCGTGCTTCGCGGGCACCTCGACATGATAGCCGAGCACGCCATTGTGGCGGATCTTCAAGGAGGCGATGCCGGTACGGTCGCGATACTGCGCTTCGAGTGCGGCAATCGCCTTGCGGCCGTCGCGCGCGGTTTCGCGCAGCGCGTCGAGCGCGGCGTCATAGCCCTCGGCGACATAGCCGCCCTGCGCGGCATCGACCGGCGGGGTTTCGATCAGCGCGCGCGTCAGTTCGTCGACGAGTGCGCCATGACCGTCAAGGCCCGGAAGCAGCCGCGCAAGCAAGGGCGGCAGGTCGGGGCGGCGGGCAAGCCGCTCGCGCAAGAGTCGCGCGCCGCCCAGCGCATCGCGAAGCTGTGCGAGGTCGCGCGGCCCGCCGCGCCCCGCGACGAGGCGGCCGAGCGCACGCCCGGCGTCGGGCAGCGCGCGCAAGGCGGCGCGAAGCTCGCCGCGCCAGAGTGCATCGCGGGCAAGGCCATCGACGAGGTCGAGCCGGTCGAGGATCGCCGCTTTGTCGGTCAGCGGACTCGCCAGATCGTCGGCGAGCAGCCGCGCCCCCGCGGCGGTCACGGTGCGGTCGATCGTGCCGAGCAAGCTGCCGTCGCGCCCGCCCGCCATCGTGCGGACGAGTTCGAGGCTTTCGCGTGTCGCGGCGTCGATCGCCATGCGGCCCGACGCCTGATGCTTCAGCGGCGGCTGGAGGAAGATCGGCTGGCCGGTCGCGACATGATCGAGATAGGCAACGAGCGCGCCCATCGCGGCAAGCTCGCCGCGGCCAAACTGGCCGAAGCCGTCGAGCGTCTGGACGCCGAAGAAAGTCTCGAGGCGCTTTTGCGCCGCCGTGCTCGAAAAATCGGATTGCGGACGCCGCACGACCTGCCGCGCGACCCATTCGGGGACGTCCTCCGCGCTTTCGCTAACGAGCAGCTCCGACGGCGCGAGCCGCGCGAGCTCGGCATCGACCTGTTCCGGGCGCACCGCAGCGACCTCGAACCGCCCGGTCGAGATATCGGCGGCGGCGATCGCGACCTCACCCTCGCTTCCGACCTGCGCGAGGGCGGCGAGGCGGTTCGCGCTGCGGCCTTCGAGCAGCGCCTCCTCTGTCAGCGTCCCCGCGGTCACGAAACGCACGATGTCGCGCGCAACGAGCGCCTTCGATCCGCCGCGCGCCTTGGCCTCGGCGGGGGTTTCGACCTGCTCGGCTATGGCGACGCGGTGCCCCGCCTTGATCAGCCGCGCGAGATAGGATTCGGCCGAATGGACGGGCACGCCGCACATCGGCACCGGCTCGCCGCCATGTTCGCCGCGCGAGGTCAGCGCGATGTCGAGCGTCGAAGAAGCCGCCTTCGCATCGTCGAAAAACAGCTCGAAGAAATCACCCATGCGGTAGAAGAGCAGGCAGTCGCCCGCCTTCGCCTTCAGCGACCAATATTGCGCCATCATCGGCGTCGCCGCGGGATGGGCGGCGGGCGCGGCGTTGCTGTTGGCGGCGGTGCGGGCGGTGGCGGACATCGCACCCTGCTTAGTGATTGGGGGCAGCAAGGCAAGGCGCGGGTCGCGAATGGCGGCTTTGGGGTGGTTTCCAGACCTTCGTCATCCCGGACTTGATCCGGGATCCATTGCAGCGCCGAATTCGTGGATCCCGGATCAAGTCCGGGATGACGATGAAGGAATTATCCTCCCTGTGGCGTAGCCATGGGGAGGGGGACCGTCGCCGCAGGCGATGGTGGAGGGGCGGCAGCGGCCGCGCCACTTGCCCCTCCGTCAGCGCTTCGCGCTGCCACCTCCCCATGCCTGCGGCACAGGGAGGATCAATGTCCCCAATCGGTCGCTCCCAGTCGTTCGCAACCCTTGCGCCTGGACGCCACCCGAGTTTGCAACATTGCCGGTTACAATTCGCCCCGGTGGCGCTAGGGGAATCGGAAACGGGCGCGCGGTCTGGAAACACGAAACAGGGGACAAGGAATGGCCAGCGATAGCAAGGTGCAGTTTTCGGACCGCGAGGCCCTGCTCTATCATAGTTATGGGCGGCCCGGGAAAATCGAGATCGTCGCCTCGAAACCGATGGCGACGCAGCGCGACCTTTCGCTCGCCTATTCGCCCGGCGTCGCGGTGCCCGTGCTCGCAATCGCCGAGGATCCGGGGAGCGCCTATGACTATACGGTCAAGGGGAACCTCGTCGCCGTCATCTCGAATGGCACCGCGATCCTCGGCCTCGGCAATCTGGGCGCGCTTGCCTCGAAGCCGGTGATGGAGGGCAAGGCCGTCCTGTTCAAGCGCTTCGCCGACGTCGATTCGATCGACCTCGAAGTCGCCACCGAAGATCCGCAGCGCTTCATAGAGGCGGTCGAACTGCTCGAGCCGAGCTTCGGCGGCATCAACCTCGAGGATATCGCGGCGCCGAACTGCTTCATCATCGAAGCGGCGCTGAAAGAAAAGATGAACATCCCGGTGTTCCATGACGACCAGCATGGCACCGCGATCATCACCGCCGCCGGCCTGATCAACGCCTGCCACCTGACCGGGCGCGACCTGTCGACGGTCAAGGTCGTCGTCAACGGCGCCGGCGCGGCGGCGATCGCCTGCACGGCGCTGATCAAGGCGCTGGGCGTGCGGCACGAGAATGTGATCATGTGCGACCGCAAGGGCACCATCTATCAGGGCCGCACCGAAGGCATGGACCAGTGGAAGTCGGCGCACGCGGTGCCCACCGAAGCGCGCAACCTGACCGAAGCGCTGAAGGGCGCCGACGTCTTCCTCGGCCTGTCGGCGGCCGGCGCGCTGAAGCCCGAGATGGTCAAGGACATGGCGCCCGCGCCGATCATCTTCGCGATGGCGAATCCCGACCCCGAAATCTCGCCGCCCGATGCGCGCGCGGCGCGCCCCGACGCGATCATCGCCACGGGCCGTTCGGATTTCCCGAACCAGGTCAACAACGTCCTCTGCTTCCCCTTCATCTTCCGCGGCGCGCTCGACGTGCGGGCAACCGCGATCAACGAGGAGATGAAGATCGCCGCCGCCTATGCCATCGCCGACCTTGCGCGCCAGCAGGTGCCGGAAGAAGTGGCCGCAGCCTATGGCGGGCGCGCGTCGAGCTTCGGCCCCGAATATATCATCCCCTCGCCCTTCGACCCGCGCCTGATGGAAATCGTCCCCGCCGCGGTCGCCAAGGCGGCGATGGACACCGGCGTCGCGCAGCGGCCGATCGCCGATATGGAGGACTATCGCACCGAGCTTCGCGCGCGGCTCAACCCGACGACCTCGGTGCTGACGCTCGCCTATGAGGCGGCGCGCGCCAATCCGAAGCGCATCGTTTTTGCCGAGGGCGAAGAGGAAGTGGTGCTGCGCGCCGCGATCCAGTTCCGCGATGGCGGCTATGGCATTCCGGTGCTCGTCGGACGCGAAGGGCTGCACGACAAGCTGCGCGCGATGGGTGTGCCCGACGCCGAGAGTTTCGAGGTCCACAACAGCGTCAATTCGCCGCACGTCCCGCAGATGGTCGACATGCTCTACGAACGGCTGCAGCGCCGCGGATACCTCCGCCGCGACGTGGAGCGGATGGTCAACCGCGACCGTAACATCTTCGGCTCGCTTCTGCTCCAGCTCGGCCTCGCCGATGCGATGATCACCGGCACGACGCGCACCTATTCGCAGTCGATGCGCGAGGTGCGGCGCGTGATCGACCATGCCGAAGGCAAGACGCCGTTCGGCATCCACGTCCTCGTCGACCAGCATCACACCATCTTCATGGCCGACACGACGGTCAACGAGCGCCCGAGCGCCGAGATGCTTGCCGACATCGCCGAGCGTACCGCGCACGTCGCGCGGCGGATGGGTCATGAACCGCGCGTCGCCTTTCTCTCCTATTCGACCTTCGGGAACCCGCCGGGCTCGTGGCTCGACAATATCCGCGAGGCCGTCTGCATCCTCGACGAACGCAATCCCGGCTTCGAATATGAAGGCGAAATGGCGCCCGACGTCGCGCTCAACCTGCGCGCGATGAAGAACTATCCCTTCTGCCGTCTGTCAGGCCCGGCGAACGTCCTCGTCATGCCGGGGCTGCAGTCGGCGAACCTGTCGGCGAAGCTGCTGCGCGAACTTGGCGGCGGCGCAGTGATCGGCCCGATGCTGATCGGGATGGAAAAGCCGGTGCAGGTCGCGACGATGTCGTCGACCGCGTCGGACCTCGTCACCCTCGCCGTCCTGGCGGCGGGCGGTATCGCGCAGTAAAAGAAAGGCGGCGGTCGTCGGGGAGACGCCGCCGCTGTTGCAATCCGCCTGGCAAAGGCCGCCGGCTTACTGCCCCGGCGCGCCACCACCGGTCGTTCCCGGCGCACCGACCGCCCCGATATTGCCGAAGATGTCCTCGAAGAAGCTGCGCTCGCGGCCGAGCGTCGGCGTCTTGTCGCCATCGGGGTTGATCTTGCTCACCAGCTCGAGCCCGGTCTTGTCCACCGCGACGACATTGCCCGCGGGATCGAAGCGCACGCGCAGCACCTGCTGCGCGACGGGGCGCGGCCGGGCGAACGCCAGCTGGCGCGTCTCGCGCGAGACATAATAATATTCATTGTCGCTGAACTGACCGACGAAGGTCGGGCGGCCGAGGGTCTTTTCGACCGATTCGCGGTTGTCGACGCCGGGGGCGATCGCATCGGTCAGCACCGGATCGACGAAATAGCCCTGCCGGCCCTTGACCTGCGCGCAGCCGCTGGCGGTCAGCGCGAGCGCCACGCCCGCAACGATCAGGCGTGCGGGACGGGCGAAAGACTTGGGGTCGGCAATCGGCATCAACTCGTCTCCTTGCGCCGCTTTTCCCCGCATCGGGCGCCGGCGCTGGCAATCGCGCCTCTTAACCGCAAGCGGACGGCGCGCACAAGCGGCTTATGCCGCCCGAATGCTTGCGCCAAGCTGACTCAGAAGTCTTTTCGGATGGGCCGAATGCGCCTAAGCGTTGCGGCATGTTTTCTTCGCTCCGCAAGCTCTTCAAGTCCGAACCCGATCCCCGTGAAGCACGGCGCCCGCTGTGGAACGCCATCGTCGCGACCGCGCGGCAACCGCACTGGTATAGCGAGGGCGGCGTCCCCGACACGCTCGACGGTCGCTTCGACATGATCAGCCTGATCCTCGCGCTTGTCCTGCACCGGATCGACGAAGACCCGGAACAGGCGCGCGCGGGCGTCGAACTGACCGAATTGTTCGTCGACGACATGGACGGGCAGATGCGCCAGATCGGGTTCGGCGACATGGTCGTCGGCAAGCAGATCGGGCGGATGGTCGGCGCGCTCGGCGGCCGCCTCGGCGCCTATCAGGCCGCCGACGGATCGGATGAACTCAGGGCGGCGCTGGTGCGCAACCTGTGGCGCGGCAAGGAGCCGCCCGCCGCGGGGCTGGCGCATGTGATGGCGCGGGTGGCGGCGCAGCGCGCCGCGCTGGCGGCGACCCCGGTCGATACGCTCATCGTCGCCGACCGGCTGCCCGGATGAGCGCGCCCGAATTTTCGCACGTCGTCACGCTTGCCGAGGCGGCGCAAGGTCGCACGATGCGCCTCGAAGCCGACGAAGCCGTCCGCGCGGCGATTGCGAAGCGGCTCGACCTCGTCGCGCTCGACCGGTTCGTCGTCACCGCCGAGGTGCGCGCGGTCGCGGGCGGGATGGCCGCGAAGGGTGAGATCGAGGCCGCGGTCGTGCAGGGCTGCGCCGCGACCGCCCTGCCGGTGCCCGCGAAGCTCACCGAGCCGTTCGATCTTCGCTTCCTGACGGGCGCCGAGCCCGTCGTCGATCCCGACGAGGAGATCGAGATCAGCGACGGCGACTGCGATATCCTGCCGCTCGAGGACGACCGCGTCGATATCGGCGAGGCGGCGGTGCAGACATTGTCGCTGGCACTCGATCCCTTTCCGCGTCATCCGGACGCCGACGGCATCCTTGCCGAGAAGGGCGTGCTCCGCGAGGAGCAGGCGGGGCCTTTCGCGGCGCTCGCGAAGCTGCGCGGGAAACCCGGCGCCTAATCGCTCTCGGGCGTCTCTTTCGGTGCATCCTTGACGAGGTCCGCGACCGCGGCGTCGAGACCCTGCTCGTCCTTCGGAGGCGCTTCCGTGGCCGCGCCATCGGTTTCACCTCGTGCGACGGGCAACGATCCGCCGAGCGCCTTCGCCAGCCCGACGAGCTGCTCGCCGAGCACGCGGTCGACCCCCGGCGCGACGTCGGCGACCTTGAAGCGCATATAGCCGCCGACCGTATAGTCGAAGCGGATCGCGCTGCCGGTCGGCGTCGGCTTGATCTGGATCGTCAACGTGCCGACGACGGCCTCACCCTGCAGCGGGCCGAAGGCGCCCGACAGGCGCATCAGTTCGTCGGGTTTTGCGAACAGGATGCGCGCGTGCTGGACGCTGCCCGGCGCACCGCCCGGCTTGGCGGGAGGCAGCTTTTCGCAGAAGCAACCGCCGGCCTGCGAATCGAGCCAGAAATTCGCCGCGTCACCCGACCAGCTATGGTCCTTCGACCACCATTTGTCGGGGGTACGGAGCATCTTCCAGACGTCTTCGGGCGAGGCGGCGACCTGCGCGCTGTGCGCGACGGTGAAGCCGATGTCGCTCTGGTCGATGACCTTCGCCTGCGCGGGCATAGCCAGCGCAGCAGCCGAGAGTATCCCAGCGGCGAGACAGGATTTAGATTTCATACAATCCCCCTCCTCCCTGAGCTCCGTCATTGCGAGCGAAGCGAAGCAATCCAGGGCGGCCTTACACCGCTCTGGATTGCCACGGGCCTGCGGCCCTCGCAATGGCGTTTACAATCGGTTCGGCTCAGCTGCCGAGGATCGCCTCGATCGCGCCGTTGACATGGTCGATGTCGGCCATGCCGTCGACCTTGCTGACGATGCCGCGCGCCTCGTAGATCGGCAGGATCGGCGCTGTCTTGGCACGATATTCGGCCATGCGCGTGCGCACCGTTTCCTCATTGTCGTCGGGACGACGCTTGAACTCGTGGCTACCGCACACATCGCAGGTGCCTTCGACCTTGGGCAGCTTGTAGCGGTCGTGATAACCCTCGCCGCACCTGGCGCACGAAAAGCGGCCGGTGATGCGGTCGACGAGCGCGTCCTCCTCGACGACCAGCTCGATCACATGGTCGAGCTTGCGGCCGCGATCCGACAGGATCTGGTCGAGCGCGTCGGCCTGTGCGGCGGTGCGCGGATAGCCGTCGAAGATCACCGAGGTGTCGCCGCCGAGCTCGTCGAGCCGTTCGCCGATCAGGCCCGAGACGATCTCGTCCGAGACGAGCTCGCCCGCGTCCATGACCGCTTTCGCCTGGAGGCCGATCGGGGTGCCCGCCTTGACCGCGGCGCGCAGCATGTCGCCGGTCGAGAGCTGAACCATGCCATGCTCGCTTTCGAGCCGCGATGCCTGCGTTCCCTTGCCCGCGCCCGGCGGTCCAAGCAAAATGATGTTCAGCGTCATGGAAGCCCCTGTTACCTCTGCCCTGTCGGGATTCGCGTAGCGGCGGCGTCAGCGACGCGCAATCCCGCCTTTCAATTTGGCCTTCTTGATGAGGTCGCCATATTGATGCGCGAGCATGTGGCTCTGGATCTGGCTGATCGTGTCGATCGTGACGTTGACGATGATCAACAGGCTGGTGCCGCCGAGCTGGAAGGGCAACCCCGATCCCGCGATGAAATATTCGGGGATGAGACAGATCGCCGCGAGGTACGCAGCGCCGATCACGGTGATGCGCGTGAGCACGAAGTCGAGATAGGCGGCGGTGTTCTTGCCCGGGCGGATGCCGGGAATGAAGCCGTTCTGGCGCTTCAGATTGTCGGCGGTTTCCTCGGGATTGAAGACCACGGCGACGTAGAAGAAGCAGAAGAAGATGATCCCCGCGGCATAGAGCGCCATGTAGAGCGGCTGGCCGTGCGCGAGATACTGGTTGAGCGAGACGAGGAATTCGCCCCACGCCGTATCCTGCTGGACATTGTTGCCGAGCATCTGGGTCACCGTCAGCGGCATCAGCAGCAGCGACGAGGCGAAGATCGGCGGGATGACGCCCGCGGTGTTGACCTTGAGCGGCAGGTGGCTGCGGTCGGCCTGCATCACGCCGCGCTGCGTCGCGCGCTTCGGATATTGGACGAGGACGCGGCGCTGTGCGCGTTCCATGAAGGCGATGAAGGCGATGACGACGATCGCGCCGCCGACGACCGCGACGATCGTGCCGCCGCCCATCGAGCCTTCGCGCACCTGCGTGAACATCTGCGCGAAGCTGCGTGGCAGCTGGGCAAGAATGCCCGCCATGATGATCAGCGAGACGCCGTTGCCGATGCCGCGGCTGGTGATCTGCTCGCCGAGCCACATCAGGAACAAAGTACCGCCGACGATCGAGATGACGGCGCCGATGCGGAACATCATGCCGGGGTCGACGACCGCCGCGATGCCCTGGCTCTGGCCGAGCGTTTCTAGGCCGACGGCGATGAAATAACCCTGAATCGCGGTGAGGAACACCGTGCCGTAGCGCGTGTACTGGTTGAGCTTCTTGCGCCCGCTCTCGCCCTCTTTCTTGAGCGCGGCGAGGCTCGGCGCCAGCGCCGAAGCGAGCTGCACGACGATCGACGCCGTGATATAGGGCATGACGCCGAGCGCGATGATGCTCATGCGCTCGAGGCTGCCGCCCGAGAAGGTGTTGAAGATGTCGAGGACGCCGCCCGACGCGGCTTGGCTGTAGAGTCGCGACAACGCGACGGGGTCAACCCCGGGCAGCGGCACGAACGACAGGAAGCGGAAGACGATCAGCGCGCCGATCGTGAACCAGATGCGGTTCTTGAGTTCGGTCGCCTGGCCGAACTTAGAAAAATTGAGGTTGGATGCAAGCTGGTCGGCGCGAGAGGCCATCGGTAGTTTCCTCGAGGATATTCCGGACCGCGCCCCCGCGACCCGGCGCCTATGTGCGTTCGGAGGTCACGAAGCGCAAGGGGAAAGGCCTTACTTAAGCGGCAGGTTGATACCGAATGCCGCCTTCATTGTCCGTTCGCATCGAGCGAAGTCGAGATGCCCCTCGAACTTGCGCTGTCCCGATGGGTGTCTCGACTTCGCTCGACACGAACGGGAAAAGAGAGGTCGTCAAATGACGTAGGGCGGCCCTTTCGGAGCCGCCCTCGTATATTACTCGGCCTTGGCCTTGGCGCGCCGCTGGGCCTTCTTGCCTTCGGGCGCCGCTTCCTTGACTTCGGGAAGCTCGACCTTGCCACCGGCCTTCTCGACCGCCTCGATCGCGCCCTTCGACGCGCCGGCGACCGCAAAGGTCAGCTTGGCCGTGAGTTCACCCTTGGCGAGGAGACGGACGCCGTCCTTGCCGCCGCGCGCAACGCCAGCGGCCTTCAGCGCGGCGTGATCGATCACGGCCTTCGCATCGAGCTTCTTGGCATCGACCAGCTTCTGCACCAGGCCAAGGTTCACGATCGCGAAATCCTTGCCGAAGATGTTATTGAAGCCGCGCTTCGGGATGCGCATGTGGAGCGGCATCTGGCCGCCCTCGAAACCGTTGATCGCGACGCCGCTGCGGGCCTTCTGACCCTTCTGGCCGCGGCCGGCGGTCTTGCCCTTGCCCGAGCCGATGCCGCGTCCGACGCGCATGCGGCCCTTGCGGGCGCCCTTGTTGTCGCTGAGTTCGTTAAGCTTGATCGTCATGTCTGTGCACTCGCTTTCGCTGTGGTCGCGCTGTGGACCGAAAGATTTCAGTCCGGTTCGATTTCATTCGATGGCTGAAAACCGGGATAGGGCCCGGCTTTCTCCATCACGATGGCCTGGGCGACATAGCCGCGGCCATCGACTTCGGTAATCGAGGGGCTGCCGTGAAGCTGCCATCCCCGGTTGAGCAGTCCCTCGACCCGCGCGCAAAAGGCGCTGTCGTCGGGACCGGTCAACAGGCGGTAGAGCTTCACTGGCGCTTAGCCCTCGACGATTTCCACCATGTGCGGAAGCTTGCGGATCATGCCGCGCACTTCCGGCGTGTCGACCAGTTCGACTTCACGGTGCATCTTGCCCAGGCCGAGGCCGGTCAGGATCTTGCGCTGGTCCTTGGGGCGACGGATCGGCGAACCGATCTGGCGGATCTTGATCTTCTTGTCGGCCATCGTTTTACTCCGTCACCGCCGCGGCTTCCGCCTCGGCTGCGCGGTCGGACGAACCGCCACGCTTGATCAGGTCCGAAACCTTCTTGCCGCGACGCTGTGCGACCGACTTCGGGCTCGTCTGTTCGCCGAGCGCCTCGAAGGTCGCGCGGATCATGTTGTAGGGGTTCGAGGTGCCGACCGACTTGGTCACCACGTCGGCGACGCCCAGCGATTCGAACACGGCGCGCATCGGACCGCCGGCGATGATGCCGGTACCCGCGGGCGCCGAGCGCAGCGTGACGTTGCCGGCACCGAAGTGGCCACGGCCGTCATGGTGCAGCGTGCGGCCGTCGCGCAGCGGAACGCGGATCATCGCCTTCTTCGCAGCAGCCGTCGCCTTCGAAATGGCTTCGGGCACTTCGCGCGCCTTGCCATGACCGAAACCGGCGCGGCCCTTGCCGTCACCAACGACGACGAGCGCGGCGAAACCGAAGCGCTTGCCGCCCTTCACGGTCTTCGAAACGCGGTTGATGTGGACGAGCTTTTCAATAAGCTCTTCGCCACCGTCTTCGTCGCGCGGACGGCGATCGTCGCGGCGGCCACGGCCACCGTCACGGCCACCGCGGCCACCGTCGCGGCCGCCACGGCCACGGCGGGGAGCGCCGGTGTTTTCGGTCGCTTCGGGCGCCGCTTCGGCGTTCTGAATTTCGTCAGCCATATTAGAACTCCAATCCGCCTTCGCGAGCCGCGTCGGCCAGCGCCTTGATGCGCCCGTGGAACAGGAAGCCGCCACGGTCAAACACGACCTGCGTCACGCCCGCCTTCTTGGCGGCCTCGGCGAGGCGCTTGCCGACTTCGGCAGCGGCCGCAGCCGTGGCGCCCGAGGTCTTGCCGCGGACATCCTTGTCGAGCGTCGAAGCGGCGGCCAGCGTCGCACCGGCAGCGTCATCGATGAGCTGCGCATAGATGTGACGGCCCGAACGGTGCACCGAGAGACGCGGACGTCCACCGGCACGCTGGCGGAGGGCGGTACGCACGCGCTGGCGGCGTTTTTCGAAAGTGGTAAGATGTGCCATGGCTTACTTCTTCTTGCCTTCTTTGCGGAAGATGTACTCGCCGCGATACTTGATGCCCTTGCCCTTGTAGGGCTCCGGCTTGCGCCAGCGGCGGATTTCCGCCGCCACCTGACCGACCTTCTGCTTGTCGATACCGCTGATCTCGATCGTCGTGTTGTCCGGCGTCTTGATCTCGATGCCCTCGGGCACCGCGAAATCGACATCGTGGCTGTAGCCGAGCTGCAGCTTCAAGGTCTTGCCCTGCGAGTTGGCGCGATAGCCGACACCGGTGATTTCGAGCACCTTGGTGAAGCCCTCGGTCACGCCTGTGATCAGGTTCTGCACCAGCGTGCGCTGCATGCCCCAGAAGGCGCGCGCTTCACGCGTGTCGTTCGCGGGCTGCACCGAGATGCTGCCCTCACCGACTTCATATTTGATGTTGTCGGAGAGCGTCATCGCGAGGGTGCCCTTCGGGCCCTTCACCGAGAGCTGGCCGCCGTCGATCGCAGCGGTCACACCGCTGGGGATCGCCACTGCCTTTTTACCAATGCGCGACATCAGAACACCTCCGCCAGCACTTCGCCGCCGACATTATGTTCGCGGGCCTCGGCGTCCGAAAGAACGCCGCGCGGGGTCGACACGATGGTGATACCCAGGCCATTGCGCACGATCGGCAGCTCTTTCGAGCCCGAATAGACGCGGCGGCCCGGCTTCGAGACGCGAGCCACGTGGCGGATCGCCGGCTGGCCTTCGAAATATTTGAGCTCGATGCGAATGCCCTTGTGCTGGCCCTTCGCGCCCAGCGATTCTTCGCTGTAGCCGCGGATATAGCCTTCGCGCTGGAGCACATCGAGAACGCGGACGCGCAGGGTCGAGGCGGGAGTCAGGACGCTGTCCTTCTTCGCCTGCTGGCCGTTGCGGATGCGGGTGAGCATATCACCCAGGGGATCGGTCATTGCCATCTTCTAGTCCCTTACCAGCTCGACTTCACAACACCCGGGATCAGGCCCTTGTTGGCCAGATCGCGGAGCTGCACGCGGCACAGCCGGAATTTGCGGTAATAAGCACGCGGACGGCCCGTCAGCTCGCACCGGTTGCGGATGCGGGTCGGGTTACCGTTGCGCGGAATTTCCGCCATCTTGAGGCGCGCGATCAGACGCTCGCCATCGTCGAGCGAGGTGTCGGCCGCAATCGCCTTCAGCTTCGCATAACGGCCGGCGTATTTCTTCACCAGCTTCTTGCGACGCTCATTCTTGTTCACCGAACTCAGTTTCGCCATGACTTAAGTTCTCTTTCCTTCTTGAAAGAGCCTGCCTGGTCCCTAGCGGGACTCAGGCGGCTTCCTTTTCCTGCGCTTCGATCGGGAAGGGGAAGCCGAACAGCTTGAGCAGTTCGCGGGCCTCTTCGTCCGTGCGGGCGGTGGTGGTAACGATCACGTCCATGCCGCGCACCGTGTCGATGCGGTCATAGTTGATCTCGGGGAAGATGATCTGCTCTTTCAGGCCCATGGCATAGTTGCCACGACCGTCGAAGCTCTTCGCCGACACGCCGCGGAAGTCGCGGATGCGCGGCATGGCGATCGTGATCAGGCGATCGAGGAATTCGTACATGCGTTCGCGGCGCAGGGTGACCTTGCAACCGATCGGCATGCCTTCGCGCAGCTTGAACTGGGCGATCGACTTCTTCGCGCGGGTCACGACGGGCTTCTGACCGGCGATGAGTTCCATCTCGGCAGCGGCCGCTTCGACCTTCTTCTTGTCCTGCGTGGCTTCGCCGACGCCCATGTTGAGCGTGATCTTTTCGATCTTCGGCACTTCCATCGCATTCTTGTAACCGAACTTCTCGGTCATCGCCTTGACGATCTTGTCGTCATAGAGCTTGCGCATACGCGGGGTGTAAGCATCAGCCATTGATCGTCTCCCCGGACTTCACGGCCACGCGGACCTTCTTGCCGTCCTTGGTTTCAAAGCGGACGCGCGTCGGCTTGCCGGTCTTCGGATCGGCCAGCGCGACCTTGCTCGCGAAGAGCGGCGCTTCCTTGCGCTCGAGACCGCCCTGCGGGTTCTGCTGGGTCGGCTTGCGGTGGCGGGTGATGACGTTCACGCCCGCGACGACGACCTTGCCATCCTTCGGCAGCGCCTGCGTCACTTCGCCGGTCTTGCCCTTGTCCTTGCCGGACAGGACGACGACGGTGTCACCCTTCTTGATCTTGTTCGCCATGGTCAGAGCACCTCCGGCGCCAGGCTGATGATCTTCATGTAGCCGCGGCCGCGCAGTTCGCGGACGACGGGGCCGAAGATACGCGTGCCGATGGGCTCTTCGTTCTTGTTGACGAGCACGGCGGCGTTGCTGTCGAAACGGATCACCGAGCCGTCGGCGCGGCGAACGTCCTTCGCGGTGCGGACGATGACGGCGCGATGCACGTCACCCTTCTTCACCTTGCCGCGCGGCTGGGCTTCCTTGATCGAGACGACGATCACGTCGCCCACGCCGGCAGTGCGACGCTTCGAGCCGCCCAGCACCTTGATGCACTGGACGCGCTTCGCACCGCTGTTGTCGGCGACTTCCAATTGTGACTGCATCTGAATCATCGATGCATTTCCTTCTTCTCTGGCCTACCGGGCCATCCCGGCGGTTCCGTGAAACTCTTCGCGCTTACGCGTCGATCTCGTCGGCTTTCTTCGCCTTGGTCGAAACCTCGACCTTGTCGAGGACCTTCCAGGTCTTCAACTTCGAGATCGGACGCGTTTCCTCGATGCGGACGGTTTCGCCAGCCTTGAAGCTGTTGTCCTCATCGTGGGCGTGATACTTCTTCGAACGGCGGATGATCTTGCCGTAGAGCGGGTGCTTGACCTTACGCTCCACCTTCACCACGACGGTCTTGTCGCCCTTGTCGGACACCACCGTGCCGGTCAGAATGCGCTTCGGCATGGGTTGGTCTCCTTATTTCGCAGCCGAGCGCACGCGCCCGGTCTGTTCGGTCTTGATGCGCGCGATCGTGCGGCGCACTTCCTTGACCCGCGACGCCTTTTCCAGCTGGCCGGTGGCGGCCTGGAAACGGAGGTTGAACGCCTCGCGCTTCAGTTCGCCAAGCTGTTCGGCGAGCTGGTCGTCGGTCTTCTTGGTCAGATCTTCGGTCTTGGCCATGGCCCTCAACCCTCCAGATGCGAGGTGTCGCCGAGGCGGGCAACGACCTTCGTCTTGATCGGCAGCTTCATCGCCGCGCGTTCGAACGCCAGCGCGGCCACGGGGCCGGGAACGCCGTCGAGTTCGAACAGGATGCGGCCGGGCTTGACGCGGGCGGCCCAATATTCGGGCGAACCCTTGCCCTTACCCATACGGACTTCGGCGGGCTTCGACGACACGGGGACGTCGGGGAACACGCGGATCCACAGGCGCCCCTGACGCTTGATCGCACGGCTGATCGCACGGCGAGCCGCTTCGATCTGGCGCGCGGTGATGCGCTCGGGTTCCATCGCCTTCAGGCCATAGGAGCCGAAGTTCAGGTCGGTGCCGCCCTTGGCGAGGCCGTGGATGCGGCCCTTGAACGCCTTGCGGAACTTGGTTTTTTTCGGTTGCAGCATGTCAGCGTTCCTTAGCGGCGATCATCGCGAGCCGGACGGACACCGGTCGTCTGCGCATCGAGCATCAGACGGTCGGTCGCCATCGGGTCGTGACCCAGGATCTCGCCCTTGAAGATCCACACCTTGATGCCGCAAACGCCATAAGCGGTGTGCGCTTCGGCCTCGGCATAGTCGACGTTGGCGCGAAGCGTGTGCAGCGGCACACGGCCCTCGCGATACCATTCGGTGCGCGCGATTTCCGCGCCGCCTAGACGGCCGGCACAGTTGATGCGGATGCCCTCGGCGCCCAGACGCATCGCCGACTGCACCGCGCGCTTCATGGCGCGGCGGAAGGCGACACGGCGTTCGAGCTGGTCGGCAATGCCCTGTGCGACGAGCTTGGCGTCGACTTCGGGTTTGCGGATCTCGACGATGTTCAGCGACACGTCGCTGCCCGTCATCTCACCGAGCTGCTTGCGCAGCTTTTCGATGTCGGCGCCCTTCTTGCCGATGATGACGCCCGGACGGGCGGCATAGATCGACACGCGGCACAGCTTTGCCGGACGCTCGATCACGACCTTCGAGATCGCGGCCTGCGGCAGGTGCTTGAACACGAACTTGCGGATCTTCAGATCCTCGACAAGCATACGGCCATAGTCCTGGCCTTCGGCGAACCAGCGGCTGTCCCAGGTGCGGTTGACCTGCAGGCGCAGGCCGATCGGATTGCTCTTCTGGCCCATCTTACGCCTCTTCTTCCTGTTCGCGGACGACGATGCGGATGCGGCTGAAGGGCTTGACGATCCGGGTCGACTTGCCGCGGCCGCGAGCGTGCCAGCGCTTCATCGAGATCGACTTGCCCACGCTCGCTTCCTTGACGACCAGCGCGTCAACGTCGAGGTTGTGGTTGTTTTCCGCGTTGGCGACGGCGCTGGCAAGAACCTTGCGCACGTCGACCGCCATCGCCTTCTTCGAGAAAGCGAGGACGTTCATCGCGTCTTCGACCTTGCGGCCGCGGATCAGCGCCGCGACGAGGTTCAGCTTCTGCGCCGAACCGCGGATCTGCGTGCCCACGGACAATGCCTCATTATCCGCAACGCGGCGGGGGGACTTTTCCTTGCCCATTAGCGTTTGCCCTTCTTGTCGGCCGCGTGACCGGGGAAGAAGCGCGTCGGCGCAAATTCACCCAGCTTCATGCCGACCATATCTTCGTTCACCGACACCGGCACGAACTTGCGGCCGTTGTAGACGTTGAAGGTCAGCCCGACGAACTGCGGCAGGATGGTGGAGCGACGCGACCAGGTCTTGATCGGGGCAGAGCTGCCACCGTCCTGAGCCGCTTCGGCTTTCTTGAGGAGATGAAGGTCGACGAACGGACCCTTCCAGACCGAGCGAGCCATGGCTTACCTCTTCTTCTTCGCGTGACGCGACCGGATGATCATCTTGTCGGTCGACTTGTTGTGACGGGTACGAGCGCCCTTGGTCGGCTTGCCCCACGGGGTAACCGGATGACGGCCACCCGAGGTCCGGCCTTCACCACCGCCGTGCGGGTGGTCGACCGGGTTCTTCGCGACGCCGCGAGTGAGCGGACGCTTGCCGAGCCAGCGGCCACGGCCGGCCTTGCCCAGGTTGGTGTTCTGGTTGTCGGGGTTCGACACCGCGCCGACCGTGCCCATGCACTCGCCGCGGATGTAACGCTGTTCGCCCGAACCGAGACGCACGATGACGAGACCGCGGTCACGACCGACGACCTGCGCATAGGTGCCGGCCGAACGGGCGATCTGGCCGCCCTTGCCCGGCTTCATCTCGATGTTGTGGACGATCGTGCCGACCGGCATCTGCGACAATTCCATCGCGTTGCCCGGCTTCACGTCGGTCTTCTTGCCCGCGACGATCGTGTCGCCGACGCCCAGGCGCTGCGGCGCGAGGATGTAGGCTTGCGTTCCGTCTTCATACTTCACGAGCGCGATGAACGCCGTGCGGTTCGGGTCATATTCCAGACGCTCGACGGTGGCCGGCATGTCCCACTTGCGACGCTTGAAGTCGATGAAGCGGTACTTCTGCTTGTGGCCGCCGGCGATACCGCGCGAGGTCACATGACCCTTGTTGTTGCGGCCACCGGTCTTGCGCTTGCCTTCGGTCAGCGCCTTGACGGGCTTGCCCTTCCACAGCGACGACTTGTCGACGAGGATCAGGCCGCGCTGCGCGGGGCTGGTCGGATTATAATGTTTGAGTGCCATTTTCTTGTCCCTTCCCGAGCCGCTCAGACGCCCGTGGTGACGTCGATCGACTGGCCTTCGGCCAGGCGAACGATCGCCTTCTTCACGTCGCTGCGGGTGTAGGGCTTGCCCTTCCAGCGCTTGGTCTTGCCCTTGGTGACGAGCGTGTTGACGCTCAGCACCTTGACATCGAACAGCGCCTCGACGGCGGCCTTGATCGCGGGCTTGGTCGCGTCGTCCGCGACCCTGAACACCACGGCGTTGTTTTCGCCGAGCAGCGTCGACTTCTCGGTGATCACCGGAGCGAGGATCACGTCATAGTGACGCGCGTCGATGGTCTTTGCCTTAGCCATTGCAGCGGGCCTCCAGCTTTTCGACCGCCGCGCGGGTCAGGACCAGCGTGTCGGCACGGATGATGTCATAGACGTTGGCGCCGATGGCCGGCAGCGAATCGATGCCGATCAGGTTGGCCGACGCCATCGCGAAGCTTTCGTGCACCGCATCGCCGTCGATGAAGAGGGCGCGATTGCCGAGTTCGAGCTTGCCGAGCTTGCCGGCGAGCGCCTTGGTCTTCGCGTCCTTGAGCTCGAGCGTGTCGATGACGACGAGCTTGCCGCCCTTCGCCTTGTCGCTCAAAGCCATCTTCAGGCCGAGGGTGCGGATCTTCTTGTTCAGCGAGTGGCCGAAGGTGCGGGCACGCGGGCCGTGCGCCTTGCCGCCGCCGATGAAGATCGGCGCCTTGCGGTCGCCGTGGCGAGCCGTACCGCCGCCCTTCTGGCGACCGAACTTCTTGCCGGTGCGGGCGACGTCGCTGCGCTCGCGGGCGGCGCGGGCGGGGCCGCGGCGCTTTTCGAGCTGCCACGCGACGACGCGGTGCAGAATGTCGGCACGCGCGTCGACGCCGAAGACGTCGTCGTTAAGGTCGATGTCGGCGCCAGCCTTGCCATCGAGGGTCTGTACCTTGACCTTCATGATCAGGACTCCTGTGCGCCGTCGGTGGCCGCGGTGTCGACGACGGTTTCTTCGACCGGCGTTTCGACCGGCGCGTCAGCCGGGGCTTCGTTGGTGTTGGCCGCGCTCTTGATGCCCGCCGGATAGGGGGCCTCGGGGTGACGCGGCAGCTTCACCGCATCGCGGACGAGCAGCCAGCCGCCCTTCGAGCCAGGGACCGAGCCCTTGACGAAGAGAAGGCCGCGCTCGGCGTCGGTGCGGACGATTTCGAGATTCTGCTGGGTGCGATTGCGGGCGCCCATATGGCCGGCCATCTTCTTGTTCTTGAAGACGCGGCCCGGATCCTGACGGTTACCGGTCGAACCATGCGCACGGTGGCTGATCGAAACACCGTGGGTCGCGCGCATACCGCCGAAACCCCAACGCTTCATCGCACCGGCAAAGCCCTTACCCTGGGTCACGCCCTGGATATCGACGATCTGGCCGGCGACGAAATGGTCGGCCGACAGTTCGGCGCCGACGTCGAGCGTCGCGTCTTCGGCGACGCGGAATTCGACGAGCTTCGCCTTGGGCTCGACTTCGGCCTTGCCATAGGCGCCACGCTGCGGCTTGGCGACATTCTTCGCCTTCGCCGAGCCGGCACCCAGTTGAACGGCCACATAGCCGTCGCGTTCCTTATCGCGCACGGAGACGACCTGACAGCCTTCGAGGCTCAGGACGGTGACGGGCACGTGGCGGCCGTCGTCCTGAAACAGGCGGGTCATCCCCATTTTCTTCGCGATCACGCCAGTACGCATGATCCATACTCCTAAACAGAGGCCGGGCGGACCATTCCGCACGGCTTGCGGGACCCACCGAGGCAAGCCCCGGCAGAACCCTCCCAGCCCGAAATTTCGATGCATCGCCCCGTCCGGGCTGAGATGCCACCGTCCCGAAGGACCAGTGACGAGACGGGGGACGCAGCCCGGTCGTAAATGCTCTCCGAAGAGAGCGACCGGCGGTATCCACCCTATCGTGATGCAGGCGGCGAACCGTCCTGCCGATAGAGACCCCCGCTTTCGCGGGGGCGGCGTTGGCTTAGGCCAACTTGATCTCGACGTTCACGCCCGCGGCGAGGTCGAGCTTCATCAGCGCATCGACCGTCTGCGGGGTGGGCTGCACGATGTCGAGCAGCCGCTTGTGGGTACGCACCTCGAACTGCTCGCGCGACTTCTTGTCGACATGCGGACCGCGGTTCACGGTGAATTTCTCGATGCGCGTCGGCAGCGGGATCGGACCGCGAATGAGAGCGCCCGTGCGACGTGCCGTGTCGGCAATGTCGGTGGTGGCCTGATCGAGCACGCGGTGATCAAAGGCCTTCAGGCGAATGCGAATATTCTGCGTTTCCATGACTGTTCCAGTCGAATCCCGTCTGACGATGCGAAAGAGCGAAATGGCCTGTTCCGACCCCCAAAGGAGGCCGGAGAGGCCATCGAAAATCTTTTAGCTACGAGCCGCGCGAATCAGTCCGAATCGCGCGGCTCGCGGCCCTATATTACTTTGTGATGGTCGCGACAACCCCTGCGCCGACCGTGCGGCCGCCTTCGCGAATCGCGAAGCGCAGACCCTGGTCCATGGCGATCGGGGCGATCAGCTTGACCGACAGCTGGACGTTGTCGCCCGGCATGACCATCTCGGTGCCCTCGGGGAGGATAACCTCGCCGGTGACGTCCGTGGTGCGGAAGTAGAACTGCGGACGATAGTTCGCGAAGAACGGCGTGTGACGGCCGCCCTCATCCTTCGACAGGACGTACACTTCCGAGGTGAACTCGGTGTGCGGCGTGATCGAGCCGGGCTTCGCCAGAACCTGGCCACGCTCGACTTCTTCACGACCGACGCCGCGGATCAGCGCACCGATGTTGTCGCCGGCCTGGCCCTGGTCGAGCAGCTTGCGGAACATTTCGACGCCGGTGACGGTCGTCTTCTTGGTGTCCTTGATGCCGACGATCTCGACTTCTTCACCAACCTTGACGATGCCGGTTTCGACGCGGCCGGTGACAACCGTACCACGGCCCGAAATCGAGAACACGTCCTCGATCGGCATCAGGAAGGGCTTGTCGAGCGGACGCTCCGGCTGCGGGATCCATTCGTCGACGGCAGCCATCAGCTTCAGGATCGCGTCCTTGCCGATGTTGTCGTCGCGGCTTTCCAGAGCAGCGAGGGCCGAACCCGCGATGATCGGAATATTGTCGCCGTCGAAGTCGCGCTTCGAAAGTTCTTCGCGGATTTCGAGTTCGACGAGCTCGAGCAGCTCGGGGTCGTCCAGCTGGTCGACCTTGTTGAGGAACACGACCATGGTCGGAACGCCGACCTGCTTCGCGAGCAGGATGTGCTCCTTGGTCTGCGGCATCGGGCCGTCAGCGGCCGACACGACGAGGATCGCGCCGTCCATCTGGGCGGCACCGGTGATCATGTTCTTGACGTAGTCGGCGTGGCCGGGGCAGTCGACGTGCGCATAGTGACGGCCTTCGGTTTCATATTCGACGTGCGCCGTCGAAATGGTGATGCCGCGCTCGCGCTCTTCGGGCGCCTTGTCGATGTTCGCGAAGTCGACGGCTGCGTTGCCCGCGACGTTTTCAGCGAGCACCTTGGTGATCGCGGCGGTCAGCGAGGTCTTGCCATGGTCGACGTGACCGATGGTGCCGATGTTGCAGTGCGGCTTCGTCCGCTCAAATTTAGCCTTAGCCATGATTTAAGAACCTTCTTCTTAGGTGTTTCCGTTGATCAGTCGTGGACGAGCCTGCTGAATCAGGCGCCGCCCTTAGAGGGTCTTGCCGCGCGGCGCAAGTCCGCGCGGCCCAGGACCCTTACTGGAACCCGTCAGGCCATCTTGGCCTTCACTTCTTCAGCCACGTTCGTCGGCACTTCCTCATAATGCGAGAATTGCATCGAGTATTGCGCGCGACCCTGGGTGAACGAGCGCAGCTGGTTCACGTAGCCGAACATATTGGCAAGCGGCACGATGGCTTCAACCACCTGCGCGTTGCCGCGGCTGTCGGTGCCCTGGATCTGGCCACGACGGCTGTTGAGGTCGCCGATGACGTCGCCCATGAACTCCTCGGGAGTCACGACTTCGACCTTCATCACCGGCTCGAGCAGCTTGATGCCGGCCTTCGCCGCCACTTCGCGCATCGCCGCACGGCCCGCGATTTCGAACGCCAGCGCCGACGAGTCGACATCATGGTACGCGCCGTCGGTCAGACGGATTTCGAAGTCGATGATCGGGAAGCCGATCATGTGGCCGTTCTCGGCGCTCTCGCGCATGCCTTTTTCGACCGACGGGATATATTCGCGCGGAATGTTACCGCCCTTGATCTCGTCGATGAAGGTGATGCCCGAGCCGCGTTCGCCGGGAGCGACGCTGACCTTGACGCGGCCGAACTGGCCCGAGCCGCCCGACTGCTTCTTGTGGGTGTAGTCGACGTCGACCGGCTTCGCGAGCGATTCGCGGTACGCCACCTGCGGCGCACCGACGTTCGCCTCGACCTTGAACTCGCGCTTCATGCGATCGACGAGAATGTCGAGGTGAAGCTCGCCCATGCCCTTGATGATCGTCTGACCCGATTCATGGTCGGTCGACACGCGGAACGAAGGATCCTCGGCAGCCAGGCGGTTGAGCGCGATGCCCATCTTTTCCTGGTCGGCCTTGGTCTTCGGTTCCACCGACAGCTCGATGACCGGCTCGGGGAATTCCATCCGCTCGAGGATGATCGGCGCGTTGGCGGCGCAGAGCGTGTCCCCGGTCGTGGTTTCCTTGAGGCCGGCGAGCGCGACGATGTCGCCCGCATAGGCTTCCTCGATGTCCTCGCGCGAATTGGCGTGCATCAGGAGCATACGGCCGATCTTTTCCTTCTTGTCCTTGACCGAGTTCAGATAGCTGCCCTTGGTCAGGGTGCCCGAGTAGATACGGGCGAAGGTGAGCGAACCGACGAACGGGTCGTTCATGATCTTGAACGCGAGCATCGACAGCGGCGCCGTGTCCGACGTCGCGCGCGAGTCGGGTTCGTTCGTGTCAGGGTTGACGCCCTGAACGTCGGGGATGTCGAGCGGCGACGGCAGATAGTCGACGACCGCGTCGAGCAGCGTCTGGACACCCTTGTTCTTGAACGCCGAACCGCAGAGAACCGGAACGAACGCCTGGCCGAGCGTTCCCTTGCGGATAAGCGCCTTCAGCGTCGCGACGTCGGGCAGCGTGCCTTCGAGATAGGCTTCCATCGCATCGTCGTCCTGTTCGACGGCGAGTTCGACGAGCTTTTCGCGATATTCGGCAGCCTTGTCGACAAGGTCGGCCGGAATTTCTTCATAGAAGAATTCGGCGCCCAGGCTCTCGTCCTTCCAGATGATCGCGCGCTCGTTGACGAGGTCGACGAGGCCCTTGAAGTCGCCTTCCGCGCCAATGGGCAGATAGAGGACGGCCGGGACCGCGCCGAGACGATCGATGATCGTCTGGACGCAATAATAGAAGTTCGCGCCGGTGCGATCGAGCTTGTTGATGAAGCACATCCGGGGAACCTTGTACTTGTCCGCCTGGCGCCACACGGTTTCCGACTGCGGCTCGACGCCGGCAACGCCGTCGAACGCCGCGACCGCGCCGTCGAGGACGCGCAAGCTGCGCTCGACTTCGATGGTGAAGTCGACGTGGCCGGGGGTGTCGATGATGTTCAGGCGATGTTCGGGGCCTTTGCCCTCATCGGCCTTCCACAGGCAGGTGGTGGCGGCCGACGTGATCGTGATGCCGCGTTCCTGTTCCTGCTCCATCCAGTCCATGGTGGCGGCGCCGTCATGGACTTCGCCGATCTTGTAGGACTTGCCGGTGTAATAGAGAATACGCTCGGTCGTCGTGGTCTTGCCGGCGTCGATGTGCGCCATGATACCGAAATTGCGATAGCGTTCGAGCGGATGGCTGCGTGCCATGATCTTTTCCTTGGATTTGGGGGGAGGCCTTTGGAGCCGCCCCCGATATAGGAAGTTTTGTTGCGATTGCGAGACGCCGGGGCGTCGCGCAAATTACCAGCGGAGGCTGACCTTCCCGCTGTTACCAGCGATAGTGCGAGAAGGCGCGGTTCGCTTCCGCCATGCGGTGCGTGTCTTCGCGCTTCTTGACCGCGTTGCCGCGGTTGTTCGACGCGTCAAGCAGTTCGCCCGACAGGCGCGCGGCCATCGTCGTTTCGCTGCGGTTGCGCGCCGCGGTGATCAGCCAGCGGATCGCGAGCGCCTGCGCGCGGTCCGGACGGACTTCGACGGGAACCTGGTAGGTCGCACCACCGACGCGGCGGCTACGGACTTCGATGTTCGGGCGGATGTTCGCGAGCGCTTCATGGAACACGCCGAGCGGTTCCTTTTTGGCGCGGGCTTCGACCGCTTCGAGCGCACCGTAAACGATGCTTTCGGCGACCGACTTCTTCCCGTCCAGCATGACGCTGTTCATGAACTTCGACAGCACCGTATCACCGAAACGGGGATCGGGCAGGATTTCGCGGCGTTCAGGACGACGACGACGAGCCATAGGTAATTCCTTTTACAACAGCATCCCGGCGCAGAGCGCTCGCGGGATGATCAAATAGCCGAAAAAGCGGTCCTTACTTCGGACGCTTCGCACCGTACTTCGAACGGCTCTGCTTGCGGTCCTTCACACCCTGGGTGTCCAGAACGCCGCGCAGGACGTGGTAACGGACACCGGGAAGGTCGCGCACACGGCCGCCGCGGATCAGCACGACGCTGTGTTCCTGGAGGTTGTGGCCTTCGCCGGGGATGTACGAAATGACTTCGCGGCTGTTAGTCAGACGGACCTTCGCCACCTTGCGGAGCGCCGAGTTCGGCTTCTTCGGAGTCGTCGTATAGACACGGGTGCAAACGCCGCGCTTCTGCGGGTTCGCGTCCATCGCCGGGACCTTGGACTTCGCCTTCTGCGGCGTCCGGCCCTTGCGGACGAGCTGGTTGATCGTGGGCATGAATGCTTCACCTTTATGTGTCCGCCCATCGGAGCGAACGGTTACTGTACCGCGGTGGATGAAGCTCTGGCCGACACCTGCCGAAACCGGCAGAAAACGGCCAACCTGATAACAGCAAAAGACCCCGGCGGACTCGTTCGTCCTCCGGAGGCTCCATCCGCGCCAGCAATGTTCAAGCGCTGTTGCGATCGAGTTTGGCGGAAGTCCGCCGCTTTCGACCGTGCGCGCCCCTAGCGGTGATTCCTTCCGCGGTCAAGGGGAAGGCAATATTGTTGCGCCGTGCCTGCGCCGCTATCGGTCGTATATGGCCGCGCTTCGACACGCCAGCTTCGCCCCGCATGTCGCGCCCGACACGCGTCTGCTGATCCTCGGCAGCTTGCCCGGCGCGAGGTCGCTGGCCGAACGCCGCTATTACGCCCACCCGACGAACCAGTTCTGGCGCCTGCTTGGCGCGGTGATCGATCAACCGCTGGCGGAGTGGGCCTATGGCGAGCGGCTCGCCGCGCTGCGCCAAGCGAAGATCGGATTGTGGGACGTGATTCGCAGCGCCGAGCGGCGCACAAGCAACGACGCGCATATCCGCAGGGCCGACCCGCACGACCTTGCCGCGCTGGTGTCGACCCTGCCCGATCTTTGCATGATCGCCTTCAACGGCGGCAAGGCGGCGGCGATCGGGCGGCGTCAGATCGCCCCGCTGGGGGCGATCGCCATCGTCGACCTGCCGTCGAGCAGCGCGACGAACACCGCAAGCTTTGCAGCGAAACGCGAAGCCTGGCTGGGCTTGCGCGACGCGCTCGACTGACGATCAGAAGCCCATCGTAAAGCGGAGCGCCGCGCCCTTGTCGTCGGGCATCGCCGCAATATGGCCAGGGTCGCGCCGCCACCATATGTTGGCGACCAGATCGCCGCCGAACAGAGTCAACGCATAGCTCGCCTCGGCCACCAGTTCGCGGCCCGTCGGTGCCAGATTGTAGGTGCGGCGCTCGAATCCAGCGCTCTGCGTCGCATAGTCGTACGACACGGGAAGCGTCAGATCGACCCCGCCGCGCGCGACGCGAAGCGGCTGCGCGAAGCGGAGCGCCGCACGGTCGCCGGCGCGCAGCAGGCCCGCCTTCGCGATGTCGAACGAGAAGGCGTTCGAGCGCAGCGCGCCCCCGGCGATCAGGCCGCCGCGATCGGGCCGCGTCCACATCTGGCGCCACGCGCCTGCGATGCTCCAACCGTCACCTATATCGACGCCGAGCCGCGCATCGCCGACGAGGCTGGTCGCTCCGCCCGCGCCGAAGACCGGCCCGAGCCGGGCGCCGAGCAGGCTGTCCGATTCGCGAAGCCAGCTTCCGCCGAGCGCTGCCTGAAACCGCCCGAACCGGCCGTCCCAAGAGGCGCCGAGGCGTTGGTAGCGACTGTCGCGGATACTCCGATAGCGGAGCAGCGGATCGTCCTGCCAGCGCGATCCCGACACCGTGCCATTCTCGGCGCTCAGGCTGATCGCCTGACCGGGGGCGATCCTGTGCCGGATCAGGGACCCGACCGCGGGGCTTGCGGCAAAGCCAAGGCCTTCCTGCGCCGCGTCGCCGACGAGCATCGCATGACCCGCCTCGCCGCGTTCGCCCGCGAGCAACCCGCCAACGCCGCGCCCCACTGCAAGGCCGAGCCGGGTGTCGGCGTCGAGACGCGTCACCATCGACGCGGCGATCGTCCGCGCGCGCTGCGCATCGTGAAAGGAAAGACCCGCCAGCGCGTCGGTCCCGCCGACGCCCGGCGCGGTGACGAGCGACAGCGCGGTCGCGCCCGAGGCGGCGCTCTGCTGGCGGACGAGCCCGCCGATCGCTCCCGACAGTTTGAAGTCGGGGCGGCGCTGGCGAAGCGAGCCAGCGAAGTCGACGTTGAAGGCGCGGCCGAAACCGTCGGTGACAAGCCCGACGGCGCCGCCCTGTCCCCGCGCACCCGCATCGCCCATCGGTCCGCCGAGTTCGCCTAGCGCACCGCCAAGCGGCACCGCGGTCGACGTCCCCGCCAGCGTCGTCGCGCCGATCGGCTGAAAGGCGCGCGCGATGTCGAGAATCCCCTGGCCATAGACCGCATCGTCGCCCGCCGCCCCGGCGTCGCGCGCCGACTGATAGAGCAAATCGACAATCTGTTGGCCGGTCAGGTTCGGAAAGGCCTGCGCCAACAAGGCGACCGCACCCGCGACCTGCGGGGCCGAGAAGCTGGTGCCGTTGAGGACGAAGACGAAATTGCCCTCGGTCTTGATCGCGCCATTCTCATAGGCGCAGCACACGCCCTCCCCGAGCGCCGTCAGATAGGAACCCGCATAGGCGCCTGCGCGATTGCTGAAGTCCGCGATGCGCCCATTTTCATCGACCGCGCCGGCAATGACGACAAGCCCGCCGCCCGCATCGCGCAGCCCCTGCGCGAACAATTCGGGATTGTTCGGGTCATTGCCGTTTGCCGTCGTATCACCTTCGTTGCCCGCCGACAGGATGACGACGATCCCCGCCGCGGTCGCGCGCGCCACCGCCGCGCGCAGCGTCGCGCCGGGCGGGTCGCCGCCGCCCAGCGAGATATTGACGACGCGCGCGCCGGCGGTGACCGCGCGGTCGAGCCCCGCCGCGATCGCGCTCTCGGGAAAGCGGCAACCCGTTTCGTCGTTCGAAGGATCTTCGGTCGCGCAGCTTCCCGGCCGGTCGGCGCGGAGCACGAGCAGGTTCGCATTATAGGCGATGCCGAAGGTGCCGGCGTCATTCTTCGCGCCGAGCAGGATCTGCGCGACATTGGTTCCGTGCGTCCCCTCGCCGTTGATCCCGCGCGCGCCAGCGACATCGGCCGAGAGCGTCGAGATGCGTCCCGCGAATTCGGCGCTGTCCTCGTCGATCCCGTCGTCGATTACCCCGGCCAGCACGCCCAGGCCGGTCGCGCCCGCCTGATAGGCAGTGATTGCGCCGTGAAAATTGACGCCGTCGGAGCGCCGCGTTTCGGCCGTGTTGAAATTGCTGCCCGGCGGCGGGGTCGGCGTGGGCGTGGGCGTGGGGGTTGGCGCGGGCGTCGGAGCCGCGGGCGGAGCAGGGGTTGGGGAAGGACGCGCCCCGCCGCCACCGCCGCAGCCGCCAAGCGACAGGGCGGCGATACAAAATATTGCGGGCAAGGGACGCGTAGCGATCCGGCGCATGAAGCTCTGTCGCATCGCCTCGGCCATCGGTCTTCCCCCTGTCGCTGCCTTCCGTCTCCTAGCTCGACGGACGGGCCCGACGCTAGACCCTACAGCCTTGCCGGAAGGTAAAGCGACGCGCCTTGCCGCCGGATCGTTGGCGCTTTATGCGACCGGGCGTCATGACCGTGCCGATCGACCATATCGAAAGCTGGATCTTTGATCTCGACAACACCCTCTATCCGCCGTCGGCGAAACTCTTCGACCTGATCGACGAACGCATGGGCGCCTTCATCATGCGGCTGCTGGACGTCGATGCGGTCGAAGCGCGGCGGGTGCAGAAGCAATATTTCCACGATCACGGCACGACGATGGCCGGGCTGATGCGGCATCACGGCGTGCACCCCGAGGATTTTCTGGCCGACGTCCATGATATTGCACTCGACCGGCTGAGTGTCGACGATCGGTTCCGTGCGGGACTCGCCCGGCTGCCCGGACGCAGGCTGGTCTTCACCAACGCCGACGCCGACTATGCCGAGCGCGTTCTCAAGGCGCGCGGGATCGCCGACCTGTTCGACGGCATCTGCGATATCCGCATCACCGCCTATACCCCGAAGCCCGATCCCGCCGCTTATGCCGCGATGGTCGCGCACCTGGCGGTCGATCCCGCGAAGAGCCTGTTCGTCGAGGATATGGCGCGCAACCTGACGCCCGCCAAAGCGCTGGGCATGACGACCGTCTGGCTGGACAATGGCAGCGAAAGCGGCCATCGCGACCACCTGCCGAGCCATGTCGATTTTCATGCGACCGACATCGTCGACTGGCTCGATACCTTACCGCAACCTTGGGGAATTTCATGAGCACCGACCTGCAAGCCACGATCGAAGCCGCCTGGGACGCCCGCGAAACGCTGGGGCTGACCACCACCGGCGCGGTGCGGGATGCGGTCGAGGCGGCGCTCGCCGGACTCGACGACGGCAGCTATCGCGTTGCGACACGCGACGCCGCGGGAACGTGGCAGGTCAACCAGTGGCTCAAGAAGGCTGTGCTGCTCTCGTTCCGCCTCAACGACATGGAGATCATCGAGGGCGGCGCGGGCGGCGCGACCTGGTGGGACAAGGTGCCGTCGAAATTCGCCGGCTGGGGCGAGAACCGCTTCCGCGACGCGGGCTTCCGCGCCGTTCCCGGCTCGATCGTCCGCCGTGGCGCCTTCATCAGCAAGGGCGCGGTGCTGATGCCGAGCTTCGTCAATATCGGCGCCTATGTCGGCGAGGGGTCGATGGTCGACGCCTGGGCCACGGTCGGCAGCTGCGCGCAGATCGGCGCGAACGTCCACCTGTCGGGCGGCGCCGGGATCGGCGGCGTGCTGGAACCGCTGCAGGCGGGGCCGGTGGTGATCGAGGATGGCGCCTTCATCGGCGCGCGCGCCGAAGTCGCCGAGGGCGTGATCGTACGCGAGGGCGCGGTGCTGTCGATGGGCGTCTATCTGGGCGCGTCGACCAAGATCATCGACCGCGCGACGGGCGAGGTCTTCATCGGCGAAGTCCCCGCTTATTCGGTCGTCGTTCCGGGATCGCTGCCGGGCAAGCCGCTACCCGACGGAACGCCGGGGCCGTCGCTCTATTGCGCGGTCATCGTCAAGCGCGTCGATGCCCAGACGCGAGCCAAGACGGGGATCAACGAGCTGCTGCGCGACTGATCAGATGCGTTGCCCTCGCCGGGGCGACGACTGCGGGCGTTAGCGCTCGCTCAGATAATAGCGTTCGCGCGCCGTCAGATCGTCGGCAAGCTCATAGACGATCGGCTGTCCCGTCGGAATCTCCAGCCCCGTGATGTCGGCGTCCGAAATGCCCGACAGATGCTTGACCAGCGCGCGCAGGCTGTTGCCATGCGCCGAGATCAGCACCGTCTTGCCGGCGGCGAGCTGCGGCGCGATCGCGCTTTCATAATAGGGCAGCACGCGCGCGATCGTATCCTTCAGGCTTTCGGTATTGGGGATCGCGATGCCCGCGTAACGCGGGTCGCCCGACAGGTCGTAGGGCGATCCGGCGTCGAGCGGCGGCGGCGGAATGTCGAAGCTGCGGCGCCAGATCTTCACCTGGTCATCGCCATGCTTCGCCGCTGTTTCCGCCTTGTCGAGCCCGGTGAGCCCGCCGTAATGGCGCTCGTTGAGATGCCAGTCCTTTGTCACCGGCAGCCAGAGCCGCCCCATCGCCTCGAGCGCGAGATTGAGCGTCTTGATCGCGCGCGTCTGGACCGAGGTGAAGCAGGTGTCGGGCGTGAGGCGCTTTTCCTTCATCAGCTCGCCAGCCGCCCACGCCTCGGCCGCGCCCTTTTCGGTGACGTCGACATCCCACCAGCCGGTGAAGCGGTTTTCGAGATTCCACTGCGACTGGCCGTGGCGGATGAGGATGAGCTGCGGCATGTTCGGTCCTTCGGATGGAGGAAATTTGCCGCCCCATAGCGCGGGTTTTTGCCGAAAGCCAACGCCCCCTTGAAATGGTTTCGGCGGTTACCAGATTGGCCTTGTCCGGCCGCCAATACGGGGCCGGGTCGCGATCGCGGTAGATATACCGTGGTCCCGTGACTTCGCTTTGAAAGGAAGGAATGACCCATGCGTAACAGCTTTGACTGGACCCCCTATCGCCGTTCGACCGTCGGCTTCGACCGTCTGTTCGATTTCCTCGAAACCGGTGGTTCAGGGGCCGAAAATTATCCGCCGTTCGATATCGAAAAGCTCGGCGACGACCATTTCCGCATCACCGTCGCGGTCGCCGGCTTCAAGTCGAACGAGATCGACATCACCGCGCAGCAGAACATGCTGACCGTCAGCGGCCGCAAGGCGCCGGTGGCCGAAGGCGAGGCGCGCCAGCTGCTTTATAGCGGTATCGCGACGCGCGCATTCGAGCGCCGCTTCCAGCTCGCCGACTTCGTGCGGGTCGACACCGCCGACCTCGCCGACGGGCTGCTGACGATCGATCTCGTCCGCGAAGTGCCCGAGGCGATGAAGCCCCACAAGATTGCGATCGGCGGTGCTCCGGTGATCGAAGACAAAAAGGCCGCGTAACCGCGCGTCCGTTTCGACCGAAAATATACGGGGTCCGGAGTCCCTTCCGGGCCCCGTTTTCTTGGATCAGAGCGCGCGGGTCATGAAACGGCTGAACGGGTCGGGCCGGTAGTCGGCAAAGGGATCGCAATCCGCGAATCCATGTGCGCGGTAGAGCGCCAGTGCCGGCTCGAACGCCGGGCCCGATCCGGTCTCGAGGCTGAGACGTTCGAGGCCGCGCTCACGCGCTTCGCCCACGATATGGGCCAGCATCCGCGCCGCGACACCCTGCCGCAGGAACGCCTCTGCGGTGCGCATCGACTTGATCTCGCCGTGGCGGCCATCGATCAGCTTGAGCGCGCCGCAACCGGCGAGTTCATTGCCCTTGTGGATCGACCAGAAGGTCACGCCGCCCGCGCGCAGTCCGTCGAAATCGAGGAAGTGACAGCTGCCGGCCGGCGAGTTCGCCAGCATCCCCGCGAAATGCACCTCCAGCAAGGCCCGGATCGGTGCGCCCGACAGATCGTCCTCGACGATCCGCCAAGCGTCACTCACAGAAGCTGGTCCAGCGTCTGCAGGCAGGCGTGCGCGAGTAGCTTCGACCGCTCGGGCGACCAGCCCTGCACCGGGTCAGGCAGGTCGCGATTGTCCTTGAAGGGCATCTCCAGCGTCATCGACACCGCGCCGAACCGTTCGGCGAGCTGGGTCGTCGACATCGACATATTCGCCTGTCCCGGCGCCGATTCGGCATAGCCGAGATCGGTCTGGAAATCGGGGGTGTTCGCGGCAAGCGCCTGTTCAAACGCTTTATATTTTTCCATCTGGCCGGGCTTTGGCGACTTGATCCCCTCGAAGCCGGCAAGAAACACCGCGGGGATCGCCTCGTCGCCATGGACGTCCATTGCCCAGTCGACCCCGCTTTCATCCATCGCGTTGAGAACCGCCAGCACTTCGGGGCTGCGCTCGGCGGTCGGATTATCCCACTCGCGATTTAGGTTCACGCCCGCATAGTTGGTGCGAAGGTGGCCGCGGCGCGAGCCATCGGGATTCATGTTCGGCACGATATGGAAGCGGCACTTCTGCCGCAGCGAGCGCGCCCATGGATCGGCGGGATCGACGAGCTTTTCGAGCGCGCCCTCCATCCACCATTCGGCCATCGATTCGCCGGGATGCTGGCGCGCATAGAGCCACACCTGCGTCGCGCCGGTGCCGAGTTCGATGCAGTCGATCGGCTGGCCCTCGAGGCTGGTGCCGAGGCAGCGATAGGTCACCCCCTCGCACTCGGCGACCGAGGCGATCAGGTCGTGGTGCCGCTCCATCGAATAAGGCGCGAAATAGGCAAGCCACAGGATCGGGCTTTCGGCGGTATGCCGGATCGCGAGCTCGCCAGCGCCCGCATCATAGCTGGTGTCGAGACGGAACCAATGTTCGCGATCGCTGCTCGCGCAAACGGCGTAGCCCGGCCAGCCATCGGGATAGGCCGACCCTGCGAGCCCGCCGATGGTGAGGTCGACTTCGTCGCCGACGTCGCACGCGACGCGGAAGTGAAACCATTGATAGAAATCGGATTCGCGATCCTTGCGGATCGAAAGGCGCGCCGACGTGCCGTCGACCGACTCCACGACGATGTTGCCGCTGTCGAAAGCGGCGGTGATGCTGATGGTCATGGAACGCTGATAGTGCGTCCCGATTCGCCGGGGAAGTCCTTGAATAGCGCCTCGGCCAATTTCGCCGCAGCGAGACTCGGCTGCGCCGCCGGGGCCTTGACCGGCACCGCAGTCAGCGCGCGGCCCTCCCACAGCGCCTGCCCCGTCGCGGCATCGTCGATGCGCACCGAAAGCTGGAGGTCGGCCATCCGCTTCGGCCCGCCGCCGAGATTGAAGCCGATGCCGAGCCCGACGCCAGAACCATAGCTGCCGGTCGAGCCGCCGACCCCGACCGAGACGGGCGAACGGCGCGCGCCATCGAGTTGCTGGGAGCGATCGAAGCCGACGCGGACGCGAAGTGGCGCGGTTTCATTGGCGCCCGCAGCGACGAGACCCTGCCGCTGCAACTGCTGTTCCACCGCGGCGCGATAGCTGTTCCATTCGATCGAGGGCATCGCGGCCGGATCGTCGAGCGGGGCGGTCTGGATCGCGTAGCGCGTGCCCGGTGCCCAGCCGGGGATGGCATTGTGAAATCGGGTGACTTCGACCGGCGGCACGGCCGTCGCACAGCCGCCAAGCGCGAGCGCCGCTGCGGAGAGCAGGGCGACGGAAAGATGATGCATCATCGGGCGATCATGCGCCACGAATAATGGCTTGGCAATGAACGGGATGCGCGAAGCTTCGCAAAGCAGCGCGGGCCGTCCCGAACCGAAAAGGGCGGGATCCGATCCCGCCCTTCACCGTCAGCGATAGAAGATGTGATTGTCGATCGCAGCGACGCGCGTCTTGCGCCAACCCGGCGAGACATAGCGCGCGTGGAAGAAGAGCGCACCCGGCGCCTGGTTCTTCCAGCTGCCCTCGCGCGCGATCTGCGCGATCGCTACCGCGTTGTTCCACTGCGTGCCTTGGCGCACCGCGGGCATCCGGCCGCCGCGCACGAAGCTGAACTGGCTCGGCTGGTGGACCACGCCGCACAGGCTCTTGGGGAAACGGCCCGACTTGGCGCGGTTGATGACGACATGCGCAACCGCGAGCTGGCCGGCGAGCGATTCGCCACGCGATTCGAAATAGACCGCGCCGGCCAGGCAGCGCAGTTCATCGTCCAGATCGGCCGGCCGCGGGGTCGCGGCGACGAGTTCGGCAAGCGTATCGACGTCCAGCGGAACCGCCTTGGGCTCGACGGTGGATTCGTCCTTGATTTGAGGGGTTGGGATTTCAGGGGTTGGCTCGACCGGGGTCTGGGCTTCGGTCGGCAGGTCCGCCGGCGGTTCGGTTGCCGTCGTGTCGGCAAGCGGCAGGGTGATCGCGGGCAGGTTCGCGCTAGTCGCGAGATCGCTCGCGAAACCCGGTTCGGCCAGTGAAAGTGCGGCCACGGCGGTCATGCCGACGGCAGCCATACCGGCCACGTTCAGAATGCGACTCATATATTCCGTCAAAAGGGCAGATGACGGACCGAACCCAAAGAACAGGCGGGCGAGCTAATTTTGCTCAGTGCCGCCTGCGGCCGTCACCCGACTGCGTGTCCGAACCGTTTTGCCGGGTGCTTCGCCGAAACGTCGCAACCCTCGGAACGACCTACGCGTTATGGGGTGCGCGGCACTTATTGTGCGGCGCAGCAGAGTCAAGTTAACGCAGCCCACTCCGCGACGAGTCGTGGCGCATCTGCGATATCCAGTTCAACGATCCACAGATCGGGATCGGCCTTTCGCCGCCGTTCGCGATAGTTTTCGCGCGATTCACCATCCTTTGGGTCATCGGGGCCCACGGACTCCCAGACATAGGTGCCATCCATTGAAAAGCGCCGTTCCAGCAGCGGTCCGGGTTCACCGCGATCGCTGCACTGGACGAGAATTACGCCCGAGGTGTCGTCCCCTTTGCCGAGAACAGCCGCAAAACCGCCGGCCGCTTCGGTTCGCCGCATCAGCAGATCGACGAGAAACCGGCTCTTGAGCCGCGTCACGCGAAAATCCGGCGCGCGGCGTTACGCCGCGTCACGCGTTTCGGCGTCGGCGAGCAAAGCATAAAGCGCTTCGCCGTTCTTCGCGCCGCGCAGCCGTTCGGCGAAGCTGTCGTTGCGGAGCATCCGCGACACGCCCGCGAGCGCTTTCAGATGGTCGGCGCCGGCGTCGAGCGGCGAGAGCAGCACGAAAAGCAGATCGACAGGTAGTCCGTCGACGGCCTGGAAGTCGATCGGCCGCGCGAGCTGCAGGAAAAGACCGCGGACCCCGGTCAGATCCGCCATCTTGGCGTGCGGGAGCGCAATCCCACGCCCGAAACCCGTCGAGCCCAGGCGCTCTCGCTCGAGCAGCGCCTCGCTGACTTCGCCGGCGTCGAGGCCGAGCGAACGGCTCGCAAGGTCGCCGACGAAGGGAAAGAGCGCCTTTTTCGAATCGAGCTGCACATGCGCACGCACGGTCGCCGGGTAGAGAAGGGAAGAAAGGTTCATCACTTTGGTCAAATCTGTAAAACGCCGGTTCGTTGCCGACCAGGACATCCTGCGGGCAAACGATCACGGATCCGTCGTGGCAGGCCCCCGCCATCCCAGCATCGGGCATCGTTGGGCGCGGCCCTTAGGCCGGATGGCGAAGAAAATCCAGTCCTTTGTCCCGCTGCTATCGTCCTAGCGGGGTTCGACCCAGCCGATCGTGCCATCCTCGCGCCGGTACACCATGTTGTGCAAGCCGGTCTTGCTGTTGACGAAGAGCAAGGCGTTGGTGTTGCGGAGGTCGAGCATCATCACCGCGTCGGACACGCTGCTGGTCGGAATGTCGACGCGCGTTTCGGCGATGATCGCGGGCGCGTCGCCCGCATCCTCTTCCTCGGTCCCGGTGTCGAAAACGGTGTAGCTGGCGTTGTCCTCGATCTCGTCGAGCGAGGCGGCCAGGGTGGCGCCCGCGGCGCTGTTGCGATCCTTAAGCCGGCGCATATAGCGTCTGAGCTGCTTTTCGATGCGCTCGGCCGCGCCCTCGAACGCGACATGCGCGTCCTGCGCCTGGCCGTGCCCCTTGAGCACCAGCCCCTGCATCACATGCGCGACGATGTCGCACTGAAAACTGTCGTGCGGCCCTTTTCCGAAGGTCGCGTGCGCCCCGATCGCCCGCGAGAAATATTTGTCGGCAATCGCGTTCATCCGGTCCGACACATGCGCCTGCAGCGCTTCGCCGGTTTCGATCTGGTGGCCAGAGACGCGGATTTCCATTTTTCTTCTCCTTCCAGGGTCGCGCGAGCGGCGGGGAGGCCGCTACGGGCTATCGTGCCACAAAGGTTGGTTGAGTGCGGCGACGAACTCGGTGTGGCGCGCCAGCTCTGCGGCCGTGGCACCATGCGGGCGGGGTTCGCGGAACGCGCGCGCGGGAGCCGCCGCGCGAACCGGGGCGGCGGCGAGCGAACGCCCTACGTCTACCGATTGCGCCGCAAGGCCCAGGCCGATCTGCCGGCCGCCGGTCATTTCGATGTAGAGGTGCGCGAGAAGCTCAGCGTCGAGCAACGCGCCATGCTTGATACGGTGGCTGCGGTCGATGCCGTAGCGCGTGCAGAGCGCGTCGAGGCTGTGCTTCGCGCCCGGATGCAGCTTGCGCGCCATCTGCACCGTGCAACGCATCCGGTTCATGTCGAGCGCGGGACGTCCCGCGAGCATCAACTCGGCGTTGACGAAGCCGAAGTCGAAGGCGGCATTGTGCGCCACCATCGGCGCATCCCCCAGAAACTCCATCAGCTCGTCGACCCGAGTCGCGAAAAGCGGCTTGTCCGACAGGAACTGGATCGACAGGCCGTGCACGGCTTCGGCGGCAGCGGGCATGTCGCGCTCGGGATTGAAATAGGCGTGGAAGGTGACGCCCGTTTCGCGTCGGTCGATCAATTCGACGCACCCGATTTCGACCAGCCTGTCCCCGGTTTTGGGATCGAGCCCCGTGGTTTCGGTATCGAATATTATCTCACGCATCGAGGCGTCAATCTGGACCCTATCGCGCGCGGAAACAAGAGGCGATGGCGCGAATCTGGCGGCGTGTATAGCTTTTCGGACGCCCCGTTTCGATGACGAAATCAGCACGCGCGCGCTTGACGCGGTCGGGCACCTGCAGGTGGCGAATCGCCTTCAGCTTGGCGCGCGTCATCCCGGGGCGCCGCATCACGCGCTTCGTCTGCATCCACACCGGCGCCGAGACGACGGCGATGGCGCCGACGCGGCGCCAGCCGCCCTTTTCGAAAAGCAGCGGGATGTCGAGGATGACGACGTCGCGCGCGCGGTGGCGCATCAGGAATCGATGTTGCGCCTTCGCCACCGCAGGGTGGACGATCGCTTCGAGCGCAGCGAGTTCGTGGGTGTTGCCAAGGACATGTGCGCCGAGTTTTTGCCGGTCGACGCCGTGTGGACCGGTGGTGCCGGGAAAGCGCGCCTCGATCGCCGCGACCAGCGCCCCGCCCGGGCCCTGCAGCCGATGCACCTCGGCATCGGCGTCGAACACCGGTACGCCCTCGCGCTCGAACATCCTGGCCGCGGTCGACTTGCCCATCCCGATCGACCCGGTGAGCCCGAGGATGAACGGACGGCGAAGCCGCGCACCGAGATGGCTTTGGAACCTCATGTTGTAAGCAGCGACCGCAGTTCGTCATCGCGGCCTTCGGGCGGCGATCGGCCGAAAAACAGTTCGAAGGCCAGCGCGGCCTGGCCGACCAGCATGTCGAGCCCGTCGACGGTGTCGAGTCCGCGCGCCTCGGCGGCCTTGAGGAGACCGGTCCGAAGCGGGGCATAGACGAGATCATAGACGATCGCGTCTTCGGGAAGGGGGGACAGGTCGAGATCGAGCGGCGGCTGGCCGGTCATGCCGAGGCTGCTGCTGTTCACCAGCAGCGACACCGGCGGCAGCGCGGCATCGAGCCCGACGACCTCGCCCTTGAGCCCGAAGGTGGCAAGCAGGCCCATCGCCTTGAGCGGCGACCGATTGAGAATCGTGACATGAGCGACGCCCGCCCGCGCAAGCGCGAACAGCACCGCACGCGCTGCGCCCCCGGCGCCGACCACCGCCACAGCGGCGCCGTCGAGGTCGAGCTCGGCGAGCGGGGCATAGAATCCCGCGGCATCGGTGTTGGTGCCGATCAGCGCGCCGTCCGGCTGCCGCACGACGGTGTTCATCGCGCCGATCGTCCCGCGGATATCGCCGGGATCGTCCACCACATCCATCACCGCGACCTTGTGCGGGATGGTGACGTTGCAGCCGCGCCAGTAGGGATCGGCCTTGCGATCGGCGATATAGGCTTCGAGCGCTTCGGGTTTCACATGCGCGCGGCGATAGTCGCCGTCGATGCCAAGCGCGTCGAGCCAGAAACCATGGATGAGCGGCGATTTCGAATGGGCGATCGGATCGCCGATCACTTCGGCATAAGGCTTGCTCATTGCGGCGCCAATCCGGTCGCGCGCAGCCATGCCATCAACGGAAGCATTGGCATGCCGATGATGGTCCAAGGGTCGCCTTCGACCCGGTCGAATAATTGCACGCCTGCCCCCTCGATCTCGTAGCATCCGACGGTCCAGCGGATGCTGTCCCAGTTTTTCGCCACGTAGTCGGCGATGAAGGCGTCGGACAAGGGACGCATCCAGAGCTTGGCTTCGCCGATCGCGCGCCACACCGGCGCCCCGTCGCGCGCGGCGACCGCCGCGCTGAAAAGCCGGTGGCGCGTACCCGCCATGCGACGCAGATGATCGGCCGCCTCGTCGGGGCTTTCCGGTTTCGACAGCATCGACCCATCGTCGAGTGCGAGCGTCGAATCGGCGCCGATCACAGTGACGCGGGGAAGTCGCGAGGAAATCTTCACCGCCTTCGCCTCGGCGAGCGCGTCGGCGATATTGCGCGGCGTCTGGCCGGCGTCGAGCAGCGATGCGGTGAGTGCCTCCTCGTCCACATGCGCAGCGCTGGTTTCGAATGTCAGCCCGGCGGCGCGGAACATCGCGGCGCGGCCGCTGCTTTGCGAAGCGAGGAGCAGGCTTGTCCTGAGCGAAGTCGAAGGGGTCATGCGGCGCTACGATCCTCGACGAGCTTGATCACCGCCGCTGCGGTTTCCTCGATCGAGCGGCGCGTCACGTCAATCACCGGCCAGCCGTTATCGGCGAACATGCGGCGCGCGTAAGCAAGCTCGGCCTTCACCCGCTCGTCGTCGACATAGGAGGTTTCGGGCGCCTGATTGAGTGAAAGCAGCCGGTTGCGACGCACCTGCACAAGGCGGTCGAGACCGGTGGTGAGTCCGACAACGAGCGGCTTCCTGAGATTGTAAAGCGCATCGGGCGGCGGCGATTCGGGAACGATCGGAATGTTCGCGGTCTTGAAACCGCGGTTCGCGAGATAGATGCTCGTCGGTGTCTTCGAAGTCCGCGACACGCCGGCGAGGACGATATCGGCCTGCTCCCAATTCTCCCATCCGATCCCGTCGTCGTGCGCGACCGTGAACTGGATTGCTTCGACCCGCGCGAAATAGGCGGCGTCGAGCTGGTGTTGGCGCCCCGGCCGCGCCTTGGCCTGTTGCCCCAGCATCCGCGACAGCGCGTCGGTCACCGCATCGAGCGCCGGAACCGTCGGCAGGTTGAGCGCCGCCGCGCGTCGTTCGAGGCTCGCACGCAGCTCGCCGTTCACGAGAGTGAATAGGATCATGCCGGGGCTCGCCTGCACTTCACTGATGATCCGGTCGAGATGCGATTCCGAGCGCACCATAGGCCAGAAATGGCGCACAACCTCGACGTCGTCGAACTGCGCAATCGCCGCCTTGGCGATGTTTTCGAGCGTCTCGCCCGTGGAATCGGATATGAGGTGCAGATGGAGCCGGCCCATGCGGCATCCTTTCGCGGCGACGGCGCAAAAGGCAAGCAAAGCCTTTGCGCGCCAGATAGCTCGGATCTACCCCGAAAGGCTGAAACTACCCCCTGTGGATAGTTTGCCGAATAAGTGCCGGGACAAGATCGGCAGGCAGAATTCATCCCCGACGCCGCCGATTCCGCTCCACCGCTTGTGCACAAGGGATGAATCTTATCCACAGGCTGTGAATTAGGGGGAGAGGGCAGAACGACTCCGCGACGGAACGCGCAACATGGGGAGTCAATATGTTGGCAAAAGGGACGCTGCGGCCTAAAGCCGCGCTGTTCGCCGACCAACAATCCACCACAATCATTTTTATATATTTATTGAGAAGAGAAAGAGGGGCCGTGTGAGGGCGTCGTCGAAGAGCTTGCTGGCAACGCTGCGCGGGGTGCGGCAGGAAAAGCCCGCGATGTGGTTGATGCGCCAGGCGGGGCGCTATCTTCCCGAATATCGCGCGCTCAGGGAAACCAAGGGCGGGTTCCTCGAGCTTTGCTATGACAGCGAGGCGGCGGCCGAAGTCACGCTGCAACCGATCCGGCGGTTCGGTTTCGACGGCGCGATCCTCTTCTCAGACATTCTCGTCGTCCCGCACGCGCTGGGCCAGAAGCTATGGTTTGAGGCAGGCGAGGGGCCGCGGCTCGCGCCGCCGCTCGTCGACAGCGCGTTGGCGTCGCTCGAGGCGATGCCGCAGCGGCTCGATCCGGTCTATGGTACCGTCGCGCGCGTCGCGGCGTCGCTGCCGGCCGAAACGACTTTCCTCGGCTTTGCGGGCAGCCCATGGACGGTTGCGACTTATATGGTTGCCGGGCAGGGGTCGAAGGATCAGGCGCAGGCGCGGCGGATGGCGTTCGGCGATCCCGAGGCGTTCGGCGCGATCATCGACGCGATCGTCGACCTGTCGGTCACCTATCTTTCGGGCCAGATCGAGAATGGCGTCGAAGCCGTCCAGCTTTTCGACAGCTGGGCGGGGAGTCTCAGCCCCGCGCAGTTCGAACGCTGGGTGATCGCCCCCAATGCCGAGATCGTCCGCCGATTGAAGGCGCTGCATCCCGACACGCCGGTGATCGGCTTTCCGAAAGGGGCCGGGGGCAAGCTTCCAGACTATGCGAACGAGGTCGGCGCCGATGCCATCGGTCTCGACGAGACGGTCGATCCGGTGTGGGCCGACAAGGCGCTGCCGGCGCATCTGCCGGTGCAAGGCAACCTCGACCCGCTGGCGCTCGTGGCGGGTGGTGAAGCGCTCGATACGGCGATCGACCGCATCCTTGCGGCCTTCCCCGATCGTCCCCATATCTTCAATCTCGGTCATGGCATCGTCCCCGACACGCCGATCGCTCATGTCGAGCATCTGATCCGGCGCGTCCGTGGATAGGCGGGACTTATGGAACTGGCAGGATTCTTGGGGGTGACGATGCTTTGGGTCAAAGCCGCGCACGTCATTTTCGTGATCTTTTTCATGGCCGGCCTGTTCATGATGCCGCGTTTCTTCGTCTATCACCACCAGTGCCCCGTGGGGTCGGATGAGGACAGGAAGTGGATCGAGCGCGAGGATCGCCTGCGCAAGATTATCCTGAATCCGTCGATCCTGTTCGTCTGGATCTTCGGGCTGATGCTCGCGTTCAACGGCGATTATTGGCACGAGGGCTGGTTCATTGCCAAATTCCTGACCGTTGTCGCGCTGTCCGGCTACCATGGCTGGATGATCGGCTATTTCAAGAAGCTGGCGAAGGGCGAGCGCCCGCTGACCGAAAGGCAACTGCGGATGCTCAACGAAGTTCCCGGCATCGCCGCGGCGCTCGTCGTCATCCTGGTGATCGTTCGTCCCTTTTGAGGCTTCGGCCCATTTGAGGTTTCGGATCGGCCCAGCCGCGATTGACTTGGCTGGCGGCCGGTTATAGGGGCCGATCAACCCCGTTTTTCAGCGGGCGGCGCCTCGATACGCCGATCTATCGATAACGGTCGTCCCACGGCCGGATAGGCACCAGCCGGTGCGACGAATTTTTTGTCCAAATTTCTTACTGAATTTCTACCCGGAATCTATCCCATGCACCTCAAAGAACTCAAAACAAAAGCGCCCGCCCAACTCGTCGAAATGGCAGAGGAATTGGGTGTCGAGGGCGCATCGACCTTGCGCAAGCAGGACCTGATGTTCTCGATCCTGAAGGAACTCGCCGAAGAGGGCGAGGAAATCATTGGGTCGGGCACGATCGAGGTTCTCCCGGACTCGTTCGGCTTCCTGCGCTCGTCGGAGGCCAATTATCTGGCCGGCCCCGATGATATCTATGTCTCGCCTAATCAGGTCCGCAAATATGGCCTGCGCACCGGCGACACCGTCGAGGGCGAGATCCGCGCGCCGCGCGACGGCGAGCGCTATTTTGCGCTGACGAAGCTCATCAAGGTCAATTTCGACGATCCCGAGGCGGTGCGTCACCGGGTCAATTTCGACAATTTGACCCCGCTTTATCCGAACCAGAAGCTGTCGCTCGACACCGTCGATCCGACCGTCAAGGACAAGTCGGCACGGGTGATCGACCTCGTCAGCCCGCAGGGCAAGGGCCAGCGCGCGCTGATCGTCGCGCCGCCGCGCACGGGTAAGACGGTGCTGCTCCAGAATATCGCCAAGGCGATCACAGACAACCACCCAGAGGTTTACCTCATCGTCCTCCTCGTCGACGAACGTCCCGAGGAAGTCACCGACATGCAGCGCAGCGTGAAGGGCGAGGTCGTATCCTCGACCTTCGACGAACCCGCGACGCGCCACGTCCAGGTTGCCGAAATGGTGATCGAAAAGGCGAAGCGCCTGGTCGAGCACAAGAAGGACGTCGTGATCCTGCTCGATTCGATCACACGCCTCGGTCGCGCATACAACACCGTGGTACCCTCGTCGGGCAAGGTGCTGACCGGCGGTGTCGACGCCAACGCGCTCCAGCGTCCGAAGCGCTTCTTCGGCGCCGCGCGCAACATCGAGGAAGGCGGTTCGCTGTCGATCATCGCGACCGCGCTGATCGATACCGGCAGCCGCATGGATGAAGTCATCTTCGAAGAATTCAAGGGCACGGGTAACTCGGAAATCGTGCTCGACCGCAAGGTCGCCGACAAGCGCATCTTCCCGTCGCTCGACGTCGGCAAGTCGGGCACCCGCAAGGAAGAACTGCTCGTCGAGAAGGACAAGCTCAGCAAGATGTGGGTGCTTCGCCGTATCCTCATGCAGATGGGGACGGTCGACGCGATGGAATTCCTGCTCGACAAGATCAAGGATTCCAAGACCAACGAAGATTTCTTCGACAGCATGAACCAGTAAGCCGACAAAATGGCCGTCATCGAACACGCCTTGCTTCCCGTTCGTGCGGGAAGCGAAGCCGGGTTCGAGGCGGCCTTTGCCGAGGCGCGGCCACTGATCGAGGCTTCGCCGGGATTTATCTCGATCGAAATTCGCCGCCCGACAGGAACCGGACAGCCTTATCTGCTTTTGGCAGAATGGAGGTCGATTGCGGATCATCGGGACGGGTTCCGGCAATCGGACCGCTACCAGCAATGGCGGACGTTGCTGCATCGCTTTTATGACCCTATGCCAGAGGTCAGCTATTTCGGAGAGCCACTGTGATCCTGGAAATCTTGACCCATGCCGGCGCAGCGGCGAGCGGCTTTGGCGGCCCCGGCGATATCTGGGCCGCGATAGTCAAGGATTTCTCCAACATCACATCGCCAGCGGCTTTCTCGGCGTTTCTCCAGGTGCTGATGATCGACATCGTACTCGCGGGCGACAATGCGATCGTCGTCGGGGCGCTCGCCGCGGGGCTTCCCGCCGACCAGCGCAAGAAGGTGATCCTGATCGGCGTGCTCGCGGCGCTGGTGCTCCGTATCGCCTTCGCGCTCGTCGTGACGCAGCTCATGCAGATCGTCGGCCTGATCTTCGTCGGCGGACTTCTGTTGATCTGGGTCGCGTGGAAGATGTGGCGCGAGCTGCGCGAAGGTGCGCATTCGGCAGGTTCGCCCGAGATCGAGGGTGACGAGCATTCGGGGCTCAAGCCTGCCAAGAGCTTTGCCGCCGCCGCGTGGGCGGTCGCGGTTGCCGATGTGTCGATGAGCCTCGACAATGTCCTTGCGGTTGCCGGAGCGGCGCGCGAGCATCCGGGGATCCTGATCGTCGGGCTGATCTTCGCGGTCGCGCTGATGGGCCTCGCAGCGAATGTCATCGCCAAATATATCGAGCGCTATCGCTGGATTGCCTACATCGGGCTCGCCGTGATCCTCTATGTCGCCGTAAAGATGATCTACGAGGGCTGGATCGATCCCGGCGTTGGGATCGGAACGCTGTTCGGCTAGAAAAGGAAAAGCCAGTCCTTCGCGGGGCTGGCTTTTTTCCTATCGGCTCCCCATTTGACGCTCATGCCCCCGCTTCACATGACCCGCGTCGCCGTCGGCTGCGCCGACTATCCGGCGCTTCAGGCGCGGATCGCAAACTATGCACAAGGCGGCGAAATTCGTTTCACGACGCGGTTCAAACCCAAGCGCGCCGACGAACTGATCGGCGGCAAGCTCCACTTTATCGTGAAGCACACGCTGGTCGGGCGGGTCGAGATATTGCGGTTCGACGATCGCGATGACGGGCGCATCGATATCGTCTGCGCCGCCCAACTGGAACGCGTGCATCCGCAACCGAAGCGTGCGCATCAGGGCTGGCGCTATCTGACCGATGCAGACGCGCCGAAGGGTGTCGATGACGCGAGCGGGCTTGGTGAACTGCCGCCCGAATTGTATCGCGAACTCGCTGAACTCAGCCTTATCTAGAGGGCGGCGCGAAAGCTGTTGGGGCGCGCCATTGCCCAGTAACGCGCACCCGATACCGAGTCCGGATCGTCGAGCAGCACGCCGCGATCATAGAATTTATAGATACGATCGATCGAATCCGAGCGAGCCGAATTGAGCCGTTCGTGCAGGTGATGCGGCCGGATCTGCCAGGGGCTGTCGAGCCCCATCGCGCAGCTGATGTCCCAGAGCGCCGACACTGTGGCGGCCTGAAAGCGGCGAACCCGTTCGGCCTTGTCCTCGACCACGAGCCCCCGTTGGCGGCCGGGATCCTGTGTCGCGACGCCCGTCGGGCATTTGTCGGTGTGGCACTTGAGCGACTGGACGCATCCCAATGTGAACATGAAGGCGCGCGCGGCATTCGACCAATCGGCGCCAAGCGCGCAGTTCATCGCAAGCCCTGCGCCCGAGTGGACCTTCCCCGACGCCGCCAGCTTCACCTCCTCCTTGAGCCCGCAGCCGACGAGCGCGTTGCGCACGAAAATGAGGCCTTCGCGCAGCGGCATGCCAAGGCTGTTCGAAAACTCGATCGGGGCAGCGCCCGTGCCGCCTTCGGCCCCGTCGACGACGATATAATCGAGGCGGATGCCGGTCTCGATCATTGCCTTCATGACGGCATAAACTTCATGCGGCTGGCCGACGCAGAGTTTGATCCCGACGGGCTTCCCGTCCGACAATTCGCGCAGTTTCGCGGCCCATTCGACCAGTTCGATCGGTGTCGCAAAGGCGGAATGGGTGGCGGGCGAAACGCAATCATGGCCTTTGGGGACGCCGCGGGTTGCAGCAATCTCGGCACTGACCTTCGCGCCGGGAAGAACACCGCCGTGCCCCGGCTTCGCGCCCTGGCTCAGCTTGATCTCGATCATCTTTATCTGATTATCGGTTGCGCGATCGCGAAAGCGATCGGGATCGAAGCGACCGGTATCGTCGCGGCAGCCGAAATAGCCGCTGCCAAGCTCCCAGACAATGTCGCCGCCGTGGATGCGATGGTAGGGGCTGAAGCCGCCTTCGCCGGTATCGTGATAAAAGCCGCCGAGCTTCGCACCCCGATTGAGCGCCTCGATCGCGTTCGCGCCGAGCGATCCGAAGCTCATCGCCGAAATATTGAGCAAGGCGGCGTTGTAAGGCTGCGAACATTGCGTGCTGCCGACCTTCACCCGCTGCGCCCGATCGGCTTGCGGCGTCGGTGCCATGCTGTGGCTCATCCACTCATATTCGTCCGAATAGACGTCAAGCTCGGTGCCGAACGGATGACTGTCGAGCTCACCCTTGGCGCGCGCGTAGACGATGTCGCGTTCGGTACGTGCAAAGGGGCGGCCGTCGAGCGGCCCTTCGACAACATACGAATAGAGAAACGGGCGCAGCTCCTCGAACAGCCAGCGGATGCGCGCGATCAGCGGGAAGTTGCGGCGGAGGCTGTGGTGACGCTGGGTGCTGTCGTTAATGGCGACCAGCAGCAGCGGGATCCACAACAGTAGCGTCCAGCGCGCTGGCGCCCACCAGCTTACCAGTGCGATCGCGACGATCAGGATCGGATAGGCGATCAGCCGGAGCATCGCTTGCGAGCCGGACTAGCTTGCCTGCGCCGCGAGCATGGCCGCCATCTTCTCCCACACCTTGTTGATTGCCTTGAGCGGACGAACCATTACCTTGAAATCTTGAATTTTTCCTTCGTCGTTCCAGCGGATGATGTCGACACCGTTGATCTGGATGCCGTCTAGTTCGCTTTGGAATTCGAGCATCGCCTGGTCGCCGTCGACGATCTCGCGCAGATAGCGGAAATCATCGCCGCCAAGGACGTGGCTTGCAGCGTGGAGATAAGCGAAGACCTTGTCGCGGCCCTCCTGCGGCGTGTGGACCACGGGCGAGTGGAACACCGCATCCTCCGCAAGCAGGTCGCGTAGCGCCTGCGGATCGCCGCCGCCCGCCATATAGGCGTGCCAGGCGGCGAGACCGGGGTGGCGGCTCACGCGAGATGCTCGGCGAAGAAAGCGCGGGTACGGCTGTCGGCGAGTTGCGCACCAGCCTCGTCGCGGCGGTTGCCGCTCGTTGCGGCGAACCCGTGGTCGAGCCCTTCGTAGTCGTGGAGCGTGACCTTGGGGTTCGGATCGAGGCCTTCGTGCATCTTCGCCTGTGCTTCGGGCCCGACGAGATGGTCGGCGGTCGGCACATGGAGCATCAGCGGGTGCGCGATCGCGTGGCTTTCGTTCAGCATCTGGTCGATCATGACGCCATAATAGCCGACCGAGGCGTTGATGTCGGTGCGCGCCGCGGTCATGTAGGCGAGGCGGCCGCCGAGGCAGAAGCCCACACACCCCACTTTGTTTGCGCCTTGCGCATGGAGCCAGCGGATCGCGGCTTCGATATCCTTCACGCCGAGGTCGGCATCATATTGGCCGAAATAGCCGAACGCTTCCTGAAGCTCGGCCTCGACATCGGGATCGAGTTCGACGCCGGGGGCGAAGCGCCAGAAAAGGTCGGGGGCGATCGCGAGATAGCCCTCAGCCGCCCAATCGTCGCACTTCTCGCGGATGCCGGCATTCACCCCGAAGATTTCGGGAATGACGATGATCGCCCGCGACGAATCGGCGTCGGGGCGCGCGACATAGGCTGGGATATTGCCTTCGCCGTCGAGTGCGGGGATGGTGATGTTCGTCGCGGACATGGGGAAGCTCCTGACTCTTGCCAATTGGGAGGGAAAGCGCGAAGCTAGCCGCCGTCAGGGCGCGGCTCAAGCGCCGAAAGGGGCGAAAGGCACGGCGATGAAATTCAATATCGAGATCGATTGCACGCCGGAGGAAGCGCGGCGGCTGTTCGGGCTTCCCGACCTTGAGCCGCTGCACGATATCTACCTGAGCCGCGTGAAGGAGTTGATGGCCAAGGGAATAACCCCCGATGTGGTGCAGCAAATGGTCAAGACGTGGGTGCCGATGGGCGGCAGCGGGCTTGAACTCGTCCAGTCGCTGCTCGGCCAGTTCGGCGGTGGGCTGATGGGCGGATCGTCGAAATCGAACGACGACGACAAGGGCTCCAAGGGGCGCAAGAGCTGAGCCAGGATGCAGCGAGTGACACGATTTTCGCGTTGTCGAGCGGGATGCCGCCGGCAGCGATCGGCGTCGTGCGGATCAGCGGATCGCGGGCGGGGGAAGCGCTGACCGCGCTCGCCGGGCGGTTGCCCGAGCCGCGGCGGGCTTCGCTGGCGTCGCTGAGCGACGCGGCGGGTGCACCGCTCGATCGGGCGCTGGTCCTGTGGTTTCCGGGGCCGGCGACGGCGACGGGCGAGGATCTTGCCGAGCTGCATCTTCACGGCGGCCGCGCGGTGGTCGCCGCGGTAGAGGCGGCTTTGGCGGCGTTGCCGGGGCTGCGCCATGCAGCGCCGGGTGAGTTCACCCGGCGGGCTTTCCTGAACGGCCGGATCGATCTGGCGGAGGCCGAGGGGCTCGCGGACCTGCTTGCGGCGGAGACCGAGAGCCAGCGGGTGCAGGCGCTGGGGGTGGCGAGCGGGCATGTGTCGCGTGCGGTTGCGGGGTGGCAGGATCGGCTGCTTGCGCTGATGGCGGGGGCGGAGGCCGAGCTCAATTTTGCCGATGAGGATGATGTCGAAGTTTACGAAGGTGCCGCGCAGCGGTTGGTGGCGGGGATGGCTGTTTTGGGCGCCGAGCTGGGGGAATGGCTGGCTCGGCCGGCGGCGGAGGTGATTGCGGAGGGGCTTTCGGTGGTGATCGCGGGGCCGCCAAACGCTGGAAAATCCACTTTGATCAATGCCTTGGCTCAGCGTGAACTGGCGATCGTGTCGCCGGTCGAGGGGACGACGCGCGATGTGATCGAGACGCCGCTCGCGCTCGACGGGATTGCGATGCGCTTTTCGGACACGGCGGGGCTTCGCGCCGAGGGCGCCGACGCGATCGAGGCGATCGGGATCGACCGGGCGAAGGCGGCGGTCGAAGCCGCGGACATATTGCTGTGGCTGGGGCCGCCGAAAGACGTCCCCGAGCATCCGCGCGCGATCCTGATCGCGGCGCAGGCCGATCGCTGGCGCGGCGACGCGGCGGCCGAGGCCGAGGCCGCGCGATGCGATCTGACGCTGTCGGCAGCGACGGGCGAGGGGATGGACAGGCTCCACGCCCATATCGTCGAGACGGCGCGGACCTTGCTGCCGCGCGAGGGCGAGGCGGCGCTGCGCCAGCGGCAGCGCGCGGCGCTTGCCGAAGCAAAACAATGGCTTACGATTGAATCGGGCACGCGCGAGGCCGGCGATCTGATCCTGATCGCCGAGCGGCTGCGGCTCGCGGCGACGGCGCTCGACCGGATCACGGGGCGGGCGGGGGTCGAGGACATGCTCGATGCCTTGTTCGGGCGTTTCTGTATCGGGAAATGATGTTCCACGTGGAACAGATTATTCCGCAGGGCTGCGCATAAGCGCGAATTTCTCACACAAAGACACAAAGATGGCGCGTTTGTCCGCGGCCCGACGCGCCATCTTTGTGTCTTTGTGCCTTTGTGTGAGATCATATTGGCACCCACCATAAGGGCACAGATACAACGGCCGGGCGCACAGCGTTCTCACGCAAAGGCGCGAAGGCGCGAAGAAGACGGTAGTCCTCTTGCCTGTGCGGGTGACTCTTTGGCGTTGAGCGTGGATGGATTCGGGCGGTTGTTTCGGCTATGCGCGGCCGCAATCATGAACTCTGAAGCAATTTTCGATGTCATCGTCGTTGGCGGAGGTCACGCCGGGACCGAGGCCGCCGCCGCCGCGGCGCGGCTTGGTGCGCGCGTTGCGCTCGTCAGTTTCGATCCGGCGCTGATCGGCACGATGTCGTGCAACCCGGCGATCGGCGGGCTCGGCAAGGGCCATCTGATGCGCGAGGTCGACGCGCTCGATGGCTGGATGGCACGCGCCGCCGACCGCGCGGCGATCCATTACCGGATGCTCAATGCCTCGAAGGGGGCGGCGGTCCAGGGGCCGCGCATCCAGGCCGACCGCAAACTCTATCGCGATGCAATCCAGGCGCTGCTTGCAGCCGAAGACCAAATCACCGTGATCGCGGGCGAGGCGGCAGCGCTCAAGTTGTCGGCGGATGGCGCGCGCGTCGAAGGGCTCGAACTCGGTGAGGGCTCGGCGCTGACTGCCGGAGCGGTTGTGCTCGCGACGGGCACTTTCCTTGGAGGCAAGCTTTTCCGTGGCGAAGAGCGGATGGAGGGCGGACGCATCGGCGAAGCGGGGGCGCATAAACTCGCCCAGCAGCTTCGTGCTGCCGATCTGCCGATGGCGCGGCTCAAGACGGGGACGCCACCGCGGCTCGACGGGCGGACGATCGACTGGGCGCGGCTCGAGGAGCAGCCGTCGGACAGCGTCGAGGGCGCCGACTGGACCTGTTCCACGTGGAACAGTGCGCGGACGGTGCCGCAGATTTTCTGCGCGATCACGCGCACGAACGCCGAGGCCCATGCGATCATCGCGGCGAATCTCGACCGCTCGCCGCTGTTCACGGGCGCGATCGGCGCGGCGGGGCCGCGCTATTGCCCGTCGATCGAGGACAAGATCCACCGCTTCGCCGACCGCGACGGGCATCAGGTGTTTCTCGAACCCGAAGGGCTCGATTCCAACCTCGTCTATCCCAACGGCATTTCGACCTCGCTGCCCGCCGATGTTCAGCTCGCGATGCTGCGGACGATGGAAGGGCTCGAGGCGGTGGAAATGACCGTGCCGGGCTATGCGGTCGAATATGATCATATCGACCCGCGCGCGCTCGACCGCACCTTGCAGGTGCGCGCGATCGCCGGGCTCTATTGCGCGGGGCAGATCAACGGCACGACGGGTTATGAGGAGGCGGCGGCGCAGGGGCTGGTCGCGGGGGCGAATGCGGCGCTCGCGGTGCAAGGGCGCGCGCCGCTGATCCTCGACCGCAGCGAATCCTATATCGGGGTGATGGTCGACGATCTGGTGCTGCAGGGGGTGACCGAGCCCTATCGTATGCTCACCGCGCGCGCCGAGTACCGGCTGCGATTGCGCGCCGACAATGCCGCGACGCGGCTGACCCCGAAAGGCATCGCGATCGGGCTCGTCCGGCCCGCGACCGCCGCGCTGTTCGACGCGCGGCAGGCGGAACGGAAGAGGGCAGCGGCGCTGCTCGACGCCCCCGTCGCGAGCGCCGACTATGCCCTGATCGGGATGGCGATTCCCGGCGACGGGGCGCAGCGCACGCGTGTCGAACTGCTCCGCTTTCCCGAGGTGAGCATCGCCACGCTCCGGGCGCTCGCGCCGGAGCTGGAAGGCATCGACGACGGGATATTGTCCGAACTCGCCGAGGATGCGCATTATGCGCCCTATATCGCGCGGCAGGAGGCCGAGCTCCGCTCGCTCGCGGCGAATGAGGCGATCATTCTCGACCCCGCGCTCGACTATGGCGCGATCGGCGGGCTGTCGCGCGAGATGGTCGAACGGCTGAGCAAGGCACGGCCCGAAACGCTGGGGCAGGCGGCACGGATCGACGGGGTGACGCCGGCGGCGCTGACCGCGATCCTGGTGCATAGTCGGCGGCGGGCGGCCTGAGGGAGCGGCTCACAAGATTGGCATGTTTTGGGGTGGCGAGCGGACGTGGCCGTGCTAGCCTTCACAGATGTCTGCAAAACGTTATCTGTCCGGCCTGATCGAAGTTGATGATCATGAGTATCACTGGGTTATCAAGCGGGAACCGCAGTGGTGCACATCCGACGGCTGGCGCGGCATGGTCGTCAGCCTTCATCGAGCGAATGCGCCGCGCGAAGCATTATTGGAATTTCCAATGCCGTCGGCCCGACGTTCCGCCCTGCAACCTCAATTGCGGCGTCCCCAAGTCAATGAAGCGATTATCGCGAATGGAATCCGAGCCGCTCTGGCAGCGGGATGGGAACCGACTGGCCGAGGAAAGCCGGCAGTTTTTGAAGTCGATGCCAACGGTAACTAACGGTCGTTTGCAGTCGTAATGTTGCACCCCGGCGAAAGCGGGGGCCCATGAAGCAAGCGCAGCGCTCGTTGTCTGGATCCCGGCTTTCGCCGGGAATCACCAAGGCCGCAATCGGTCGCTTTCCGACGTTGCGGTGGAGCCGGTCGGTGGGGTGGGCTATTTTCTTCTTCCACGGGGACACGAAGATGTCGCGGTGGCAAACTTCCACCTTTGTGTCTTTGTGCGAGGCTTTTAAAATCGCACGCAAAGGCGCAAAGGCGCGAAGAGGACGAAACCCGCTTCGCGGGAAAAGTGAAAGAGCAACGTGGCCGACGCCGAAATACTGGACGATGAAGGCGCTGCGCGCGACTGGCTGGCGCGGGCGTTTGCGCCGAGTGCGGAGCAATGGGCGGGGCTCGAGCGCTTTGCGGCGATGCTGGTCGCCGAGAATGAGCAGCAGAATCTGATCGCGGCGTCGACGATTCCGATCCTGTGGGTCCGGCATATCGCCGACAGCGCGCAACTGCTGGCGCTCGATGCAGGGGGCGAAGGACTTTGGATCGACCTGGGCAGCGGGCCCGGATTGCCGGGGCTGGTCGTCGCGATCCTGAGCGAACGGCCGATGCTGCTCGTCGAATCGCGCAAGCGGCGGTGCGATTTTCTGCGTGCGGTTGTCGCTGACCTTGGTCTTGCGCATGTCGAGATTGCCGAGGCGCCGCTCGAGCGGGTCGAGACGCGCCGCGCGGGCACGATCAGCGCGCGGGCTTTCGCGCCGCTCGACAGGCTGATCGACTTATCCGCGCGTTTTTCCACCGAATCGACGCGCTGGCTGCTGCCAAAGGGGCGAAATGCGGTAAAGGAACTGGCGTCGCTGCCGCAGACATGGCAGAATCTGTTTCACGTGGAACATAGCCGCACCGACGCCGATAGCCGCATCCTGGTGGGCCAGGGGCGCATCGCGCCGAAAAAGCGAGGAAAAGCATGATTCGTATCGCTGTGGCGAACCAGAAGGGCGGGGTCGGCAAGACGACGACGGCGATCAATCTGGCGACCGCGCTCGCGGCGACCGGGTGGCGCACGCTGATCATCGACCTCGATCCGCAGGGCAATGCATCGACCGGGCTGGGAATCACGCAGGCGCAGCGCGAGCTGTCGAGTTATGACCTGCTCCGCGCCGAGGCGACGGTTGCCGAATGCGCGGTGCATACCGCGGTACCGCGGCTCGACATCGTGCCGGCGACGGTCGACCTGTCGGGCGCCGAGATCGAGCTGATCGAATTCGCCGACCGGCTCCACCGGCTCGAACAGGCGCTGACCGGCGCCGAGGCGGGGCAGTGGGATATCTGCCTGATCGACTGCCCGCCCTCGCTCGGCATGCTGACGCTCAATGCGCTGATCGCCGCCGAATCGCTGATCGTGCCGCTGCAGTGCGAATTCTTCGCGCTCGAGGGCCTCAGCCAGCTGCTCACCACCGTCGAGCGCGTGCGCGGGCGTTTCAACCAGAAATTGTCGATCCTCGGCGTCGCGCTGACGATGTTCGACCGCCGCAACCGGCTGACCGACCAGGTCTCCGACGACGTGCGCGAAGTGCTGGGCCCGGTGGTGTTCCAGACCGTCATCCCGCGCAACGTCCGCCTGTCCGAAGCGCCGAGCCACGGCCTGCCCGCGCTGATCTATGACCATCGCTGCGCGGGGTCGGCGGCCTATATCGCGCTCGCCCGCGAGCTGATCGATCGCTTGCCCAACGTTCGCAAGGCAGCATAAATGTCTGAAAACGAAAAAGAAACTGGCGCGTCGGCGCCGCGCAAGCGCCCGTCGGGGCTGGGGCGCGGGCTGAATGCGCTGTTCGGCGATGCCGCGGTCGAGGCGCCGGTGCTGGCGACCCCGGGCGCCGCCGCGAAGGCCGCGCCGGTCGCCGCGGGCGATTCGGTTCAGCATGTATCGGTCGGCTCGATCCGTCCGCTGCCGAACCAGCCGCGGCGCCATTTCGACGAGGCGGCGATCGTCGAACTCGCCGATTCGATCAGCGCGCGCGGGCTGCTGCAGCCGATCATCGTGCGTCAGGCGCCCGATGGGCAGGGATATCAGCTCGTTGCGGGCGAGCGGCGCTGGCGCGCGGCGCAGCGCACGGGGTTGCACCAGATCCCGGCGCTCGTCCGCGATCTCGACGATGCCGCGACCTACGAGATCGCGCTGGTCGAGAATATCCAGCGGCAGGACCTGAACGCGATCGAAGAGGCGGGCGCCTATCGCCGGTTGATCGACGATTTCGGGCACAGCCAGGAAGCGCTCGCGAAACTGGTCGGCAAGTCGCGGAGCCATGTCGCGAACCTGATGCGCCTGCTCGACCTGCCGCAGGGCGTGCAGGCGCTGGTGAGCGACGGATCGCTGTCGATGGGGCATGCGCGCGCGCTGATCGGCGCCGACGATGCCGAGGCGATCGCGCGCAAGGTGGTGAAGGAAGGCCTGTCGGTGCGCGCGGTCGAGGCGCTGATCCGCGCCGACAGGGGCGGCGGGCGCAAGGCGGCGGTCGAGCCCGCGGCCGGGTCGGGGCGCGACCCCGATATCATGGCGGTCGAACGCCATCTGTCCGAGCTGCTGGGGATCGGCGTCGCGATCCAATATGCCGGCGGGGGGAAGGGCGCGCTGACGCTGAAATTCGCGTCGCTCGACCAGCTCGACATGATCTGCCAGCGGCTGAGCGGCGAATCGATCTGATTCGCGCGCAGACGGTCGAGCCGGACTCGGCCGGTTTTTGTTCGCCGCTTCCCTTAATTTGTCCCGGCGCGGGCCGTTAATAGCGCACAGGCGGTCCCCACGACTTGCCGATCTGTGGCCCAAGGCCTTGTTTTTGCTCGCTTGCATCCTGCAACGCGGGCCAAATCTCTATGTGCTGTTAACCATGGTTGTTGGGCAAAGCCTGAACGGGTGGCGCGTTAGACGGACCCTCGAATGGGGTGGGATTTCCATTCGAGTTTTCGACTGCACGTCATAGTTCAAGGGACCAAATCATATGCGCACCACTGAAATGAAGCGCGCCCTCGTCGGCGCCGCGATTGCTGCCCTCGCTTTCAACGCTTCGGCGGCGCAGGCGGCGACCACCACGGCGACGGCGAAGGCGCGTATCCTCGCGCCGCTCACCATCGCCAACACCAGCGACCTCGATTTCGGGACGATCGTCAGCGGCACCGGCGCGTCGACCGTCGCGGTGTCGTCGGCGGGCGCGGTCAGCTGCGGCACCGGCCTGACCTGCCTCGGCACGACCTCGGCGGCGAATTTCAACCTCGGCGGCACGAGCGGCGCCAATGTGACGATCAGCGTGCCGGGTTCGGTGAACCTGACCTCGGGCGCGAACAGCATGACCGCGACGCTCGCTTCGTCGGCGAGCAGCCTGACGCTCGGCGCGAGCGGCGGCAGCTTCCAGGTCGGCGGCACGCTGAGCGTTGGCGCCAACCAGGCGGCGGGCAGCTATACGGGCACGTTCACCGTCACCGCCAACTATCAGTAAGATAACCGAACGGTGGGGGGACGGCGGGCTTCGGCTCGCCGGCCGAGATCGGCCGCCGGGGTACCAGCCCCCGGCGGCCTTTTCTTATGCGCCGTACGGCGGCGGCACCGGCCCGCTCCCGAATCCTCAACCACCTGCCATGGTTAGCGAAATATCAACCATGATGGCGCAACAGGGACGCGACCAACCAAAGGGGTGACGGCCGTCGCCCGAACGATTGTGGGGATCGTGTCTATGTTGCGTATGTTCCGGGCCATCGGCCTGTTCGCTGCGGCTGCGCTTGGCGTGGCCGCGTCGCCTGCATCTGCCGCGGGCGATCTGCTCGTCGCGCCGACGCGCGTGATCCTCGACGGATCGCGCGGCACCGAGGTGGTGCTCAACAATATAGGCAGCGAGCCGGCGACCTATCGCATCAGTCTCGAGATCAAGCGGATGACCGCCGCCGGCGGGCTCGACGAGATCGCCGAGGCCGACGTCAATGCCACCGAGCGCGCGGCGCTCGACATCATCAGCTTCAATCCGCGGCGCGTCCGGCTGCTCCCGAACCAGCCGCAGGTGATCCGCGTCGGCGCGCGGCTTCCCGAGGGATTGCCGCCGGGCGAATATCGCGCCCACATGCTGTTTCGCGCGGTTCCCGATGCGGCGGCCGAGGCCGCACCCGCGCCCGAGACCGCGAGGGCGAGCAGCGGCGGGGTGTCGATCGCGCTCACGCCGATCTATGGCATCACCATTCCGGTGATCGTGCGCGTCGGCGACCTCGATGCCGCAGCGAAGATCGGCGACGCGCGGGTGGCCGAGACGCGCGACGGGCCGGCGTTCGAGTTCGATCTGGCGCGGACGGGCAGCCGCTCGGTCTATGGCGATATCGAGGTGACGCGGCCGGGGGCGAGCGAACCGCTGCTGCTCGCGCGCGGGATCGCGGTCTATCCCGAGATCGGGTCGCGGACCGTCTCGCTGCGCGTGCCGCCCGAAGTCGCGGCGGCGCTGAAAGGTCCGGTGCGAATCCGCTACAGCGAGGACCGCGAGGTCGGGGGCGCGACGATCGACCAGGCCGATCGGGTGGTGAAATAGCGCGAGGGCCGGGCGGAGCCCGCGGGGCGGACGATGATCCGCGCGGCGATCCTGCGATGGATACCGGTGCTGGCCGCCGGGCTGGCGCTGGCGGGGCTCGTCCCCTCCGGCGCGCACGCCGTCGATAAGGAGGCTGTTTTCGCCGCGTGGAGCCCGAACGAGGACGACAGCTGGCTGTTCGACCTGCGGTCGGGCCAATACCGGCTCGGCGACGGGGTGCGCGGATATCAGACGCCGCAGGGGATTTGCGTCGACCTGGCCGACATGGTGCTCGCGCTCGACCTGCCGGTGCGCGTCGACCGGAAGTTGCGCCGCGCAACCGGCTGGGTGTTCGACGAGCGGCGCTCGCTGACGATCGACAGAGAGGCGGGCGAGGTGCGCGTGGGGAGCGCGCGCTATCCGCTGGCCGCGACGACGATCCGCGACACCGCGGCGGGGTGGTGCGTCGACCTCGATGCGCTGTCGAAATGGCTGGGCGTGCCGGTCGCCGCCGATCTGTCGAACGCGGTGCTGCGGATCGAGACGAAGGAAAAGCTGCCCTTCCAGCTCGCCGCCGAACGCCGTGCGCGCGCGGCGGGGCTGCGGCCGCAGGCGAGTTTCGACCTGGCGAGCCTGCCGCAAGCGACGCGGCCGTACCAGATGTGGGCGACGCCCTCGGTCGATGTCGTCGCCTCGGCGGGGGTGGTGTCGGACAAGCGAGCGGGCGGCGGTGCCTACACGCAGGCGCGTTACGAGATTTTCGCGGCGGGTGAGATCGCCAGGCACAGCTTCGACGCGCGGCTGTCGTCGGACGAGAAGGGCGAGCCCGACAGCCTGCGGCTACGGCTCTATCGCACCGATCCCGAAGGGCGGCTGCTCGGGCCGCTCAAGGCGACGCATTATGGCGTCGGCGATGTCAGCCTGCTGTCGACGGGGCTCGTCGCGCAAAATGTACCGGGACGCGGCGCGGTGCTGACCAACCGGCCCGTCGAGCGCCCCGACAGCTTCGACAAGACGAGCTTTCGCGGCGACCTGCCCGCGGGCTGGGACGCCGAACTCTATCGCAACGGGCAATTGCTGGCTTTCACGACGCCCGACGGCAACGGCCGCTACGAATTTCTCGACGTGCCGCTGCAATATGGATCGAACCGCTTCGAGATCGTCCTGTACGGGCCGCAGGGGCAGGTCCGGCGCGAAATCGGGCAGTTGCAGGTCGGGATCGATTCGATTCCGCCGCAGCAGAGCTGGTACTGGGCCGGGATCGCGGAAGAGGACACCGACCTGATCGAGTTCCGGCGCCACGGCGGTGCGTTCCGGCGCGGGTGGCGCGGCACGATGGGGATCGAGCGCGGGCTCGACACGCGCACCTCGATCGCCGCCTATGCCCACAGCCTGATGATCGAGAATGTCCGCCGCACCTACGGCGAACTCGCGCTGCGCCGCGCGATCGGCCCGTCGCTGCTCGAAGTTGCGGGGGCGCACGCCGACGACGGCGGGAGTGCGCTGCGCGCGAGCTGGCTCGCCGCCTTCGGCGACACCAATATCCGCGCCGACGCGATGCGCGGCTGGGGCGGCTTCGTGTCGGACCGGCTCGCGAACAACGTCACCGGCATCTACCAGATCTCGGTCGAACAGGCGGTGAAGCTGGGGCGCACCGTGCTGCCGCTGCAATTCGAACTCGGCCAGATCGACCGGGCGTCGGGCGTTTCGAGCCTCACCGCGTCGGGCCGCGCATCGGCGAGCTTCCGCGCGCTGACCTTTACCGGCCAGCTCGACTGGAGCCGCACGCGGACGCCTGGTGGCCCCGACCCGCCCGACAATCTGACCGCGACGCTGCTCGCCAATGCCCGGATCGGACGCGTCCGCCTGCGCGGCGAGGCGCGTTTCGCGCTGTCCGGGCAGGAGGCCGACACGCGCATGACCGCGATCGCCGAATGGACGGGGAAGCGCGACGCCGAATGGCGCGCCGAACTCGGCTATGACAAGGGGCTCGACCGCGTGCGCGTTGGTGCAGGTTATTCGCGCCGTTTCAAACAGTTGCAGCTTTCGGGCTTTGGCGAGATCGCGAGCGACGGATCGGTCGCGGCGTCGCTGTCGCTCGCCTTCAGCTTCGGACCGCGTCCGAGCGGCAGTGATGGAGGCCGTGGCGGATGGCGCGTGTCGAGCGAGAAGCTCGGCGGCCGCGGCCAGGTGATGGCCGACGTCTGGATGGACGATAATGGCGATGGCGTTCGCCAGCCGGGCGAAGCCGCGCTCGGCGACGTGCCGCTGACCGCGGGCGGTCATTTTATCGCCGCGTCGACCAACAAGGCCGGCCGCGCGATGGTCGACGGGCTCGAACCCTTCCGCCCGGTGATGATCGGGATCGATGCGGGGAGCCTGCCCGACCCCTATGTCCAACCCGCCGTCCCCGGCGTCGTCGTGACACCGCGGCCGGGGGTGGCGACGCGCGTCGCGCTGCCGATGACCGCCGCGGGCGAAATCGAGGGCGTGCTGGTGCGCGAGGGCGGCAATCCCGTCGAAGGCCTGACGCTCGAGCTGGTCGATGCCGAAGGGCGCGTGCGCGCGACGACCGCGACCGAATTCGACGGCTATTTCCTGTTCGAAAGCGTCGCTTACGGGCGTTACACGGTTCGCATCGCGAAGGCCTCGGCCAGTGCGCTGCGGCTCGATCCGGCGTTCGTCATCGGCGCTGCGCCGAACAAGGCGAGTCCGCGCGTTCGGCTGGGGACGCTGGCACTGAAACCATTGCGGCGCGAAGCTGCGACAACCGTCGCCGTGGAAGAAGAGGCGAACCGCGCGCGCGGGCCGCCGGGCGCGAGCGGCGTACCGTAAAGCCCGGAGCGGATGGGAACGGGCGGGTTTGGGGTCGTTTCCAGACCGTCCCCTATTTCCGTTCGTGTCGAGCGAAGTCGAGACACCCATCGAAGCAGCGCCTGGACCGAGGGGCATCTCGACTTCGCTCGATGCGAACGGGGTCGGTTAGGGCCGCAATCGGTCGGTAGCCGTCATAAGCTTCCGATCGACGACAAATGACGGGATAGGGGTGGCGAGCGGTCACAGCCCGTCACCCCTCGTCACCCCGGACTTGATCCGGGGTCCAGAAGGCGAGGGTGGCCATGGATCCCGGATCAAGTCCGGGATGACGGAGAAGGAATGTCTGAATTGGGGTGGGAAGCGGGCAGGCAGCTTCCGGTCACGCGACCGGAAATGCGGCCGTCGTTGGCAGTCTATTGCGCGGCGATCAGTCACTCACTTTGATCTGGGGAGCGATGGATGCAATGCAGGAATCATATTCAGACCTGCGAACAGACCCCCTTTTCATCAGAGAATTAG
>NZ_CATKOZ010000007.1:0-181779 GCF_949769135.1 Sphingopyxis sp. Geo25 | reverse complement strand
GCATATCCTGCAATCAAGACAATAACCGACAAATTCCCAAACTAACGAAGGCAGAATCGCCCAATCATCGCTTCGATCCTCGGCAGCTCGACACGAGCGATAGCGCCCATAGTAATCAGCCTGCACCCATTCCTCCGGTCGCGTCGCTGGCCGTGTGAAGAAGCCGACAGCGTACAGGCCTCCCCCGGATACTACTGCCAGGGCGAGCCGCATTGGCCACACTATCCCGACAGAGCGACCAACCGACCGCCCCCATTCCTGCCGACATCAACGCGCAAAAAAACGGCGGCGCGCGACACCAACCCCGTTGGTGCCGCGCGCCGCCTCGGCCTGCCTTATCGGCAGCATCGGACGCAGTGAAGAAGCGGGGCGGCTTGTCGCCGCCCCGCTGGGTGGTCAGTCCGGCTTTTCGTCATCGGCAGGGCCGCCGTCCTTCTTGGCGAGGATGGCGATGCCTTCGGCGATCAGATCGACGCCGTAGTGGGTGCTGCCGCCTGCCTCATATTGGTTCTGGCGGACGCGACCGGTGATGTGAACGAGGTCGCCCTTGCTGGCGGTCAGACGCTTGGCGAGCTTGTCAAACAGCGTAACGCTGTTCCAGTGCACGTCGGTTTTCCAGTCGTCGCCGTCCTTGCGGTTGTAGTTCGAGGCCACCGAAAGATAAGTGACCTTCTCCTTGACCTCGACCTTGCCGATGCGGCCGATGATCCGAAATTCTGCGATGTTCTGCATGGGTCTTACTCCGTCTTGGATTGCAGGGTGATTTCCTGACGGTCTTCAAGGGGGCCGCGAAGGAGCCGCGATCCAGCCAAAAAACGGAGGCTCCGCCCTATGCAACGGGGTGGAAACCGTAGGGCGCCCCGCCCGCCTTGGCGGGCGTAGGGGGGTGGCCGGTTTTTTGCTTGATCGTATGAGGCGACGCGCGCGGCCACGGAACCGGCAAACAAAGAAATCGCCTTGCCAAGCCGGGCAAGAGAAGCTGCCGACCCTTCGCCCGATTGGTTCTGGCCGTATCGACACCGAGGTCTGCAATATCACAGCCGGTGCCAGCTCAACCGCCACCCACGGCACCGTCAGGCCGCGTTCACCCGAACAATCTCACCGCCCACACGGACGCTAGCGCTGCGCGCTGCGCCGCTACCTTCAATCTATCACATCCATCCGGTAAACCACGGGAGCGGTATCATCACCGGCAGCGTTGACTTCAAGCGGGACCCATATCGACAAGGGGGCGGCTAGACGATCGCCGTATGGCCGGGATTGGGGTGGCCTCCTGACAGGCTGCTTACAGCGGTGGACGGACGGAAGGAGACCCTCCCACGCGCGATCTCCCTCGATCGCGGCCCCCTTCGTTGCCACTCAACGCGACGCTAGCGGCGCCCGGAAACGCCATCAAGCGGGTGCCCGGAACCGCTTTTCGCTGAGGTCGATCTCGCCATGGCGGCGGAGCGCCGCTTCGAGGCGTTCTTCGATCCAAGCGCGCGACCGATCGGTGAGAAGCATATGCGCCTTGCGGCCGTAGGAGGCGAATGGGTCGGTGTTGCCCGACTTGTCCCTTGCATTACGCTGGGTTGATTCGAAGGCGTCGGCACCGAGAGAGGTCATCATCTCGGACATCGAAATCCCATCCGCGAGCGTCCCATCCAAGAAGCGACCGCCGTGGACGCGCACATAACGCGGCCAGTCGGCCTTCCAGGGCCGGAGCGCGATCTCCGCTGCGCTCGCTACGTCCTCCTCGTCACGATGTTTGCGCCCGATCACCCTGCCGAAGATCAACAGGTCATTCGGGCTGTGAACGAGGCGTCCGGTATAGATCACGTCGCCATCCTCAACCTGCCGCGGCGGCTTGGATTCCGGGTAGGTGCAGGCCCAGTTGGCGCCATTCTCGGCGACGAGCTCGTCGATCGCGAGGGTGCGCGGCGCCCGGCGGTCGGCCGAGCCGAAGAATTTGATGAAGGCGTTGTTCTCCTGCGGCGCTGCATCGCCCGTCGGCGCGAATGGGCTGCGCAAATCAATATTAGCGCCGAAGTCGGGGAGGGGCGGGCCTTGCTTCGCTCCGCCGCCCTTGCCGCGCCGCTCGTCCAGCATGGCGCGCCAAGTCTTGAGCTGCTTGCGCGTTAGGCTCGGCTTGGCGTCTTTCCAGAGATCTTCGAAATACTGCTCGCAGGTCTCAACGATGTCGAGTTCGTGGGCCGCGAACCCGAACTCATGATTGCGGTCAAAGGCCGCGTCCGTGACGTTGGCGCTGGTCGCGATTACCGAGGTGCCGCCGAACAGATAGAGCTTGGAATGAAGGCCGCGCACGCCGCGCACCTTGCCGCCGGCTTCTATGATCAGCCGGAGCGCGTAAAGATCGGAGACACCCTGGTCAAAGCAGTTGAGGTCGAACCGGGTGATGACCTCGATCTCGCTCGACTTCGTCGCCTTCAGAATCCGGGTCAGCGTTTTGGCCTTGATGAACGGGCAGATGATGCGCAGGCGCCCCGGGTTCGCGCGCCGCGCCGCCAGAATCTCGTCGTTCCAGGCGCCCTTGATCAGTCTAAACCCGGCCATCCCGTCCCCTTCTCGCCCTGCCCGTTACGGGTTCATTATCTTGTCGAGACGGCGCAGGAGCAAGGTCGTCGTCAAGAGGACCGTATGCAGGCGGAATGTGCTGTCATCTTCGTCCGATAGGCCCGGATGCGGCCCCGCCGGATGCAGCCGCTTCACCAGCCCGTTGATATAGCCTCTCCCGTCATTGTCCCACTCGTTGAGTGGGATGCTGAGAAATCCATGCGAGGCGAGCTTCGTGCGGCGCGGGTGACCGGTCCCGAGTGCCGAGGCCGAAGAATCAATCCCTTCCGCGATCGCGTCGAACAGCGCGTCGAAGAAGGTGCGGATCTGGCCATTAGCGCCCGCCCAGTTGCCCCGCGCATGCGCGTCGAGCGCCTGCTGCAAATGGCCCTTTGGCGTCTCCAGCGCATATTTGCTCATCAGCCGCATCAGCTCGGATTCGGTCTCGGGCAAGCCGATGTCCGTCGGCAAGGTGCGACGCAACATGCCGTCGCTCACCGCATAGCCGTCCATATCGAGCACGCGCACGAACGTTTCCATCTCCGGCGACAGCTTCGGTGTCTTGGACCAGCTATGTTCCGGCTCGGTCGGAAGGAAGCCCGCGGCGCGCTGGACTATCAGGTTGACCAGCGGTTCGCCGTCCACATCAGCGCCGGGATTGAGATCGACGAACTGCTTCAGGTCGCTCAGCCGGTTCTTGAGGCTGGTCGGTTCCGTCCGAATCTGCGTGTACACGTCCGGCCCAAGGTCCGTGAGGAAGGCGGTCAGATGGGCGTGATAGTGGCCCCTGCCTTCAAATATATCGATCGCCGCCATCGTCGTGCGGCGCGAGAATAATCGCTTCATCGTGTTCCCCTGCCCTTGCGTTCTGGATAGCGAGTGACAGGTTGTCGCACTAGCGGTCATTCAGGCCTTGGTTTTGAAATGGCGAGAAATGGTCGATTCCCGAGATCCCAAATCCGCTTTGTGGTAAAGCGCGAAGCGGCTCTCTCGCTATCCTTCGCGCGCAATCGGCCCGGCAGCCATAAGCTGCCGGGCCGATTTCAGGCCGGAAGGAACGACCGGCCTGCGCCCGTCCAGCAGGGACGGGCCGCGCGAACACTTGAACGGGGGATACGGGAACAAGAAAATGAGGGCGGGCCGCTCGGCCCGCCCTCTCGATCATCAAGCCGCGTCTTCCTCCTCAAACTCGGCGGCTTCGTCGTCCTCGTCGCCGTAGTCGTCGGACGCCGGGATCTCCTGCACCACCTCGACGGGTGGCTCCGCGATCACAAGCGCGGGCGGCAGCCATCCGCGCCCTGCCATCCGCTCGGCGGCGGCAGCGGCAAGGTCTCCTTTCTTCATCTTGGCGCAATTGTCGGCAGCGGCCTTCCCCAGCGCCTCGGTCATGATCTTGGCAATCACTGGCTTTTTGAGCCGGTCGTAAAAAGCGACCGGCGCTTGCCACTTAGCGACCATATCGACGCCAGAGACGAAGGCGATCTGGTCGAACCTTTGGTGGCGATGGTCACGGCGCGAGCCCGACGGTTCGCCGCCGTTGATTTGGCGCGCAACAAGAAGCGCCAGCAATCGGCCTTTGGTGTCAGCGTCCATTGCCTGAATGGCCCCGAACCGGTTGACCTCGGGCATGGCGGCGAAGTCGCTGCCACCAATCTCATCGACCGACGCAATGTCTGCCATCGTCATCATGTCGTCGGGAACGGCGGCGTTGAACCCTTCGAGCCGAAGCGACAGCGGAGAGTAATAGCTTGGCTCGCGGTGAATGCCCTGCCCGACAAGACAATCGAGCAAGATGTCGAGCGCCAGCGCGGGATTGGTGGCAACTGCTTCCTGCACGGCCAGCGTCTTGATCTTAGATAATGTCTCGATCATCGCCCCCGAATAATCGGGCTTGATGGCGAGTGCATCGCCGCTGCCGCCTTTTGCAATCCGCTTGGTGCGAATGGCCTTGGCCTCGATCTCGCCGCCATTGCCGACGAACAGCACCATCGCACTGTCTGCCTTCTGCGCGTCGGTGAACACGCAAAGGCGATTTTCAAGGATGCGGGCTTCGCGCTCCAGCCCATTGAACACTTGGTCGCCCCACTGGTTGCCCTTGCCCAGTTCGGCAAGGCGCGCTTCCGCCGCGTCCTGAATACGGGCGCGCTCGGCTTGTTCGGCTTCGGTCGGCTCGCGCTTCCCCTCGGCGTGGACAGTGACAAAGTTGTAATAGTCGTCCGGTCGTTCGAGCGATGCCCGAACATCGCTCCAGCCTTCCGCACGATAGCCCGCTTCAACCTCGGCCATCCTCGCGGTGGCCAGCGTCTCGACCAGTTCCGGGTGGTCGGCATAACCGTCACCCCCTTCGGCAAACAGGTCGGCAGTGATCGTCCCGCCCGCTGCGGCGTAGGCATCATGCCCGACGAACAGGAACAGGGCATGGCCCGTGCCGATCTTTTCCTCGGTCAGCATCCGGCGGATTTGGTGGGCGCTATTACCGAACCGTTTCAACGCCTCAAGCTGGCGACCGTGATCGTCGGTCAGGGTCAGTACCTGTGCCGCCTCCATGCCGATCTGATCGCGCGCCAGACAGGAAAGTGCATCGGGGTGCAATGCAGACAAGCGCAACACCTTCTTGACGTAGGACAGCGCCACGCCGAACCGTGCCGCAATATCCTCGGGCGATTTTCCCTCGGTGCGAAGATCGCCATAAGCGATCACCGCATCTGCAACGTGCATATCCTCACGGCTCACATTCTCGGCCAAGGACAGTTCCACCGCCTCGGCCTTATCGCGCACGTCCACACTGACCGGATGGTTGGCAGAAATCGCCTTGGCCTTCTCAAGCTGCTTGAACGCGCGATAGCGACGGCCTCCGGCGGCAACCTCGAAGCGATTGCCTTCGGCGTAAACGACAAGGTTCTTCAACTGACCATGCGCCAGCATATCGGCGGCAAGCTGGTCGATGGCTTTGGGCTTTACGCGCCGCACGTTGAGCGGCGACAAACGAAGCTGCGAAAGTTTTACGGTCTGTAGGGTCATCGGAAACACTCCTGAAAATGGTTGTAAACGGGCAAGTCAGAACATCTCAAGCTGGTCGCGCATCGGGTTCCAAAACCCGATGTCGAGCGGGCGCTGTTCACGGCGGGGCTGCATCGGTTGCGCGGCAAGCCAGCCAAGACGTTCGCCCATGCTGACGGGAGCGATGCCCGCAATTATGATCTGATCGGGGTCGGGCGGTGTGACGCTGGCAAGGTCTTTGCGTTTCATGCCACTGGCTCCGCTCAATATTCATCGGACAGCATGATGGTCAGGACGCGCCGCGTGACGGCGGGATTTGCCGCGTCGTCGCTGGCGAACGCCATCTGGCGGTCGTAGTAATCGAGTTTCCAGAACACCCGTTCGAGCTCATCCTCGCGCAATCGCGGGCGCTCGGTCGTCCAGCGACGATCGGCTATCTGGTAGATCGTCCCGAAATCGCGTTCGCCGTGCGGGTCGTTGTCCTCGTCGAAGGCGTCGAACGTCTCGATCAATTCACGGACACAGGATTGATCGGCATCGGGCAGCGAACGAAACCCGACTGTCGCAACGACGGTACAGGCAACGCCCATCGCTCGCCGCGCCATGTCGTTCAAACGGGCGATGCGCTCGCGCTGGCTGGTGAGGGTCGCGCTCATTGCACCCGCCCCCGACGCCCTTCGCAAATCAGGATAAGCGCCCCGAAATCCTCGCGCTCGCCAAGCCGGTCGGCGATCTTCCGAACGCACTCCAGCGGCAAGCCGTTCTCGTTGGCGACACCGCGCAAATAATCGTCGCGGCACTCCGCGCCGCAAGCACGATAGTTCAAGAGTAAATCGGTCATTTGAAACCTTCCTTCCTCGGCTGAAAGCCGCACTGCCTGCGGCATGCGGCTCTGCCTTCCGGCGAGGATGGGAGGGGGAGGGAAAGCTGAATCGACGCCCTGGCGCGGGCCAGCGGGCGCGCAGCGACCGCCACACGGGGGCGGCTATTCTGCTTTGGGAACGAGAGGGCAAAGCCCTTGGCGTTCCCGCACAATTAAATGAACGGAGGCGATCAGCCTCCCTCAGTCGCAACGCGGCACAGGCAACGGCACCCTTGCACGGCGCGACGCCGACGGGCGACGTGACGGCAAGCAGAGCGAAGGCAAGGATGTTGCGCCATCGGCGCAGCGCCGCCCGTCAAAACGAATGCGCGGCCGGCGCTCGCGCGGCAAGGAGGGAGGCAAGAGCGCCAGCGGGTCAGCCCATAGACTCCGCACCCTCAAGGAGCGCAGCGGGAAAGAGTGCGACCTTAGAAAATCCCGCTCATTTTTCGACGCTCCCGATCGTCACCCGAAGGGCCAAGACTACAGGCTTGGTTCGCGCAGCGAATAGAGCGGGTCGCCCGCAGGGGAGCGCCCCCCAATTTACGCAGATACCCATTTGTTTGCGCGGTGCCATGCAAGTCTTTGACGATGTTCATCAGAAAGAATGAGCGGCTTCACATCATCCAGACGCAATTCGGTTTTGGCCTTGTCGCTTAGCGTTGGTGAAGGAATCGCACGCCCGCTATCGTCGAAGCTCAGCAAACCCGCGTCAAACGCAGCGTCCCAAAGTGAAGATAGGAGCAGCCCATTATATACGTTCAGTCGTTCACCGTCGCTGTCACAATCTACCCACGGGACGATATGAGACGCCCGTAGCAAGGAAATGTCATTGATGCCGGTAAGTGGGCAAGTGGCATTCCAGTAGCTCATCAAAGCCGAACGGAAACGGTCTTGACCAATCCGTATTTTTTGCACGCGATCAGCCTCAGTGTCGCCAAGATGAGCGATGTCCTTGTGATATTCTTCCAGTGGCAAAGTCGGCAGGCTCATTGACAGCCGATAGGCTTGGCTAACGCCGCCAAAGAATGCGTCACGATTGGCGAATGTGAACGCGGCGGCATGCCCCTTTGCCCAAGGTGTAGCTAGGTCGCCGTCCATTTCACGGGCGGCACCGGGATGTTCGACGGATAAGAAGAACGGGCCAGCCATTCCCGCCGCTGTTGCCGCTACGGCGATTTCACCTGGAGCTGATGCGGATCGGAAGAATATCCAACCTGCTGCTTGTTCCGGGCCAACACGGTATCCGTGTTCATTGGCGGCATCGCGCAATTCCGAGGCAAGTGCGAATGGATAATCATAGAGGCGCGATGCGGTGGAATCGGTGATCTTCATTACAAGTCCGCCGCAAACAGGCGTTTGTCAGGCGGCGCGCCATGCAGTTCCAAACGTTGCCAAGGCTCCTTGCGATATGCTTCGGGAGGTGCTGTCGTGGTTGTCACGATATATTGAAAGAGGGGAGACGGTCCCATGCCTTCCAGCTTATCGCCCAACATGAAGAGGCGATTATAGATCGAAAGTCCCAAATCTGCCTCGCGTGGGCTGTCGTGAATCAAGAATGCGGGAAGCTGGGTGCGCCCCTCAATTGTGAGGAGCAGAGCGGCAAGATCAAATGCGACGATCTTCAATGAATCCACCGCCGCGGTTGATCGTTCCCCGCCCATCTGCAAGCGCAGGTTCAAATCGTTTTGGTCCAGATTGATCGTGCCGCTGGCACCATCGGGAATCAAAAATTTGAGAACCGCGTCGAACAAGAGCGAGAGGCGTGCCACGGTCTGAAGGGACGCATTTCGTTGCTCAGTCGCCTTGCGGGTCTCTTCGCCCTGCGTCGCCGTCAATTCCTCAATGGCTTTCGCGCTGCTTTGCAACTCGCCCAAATGCGTTGTGTATCGCGTGCTCATGGCGACGTCGCCCTTCGCTTCGGACTGACGTTTCGATTGCTCGATCAACGCTTTTTCGAGTTTGATAACGGCATCAGCAAGCGGCGCAAGACCTTGCTCGGCTGTCGCCTGCTGGTATTTTAGGCTGTCTTTTTCCGTGGTCAGGCCGCTGATGTCATTCGCCAGCGAAGTGAGCTGGCCGACCACATCGTCCTTCTCTTGTTGGCGCTCCGTCACAAAATCCTGAGCGGCCTGATCCATCTTTTGCCCGCATGTTTTGCAGACAGGGTTTTGGACATCGTAAACATGGGTATGAGCTTTGGCCGCTGCGTTATCGAGGATCTTCTTAAATTCGCCCTTCGACGCCAATTCCTTGTCGATCTCCGCAAGCCGAATGTAGATCGGCTGGAGTGCCTTCTCCGCTGCCGCCCTATCCGAGCGGGCTTTGACTAATTTGGCCTGGAGTTCTGGGTCAACAGCGGACTCCACCGCTTGGGCAACCTCAGTCGCCTTTTCTTTCCAGAAATCAGGCTGCGCGTCGATGCCGCCAAATTTCTGCGACAAGCCAGCCTGCAAATCTTCGACAAGATATTCAAGGCGGCGGCGCTGGTTCCGCGCTTGCTCAATCTTGCCGCCGAGGTCGCGCGCCGCTTTCGCCGCCGTCATTTCGGCGGCAGAAAGTGCATTGATAAGCAACCGGACAATGACGAGCCGGTCTTCCTTCGATAGTTGCCGTTGCCGTGAAGCGGATTGGGACTGGGTTTGTGCAGCTCGCCAGTCGAGCGCAGCGAGCAAACGGCATTCCTGATCGCGGGTTAGCCAAGCAAGCGTAACTTCCCACGCTTCTTCGGAAGGATGCAAAAGGGGCATCCGGCTTGCAGCCTCTGTCATCAACGCTTGCGTTACCGCATCGCGAAATGCCGCAATGCCCGTGTTGGCCATATCCCCGACAAAGGCGTCGTCGAGCGCTTCACCCTTCGCGCAATAGTGGCGGTTGCCGGTGCCGATAGGGCGGACGACAATCCAGGTTTCGCCATCAAGAACAATCTCGGCCCCGACATAACCATCGGGAAGCTGCCTAGCGATCATCTCTCGCAGAGTCTGAGAACCAAAGCTATTCTCACCCAGGCAATAGCGCAGCAGGCGGCAAAAACTGGTTTTCCCACCCCCATGCCCCATTGCCTCATTGTCCTTCCCGGAATCGGGCGACCAGATGATGTTCAATCCCGGCCGCAGGGTAACGTCGCGGATCACGTTCCCCACACCGCCCCAGATCACCAGCCGTCGCACCCACAGGCGCGGCCCGGATTGGTCCGGTGCTGGCACAACGTCATCGAGTGTGATTGCGAGAAGATCAGGCTGCGATGGCAATCCAGTCCCTCTCTTCTTGTGGCAAGGCGGCAACCGCCGTGTTGGTCGCTATGCTGCGCATCGCGTGAAGGACGAAGTCGGCACGGCCATCCGCCCAGCCGAGAGCGGCATAATGGTATATTGCTGCACCGCGATCCCATGTGCGAGCCTGCATATCGTAGAGTATCGACCGTTCGGCGCGCAGCTGGTCAATTGCATCGGTGAAAGCGGTAGGTGTTGCCCCGCTGAATGCGGCAACAGACGTGCTGGCTTGTAGATCGGCCTGATTACCGACAATTCGTCGCCACTGAATTCTCTGATCGGGCGAAAGATAGTGCATCAGCAAATGCGGTTTGGCCGCGAACAACGCCGCGAGCCGCACATCTAGCGGCGAGACGGGGCCAACCGTCCTTTTCATGATCGCGGCGAAAATGTGTCGAAGATCAACGGCTGCGTCGATGCGGTGATCCCATGCGTCATCAGCCACTGCACTCAAATCCGGCGCGGCATTTGCCAATTGGTCATAAGCGGCCAGCACCAGTCGCGCCGTGCGATATTCGCCATACTTGGCGATTTCGTTTTTCTGAAGGACGCGGAAGGTTTCGCTCGGATAATCTTCGCCCATCACTTCCTTCGGATCGAGGACATAACGAAGTTCATCGCGGGACAGGCCATAAGCGCGCGCATACCAACCGTCGAGATCGGCGCGGAGTTGCGCTCGGCGATCTTCGTTCCAGGCGAAGGGCGGCCCTTCATAACAGAGGTCGCGAGCAAAGGGAGCCATCGCATGGCTCGTGTAAGCGAGTTCGAGAACGCGCGGAACGATGAAGGCAAGGTCACTTGCAGTATAAGCCGTTGGAGGGAGGATAGGAAGTTGTTGGTAGATGAAGAAATTGAGATGAGTTCCACCAACTTTATGCCGTGCTATAAAATCGGCCGATAGGGATGAGAGGTTGCCAATCAGTGCGGCAAGTCTCCGGCAGTCTATGGATTGATCGAAGAACATCAGCGGCAAGTTATTACCTACACCACTTGCAGGAAATAGGCTGGATATTATCGTCCGTTCATTGGTGGCGTTGGTAATATCACGCCATCCCATCAGCCAGCCGTGTAGCCAATTTTTGCTGCGTATGCGGTCTCCTACATCACCTTCCCGAACCCAATAGCGGGGGCAAGGTTCAAAATCAGCATCGACTTTTTCAACGAGCGAAACATCGCTGCTGGTCTCACCGCTGTTATCATAGCCTGCCCAGCGATGATCAAATTGGTGGATCATCTTTGCTTCATAGAGCGGCACATAGCGGTCGGTCGGTCTTGCGCCGCCGGTAGAGAGATCAAGATGAGCGGCGTCATGGCCGCCCAACAGGTCAAGCGCAGTCTGTTTTGGGGTTGTCCCCGCCGGGCCGACCCAATCTCGCCCGTCACGCTCATACCCCGCAGCTCGGAGCTGAAGTGCGTTGCGGAATAGCGCACTGTCTGACGTCATATTAAACAGACCTTGGCGGAACTCGACACCCCAAGGGCTGCCGTTGACACCCTTATCCTCCTCGATCAGCACCGGAACGCGGGCATAGATTTTGGCAGTAAGATCGGCATCAGCCTGCGCGCGAAAAACGGGTGCGGTTTTTGTGTTTGGATTGATTGCAGCGATCTGCGCCGGGGTGAGAAAGTAGTGTCGCCGAACGTCTTCGAGGTCGTCCATCTCTAGGATATACGCGGTAAATTCGGCTGACTCTTGGTTGGCACCGGCCGTAAAAAGCGTGAAGGGCGTATCCGGATGAATGGCAGGAAAAATTCGCTTGGCATTGTCAAATGCCAAAGATGACACAAGCCGACCTTCGCCAACAACGGAACTGAAAAAAGCGCTGGATGAAAAATCTGTGATAATGCCCGTGGGCACGATCACACCGGCTCGCCCTTCGGCTCCGACTAACCCCAGAAAATGTTCAGCGAACAAACCGTATGTGTTGACCTTCCCTCGCGCTGTCAGATCGAAACGTCCGCTCGCTCTTGCGAATTCGTTCATCGCATCGAAGCCACGTTTGTCATTCTCAAACTGCGCAAATATTTCGGGCTGTTCTGCCTCCAGCGCCGCAATCGCGCGCTTGCGAGTTGCACCCTTGAGTGACGCAATTTCGGGAACGCGCGAAGTGAAATATTCCTCCTCGCCAAGCTGGACGACCTCCCAGGGCGGATTGCCGATCACGACATCGAACCCGCCTTTGCCGATCATCACTTCGGGAAACGCGAGCGGCCAATGCAGTGCCCGTGCCGTCTCCGCCACATCCACTGCTGCTGCCTCCAACGGTACATAAATTTGCGCGCCGCTCAGCTTGGCGCGCACCGCCGCTGTCGTCGGGATCATCGCGCTATTGGCATTGGCCGGAATGCCGCCGCGTTTGGCAATAAGGAACGTAGCTACATAAAGATCGCAGGCGACCTTGGTTGCATAGCGTTTGGGGTCTCGCACCCAAGCGGCAAAGCGACTGCGCTTGGCTTCCACGTCCGCCACCGTATCCTCGGGTAGATCGCGCAAATGTTCCATGTCCGTCGAGAGCTTCGCCGGCGGCAATCCGCCACCGCCGCCCGCCGCCCAATCAAAGCTGCCCTGACCTTCGCGTTCGGCTTTGTTCTTCTTGCGGAACCAGACGGCAGTTTCCTTGTCATCGCCGGTCAGCGGTTTGTAGGCATCGTCTGGAATGCCATCTTCCAGCGCCTTCAAGTCGAAAATACCAAGCAGGCTGTCACCGCAGACAAGATTGGTATCGAGGAATCCAAGCGGCTTGCCCGGCTCCACGGTTTCGATCCACAGCGCGACCTTGGCGAGTTCAACCGCCATCGGATTGCGATCAACGCCGTGGATGCAGTTGCGGGCAACATCACGCATCGCGCGCGCATAATCCGGCGCATCGATGCCGTCGGCATTCGCCCTGAATTGCGCCACGCGCGTCGCCATGCGCCGCGCTGCACCCAGCAGGAAATGTCCCGAACCACAGGCAGGGTCGATGACGTCCAGCGCAAGAATGGCATCAACGCCGCCTTCGGCCTCGGCGCGCTCAAGCACGGGATCTAGCGCACTGTCGAGCAAGGTTTGAACAAGGCTATCGGGTGTGTAATAGCTGCCCGATATTTTGCGGGCATTGCCTTTGGCCTCTGCGCCGCCAGCAAAGGCGAAACTGCGCCCATCATCGCCGCGCACCGGCACGAGTTCGAGCAACCCCTCATAGACCGAGCCAAGTTCCTCGGTCGCCATATCGCGCCAGTTGATACGAACACGGCGGCCTTCCTCGATCAGCCACGACAGGCGAAAAATGGCGGTCAGGAAATTCCGATTTTGTAGAGCGGCGGCATCGAGATCGGGCGTCAGCCCGCGCGCGAACAGCCCGCCCAGAGCGGGCAAGCCAAGCTGCTTTTCACCCTGTTCGAGTGCGCGGAGGACAATCTTCGCCCCCTCCCACGCATCATGATGATGGTCATGCGATGAGCGCTTCGCGGCGCGATCGCGCAAATATGCGAAGCCATAGCCATTGGCGTAAAGTTCGGTCGCGGCTTTCGTGGCGCTTGGCGGATGAAGCAAGTCGCGGTCTTCGGCGACGGCTAGGAAAATCATCCGATAGACGAGCCGCAGCAATTGCTCGAACCACGCTTGCATGGAGAGGCTGCCGTCATCAAGCCGCCCACGAAGGGCGGGATTGCCGTCGAGAAAACCTTGGCCCAGGGCTATAAGCGCATCCTCGACATTGCCGCGCAGACGGTCACGCGCCGCGGTGCCTGCCCGTTGGCCAGCCTCGCGCCATCGCTCCAAAGCACAGTCGCTCGGGCCTGCGTCCTCCGCCCCGAACCGGCTCGAGTGAATCAACAACCAAAGGGCCGTGAAATCCGCAAACATTTCATCACGGAAAATCGCGCCAATATCGGCTTCGACATAGGCAGGACGGGTGAAACTGGCATTGTCCCGCATCAACCGCACCCGGTCGCCAGCGAACACAAGTCCCCAGTAAAACTCAGGACTGGCGTTCAACCAATCTTGCAGCAAGATGGCAGGTGATCGCCGCGCACTTCGCCCATCGGCCCCGTCGCCAAATTCAGGAAGCGATTTTGTGAATGCTTCGCCGCCGTCGATAGGCGCTGCGACGACGATAGGCACTCGTCCGCCTTTTGCCTCCCACGCAATACGAAAACGGTGATCATCGCGCGCATGAGTGTGTGGGCCAGTCAGCGCAAATCCAAACGCTTCCTCCAGCAAAGCTTTAACGAAGGCCGCCGTCTGGGTGACAGTGGGGGATTCGATACGCGCATATCCCTGCCAATGAGCTTGGCCGATCCGGAAATAGCGCGTGATTTCATCGCGCAGGCTGGTGCCTTTCGGGCAGCCATATTCAGCGGCGGTTTTCAAATCCGGCGTGGCAGCGGCGATGACAGCAAGTTGTTCAGGCGCGATGAGTCCGCCTTCCACACTGATCGCAGCAAGGCCAATATCGGCGGCACGTTTTTGCGGGCGCGTCACGCCGGCACACCGGGCAGCAAGGCATAGAGTCCGATAATATCGGCGGGCAATACAGGCGTCACTTTCACGGAAACACCGCCACCTGCTGCATCCGTGAGCCTAAGATGATCCTCGGATAGCGCCATCGCCCGCTCGTTGGCGAAGTCGGCGATAGCCTCTGAATATCCCGCAATCCGGCCCCTGGCATTGTCGATATGGCGGATGCGCGTATCGCTTTCCAGATTTTGGGAGGCTTCGGCTTCAAGAAGCGCAAGTGCTTCTATGCCGGAAAGCGAAGCGATATTGCCGGTTCCTGAGAAGGCGATACCGGTCGCCTCTTCCGCCAAAATCAAGCGATTGGTGCGGCCGCTCGTTACCAATTGGAAGCGAAGGCGAAGGAGGAGAAGGGTTGTCATCTCGGCAACGGCATTCGTGCGCCAAGCGCCCGCCCGCCCCAAGGCCTTGTTCTCCGAGCCAAGTGGATCAAGCGCACCCTCTGCCAAGGTTTCAGCGAGCGTCGCGACGAGCGGATGAACGCGGCCAACATAGCTAACCCCAGGTGCCGGATTATCGGTGAAAGCAATCTTGCGCGTGCCTTTCAGCCCGCGAAGTTCAAGCCGTTCCTTCATCGCATCTGGCAGCGCTGCCAGATGGACGAGGCGGTGGTCGCTCACCTTTTCGAGTGGCGCGCCAACGCGATTGAGGGCACGGCCCGTAAAGCGCGCCACTTCCTCTGGCCCGCCGTTGAGCGCGCGCATTTTGCGCCATTCCGGTATGACCTCATCGGGTTTGAGTGCGCCTTGGGCATAGCGCGCCCGGCTGGCCTTCGCGTTGTCAGCCGTATCCCGCCATTTCGTGTCGAGGCGTTCGACATCAGGGCCAAAATCGAATCTGAATTGCGCTGTGCTGCCGCCTTTACGAAGAAGGACCGCCTGCATAAGCGCAGAGGCAACGCCTTCCTGATCCTCAGGCATTGGCACGTTCACGCCTGTTGCCTTTTGAATTTCAGCGGCCTTGCGGATGATGACATTCAGAACAGCGCCATCAATTGCGCTATTGTCACCATACATCATGATCGAGCGAACGATAGCCGCTTGCTGGCCGAAACGATCCACCCGCCCCTCTCGTTGCTGGTGCCGAGTTGGATTCCAGCTCAGGTCGTAATGCACTACAGTATCGAACAAGGATTGCAGGTTTATCCCTTCTGACAGACAATCTGTGGCAACAAGGATGCGGTTTTCAAAGGGTTCGAGGGCATCGACCCGCGCGCGACGCTCATCGGGAGTGAGCGTGCCGGTAACAACCTCAATCTTGGCCTTGGGCCACGCCTTTCGCAGAGCCGCACCAACCGCCTCCGCAGTCGCGATGAAGCGGCAGAAAATGACTGGTTTTACGCCATCTTTCAGTAGCGGTCTGAGTTCGCCCTGCAATCGCCGTACCTTTGGATCTTCATCGCGGCGCTCGTCGAGGCGATGAGCTTGGGCAATCAGACTTTCTAGGGCCGCACATTCTTCGTTGCTTTCACTGGCGGTGGCAGGCTCGATGTCACTCTCATCAAGGAGACCATCTTCGGCATCAAAGATTGTCGGTTCGATGGTGTCTATATCGGCGATTCCGCTCAGCCGGTTGGTAAGCGCGCTGGCCGCTGCGGCGGGTGAAGAACCAACGCAACGCATCAACGCAAGGGTTCCCCAAAAAGCTAGCCGGCGTGTGCGTTGGTCAAAGCCTGCCCGTTCGGTGACGGCCAAACAGTAATCAAGCACGTCTTCGTGAAACGAAGCGAAATCGCCGGTCAGTGAATAAGGCGCTTCCTTGGCTTCATGTTTGGCAAACGCGCGAACCTCGTTCCAGCCGTCTTGAATATCAGGACGCCGACGCTGGACAAAATGCTGTGCAAGTCTGCGAGCATAGCGTTCACGAGCATTGGTATCGCCACTTTCCGCTCCTACTCCCAGGTCGCTATGCACGAGTCCAAGAAGGCGATTATAGGCACCTGCATCCCCGCTATGCGGCGTTGCTGTCAGAAACAGCATATGGCGGTTATTGTCGGTCGCCAGACGTTGCAGCAGGTCATAGCGTTGCTGCTTTCCCCGCTCGCCGCCAACACAGGCATGGGCTTCATCTACGATAACTAGCGGTGGACATGCGCGAGCGAATTCGTCGCGGCGACCATCGGCTTTAATATAATCGAGGCTGACGACGCTAAACGGGAAAGCATCAAACAGGCTCTGAGCCGTCGGAAGCCCTCGTTCTAGTCCGCGAGCTTTAGAGGAAGTGACGGCGACAGCATCAATGTCAAATTTTTCGGCGAGTTCGCTTACCCATTGGTCAACAAGATGAGGCGGGCAAAGCACAGAAAAGCTATCCACCGTGCCGCGGTCCAGCATTTCGCGCAAAATCAGTCCGGCCTCAATCGTCTTGCCAATGCCCACGTCGTCAGCAACCAACAGCCTCACCGTCGGGAGTTTTAGCGCCATCATCAACGGAACAAGTTGATAGGCGCGCGGCTCGACGCCCAAATGTGCTGAACAACGGAAGGGGCCGGCCCCGCGTCTGAGCGAAAGTCGCAGTGCATCCGCCAACAGACGCGCACCGTCCTGTGTGTCTATGCGGTCTGTCGTTGGAGCTGCAAAACTTGCGGGCGTAACAGGCACGGCCTCCAGAGCCGGTGCAATCACTTGAGAATCAGAATCTGCGCCGGATAGTGGCCTGATGGTAAGCAGATTATCGACGGACGATGGCAGCACCACCCATTCACGACCGCGTGCGCGAACCAGATCGCCAGGTGAAAAATTCATAGCATTGCCAATGCGGCTAGTAGCTTGGTTGGAGGCTCGATGCCGGGCTCGATCGGTAGCTCTATAATTTCAAGAATACCCAATGCCGCAGCTTGTTCAACAAGCTCGGGCGGAGCTTCGCCCGCCACCCCGAGGACGTCCTTGGTCGGCCAGTATAAAGGATATAAAATCCCGCCTATCTTCAAGGCACTCGGAGCAGTCAGTCCCCAAGCTGAAATAGCGCTGTGCCAAGCATCGCCGGGCATTTCACCTGCAGAATCTGAGTCATCCGCAGTCGCGAGAGCGCACAGAAATTCAACAATATCATCATCTCGCCTGTCAATCAGTTCGTGATCTGGCTGATTGAAATATGAGAGAAGACAGCGATAACATCCCGCCACACAGGCATCTTCGTTTGTCGCGATGGTGCTGGGGGAAAACGGCCCCTGATAATGCATCAGTTCAAGGGCTTTACGCGCCACTTCAGGCAGAGCTTGCGGCTGCGATGCAAGGCGGTTCAAGACCCCTGCGCCGCCTTCAGTCGCCTCATATAGCAGAATGGTGTTTCGGCAATCTCGCGTTGGTAGTGCTTCACCAAGCAATTCGCCTTCTTCCAATTCAAACGCGATCTGAATTCCGCGAATCAGTGCGTGCTGCAAGGTTGCCATCTGTCCCTGAGTGAGATTCGCTACAGGGCGAAGCAACATCGCGTTTTTGTGATCTTCAACGATCGGAACAATACGCTGCACTTTTGCACTAGCGACATCGCCTTCGTCAGGGCCGTCATCGTCTGCACCGTTCAAGCTGTCCTTCATCCAGCGGCCAGTTTGAGGTTCGATGCAAAATCCGAAGATAGACTTCGACTTTCGCCGCCTAAGCCCCTTGTTTATGCGAGAGAGTTTCGTGCTTGCGCCATAGTCAACATACAAAAGTGGCTCTGAGTTAGACGTAACTAACCTACGCCTGATGTCGGTAACGCCATTTTTCACAGGCCATTGGAAAACCGTTTGTATTTCAAAGCCCCGGCGTTGCCGGTCTTCGTCATTCGCCGTGATGCGGGCTGACGGCGATGTTTCGACATTATCAATGCGATAAACGGTATCTATTCGATCCACACCGCCAAGTGATGCAGCGCAAGCATGGCACCGCTCCAGCAATTCGTCGTCGTGGGCAGCGCCACATTCAGCACAAAGAATCAGGGTTGAAGTTGTGAGCTGGCCATTGTCCGCACGGCCATCGGCGGGCAATTTCGCCTTTGTCACTCGATAGGCACGGCCTTCATGGTAGATCAGGCTGTTTGGCCCGAATTCGGAAATAGCTAGAAACCTCGGGCGTTGTAGAACCGAACTCTGGGTGGCGGGGATGAAGGCATAGAGCGGCAACCGTGGGAAATTATAGCCTGGTAGGAAGCCCTCGGTTGCCAAGTAGCGATAGGAGTAGAAGTCGGAGCCATTGGACGCTCGACCTCGCTCCAGAATTTCAAGCTCTCGCGAAGCATTACGATAGCGCGTGGCGGCCGCCGTGCGTTCTCCGGCCATCAAACCCGTTTTTTGCTGTATGGCGTGAGCAAGCTCTTGCTCTTGCCGTGCACCGCGGTGAAGGTTTCGCCAGCGGTCAAAAGTCTGGGAAAAAGCCTCTGTAGCGGTGCCATCGGTTTCAGATACAAAAGCGTCAATGTCGTCCAACCACGGCGCGTCTGTCCGCACAATTGCTGGCAGCATTGCCTCGACAAGCCGCTTCAAAATCGGTCGGGCCGCTCCGCTTTTGGACAGTCTCTCAAAACGATTACGGATCTCCGGCAGGACAGCGAGCGCCGCATCCGTCATATCTAAATTCTCAGGGATTGAGGCTTTGAGAGGCACGGAAGCTGCTGCCAGCCATTCGGCGTGTAGATGACTGGTCAGCAAATCACGGTTCGCGAGATCAAGTGCAGGCGGACGAACCACGCCTGCAACAAGCGCCTGACGATCAGAGAAATAATACTGATCGTGGGGTGACTGGGCAGCACAATATGTGACAACAAGCGCCGCTTGCCCGCTCCGTCCCGCACGGCCCGATCGCTGAGCATAATTAGCCGGTGTTGGCGGCACATTGCGCATATAAACGGTATTAAGCGCGCTTATATCAACGCCCAATTCCATCGTAGGCGAACAAAACATCGCAGGCAGGAAATCTGTGGGCTCACCTTGCTCGCGCATCCGGTCAATATTTTGTTTGATGCGCAACTGATCGTCTTTTTCAAATCGAAAACGATCTTCACGCCAAGCTCGCACTTCATGATCGACTTGAGCGGTGTGCTCGCGGGCCTCGAACGAGAATGGCAACCCGCCTGGCTGATTCAGCATGGCGGCGATTTGGGTATAGAGATCACGGAAAAACGGATTTTCTCGTTTTTCATCGGCCCGCTTGTTCGCCGGAAACAGTCGCAAAGCCGATGGTGACAGACGCCATGCTGGAGCATCGAAACCCGAAGAAATGCGTCTTACTACCTGATGCGCCTCTGCTGCCTGCAAAAGCGTGGTCAGCATTTCTTCATAGTCTGCGTTCGGCAGCACTTCGCCCCAGATTGCCTTATCGCGAAGGGCTTTGCCCAAATTTGTCCGCCATCCGGCGCGAATGATCAAGATATCGTCGATCACCTTAGACTGGTCTTTTTTTGGCGGATTGATCATCAAGAATCCGCTTTCGCGCAATCCATCCTCTTCATTACGATCAATGGCCCAAGGGTCGCACAGCCTCTGGCGCGACTCTTGAGCAGTTTGCAGGACACGTTGCCGATCCAAGGCATCCGTCGCGACAGCAAGCCCTTGGCGCATGTGCTGAAAGAGGAGTTCATAGAGCTTACGTCGTTGATCCAACGAGGCAGCGCTCAAATACGAATTCTCAGCAAATTCAGAATCGTCGCTTATGAGGTCATCGAGACCCGGAAAGCGGGCGGAAATAAGCCCCACTTCTTCAAGATTGGGATTTGTATAACGCCAACCTTTGCGCAAGTCAGACCAAAGGCGATGCGCAAGCACTTCATTCATTACTTCCTCTGCCTGCTGCCGATTGCTGTAACCTTTCGCATTCGGATCGAGCATCCAGTCTGCCAAACGGTCAGGTATCTCCAGTTCAAAACCCAATGCGCGCCTTATGGCTTCCCCAAATTTTGCAGGAGCCAAGCCCTTCTCGCCAGCATCGTTGACGGCTCGCAGAATCGCACCACGTAATAGCGTTACGAAAATGAAATCGTTGAAATGCCCTGCTTGAAGTGCCGCGTCCTGGCGGTTGTCAGTGAAGCCTAATAACTTACGAGTGTGAGGGTCGAGTGACCCATCGCGTTCCATCCATGCCAAAATCACCGATACGATCAACGTCGTCGCCGAACTGCGCCCTTCCGCCGAAAGGCCAGCCAATTTGTTTATGTCACGCGCTTGCTGCGGAGGTTGATGTTTGCAGCTTGGGCAAAAGCGGTATTTTCCGGGAAAAAACCAAGCGGCTTCACCTTCGGAGCCAATTATTCCATCGGTTAAGATATTGAGCAATTCACCATCATGTTTTCCACGATGCGAGGATTTGAGCCGCTCCTGTCCGGAGGCCGTTACTTCCTGCCAATCATCGGGGTAGTCGCTGGGAATTCCAGAAAATTCGACATTGAATGCCGGCACAAGAAACCCGGTTCTCGTTCCATCAGCTTCTGGTTCGTCACGGGCGGGTTCATCAATCGCGCGTGCAACAACACGTTGTCCAACCAGATCATTTACAACCGAAACGCTATGATGCTCTTGGCCGCATTCGCGGCAGAAAAAGAGCGGATAAAGTCGTTTCTCGGGGTCGTCCGGCAAGAATAACTGGCCATCCAACGTGACGCGCCGAATGCCGACGGGCTCAAGCGTCGCATATGCTCGCCCAGCACCCGAAATAAATCTATGGAGTTTGAAGGCCAGAAACGCCCTCTGGCTCGCCCCGCCGCGCTCGACTTCCGGCTTACCAATCAATGCGAGCATTTTAGCGAGTGACGCTAAACAGTGGGCCAAAGGCAATGTCGTTTGCGCGGCCAAAACTTCAGCCGCCGCTTTCAACGTGATTGGCGGTCTCCGACGCAGCTTCTCTCCCTCTTGAAGCCCAATCTGGGTTTCAATCCAGCATGCTAGCGGATGAGCTTCTAGTTGCTGATCCGTCAGATTCTCGGCGATCGGTTGCTGCACGATAGCCCGCAACTGTTCGCCCATCGTTTCGATCTTCACCGCGGTTGAGGTCGCACGTTTGAGCGACTCATCAATCACACAGCTTGCAGGGATCGGAACGCCGAACAATTTGGTGGCGACATCCGATACCGCCACAGCCCGCTCATGATCGTCTGGCGAACTCGACATGGTTGCAGACGTGCCGATGCAAATTAGCTTTTTGTCGGCACTCAGACGCTCTTTGACGCGACGAACGAGCATCGCAACGTCAGCGCCTTGCCTGCCGCGATATGTATGCAGCTCATCCAGCACCAAGAATTCCAAGCCCTGCGCGTTCCCGATCACAGCTTGGTCAAGACCGTCTTGGCGCGTCATGAGCAATTCGAGCATCATGAAATTGGTGAGCAATATGTCAGGCTTTCGCTCTGCAATCTCCCGCCGTTCAGCGTCGTTTTCTTGGCCGGTATATCGTGCGACCGTCGGACGTAGATTCTCGTCAATATCCGAGTCATCGATGTATTTTTTGATCTCTCCCAACTGGCTGTTAGCGAGAGCATTCATTGGGTAAATTATGATGGCGCGTGTGCGACGTGGCTCACCGGCACGTCTCGCCCGCACAATTGCGTCAACAATGGGCACAAAAAAGCAGAGCGATTTTCCCGAGCCAGTTCCGGTTGTGACGACAAAGCTCTCTTGATTTCGCGCCTTTGCAACAGCGCGCTCTTGATGCCGGTGAAGTGTGACCGGCGCTCTTTTTTGGCCAAAAGCAAATATTTGGCGGAGAGCTGGATCAACTACGCCATCATCGGCCAACTGATCCATTGAGCTACCTTGCTCAAAATGGGGGTTAATCGTTATAAGTGGGTCTGGCCAGAATTTCCCGAGATCATATATCGCGTTGACTTGCTCAGTAATATCTGGCGCTTTGATAGTAGAAAATGATCGTGCGAAAGCAGCGTAGCGGTCAACGAGCGCTTTATCCAAGTCAAAAATGTTCACGCGCGCGCCCCCCCAATCAGTGTCAGCGATTAACAGCCCAATGGTGAAAATGCGAGGTGTTTCACCAACATAGACGCAGTTTCATGATCTTTGGACTGAGCCTCGATCAGTCGTCCGATTCGCTTGGATTACAAGGATTTCCGAAGCATTCTTCCGGATCGTCGCCCCGTTTAGTGGGGCTCCGCAACAATGTCCTGCACAAGTCGATAGCGCGCGTAGCGACGCTCACCAGTTCGGAATAGCGCTCCCTTCTCGATCAGGTCGTTCAAATCTCGTGTCGCGGTGGCAAGGCTAGCTCCGGTGATCGTCCGGTAATTTCCGGCGCTCAACCCGCCCGCGAAACCATCCGGTCCTTCACGGAAAATGCGAAGCAGCGCCTTTTCCTGACGTTCGTTAATCGCGCCGCCTAAGCGATCGAGCAGCCGCGTCTTGTCGATCAGGAATCGGATTCGGGTAATCGTTCGCGCCTGCGCCTCGATCACAATATCGGCAAACCATATCAGCCAGCCGTTGATGTCGTTGCTCTGGCTGCCAAGCTGAAGCGCAGCGTAATAGGCTTTGCGGTGACGATGGATCGTTTCCGCGAGCGCTGTCAGTGTCGGTGCCGCGAGGTTTTGGGCCAGTGCCTTTTCAGCAATCGCGCGACCGATCCGGCCATTGCCGTCTTCAAAGGGATGGATGCTCTCGAACCAAAGGTGCGAGATCGCCGCACGGGTGATCGCGGGAAGCGGGTTTGGTGACGAAGGCGCGCTGTCATTGAACCACGCAATGAAGCGGGACATTTCCATCGGGACGGTATCCGACGGCGGAGCCTCGAAATGCACTCGCGGCTCGTGGAGTGCGCCCGACACAATCTGCATTGCATCTTCATGCGTCCGATAGCGGCCAACATCGGCAATATCGCGGCGACCATTCATTAGCATCGCGTGCCACGCAAACAGGGTCTGATCGTTGAGCCGCTCAGCATGATTGCGATAAACATCGGCCATGAGTTCGGCGGCCCCGGCCTCTGCCGCGCTTGCGCGGCGCTGGTCGGTGGCAAAGCCCAGATGCCGTGCGAGCGACGACTGGACGCTGGCACGGTCGAGGATCTCGCCCTCGATGGCAGAGCTATCGACAACCTCTTGGGAGATTAGTTCGATAGTCAACCCATCGCGCTCATCAGTGTCGAGGTGGTGGAGGGCACCAATGACGACGCCAGAGCCTTTCAGGAACTGCTCTTCGGACGCGCGGATGCGATCCGCGTCGAAGCGGAAATCAGGCCAGTCGGGAAGTTGCCAATTCCAGCTCATGATCGATAGGATGCCCTTCTATCAATCACGATATAGGCCAATTATGATTGATAAAGCGATAGCCAATCAATCATCAAGGACAATTGTCGCTTCGCGTCGTCGATTTGTGGCGATGGCCGCATCCCGGATGGGTTGCCAAGTGCCAGCATGACAATGCCGTTCGATTGTCATTTCGCGCAGCGGAGCGCGGGCCGTGCGACCCTGGGGCGTCCGCTGATGCAGGCTCCTGTCCCCCGTGCGGTGGACTTTTCAGAGCCTGCTATCTTGGATGGTGCGGGCGGTGGGAATCGAACCCACACTCCTTGCGGAACGGGATTTTGAATCCCGCGCGTCTACCAATTCCACCACGCCCGCGTTGGGAGACGCCTATAGCGCCGCCATCAAAACACGCAACGGCAAACATAAGCTATTTGGCTTAGGTTGCTGGCATCAATGCGTTCTTTCGGACGGCGACTTTCGGGGGCTTAGCCTTGCGAACATTGACGGCGGATGCGTCGATGTTGTTCTTCAAGTGCCGTCCGTAAAACTTCTCGATCATCTCGACACTGGTGCGGCAGTTCTTGGCGACCTGATAAATGTCCGCCCCTTCGAGCAATCGGAGGCAGATATAGGTATGCCGCAGGCTGTAGCAGGTGCGGATGTGGCCATCGCGGTCGAACTTCAGATTCAGCTCGTCGAGGACGGTGTTCATCAATTCGCGCGGCGATTTCCCGAATATCCGGTCGGTCGGTTTGAGCCCCTTGCGTTTGCGAACGCGCTCGAAGGGCAGGATCGCACCGGGCATCGACTTGCAGAAGCCGACCCCGCGCTTGCCGCGCACCTCGATCTCCAGGATGCGCTCGCCAGTCGACTCGTCTTTCACGATCGTGACGTCTCGCAGCTCAAGCCGAGCGGACTCATCGGGTCGAAGTCCGGTGTTGCCCATGAACAGAACATAATCGTGGAAGGTCTCGCAAACTTCACGCCAGCGCGGCTTCGGCGGGTTCTTCGCCCGCTCGCGCGTGGCCTCATAAAGCATCTTGTATTCCTCAGGCGAGAACCACGCGCGATGCTCCACCTTGCCGGACGTCTTGTAGGGCGCTGACATATCCGGGATTGCCGCAATCCAGCCCTTGCGGTTGGCGGTTTTCAAGACCTGCCGAAGCGTGACGATCTCGCCGTGCAAGGTCGCACGTGCTGGCTTCTTCGGCTTGCCGGTTCTGGGATCGAGCCTCGATGTCTGACGGTGCGCCCGATACTCCTGCACCTTGCCGGCCGTTATGTCCTCAAGCGCGGTGTCGCCAAAGAAGGGTAACAGGTGCACGCGGATGTGATCTGACTTCGATGCCACATATTCCGCGTTGCGTTCGCCCAGCGTGATTACCTCGAACTCGCTGGTGAAAGCATCTGCGGCATCCTTAAAGCTGGGGCCAGTCGGCGTTCGCCGACGCCGACCATCGGTCGGCGCGCCGGTTCCGGCGATCGGGGGCTGGACGGTGCCGTCCAGCAAGGCAACACCACCGCGTCGGCGTTGGCGGTCCTCGACGCAACGCTCCATATACCAGTCGCGCGCGAAATCCTTGGCGGCAGCAAGGCTGACCTCCTTGGTCGTCTGCCGGTGGTTGCGGCTGCCAAGATAGGTCGAGCATTGCCAGTAGCGGCTGTTCTCACGCCGATAGACGTGCAGCGCCCCATCCATCAGCAGATGGCTTTCTGTCGGCATTGAAAGAACTCCAAAATGTGTAAGACATGTGTAAGTCTTTTTGGAGGTCTCGTCCTTGCTCAAACTATTGATTTTGCGTTGTTTTTGGCTTACTTTATTAGGCTAAACGCAATTTTGAGTCGAGCGCGTCTACCAATTTCACCACAGGGGCACAGCATCGGCATGGTGCCGAAAGCGCGGCGCTTCCCCTAGGGCGAAGCGCCGCCGCTTGCCAAGCTATTTCTTGAGTTCTTTCGCCAGCGTCTTGGCGGTCGCCTTGCCATAGGGCGGCTTGAAGCCCGCGAGCCCCGCGACATCGAGCTTCGGCTGGCGGTAAACAGCGCGCGCGTGACTGAAGGTCCTGAAGCCGTCCAGCCCGTGGTAATTGCCCATCCCCGACGGCCCGACCCCGCCGAAGGGCAGATCCTCCATCGCATTGTGGAACAGCACGTCGTTGACCGTGACACCGCCCGAGATCGTCCGCGTCAGCACACGGTCCTCCTCGCTCTTGTCCTGCCCGAAATAATAGAGGCCGAGCGGGCGGTCGTGCTCGTTCACATAGTCGATCGCGTCGTCGATCGTCTTGTACGTCTTCACCGGCAGGATCGGACCGAAGATTTCCTCCTGCATCACCTTCATCTCGTCGGTCGGATTGCGGACGATGTGGAGCGGCATCTTGTGGCCGTTCGCGCTCGCAAAATCCTCGCTTGCCGGGTTGACCTCGATCACCTCGGCGCCCTTCTCGCGCGCATCGGCGAGATAGCCCTGCAGACGGTCGTAATTCCGCCCGTTGACCACCGACGTATAATCGTCGTTCGACAGCAACGTCGGATAGAGCGCGGTCGCACCCTTGACGACACTGTCGATCACCTCGCCTTCCTGATCCTCAGGCACGAGCAGATAGTCGGGCGCGAGGCAGATCTGGCCCGCGTTCATCATCTTGCCGAGCGCGACGCGCTGGCCGACGAGATCCTTGTTCGCGCTGCGCCCGATGAAGGTCGGCGACTTGCCGCCGAGTTCGAGCGTCACGGGTACCAGATTATCCGCCGCCGCGCGCATGATGTGCCGCCCGACGCCCGTCGCGCCGGTGAAGATCATATGGTCGAAGGCGAGCTTCGAGAAGGCGATCCCGACCTCGGCATCGCCGGTGAACACCGCCATCTCGCTTTCGTCGAAATAGTCGGGCACCAGCCGCGCCATCAGCGCCGAGACATTCTCCGTAAACTCGCTCGGCTTGATCATCGCGCGGTTGCCCGCCGCGAGGATGCCCGCCATCGGCACGAAGACCATGCCGACGGGGAAGTTCCACGGCGCGACGACGCCGACGACGCCCTTCGGCTGATAGACGACCTCTGCCTTCGCACCGAGAAGGCCGAGCGGGAAAGTCGGCTTGCGCTTCTCACCCTTCGACCAGGCCGCCATATGCTTTTTCGCGTGCTTGAGCGCGCTGACCGACGGCATGATATCGGTCATCAGCGTCTGTTCGCGGCTGCGGTGGCCGAAATCCTCGCTGACGGCCTTGGCGAATTCCTCGGCATGATCGACGAGCATCGCGACCGCGCGGTCGAGCCGGTCGGTCCGCACGGCGAGGCTTTCGGGCATCGCAGCCGTAAAGCTCGCCTTCTGCGCCGCGAGCACTTCGTGCATCCGCGCGGTTTCGCCGGCAATATCCTGCTTGATCGCGGTGGCCATGACCCGTCTCCCCTTATGATCTGCGGGCGCTGTTTGATCATGCCGCGCGGTTAGTTGCAAGTTGAAACCCGCGCGCGGTGTGACCAAGGCGCTTGTGGTTTGGGTTCCGATGGCAGGCATCGGAAAAGCGGGGAATGCGGGCGGTCCGAAAACCGACCGGAATTGGACATAAGCGATCCTCCCCGGCACGGGGAGGATCGGAGACGCCCGCTCCCCACCCCAATTCCGACATTCCCTCTTCGTCATCCCGGACTTGATCCGGGATCCATGGGCACCCTCGCCTTCTGGACCCCGGATCAAGTCCGGGGTGACGAGGGGTGGCGGACTGTGACGCTCCCCACCCCTTTCCGGACCTTCAACAAGCCATATCGATCTTCGCCGCCCTTCCCCAAACGCCATCCCCAAAAACCGCTTTCCTACAATATCCGGCCATGCTTCAAGCTGGCGGATGCGCAGTCTCTTCCCGATCCGCCACGCCATTCACTCGTCCTCCATTCCGCAGCGTCGGATTCGACGGGTTCGCCAATGGGCTGACCTTTCCTGAACTTTGACGGGTCGGTGTCGGCGGCGTGATGCCCCTTTCGCAGATGCAGCATTTGGGTTAAACGCGCCGCCGATCCAGTTTTCCCCTACGGAGTCTCATGCCATGACCGCCACCGATCCCGTCGTCTTCCTGTCCTATGCCCGCACCCCGATGGGCGGCATGCAGGGCGCCCTGTCGGACGCGAGCGCGACCGATCTCGGCGCGACTGCGGTCAAGGCGGCGGTCGAACGCGCGGGCGTCGCCGGCGACGATATCGAGCGCATCTATATGGGCTGCGTGCTGCCTGCCGGGCTCGGCCAGGCGCCGGCGCGTCAGGCCGCGATCAAGGCGGGCCTGCCCAAGTCGGTGCAGGCGACGACCGTGAACAAGGTCTGCGGCTCGGGCATGCAGACGGTGATCATGGGCGCCGAAGCGCTCGCCGCTGGCAGCGTCGATCTGGTCGTCGCGGGCGGCATGGAATCGATGACCAACGCTCCTTATTTGCTCAAGAAGCATCGCTCGGGCGCGCGCATCGGCCATGACACCGCCTATGACCATATGTTCCTCGACGGGCTGGAAGATGCCTATGAAGCCGGGCGCGCGATGGGCACTTTCGCGCAGGATACCGCCGACGCCTATCAGCTCAGCCGCCAGGCGCAGGACGAATATACCCTCGAATCGTTGAGCCGCGCCAAGGCCGCGATCGCCGACGGCGCCTTCGCCGCCGAAATCGCACCGGTGACGATCGCCGGCCGCAAGGGCGACGTGATCGTCGACACCGATGAGGCCCCGGGCAAGGCGATGCCCGACAAGATCCCGACGCTGAAGCCCGCCTTCGCCAAGGACGGCACGATCACCGCCGCGACCAGCTCGTCGATTTCGGACGGTGCGGCTGCCGTCGTTCTCACGCGCCAGTCGGTCGCGGACGCCAAGGGCGCGAAGCCCGTCGCGCGCCTTGTCGCGCACGCCGCGCACGCGCAGGAACCGAAGGACTTCACCGTCGCCCCGGTCGGCGCGATCAACAAGCTGCTTGCCAAGGCGGGCTGGTCGATCGGCGACGTCGACCTGTTCGAGGTCAACGAAGCCTTCGCCTGCGTCGCGATGTTCGCGATGCACGACCTCGGCATCCCGCGCGAAAAGATCAACGTCCACGGCGGCGCGACCGCGCTCGGTCACCCGATCGGCGCGAGCGGCACGCGCATCATCACGACGCTGATCGCCGCGCTCCAGCGCCACGGCAAGACGCGCGGTATCGCCAGCCTCTGCATCGGCGGCGGAGAGGCGACGGCGGTGGCGGTCGAGCTGGTCTGAACCGTTTTCGGCGAAAGTTCCGGGGCGTCGTCGCAAGACGGCGCCCTTTCGTCGTTTGGGGCGCGACAAATTGCGACACTAATGACCTGAAAATAAACGCGTCATTCCGGTTTGGTTCAAACCGGCGCGCCTATTCCATGCTTGTCATCGGGCAGATCCCCTCCCCCTGACGATGCAAAGGAATGGCACAATGAAGAGCAAAATTCTCACCGCCGGCCTGATCGCCGCGATGATGGTCCCGGCGATGGCACAGGCCCAGACCGGCGAACTCCGTCGCGACCGTCAGGACATCCGCCAGGAACAGCGCGACCTGAACCACGCCAAGCGCTACGGCGATCGCGGCGACGTCCGCGATGCGCGTGACGATGTGCGCGATGCGAAGCGCGAATATCGCGAGGACAAGCGCGACTGGCGCCGCGACGCGCGCTATCAGAATTACCGCGCTCCGTTCCGCTACCAGCAGTTCCGCGTCGGGCAGGCGCTGCGTCCCACCTATTACGCCCCGGCCTATCGCCCCGCATGGGACCGCCGTTGGGGCGTGCCGCGGGCGGGTGCGGGCCTGACCTATGTCCGCCACTATAACGATCTGCTGCTGGTCAACGTGCGAACCGGCAAGGTGGTCAAGGTGTATCGCAACGAGTTCCGCTGGCGCTAAATGACGGCGGATCGGGAAGGGCCGGGCGCGAAAATCGTCCGGCCCTTTTCGCATTTGCTTGCCGCGTCGATCGGCGTAGCTTCGCCTCACCTTGGATGGGGAGAGGTCCGATGAAGAAAATCGTCCTGCTGGCTGCGCTTTCGATGCTCGCCGCCTGTTCGCAAAAGACTGAAGAGAAAAAGGAAACGCCTGCCGAACCGGTCGCCGAAGCGACGCCCGCACCGGCAGCCGACTCGGGAACGGCCCCGGGCACCTATGACGTGAAGATGGCCGACGGCACGATGGGCACGACCACGATCAACGCCGACGGCACCTATGTCGACACCGATGCCAAGGGCAAGCAGGTGAAGGGACTCTTCGCCGCCCACGACGGCAAGGATTGCTTCGATCCCGAAGGCGACGAGATGGGCATGTGCTGGGCGGTTTCGAAACCCGCCGCCGACGGCAGTTTCACAGCCACCGCCGACGACGGTACGGTCGTGACGGTGACCCCGAAGAAGCAATGACGAGGCGCGCCTGACGTCTGCCGCAGGGGCGCGATCAGTCGCCCCAGATATGGTCGGTCTGGATCCAGCCCTTGCGGCCACCGACGTTGAACAGGCACCAACCTTTCTGGCAGTCGGTGATCCGGCCGACGACCCCCGGTTGCGCGCGAAAGGCGACCGCGGCGGACGTATCGGGCTCCTCGCGCATCGGACGGATCTCGCCGGTCACGATCGCGGTGCGCGTGCGGCTCAGCAGCCGTGCCGCCATCCAGCCCTGTGTGCCGTCGGGATCCTCGATCTTGCGCCAGGTCTCGTGCCGCGCGATCACCTTCACCGGCAGATCCTTGCGCCGATATTCCCACGTCACGGGCACGTCGGGGGACGGCCCCTTGCGCATCCGCGCCTCGTCGACGCTGATCGACGCCCAATAGGGCAATTCGACGTCGGATTGCGCGGCGGCCGGTCCCACGGCGGCAAGCAGCAACAGGCTGGTCAGGATCTGGCGGCTGGTCATACCCTTGCCTTGTCAAAGTCGTGCCGGCATTTCAACCGTTCGCCGCGCAAAAGGATGCGTTCGTCCCCAGCCTTTTCGCGCCGCCCCCTCTTGACCCCCGTGCCGCGGCGCGCTCTACCCGCGGCCATGCCCGATTCATCCCGCCCGAAGCGCCCGCGCGTCATCGTCACCCGCCAGCTGATGCCGCATGTCGAGGCGCGCATGGCCGAATTGTTCGACGCCCAGCTTTCGGCGCACGATCACGCCTTCACCAAGGACGAATTGAAAGCCGCGGTCGCGGACTGCGACGTGCTGGTGCCGACGGTGACCGACGAGATCGACGCCGAAGTGATCGGCGCGGCCGGCGAACGGCTTAAGCTTATCGCCAATTTCGGCGCCGGCGTCGACCATATCGACCTCTCCGCCGCGCGCGCGAAAGGCATCATGGTGTCGAACACCCCGGGCGTCTTCACCGAGGACACCGCCGACATGACGATGGCGCTGATCCTCAGCGTGCCACGCCGCCTTGCCGAAGGCGAGAAGCTGATGCGATCGGGCAAATGGGCCGGCTGGGCACCGAGCGCGATGCTCGGCCACCGCGTCGGCGGCAAGCTGCTCGGCATCATCGGCATGGGGCGGATCGGGCTGGCGGTCGCGCACCGCGCCCGCGCCTTCGGCTTGTCGATCCATTACCACAACCGCCGCCGCCTGCCCGAAGCGATCGAGGAGGAACTGGGCGCGAGCTATCACGCCAGTGTCGACACGCTGCTGCGCATCAGCGACGTGGTGACGATCCATTGCCCGCATACGTCCGAAACGCACGAGCTGGTGAATGCCGCGCGGATCGGGGCGATGAAGCCGACCGCTTACCTCATCAACACCGCACGCGGCGAGATCATCGACGAGAAGGCGCTGATCGCGGCGCTCCAGACCGGCCGTATCGCGGGCGCGGGGCTTGACGTCTATACGCACGAACCCGCGGTCGACCCGGCGCTGCTCGCGCTCGACAACGTCGTGCTGCTGCCGCACCTCGGCTCGGCGACGATCGAGGGCCGCGAGGCGTCGGGCGAAAAGGTTATCGCCAACATCCGCGCCTGGTGCGACGGGCATCGCCCGCCCGATCAGGTGCTGGAGGGCTGGGCCTGAACCCAGCCTCGCGGGGCGGCGCAAGACCGCTCTGGATTGCTTCGCTTCGCTCGCAAGGACGGGGAGATCAATCCCCCGTCAAAATCCGGTCGACCAGCTGCTTCACCGTCGGGGTGAAGTTGTTCGAATAAAAGGGATCGGTCTTGAAGTTGAATGCGGCGTGCCCCGCGAACATCAGATTCTGTTCGACGTCGCCGCCGTGCGCGATGTCCTGCAGCGTCTTCTGGATGCAGAAGCTGCGCGGGTCGGCGAGATAGCCGGTCGAATAATCGTCATGGTCCTTCCATGCCGAAAAGCCGCAGTGCGAAAGGCAGCCCATGCAGTCGGCCTGGTCCTTGCGGATTACGCTTTTGTCGGTATCGGTGACGAAGACAACGGTGTTGTCGGGGGTCTTGAGCGCTTCGGTATAGCCCTCCGCAACCCAATCGCGCGCGCGGTCGCGGTCGTGCGGGGTGACCCAGAAATTCTTGCCCTTCACCCCGACGTCGAGCTGGACGACATGGTCGCCCGCTTCCTGCTTCGAATAGGGAATCTGGCGTTCCGAACGCGCTTCGAGATCGCGGAGGAACGGGTTGCGCACGGCGCTCGAATAGAAGCCGGTCGGCGAGAAGCGGTGGAGCAGCACGTCGCCCTCGTCGAGGGTGCGGAGGCGGTCCTTCCACTCCTGCGGGATCGGGCTTTCCTCGGTCAGCAGCGGACGCGTGCCGTACTGAAAGACGATCTGGCCGAGTTCGGGATTGCCGATCCAATGCTCCCAGTCGCGCAAGTACCAGACGCCGCCGGCCATCACGATCGGCACGTCGTCCGAAATTCCCTCGGCGCGCATCGTGTCGCGCAGCGCCTTGACTCGCGGATAGGGATCCTCGGGCTTGCGTGGATCCTCGGCATTCGACAGGCCGTTGTGACCGCCCGCAAGCCACGGATCCTCGTACACCACCGCCGCCATCAGGTCGGCGACCTTGTGATAGGCGCGCTTCCACAGCGCGCGGAAGGCGCGCGCCGACGAGATGATCGGCAGGTAATTCACATTGTGCTTCGCCGCGATCTCGCTGAGCTTGTACGGCATCCCCGCGCCGCAGGTCACGCCGGTCACGAGGCCCCTGGTCTTTTCGAGCACGCCCTCGAGCACCTGCTGCGCGCCGCCCATTTCCCAGAGCACATTGATGTTGATCGCGCCCTTGCCGCTCGCGATGTCATAGGCGCGCCGCACCTGTTCGACCGCGCCGTCGATCGCATATTGGATGAGTTCCTGGTGACGCTCCTTGCGCGTCGCAGCGCGATAGATTTGCGGAATGACATTGCCGTCGGCGTCGTAGCTGTCGGCATTGACCGCCGAAACGGTACCGATCCCGCCCGCCGCCGCCCATGCGCCGCTCGACATATGGTTGGTCGCCGATACGCCCTTGCCACCCTCGACGAGCGGCCACACTTCACGGCCACCGTAAAGGATGGGCTTCAAACCTTTGAACACACTAAACCTCTTTCTCTCCGCCTGGCCTTCGTCGCGCCGGAACCCCCGTCTACCGCTTCCGTAAGCGGAAGCCGGCCATGAAAGTCAATGGGGGCGCCTCCTATTCCCCGGAGAAAAGGCTGCGACCCTTGAGCGCGCGACCATAGAGATTTTCATAGGCCGCGACCATGATTGATTCGTCGAAGCGCGCCGCCGCGACATCGCGGTTTGCGTGGCCGATGCGCGCGCGAAGCGCAGCGTCTTCGGTCAATGTTGCCAAGGCCTTGCGGAAGGCGGCCTCGTCGGCAGCGACGAAGGGGTAATTCTGCCCCGACACCATTGCCGCGACGTCGCCGACGTCGGGGCTGACCACGGGCAAGCCTGCCGCCATCGCCTCGATCACCGCGATCGGCGCCTGTTCGCTCCGCGACGACAGCGCGAGCATATCGAAATGGCCGATCCAGCGTGCGGGCTCGGCCATGAAGCCGGGCATGACCAGCCGGTCGGCGATCCCGGCAGCGGCCGCCTCGGCGGCGATCGCCGCACGCTCGGGCCCTTCGCCGACAATCACCAGCCGGACATTGCCCGGCAGCGTGGCGACGGCGCGGACGAGCCGCGGCAAATCCTTGACCTTGCGCAGCCCGGCAACGGTGCCGATCACCACTTCGCCCTTCCGCCGCTCGAACCCCGGGATCGGCACGTCGGGACCGCGCGCGTAAGCGGCAACGTCGATCCCGTTGCGGATCAGTTGCACGCGCCGCCGTTTGCGCCATTCGTCGGCGGCGATCCGTTCGAGTTGCATCGACGGCACAACCAGCGCCTCGGTCGTCGGCAGCGCGGCATAGCGGAACCAGTTGCGCTTCCGGTTGCGACGGAGGCTCTCATCCTCGTTGAAGCCGTCTTCGTGATGGATCATCGGCGGCAGGTGCAGGAAGGGCGAGAATATCCGGTGCGCCATCACCCCGTCCATCGCGCCCCAATTATAGCTGAGTACCAGATCGAAGCGCCGCATATAGCGCGCGAGCGCGCGATAGCGCGACGGCCCGGGCTTGCCATGGAGCGGAGGTGCATCGGCTGGGAAACGCACGTCGATGCCGGGGTCAATCGCAGCGCGCGCGTCCAGCGCGTCGGGCATCGCCGACAGGATGACATGCCGCGCACGCGGCCCCATCAGGTTCATCAGCCGGATAGCGCGCGCCTCCTTCCCGCCCAGCGAAAAGCCGGAATGGAGGTGCAAGATCCGCACGGGGGCGCTGTTGCCCGTCACGTCGGCGGCAGGTCCGATATCCACATATCGATCGCGGCGCGCGCTTCGCCCTCGTCCATCGTCGGGGCGTGGCCGACGTGCGGCACCTCGACGAGCCGCGCTTTGGGCAAGGCATCCGCCATCTTGCGTGCCGCTCCGGCCGACACGATGTCCGACAGCGCCCCGCGCAGGATCAGCACCGGAACATCACCGAGCGCCTGATAGGCCGGCCACAGGTCGACCCCCGCGTCGCCGCCGTTCGGCACGCGCAGCGGTGCAGCGATCTGCTTGTCGTAGTCGGTGACGATCCGCCCTTCCTGCGTCAGCCGGTGCGTGCGTTTGGTGATGCGCAGCCAGTCGTGGATGTCATAGGCGGGATAGATAGCGGCGTTAAGCTCACCATAAGCGCGCGCCGCGTGGATCCACGTCGGCTGGCTGCCGCCCGCGCCGATATAGTCGCGGATACGGTCGAGCCCCGCCTTTTCCAGCTCGGGCCCGACATCGTTGAGCACCGCCCCGACGATCCGTCCCGGCTGGGTCGCCGCGAGAAGCATCGAAACGAGCCCGCCCAGCGACGTGCCGACCGTCGCGAACCGCTCGATCGCCAGCTCGTCCAGCAGCGCGACCACGTCCTGCACATAGGTGAGCGGGACGTAGGTCATCGGATCCTTGGCATAGGCGCTCTCGCCGCGACCGCGGAATTCGGCGACGATCACCCGCCGTTTCGCCGCCATGTGCGGGGCGAGCGCCTCGAAATCGCGGGCGTTACGCGCGAGACCCGGCATACAGAGGATCGGCGGGGCGGCCTCGCTGCCCTTCGGCCCCGCATAGATGCGCGCGTGCAGGCGGACGCCGTCGTGCGACCACCAATAATGGTCGTCCCAGTCGCGCATGATGTCCTGCCTTGCCGAAATCGCGCGTCCCCTTCTCGTCGCCGCAACCATCGCCCCTCGCGCGTCTATCGCCGCCCAGCGCGCCCGGCGCAAGCCATCCGTCGCATCGGCGCGGTCAGGCCGGTTGCCGCCATCTGCTTTCACCGATAAGAGGCGGGGGACCATGAGCGACACGCTGCTTTCCTTCGAACCCGCGACCGGCAACGAACTGTGGCGCGGGGCGGCGAGCGATGTCGACCGGGAAGTCGCGATCGCGCGCGGCGCTTGGCCCGCATGGGCGTCGAAGGCGGTTGCCTTCCGCTCCGAAGCGCTCCGCCGCTTTGCCGACCGGGTGAAGGCCGAAGGCGAAGTGCTCGCCGACCTGATCGCGCGCGAGACGGGGAAGCCGCTGTGGGAGGCGCGGACCGAAGTCGAATCGGTCGCAAACAAGGTCGATATCTCGATCAAGGCCTATGCCGAACGCACGCCCAACCGCCGTATCGAGGGCGCCATGGGGCTACGCAATGCAGTGCGCCACAAGCCGCACGGCACGCTTGCGGTCCTCGGTCCCTATAATTTTCCAGCGCATCTGCCGAACGGCCATATCGTCCCCGCGCTGCTCGCGGGCAATTCGGTGGTGTTCAAGCCCTCCGAAAAGACGCCCGCGGTTGGCGCGAAACTTGTCGAGCTGTTCCACAGCGCGGGCGTGCCCGAAGAGGTGCTGCGCCTGGTCATCGGCGGCCCCGACGCCGGCAAGGCGCTTGCCGGCCATGACGGGCTGGACGGGCTGCTGTTTACGGGGTCTGCGCGCACCGGGGTCGCGCTCAGCCGCCAGTTCGCCGACAAGCCGGGCAAGATCCTCGCGCTCGAAATGGGCGGCAACAATCCGGTCGTGGTGTGGGACACCGCCGACATCGCGACCGCCGCCATATTGGTGGTGCAATCGGCTTTCCTGAGCGCCGGGCAGCGTTGCAGCAACGCGCGCCGCCTGATCGTCAAGGAAAGCATGGCGGAGCCGCTTCTCGAAGCGGTCAAGACGCTGTCGAACCGGCTGATCGTCGACCATCCGCACGCCGACCCCGCGCCCTATATGGGGCCGGTGATCGACAATGAGGCGGCCGACCATCTGACCGAAAGCTTCCTGATCCTGATGTCGAACGGCGGGCAGGTCATCCGCCATATGTCGCGGCCGGTCGCCGGCAGGCCTTTCCTCACGCCTGGCATCATCGATGTGACGGCAATGCCGGAGCGGCCTGATGTCGAGCATTTCGGCCCGCTGTTACAGGTGGTTCGCGTCGAAAGTTTCGAGGCCGCGATCGCCGAGGCGAACAATACGAGCTTCGGCCTCTCGGCCTCGCTGATCGGCGGCACGCCGCAGCTTTACGACCAGTTCTGGGCGAATGCGCGCGCGGGTGTGATCAACTGGAATCGCCCGACGAACGGCGCGTCATCGGCAGCCCCCTTTGGTGGCATCGGGCTGTCGGGCAACCACCGCCCGAGCGCCTTCTACGCCGCCGACTATTGCGCCTACCCGGTCGCGAGCGCCGAAAGCGACGCGATGCGGGCGTCGATCGGGGTCGGGCTTCGCGATCCCGAAGGGTCGCAGCTTGTAACCAAGAAGTATCTTTAGTGTCCTGACCCTGAGACAGTCTCGTCACCCCGGACTTGATCCGGGGTGACGGCGTATTGAGGCAATTTTACCTTCATCACCGTCAATAAAGCCTGCTTTGCCATTCGCGGCATGCTGGACCACCTATCATGCCATGGAAAAGTCTCTCCCTTCTGCGGGCAAGCTCTGGCTCGTCGGCGCCGGTCCGGGCGACCCAGACCTTTTGACCTTGCGCGCCGCGCGACTGCTGCAGAGCGCCGACCTTGTCGTTCATGACGGGCTGGTTGGCGACGGCGTACTCGCGCTGATCCCCGCGCCCATCGAACGGATCAGCGTCGCCAAGCAGCGCAGCCGCCATACGATGAAGCAGGAGCTGATCAACGAATTGCTCGTGCGTGAAACGCTCGCGGGCAAACAGGTCGTGCGCCTGAAGGGCGGCGATCCGTTCATCTTCGGGCGCGGCGGTGAAGAACTCGACGCGGCGCGCGAAGCGGGCATCGCGGTCGAGGTCGTCCCCGGCATTACCGCCGCGGCGGGCTGCGCCGCGCAGGCCGGCCTCCCCCTCACCCACCGCGAGGATGCGAGCGCGGTCACCTTCGTCGCGGGTCAGTGCAAGGATCTGACCGATCAGGACTGGTCGGGGCTCGCGGGACATGGCCGCACCCTGGTCATCTACATGGGCCTTGCGACCGCCAATGCGATCGCCGACAAGCTGATCGCCGACGGCGTTTCACCCGACCTGCCCGTCGCGGTGGTCGAGCGCGGGACCACCGCCGAAGCGCGCGTCCTTCGCACGCTGCTGACCGACCTCGGCGACCTTGTCGCGCGCGAACGGGTCGCCAGTCCGGCGCTGATCATCGTCGGCAAGGTTGTGGCGCGCGCGGACGCGCTCGATTGCCTCGGCGCACCTGGCGTCGCGGCTCAAATAAGGGACTTCACATGAAACTGCTCACGGGCAACGACCTGAAGACAGGATTTGTCACCTGGTGGACCGGCGCCGACTGGTCCCTCCACATCGAGGACGCCGCCGATGTCGGCGAGCATGGCGAAGCGATCCTCGCCATCGAGGAGGCCGCGCGCCGCGTCAACGCACCCTATATCATTGCGGGCGAGCAAACCGCCGACGGCCCCCGCCCCGCGCACATCAAGGACCGCATCCGCGCATTGGGCCCGACCGTGCGCCCCGACCTGACACTGAAACCCGCCGATCCCACGGCCGGCGACTGGGTGATCTGACATGTATAAATATGACGAATATGACCATGCGATGGTCGCTGCCCGCGTCGCCGAGTTTTCGGACCAGGTGAAGCGCCGCCTTTCCGGGGAAATCACCGAGGACCAGTTCAAGCCGCTGCGCCTGATGAACGGGCTCTATCTTCAGCTCCATGCCTATATGCTACGCGTTGCGGTGCCCTACGGCACGCTCGACAGCCGCCAGATGCGGATGCTCGCCCACATCGCGCGCAAATACGACCGCGATTACGGCCATTTCACCACGCGCCAGAATATCCAGTATAACTGGATCAAGCTGGAGGACGCGCCCGCGATCCTCGCCGACCTCGCATCGGTCGAAATGCACGCGATCCAGACGAGCGGCAATTGCATCCGCAACATCAGTTCGGACCAGTGGGCCGGCGCCGCCGCCGACGAGATCACCGACCCACGCCCGTGGGCCGAGTTGCTCCGCCAATGGTCGAGCTTCCACCCCGAATTCAGCTATTTGCCACGCAAATTCAAAATTGCGGTGATTGCTGCGGACGAAGATCGCGCCGCGATGCGCCTCCACGACATCGGCATCCAGATCGTCGAGCGGGACGGTGTCCACGGCGCCGCTTTCTACGTCGGCGGCGGAATGGGCCGCACCCCGATGATCGCGCCGCTGATCAAGGATTTCGTACCGCTCGAGGACATGCTGAGCTATGCCGAAGCGTGCCTGCGCGTCTACAATCGCTACGGGCGCCGCGACAATATCTACAAGGCGCGGATCAAGATCCTGATCCACGAGCTCGGCGCCGACGAATATCGCCGGCAGGTCGAGGAAGAATTTGCGCATGTGAAGTCGCTCGGCATCGACCCGCCCAAGGCTGAATTCGACCGCATCGCGAAGCAATTCGCGCCGCCCGCGCTCGACGCCTCGGCCCCCGACGCGATCGACCGCAGCGATCCCGACTTCGCTGTGTGGGTCGATCAGAATGTCGCCGCGCACAAGGTGGCTGGCCACGCGATCGTCAACATCAGCCTGAAGCCGATCGGCGGAATCCCCGGTGACGCCAGCTCGGCGCAAATCGACCTGATGGCCGACCTTGCCGAACAATACAGCCACGACGAACTCCGGGTAACCCACGCGCAGAACATCGTGCTGCCGCACGTCCGCAAGGCCGATCTCTACACGATCTGGCAAGCGCTCGACGCCGCGGGGCTCGCGACGCCCAACCTCGACCTGATCAGCGACATCATCGCCTGCCCCGGCCTCGATTATTGCAGCCTCGCCAACGCACGCTCGATCCCGGTCGCGCAGAAGATTGCGACGCGCTTCTCGGACCTCGGCCGCCAGAAGGAACTCGGCGAGCTGAAGCTCAAGATTTCGGGCTGCATCAACGCCTGCGGGCACCACCACGCCGGCCACATCGGCATCCTCGGGGTCGACCGCAAGGGCACCGAAAATTACCAGCTGCTGCTCGGTGGATCGGGCGCGGAGGATGTGTCGCTCGGCACAATCACCGGACCCGGCTTCGACGAGGACGGCATCGTCGACGCGATCGAGCGCGTGACCGACAGATATCTCGCCGAACGCGCAGAAGGCGAACGCTTCGTCGACACCTTCCGCCGCGTCGGCATGGCCCCCTTCAAGGAGGCGATCTATGGTTGAGCATCTGCATAGCGACGGCGAAGAACCCTGCGTCACGCTCGACGCCTTCCTGTCGCAGTCGAACGCCACCGCGGTGCGGCTCGAGCCCGACGAGGATGCGCGCGCGCTGATCCCGCATCTCGACCGGCTCGCGCTGATCGAAGTCGCCTTCCCGAAATTCCGCGACGGCCGCGGCTACAGCTCGGCGCGCATCCTGCGCGAGGCTGGCTATACGGGCGAACTGCGCGCGCAGGGCGACGTCCTCGTCGACCAGATCGCCTATATGAAGCGCTGCGGCTTCGACACGTTCGCGCCCGAAAAGCCGCTCAATCCGGCCGATGTGGAGGCGGCGCTGACGCGCTGGCCCGAACATTATCAGGGCGCCGCCGACGGCGCGGTGCCGATATGGAAATTAAGGCATGGCTGACGTGAAAGTCTCTCCCCCCGAGGCCGGCGACCGCACCCGCGACCGGATCGACGTGGCACCGCGTTTCACGCAGGCCGACGTCATCCGCCTCAACAATCTTTTCCGCGGCCAGGACGCGGCGGAGGTCGTAGTGAGCGTGATCGGCGCGGGGTTGCTGGGCGAGACCGCGATCGTGTCGAGCTTCGGTGCCGAAAGCGCGGTGTTGCTGCATCTGGTGAGCCGCGTTGCGCCCGACATGCCGGTGCTCTTCCTCGACACCGGCAAGCATTTTCCCGAGACGCTCGCCTATCGCGACGAACTGGCTTCGAAGCTCGGCCTCAATATCGTCAATCTGACGCCCGACGCCGAGGAACTGGCAGCAAAGGATGCCACCGAGCTGCGCTGGTCGTACGACCCCGATGGCTGCTGCGAAATCCGCAAGGTGAAGCCGCTCGAAAGGGCCCTGGCCGATTTCGACACCTCGATCACCGGACGCAAGGGCTTTCAGTCCTCGACTCGTACCGGCCTGCCGCGCTTCGAGCTCGACGGCAGCACCGGCCGCCTGAAGTTCAACCCGCTCGCCAACTGGAGTCGCGACGACCTCGACGCCTATTTCGACGCGCACGACCTGCCGCGCCATCCGCTGGAATCGCAAGGCTATCCCTCGATCGGCTGCTCGCCGTGCACATCGAAGGTCCAGCCGGGCGAAGACCCGCGCTCGGGCCGCTGGCGCGGCTGGGACAAGACCGAATGCGGTATCCACACCGCGGTCACCCCGATCGACGACGATCCCGCGAACGATCCGGCTTTCTGATCACCTCGTCATTGCGAGCGAGCGGTCAGCGCCTACTCATAATCCGCATAGGCCTGACTCTCGTCCGCCAGGTCACTGAACTTGGTCGTCTTCGCCTCGAAGTGCATCCGAATCTTGCCCGTCGAACCGTGACGCGATTTGGCGACGATCACCTCGGCGAGGCCGAAGACGCGTTCCATCTCGGCCGCCCATTCCTCGTGCGCGGCGTGGATCTTCACATCGTCGCCCTCGACGGGGCGCTTGGGCTCGCGCGCCGCGACATAATAATCCTCGCGGAACACGAAGAGGACCATGTCGGCGTCCTGCTCGATCGAGCCCGATTCACGAAGGTCGGAGAGCTGCGGGCGCTTGTCCTCGCGGCTTTCGACCTGTCGGCTGAGCTGCGACAGCGCCATCACGGGGACATTAAGTTCCTTCGCCAACGTCTTCAGACCGCGTGAGATTTCCGAGATTTCCTGCACGCGATTGTCACCGCTCTTCGACGAACCCTGGAGCAGCTGCAGATAGTCGACGATGATGAAGCCGATGCCGTGACGGCGCTGCAGGCGGCGCGCGCGGGTGCGCAGGCTCGCGATCGTCAGGCCCGGCGTATCGTCGATGAACAGCGGCAGGGTCTGCAGCGCCTGCGCGGCGCGGCTGAGCTGCTGAAACTGCTCCTTGCTGATCTTGCCCATACGCAGCGCCTCGCCCGACACCCCCGACTGTTCGGCGAGGACGCGCGTCGCGAGCTGATCGGCCGACATTTCGAGGCTGAAGAAGGCGACTTTCGCGCCCATATTCTTCTCGGGCGGAATACCGTCCTCTTCATCGCGGCGAAAACGCTCGGCGGCATTGTACGCGATGTTGGTCGCAAGCGAGGTCTTGCCCATGCCCGGACGCCCGGCGAGGATCATCAAGTCCGAATTGTGCATACCGCCGATCTTGGCGTTCATGCTGGCAATGCCGGTGGTGATCCCCGACAGATGGCCGCCCGAATTGAGCGCACGTTCCGCCGCCTGCAGCGCGGTGAGGCTAGCCGTGCTGAAGCTCTTGACCGATCCCATCTCGGCCTCGCCGCCCGCGACGCGATAGAGCGCGGTTTCGGCCTCCTCGATCTGGGCGTGCGGATCGACGCTCTCGCTCGTGTCGAGCGCGCTGTCGACGAGCGTGCGGCCGACACCGATCAGTTCGCGGAGCAGCGCGAGATCGAAAATCTGCCGAGCGAAGTCGCGCGCGCCGATCAGGCCCGCGCCGCTGCCGGTCAGCTGTGCGAGATAGCCGACCCCGCCGACCGCCTTCATCGCCTCGTCATTCTCGAAGAAAGGTTTCAGCGTGACCGGCGTCGCGATGCTGTTTCGCTCGATCAGCGCCATCGTCTGCGCGAAGATGCGGCCGTGCAGCGGCTCGAAGAAATGTGCGGCGTGCAATTGCACGGGCAGATCCTCGACGACTCGGTTGTCGATCAGGATCGCACCGAGAAAGGCCGCTTCTGCCTCGATATTCCGGGGTAATTGGCGTTCTTCCCCGGCGGGAGCCGGGGTGGGAATCAGGGCTAGTTCTGGCATGGCGACCTTCATGCGTTGCCACCTCTGGCGGTGCAACAAGCGATGCCCGCATCCCTAACATAGTTGTGGGTTGCTGTGAATAAGTCGCCCCCTTGCCCTTCACGCCCGGCCAAGTAGAAGCTCTTCGCAACATGACCGTCGCCGATCCCTCGCAGCAGCGCATCATCTCGATCGACCTCGACGAGGGGTCTATCGTCTGGCGCAACCCCGATGTCGAGCAGGAGCGGCGCGTCGCGATCTTCGACCTGCTCGAAGAGAATAAGTTCGTGCCCCAGCGCGGCCACCCCGACGGTTATGCCGGCCCCTATCGGCTGAGGTTGCGGGTCGAGGAAGGGCGCCTGATCTTCGAGATCAGCCGCGAGGACGGTTCGCCGCTGGAGGCTATCATCCTCGGCCTTGGCCGCTTTCGCCGTCCGATCCGCGACTATTTTGCGATCTGCGACTCATATTATCAGGCGATCAAGACCGCGACCGCGCAGCAGATCGAGACCGTCGACATGGCGCGCCGCGGCCTCCACAACGAGGCGGCGGAGATGCTGATGGACCGGCTCGACGGCAAGATCGCGGTCGATTTCGACACGGCGCGGCGGCTGTTCACGCTGATCTGCGTGCTCCACATCAAGGGCTGAGCATGGCGACGCGCGCAGCGAAACGACCGGTCAAGGCAGACGGCAACTGGCGCGGCGCGATCGCGCATTTCCTGCGCCGCACCGCGGGACTGATCCTGCTCGCCGTACTCTTGGCGGGCCTTGCCCTGTGGTGGGCGGCGCGCTGGACCCCGAGCCGCGACCTCTATCCGCTGCAGGGCGTGACGATCAGCGCCGACAATGGCGAGGTTCATTGGGGATCGATCAAGGCCGCGGGCGCCGATTTCGCCTATGTCGCCGCGACAGATGGCGCGAGCGGGGTCGACCCGATGTTCGCACGCAACCTGTCGGGCGCGCGCGAGGTCGGGATCCAGGCAGGCGCGATCCATCGCTACAGCCTCTGCCAGCTTGCGACCGATCAGGCCGCGAACTTCATCCGCCACGTCCCGCGCCGCGCCGACGCGCTGCCCGCCGTCGTCTGGCTCGACTATGACGATCGCTGTCCGGACCGGCCGACGCGGGCGCTGCTGCTGTCCGAACTCGCGACCTTCCTCGCGCAGATCGAAGCGCATACCGGCAAGCGCAGCCTGATCGCGCCCGGCCCGTCGTTCGAAAGCGATTACAAGGTAACGCGGGGAATCGCGCGCACCACATGGCTGCGCCGCGATTTCTTCGAGCCAGACTATGGCGCGCACCCCTGGGCGATGTGGCAAGCGAACCACTATATTCGCCTGACCGGCGCCGACGGCACCGTCGGCTGGAACGTGCTGCGCCCGGAAGGAGAGACGCCATGAGCGAGACCCGCGATGCCCTGATCGCCGCCGCGCGCGACGCCGCGAGCCGCGCCTATGCCCCTTATTCGGGCTTTCACGTCGGCGCGGCGCTGTTGCTCAAGAACGGCGACGTCGTCACCGGCGCCAATGTCGAGAATGCGAGCTATGGCCTGACGCTCTGCGCCGAGACGGCGGCGGTCGCGAAGATCGCCAACGAAGGCTGGATCGGCGAACTCGCCGAGGTTGCGATCATCGGCGGGCGCCCCGACGGCGGCGACCTGATCGGCAGCGATCCGGTCAATCCATGCGGCCGCTGCCGCCAGATATTGAACGAGGCGGCCGAGCGGTCGAAGACCGACATACTCGTCCACTGCGCCTCGGGCGACGGCTCGGCGGTGAACAGCTACAGGCTCAGCGAATTGCTTCCAGCCGCCTTCGGACCGAAGGACTTAGGGCTCGTCAAATAATCGCCGTGCCCCTGCGAAGGCAGGGGCCCATCACCGGCGCTCTCCTTTTACAGCACGCTCGGTGGTGAACGCCACGGCAGAAGATGGGCCCCTGCCTTCGCAGGGGCACATGGAGGCACTGACCGCTTGCGCGAAGCGCGGCTGCCCGACAAGACAGCGGCATGAGCATTCTTTCGGACAAATGGATTCGCGAAGCCGCCCTCAATCAGGGCATGATCGAGCCTTTCGTGGAGGCGCAGCGCCGCGACGGCTGCATCAGCTACGGCCTCTCCTCCTATGGCTATGACGCGCGCGTCGCGCCCGAATTCAAGATATTCACGAACATCGACAGCACCACGGTCGATCCCAAGGCGTTCGATCCCAAAAATTTCGTCGATCGCGAAACCGATGTCTGCATCATCCCGCCGAACAGCTTTGCGCTCGCCCGCACGGTCGAGTATTTCCGGATTCCGCGCGACGTGCTCGTCATCTGCCTCGGCAAATCGACCTATGCGCGCTGCGGCATCATCGTGAACGTCACCCCGCTCGAACCCGGCTGGGAGGGGCATGTGACGCTCGAATTCTCGAACACCACCCCGCTGCCCGCCAAAATCTATGCCAATGAAGGCGCGTGCCAGTTTCTGTTCCTGCAGGGTAACGAGCCGTGCGAGACGAGTTACGCCGACCGCGCGGGCAAATATATGGGGCAGAAGGGCGTCACCCTCCCAAAACTCTAATGCATCGTCATTGCGAGCGGAGCGAAGCAATCCCGGGCGTTCTTACGCAAACCCTGGATTGCCGCGTCGCCTCCGGCTCCTCGCAATGACGAAGATAGGTTGCGCCTCGCGCCAAAATTGATAACGTTCCCATAAATCCATAACCGGGGACGAGGACATGAAATTCGGGTCGATTGCGCTCGCGCTCGCAGCGCTGCTTTCCTCCACCAACGCGCACGCCGAAGGCTGGCTGAGGGCCGAGGGCACGAAGATCGTCGATGACAGCGGCCAGCCGGTCATTCTGCGCGGCATGGGACTCGGCGGCTGGATGCTGCAGGAAGGCTATATGCTGAAGCTCGGCGAGATCGGGCAGCAACACAGAATCCGCGCGAAGCTCGTCGAACTGGTCGGCGAGGAGCGCACCGCCGCATTCTACCGCGCCTGGCTCGATAATCACACGACGGAAGCCGATATCGAACAGATGGCGAAATGGGGCTTCAATTCGGTGCGCCTGCCGATCCATTTCGACCAGCTCACCCTCCCCTCCGACAAAGAGCCCAAGGCCGGTGAAGATACCTGGCTCGAGGATGGCTTCCAGCGCATCGACCGCCTGCTCGAATGGAGCCGGAAGCACGGCATCTACCTGATCCTCGACCTCCACGCAGCGCCCGGCGGCCAGGGCAACGATCTCGCCATCTCAGACCGCGATCCGACCAAGCCCTCCTTGTGGGAGAGCGCGGAGAACCAGCGCAAGACCGTCGCGCTGTGGAAGAAGCTCGCAGCCCGTTACAAGGACGAACCGTGGATCGGCGCCTATGACATGATCAACGAGCCCAACTGGAGCTTTGCGACGCCCGGCAAGGGCAATGGCTGCGACGAGACGGAGAACAAGGGCGTCTGGGAGCTCCAGCAGCGCATCACCAAGGCGATCCGCGAGGTCGACCAAAGGCATATCGTGATCATCGAAGGCAATTGCTGGGGCAATAATTACAGGGGCCTGCCGCCTGCGTGGGACGCCAATATGGCGATCAGCTTCCACAAATATTGGAACCGCAACGACGAAGCGAGCATCGCCGACATCAAGAAGCTGCGCACAAGCTACGGCCGCCCGATCTGGTTCGGCGAGTCGGGAGAGAACAGCAATGTCTGGTATCGTGACGCGATCGCGCTGGTCGAAGGCGAAGGCATCGGCTGGAATTTCTGGCCATTGAAGAAAATCGGTTTCAACCAGCCGCTCGAGATCGACCCCGGCCCGGGCTGGGCAAAAATCGTCGCCTGGGCGACCGGCAAGGGCCCGAAGCCCGATGCCGACACCGCCTATGCGGCGATGATGACGCTCGCCCGCAACAGCCGTTTCGACCGGAATGTTCCAAAGCCAGATGTCATCGACGCGATGTTCCGTCAGCCGCATGACGCAAGCTACAGGGCCTTTTCTCCGCGCACGCTCGACAAGGGCGTGCTGACGATCCGCGCCGTCAATTACGACCTCGGCCCCGCCGGCGTCGCCTATCACGACAGCGCCGACGCCAATTATCATGTCGCGACCGGCGGCGAACGAACGCCGTGGAACAATGGCACGACCTATCGCAACGATGGCGTCGACATCGCGCGCGCCGCGGACGGCAGCCCCTATGTCGGCGACTTCGTCACCGGCGAATTCATGCGTTACAGCGCGGACGTCGCAAGGCCGGGTCGCTGGACCGTCACCGCACGCGTTCGCTCCGCCAAGGGCGGCCGCATCGGCATCGACGAGCGCGGCGTCATAATCGCTGCCGGCGCCGCATGGCAGACGATCAAACTCGCCGAGATCGACCTCCCCGCCGGCTCCGGTAGCGCGATGCTGCGCGCAATCGATTGCACCGACTGCGAGGTCGAGAGTCTGAGCTTCACACCGCGCTGATCGGGAACCGATTGCCTTCGCCGCGCGTCCTGTCTGCACCAGCGGGCGGGGCGCACGTGGAGGAGGCCCTATGTCCATGATCGCCGTCTTCATCGGCCGCCTGTTCATCGCCGTGATTTTCATCGTGTCGGGGATCAACAAGCTGATCCATGTTTCCGACACCAACGCGATGATATCCGCCGCGGGCCTCCCCGGCGGCCTCGCTGTTCCCACAGGGCTGTTCGAGCTGATCGCCGGCATCTGTATCGCGCTCGGCATCTACGCACGTCTCTTCTCGATCCTGCTGGCCGGTTTCGTGCTCCTGACCATTCTCTTCTTCCACCGCGACTTCACCGACCCGATGCAGGCGATGGCGGCGATGAAGAATCTCGCGATTGCCGGCGGTCTCCTTTGCCTGTTCGGCTATGGCAACACGCGCTGGAGCTATGATGCACTCCGCCGCCGCGGGCACGACGAGATCGCGGCGCATGAGGCCGAACTCCGCGCCGCGCGTGCGGAAGGGCGCGCCGAAGCCATCGATGCGCCGGTGGTCGCCCGCCGCCCCTGGTGGCGCCGCTGACGCTTCGCGCTTGGCATCGCGCGCCGTCTGCGCTAGCCTCTACTTAACGTTTACGTAAAGGGAGGGTTTGCCATGGCGTCCCGCGATCTCGACATCGTCGTTTACGGCGCGACCGGTTTCACCGGCCGCCTCGTCGCCGAATATTTCGCGCATCACTACAAGGGCCGCAAGGACGCGCCGAAGTGGGCGATGGCGGGGCGCAGCCTCGCCAAGCTGGCCGAGGTGCGCGACCTGATCGGCGCCGGCGAGGAAACGCCGTTGATCGTCGCCGACGCCAGCGATCCCGCGAGCCTCGATGCAATGGCCGCGAGCACCAAGGTCGTGCTGACCACCGTAGGCCCGTATCAGCTTTACGGCAACGAACTCGTCGCCGCCTGCGTCCGCGCGGGCACCGCCTATGCCGACCTTTGCGGTGAGCCGGGCTGGATGCGCGAGATGATCGACACGCATGAGGCTGCCGCAAAGGCCTCCGGTGCGCGCATCACCTTCTCGTGCGGCTTCGACTCGATCCCCTTCGACCTCGGGGTCCATTTCCTGCAGGCGGAAGCGGTGAAGCGCCACGGCAAGCCCGCGCCGCGCGTCAAGGGCCGCGTTCGCAAGATGGCGGGCGGCGCCTCGGGCGGCACGATCGCGAGCCTGACCGAGACGCTCAAGGCGATCGCGAAAAAGCCCTCGCTCGCGCTGCTGCTCAAATCCTCCTTCGCGTTGACCCCGGGCTTCGAGGGACCGTCGCAGCCGACCGGCCTCGTCCCCGAATATGACAGCGCGACCGGCACCTGGACCGCGCCCTTCGTGATGGCGCCGATCAACACCAAAAATGTCCATCGCACCAACTTCCTGCTCGGTCACCCGTGGGGCGAGGATCTCGTCTATGACGAGATGGTGATGACGACGATCGGCGACGCCGGCAAGGCGATGGCCGAAGCGATGGCGAAGGCGAACCCGTTCGATCCGAGCATCAAGCCCGGTGAAGGCCCGAGCAAGGAGGAGCGCGAGAACGGCTTCTACGATGTCCTGTTCATCGGCGAATATCCCGACGGCGCGACGGTGCGCGCCAGCGTGCAGGGCGACCGCGATCCGGGCTACGGTTCGACGTCGAAGATGCTCGCCGAGACAGGGATGGCGCTGCTCGAAAACAAGGGCGCGGGCGGTATCTGGACGCCGGGGGCGCTGCTTGGGGACAAGCTGATCGAACGGCTCACCGCCAATGCCGGACTGACGTTCCAGATCGAAGAATAGGATAAAGATGACGACCTCTCCCGGCGCGCTCGACGCGCTTCTCTCCACGCTGCGCGTCGAAGGCGACGCCGTGACCGCGCATATCGACGAAGGCTGGATGCAGGGCCGCACCGCCTATGGCGGGATCAGCTCGGCGGTTGCGCTCGCAGGCGCGATGGCGCTCCATCCCAGCGAGGCGCCGCTGCGCTATGCGCAGATCAGCTTCGTCGGCCCGGTCGGCGGCGATTGCACGGTGAATACCCGCGTGTTGCGCCAGTCGAAGTCTAGCCTCTTCATCGACGCGGGCGTGTCGAGCGACCAGGGCTTTGGCACCGCTGCGGTCTTCGCCTTCTCGGGCGAGCGCACGAGCCACCTCGATCACAACCGGCTGACGATGCCCGACGCGCCTGCTCCCGAAACGCTCGAGCCGGTCCCCGAGCACAAGGCGCGCCCGTCTTTCGTCCGGCATTTCGATATGCGCCCGACCACCGGGCCGCGCTTCGCCTGGAAAAGCGATGTCGGCGAATATCTGACCTGGGTGCGCTTTGTCGAGCAGCCGGAATGCCACCCGGCGATCCAATTGCTCGCGCTCGGCGACGCGCTGCCGCCAGCGGCGATGGCGCTGTTCACCGAGTTCGGGCCGATCAGCTCGATGAACTGGACCGTCAACATGCTCGGCGGCACCCCGACGACCGATGACGGCTGGTGGCTGCTTTCGGCCAAGACAGGCTACGCGCGCGGCGGCGTGTCGGTGCAGGACATGATGCTGTGGAACCGCGCCGGCGAACCGGTGCTGAGCGGTAGCCAGGCGATCGCGATCTACGCCTGAACGGGCAGCTCGATCACTGCATCGAGCCCGCCGCCGGCACGGTTCGCCAGCGTCAGCGCCCCGCCCTCGCCCTCGGCAATCTCGTGCGCGATCGAGAGGCCGAGGCCAGCCCCACCGGTCGCCCGGTTGCGCGATTGCTCGCCGCGCGCGAATGGTTCGACAAGCGTCCGTATCTGTTCCTCGGTCAGACCCGGACCATCGTCGGAGACGATGATCTGCGTCCGGCCGGCTGCAGCGGTCACCGACAGCCGCGCGCGCGCCCCATAGGCGAGGGCGTTGTCCGACAGATTGCGCAGCGCGCGCTTGAGCAGCATCGGGCGAACGAGGACATGGACGTCGGCGACATCGCCGTCCGCCACATCCATGCCGCGCTCCTGATAATCGGCCACAAGTTCGCCGATCAGTTCCCGGATCGGGACGCGTTCCTGCGCTTCGGTCCCGGAGCCCGATCGCGCGAGCGCCAATATGTCGGTCAGCATCGCGGTCATCTCGTCGATGCTGGCGATCATCTTGTCGCGCAATCTGTCGTCCTCGACTCCCTCGACGCGGACGCGGAGACTGGCCAGCGGCGTGCGAAGATCGTGGCCGACCGCGCCGAGCATCCGGTCCTTGTCGGACAGCATGGTCGCAATGCGCGTGCGATAGGCGTTGAACGCCGCGATCAGGTCGCGCACGTCGGACGGCCCTTCCTCCTCGAGCGGGGTCGTGTCGCGCAACGCCGGATTGCTGCGCGCAGCGCGCGTCAGGTCGCGCAGCGGGCGCGCCGCGCGATATGCGATCACCATGATCGGGATCAAAAGCAGCAGGTAGAGCGTCAACGTCTGCCAGACCAGAAAACCCGACAGACGGTTGCCCCCGGCCGCGATGCGCGAGCGCACCGCGAAATACCGCCCGTCGACCTTGGCGACGACGACGACCGCACGGTCGGGGAACGCCGCGCGCTGCAGCCGCTGCCGCGACCTCGGCGGGAGCGCCCAGGCCTCGACCATATCGGCATGGATATTCGTGTCGTCGAGCAGTCCCGCAACATAGTTCGAAAGCTCGGGAAGACGCACTGCGCCCGCAGGAAGCCGCGGCGGCGTTTCGGAAATCATCAGCTTTTGCGCGCGCTCGCGTGATTCTTCGTCACGCGGCGGCCCGCGAAACTCGCCGCGCCGGTCGCGTTCGATCGCATCGATAACGCGCGCGACCGCCATGCCGCCGCCGTGCGCCAGCGTCTGCTGCTTCATCCCCCGCGACAGCAGGACGAAATTGATCGCCTGCGCAAGAAACAGCATCACCGCGACCGCAAAGACGAGCTGGCCGACAAGGCTCCGGGGCCAGAGACGGAGTTTCACGCGGCCGGGCCCAGGCGCTTGACCTCGCAGGCGAGCGTATAGCCCCCGCCCCACACGGTCTTGACGATTTGCGGATGCGCCGGATCGTCCTCGATCTTCTTGCGGAGACGGCTCACGAGATTGTCGATCGCGCGGTCGAAGATATCGGCCTCGCGCCCGCGGACGAGGTCGAGCAGCCGGTCGCGGCTCATGACCTGTCGCGGGTGGCGCACCAGCGCGTGAAGCAGATGATATTCGCCCGACGACAGCGCGACCTCTTCGCCGGCCTCGTCGACGAGCACGCGCTCGACCTCGCGAAGAACCCACGGCCCGAACGCATAACTCGTGCCGTTGCGGTCCAGTGCGCGGCCGGCCGTCTGGGTGCGGCGCAACACGGTGCGGATGCGCGCCACCAGTTCGCGCGGGTTGAAGGGTTTGACGACATAATCGTCGGCGCCGATTTCCAGCCCGATGATCCGCTCGGTATCCTCGGCGCGCGCGGTGAGGAGGATGACGGGAATACTGCTCGTCTCGCGCAGGTGCCGCGTGAGCGACAGCCCGTCCTCGCCGGGCATCATGATATCGCTGACGACAAGATCGACCGCCTGCGCGCGCAGCACCGACCGCGCCTCCGAAGCATTGGCGGCATCCGTGACGGCGAAGCCCTGCGCCTCCAGATATTCGGATAGCGGTTCGCGGATCGAGGGCTCGTCGTCGATCAGCAATATGCGCGGCGTGTCGGTCATCATCTGTCCGTAAAATGCAGTAGTTCGCCCACCGGTCGATTGCGACCGGTGGGCGATGCTGGCAGGGGCCGGCGGCAAAGGCAATGCCGGGAGGGGGAGGATAGCCTGCCCGTCACCGCGGCCCCGCGCCATGGGGTTATTCGCTGGCGGGAGCAGCCGGAGCGGCGGCGCGTTTCGCGCGCCATTCGCCGGCCTTCGCCTTCCACGCCTCGCGCTGCGCAGCGCGTTCCTCGGCGGTCACCTGGCCGTCCCTGTTCGCGTCGGCCGCGTCGAAACGCGCGAGCGCCGCGGTCTGGAACTCGGCCTGGCTGATCACCTTGTCGCCATCGGTATCGGCGCGCGCCATCATCATGCCGTGACCGCCGCGCTTGCCGTGATGACCGCGCATCCCGCGCTTGCCGTCACCGGCATCGGCGCGCTTCTCGGCGCGCTTCGCCACGCGATCGGCGCTGTGCTGGTCCCATTCGGCCTTGCTGATATTGCCGTCCTTGTTCGCGTCGAGACGCTCGAACATCTTGGCCTGCATATCCGCGCGCTTGGCGCTACGGTCGCTGGCGTCGAGCTTGCCGTCCTTGTTGACGTCCATCCTGGCGAACATTTCGGTCGCATGCGCCTGCGCCTCGGCGCGCGTCAGCGTACCATTGGCATCGGCGTCGCCCTTTGCCACCTGACCGGGGGCGGCGAAAACGGGTGCGGCGATCAACGCGGCACCCAGCGTCAAAAGCGAAATCTTTTTCACGTCACGAACTCCTCATGCGGGAACAAGCGCTGTTCCGATAAGGGCGTTCTAAATACGATTTGTCCCAGCGAATTGCCGGATGGGCGAAAAATTGTCGCAAATTGTCGCAAAAGCGCCGCCGCGTTCATCGGGGCGCAAGTCGCTGCGGTCCGGTATCGCTAGGGTCAGGACCCTAGCCCGCGCTATAGGCTCCGACGCCGTCGCCCAGATAGACGTTGTTTGCCTCACGCTGCGCAGCCGCGGCGTCGTCGTACAGGAACGGCAGAAAGGCATAACGCCGTCCGCGCGTCACCGGCGTTGCTTCGTGAAGCAGGCCGCAGCCGAACACGATCGCACCACCCGGCGGCGCGCGATAGGTGCGCGACCCGAATTCGGGAAAGCACAGTTCGCCGCCGTCGAAGTCATCGTTGAGGTTGATGGTGACGGCAAAACGCCGATGGGCTGTGCCCTTGGTCGTGTTGTCGCGATGCGGCCGGAAGTGTCCGCCGACCGATGCGTCGTAGCATGCGACGATATAGCGCTCCATGCGCGACGCGTCGAAATTATAGGCCAGATTGATCGCCGGCCGCACACAGTCGTTGATCCGGCCGACGAGCGAGCGGCGGAGCTCCATATCGGTGATGGTATAGTCCGATCGCCTTTTGTGGCCATGGTCGATGATCGAAACGGTTTTCCCGTCGACTTCGCGCATAAACCCCGAATCCGCGCCGCCATCGGCCTCGTAAAGATCGATGAGGTGCCGGCAAGTCGCACGATCGAGGACGCGCGGAATGCGGAGCACCGGCGCCCAGTCTTCGGGTTGGTCCTCGTCGATCAGACGGCCTGCGAGCGCCAGCGCCTCGGTCGCCTGAGACGGCGGATAGCGGCCCGCGACCCTCAGTTGGCGGTCGAGAACGGCAATATAGGCTTCGTAGCGATCCGAGCCTTCGCGACACGCGCCATAGATCGTGCTTATCGCACGGTCGTGGTCGAGGAAGTGGCGCACCCCATATTGCCCTGAAGCGATCCGGCCCGACGACACATCGCCGGGATCGTGCGTCACGGTAAACAGGCAGACGCGCGAATCGTCATAACGGTCCGACGAAAGAAGCACATCGAGCGCCGACTTGATCGCCGCATCGCGCGCCGATCCCATGAAGAACAGGATTGCGACGCGTCCCGCTATCGTATGGAAGGAATATCGCGGATTCCCGTCGAGCACCGGCGCCTTGAACCAGGGCGCCGGGACACCGAACGCCGGCTTCGGTATCGACATGGTTACAACGGAAGATTTATGCACCGCACCGCCCTCACCCGTTTTGAAGGCGGCATCCTACCATCGCGCGAAATGGGGGCACAAATGCCCAAAAGGGGTAAGCCCCACCGCCTTCCCGCGGTGGGGCTCGTCGATTCCGTCCGGGGAGCGGCACCAATGCCGCCTGTCCCGATCGTCGAGGATTGCGAAACGACCGGTCGCCGTCAAACGACCTTGCGTCCAGCGACCACGCCGAGAATGAGGAAAAGCGCGACGAGCGCCAAACCGACGAAGAACAATATCTTTGCTACGCCCGCGGCGGCCCCGGCGACACCGCCGAACCCGAGAAGTGCCGCCAGCAACGCGATCACGGCAAAGATCAAAGCCCATTTGAACATCAGACATCTCCTAACCGGCGGGCACGGAAAGCCGCCTTCCGGAGAGGCAGTAAAACGGCCCTCCAAAAGCCGGGCGATCCATCGTCGCGCCGCCTGTTCCTGCAATTCGTGTGCGCTGTTAGAACGAGAGGACGCGCCGAAAGTTCCTGTCGGCCGATCGGCATCGGCGCATTCCGCGTGACCCGTCGCCGCAACACGCGTAGCATGGCCCCGTCACCGAAGAAGGAGAAGGCGCATGGTCACGCAGCCGTTTCGGTTCCCCGGCTCGGCGGGCAAGACATTGTCGGGACGGATGGAGCTTCCCGGCGGGCGCGTGCGCGGCTGGGCGATTTTCGCCCATTGCTTCACCTGCGGAAAGGATAACCGCGCGGCGGTGCGGATCGCGCGCCTGCTCGCGCGCGAGGGCATCGGCGTGCTGCGGTTCGACTTCGCCGGTCTCGGTGAGAGCGAGGGCGATTTCGCCGACAGCCGCTTTTCGTTCGACGTGCAGGATCTGAAGGCGGCCGCGCGGGCGCTCGCGGACGACGGCAAGGCACCGTCGCTGCTGATCGGCCACAGCCTTGGCGGTGCGGCCGCGATTGCCGCGGCGGTCGACCTGCCCGCGATCCGCGCGGTCGCGACGATCAATGCGCCGTTCGATGTCGCCCATACGCTCCATCAGTTCGATCCCGCGGCAATCGCGACGATCGACGCCGAGGGCGCCGCCGACGTCCTGCTCGCCGGGCGGCGTTTCCGCGTCGGGCGCGGCCTGATCGACGATTTGCGCTCGCAGGATCAGGGCGCGCGCATCGCGGCGCTTCGTCGTCCGCTACTCGTGATGCACGCCCCGCTCGACGATACGGTCGGCATCGAAAATGCCACCAAAATCTACGTCGCGGCGCGCCATCCCAAGAGCTTCTTCTCGCTCGACGACGCCGACCATCTGCTCAGCCGCCCGCAGGACGTTCAGCGCGTCGGTTCGATGATCGCGGCTTGGGCGAGCCCCTATCTGACCCCGCCGCCCGAAGCACCCTTGCCGCCGGTTGATGCCGAAGCCGAAGAGACGGGCGACGGAAAGTTCCAGGTTGCGATCAGCACGGGCGACCATGTGTTCCTGGCCGACGAGCCGGTCAGCGTCGGCGGCGGCGGCACGGGCCCCAGCCCCTTCGACCTCCTCTCCGCCGCGCTCGCCGCCTGTACGACGATGACGCTGCGCCTCTATGCCGACGGCAAGAAATGGCCGGTAACGCGCATCCGCACCGCGGTCGGCCACCAGAAGGAGCTCGCCGATCCCCAGCCCGACCTTTTCAACGTCCGCATCTCGATCGAAGGCGCGATCGACGCCGAGCAGCGCACCCGAATGATGGAGATCGCCGAACGCTGTCCCGTTCACAAGACGCTCGAACGCGGCGCGCGCTTTACGACGGCCGAAGGCGATCCACCCGCCCCGTGCGAACCGCCCGAGGCGCATATGGAAGCGATGGACCGCGCGACCGGCTGAAGGCGTGCAACCGATCCGGCCTGCATTGGCCAACGGCGGACTCAGGCGGCCAGTGCCCGCGCAGACCCCGGTCCGAACATCACTGCGCATTGTGCCGGATTCATGAAATCGCGATAGCGTGCGGCATCGACGCTGGTCAGGACTTCGACGAGGGTCATATTGTCGATCCAGAGCTCGATCAGGCCGAAAACGCCGCCCCGTTCGCAGCGGATCGCCCGAATCCCCGCTTCCCGCGCCAGCGCGAAAATCTGTTCGTCATCGAGGCCCGTGACGATAGCGATATGGAAGGCTGACGGGCGCAAAGGGTCGCCATCGGAAATAATCTGATCCTCCCACGGCATCTGCGCCGGTTCCTCGGGAACGAGCAGAGGGTCGGCTTCCCCGACGCCGGGATGATGAGCGATGCCGACGGGATAGACCTCCACGGCCGTTCCCGAACCATCGCGCGCAACGGCGATCCACGCGCCCGGCACGACAGGAAATGTGAAAGCCTGTCCATCGATGAGGGCCGAGAACAAGAGCGCGGTCGCTTGAGGGTCGGCGGAGGGAATCGAAACATGGGCAATCATTTCATCGGATCCTTGATCTGTTCTAGAATCAGTTCGATCAGCCAGCGCGTGGCCTCCGCCGCTTCGGCGCCGTGCAAGTCCCACTGCTCGCGCAGCGAGGCCCAGGCATAGGCGCTGTGGAGAAGCTGGAGCAGCGCGGCGACTTGCCGCTTGCGCTTGCCTTCAAGCTCGGGCGCGGCATCCGCCACAATGGCAAGAAAGGCTTCCTGTCGTTCCCCGTTCAGCGCGGCGCGCATTTCGCGTCCCTGCGGCGTCGCGATGGCGGCGATGATCTGGGGGGCGACCCGATCGAAACCCGCATAGAGTTTGTCGTGCTGGCCCCGGAGCTCGCCGACGCTCGTCGGCATACCGATCCCCGGCCCCATCCGGGCGTTGATGCGTTCCCATATGCCACGCAGCAAGGCTTCGCGATTGGGGAAGTGGCGATAGACCGTCATTTCGGTAACCGCCGCGCGCTCTGCAACCGCCCTGAACGTAATGGCGCTCTGGTCCCCGTCCTCGCCAAGCAGCCCGGCGGCGGCGTCGCAAATCCGTTCGCGGGTCAGCGCCGTCTGCGCCCTGCGCAGCGAAGGCTTGGTCGGTTCAATTGATGTTTGTTCCGATACCACAATGATAGTTTTACTAACGTCAATATGGCTCCTGGTCAAGCCACGTGGCACGCCCGGCAGAGGAACGGCACGGCGCAGCGGCCGATCAAAGCCGCCTTGCGAGGAATTCAGACGATAAAAAGGGGATGGAGCGGTAGCGGGAACCGCTAAATGCCTTGAAAACGTAAGATTTGCGTCAGTCGTAATCGTTTTGATTTGCCAGATACCCCCAATCATACCCCCAAATGTGCTGGCTAGGTGCAATTACGGGCGACAGGATCGCGGCCTACCCGCCAACCCCAAGGTCAGCGGAGACCGGTCCCAAGCGCGCCTTGAATTCAAGTTACCCTTTTCCCGGTAAACTCTGCATCGCCGCCAGCACTTGCGCGACCAAGGCCGGATCGACCTCCGCCGCTATTTTGCCGTCCGCACCCTTAGCCGCCCCCATGCCCCGGATCAATTCCGCCTGCCGGTGCGGGGCAACGGTACCGTAGCTGGTAAGCGTCGTCATTACCCGGTCGTGCCCTAGATTCTGCGACCATGCCTTGAATTGCTCCGGCGTGGTGCAGACCTGTTCGCCATGCTGCACCAGCGTATCGCGCAGCGAATGCGGGTTGAAATAGGGCAGGCCGGCCGCTGCGAACGCTTTACGGAATATATCGCGGATTGGCCCGGCACCTTGCCAGCATTCGCCACGGCGAAGGCCAACCGGCGCAAAGCCGCCATTTTCGCCAAGGCCGATTTGCGTGGGCGGAAACAGCGGGTCATCATCGCCCCAAAGAAGGGTGTCGTGCAGGTAGTGGCACCAGTCCCGCACAATTGGCAGGGCTTCACCGCCAACCGGGAAAAACCAAGTCGCAAAGGTCTTGCTGGCCTTTGTCTTCACGTCGCGGGCGTCCTGATCGACGCGGCCCTGCAACAGATCGAGGTGCTTCAGCCGGAACGAAGCCAGCGCCCCGTCCCGCGCGCCGGTCAGCAGGGCGAAGGCCACCAGTGCCCGGTTGCGTAATTCAATGGCGGTGCCGGTCGGCATGGCGGCGATGACGTGATGGACCTGTTCCAGCGACGGGAACGCCTTGTGCCGTGCCGCCTTGGCAATCCGCACGTCCTTTTCGGCCAGGTTGAAATAATCGGCATCGGCATAGGACAGGCGGGACTTGTAGCCGGGCTGCCCCGCCAGCCATACAAAGAACGCGCGCAGGGCTGACAGGGTGGAATTGACCGTCGCCCGGCTCAGGGGCTTGCCGGTGCGGACGGCCGGCTGCTTGTCCAGCTTGTGCTTGAAGGCCACAGCCTGCGCCCGGTGAAAGGTCTTGAAATCCTTGTGCCCGTTCGCCTCTTCAAAGCGTGCCAGCGCCTTCGCCACGGCATCGATCGATCCTTCGTCCCGGCGCTGCGCTTCCTTCAGATAGGTGAAATATTCGCGCTTGATCCGGGCGTTCGCAGCATTGTGTTTTGCCATGGTCTGTCAGTCCTTGCGATTGTCACAATTCAGGGAAGGTTCGGTGCGCTCACATATGCGTGGGCCTGCCTCCCTGATTTGGACGTCCAGATTGGGCATGACGGAGGGGATAGCGGCCAAGCGGGTGCTTCGGTGCATCATGGTGCCGCACGTTTCGCAAATGCCGCTCAGGTTGCCGGCGGTGGCATTCTGGCGGGTGGCTTCCACCATCCCCATGGCAGGCGCGCGCGGCTGGCGGCACTTGAAGCAATAAAGCGTTCCGGGTGGGCATGGCCGCTTGCGGCTGGCGTTGCGCTTGGCAAGAAAGGCGCGAACGGTTGCCCCGTCAAACAAGGTGGGGCGGCCCTTGCTGACCGGCTTCAGCCCATTAGCTTGCCAGTGCCGCACGGTGTTCTTGTGGACGCCGCAACACGCCGCCAGTTCCGCCGTGCTGTAGATGCGGTGGAGCTTGACCCGTTGCGGTGTAGGCCGTCGCGCGGCCACGGCGATCAGGCCTGTCCTTCAATCAGCGCACGCAGTGATGCGGCCGGGATCAGGGTGCGCCTGCCGATCTTGAGCACATCCAGTCGCCCTTCGGCGATGAGCGCATAAAGGCGGGTCCGCCCAATCGACGTGACCCGGCAAGCGTCGGAAATGCTGTAGGCAAGCGGTTCAGAAATATGGCTCTTCATGTTCGGCTCCGTTCATGGTGGAACGGGGCCGTTTTTCGTTTGGCAGGCCGGAAAGATCAGCCAATTGAGGCCGGAAATAGCCGAAAACCACCGGCGATTCAGTTTCCGGCTGAGCGAATTCGCCGCAAAACCGCGTTCACCACGGGCTGCACCGTGCCCCGGCCCGGCTCCGGCTTTCCTTGCTCTGACATGCGCGCGAATACGGCATCTATCAGCGTTGATTGCCCGTCATGCCCTTGCCCTTCGGGTATGCCGTTGTCATGAATATAGACGGCCAGTTCCTCGGCAAAGTCAGGCCACCAGTTCGCGGCTGGACGGCCACCGCCGCGTTGGCCGGTGGAGTGGGCCGCTTGCCCATCCTTGTCGCCGTTTGGCAGCGACCATGAAACATGCGGCAGGCGGTTAGCATCTACTTCCAACCCGATAGCCGCGCCCCTGCCTATGATACCCCAGTCGCTCTTGGTATCGGGGGCGATCACCTTGAACTCGAAATCGCCAGCCAGCCAATCCCATTCCTGATGGACCGGCTTGCTTGCCACAAAACCTCTCCAAAAACTTATCGAGACCGGGATCATGTTATCAGCGTCGCGGCTCGGCCAAGGCGGTGGCTCGTTATCAAGTCCGTCTTCCCATTCCTCGCTTACCGAAGCCGCCCGCGATGGCAGCTGTCCGGATTGCAAACGCCTAAACAGGGCTTCGCCTGCGGCCTTCCAGCAAACTTCGTCATCGGTGTAATAATTGGACGCCTCATATTGCTTTCGCAGCGCGTCGAATGCGGCGAAGGCTGGAACCCAGCGAGGACCGGCCGCGCTCATTTTGCCGTTGCATCGCCGCCGATGGGCAATTCGATGGTGCGCATGATGCGGTCGGTTTCGGCCAGGATTTTAATGATGCGCTGGTAGTGGCGGATGTCGTCATAGGTTAAGGCGCGGCCCCTGCGATCCTTCAGCCACTTTTGCGCTGGCTGATAACCGCCGATGTGGAAGGCCCATGCAATCGCGGGCACGCCGTCAAAATACTGCTCTGCATTGATCCAGACTCGGCCGTTCTCATGGCGCGCCTTGTCCACCACGCTGTCGCCGTCACCGTGGAAGGGATAGGGCGTTGCACCGATTGCGGCATCCTCCATCAGGTGCAGGCGGCGCAGTGCCTCGCCCTGTTCACTGATCGCGCGGAAACTTTCCGGGCTGGTCGGGAAGGGGATGCGGGGGAAGTCGATTTTTAGGAATTCGGCATAGGTGGCCCGATATTCTGGGCAGTGCAGCACGCCATAGATGTAGTCGAACACCTTGACCTCATCGGGGCGAGCATCGCCTGTGGCTTTGCGAAAGGAGTCGGTGCCATTGGGTGCGGTTTGGGGGCCGGTGAGGCCAGCAACCTTGCGGATTTGCGCATATAGCTTGGGATCGAAATTGACGCGGATTGTTTGATCTAGCGTGCCCGCGTCGGGGTAGAGGTAGAATGGCGCAAACATGCTACCGCTGGCGCGCTCCGCGCACTTTACATCTGACATCCATCGCGAAACAAGAAAATGATCAATTTCCTGTGATTTATTCGTCCTGCCAAATAGGAGTGCGAAGTTTTCTTCTCTGAGGTGTCGAGAAACATTTGAGCGCGCGCGATAGGATTTTGGCAAATACCCGCTTGCCATAAAAGGGGAAGGATTATCAAAAAAAGTGAACCACCTCTTATCGAAGGGCTTATGCAAATACGGAACTATTTCATAGTCTTCCGAAATTCCGTTATCTGATAACCGTTTAGACAAGGCATTTTTGCTGAAACCTATAAACCGCTCTTCGCTCCCTGATTGAATTCCAGTCGTGTTGACCGGCATGAGTTCGACAATGGAGAAGCCCTCTGCATAAACGGATTCCACATCATAATCACGATTCACAAAGGGATACTGCGGCGCTTTATGCGGCAACAAACTATCGCAAATCTCTGTCGCGAGGCCATTCCAAAGTGTCGCATACTTCCCTTCACGTTCTCCCCAGAGTTCTCCATGAAACACCTCAGCGAGCGCCTTGGATTTTGTATCATCCCTTTGCCGCTTTACGGCGACGATAATCGCGACTCCTTGCATAATGTCGAACACGTTCTTGTCCGGTGAGCCGTCGGGACAAACCTCTTTCTTGTTAGCATTGCCGTGCAAGTCCAGAACGTAGATGCGGTCAAAAGTCTGCATTAGATGCCATCGCATGCCACGTAGGGTTGGATCGGCTAGGTAGCCGTGGCTGGAAATGAAGCCCAAAACTCCTTCGCCATTTTTGGCGATCATGTGTTCGGCAAAACGAATGAACTTATGCTCATCCTTCTTGACCCATTTTGGGTTTCGCTCTTGTAGTCTCTGAACTCCGCCCGGCTCCAGCATGTAAGGGGCCATCAGTTCTTCAATCCATGCGCCTTTGTTGGAGGAATGGCCCGAATAAGGCGGGTTGCCGATCACGCACATGATTGGAGTCTGGCGCTTGATGTCGCTGGCGGCCTTGGCCTCATTGGCAATGGCGCGGGACAGGCCGAACAGGGTCTGTTCCACCCTCTCGCCTTCCTCAAGGCTATTGGTCAGGTAAACGCCAAGGCGCGGCGGCTGGGCCGATGGCTTGTAGCCTAGCCGGGTCAGGATCATGTCCAGCTTCATGTGGCACATGGCATAGCTGGCCATCAGCAGCTCGAACCCGTGCAGGCGCGGGATCAGGTCGCGCTCGATATAAGCCGACAACTGCCCCGGCGCGACGCCCTTGATCCGTTCGGAAACCAGCTTCACCACTTCGGCCAGAAAAGTGCCGGTGCCGGTAGCTGGGTCCAGAATCTGGACGCGGTGGACTTCCTTCTTGAGGTGGGCGGGCTTGCCTGTTTTGGGATCGTTCTGGCCGGTGTCCCAATCGATGGTGATCTTGCTGGTGTCGGCCAAGCCGTCGGCCAGCCCGAATTCGGATTTCAGCACCTCGTCCACCGCGCGCACGATGAAATTCACGACGGGTTCGGGCGTATACCACACGCCCCGCGCCCTGCGCTTGGCCGGGTTATATTCGGCCAGAAAGTCCTCATAGAAATGCAGGAACGGGTCTTGCCGTGCGGTGATCTTGCCGAAATTGCGCAGCACCCGGTCCATATCGGTCGCGCAAAACACGTGGCACAGTTCATCGATCACGCGGCGTAGGCGTTCGTCCAGATTGGGGCCTGCGATGTAGATGAACAGTTCGCGCAAGAACGGGTTGGTTTTGGGTAGCAGGTCCAGCGCCTCGGCACGGGTGAATGTGTCCGGAGTCTCATCATGGAGCCGCGCGGCGAACAGGCCATAGGCGATCGTTTCGGCATAGATGTCGGCAAATTCCTCCACGGTGATGTCGTGGATCAGGCTGGTCTTGAATGCCTCATACTGGCCGACCAAGTCGGTTGCCGTGCCTGTGACATCGCGTGCCTTCATGTCCGTCACCAGTGCGCGGCCCATGATGTCCTTTATGATCGCCGCTTTGCCCGCCATCATCGCGGCCAGTTTGGCCGACGAAGTGACGCTAAGCGGCGTAACTCGCGCGAAGTCGCGCAGCCGGTTTTCCAGAAGCGGGAAGCTTTCGGCCCGCGCAGGCAACGTCGGGATCAGGTCGGCAATGGTGACGAAATCCACCGACTCGCCATCGCGTATGAATTCAAAGTCCAGCCCGTTGGTATAGATCAGGTTGGGCAGGCCCTTCTTGTAGCGTTCCTTTTGGGCCTTGCTGTAATCGGTGGCGGCGAATTGCCGCACGTCCTTGCCAATGTCCTTAGCCTCGCACCAGCCGATGGCAACGTCACCACGGTTGAACACGAAATCGGGCGCGCCAACGTCTGTTAGGTGTTTGGGTTCATTGATAACGGTCAATGCTGGATCGATGGAGCCAAACAATTTGGCCAAGGCAGGCCGGAAACTGTGTTCGGTTGACTGGCCACTGGCATAGAGCGCGCGAATTTCGCTGACGTAACCTTGAATATCCACGCTCTATAACCCCTCACAAATCGAATTGAGGGGCTTAACGCCACTTATTCACATCGCCAAGTCAGTCAGACCGCTTCCCGTTCGGGGAAGGGCACAATGTCCGCCCCTTTGCGTAACTGGTCGAGATAGTTCGACCACCATTGTGCCATTTCAACGCGCTCTTTCCAGTGCACCCCCCGATGATAGGCCGCACGCACTTTGTCATTATCCCCATGTGCGAGCGCACGTTCGATGGCGTCGGGGTGCCACTTGCCACTTTCGTTCAACAGCGTCGAAGCCATCGCGCGGAAGCCATGCGCTGTCATTTCATCGCTGGCATATCCCAGTCGTCGCAGGCCCGCATTGATGGTGTTTTCACTCATGGGGCGGGCGCGAGTGCGCACGGAAGGGAAAACGTAGCCACTCGGCCCCGTTACAGCCTGCACTTCGCGGAACAAATCCACCGCTTGCCTTGAAAGCGGGACATGGTGCGCCTTGCGCATTTTCATCTTGCCTGCCGGGATGATCCAGAGCGCGCCGTCCAGATCGAATTCGCTCCATTCGGCATGGCGCAGTTCGCCGGGGCGGACGAACACATGCGGGGCGATTTGCAGGGCCAGTTTGGTAATGCCGCTGCCTTCATAGCCATCGATGGCGCGCAGCAGTTCGCCAACGCGCTTGGGTTCGGTAATTGCGCCGTAGTGCGTAACCGTTGGCGCAGTTAGCGCGCCGCGCAGATCGCGGGTTGGGTCGGAACGAAGCCTCGCCGTCGATACGGCATACCGGAAAACCATGCTGGCGAGTTGCAGCGTCCGGCGCGCACTCTCCAGATTGCCTTTGGCTTCGATCTTACGCACCGCTGCCAGAATGTCCGCAGGCTCGATTTCCGCGATGGCCAGCTTGCCAATGGCGGGATTGAGAATTGACAGTAGATATTCGCTACGGGTCGCAGTGGCGGGCGACCATCCTTTTTCACCGTCACGTTTGCGCTTGGCGCAATATTCACTGGCGATTGCGGTGAAGGTATCCGCTGCCCGTATCCGCGAGCGAACTTTGTCGCGCTGCTTTTCGCGCGAGGGGTCTTTGCCCTGCGCGATCATCGCCCGCGCTTCCTCGCGCCGCTTGCGGGCTTCGCTCAGCCCGATGTCAGGGTAAGCCCCAATCGCGAGCAGTTTTTCCCGCCCATCGATCCGATACTTGAGTCGCCACAGTTTTCCGCCAGCCGGGGTGACCAGCAGAAACATGCCCGCCCCGTCCGCCAGCTTGATTGCCTTCGCGCCCGGTTTAGCGTTTCGGATTGCCACGTCTGTAAGCGCCATTTGCTGTCAGCCTTTCCGGGACAATGCCCATGACATACCCCCAAACATGGGGGTACCGAATTGGCCGTCTGCAAACACCCCCCAATCATACCCCCACCGGTTGGGGGCTGAATGCGAACGCCGATGGACGCCTACGGCTCAACATCCGCTAAATACCGTCATTCTGTGGGGACTGTCCAGTCGAATGCGCACATCAGCGGACAGAAATTTGGAGCGGGTAGCGGGAATCGAACCCGCCTAGCTAGCTTGGAAGGCTAGAGCATTACCACTATGCTATACCCGCATCTCCAAGGTCGGCGGCGATTGCCAGTTTGACCGCGCGGCGTCAAGCGCGCCCTTGCACGGAACATTGAGAACATTTCGGCAACATGCTAGACCATCGGCGTGAAAAATGGCGAAGATCCAGTTCCCAACGACGGGCCCGACCCGCCCGTTCGCAAGATCATCCATGTCGACATGGATGCCTTTTACGCGTCGGTCGAACAGCGCGACGATCCGGCACTCCGCGGCAAGCCCGTCGCAGTCGGCGGCTCGTCGCGGCGCGGCGTCGTCGCCGCTGCGAGCTATGAAGCGCGCAAGTTCGGGGTGCGATCGGCGATGCCGAGCATCACCGCGAAGCGCCAATGCCCCGACCTCATCTTCGTGCCCCCCCGCTTCGAGGTCTATCGCGATATCTCCCACCAGATTCGCGCGATCTTCCGCGACTATGCCGACGAGGTCGAGCCGTTGTCACTCGACGAAGCCTATCTCGACGTCAGCCGCGACAAGGCCGGACTCGGCAGCGCAACCGCGACCGCGAAGCTGATCCGCTGCCGGATCCGCGAGGAGACGGGGCTCACCGCCTCGGCCGGTGTCTCGTACAACAAGTTCATCGCCAAGCTCGCATCGGACCAGAACAAGCCCAACGGGCTGACCGTCATTCGCCCCGGCGAAGGCGCGGCCTTCGTGCAGACGCTGTCGATCCGCCGCTTTCACGGCATCGGCCCGGTGACCGCGGCGAAGATGGAGGGACTCGGCATTTTTTCCGGCGCCGATCTCGCGGCGAAGGACATGGCGTGGCTTGCCGAGAATTTTGGCAACAGCGCAGAGTGGCTCCACAATCTGGCGCGCGGAATTGATCATCGGCGGGTGAAATCGAACCGGCCGCTGAAGTCGCTCGGCGGCGAGCGCACCTTCTTCAACGACCTGATCACCGACACCGAGATCCGCGAGGCGCTGGCGCATGTCTGCACCGTGGTGTGGGACCGCGCGGCAAAGAAAGGCGCGCGCGGGCGGACCGTGACGCTGAAACTGCGCTACGCCGATTTTCAGACAATTACGCGCGCGCGGACCGTTCCCGCGCCGATCGTCGACGGCACGGCGCTGCTCGCCGCAGGCGAGGCGATCCTGGCCCCGCTGCTGCCGACCGAGCAAGGCATCCGGCTGCTCGGCATCACGCTGAGCAAGTTCGAGGGCGAAGAGGATGAGGAAGCGGCAGAAGCCGCACCCGCCGATCTCCTCAGCCTGCTCTGACATCCACCCCGCGATCACCCCCCACGGGATAGTGTGCCATCGCTGGCCGCCTTTATCGCCAAGGCGAAATTAACGCCGATTCTCGTCGCGATTAGCGCACGCCGACCCTGTCTTTGCCTTGACCGGGCCGGGGGCGGAGCGCAGCCCTCGCCGCGGACGATCATGAGGTCGCATCGCTGCCCGCCCCCTCAAAGGGCAGCACGTCCGGTTTTCTGACAAACTGGAGAGACATCATGGCCAAGCAACCCAAAAGACTCGAGAAAAAGATCGAAATTGTGGAAGGCAAGAACTTCCACAAGGAGCTGAAGATCGAGAAAATCGAAAAGATCGAGCACAAGGAACTGAAGCACGAAAAGCTCGAAAAGAATGAGCTCAAGGAGAACAAGAACGAGAAGATCGAGCACAAGGAATTCAAGGAGTTCAAAGAGTTCAAGGAGCATGGCGAAAAGCCGATCAAGGAAAAGGACGGCAAGGAACTCGTCGAAAATCCCGGCGACATCTTCGACCCCGTGCTCCAGATCGAGGCGCTGAAGGCGCATCTCGAACAGCTCGAAAAGGCCGCCGTCGAAGTCCGGCACTTCATCGAAAGCGCCGAACGTCCCGACCTGGGCGAGGGTGCGCTCAAGAATGAAAAGGACAAGAGCGGCTGACACGGGGCGGAGGCACCGGCAATGAAGCCCCTGCTCATCCTGTATGAAGAGTATGACCTGTCCGCGGCATGGCTCGCGGACAGGCTCCGCGCCCGCGGCCGCGCGGTCCGCGCGCTGACCGCCGCGACGCTCGGTGCTGAAACGCTGCGCTGGCATCACCGGCTCGGCGCGGGCGGCGTCGATTTCATCCTCACCCATTCGAACGGGCAAACCCTGTCGCCGGACGATTGCGGCGGCGTGGTCAACCGCCTCCACTATCTTCCCCTCGCGCTGCTCGCGCGCATCTGCGGCGAAGACGAGGATTATGCGCGCAGCGAGCTTTATGCGCTGTTCCTGAGCTGGATGGCGGCACTCCCCACCCCCATCCTCAATCCGCCGACGCCGCAGGGGCTCGCAGGCAACTGGCGCCATCCGTCGGCCTGGACGATGCTCGCGCAGGCGGCCGGACTGCCCGTGGTGGCGTGGCGGCAGGACAGCGCGGGCGAGCCCGAACGCGACTGGACGATCGCCGAGCAACCCGGCGAGATTTGCGTGGTGGCGGTCGGCGGCCGGCTGGTGCGACCGGGCTGGCCCGCCACGATCGATCTGATTGCGGCGGTCGAGCATGGCTGCATCGCGCTCGCGCGCGCGGCGGGCGTCGGCCTGCTCGGCGTGCGCCTGATCCCCGACGACGCCATTCCGGAAGGTTGGCGCTTCGTCGGCGCCAACCTGCTCCCCGATCTCGCCGCGGGCGGCGAACCGATGGTCGACGCCATCGACGCGGCCTTCGCGTCATGATCCTGCTCGCCGGCATCCCCAGCGAAACGCCGCTCCGCCTCGTCCGCGAGGCACTCGACGCGCGCGGCGCCGACTACCGCCTGTTCAACCAGCGCGAGGTCGCCGTCTGCGATTTCGCCTTTCACATCGACGACGGCGGTCTGGACGGCAGGCTGACCCTGGGCAGCGACCGCATCGCGCTCGGCGACATCGCCGCCGTCTATCATCGGATGATGGACGATAACCGGTTGCCGGAGGTCAAGCCGCTCGCCCCCGATGCCCCGCCGCGCCGCCGCGCGCGCGCGCTCCACGACGCGCTCTACCGCTGGTTCGAGGTTGCGCCGGCGCGGATCGTCAACAGGTCTGACCCGCAGGGATCGAACATGTCGAAGCCCTTTCAGGGGCAGATCGTGCGCCGCCACGGCTTCGACATTCCCGAAACGCTGATCAGCAACGATCCCGATGCGGTGCGCGCCTTCCACGCCGACCACGGCCCGCTCATCTACAAATCGATCAGCGGGGTACGGTCGATCGTCGCCGAGCTCGACGTCACCGACCGCGACCGGCTTGAACGCATTCGCTGGTGCCCGGTGCAGTTCCAGCAGCGCGTCGCGGGAACCGATATTCGCGTCCATGTCGTCGGCGAGGATGTGCACGCGACCGAGATCGCGAGCGACGGCGTCGACTATCGTTATGCATCGCAGCGCGGCGGCCGCACCGACCTTTCGGCGATCACGCTTCCCGACGAGATCGCCGAACGCTGCGTCGCGATGACCGCAGCCATGGGCCTGTCGCTGTCGGGCATCGACCTGCGCCGCGCGCCCGACGGGCGCTATTATTGCTTCGAGGTCAATCCGAGCCCGGCCTTTTCCTATTACGAGCTCGACACCGGCCAGCAGATCGCCGCGTCGATCGCCGCGTTGCTTATGGCCGGGCCGCCGGACTCGCCACCAGTGCGGGCGCAAAACGCCGGATCGCCGCCTGCATCTTTGGCGACAGCGTCCTGAAATCGCAGCGGATCAGCGTCTCGTCCGATTCCTGTATCTCGTCCTGAAACGGCGCCCCGACGCGATAGAGCGCGCGGCCGGGGCCAAGCAGCTTGATGCGGAAATAGCCCGCGCCGTCATAGCCGCCGAACTGCATCTGGGTAAAACCGCCCGCGACAGCCCGCGCCTGCGTGATCGGCTCGAGTTCGGCGGCCGGCCCCATGCTGCCGTTGGGACCGTAATAATAGAGGGCGCCCCAGCGTTTGCCGTCGAATATATAACCGTGACGGACGGCCGTGCATTTTTCCGTGTCGTTGGTCCAGAACCCCGGCGCGACCGGAAGCTTGATCCCCTGTGCCGCCACCGGCGCGGTGCCCGCGGCCATCGCCAGCGCCAAAATCCATCCGCGCATCGATACCCCCGCCATGACCGACCTTGACGTCATGGTGCCGGACTTGGCGGACCCGATCAACCCGCGTCGGCGAAAACGCGCTCTTTCGTCGCGGTGAAACGGATCGCCGGGTGGCGTTGGGTCACATAGCCGACTTCCCACGCATCCTTCGCCATGAAAACCGGCGCGCCGTCGCGGTCGGCGGCGCTGGCGCCGCGGTGGTCGGCCTGGAAGGCTTTCAGCGCGGCGGGATCGTCGCTCGCGATCCAGCGCGCCGTGTCCCAGGGCGATGCCTCCAGCTTCGCCTCGACCTTGTATTCGGCCTCGAGCCGGCTGATCAGCACTTCGAGCTGAAGCTGGCCGACCACCCCGACGATCATGTTCGACCCGATCTCGGGATAGAAGACCTGGATGATCCCCTCCTCGGCCATATCGTCGAGCGCCTTGCGAAGCTGCTTGGTCTTGGTCGGATCGACGAGCGCGACGCGGCGCAGGATTTCGGGGGCGAAGTTCGGCAGGCCCGTGATCGTGATGTCGGTGCGTTCCGACAAAGTATCCCCGACGCGCAAGGTACCGTGGTTCGGAATGCCGATGATGTCGCCGGGATACGCCTCTTCGGCCATTTCGCGGTCCTGCGCGAGGAACAGCATCGGGCGGCTGATCGCGATCGCCTTGCCCGTCCCGCCCTGCATCAGCCGCATCCCGCGCTCGAACTTGCCCGAGCACAGACGCATGAAGGCGATGCGGTCGCGGTGCGCCGGGTTCATGTTCGCCTGCACCTTGAAGACGAAGCCGGTGACGGCCTCGTCGTCGGGCTGTACCGGCGCGGGCTCGGCGGGCTGCGCGCCGGGTCCGGGGGCGTGCGCCGCCAGTGCATTGAGCAGGTCGACGACGCCGAATTCCTTGAGCGCCGATCCGAAATAGACCGGCGTCAGATCACCATTCCGATACGCCGCCGGGTCAAAGGGCGCATAGCAAGCCGACGCCAGCTCGGTCTCTTCCTTGAGGTACGCGAGCGCGTCGGCGCTCAGCTGCGCCGCGAGTGCGTCATCGTCGAGCCCCGTGACGCCGACGCGATCACCCTCATACATGCGCGACGCATCGCCGCCGGGCTTCATGATCGCGGGATCGACCAGGTCGTAAATCCCCTCGAACTGCCCGCCCATGCCCGCGGGCCAGTTCATCGGGCAAACGTCGAGCGCGAGCCGGTCAGCGACCTCGTCGAGCAATTCGAACGGCGGCAGGCCTTCGCGGTCGACCTTGTTGACGAAGGTGATGATCGGCACCGAGCGCAGGCGGCAGACCTCGAACAGCTTCAGCGTCTGCGGCTCGATGCCTTTTGCGGCGTCGATCACCATGACCGCGCTGTCGACGGCGGTGAGCGTGCGATAGGTATCCTCGCTGAAATCCTCGTGCCCCGGCGTATCGAGCAGGTTGAAGACGAGCCCGTCATGTTCGAAGGTCATCACCGACGAGGTCACGGAAATCCCGCGCTGCTGCTCGATTTTCATCCAGTCCGAGCGCGCGCGCCGCGCCTGGCCGCGCGCCTTGACCTCACCCGCCATATGGATCGCGCCGCCCGCGACGAGGAGTTTCTCGGTCAGCGTCGTCTTGCCCGCGTCGGGGTGTGAGATGATGGCAAAGGTGCGGCGGTCGGGATGCTTGGACATGGCGCGGGCGCCTAGCAGGGTGCGGGGCAAGTGGAAAGGGGCTGGCGCGATGCCGTCGCCGCGCGCAGTATCGCACCATGCGCCAGCTTCTCCTCGCCATCGCTCTTCTCGCCGCTCCAGCGATCGCACAGGACAACGCCTTCGTCGGCGAATATGGCATCGCAGAAGGGCCCGACGTCGGCGGCGGGCTGCTGATCCGCGGCGACGGCCGCTTCCAATATGCGCTCGCGGCAGGCGCGCTGGACGAACGCGCCGAGGGACGCTGGGAGGCGCGGGGCGACGGCATCTGTCTGACGACCGAACCCAAGCCGGTGCCGCCGGCCTTCGAGAAGGGGGTGCCGATCGCGGTCGAGGGCGCCATCCCCACCCTCCTCGTCACCTGGCCGAACGGCGAAGGCATTCCGGGAGTCGATTTTCGTATCGGGTTCGACAGCGGCGATCCCGCCGAAGGCTATACCCAATATTATGGCTGGACGATGCCCGAAGACGACCATCGCTTGCCGCGCTGGGTCGAGGTGAGCGAGCCGATCCACGGCGTTACCGCACCGCGCTTCGAGCTGTCCGGCGCCGACCGCGGGAAGCTTCGCCTGACGCTAATCCCCAATGATATCGGCGTCGTCGATATGGAGAGTGCATGCGTCGAAAAAACGGATCGCGGCGTCGTCCTGCACCGCAGGGACGGCGACATCCGTTTCGTGCGATTGGGGAGCGAGAGAGGCGAATAAGTGATGGCGTTCGCCCTCGTCGTCAGCCCTCGGCGCGCGCGCCATGTTTGCCGGGGTGGACCGTTCCGCAGTGCCCGCAGGTCCGCAGGTCCTCACTGGCATAAAAGGCCTCGAACAGGGGGGGCAGGTCGCGCACGATACTCTGGAGCTGGACCTCGACGCGGTGGACGATGTGGCCGCAATCGTCGCAATACCATTGGAAGGCGTCGACCATTCCGTCGGGCCGCTTGCGCTCGATGACGAGCCCTACGCTCCCTGCGACCGGGCGCTGCGGCGAGTGCGGGACATGCGGCGGCAGCAGGAAGATGTCGCCCTCGCGGATCGGCATGTCCTTCGGCCCCTCGTCGGTCCACAGCCGCAGGTTCATGTCGCCTTCGATCTGGTAGAAAAACTCCTCGAGCGGATCGTCGTGATAGTCGGTGCGCTGGTTGGGACCGCCGACGACGGTGACGATGAAATCGGCGTCCTCCCAGATTTGCGTATTACCGACAGGCGGCTTCAGCACGTCGCGATGCGCCTCGATCCACTCGCGGAAGTTGAAGGGCAATCCATAGGTCAGCATGGTGTCATCCTTTAGGGGGGCGCGGAATGAAGGCGGTCGCCTTGATCTCGATCAGCAAATGCGGGTGCGGAAGCTGATGGACAGCGACGGTAGTGCGCGCGGGGCCGGCCTCATCGAAATATTCGGCATAGACGCCGTTGTAGCCGCCGAAATCGTTCATGTTGACGAGGAAGCTGGTCACGTCGACGACATCGGCAAGCGAGCCGCCCGCGTCGGCGAGGATCGCGCCGATATTCTCGATCACCGCGCGCGTCTGTTCGGCGATGTCGAGGCTGACCGTTCCGAACTCGTCGGCCGATGCGCCTGCGAAGCTGTTGTCCGGGCGGCGCGAACTGGTGCCCGACACGAACACGAAATCGCCCGCGCGGCGATAGTGCGGAAAACGCCCGCGCGGGCGCGCCTTGCCCGGAATCACCCGTCCTTCGCTGCTCATGCCGCATCCCCCTCGATGATGAACCCTACCCGGCCGAGGTGGCCCGCGTCGAGCGACACGGTGCGTGCCGAACCGATCGCCGCTGCTGCGGTCGCCCCGCCCAGCATCACCGTCCAGCCGGGCTGGAGGATCAGCCCCTCCGCATCCGCCAGTCGCGCCGCGGCGATGAGCGATCGGACCGGATCGCCGAGGATTGCCGCGCTCGTGCCGGTTTCGGCGACGGCTTCATCGACGCGCATCACCATCGCCACATCGGACACGTCGGTATCGGCGGAAAGCCATGGCCCGACGACGAAGGCCGAGGAAGACGCATTGTCGGCGACGACATCGCCGAGCGCGAAGCGGAAATTCTCGTAGCGGCTGTCGATGATCTCGAGCGCCGCAGCGACCGCATCGACCGCCGCGAACGCCTCCTCGCGCGACACCTCGCCCGACAGCGGCACCTTCAGCCGCACCGCGACCTCGGGCTCGACGCGCGGGTGGATGAAGCGTGCGCGGTTGATCGTCGCGCCGTTGGTGACGACCATGTCGGAGGTCAGCCGGCCCCATATCTGGTCCTTGAGCCCCATCTGCGCCATCTTGGCTTCGCTGGTGAAGCCCATCTTGACGCCAACCAGCGTCGCGCCGCGCGCGAGGCGATGATCGATCGCGGCGCGCTGGATGGCATAGGCCTCGGCGAGCGGCAATTCGCCCCCCTCGCCCGTGATTTGCGGGATCGCCCTCGCCTGCCTTGCGGCATCGTCGAGCCTTGCAGCGATTGCGGCAATGTCTGCCATACTTTCCTCTTACAGTTTTACGCAGATATTGGTCGGCTCCGAATAGAAGCCCAGCGAATGTTCGCCGCCTTCGCGCCCGATGCCCGAGAGCTTCATCCCGCCGAAGGGTGTGCGGAGGTCGCGCAGGAACCATTCGTTGACCCAGACGATCCCCGTTTCCATCTGCGCCGCGACGCGGTGCGCGCGCCCGACGTCGCGCGTCCAGATCGCCGCGGCGAGACCATAGTCGGTGTCGTTGGCGAGCTCGATCGCCTCGTCCTCGCGGTCGAAGGGTGCGATGTGGCAGACGGGACCGAAAATCTCCTCGCGCACGCAGCGCGCATCGGGCCCGAGCCCGGTCAGGATCGTCGGTTCGACGAACGCCCCGCCTGCGAGCGCGCCGGGCAACGCGGGGATCCCGCCGCCCGCAACAATCGTCGCTCCTTCCTGACGCGCGAGCGCATAATAGCCGAGCACCTTCTCGCGATGCCCGTGCGAGATCAGCGGCCCCATGTCGGCGCCCGACCAGGGATCGCCGACGGTGAGCGCCTTCGCGCGTTCGGCGAGCGCGTCGACGAAGCGGTCGAAGATCGGCCGCTCGACATAGACGCGCTCGGTGCAGAGGCACACTTGCCCGCAGTTCGAGAAGACCGAGCGCACCGTCCCCGCGACCGCCTCGTCGAAATCGCAGTCGGCGAAGACGAGCGCGGCATTCTTGCCCCCGAGTTCGAACGACACGGGTTTCACGCCCGCAGCCGCGACGCGCATGATCGCACCGCCGGTGGCGGACTCACCGGTGAAGGTGATCGCGTCGATATCGGGATTCGCGGTCAGCCATTCCCCCGTCGACCCTGCACCAAAACCGTGAACGAGGTTGAAGACCCCCGGCGGCACGCCCGCCGCATCCATCACCTCGGCGAGCAGGGTCGCGGTCGAGGGCGTTTCCTCGCTCGGCTTCACCACGACGACATTGCCGCACGCGAGAGCGGGCGCGACCTTCCATGTCATAAGGAGCAGCGGCAGGTTCCAGGGCGAAACGATCGCGACCACGCCCAGCGGCCGCGCGATCGCATAGTTGATCGCGCTGCGTCCATCGGGAAGGTCGGTGCGAAAGCTCGGCATCGCGCGCGCCTCGGCGATCGCGGCGAAGGCTCGGAAATTGGCGGCGCCGCGCGGAATGTCGATCGTGCGCGCCTGATGCAGCGACTTGCCGGTGTCGGCGATCTCGGCAGCGGCGAATTCGTCGAAGCGCGCCTCGATCCCCTCGGCAACGCGGACGAGCAGCTTGCAGCGCTCGGCCTGCGACATTCTGCCCCACGGCCCCTTGAGCGCCGCGCGCCCGGCGGCGACGGCGCGGTCCACGAGGTCGCGGCTCGCGAGCGATACGCGGGCCGCGACGCTGCCATCGACAGGGTTCACATTGTCGAACCAGCCGTCGCCCTCGACGAAGGCGCCATCGACATAGTTCAGCACCGGGCGCTCAGAGAAGGGGTAGGCAGCGACGGGATAGGCGGCGCCGGTCATGCCGCACCCCCGACCGGAACATAGCCCGCGGCATTGCTATGCGCAGCGCCTGCCGTGCCGATATGGCCGGCCATCTGGAGCAGCGACAATATGGTGTCGTTGAACTGCATCGGCGCTTCGAGGAAAGCCGAATGACCCGCGTCATTGACCTCGACGAGGAAGGAACCAGGCACTTCGGCCTGCGCGAGTCGCACCGCCTCGATCGGGAAAAGGATGTCGTCGACGCCCGCAAGGAAGAGGATCGGGAAGCCCTTGCCGCTGAGCTCGGCGGCAGGACGCGCATCGAAGCTGCCGGTCAGGCTGTGCCGGTCGACGGCGTTGAAGCTCGCGATCTGGCGATAGAGCACCGCCAGCTCGGGTGGCGCCCCCGCCCCGAGCACGCGTTCTATCTGACCGAGCGGCGCGGTCTTCGCACGCGCCGCGCCCATGATCGCCTTGACCTGCGCGCTTTCGGCAATGCCGTGAAGGCTGTCGCAGATCGCGAGCGCGGCGACGCGGCCGGGCGCGCGGTGCGCGATGCCGATGCAGGTGCCCGCACCCATCGACTGGCCGACGAGCGCCGCCTTCTCCACGCCGAGATGATCGAGCAGCGCGGTCAGATCGTCGACAAAGGCATCGCGCCCGCGTCCGTCGAGATCACGCGACAGCCCGAAGCCGCGATGGTCGAAGGTGATGACCCGGTTCGACCGCGACAGGGCATCGATCTGGCGATACCAGATCGCATGATTGCCGCCGATCCCGTGCGCGAGCACGACCGCCGGGCCGGCCCCATGCGCCTGCCAGTAGATTTCGGCGCCCGCCGTCGCCAGCACACCGCTTTCCATCACGCTACCCCCATCAATTTGCTGAGCCGCACGACATAGTCGCCGAACGCCGGATCCTCGCGCGTGGCGCTGGGATCGCGCGGGCGCGGCAGGTCGATGCGGACATCTTCGATAATCGTCCCGGGCCGCTCCGACATCACGAGCACGCGGTCGGAGAGCAGCACCGCCTCCGAAATGCTGTGGGTGACGAGCAGCACCGTCTTGCGGTCGCGCTGCCAGATGCGGAGCAGTTCCATGTTGAGCCGGTCGCGGGTCAGCGCGTCGAGTGCCCCGAAGGGCTCGTCCATCAGCAAAACCTGCGGGTCGCGGGCGAGCGCCTGCCCGATCGCGACACGGTGACGCATCCCGCCCGAGAGTTCGCTTGGATAGCTCGCTTCGAAGCCGGTGAGACCCAGCGTCTCGACGAGCGCAGCGATCGCCGCTTCGTCGGGACGTTGCGCCTGCCGGTCGAGATCGACGCCGAGCAGCAGATTGTCGCGAACGGTGAGCCAGGGCAGCAGATTCGACGTCTGGAAAACGAACCCCATTTCGGCCGAGGGCGTAGTCACGTCGGCCCCGCCGAAGCGGATATGACCTTGCTCGAAGGGGACCAGCCCCGCGATCAGGCGCAGCAGCGTGCTCTTGCCGCAGCCCGAGGGGCCGAGGATCGAGACGAATTCGGCAGCGCCGATCTCGGCACTAACGTCTTTCAATACCTGGCGGCCGCCGAACAGCTTGCCCGCGCCGGAGAGAGAGATCACCGATTTCATGCTGCGCGCCACCAGATGAAGCGTTCCCAATAGGCGACGCCGTAGAAGAGAAGAAGCGACAGAACGGTCACCGCGATCAGCGCCGCGAAGGTCAAGGTCGTATGCCCCGACCCCGATGCGGTCAGGATCAGGTTGCCGAGCCCGTCGTTCGACCCGACGAATTCGCCGACGACCGCGCCGATCACCGCGAGCGGCATCGCGACCTTGCAGCCGTCGAGGAAGCTTGGCAGCGCGGCGGGAACACGGAGGCGCCAGAAGCTCTGCATCGGGCTGGCGCGGAGCGCGCGGAAATGCTCATCAAGATGCGCAGGCGTGCTCGCCAGCCCGCCCAGCGTCGAAATGATGATCGGGAAGAAGGCGAAGAGAAACGCCATGATCAATTTCGAGGTAAGGCCATAGCCGAACCATACCACGATCAGTGGCGCGAGCCCGATCTTCGGAATGCTCTGGAGCGCGACGAACAGCGGATAGACCGTGCGCTTCGCGGTGCGCGAGAAATGGATCAGCGTCGCAATCGGCACGCCGAGCGCCACCGCGATGAGGAAGCCCCAGAAAACTTCGGTCAGCGTGACGAGGCTCTGCGACAGGATCGCGCCGCGCGATGCCCAAAGCTCGCCGAGGATCGCGCTCGGCGGCGGCAGCAGATAGGATTGGACGCCCGACCAGCGAACGCCATATTCCCATGCCAGCCCGAGAGCCAGGAAAAACCCCGCGCTGGTCGCCGTATCGCGATTCAACCATCTGCTCACGCGTCGCCCTCCCTCTTTTCGGCCGCGTCCAGCAGCGCCTGGATGCGCGCCGGTGGCGGCACGAGGAAGCGATCGAGATGCCAGCGGTCGAAGGTTTCGAGATCCTTCCCGTCCCACACCGACGGCTCATAGGGGCTGTCGGCGGTGATCTGCGTCATGTCGGTGTAGAATTCGACATTGTTGCCGTCGGGGTCGCGGAAGACGAGGAAGCTGTTCGCGCCGGGTCCATGCTTGCCGATGCCGCGGTCGATTATGATCCCGCGCGCGACGAGCATGTCGGCGACCTGCTCCATCTCCTCCAGCGTTTCGAGGCGGTAGGAGAAATGTTCGACCGCCGGATAATGCCCCTCTGGGATATCGGAATGCCCGAGCGGCAGCTGGAGCAGCGCGAGATCATGATGGTCCTCGCCCGCGCGCAGGAAGACCATGATGTGGTCGATCCAGTCGGAGACTTCGAGACCCACGACCTCGGTATAGAAGGCGAGGCTGCGATCGATATCGCGGACCTTGAGGACGAGATGCCCGAGCCGCGTCGGACGCGGACGATAGGAGGCGGGATCGGTCATGGCTGGTTTCCCATCGGAACGAAGGCGTTGGTGAAGAGCTGCGGCGCCTGATCGAAGCCCTGAAGCTGGCCGCTCGCCTGCAGATAGGTGACGGTACGCTCGACCTTTTCGGGCTTCAGGCGATGCGATCCGCCCTCGGCCGCCATCAGCGCCGTGGTCTCGCGGATCTGGCGTTCGGTCACGGCCTCGTCGAGCAGCGGATAATATTTGCGGATGATCGCGAGCGCCGCCTTCGGGTCGCGCGCCGCGTCGGCATAGCCGCGATAGGCGGCCTTCAGAAAGGCGCGCACCATCTCGGGCTCCTTCTCGATCAGCGCATCGCGGGTCGCGAAGCCGCTGCCGTAGACGTCGAGCCCGTAGTCGGCGTAGCCGATGCGCCCGATCGTCACGCCCTTCGCCTTCGCCGCCTTGTCGAACAGCGCAAGCGAATTGCCGAGCCAGCATTCGGCGGCGTCGATCCGTCCCTCGACGAGCGACGAGACGACGATCGCGGGGTCCAGCTGGATCCGTTCGACGCGCGCGGGATCGACGCCATTAGCCGTGAGCCAAGCTGGGAGCAGCGCCTGGATCATCGAGCTTTGCCCCGCACCGAAACGCAGCCCCGCAAGGTCGGCCGGCCTTTCGATCCGGTGGCGTTCCTTGACGAAGCAGGCGCCGGCGGGAAGCCGCATGTTGATACCGCCGATCATCCGTACCTTGCCGCCCTTCGAACGATTGAGCGCGACCGACAGCGGGTCGATATAGGCGAATTCGAACATGCCCTGGTCGAGCTCGTTCGCGGTACGCATCCCGCCAAAACCGCGCGCCGGTTCGACGTTGATCCCCGCTTCGGCGAAATAGCCCTTGTCGATCGCGACGAAGATGCCCGCCATGCTGCCCTGCGGAAGCCAGGCCATGTTGAAGCGTATGCTGCGCGCGCTTTCGGACTGTACGGCGCGCGGCGCGCTGCCACCGAAGGCGCTCCATAGGGTCAGCGCGGCGACCGCCGCGACGACGAGCAGCGGGACGATCAGCGATCGGCGATGGAAGGCGACCATCTCGCTCACCCCCTCGGCAGGTGCGGCGCGGCGACGGGGTTGCGCAGCTCGCCGATCCCCTCGACCCACGCATCCATGACGTCGCCATCCTTCAGGAAGACGCCCCGCCCCATACCGACCCCGGCGGGGGTCCCCGACGCGATCAGGTCGCCGGCACGAAGTTCGAGGATCGTCGAGAGATAGGCGATCTGTTCGTAGATGTTGAAGATCATCTCGGACGTGTTGCCGTCCTGCATCGCCTCGCCATTGACCTTGAGGCCAAGGCGGATGTCGTGCGGATCGCCGAGGCAGTCGCGCGGCACAAACACCGGGCCCAAGGGCGTGAAGCTGTCGAAGCTCTTGCCGCGGAACCAGTCGTGCGAGAAGGGAAAGTCGGTCCGCCGGGTGCGGTCGCGCGCCGACACGTCGTTGACGATCGTATAGCCGGCAATCAGATCGTGGGCGGCATCCACGGCGACATTCTTGCCCGGCTTGCCGAGCACGACACCCAGCTCGACCTCCCAGTCGGGACGCGAGACCTGCGGCGGCACCACGACCGTATCGCCCGGCCCGACAACACTCTCGATCGTCTTCAGGAAGATATAGGGCTCGCTCTCGGCCTTCGCGGCGAGCTTGGTCTGCATTTCCTCGGCATGTTCGATGAAATTCGACGCGGCGGCGAAGATACGGCGCGGCTCGAACGGCGCGACAAGCTTCGGCGCGCCGAGCGCCGCCGAGGAACCGCCCACCGCGCTGGCGAGCGCGAACAAGCCGTCACGGCGCGCGTCCCAGTCGCGGATGATCGTGGTGACGTCCCCCGCAACGGCAGAATAGCCGTGCGCCGCCGCGGCATCGACGAGATCGTGAAAGGCGTCACCGACCTGGATCGTGGGGCGCGGTCCTTCGGCCGTGGCGCGAGTGGCAAGGGCAAACCGGGTCATGCGTCGATCTTTCTTTCCAGTGGAATGGGCGAACGCCGGCGATGCGCAGCCGAGCGCGATGGCGCCCCCGATCTGCGCGAGCGCGGCGCGGCGATCCAATATGCGTTGCGCATAGAGCGGGCCGATTTTCTTATAGGGCGGGTTTTTCCGGAGCCTGGGCATCGCATCTCACCCGAACGCCCTGAGCAGCATCCGCACCGCGACGACGGTCAGGAACAGGCCGAACATCAGGCTCAACTGCCGCTTCGACAGCGCATGGGCGATCCGTGCGCCGAGCGGTGCCGTCAGGTACGAAACCGGCGCTATGATCGCGAGGCCGATCAGGTTGACATAGCCGAGGCTGCCCGGCGGCAAGCCCTCGACGTTCCAACCGGTAGCGATGAAGACAATGGTCGCGGGCGCGCTGATCAGCAGGCCAAACAGTGCTGCCGTGCCGACTGCGCGGTGGATCGGGAAGTTGAACAATGTCATCACCGGAACGCTGAGCGTGCCGCCGCCGATCCCCATCATGCTGGAGATGCCCCCAATCGCGAAGGGAATGAGCTGCCCGCCCGCGCCGCCCGGCACCGCTTCGGCAATATGCTTGCCCTCAAGCGGCAAGAGCATCTTGATCGCGACGAGCAGCGCAACGATCCCGAACACCGCCGACAGCGTATCGCCCGAGGCGCGCGAGGCCAGGATGACCCCGGCGATCGCGCCTAGAAAGATCGCAATGCCCCAGCGTTTCAGCTGGTCGTGATCGACCGCGCCCTTCGCTTCGTGCGCGCGCGACGAGGAGATGGCAGTGGGGATGATCGTCGCGAGCGAGGTCGCGACGGTAACATGCATCCGAATGTCGGAATCGATCCCGAGCGACGACAGAACGAGGTCGAGAACCGGGACGATCACGATGCCGCCGCCGACGCCGAGCATCCCGGCGATCACGCCGCCCGCTGCTCCGGTGACGAGCATCATCGCCGCCAGCGTCAGCATTTCCCCGTCCAGCATATCGAGCATCGGCTTCCCCCAAAGGTCGGCCTTGCTTTTGCGTCGCACTGCATATGCGGTCAAAGATAGAAATTTGGGTTATATATAATCAAAAATATATAATGAGGCCTATATGGTTTTGGGAATAGGAGGCCGGCCAATCAATATTATCCGGCATATGAGAGACGCCGTAGCGCGGTCGGCATGACACAAGTGGGCATCGCCGGATTCGGCACCATCGGCCGCGTCGTCGCGCGCCATATCGAAGCAGGCGGGCCGCCGCTGACCCTCGCCGCCGTATCCGCGGGCGACCGGGCGCGCGCCGAAGCCGCGATGACCGCGTTGAAACGTCCGGTGCCGGTCGTCGGCACCGAAGAGCTTGTCGCGCTGTCCGACGTTGTCGTCGACAGCGCACCGACGGCCGCCTTTCGCGATATCGCCACCGCGACGCTCGCCGCCGGCAAGACGCTGGTCACGGTCAGCGGCGCGGCGCTGATGCAATGGCCCGAGGCGGTCGATATCGCGCGCGCGCATGGCGGTCGCATCGTCCTTGCCACCGGCGCCCTGCTTGGCCTCGATGCCGTCCGCGCCGCCGCGATCGGCACGATCCACTCGGTGACGATGGTGACGCGCAAGCCGGTAAAGTCACTGGTCAAGGCCGAGCATGTCGTGCGCAACAACATCGACCTCGCCGCCCTCGCCGAACCGCTCAAGATCTTCGAGGGCAGCGCGCGCGAGGGCGCCATCGCCTTTCCCGCCAACGTCAATGTTGCAGCGGCGCTCGGCCTCGCGGGCATCGGCCCCGACCGGACGCGGCTCGAAATCTGGGCCGACCCCGCGCTCGAACGTAACACGCACCGCATCGTCGTCGATTCCGACAGCGCGCGCCTCGAACTCGCGATCGAGAATATTCCCACTGTCGAGAACCCCGGCACCGGCCGGATCACCGCGCAAAGCATCGTCGCGGCGCTCCACGATCTCGTCAGCCCCATCCGCATCGGAACCTAGAAAGGCCAAACCCATGACCACCCGTCTCCGCCACGTCGCGATCGCATCCGCCGACCCCGACAACTCGGTCGGCTTCTTCACCGACGTGCTCGGCTGGACCCTCGCCGGGAAGATCGATAGCCGCAATGCGCGCGGCTATTATGTGACCGACGGCCACATCAATATCGCGCTGCTCTGCTTCAAGAACCGCCCCGCCGCCGGGATGGAGTTTCCCGAGGGCTACACGGGGCTGCACCACATCGGCTTTCAGTGCGACGACATCGCCGCGGTCGTCGAGCGCTTCGAAAATTCGGGCTACGCGCCGCGCCACGACGTCAATCTGGCGCAGGGTCTTGGCAAGAATCCGGCGAAGGACAACGCCGAATACAAGATGACCGGGCCAGAGAATGTGATGGTCGACGTTTCCGAACGCGGCTGGGCCGGGACCGAGAGCTTCAAGGGCGCGCCGCCGGCCGCCTGACAGGCGAGGCCTCCCCCTCGAAACTCGAAGGCCGCCGGAGCATCGCTCCGGCGGCCTTTCCTTGTTCGCTGCTGAGGTTCAAAGATTCAGGAAGGCGCGCGAATTGCCGCTGAAGATCTTCGCCTTCTGTGCCGCGGTCAGCCCGTTATGCCCGCGCACCAGCGCGCCTATGTCCTGCTCGCCGAGCGGAAACGGATGGTCGGAGCCCAGAAGCACGCGATCGTCGCCCATGACGTCGATCAGCAGGCTCAGTGCGCGCGGATCGAAGACCGCTGAATCGACGAAGAAACGGTCGACGTAGCTCGAGGGCGGATTGGGGCAATCGGCGCGGACAATATCGCGATATTTCCACGCATTCTCGACCCGCCCGAGCAGGAAGGCGAAGCTGCCGCCGCCATGGCCGAAACAGATGCGCAGGCTCTTGGGCAAGCGATCGAAAGCACCTGACAGGATCAGCGACAGGATCGACAATTGCGTCTCGGCAGGCATCGCGACGAGCCAGGGCAGCATATATTTGGGCATCCGCTCGCGCGCCATCATGTCCCACGGATGGACCAGCACCGCGGCGCCGATCTCGGCGCAATGCGTCAGGAAGGTCAGGATGCCCTCGTCGTCGAGGTTGCGCAGCCCCATATGGTTGCCGATCTGGACCCCCAGATGACCGCTCTCCATCGCCCGGCTCGCTTCGGCGCACGACAGCTCGATGTCCTGCAAGGGCACCTGCGCCAGCGCCTTCATCCGGCTCGGCGCATGGCTGCAAAAGACCAGCGCCTCGTCGTTGAAGCGGCGCGCGCAGTCGAGCGCCAGACCGGCCGGGCGGCTGTAGCCGAACATGATCGGGGTCGCGCAGATGATCTGGAGGTCGATGCCCTGCTCGTCGAGCGCCTCGACCCGGCGCGCCGGATCCCAGAGAATATCGTCGACCGGGCGGAACTCCTTGTCGCCCTGCATGATGAAGCCCTTCCCCGCCCCATCGTCACGCAGCCAGGGCAGTCCCTCCTCCTGCGCACGCGCGCGATAGGCCGCGTCCATCGCGGGAAAGAAGTGGCTGTGCATGTCGATCACCGCCGCCTGCCTTGCGCCATCGTCCGTCATGATTGTCGCCGCACCCCTGTCCCGTGGTCAGCCCGCCGGTCGCCGATGCGTGCGGGCCATGAGGGTGAGTAACCCCGCTCAGCTATCAACAATAATCCAGAGACTTGCCCACGCTATTACAAAAAGGCTATAGCTGTCCCCAACGGGGCGGGAGATGCGCGATGCCTAAATTTCACGAGAATTTCCTGCTGAGCCGACTGAAGCTGCGCCAGCTACGCCTGCTCACCGCCATCGCCGACGAGGGCACGGTTCTCAAGGGGTCGCAGGCGCTGAACATCGCCCAGCCCGCCGCGACGAAAAGCATCAAGGAGCTGGAGGACGCGCTCGGCGTCCAGCTTTTCGAACGCTCGTCGCGCGGTGTGACCCCGACCGATTTCGGCCGCGTGATGATCAAGCACGCCAAGCTGATCCTCGCCCAGCTCCGCCACGCCAGCGAGGAACTGCAATCGCTGGAGGAAGGCCTGTCGGGGCGCGTCCATGTAGGGACATTGCTCGCGGCCTCGACCTCGCTGCTTCCGCGCGCGCTCGCGCGGCTCCGCGAGCGACGGCCGGGGATCGCGGTGACCGTGGCCGAGGGGACGATCGACCGGCTGATGCCGGGCCTGCGCACCGGCGACATCGATGTCGTCTTGGGACGCCTGCCCGAATATCGCGAGCGCGAGGGACTGAGGCAGGAAGTGCTTTATCTCGACACCGTATCGATCATGGTTCGCGAAGGCCACCCGCTCACGACCCGTGCATCGCTCACCCTCGCCGACCTCGTCGATCAGGCGTGGGTGATGCCGCCGACGCAGACGTCGTTACGTCGCCAGATCGACCAGGCGTTTCGCCACGAAGACCTGGAACCGCCGCTCGACGTGATCGAATCGGTTTCGATCCTGACCAACCATGCGCTGTTGAAAAATACCGACATGCTCGCGGCGATGCCGCATCAGGTGGGCATCGGACAGGCCGGGCTCGTCGCGCTGCCAGTGACGCTCGAAGGCGCGAATTCCAGAATCGGCGCGACGATGCACGCCAATGTCGAGCTATCCGCGGCGGCCGCCTATTTCATGGAGGTCGTCGGTGAGGTCGCTGCGGAGATCCGCGCCGAGCTGGGCCAGGATCAGGACGGGCTCGCCGAGCCGCCCGCCAGTCGCCGCCAGACGAAATAGGCCGCAGTGATCGCGATCAGCCATGGCACGCCCGCGAACACCGCCACCTGCCAATCGGCGTCGATCGCCATCGTCACCGTGATCGCGCCGAGCAGTCCGAGGCCCAATATCTGCGCATAGGGGAAGAATGGCATCCGCACGGGCAAGCTGCTCGCGTCATGCCGGCGCCGGAACCGCAGGTGGCTGACGAGGATCGCGCTCCACACGAGCAGTCCGCCGAAAAGCACAATCCCGAACAGATAGTTATAGGCGTAGGGCGTCAGGATCGACAGCGACGCCGCGGCAAGGATGCCGATGCCGGTGACGATCGTCGCGCGCATCGGCACATGCTGCGCGTTGAGTTCGCCGAACGCGCGCGGCGCATAACCGCCGCGCGCCAGCGAAAAGAGCATCCGCGACCCGAGGTAGATGCTGGTATTCATCGCCGACAGCGCCGCCGAGGCGACGACGAAATTCATGATCCCCGCCGCATAGGGGATGCCCGCACTCGCGAACATCTTCACGAAGGGGCTTTCGGTGACGACCTTCGCCCCCGACTGGGTCCACGGCAGGAAGGCGACAATGATGAAGAGCGCGAGGATGTAGAAGAGGAACAATCGTCCCGCCATCGTGCGCAGCGCGGCAGGAATCGCGGTCTTCGGATCCTTCGCCTCGCTCGCGGTGCCGACCACGAACTCGAGTCCCATGAAGGAGAAGAGCGCCATCAGCACCGCCAGCCATACGCCCGAAAAGCCATTGGGCAGGAAACCGCCGGGAAGCCCGGTCACATTGTGCAGGCCGATCGGATCGCCGACGATCCCGGCGATGCGGCTGAGGCCGACGATGATGAAGGCGACGATCGCCGACACCTTGATCACGGTCAGCCAATATTCGACCGACCCGAAATTATGTACTGCGCGCGTGTTGACCCAGACGACGGTCGCGGCGCTGCCGAGCGCCCACATCCACACCGGCATATCGGGGAACCACCAGCCCATATAGATGCCGACCGCGACCGCTTCGCTGCCGATCAGCAGCATCTGCTGGATCCAGTAGGTATAGCGGACGACGAAACCTGCGAGCGGCCCCAAGTAGATTTCGGCATAGGTGCCGAACGAACCGGCGGTCGGATGGACCACGGCCATTTCGGACAGGCTGAACACCATGATCACCGCGATCAGCGCCGCGATCATATAGCTGACGAGGACGCCCGGCCCGGCATAGCCGATCGCGATCCCCGACCCCATGAACAGGCCGGTGCCGATCGCCCCGCCAAGGCCGATCATGATGATCTGCGCCTTGCTCAGCCCGCGCTCGAGCCCCGCTTCGCGGTCCAGATAAGCCTGTTCATCCATTGTGCTACCCCTTGCGCGCCGTTCAGGTGACGGCTTCGCGTGCCTGATATTCCGATTGCTTCCAGATGTCGCCATTCATGATCGCCGCGAGACGGTCGACCGCATCCCACACATCGACATGGCGGACATAAAGCGGAGCGAATCCGAATCGCACCGTGTCGGGCGCGCGGAAATCGCCGATCACGCCCGCGGCGATCAGCGCACGCATGATCGGATAGCCCTCGACGTGCGCGAAGGATACCTGGCTGCCGCGCGCGGCCGCCGCGCGCGGCGAGGCGAGCGTGAAGCCGTGCCCCGCGCAGCGCGTCTCGACGAGGCGGATGAACAGGTCGGTGAGCGCCATCGACTTGGCGCGGATCGCCGCCATGTCGGCTGCCAGATGGATGTCGATCCCGGTCTCGACGAGCGCCATCGACAGGATCGGCTGGGTGCCGATCAGGAACTGGCGAATATCCCGCTGCGGGCGATAGCCGGGTTCGAAAGCGAAGGGCGCGGCGTGACCCCACCAGCCGGTCACGGGCTGCAGCGCCTGTCCCTGGTGCCGCTCCGCCGCGAAGAGGAACGCGGGCGAGCCCGGACCTCCATTCAGATATTTATAGGTGCAGCCGACCGCGAAGTCGGCGCCCGCGCCGTTCAGGTCGACCGGCATCGCCCCCGCGCTGTGGCACAAATCCCAGATCGCGAGCGCGCCCGCGGCATGGGCGCGTTCGGTGATCGCCGCCATGTCGTGGATATGACCCGTCTTGTAGTGGACATGGGTGATCGCGACCGCAATCGTGTCCCCGTCTATGGCGCCCGCAATCTCGTCCTTTTCGCAGAGATGCACCGTCACGCGCCCTCCGGTCGCCGCGGCGACGCCCTCTCCGATATAATTGTTGGTGGGGAAATTGCTGCCCTCGAGGATCAGCACGCTGCGGTCGGGGCGCAGCGCGACCGCGGCGGACAGCACCTTGAACAGGTTCTGGCTCGTCGAATCGCAGATCACGACCTCGCCCGGCGCGGCGCCGATCAGCGGCGCCAGCTTGTCGCCGAGGCGCACCGGCAGGTCAAACCACCCGGCGCTGTTCCAGCTCTTGATGAGGTCGATGCCCCATTCGCGCGTCACGACGTCCTGCGCGCGCGCCGCTGCCCCCTTCGGCATCGCGCCGAGCGAATTGCCGTCGAGATAGATCATCCCCTCGGGCAGGGCGAAACGGTCGCGCAGCGGCGCCAGGGGGTCGGCGCGATCGAGCGCCGCGCAGGCAGCGCGGTCGAGATTGGCGGCATCAAGCGTCATGAAAACATATCACCTTCGTCTGCGACATTTCGCGCGCGGCGAAGCGCACACCTTCGCGTCCCATATTGCCCCGCCCTGCCCCGCCGAACGGCATGGCGTCGAGCCGGTAGTCGGTCGAATCATTGACCATCACCCCCGCCGCGCGCAGCCGCCCGGCGGCATGGCGCGCAGTGCGGAGCGATTCGGTGAACACCGCCGCGTGGATCGCATAGTCGGCGCGATTGGCCGCATCGATGGCTTCGTCAAGCCCGGCGAAGCGGAACAGGCTGGCGACCGGACCAAAGGCTTCGTCACACGCGACGCGCGCATCGCCCGGAACATTTTCGAGCAGCGTGGGCCGAACCAGCGTCCCAGCCCGCTCGCCGCCTGTCAGGAGTGTCGCCCCACGCGATACCGCCTCAACCGTCCACGCGACGATCCGCTCGGCCTCCGCTACCCCGATCATCGGACCGACGTCGGTCGCGGAATCGGTGGGGTCGCCGACATGCAGTGCGCGCGCCGCCGCGACCAGCGCATCGCGAAACACATCGTAGATCGCGTCGTGGACATAGATGCGCTGGACGCCGATGCAATTCTGCCCGGCCGCGCCGAATGCGCCCGATGCGCAGGCGGCGGCAGCCCGTTCGATATCGGCGTCGTGCATCACGATCACCGGCCCGTTGCCGCCGAGTTCCATCGCGAGACGCTTGATCCCGGCAGCGCGGCAGATCGCTTCGCCGACGCGCGCGCCGCCGGTGAAGCTGATCATCGCGACGTCGGCATGACCCGTCAGTGCGTCGCCGAAATCCGCGCCGCGCCCGGTCAGCAGGCAGAGCGCTTCCTCGGGCAGTCCGGCGGCGAGCAACAGCCGCGCCAGCATGATCGCGACGAGCGGCGCCTGTTCGGCAGGCTTCAGTATCACCGCATTGCCTGCGGCGAAGGCCGGACCGAGCTTATGGCAGACGAGGTTGAGCGGATCGTTGAACGGCGTGATCGCTGCGATCACTCCGACGGGTTCATAGACATAATGGCCCGAGCGTGCTTCGCCGCCCGGAAAGCCGTCGAACGCGATCGTCTCGCCCGCGAGCCGCACCGCCTCTTCGGCCGAGAGGCGCAGCGTGTTCACCGCACGCGCCACTTCGTGCCGTGCGCTGCGGATCGGTTTGCCCGTCTCGGACGTGATCGCGGCGGCAAATCGTCCGGCATCGCCTTCGAGCGCGGTTGCGGCGGCATGGAGGATGCGCCCGCGTTCACCGGTCGACAGCAGGCGCATCGCCTCGGCCCCGCGCAGCGCGCTCGCGACGGCGCGCTCGACATGCCCGGCGTCTGCGCAGGCAACTGCGTCGATCGGCCGCCCTGTCCACGGATCGACCACCGCCATCGTCTCGTCCGCCGCCTCCCAGCGACCGTCGATCAGCAGCGATCGGCCCCCGCCCACCGCGGCATGCATCATGGCTTGTCCCTGCGCAGCACCAGTTCGTCATATTCGCGGCTGTCGAGCAGCGCCTCGACGATCACCGGCCCGTCGGCGGCAAAGCCCCCCTCGAGCGCCGCGCGGAACTCGGCGGGATCGCGCGCGACCGTCACCGGAACGCCGAACAGCGACGGGCCGCCGATCGTCCCGTCGGCGCGCACCGGCGTGCCGTAAATCGGGTTCTGCTTCTTTTCCTGCTTGATGCGGATCAGCGCGAGATCATTGTCGGTGAAGATCACGATGACCAGCGGCAGCTTCTCGCGCACCGCGGTCGCCAATTCACCGGCGGTCATCAGGAAGCCGCCATCGCCGAGCACACAGCACACCGGCGTATCGGGGCGGCTGAGCTTCGCCGCGATCGCGGCAGGAAGTCCGAAGCCCATCGCCGACCAGCCGTTGGTCATGATCTGCGTGCCGGGCTTCGGCGTCCGCCAATGCTGCCCGATCAGATGCGTGTGCGCACCGACGTCGCAGGTCATGATGCCCTCGTCGGGCAGGACGTCGCGCAGCACATCGAGCGCGGCGCACGGACCGAACGGCCCGTCGCGGCCGACGAGCTTGGCGAACATCGCCGCCTTGCGCTCCGCAAGTGCCAGGAGATCCCATGCCTTCGGCCCGGCCGGCAGCGCGAGCAGCGCGTCGAGCGCGGGGGCGATCGCCCCGACGACCTCGGCGACGACGGGATGCATGTCGCGATCGATATCGGCGGGGACGACGTCGATGCTCGCAAGCGCCAGCCCGTCCTTCATCCAGCTTTCATAATTGAACTCGATCGGGTCATAGCCGACCGCGACGACCAGATCGGCCTCGGCATGGGTTTTCCCGACCATGTCGGACAGCGCGTGGAACAGGACGCCGGCATAGTTGGGGTGATCCTCGGCCACCATGCCCTTCGCCATCGGGGTCAGCAGCACCGGCAGGCCAAAACGCTCGGCGAGCGCGACGATGCGGTCCTCGACCCGCGCATGGACGGCGCCGAGGCCGATTGCCAGAACGGGTTTTTCGGCCACCGTGAAAGCGGCGACCAGCGCATCGATGTCGGCCGTTGCGGGAGCAGGCACGGGATCGGCGGCAATCGTGCCGATGGTCGCCGCCTCGACCGCATCCGCGCTCATGCCCTGCGGCAGCCCGACGTGGACCGCGCCGGGACGGCCGGACAGCGCGATGCGCGCGGCATCGGCAAGCGTCGCCACCGCGCCGTCGGCCTCGATCCGCATCGTCGCCTTGGTGAGCGGCGCGAACAGCGCCTGATGGTCGATCGCCATCTGTACCGTTCGGCCGCGCAGCGATGCGGGCATTTCGTCGGTCAGCGCGATCATCGGCGAGCGGTCGAGCGTTGCCCCGCCGACCCCCGTCGCGAGGTTGGTCGCGCCGGGCCCAAAGGTGCCGAAGCAGACGCCGGGCACGCCGGTCAGCCGGCCGCAGACGTCCGCCATGAAGCCCGCGCCGCCTTCATGGCTCGTCAGCACGAAGTCGATGCCGTCGGTGGTGCGGATCGCCTCCATATAGTCGACCCATCCGCCGCTCGGCACGCCGAACACATGGCGCACGCCCATGTCGCGGAGCGCGCCCACGACATTGCGGGCAACATTGGTCGATTTCATGCGCGATCCTTCATGCAAGAGCCGTTCTGGCAATCGGCCTAGGCGCGTCCGCCATAAACAAATAATACCGAATGACCGCCGCGATATACCTATGCGTTATATAAAGCGGTTCGCGATCGTCCCGACGCCCTCGACCCCGCCCTCGACCAGATCGCCTGTCGCGATACCGCCGACGCCCGCCGGCGTGCCGGTGTAGATAAGGTCACCCGCCTTGAGTTCGACATAGGTCGACAGTTCGGCGACGATGTCGGCGACCGGCCAGATCATGTCGGCGATGTCGCCCTCCTGCCGCGCCTCGCCATTGACCGTCAGCCAGATCCGCGCCTTGGCGGGATGGCCGATCTCGTCGGCGCGGCGGATCGGCGAGATCACGGCGCTGGCGTCGAAGCCCTTTGCCATGTCCCACGGCCGCCCAGCTGCCTTCGCATCGGCCTGCAGATCGCGGCGCGTCAGGTCATTGCCGGCCGCGTAGCCGAAGATCGTTTCGATGGCCCTGTCCTGCCCGATGTCGCGGCCGCCGCTGCCAAGCGCCACAACCAGTTCGATCTCGTGATGCAGGTTCGCGGTGCGCGGCGGCATCGCGATATCCGCGTTCGCTTCGACCAGCGCGTCGGCAGGCTTCGAAAAGAAGAAAGGCGGCTCGCGATCGGGCGCACCGCCCATCTCGCGCGCATGCTCGGCATAATTGCGGCCGACGCAGAAGATGCGCCGAACGGGGAAACGGTCGTCGCTTCCCGCGATCTCTACGGTCGGCACGGCAACGGAAAACGGCAGGCTCATGGCATGATCCTCGGCATCAGGCAGGCGGATAGAGCGCCGCGCGACACTTGCCGGAATCGGCGCCTTCTAGGCCGCCTTCCCGCACCGCGTTCCACGGGCTCCCCATCTTGTCTTCGGGGCGATACCAGAAGCCATAGAGCTTGCCGTTCGCCGCGACCAGCGTCGCCGCGCCGATGCTGCCCTCTTCCCTCGAGAACCAGGCAAGCCGCATGATCCGGCCGAAGATCGTGCCGCGCAGCGTACCCAGCCCGTCATTGTAGCAGCCGAAAATCTCATTGCCCTTTTGCCGCAGCGCGATCGGGCCATATTCATGGCCATAAACGCCGCTGACGTCGGCGACGGCGGCGGCGCCGCGCTGGTCGAGCGTGCCGATGACGGCAAGGTCTGAGAGCCGCGTCGGTCCCTTGCCCGACCAGTTGCTGTCGATCCTCAGGCGGAGCCAGCGCGCCGAGCTTTCCTTCGGAAGTTTCACGACCGTCCGGGCGTCGGCCTTGGCCTCCCCTTCGACGAGCGTTTCGAACGGCCCTTCCGGCCCCTTGGTCGAGCCCAAGAGCGCGAAGCGGCGGACCGGCGAGCCTTCGGCGGTTTGCGACATCGATCCGTCCTCGCGCACCACGGGCTCGAACCGGTTGTCGAGTGCGACGGCAGCGATCTTGCCGTTGCCCGCGAGTTCGAAATTGAGCGCGTGCGGCAGCGTCGTGCCCTTGTCGGACAGCCAGCCATAAGCCGCGCCGCCATCGACGAGGTTGATCGTCCAGGTCGACCAGTGCCGCTTCGCCTCGCCGGGATCGGCCTCCGCGATCCCGCCCCAGCTGATGTGGAGGATATTGTCCCCCGCGGGTTCCGCAGGCTTATCCGCCGCCTTTTTTGCGGGTGCGGTCGAGCATCCGGCAAGGAGCAATGCTCCCGCCAGCGCGATAGTCCATGCGCGCATAATCTATTCTCCGGTCAGGGGGTCAGCGGCGTTCGGGCCAGATTTTCTTCGGGGCACCAAGGTTCGGCTTGCCAAGCAGCGGGCTCGACAGCGCGTATACGCCGTTCACCGAAAAGGCCCAGATGATGTTGCGGTCATATTCGGTGTACACGGCAAAGGTCGAATTGCCGAACGTATAGCTCGGCAACTCCTTCTCGGTCGGGAAGCGCGGGACGAAATAGCCCGCGATCGCCGGCTTCGCCGGGTCCTTGACGTCGAAAATCTGGATGCCGGCATTGTAGAAGGCATAGATCGCCAGCCCCTGCCGCCCGCGCTCGGGCTGGCCGAGCCCGCCCGACCGCTTCGGCCCGAAGCTGCCCCGCCGCTGGCAATAATCGGTGAAGCCCGCGCCCGCCGGCGGCACCGGCCGCGGGAATTTCGCCGCGACCTTCGGATGCGCGGGATCGCGCACGTCGATCGAGAAAATATCCTTGTACGGCTCGAAGCAGCTCTCGTTCATCGGATAGCCGTTCGAGAAGACGAAGCCGGTGCGGTCGTACTGGCTGACATCGACATTATCGAACTCGGTCCCGGCGTAGCTCGGCGGGACGGTTAAATGGCCGAGCGCTTTCGGCTGCGCCGGATCGCTGAGGTCGAAGGTGTAGAAGCCGAGCCCGCCCATCCCGCCGAAGCCGATCTTGCCGCCCTGCTCGACCGGCTTCGTGAGCACGATCGGGTTGCGCGACCCCATCCAGCTCGTCCGGTTGCCCGCGCGCGGATTGGCGCGGTACGCCGCCTCGCTCGCCTTGTCGCCGATCACCTGCCCCGGCACGGTGATCTGCGAAACAAACTTCGGGTTCGCCGGATCGTCCATGTCCCAGACCTGATAGCCCGGCGAATAGAGATAGTCGGGATATTCGGTGAGGCCGTAGCTGTCGTCGGGCGCGGCCGACAGCAGCATATATTTGCCGCCCCACCAGGTCACCGCGTCGAGCGCGCCCGATCCCTGTTGCTCGCCAATCGGCGCGTCGGGATGCCTGTAGTCGGTCGTCCGCGTCGCGATCAGATCCCATTTGTCGGGCGTCGGCCCGTTCATCACGAAGACCTTGAAGCCCTTCAGCGAATTATAGTGGCGCTGGGCGGCGACCTTGTCGGGCTCGCGCCTTTTGTCCTCAAGCAGGCCGAAGCGACCGATTTCGTATGAGGCGATCAGGACGTTGCGCTGGAGCTTTTTGTTCCATGCGACGGTGACGCCACCGAAGTAATCGGCAACGGCAGCGGCGTCCCAGTCCTCGCTCGATCCATCGGCACCCCAGACGCCCCCTTTCGACCAGACGATCTTCGCCTTGCGCGGATCGGTGACGTCGAGGATGCGCAGATAGTCGCGGTCGTGCGTGTAGAGATACCGCCGTCCGCCGAAATCGACGACATTGGCCCAGGCGTGCCACGGCGAGGTCACCGCCGGATAGAAGGCGATGACCTCGACATTCTTGGCGTAGCTCTTCTGGTCCCAGTGTTCGAGCTGACCGGGAAAGCCCGGAACGTCGGTGGTCAAACGCGTCGAGGCGGGATGGCGGAAGCTGCCATCGGGATTCATCCCGTAATCGACGCCGGGCACCGGGTCCTTCGGCGGATTTTCGGGCGTCGCCTCCTGCCACGCCTTCAGCCACGGATCGGGGATATTGATGGGACCGGCGGGTTTCTCCTGCCAGTCGGAGGCGGAAAGCGCCGCGGGAGCGAGCAGCGCCGCCAGCATCGCCGCGCCGCCCGTCCAATATCTGCTGCTGCCCGTCATCGACGACCCTTTCTGCCTAGAAGCGGAACCGCGCGGTCACGCCATAGGTGCGCGGAGGGATATAGGTCCCATAGATCGTGCCGAACAGCTCGAGCTTGCTCGTGAAGTTGAGCTCGTTCGTCAGATTCTTCGCCCACGCCGTCAGCTCCCATTTGTCGTCGGCGTCCCGCACACCGATGCGGGCATTGAGCAGGATTTCGCTGTCGAACTTGAGGATCGGCGTGTTGGGATTGTCGAAGAAATTGGCGCCGGTGTACTGGAAGTCGCTGCCCGCGACGAGTACCAGGCTGTCGCTGATCGGCTGGTCGAGGTTCGCCGCCACACTGAAGGCATGTTTGGGCGTGCGGCGACAGCTGTTGCCGTCGAGGTCGGTGCCGTCGTCGTCGATGATCAGCTCGCCGGTGAAGTTGCACTTCGAATAGGCGTAATTCCCCGACAGCGTGAAGCTGTCGGTCACCCGCGCCTGGAAATCGAGCTCCAGACCGTAGGCACGCGTGCCGTTCTTCGCGTTGAACACGAAATTGTCGGGCGGCAGCCCCGGTCCCGGCGACAGGAACTGGTTGGTCTGGAGATTGTCGTAGGTGGTGTAATAGGCGGCGGCGTTCAGGAAGATACGCCGGTCGGCGAGCGCCAGCTTGGCGCCGGCCTCGAAACTGTCCGCCGTTTCGGGATCGAACGACACCAGCGCCTCGGCCGGGGTATTCGCATCCTCACCGGTCCAGCCGCCGGGCTTGTATCCCTTCGCGTAGCGCACATAGAGCGTGACATCGTCGCTGGGCTCGAACCGCAGCGTCGCGCTGGGTAGCCAGGCGTCCCAGCTCCGCGTTTCGCCGACCACGAAGTTGACCGGCGCACCCTCGAACGACACGCCCGACCGGTTGTTCGAATAGACCTTGCGGTCATAGGCATAGCGCAGCCCCGCTTCGAGCGTGAGCTGGTCGGTCAGATCGTAGCTGAGTTCGCCGAAGACGCCGATATTGTCGTTCTTCGACGTCGTCACCGTATGGTTGGAGCCCGGAAACGGCGTCCCCGGCGTGCCGCCGAAGGCCATCGCAAAGGCGAATTCCTCGATCGCCTGATAGTCGGGGAACAGGAAATTCACGTCCTCGGCGCGGCGAATTTTTTCGCGCAGATAATAGACGCCGCCTTCGATACGAAGCGGTCCGCCATCGTCCCAGCGCAACCGCAGTTCCTGCGAGAATTGCTTGACGTCCTCGGCCTTGCCGCTGTCGAAATAGCTGTCGGGGACGGTCGCGAGATAGGTGTCGATCCCGGCCAGCATGGCGGGCGTGATATCGGGCGCGGTCGTCGCCGGATCGATCGCGAAGTCGAAAAACATTCCCGACCCATCCTCGCGCGCCGCCAGCGATGAATCGCGGTAGGCGGTCTGCGTGGTGATGCTGAGCGCGGAACTTGGCTGCCAGTCGATGCTGCCGCTGACACCGTACATGTCCGAATTCTGGAAGCCGGTAAAATTATGCGCGCCCGACCGGCGCTTGGCGCTCTGGAACGGCGCGTTGCGGTTCGGCAGGACGAAACCGGGCAGGCCGGCGATCGGCGGCGCATAGAAGCCGAGGTAGGTGACCTCGTTGCTGTCGGCGGGGTCGATGATGTCGACCCAGCGCGCGCCGTCGCGGTGGCGCGTATAGTCGGCCGAAAGATTGATATCGAGCGACGCGTCGGGCTGCCAGCGGAGCTGCCCGCGCACCGACTGGACATTCTGGTCCTCCTCGTCGCCGCCGCGGGTGTTGGTCGCATAGCCGTCATGCTTGCGCGAGCTGACGGTCAGGCCGAGGCCGAACGTATCGGACACCGGTCCGCGCACCGAAGCGGCGACGTCGAGCTTGTTGTAATTGCCATAGGTCGCCTCGAAGCGCCCCTCGAAATCCTTGCCCGGCTTTTTCGTCACATAATTGATCAACCCGCCGACGACGCTTTTCCCGAAGCGCAGAGCCTGTGGCCCCTTCAGCACCTCGACCCGTTCGAGGTCATAGAGGTCCAGCAGCGATCCGGTCCCACGCGACAGATAGGCGCCGTCGAGGAAGATGCCGACCGCGCCGTCGGCGCCGGCGCCCTGGATGTCGGAGCCGATGCCGCGGATGAACAATTCGGTGTCGACCGCACGCTCGGCGCTCAGCTTGAGACCCGGAACGCGATACGCGATTTCGGAGAAATCCTTGATGCCCGAGCGTTCGAGCGCGGCGCTGCTGAACGCCTGCACCGAGATTGGCACATCCTGCAGGCTTTCCTCGCGCTTGCGCGCGGTGACGACGATCTCGTCGCCCGACGCCTCAACGCCGTCATCGGGAGCAGCCTGGGCCTGCGCCGCGGCGGGTGCCGCAAGGGTGGCGACGGTGGCAAGAAGTGCCCAACGCAGGGCGCGTGTCGATTCCATCATGTCCTCTCCTGCAGCCGGACGCGCCTTGTCCTCTACGGGAAAGCATCTGCGCCGGCCTGATTGAATGGCAGGCCGGTTCTTAGTCGCCGTTGTATATCTAGATAATAGATTATGCATCTTATGATATTGCATAATCGCTATATCGTCGCTCGATGACGCCGCGACGCGGGCCACACGCGAGGTGCGCTATTCCCATGCGATTATAATGACCCTGCCATAGGATATTGGATCGCCGCCCCCACAAGGCTGACAAGTCTGGCGGGATTATGGCTCGGGAGGTCTCCATGCGCGACAGGGTGAACAACTATGCTGGCGCCGCGTGCGCCCTTGCGCTCGCGATGGCGAGCATGGCGCTGCCCGCTTTTGCCGGGGAACCGCCGGAAAGCACGGCCAAGGAGCCCCCGCTCACGGCACAAGAAAGCGACATTCCTGATCCAGATATCCGCGCGTGGTGGAACCTAACCTACAATCGCAAGCCCGCGCCGCCGGTGCCCGGCAAGGATTATGGCATGGACCCCGCGACGGGTCGCTTCACACATCCCAAAGCGACGCCGCTCGTCCGGCAGGCACCGAATTTCCCGGGCCAGCTCGGTTACTGGGACCAGAAAAGCTATGCGAAGAACGTCGAGGTACTGGCGTTCTACAACTTCATTCCGTCGACCGGCCACACCTGGCAGTCGATCGCCGATTTCGGCGGTAAGCGCTACATGTACACCTATTATCGGGCGGGCATGGGGGTGTTCGATATCACCGACCCGCGCAAGGCGAAGCTCGTCTATCGTCGCGGCCAGCGTATCGGCGCCTATGGCAAGCCCGACATCGTCAACCCCTATGGCAAGGGCGAGGGTTTCGGCGCCGCCAACATTTCGTGGCACAAGGGGCTCGGCAAATATGTGATGGTGCAGGCGTTCGAAGTGCCGCGCTATGGCATCATGGACGAGAAATATCTCGAACCCGAGGGTGTCGAAACGCTGAAGCGCTGGAAAGGCCTCAAGGGCTTTCGCGTCTATGTAATGGACGGCCCGCTGCCCGACCAGTGGAAGCTCGTTGCCGAGCGGACGACCGATTATCGTCATCCGGACGCGCCGCCGGGACAGCAACAGGGATCGGGCGCGCTCGACATTCCGGCATGGACGGGCGGCAAATATATGTTCCTGTCGACCGCCCCCGACGACCGCTTCATGCTGACCGAGTTCGCCGACTATATCTACACGCCGGGTTATCAGGTGTGGGATATGAGCGACCCCGCGAATCCCAAATTCGTCAGCCAGTTCGCGGGACCGGGTCAGATCCTTGGCGACGCAGAGCATGAGGCGGCCTATCTGATGAACCCGCGCGCGGGCAACCGCACCTCGTGGTTCGGGTCGCGAATGCCGCCCTTCATGACCAAGGCGCCCGACGAGGGCGGCCGGATCGCCTTCGGCGCGATGGCGGGCCTCGGCCTCTATTCGCTCGACATCAGCGATCCGGCGAACATCCGGATCGTCGGCCATGTGAATCAGGTGCCGAAGTTCGCCGGGACCGAATTCGATAATGTCGACCTCAGCCAATATGAGCGCACGGGCTATATCTTCACCAACGGCTATCCCATGAACGACGAATGCTATGAGCCGTACAAGGATATCCTCGTCATCGACGCGCGCAATCCGGCGGACCTCAAGATCGTGACGAAATTCCCGCGCCCGACACCCCCCGCCGATGCCGCCTTTACCGACTTCTGCCAGCGGCGCGGCAGCTTCGGCCCGAAACGTTCGGGCTACCTCACCCAACCAGGACGCTTCCGCGACGGCATCGTCGCCTATGCCTTCTACAATGGCGGAGTGCAGATCTTCGACGTCAAGGATCCGACCAAGCCGGCGATCGCGGGCTATTTCGTCCCGCGCTTTCCGACCGAGGCAGAAACCGGCGGCCAGTCGCAAGGCAATCTGACCTATGGCATCTTCGCCGAATATGACCGCAACATACTGTGGGCGTTCACCAATCACGGCTTCTATGCGCTGACATCGCCGCTGCTCGGCAAGCCGTCGTTCAAGGCGCCCGCGAAACCCTGGCCGCCGCGCGATTAAGGTCAGGACCCTAGCCGCGCGGCGGCAGGTGGCGGTCGACGAGCAGCATCGCGGCCGCCAGCACCAGCAGCGCCGTGGCGACCAGCGCGAAGAAGAGCAGCACGCCATTCGGCCGCGCGAGCAATAGCCCGGCGCCGAATGCGCTCGCGATCGCGCCGAGCCGCCCGACGCTGATCGAATAGCCGATCCCCGCCGATCGGCACTCAACCGGAAACACGTGCGCCGACAGAGTGAGCAGCAGCACCTGCAACGACAGGACGCCAGCCCCCGCCAGCGCGACGCCGATCAGGATCGCTGCCTGCGGAACGCCGGGCATCGAGAGTAAAGCCGCCCACACCGCGAGCGCCACCAGGCCGCCGCAAATCGTGCCGATCATCGTGCGCCGCGATCCGATACGCAGCATCAGCCAGGTCAGTGCGAATGACGTCGCGACCCCCGACAGGTTCAGGATCATCGCCCCGCGGATCGCGCTCGCCATTTTAAAGCCGGCGCCCGTCAGCAGCACCGGCACCCAGCTCAGCAGCGCATAGACCGCCATCAACGCCGCGAAAAAGGCGAGACTCATGCCGATCGTCGAACGCCGAAGCGACGGCGCGAAGACATGTCCGCCCTGCGCGACGACCGGCGGCGGTGCGAAGGGCCCGGTCGCCGTGCCGCCTGCCTGCGCGACAAGCTGTGCGATCCGGTCGTCGGCATCGCCGCGCCGCGCGAGCAGGATCGGCGATTCGGGTAGCGCCCCGATCATGACGAGACCGAGCAGCAACGGCAGGCCGCCCCCGACCAGAAAGGCGGCCGGCCAGCCGTAAGCGGGGATCAGCCATGAAGCGAGCGCGGCGCCGACGATTCCGCCGCACGGCACGCCGACCGAGATCACGGTGAGCGCGTAGTTGCGCGACCTTTCGGGCATCCATTCGGCCACGAGCGCCGTCGCGTTCGGTACCGCCGCCCCGAGGCCGAGGCCGGTGATGAAGCGCAAGACGGAGAAGCTCGTCACATCGCGGCAGAGCGCGGTCAGCATCGCGGTAACGCCGAACCAGAAGGCGGCGCCGATCAGCGCCGCGCGGCGCCCATAGCGGTCGCCGATCCGCCCGCCGACGCTTGTCCCAACCGCCATGCCGAGCAGCGACGCCGCCATCACTGGCGCGAGCGCCGCCGATCCGATCTGCCAGTCGGCGAGGATCGCCGGGGCAGCGAAAGCCGCGAGCTGAATGTCGAAGCCGTCGAGCAGGATCACCCCGGCAACCAGCGCGAGCACGCGCACATGGAAAGCCGTAAAGCCCAACCCGTCGATGACTGGCTGGATCGGAACGGCTTCGCCCGGTCTCATACGAACGCCATCGCACCCGAAGCACCGACGATACGGCGCACCGAAGCATGCACTGCCGCCGCCATTTCGCTACCCGACACGCCGCGCGCGGGCTGACGGCGGCGGATCGCAAGGCTCGACCCGTCGCTCCCGCGCGCCTCGACCGCAAGTTCGAGATGGTCGATCGCCGGATCGGCGATCAGCCGCGCGCGGCAGCGGTCGAGCCCGACCGTCGCGAGCGCGCAGGCGACCATGGCGTTGACATTATGCGGATAGCGCGCCGCGATGTCGCGGACGCTGCCGTCGAACAGGATGCCCTCCCGCAAGGCATCGGCGCCCGAAACCCCCAGGCTCGCGGGCGGCTTCCGGAAGCTGATCGCGACCTCGTCCCACATTGCGCGCCATTCGACGAGACTGTCGAGCCCGACGAGCGCACCATGCGCGACCAGCAGCGAGCGCCCCGACCCCGCGGCGGCCGCGGTCAGCCGTTCACGCAGCCCGTCGTCGGCGAGCGCGGTCAGCGACAGCGGCATATAATGCGCGAAGCCCAGAAATATCTCGCCGTGGCGGTGGCTGATCTCCGGACCTGCAATCTCGACGATCAGATCGGGTGCGGACTCTGCCGCCTTCGACAGATCGTCGAGGATCAGTTCGCGGGGCAAGCCCGCCAGCCGCTCGCGCGATCGGCTGTGAACAAAGACGATCTCGCCCGGCCCGCCTTCAGCGGCGATGCGCCGGTAGAGTTCGGCCCCGATGAACCCGAAGCCGATCAGCCCGATACGCATCGCCGCTCGCCCCGCTTGCGGCGTCAATATTTCCAGCGGAGCGTCGCGCCATAAGTGCGCGGCGGATTGTACGAGACGAGCACCGACCCGATCACGTCGCTCTTGCCCGCTTCATACAGCTCGTTGGTCAGGTTCTTTGCCCAGACGCGGAATTCCCATTTGTCGTCCTCGGTCGCGACACCGATCGATCCGTTGAGTACCCCGACCGACTTCTGCAACGTGCGCGGGCTGTTCTCGTTGTCGAAGAAGAAATCGTCGGTCCAGTTGTAGTCGGCGCGGACGAAGGCGTTGAGCCGGCTGCTCACCGGCACCGTGACGTCGCCGCCGATGCTGAACGAATTTTCGGGCGATCGGCGCAGGACATTCCCCTTGAGGTTCGTCGGCACCGGGACCGAGCAGAAGCAGCTCGGATCGTACTGGAGTTCGGTGCTGATCAGGTCGCCGGTGATCTTCGCGTCCATGTATGTGTAGTTGGCGAACAGCGTCAGTCCGCGAACGGGGGCGAGCGCGGTTTCGATCTCGATGCCTTTCACCCGCGCCTTGCCGGCGTTCGAGATGACGTTATCGGCAGGCAGGTTCGGATCGAAGATCACGAACTGCTGCGTCTGCAGATCCTCATATTCGGTCCAGAAGCCGGTGATGTTGAAGCGCAGCCGGTTGTCGAGCCAGGTCGTCTTGGCGCCGATTTCATAGTTCCACGCATATTCGGGGTTGTAGGCGACGCGCGCCTCGCCCGGGTTGGTCGCATTCTCGCCGTTCCAGCCGCCCGACTTGTAGCCCTTCGACACGAGGCCATAGAGATAGACGTCCTTGGCGGGCTGCCAGTGCAGATTGAGGCTCGGCGTCCATGCGTCCCAGCTCCGCCTGTCGGAAGCGGAAAAGGCGCGGGTGAAATTGCCGTTTTCGTCCTCGAATTCGGCACCGAGGAAATCGCCGATCGTCTCGCGATAGACCGAAAAGCGTTTCTTGTCCTTGGTGTAGCGGATCCCCGCGGTCACGGCGAGCGTGTCGGTGATGTCGAACGTGCCCTCGACGAAGGCCGCCCAGGTGTCGCTTTTGAGCCGCGTCTCCGCGATCTCCTTCCCCTGCGCATAGAATTCGACGAAAATATAATCGGCGATCTCGGTGCGATCGACCGTCTCATGCTGGTAGAAAAGGCCGGCGAGGAGGTTGAACGGCCCGTCGAAGTCCGAGCGGAAACGGATGTCCTGCGAGAAGCTCTTCGCGGTCTCATCCTTGTCGTTGATATAGTAATCATCGTTGAACAGCGAATGGTCGATCGCGCCGAAATCGATGCGGCCGTCGGGTCCGTAAATCATCTTCGTGAAGTCGATGAAGCTGCCTGCATCGTTGTTCAGCGACGCGAACTGGCCCTCGCGCCACGCCGTCACCGAGGTCAGCGTGCCGACGCCCGTATCGTAATTGACGCTGAGGTGTACGCCGCCAAGGTCGGCGTCCTGCTTGCCATCGATGTTGTTTGGCCCGCGCCGTCGCTCGGCATTCACGAACGGGATATTATGGTCCGACGGGATCTGGATATCGACCCACTTGCCGCCGCCGCGCCGCCGGGTCAGGTCGCCGGTCAGCAGGATGTCGAGCCCGTCGCCCGGCTGGTAGCGAAGCTGCGCCATCACGCCATAGGCATCGAGATCCTCGACATCGTTGCCGGTGAACGTGTTGCGGGCATAGCCGTCATGATGCCGGGCGCTCGCCGCGATGCTCCCCGACAGACCTTCCGCCAGACCGCCGGCGACATTCGCCTTGACGTCGAAGCTGCCGTAATTGCCGATCCCGGCCTCGGCGCCAGCGCGGAATTCATCGGTCGGCTTGCGCGTGATGAAGTTGATCGCGCCGCCGACGACATTCTTGCCATAGAGCGTGCCTTGCGGTCCGCGCACGATCTCGACGCGTTCGAGGTCGAACAGTTCGATCGCGGTGCCCTGCGCGCGCGACAGATAAACGTCGTTGAGGAAGAAGCCGATCGCCGGGTTCGACGCGGCGCTTTCGATGTCGGTCCCGATCCCGCGCAGGAAGATATTCGGTTCGGACACGTTATCGGGGTTGAAGGTAAAGCCCGGGACGCGGCTGGCGATCTCCGAAAACTCGTCGATCCCCGATTTTTCGAGCGCCTCGCCGCTGAACGCCGCAACCGAAAGCGGCGCGGTCTGCAAATTCTCTTCACGCTTGCGGGCCGTGACGATGATTTCATCAAGCCCGCCGCTGTCCGAAGCCGACGCATCCTGCGCGAATGCGAGTTCGGGCACGATCAACGCGGACACCGCCCCCATCAACACCGCCATCCGGCTCTTGCGCGAAATCCCCTTCATTTCCCAGCCCCCTCTTTTTTGCCGGACAATCGCCCCGCAGCTACCCCAGAGACAGAAAATGACGCGCCATCACCTATCTGAATAATAATAATGCATGTCTGCTCTATATGATTTCCCTTATATATGGACCGAAATGGGCTCGCGGCCTCCAGGTCGGCGACGAGCAGATACCGGGCCAAAAGTCGGGATAATCGCCAATGTGCAAGGCCGCCGCGTCGGATGACAGCCGGCGGTGCGGGCTGATCCCGACACCGCTCCGATCAACGGTCCGCGCGCGCCGGCGACAAAATGCGGAAAATCGCGGGTGGAGATTCTCACTCAAGGGCTGCTTTTGTATCTGCGCCAAGATAAGCGGACGCATATCATTCAAGCTGCTTGCCGGAGTCTGTGCCTTTCGCTGCGACCGCGCTGCCGATGGATGCTCGCAACGCGGTTGCGGGCGGTGACCCGATCGGCAATTCGCTCAGCGCCGCGATCTGCTAGTGGCAATGGCCGACAGCGCCCGGCGGATCTCGCGATCTAAAGGCTAGAGGACGATGAATATCCTCCGGAACCGAAAAGCAAAGCCAGTCTGGCGGAAATTCCGGCAATCATGCTCAGGGTGAAGACTCGAACTCAGCGCTGGCAACGCCTGCGGCGTTATAGACAGCACCCTCCCGCTCAACCGCAAATTTGCGGCTAACCGCGTTGGTGATGCCGAATTGCGAGATATGGTCGAGCATGCCGCGATATTGCGGGCCGGCAAGGTGCGTGGCCAACGCATCGGCGCTTTCCCATTCTTCAAACACATGAACGCGCGCGGGATGGTGCGGGTCGGCGGTCCAGAAATAGCCCAGGCAACCGGCCTGAGCCTGAGCCCCTTCGATCCATGGCCGAGCCCCGTCCAATGCCTCGGCTCGGCGCGCCGCGTCGATATCGACCTTTGCTTCGACGATGATCTTCATGGCAGACCCTTTCATGATTTCCGAAATATACGCCGGAACGGACGGCTCATTGCGCGACCCGCTGCCGATGCAGCGCGCGAAAGCGGCGGCAGACAAAATACCAGCGTCCTTCGATCTTTGAGCAAGTATCCGTATATTCGCCAAGATCGCTCTGGGTATGTCCGTCGCGGGAGTAGGTTTCGGCGGTGTAGGATCGCATCGTAGCGCGATCGCCTTCAACGATCATCTCGCCAGGCCAGGCCTGGAATATGATACCGGGAAACCCCTTCATCGCCGCGCGCCAGGTTTCGACGACCAGAGCCTTGCCGCGAAAAGTCCCGAAGCCTTCGAGTTCCCATTCGCAACCTTCAGCCCAGGTTGCTGCCCAAGCATCCGCGTCGTGACGACAAACCGCGTCGGCATAGCTGTCGAGCAACTCGCGAAGGGCAATCCGATCTTCCAGCGAACCTGAAAAGGCCATCCCGCCCTCCTTGTACCGTCGCCCGCGTTGTGCGGATGGATGAGGAAATATGGAAGGCGATGCGCCACAGCGGCACTGTTAAATGCGTTAATCGGCGCGATTTGACTTTAGACCCCCATCATCCCCGCAGTCGTCGCGCCGTCGATCACATAATCGGCGCCCGAGATGAACCCGGCCTCGTCGGACGCGAGGAACGCGACCAGCGCGCTGATTTCGTCGAGTTGCGCCATGCGCTTCATCGGCGCCATACCCTCGAACGCTGCACGCGCTGCCGCGGGATCGGGCGAGCGATCTATGACGCCGCGGATCATATCGGTTTCGACCACACCGGGAAGGATCGCATTGGCGCGGATTCTATAGCCCTTGCCCGCGCAGTGGATCGCCGCCGATTTGACGAGCGCGACGACCGCCGCCTTGGTCACCGAATAGGCGACGTAATTGCCCATCGCGCGGTGTGCGTTCATGGATGAATTGACGATGATCGATCCGGTCGGTCCTTGCGGGTTCTTGGCCATCGCGCGGATCGCATGCTGGACGGTCAGCATCGCCCCGGTCTGGTTGACCGCGACGATATGACTCCAGGCGTCGATGCCGATGTCCTCGACGCTGGCATCGCCCGCCTCGGTCCCGGCATTGGCGAAGGCGATGTCGAGCCGGCCATATTCGGCCTCGATCTCGGTCATCAGGGCATCCCAGGCCGAGGCATCTTCGACGCGGTGGGCCCGGAAGATGGCGCCGGTCCGGCCTTCGACGCGCGCTGCCGCTTCGACATTCGAGCCGGTGAAGACGACCTGCGCGCCCTCCTTGACCAACCGCTCGACCGTTGCCGCGCCGATCCCGCTCGTCCCGCCGGTGACCAAAGCGACCTTGCCGCCCAGCCTCTGATGCATCGCGCCTCTCCTCTCGCCTGCCCTCTTGCCAGTTTCATGGTCTTCGGGAACCTATCAATACAGCAAGGTGACGGCGGCGCACGGCATTCGCATGATGGCGCCATAACAGGAGGAGAGGATCGGCGATGAGCGACAGCGAACATCCACCCCGCATCAACTGCGTGCTGATCTGCGGCGGCGTCTGGCACGACATGGATTTCGCGCGGCTCGAGCTGCTCAAATTGCTCGCCGAGGACCAACGCGTCCGCACGCGCGTGTTCGAGAATTACGACAATATCGAGGCGATCGAGGGCGCCGACATCCTCATCACCTACACCTGCGATGTTACCCCGTCGCTGCCCGCGCAGGAGGCGCTGAAGCGCTGGCTCGCGAAAGGCGGGCGCTGGTATGCGCTCCACGGCACCAACTCGATCCTCCGCCTGCTCGACACGGGCGTGTGGGATGCGCCGCGCTGGGCCCCGCTTATGATGGACCTCCTGGGGTCGCAGTTCATCAGCCACCCGGCGATCGAACCCTATACCGTCCGCGTCGTCGATCCCGATCACCAGCTCACCAAGGGGATCGAGCCGTTCGAGACGACCGACGAGCTCTATCACCTCGAAACCCACGGCGACCTGCACGTGCTGATGGATACCGAGTGCACCGGGCCGGGCACGGGTTTCGTCGAGGCCGAGGATGCGCCGGGCACCTACCCGGTCTTCTACATCAAGCGGCATGGCGCGGGAGCGGTGCTCTACCTCACGCTCGGTCATTGCCGCGGCCATTACGACCTGCAGCCGATGATGGACTGGTGGCCGACGGTCGACCGTTGCGCGTGGGATCTGCCGGTCTTCTACGACCTGCTGCGCCGGGGGATCAGCTGGCTGAAGGAACGCGAGAGCGCCTAGGCGACCGCGCGCAATCTACGCCGATCCTCGCGGATTAGCCCGCCGGCGCGCAAGGCCAAGGCCATGGCCGGGGCATTGGTGTTCCCTGTCACCGGCGAGGGCATTACCGAACAATCGACGACGCGAAGCCCACGCACGCCATTGACGCGCAAGCGGGCGTCAGTGACGGCCCGATTGTCGCCGCCCATCCGGCACGTCCCGACCCCGTGGAGGCCGCAGGTCGACAGGCGGCGGAAGGCGGCGAGGATTTGGGCATCGGTCTGCACCGCCGCGCCGGGAAGCAGTTCGCGCTCGACGAGGCCGACGAGCGCAGGTTGCGCCATATAGCGGCGCATCGCATGCACCGCGGCGATCGCAGTGCGCTCGTCCTCGCGCGTCGAAAGCCAATTGGGCTTGATGTCGGCAGGCGCGTCGCTGCCCGGCCCGGTGATCATGATACTGCCCTCGCTCGTCAGGCGGAGGAGCTGGCCATAGATGGTCATGCCTGGCTTGCGGTCGATGCTGCTGAGCGGCACCGGATGCTTGTCGTCGCCGAGCGCGAAGGTGTAGCCGCCAAGATAGAGTTGCAGGTCGGGCCGCGCGTCGCGGCTGGTCAGGTTCAGAAAGGCACCGACCTCGAAGGGCCCCGTCGCCATGATCCCGCCGCGCGTCAGCATATATTGGGCCATCGCGCGCAGCAGCCCGATGCCGAAGAAGCTGCGGTTGCTGCCGACATCGCGCGACAGGCGATGCGGCATCGAAAAGCCCAGATGCTCGCGCATCCGCCCGCCGACATCCGGAGCATCGACGACCGGATCGACCCCTGCCGCCCGCAGCACTTCGGCCGGCCCGATCCCCGAGCGCTGGAGCAGCAGCGGACTTTCCAAGGCGCCCCCCGAGACGATAACTTCGCCGGCGCAGTCGAAACGCAGCGGCTGGCCCGCGACCTTCGCCTCGACCCCGACGACCCTGCCGCTCTCGATGACCAGCCGCTCGGCCATCGCATGCGTCACGACGCGCAGGTTCGGCCGCTTCTTCGCCCGCACGAGAAAGGTCGTCGCCGCGCTTTCGCGCCGCCCACTCCGGACGTTATGCGCGTAAAAGCCGACGCGATCCGACGTCGATGCGTTGAGATCGTCGACGGGCTTTAGCCCCAATTCGACCCCCGCCTGCACCATCGTCTCGGCCAGCGGATAGCTGTGGATTTTCGGCGCCACCCTGACCGGCCCTCCCGCGCCGCGCATCGCGCTGGCGCCGAGACCATGATCTTCGAGCTTGCGGAAAGCATCAGTCATCGCATCGCCGTTCCAGCCGGTGCAGCCGAGCTTTTCCCATTCGTCATAGTCGGCCGGTTCGCCGCGGCTCCAGATCATGCCGTTGATCGCCGACGATCCGCCAAGCCCCTTGCCGCGAATCCACACCTCGCCGGGTGCGCTGCCGTCGCCACGCGGCTGTGACACACCATAGGCCCAGATGTGGTCGGGATTGGTGACGAGCTTCGCGACGCCCTTCGGTATTGTAACCCAGCGGCTGTCATTGGAGCCGCCCGCTTCGAGGAGCAGCACGCGGATGTCCGGGTCGGCGCTCAATTGCTCGGCGAGCACGCAGCCCGCGGACCCCGCGCCGACGATGATATAGTCCCAGCTGTCCTCCATGGCGCCTCTCCTGTCCCACCACGATGTGATCCCGACCGGCCGTCCGCCGCACCTAGCGCAATAAATAGTCCCCTCGCCTCGCCCGCGCCATGATAGTGCCGTCGCAAAAGAGGGAGGACAGGATGGAAGGGCAAGGCCGCATTTCGGGCAAGATCGCATTCGTGACCGGCGGCGCGTCGGGGCTGGGCCTCGACATCGTCCGCCGCTTCGTCGCCGAGGGCGCGAGCGTCGTCATTGCCGATATCGACGTCGAGGCAGGCGAAGCGCTTGCCGCAGAGCTCGGCCAGCGCTTCGTCAGGCTCGACGTGTCGAAGGAGGCCGAATGGCTCGCCGCACTGGCCACCTGCGACCGGATCGACATCCTGGTCAACAATGCCGGGATCACGACGCATGGCTCGATCGAGGATCTGACGCTCGAGGCTTTCCGGCACGAATTTTCGGTCGACGTCGATGGCGTTTTCCTCGGCTGCAAGCATGTGATTCCGCAGATGAAGGCCAATGGTGGCTCGGTGATCAACATGTCGTCGATGTGCGGTGTCCGTGCGCAGGCCGACCTCGCCGCTTACAACGCCGCCAAGGCCGCGGTGACGCATCTCACCAAGTCGGTCGCGCTGCATTATGCGCGCAAGGGTTATGGCATTCGCTGCAATTCAGTGCATCCGGGCGCAATCCACACGCCGATCCTCGAAAAGGTGATGGCGCAGGTCGAGGACGGCCAGGCGCTCTACGACAGCTGGGTCACGACGCACCCGGTGGGCCGCCTCGGCAGGCCCGAAGAGATTTCGGCGATCGTGCTCTATCTTGCCTCCGACGAATCGGCGTTCGCGACCGGCGCCGAGTTCCGCGTCGACGGCGGCAGCTCGCTCTGATGGCTGGGCGCCTCGATGGCCGTGCTGCGCTCGTCACAGGCGCCGGATCGGGGATCGGTCTCGCGGCCGCCCGCCGCCTCGCTGCCGACGGCTCGCGCGTCCTGACCACCGACCGATCTGGCGAGGTCGACATCCTTGCCGACGTGACGGCGCCCGGAATCAACGCAAAGCTGGTCGCCGAAACCGAAGCTCGGTTCGGGCGGCTTGACATCGTTGTCGCCTGTGCGGGGATTACGGGCATGCAGATGCTCGACGGCGCGAGCGACGACTATTTTGACGAGATGATGGCGGTCAATGTCACTGCGGTGTTTCGCCTGATGCGCGATGCTCTGCCCCTTCTCAAACGATCGCCGCACGGACGGATCATCCTGATCGGATCGGTGATGTCGAGCTTCGGCGAAGCGGGCATGACCGCCTATAGCGCATCGAAACATGCCGTGCTGGGCATGACCAAGTCGGTCGCGGCCGAGGTTGGCGCATATAGCATCACGGTCAATTGCATCCAGCCCGGCGCGATCGAGACCCCGATGACCGCCCCGGCCTTCACCACGATGCCCGAGTTCCGGCAGAAGTGGGTCGACAAGGCGGCGCTCGGTCGGCTCGGACAGCCGGAAGACATCGCCGACGTCGCCGCCTTTCTGGCCAGCGACGAGGCGCGTTTCATGTCGGGTCACGGCGTCTTCGTCGATGGCGGCGCGACACAGCGGCAATAGAAAGCAAGGAAATCAGCGCATTTCGTGCCGCTACGGCATGCCTGATATTTTTGATGATTGTTGAATCGAGGCATAAAGCGGACCTTGCCCTCAACGTGACCGGCGAGCCTATGCGCCGGCGCGAGAGGGAGGAACGACGATGACCACGCATGCCCGAACGCTGCCTGCCATCCATGCCACTGTGTCGCTCGCTGCACTTGCCATCGCCACGCCGGCCTTTGCCCAGGAGGCACCGGTTCAGGACGACGGCGGCGGGGCGATCCGCGAAATCGTCGTCACCGCACAGAAGCGCCAAGAAAGCGCCCAGTCCGTCCCGGTCGCGATTACCGCCTTGGACGAAAAGGCGCTGGATACCGGCATGGTGCAGGATATTCGCGATGTCGCGGGACGCGTTCCGAGCCTGGTGATCGACAGCGTGTCGGCCGGTCCGAGCGCGGCGGCGATCTCCATTCGCGGCATTTCGTTCGAGGACATCGAAAAAAGCTTCGACCCGACCGTCGGCGTCGTCGTCGATGGCGTGTTCATCGGCACGAACACCGGCCAGCTGCTCGACAGTTTCGATCTCGAAAGCTTGCAGGTCCTGCGCGGTCCGCAAGGAACCTTGTTCGGCCGCAACACGATCGGCGGCGTGATCGAGGTGAAGCGCACCAAGCCCACCGACGATTTCGGCGTCAAGGGCCGCCTGTCCTATGCCAGGTTCGACACCAAAAGTGCCCGGCTGGTCGCCAACAGCGGCAAGCTGGGAGATTTCATCGCGATCAAGGCGTTCGGCTTTTATGACAAGACCGACGGCTTTGTCCGCAACCTCAGCACCGGCGGCCGCGATGGCAAATATGAAACGCTGACCGGCGGGGCGACCCTTTTGATCGAACCCAGCAGCGACTTTTCGGCCGAGATAACCTATGAACATATGCGCGAGCGCGGCGAGACGGTTTCGATCCCGACATCGTCGAGCCTCGACCTGATCTGCCTGGCCGCGGGCGCACCCGGGTTTTCGCCCGTCGCCGAGTGCAACCGGTTCGCGCTGCCCGATCGGGGCGTCAATTCGACCTATCAATTGGCGCCGCATGACGTCTCCAACGACACCGACGCGGTGACCGGCAACATCACCTGGTCGCTAAGCGACAATGTCACGCTCTTTTCGGTGACCGGCTATCGCACCAATGACGAGAATGTCGCGCAGGACTTCGACGGCAGTTCGGCGGATTTCTTCGCCACCCGGCGCATCCAGCAATTCGAACAGTTCAGCCAGGAACTGCGGGTGCTGGCCGAGCTCGGCGACGCGATTAACCTTCTGGTCGGCGGCTACTATTACAACAGCAACTACCAGCTGGACCAGTTCACGCGTCTGGGACCCGTGCCCTCGCAAAGCGCCGCTGGCGCAACACTTCGCGCCTACACCGACAATAAGGCGAGGTCCTATGCCGGATTTGCCGACGCCCAGTTCAAGCTGTCCGACCGCTTCAAATTGTCGGTTGGCGGTCGCTATACCCGCGACAGAAAGCAAACCTTCAACAACTACGGCCAGGTCGTGGGGCTGGTCGAATTGAGCCAGCCGAATTTCGACGGACGGTCCTGCGTCAGCGTGACCGGCGTCTTTGGACCGGGGCCCCTGGCAGGGCTGCCGACTTACGGCCCTGCCACCAATTGTTCGGGCAAGGCATCGTTCGGCAAATTCACCTGGCGCGCCAACGCGACCTACGAAGTCGGCGAAAACAAGATCATATATGGGTCCTACTCGACCGGCTTCCGGTCGGGCGGCTTCAACGGACGCGCCGCATCGCCGACCTCGCTCGGCCCCTATTTCCCGGAGACCGTCGATGCGTTCGAGGTCGGTTTGAAGGCCGACTGGCTGGATCGCACCCTGCGCACCAACATCGCACTGTTCCACACCAAATATGACAACAAGCAGGAAGAGGTCGTCCAGCCCTCGCCACCGGGGTCGGCCCAGCCGCAGGAGACGGTCGTCGGAAATGCGGCATCGGCAAAGATCACCGGCGCCGAGCTGGAACTGATCATGCAGCCGTCCGAATCGCTGAACTTCACGGCATCGGCCAGCTACATCGACGCCAGGTACGGAACATTCCTGAAAGATCTGAACGGCGATAACGTCGGCGACGACGTGTCGACGCTGACCCTGCGCCGCGCACCGAAGTATCAGTTCTCGACCGGCGTCAATTATTCGAAGGAAATCGGCTCCGGACGTCTCGACGCCAATCTGCTGCTCCGCTTCCAGAGCAAGGTGGCCACCTGCATCGTCGCCAACCGGCCGATCGTCCTCGGCGCGGTTACCAACGATTTCCGCTGCTTTACCAAGGATCGCGAAAATCTGTCGGGACAGGTGTCCTACACCTTCCTGACGGGCAGCGGAGAAATCAGCGTCGCAGTCTTTGGCCGCAATTTGACCAATGTGCGCGACATCGGCAGCACCCTGCCGGTCGCCGGCCTCTTCACCTTCTCCGGCTCCATCGAGCCGCGCACTTACGGTGTCGAACTCGGCTTCAAGTTCTGACGATGGGACGTTCCCGCCAGGGCACGGCGGGGTCGTAAAGGGGGACCAGGAACAAGGGGCGGCGCATTGCACCGCCCCTTGTTTGGTGGACAGACCAGAGGAACCAGGATGACGCAGGCCTTTTTCGACCATCCCTATCTGTCGGGACATCATCAGCCGGTGCGCTTCGAGGCGACCGCGCCCGACCTGATCGTCGAGGGCGAGATCCCTGCCGATCTGGTCGGCGTCTTCTATCGCAACGGCCCCGAACCGCTCTATCCGACGCGCGAGGGCGAGTATCACTGGTTCGACGGCGACGGCATGGTCTATGCCTTTCATATCGCCGATGGCCGCGCGTCGATGCTCAACCGCTGGGTCAGAACCGAGAAGTTCGAGCTGGAAAAGGCGGCAGGCAAGCGCCTGTTCGGGCTGTTCGGAAATCCGATGACCGCCGACCCGTCGGTCGCGGGCAAGCGTTACAACACTGCAAATACCAACATCATCGTCCATGGCGGCAAGCTGCTGGCGCTGATGGAGGGCGCGCCGGCGGTCGAGCTCGACCCGCGCACGCTCGAAACGCTGGGCGAGGAACATTATGGCGGGACGATCACCACGACTTTTTCCGCGCACCCCAAGGTCGATCATCACAGCGGCGAGCTGGTCAACATCGGCATGGCGATCAATGGCCCGATGGGGCCGCCGCAATTGCGGTACGACGTGATCGCGGTCGACGGCAGCGTGCGCAAGGCGGAGGTCATCGACACGCCGCACAACGCGTTGATGCACACGTTCTTCCTGACCGAGAACTGGGTGGTTTTCCCGGTCATCCCCATCGACGCCGACCTCGGCCGCTTCATGAAGGGCGGGCCGATGACCGCGTGGGTCAACGGCCGCCCGACCAAATTCGCGATCATGCCGCGCGAGGGTTCCGCGAGCGACATTCGTTGGTTCGACTACGAGCCGCGCCACATGTTCCACGAACTCAACGTATGGGAACAGGACGGCAAGATCATCGCCGATGTCGCCGCTGCGAACGGCACCGCGCTGTTTCCTGACGAGACGGGCGCGAAAAGGACGCATGGCGACACACAGCAGAGCCTGCGCCGCTGGACGATCGATCCGGGCACGAACGGCAACGGGACGTGGATCAGGGAAGAGACGCTCAACGACCGCGACATCCAGTTCCCGCGCCCCGACGACCGATTCATGACGCGCGCCTCGCGCCACAGTTTTGCCAATATAAATTTGAACAGCCGCGACGGACGTGCGGAAGGGATGGACGCGGTGCTGCGCTTCGACGCGATCAGCGGCCAGGAGGACGTCTATCACTTCGGCAATGGCGCCTCGTGTGGCGAGCTGGTTTTCGCGCCGAAGATCGGCGCCGCGGGAGAAGGCGACGGCTATGCGATGACGCTGGTCCACCGCGCAGGCGCCGCAACCAGCGAACTCGCGATCTTCGACGCGCTCGACATCGCGGCGGGGCCGGTCGCGACGATCCATGTCCCGTTCCGCGTTCCGTCGGGTTTTCATTGCAATTTCTACGCCGCCGACTCCCGTCTCTACCGGCAGGCGTTCGGTCACGCCTGACCAGGGGAGAGGAAGTTAAGTGAAGGTTCCAGCCTTTCAGCGGATCGCCGACGTCGCGCGGACCAACGCCCGTGAGCGTCCCGACCGGATCCTCTTCCACTTCGAGGGCCGCGCAACGAGCTACGCCGATTTCGATGCGAACAGCAGCCGCGCCGCGAACGGACTGATCGCCCTCGGTCTGAGACCCGACGACCGCGTTGCCTATCTCGGCAAGAACAGCGACATCTATTTCGAGCTCGTGATGGCGGTCGCCAAGGCCGGCGGTGTCATGACGCCGGTCAATTGGCGCCTCGCCGTGCCCGAGATCGCATGGATCATCGACAATTGCGCTGCGCGTATCCTGTTTGTCGGACCGGAATTCGCCGAACTGGTCGCCGCGAACCGCGACGCCTTCCCCGGCGTCGCGCATGTCGTCGCGACCGAGGGCGCGGCAAGCGGCTTTCCCGATTATCGCGGATGGCGGGGCAGTTTCGCCGACACCGATCCCGACATCCCGGGCGGCGAGACCGACGCGGTGATCCAGATGTACACCTCGGGCACCACCGGCAAGCCCAAGGGCGCGGTACTCACCAACGGCTCGGTGCTGCGCTCGCAACTCGACCGCGACCCGGCGCTGCAGGCCGATTGGGAGCGGTGGGAAGAGGATGACGTCGGGCTCGTCGCCATGCCCTGCTTCCATATCGGCGGCACCGGATACGGCATCACCGTAATGACCAATGGCGCCACGGGCGTGATCACGCGCGAGTTCGATCCCGGCGGGGTGCTCGACCTGATCGAGGCCTATGGCATTTCCAAAATCTTCATGGTGCCCGCGGCGATGCAGATCATCGTCAATCAGCCGCGGGCGCGCGACGTCGATTTCTCGCGGCTGCGCCACATCGCCTATGGCGCCTCGCCGATCCCGCTCGACCTGCTCCGCCAGTGCATCGACGTTTTCCAGTGCGGCTTCGTCCAGATGTACGGCATGACCGAGACGTCGGGCACGATCGCCGCGCTGCCGCCCGAAGATCATGACCCGGCGGGCAACGAGCGGATGCGCTCGGTCGGCAAACCGCTGCGCGGGGTCGAGATGCGGGTGATCGACGCCTGCGGCAACGCGCTCCCGCCGCGCGAAATCGGCGAGATCGCGATCCGCGCGCAAGCGAATATGCGCGAATATTGGGGACGGCCCGAAGCGACGGCGGAGACGATCGACGCGGACGGCTGGCTGCGCACCGGCGACGCCGGCTACACCGACGAGGAAGGCTATTTCTACCTCCACGACCGGGTGAAGGACATGATCATCTCGGGCGGCGAGAATGTCTATCCGGCCGAGGTCGAGAATGCGATCTATGGCCACCCCGCGGTCGCCGACGTCGCCGTCGTCGGAGTCCCCGACGACAAATGGGGCGAGGCGGTGAAGGCCTGCGTCGTGCTGCGCGAAGGTGCGAGCGCCGATGCCGCCGACATCATCGGCTGGGCGCGCGAGCGAATTGCGGGCTATAAATGCCCGAAGTCGGTGGACTTCATCCCCGGGCTGCCGCGCAATCCGTCGGGGAAGATCTTACGCCGCGAACTGCGCGCGCCCTATTGGGAAGGCCGCGAGCGACAGATAAGCTGACGCCCGCCTCCCAAGACTCGTCATTGCGAGCGTAGCGAAGCAATCCAGGACGGTTTACGCGGACTCTGGATTGCTTCGCTACGCTCGCAATGACGGAGTGTCTTATTGTGCTTGCAGCTTTGCCATCGCGGCTCCGACTGCCGCCGCAATATCGCCCTCCTGCGGATTCCCGCGCAGCGCCAGCCCCCCGTTCGGCTGCAGATTCTCACCCGTAACGAAAGCCTCGTCGCTCGCCAGCCAGAGGCATGCGTTCGCCACATCTTGCGACGTGTTGAGCCGCCCCAACGGATAGCGCGGCAGGAAGGCGTCGACGAGCCCCGGCGTCGCGAACGCTCCCTCGGTCATTGGCGATTCCGTGAACGCCGGCGACACGATATTCGCCCGGATCCCCGCGGCGCCGAAATCATTGGCGACGCAGCGGATCAGCGCCTCCGACCCCGCCTTGGTGCCGATGTAGGCCGCATGATTGCCGATCGGCGAGCGCGTCGTCGCCGACGAGATCTGGATGATCGAGCCGCCGCTCGGATCGTTGGCGAGCATCGCGCCGACAAACGCCTGCAGGAAATGATGCACGCCGGTGAACTGCAACGCGACGATGGCGGCCAGTTCTTCTTCGGTGACATCGAGCAAGGGCTTGAGCAGCCCCCACCCGCTGGCATTCATCGCAATGTCGACCCCGCCCATCTTCGCCTTCGCCGTATCGGCGAGCGCGAAGACCGAAGCCTTGTCGGTGATGTCGCAGAGCGCGGCATGGCCGCCGATCTCGGCCGCCAGTGCTTCGAGCGGTTCGGCCTTGCGCCCCGCGACCATCACCGTCGCGCCCTCGCGCGCGAACAACCGCGCGGTCACCTGCGCCATATTGCCCGCCGATGCCGCGCCTATGATGACGGCGCGCTTCCCTGCCAGCCTGCCCATGTCGATCTCCCTACAGCTTCAACAATTGCTTGCCGCGGTTCTGGCCGCCGAACAGGCGCTTGAGGGTTGCCGGGGCATTTTCGAACCCCTGCTGCACATCCTCGCGATAGGTGAGCCGCCCATCCTGGACGAAGCCCTCCAGCCGTTTACGGATCGCCGGAAATTCGCTCGCCCAGTCGATCACGATGAAGCCCGCCATCGTGCCGCGGCGGAAGACCAGATTGAAATAATTCTGCGGCCCCGCGGGCAGCGATCCGGTCTCGTACCGGCTGATCCCGCCGCAGATAACGACTCGCGCGCCGGTCGCGATCTCACCGAGCATGTCGTTGAGAATCGTGCCGCCGACATTGTCGAAAATGACGTCGACTCCCCGCGGACAATGGTCGCGGAGCTGGGCCCGCACGTCGCCCGCCTTATAGTCGATCGCCGCGTCGTAGCCCGCCTCCTCAACCAACCAGCGACACTTGTCCTCACCGCCCGCAATGCCGACCGCGCGGCACCCGGCGATCTTCGCCAGCTGACCCACGACCGACCCCGTGGCCCCCGCCGCACCCGAGACGAGCACCGTATCGCCCGCCACCGGCCGCCCGACCTTGAACAATCCGCAGTAAGCAGTGACCCCCGTCGTCCCGAGCACCGACAGCATCGCGGTCGGCGGCAGCGCGGTGTCGATCTTGACCAGCCCTGCGCCGTCCGACCGGTGCCATTCGGTCCAGCCGGTCGACCCCATCACCAGGTCGCCGACTGCAAGGCCCGGATGGTTGCTCTCGACCACTTCGCTGATCGCGCTGCCCCGCATGACGTCGCCGATCGCCATCGGCGCGACATAGTCGGCAATATTTTCCATCCATCCCTTTTGCGCCGGATCGAACCCCAGATAGAGCGTCTTGAGCAGCATTTCGCCGTCGCCCGGCGTGCCGATCTCGGTCTCGACGAGCCGGAAATCGCCCTCCTCGATCCCGCGTCCGCGCGGATGTCCGTTCAGCAGCCATTGGCGCGATGTGGGCATCGATACTCTCCCTGTTCCCTGCCGCGAAATTGCGCCCACCCGGCCGCCGCAACCACCGCCAAAAGTGCCAGTCGATTGCGGGGCGCCGAGGCGTAGGGTGCGATCAGGGAGAGATATGATGCCTGAGGTTCGCCGCAGTTTCTGCCGCTTCTGCCATGCCAATTGCGCGATGCTGGTCACGATCGAGGAGGGCCGCGTGACCAAGGTGCAGGGAGATCCCGACGATCCGGTCTTCGGCGGCTACACCTGCATCAAGGGCCGCCAACTCGCCGAGGCGCACCATGGGCCGCAGCGGCTGATCGTCTCACAGAAGCGCGTCGGCGACGCCTTCGAGGATATAGCGACGGACAGCGCGCTCGACGAGATCGGCGCGCAACTCTCGGCCATCATCGCCGAGCTTGGACCGCATGCCGTCGCCATTTATGCAGGTACCTATGCCTTCCAGAACAGCGCCGGAGTCGGCAGCGCCATGGCCTTCGCGCAGGGGCTCGGCACCCGCAACATCTATACGTCGGTGACGCTCGACCAGCCCGCCAAAGTCTATACGACGATGCGCTACGGCAACTGGATGGGCGGCATGCACACCTTTGCCGAAGCCGACGTCGCCTTCTTCATCGGCAACAACCCGATCGTCTCGCACTATGGCCCGCCGGGCGGCCTGCCCCCCTTCTCGCCGTCGCGCCGCCTGCGCGACGCGCTCGAAGGCGGCCTCAAACTGATCGTCGCCGACCCGCGCGAGAGCGACGTCGCGGCGCTCGCGCATATCCACCTGCCCGTCCGGCCGGGCGAAGACCCCGCGCTGCTCGCCGGGATCATCCATGTCATCCTGTCCGAAGGCCTCTACGACAAGGCGTTCGTCCAGCGCTATGTCGACGGCCTCGACGAGTTGCAGCGCGCGGTAGCGGGCTTCACCCCCGACATCGCTGCAGCACGCGCCGGGGTCGAGGAAAGCCAGCTTGTGGCCGCGGCGCGGATGTTCGCGGGCGGCACCAAGGGCGTCGTCTCGACGGGCACCGGGCCCGAGATGGCGGGCAATGGCACGCTCACCCAATATCTCGTCTCGTCGCTCAACATAATCTGCGGGCGTTTCTGTCGCGAGGGCGAGAAGAGCTCGATCCCGCGCGTCTTCACCCCCGTGACCCCGCGCCGCGCGCAGGTCGCGCCGCCGATGGCGCTTTTTGGCGAGGGCTTCCCCGCCTCGCGCATCCGCGGCCTGACGCATCTCGGCATGGAGATGCCGTGCAATGTGCTCGCCGACGAAATGCTGACCCCGGGCGAGGGTCAGGTGCGCGCGCTGATCGTGATCGGCGGCAATCCGGTGGTCGCCTTCCCCGATCAGGACAAGATGACGCGCGCGATCGACGAGTTGGAGTTGCTTGTCTGCATCGACGTTAACGCCGGGTCCGCGACGGCGACGCGCGCCGACTATATCCTCGCCCCCAAAATGTGCCTCGAACGCGAGGACATCAGCAACCTTTCCGAATGGTGGTACGAAATCCCCTACGCCCGCTATACCGAGGCGATGATCGACGCACCCGAAGGGCTGCTCGAGGAGTGGGAAATGCTCTGGGAACTCGCGCACCGTCTCGGCACCGGCCTGCCGCTCGCAGGCGGCGCCTGCCCGATGGACAAACGGCCCACGAAGGAAGCGTTCCTCGACCTTATGGTCGCCGGCTGCTCGGTCGCGCCGAGTGTGGTGCGCGCCGATACCGTCGATGGCAAGGCCGTCATCTATGACGATCTGCATCCGATCGTCGAACCCGGCGATCCCGATGCACCCGGCCACTTCGACCTCACCGCAGGCGCAATGCCCGACCAGCTCATCGCCTATGGCGAAGCCGACCAACCGACGCCCGATTTCCCCTGGCGGATGGTCTCGCGCCGCAGCCGCCATCGCTTCAACTCGACCGGTCAGAATCTGCCCGCGCTGCGCGCCAAGCGCACCACCAACCCCGCTTTCCTGCATCCCGACGATCTCGCGCGCATTCCCTGCAACGACGGCGATACCGTCCGCATCCGCTCGGCAGTCGGCGAAGTCGTCGCAGTCGCGCGCGCGGCGGAGAATATGCGCCCCGGCGTCGTGTCGATGGCGCATGCCTTCGGCGGCCCCGACATCGGCCCCGACGGCGTCCACGAGCATGGCGCCTCGACCAACCGCCTCGTCAGCGAGAGCGTCGCCTATGACCCCATCACCGGCCAGTCGCTGCAAAGCGCGATCCCGGTTTCCATCGTCCCCGCCTGAGGAGCTTTCATGCCTGACAACCGCCGCTTCCTGCTCGTCCGCCGCCCCAATGGCGAACCCGTGCGGGCGGACTTCTCGCTCGTGACCGAACCGACGCCCGAGCTCGCCGCCGGGCAATTCCTGATCCGCAACCATTATGCATCGCTCGATCCCGCGATCCGCGGTTGGATGGACGATGCGCCGAGCTATATGCCGCCGATCCCGCTCGGCACGCCGGTGCGAGCGTCGACCGTCGGCATCGTCGAGGCGAGCAACGCCAAGGGCTTCGCGCCCGGCCAGTGGGTGATGGGCCTCAACGCGATCGAGGATTATTCGGTTGGCACCGTCGGCGGCTTCACCCAGCCGATCGACGCCAGCCTCGTCCCCTCTGTGACCAATTACCTCTCGGTGCTCGGCGCGGTCGGGATGACCGCCTATTTCGGCTATATCGATGTCTGCGAACCCAAGCCCGGCGACGTCGTACTCGTCACCGGCGCGGCGGGCGCGGTCGGGTCGCTCGTTGGCCAGATCGCAAAAATCAAGGGCGCGAGCAAGGTCATCGGCATCGCCGGCGGACCCGAGAAGTGCGCGAAACTGATCGATCGCTACGGCTTCGACGCCGCGATCGACTATCGCGGCAAGGATCTTGCGGCGCTCACCGCCGCGATCCGCGTCGAGGCGCCCGACGGCGTCGACATCATCTTTGAAAATGTCGGCGGCGACATCCTCGACGCCGGCCTCAACAATCTGCGCCACGGTGCCCGCATCGGCCTCTGCGGCCTGATCAGCGAATATAATTCGGTCGAAAAGATCGGCGCGCGCAACATCTGGCAGCTGATCGTCCACCGTGCCTCGATCCGCGGGCTGCTCGTCGCCGATTATATCGCGCGTTTCGCCGAGGGCGGCGCCGAGATGGCGGCGTGGCTGCAACAGAGCAAGCTGATCGCCGACGAGCATGTCGACGAGGGGATCGAAAACAGCTTCGACGCCTTCATGCGGCTCTTCGCGGGGAGCAACCAAGGCAAGATGATCCTCAAGATCGCATGACGGGAACACGCCGCCTTCTCGTCCTGTCGGGCGGCCATCCCTATGAAGCCGAACCCTTCGCCGATCTGCTCGCGAGCTTCGAAGGCTGGACCGTCACGCACCTGATCCATCCAGAAGCCGAGATCGCGGTCGCAGAGGGCGCAGCAGATGCGGCCGACGCGATCCTCTTTTACGACATGCCGGGATATAGCTTCGGCGACGGCAGGGCGGCGACGCGGCCACCATCCTTCACCTATCGCCGTGCCATCACCGACTATTTCGCGCGCGGCGGCGGCGCGGTTGCAATGCATCATGCGATCGCGGGCTGGGCCGAATGGCCCGAATGGGCCGAGATGCTTGGCGGACGCTTTCTCTACGATCCCGGCGAAGCCCACGGCGAGCAGCATCTCGACTCGGGCTATCGTCATGAGGTCCGTTACGACGCCATCGTCCTCGATCCCGCGCATCCGGCGACCGCCGGACTGCCGCCGCGCTTCCCGCTCTGCGACGAACTCTATCTCGCGCCGATCTGGGGTGCGACGAAACCGCTACTCCGCGCCGATCACGCCTTCGTTCGCGAAAATTTCTATTCGGCATCACAGGCCGTGACGGGGCGCATGTTCAGCAACGACGGTTGGGATCACCGTCCCGAAAGCGACCTGATCGCGTGGGACAAGCCGGTCGGCACGGGCCGTCTGATCTATCTGCAGCCCGGCGACGGCCCCACCGCTTATGCCGACCCAAACCTTCGCCGGTTCCTCGTCAACGCGCTCGCCCATGTCGCCGCTTCCTAACGAAAATGTGCATCGCGCCGCTGGAGCGGCTGCATATAGTTGCACGCATAATGAGAAGATTGAGGGAAGAGGCGCGTGAACGATATCGCCGCAGGCAGTTTTTTCGAACCGCAGGTCATCGCCGACCCGTTCGACTATTATCGCGCCTGGATGCCGAAGAGCCCGGTCGTGCAATTGTCGGAAGGCATGTTCCTCGTCCTCTCCTATGATCTCTGTTCGCAGGCAACCGGCGACGTCGAAACCTTCTCGAACAATTTCCAGGGCACGCTGTCGGGCGCGATGGCCGAAGACGGCGATGTGTCGGCGATCCTTGCCGAGGGCTGGCCGCAGGTCGACACGCTGCTCACCGCCGATCCGCCGGTGCACACCCGCTTTCGCAAGCTGGTCAACCTCGCCTTCTCGATGAAGCGCGTCGCCGCAATCGAAGAGGATATGCGCGGCGTCGTGATCGAGCTGATCGAGAAGATGGCGGCAAAAGGTGAGGCCGACTTCGTCCGCGATTTCGGCATTCCCCTGCCCGTCGCGATGATCGCCAGCCAGATCGGCATGACCGGCGACGACCTCGACAAGGTGAAGCGCTGGTCCGATGCCTTCGTCGATCGCCTCGGCCGCATGATCCCCAAGGAGCGCGAACTCGAATGTGCGCGCGAGGTCGTCGAATTCCAGCATTTCGTAAAGGCCAAGATCGACGAGCGCCGCGCCAACCGCACCGACGATCTGCTCTCCGACCTCGTCTATGCCGAGGTCGATGGCGAGCGCCCGCTCGAAGACGCCGAAATCCTGTCGATCATGCAGCAGTTGATGGTCGCGGGGAACGAGACGACGACCTCGGCGCTCGCCGGCGGGCTCCTCCAACTGATCGAGAATCCCGACCAGATGGCGAAAGCCGTCGCCGCCGCGGACGAAGGAAACGAGCGGGCGATCATCAATCTCGTCGAAGAAGTGCTGCGAACCGAGAGTCCGACCGCGGGCATGTGGCGGATGGTGCTGAAGGACACCGAACTTGGCGGGGTCAAAATCCCCAAGGGCGCGATGGTCCAGCTGCGCTATGCTGCAGCGAACCGCGACCCGGCTAAATACCCCGATCCCGACCGTTTCGACATCGAGCGCGCCAACGCGCGCAGCCATCTCGCCTTCGGCAAGGGCATCCATATGTGCGTGGGCAATATGCTGAGTCGCAAGGAAATGGCGGTCGCCTATACCGAACTTCTGACGCGCCTGGCCGACTTCCGCGTCGCCGACGGCCATGTGCCGAGCTGGCCGCCGAATATGCTGCTGCGCGGGCTGACCACGCTGCCGATCACCTTTCGGCGGCGCGCATGAACTTCGACCTGGACGAAGACCAGCAGCTGACGCGCGACACGATCGGGCGATTTCTGGGTCCGATCGATGTCGCGGCGCGGCACGCGATGCGGCGCGGCGCCGGCGGCTATTCGCGCGCACGCTGGCAGGAGATCGCCGACCTTGGCCTGCTTGCGCTCGCGGCGCCCGAGGCGCTGGGCGGCATCGGCGGGACGATGGTCGACTTGGCGCTCGCTGCCGAGGCACTCGGCGCGGGGATCGCGATCGATCCTTGGCTCGAAAATGGCGTACTGCCGATCCGGCTCGCCGCGGTCGCCGGCGATGCGGCGCTCGTCGGCGACCTGATTGCCGGACAGCGCCTCGCGGCCGTCGCCTTTGCCGAACCGGGTCGCCGCTATGAAACCACGGCGGTCGGGACGCGGGCCGTGGGCGACCAGATCGTCGGCGCCAAAATTTTCGTCCTCGGCGCGCCGCTCGCCGATATTCTGCTCGTCACGATCGCGGGCGATCGGCTGGCAAAAGTCGCGCCCGACGCCGCCGGGGTCGTGCGGCAGGATTATCCGGTGATCGACGGATCGAACGCCGCGACGCTCGACCTGCACCGGGTGCCCGCCGACATCTTCGAGCTGCCGGAAACCAAATTCCGGCGCGTCATCGGCGATGTCCAGACGCTCGCCGCCGCCGAAATGCTGGGCCTGGCGCAACGGATGTTCGACGACACGCTTGCCTATGTCGGCGAGCGCCGGCAGTTCGGCGCCGCAATCGGCAGCTTTCAGGCGCTCCAGCACCGGCTCGTCGAATGCTATGCGGCGCTTGAACAGGCCCGATCGATGGTGCTGCGCACCGCGATGCTCGACCCAACGACCGACGATGCCAACTGGCCGCGCATCGCTGCGGGAGCCAAAGCCTTCGTCGGCGAAGCGGCGACGAAGATCGGGCTCGAGGCGGTGCAGATGCACGGCGGCATGGGGCAGACCGACGAACTGGCGATCGGCCACGCGCTGAAGCGGGTTATGCTGCTCGACAAATTGTTCGGCGACCAGGACCACTGCCTGCGCAGCTTTGCGAGGGCGGCATGAGCGCGCTCGCCCCCATCGCGCCAGGCCTATGGACCGACGAGGCCGAACCGCGGCTGATCGGCGGCCGCCGTGCCGATGGAGAGATCGTCTTCCCGGTTCCCGATGGCGATGCCGCGGCGCTGGTCGAACCCGTCGCGCTGTCACGCAGGGGCAAGCTATGGTCGTGGACGACGCAGGCCTTCGAACCAAAAGAACCCTATAGTGGCCCGCAGCCGTTCGAGCCCTTCCTGATCGGTTATGTCGAGCTGCCCGGCGAGGTGATCGTCGAGACACGGATCGCCGATGCCGCCCCCGCAGACCTTGTGATCGGCATGCCGATGGAATTCGCCGTCGTTCCGTTCGACGATGCGAGGTCAACCTTCGCCTTTCGCCCGGAGCGCCAGCCATGAGCGACAACGTCTATATCATCGGCGCCGGAATCCACCCCTTCGGCCGCACCGACAGCCGATCGGGGCGCGACCAGGGCGTTTATGCCGTGCGACAGGCGCTGGCAGACGCCGGGGTCGAATGGGGAGACGTCGAATTCGCCTATGGCGGGTCGGCGGCGGCCGGCTCGGCCGACATCATGGTCAATGAACTCGGCCTGACCAGCGTGCCCTTCATCAACGTCGCCAACGGCTGCGCCACGGGTGGCAGCGCGCTCACGGCGGCGCAAAACGCGATCGCGGCGGGCGCGTGCGACATCGCGCTCGCGGTCGGCTTCGACAAGCATCCGCGCGGCGCGTTCAACGCCAAGCCCTCGGATTACGGCCTGCCCGAGTGGTATGGCGAGACGGGGATGATGCTGACGACGCAATTCTTCGCGCTCAAGATCCAGCGATACATGGCGCTGCACGGGATCAGCCGGCGCACGCTCGGCCTCGTCGCCGAAAAGGCCTTCCGCAACGGCACCCTCTGCGACCATGCTTGGCGGCGCTCGCCGGTCGATCTCGACACGATCCTGAACGCGCCGATGGTCAACGATCCGCTGACCAAATATATGTTCTGCTCGCCTGCCGAGGGCGCGGTCGCGCTGGTGCTGGCTTCGGCCAAGAAGGTCCGCGAGCTCGGCGCCGACGCGGTGCGCATCGCCAGCGTCGCCTTTCGCACCCGCCCCGAAGGCTCGTTCGAGGTCTTCGCGCCGTCGATCAGCGTCAGTGGCGGCGGCAAGCCGACCGAGATTGCCAGCAAGGCCGCATTCGAAATGGCCGGGATCGGCCCCGAAGATGTCTCGGTCGCGCAATTGCAGGACACCGAAAGCGGCGCCGAGATCATGCATATGGCCGAAAACGGCTTCTGCGCCGACGGCGAGCAGGAACGGTGGCTGGCCGAGGGCTGGAGCGAAATCGGCGGCAAGCTGCCGGTCAACACCGACGGCGGTTGCCTCGCGTGCGGCGAGCCGATCGGCGCCTCGGGCCTGCGGCAGGTTTACGAAAACACGGTGCAACTGCGCGGTCGCGGCGGCGAGCGGCAGGTGCCGAACAGCCCGAAGGTGGGCTATTCTCATGTCTATGGAGCGCCCGGCCTGTCGGCGGTGGCGATCCTCGAGCGCTAGAAGAAATATGGATCTGGATCTTACCAAGGACGAACTGGAATTTCGCGAGGAGGTCCGCGACTTCCTGCGCACGTCGCTGCCGGACTATGTGCGCGATGGCGCGCGGCGGACCCCCGGGGTCTTCGTCGAACCCGACATTGGCCTCGTCTGGCACCGCATCCTCAACGACAAGGGCTGGGTCGCCTATCATTGGCCCGAGGATTGCGGCGGCACGGGTTGGACGCCGATGCAGCGATATATCTTCGAAAAGGAATGCGCGATCGCGGGCGCCCCGGCGCTGTCGGTGCTGGGCCTGCGCCTCGTCGGCCCCGTCATCTGCGCCTTCGGCACGCAGGAGCAGAAGGACCGCTTCCTGCCCGCGATCCGCGCCGGCACCGATTATTGGTGCCAGGGCTATTCCGAACCGCAAAGCGGCTCCGACCTCGCCTCGCTGCGCACCCGCGCGCGGCGCGAGGGCGACGAATATGTCGTCGACGGGTCGAAGATCTGGACGACGCATGCGCATCACGCGAACTGGATCTTCTGTCTTGTCCGCACCGACGGCGAGGTGAAGAAGCAGGCTGGGATCAGTTTCTTGCTGATCCCGATGGACCAGCCTGGCGTCACCGTCACCCCGATCATCACCATGGCGGGCGATCACGAGGTCAATCAGGTCTTTCTCGACGGCGCGCGCACGTCGGTCGACAACCGCATCGGCGAAGAGGGGCAGGGCTGGACGATCGCCAAATTCCTGCTCGAGAACGAGCGCGGCGGATCGTTCCATGCGCCGCGCCTGATCCGCGCGATCGACCATCTGGAACAACTCGCGGCCGCCGCGCCGAGCGGACATAATGGGGCTTTAGGCAGTGATATCCAGATCGCGACGCGGATCGCGCGGTTGCGGCTCGAAGCCGAAGCCCTTGAGACCACCGAACTGCGCATCCTTGCCGACATCGCCAAAGGCCGCCCGGCCGGGCCGCAGACATCGCTCGTCAAACTGCTCTCCTCCGAGATTCACCAGCGGATCGACGGCGTCGCAATGGATCTGCACGGCTATGACGGCCTGCAATTGCCGACCGTCCGTCCGCTCTACGGCAACGAAGCCCCGTCGGCGATCGGTGACGAGGACGCACAGGTCGCCGCTGCGCGCTATCTCAACAGTCGTGCATGGACCGTCTTTGGCGGCTCGAGCGAAGTCCAGAAGAACATCATAGCAAAGACGGTGCTACGCCTATGACACATGCATTGCGAGTTGCGAACCAGTGTGAAATAGTCCCGCCTATGGGAGAGAGCGCAGCCAGGCTGCCGGACGACGGGCTTGCACCGCCGATGAATACCAGGGCGCTCGTCGACGCGGTCACGGTCCGCGGCGTGGAGGATATCCACGACGCGGCGGTTGCGCTGCGCGATTTCGCCGCCGCGCATGGCCTTCGCGCCGCGCTATGCGACGATATCGCCTCCAAGGAGACCATGGTCGATGCCGACGGAGCGGTGCTCGCCGCCGACCTGTTCGGCTGGCTGGGCGATGGCGAACGCTGGTGGGAGGATCACAGGCTCGCGCTTCACTCGCCGCTGCCCCGCTCGTGCCGTTATGAGAGCGAGGCCTTCTGGTGCAATGGCCAGGGGTTCCGCACCGCGGTGCCCAACCCGTATCTCGATGACATCGACCTCTCGCGCTATTTCGCCGCAAACCAGCGCTACCAGGCGGCGATCGTCGTTCCGGTCCACCTCCCGTTCGGGCAGATTTCGGCGAACAGCTATCACCCGATGGATCCCGAGATCACCGACCTCGGCGACCAGTTCGCCCAGATCGGGCATATCCTCGGCGCCGCGACGCGGCGCTTCATCGCGGGCTATGCCTCGGCGATGCGCACCAAGCGCCGCATTCCCTCGGATTGCGAGCTGTCGAAGCGCGAGGTCGAATGCCTGCGCTGGGCCGCGATCGGCAAGACCGACCGCGAGATCGGCATGATCATCTCGTTGAGCCACGCGACGGTGCGCTACCATGTCCACCGTGCGGGCGAGAAGCTGAACTCGGTCAACCGCGCGCAGACGATCTTCAAGGCCGGGCAGCTGGGGTATCTGGGGGCGAATAGCTGAATCGCGTTCCCAAACCTAACGGCCGGTCCGCTTCACCCCAACGACCTTAGCGGCTCGCTCCCGTCCCACCCCATCGCCGCATCGCGCATCATCGCGAACAGCTCGCGCGTGCCTGCCTGCGGTTCCAGCAATTCTACCAGCGTCCCCGGCCCGGTGCCGGGATCCGCGTAGATCACCCCGCCCGTGTCGCCGACCGGCGCCTCGAAGACGATTTCGGCGCCGACCTCGGCGCAGCGGATCCGCGCCTCCGCAATCGAGTCCACCAGCACGCACACATGGTGCAGTCCCTCGCCCACCGCATATTCGCCCCGATAGAGCGATTTTGCGTCATTCTCGGGCCGGATCAGCTCGATCTGCATCTCGCCCCAATAACCGAGCGCCATCGTGAAGACGGGATCGCTCGCTTCGCCGCGATAGCGTCCGCCCAGGAGCGACACGTTCGGCAGCAGGAAGAACGGCCCCGCGCCCATCACCTCGGTCCAGTGCTTCACCGCGGCGTCGAAGTCCGACGGTACGAACGCCAGCTGCATGACGTCCCCGAGCGATGCCAGCGTTGCGGGTGCGGCCATGTCCCTCCCCTCAAAAGCGATAGCGCACAAGCGCCTGCCTTTGTGCGATAAGCTCTTCAAGACCCGGAGTCATACTGGGCAAAATGTGAGGGATAGCCATGGCCGAGTCCGATCCTAAGATCGCAGTGCAGGACTGGTTCGCCGTCCGCAAGCGCAATGCGCGCGCGGGATTGCGCAAACTGGTGGCGATCATCGCCGAGAACCGCACCGACCGCGCCGAGGCGCCGCTGGCGCTGCACAAATCCGTCTATACGAGCGAAGCGCGCAACGCCGCCGAGATGAATCATATCTTCCGGAACGAGCCGATCGTCGCCGGCCTGTCGGGCGACATTCCGAAGCCCGGCGACACACTGGTCTTCGACTCGGTCGGCCCGTCGATCCTCGTCACGCGCGGCAAAGACGGCGTCGCGCGCGCCTTCCTCAACATGTGCACCCATCGCGGCGCGAAGCTGGTCGAAGAGAAAGAGCCCTGGCAGGGATCGCGGCCGCGTCTGGTTTGCCCCTTCCACGCCTGGACCTTCGACCCCGCGGGCCAGCTCGTCGGCCAGCCTGGCAAGGAGGGCTTCGCGAACTGCGAGATCGGGGCGCGCAACTTGATCGAACTGCCCTGCGCCGAGCACCTCGGCCTGATCTTCGTGCGTGCCAATCCCGACGGCGCGCCGATCGATGCCGCCGCGCATCTTGGCGATTTCGGGCCGGTGCTCGCGCAGCTGGAACTGCACCGCGCAGAGCCGGTGAAGAAGGGCATCCTGACCGCCGATTCCAACTGGAAATTCGCGCTCGATACCTATGGCGAGGGCTATCATTTCAAGATGCTTCACGCCTCGACGATCGGCGTGACGCACTACAGCGACCGCAACGTCTATGAACCGATCGGACGCCATCACCGCGTCAGCTTTCCCGACCTGTTGATCGGCGACCTCGTCGGCAAGGACGAAAGCGAATGGCCCGAGACCGACTATGGCGGGGTGCATTTCCTGTTCCCCAACACCGTCGTCTTCTTCGGCGCGGTAACGCCGGGCGTTTATTTCACCCAGGTCTTCCGCCTCTTTCCCGATGGCGCCGGCAAGATGTTCTGCCAGTTCGCCGTCTATGCGCCCTTCGGCGTCGAGAGCGAGGAGCATCGCGCGATGTGCGAGATGGCCTATGACGCGACCGCGACCGTCGTCCAGACCGAGGATTATCGCGTCGCGAGCAGCGGCTATGCGAACCTGATGACCGCGCCGGACGACTTCCACGTCGTGCTCGGCGCGAACGAGCCGGCGCTGCACGGCGTCCACCGATCGATTGCCGCGGCGTGCAAGATGCCGCTCGAGCAGATCGCCTGACCGGAGCCCAACAATGAACGACCTTTCGCCTCCCCAGGACCAGAACCGCGACGACCGTTGCCCCGGCACCAGCTACACCGACATGCTGCACGCCGACACGCGGCGCGTGCCCGACTATCTCTTCGCCGAATCCAATCAGGAGCTTGGCGACGAACCGATCGCGATCGAGCGTTACGTCAGCGAGGACTGGGCAAGGCTCGAGCGCGAGAAGATGTGGCCGAACATATGGCAATTCGCGGCGCGCGAAGAGGATATGCCGAACCCCGGCGACACCGTCGTCTATGACATCAACGAAAAGAGCATATTGCTCGTCCGCCAGAAGGACGGGTCGGTCAAGGCGTTCTACAACGTCTGTCTCCACCGCGGCCGCAAGCTGCGCACCGAAGGCGGCCCAGCGGTCAACCTGCGCTGCCCCTTCCACGGCTTTTCCTGGCACCACGACGGCCGCTTCAAGGAAGCACCCTGCGCCTGGGACTTCAAGCATCTCGAGAGCAAGGACATGAGCCTGCCCGAGCTGAAGGTCGAAAGCTGGCAAGGCTTCCTGCTCGTCACCGAGAATCACGACCTGCCGAACTTCCGCGACTGGGTCGGCCCAGGGGTCGAGCATTATGACAATTGGCGGCTCGACGAATGTTACACCGGCGCGTGGGTCGGCCGCGTCATTCCGGCGAACTGGAAGGCGGTTGCCGAAGCGTTCATGGAAGCGTGGCACAGCATCGTCACCCACCCGCAGATCCTGGGTTTCACCGCCGACGCCAACACGCGCTACGACCTCTACGGCGACTTTCTCAATCGCGCGATCACCCCCGCCGGCGCGATGTCGCCACACATCAAGGGCAAGGACCAATTCTACGTCCTGAAATCGCTCGAGGAGTTCATTGGCGGCGGCGACAGCCGCGCGCGGCGCAGCACCGCTTCGGCCGACGACCTCAAAGGCTTCGACGCAAACGATCCGATGCTGGCGCGCAAGGTGCTGGCGCAGGCGAACCGCGATGCTTTTTCGGCGATGAACGGGCATTATTATTCGGACGCCACCGACAGTGAAATGCTCGACAATTTCACGTACAATGTCTTTCCGAACTGGGCTCCTTGGGGCGGCCTGACGCCCAACATCGTCTATCGCTGGCGGCCGTGGGGCGACACCGACCACAGCCTGATGGAAGTCCGCATCCTTATGCGCACGCCCAAGGGCGAAAAGGCACCGAAGTCGGCGCCGATGCACCTGATCCCGGATGACCAGCCCTTCGCCAGCGCCAGCCACCTGATCGGCGCCGCGCTCGCCGGCGTGTTCGACCAGGACATGGAAAACCTGCCCTATGTGCAGGAAGGGATGAAATCGTCGCCCAACGGCGTGATCGAACTGGGCCATTATCAGGAAAGCCGCATCCGGCATTTCCACCGGACGCTGAGCAAATATATCGACGGCGAGTTGCCGGGCTGATGGCGCGCGCACTTCCCCTGCTGTCGCTGGCGGCGGGGGTACTGCCCGAATTTTCGCCCGAGCAGACGATCGCAGCCGCCATCGACGCGGGCTGGCCGGCGGCCGGCATCTGGTACGATCCCGAAACCTGGACAACCGCGACGACGGCCGAGGTTCGCGATCGCGCCGCCGACGCCGGTCTGGCGATCCTCGATATCGAAGTGATCTGGCTGAAGCCCGGCGCCGACGATCCGGCGCATTTCGCGGCGATCGACGCCGGCGCCGCAATCGGCGCGCGCAATGTGCTGATCGTCAGTTCGGACGATGATCCGGCAAGCGCCGCCGCCAAACTGAACCGGATCGGCAATCACGCAGCGGCTGCAGGCCTGCGAGCCTGCCTGGAGTTCGCGGCGTTCACCACAGTGGGCAGCATTGAAAGCGCGATCGCGCTAATCGACGCCGCCGATTGCGCGAATCTCGGCCTAATGATCGACCCGCTGCATCTTGCTCGCACGGGCGGATCGCCTGCCGACATCGGCTCGGTCGACCCAAAGCGCTTTCCCTATGCGCAATTCTGCGACGCACCGGCGCTCGGCCCGCCGCCAAGCGACGTGCCGGAAATCATCCGCGAAGCGCTCGATCTGCGCCTGATGCCCGGTGACGGCGGACTGCCGCTTGACGATCTGATTGCCGCGCTACCTCCGACTACCTCGCTGAGCATCGAACTGCGCAGCGCAAAACTTCGCGAAAAACACCCCGATCCTGCCGAGCGCGCACGAGTGCTGCTCGCCGCGACGCAGCGCTGGTTCGCAGCCTAGCTCCAGTCCTGCCGCGCCGCCCAGTCGGCGAAGGAGGTCGGCGTCACCCCCAGCAGCCGCGCTGCCGGCACGGTATCGAGTGCGACGGGCGACACCGGCTGGTCGTTGTACCAGCGATAGAATTTCGCCATCCCGTCATAGATGCTCGCCGGCTGCACCGCGCGCGAGCCGGTGACGAGTTCGCTCATCCGCGCGGCAAATTCGTCGGGGCTCAGGCTCTGAAAACGCACGGGCCGTCCGGTCGCGAAGCCTAATAGCTCGGCGACCTCGGCCCCGACCAGCGCCTCGGGCCCGCCCACCGCGATCCGGTCAGCGATCAGGTCCTCGTGCAGCAGCGCCGAGACCATATAGGCCGCCACATCCTCCAGGCAGATCCAACTGATCTTGAGCGTCTCGGCGGCCGGGTAAGCAAAAACCCCGCTGTTCACGATCGCCGGGCGCGACCAGATGCGCGTAATATTGTCCATGAACACCATCGGCTCGATAATGACATACGGCACGCCGCTGTCATGGATCGCGCGCTCGATATCGCGCCGCCCGTCGTGCGCCGACAGGCCCAAGTCGCGGTCGGCGACGAAGCAGCTCGTGTTGAAGACGATCTTCCGCAGCCCAGCTGCACTCGCAGCGGCCGCAATGTTGCAGCCCATCGTTGCGGCGCGTTCGCGGTCGAATTCGAACGGCAGGTGCATCGCGAGCGCGTCCTGCCCTTCAAAGGCCGCGGTCAGGCTCGCGACGTCGTGGAGGTCGGCGGCGACCTCGGGCACATCAGGATGCACAGTCGCCGCCATCGCGCCCGGCCGCCGCACGCCGGCGGTCGGTTCGAGACCGCGCGCCTTCAGTGCCGCCAGCAACGGAATCCCCTGGTCGGCGGGCGCGCCGAGGACGATGACCTTCTTCATGCCGCACCTTCCAACTGCTTCGCCGATACGCGCGCGGCGTGGCGTCCCGCGAGGAAGCCGAACACCATCCCCGGCGCGATCGTGCCGCCCGGCCCGCCGTAGGTCATGCCCATCGCCGAGGCCATGACATTGCCCGCCGCATAAAGCCCCGGGATCGCCCCGCCATCGACGCTGAGCACCTGCGCATTGGCATCGGTCTGCGGGCCGCCCTTGGTACCGAGCGCACCGCTCTTGATCTCGATCGCGAAGAAGGGCCCCTGCCCGATGGGGCCGAGCGTCGCGGCGGTCGAACCGCGCGCGGCGGGATCGCCCCACCATTGGTCATGCGCAGCATCGCCGCGCCCGAAATCGGGATCGCGCCCGGTCGCGCAATGCGCGTTGAAGCGCTCGACCGTTGCATCCAGCTCGTCGGGATCGATCCCCAGCCGCCCCGCCAATTCGGACAGGCTTTCCGCGCGCATCGCCCATTGCGGCGGCGCCACCCCGCGCTCGCCGCTGATCATCCCGAAGCCGAAGCGGTCGATATATTGCTGGTCGAAGATCAGCCAGCACGGCAGGTTCGCATAGGCGAACGCGCTGACATCCTGATCGTGGAACGCCGCACCGATCGCATTGTAATTCGCCGCCTCGTTGGTGAAACGCTTGCCTGCCCGATTGACCATGATCGAATGCGGGAGGCTGCGCTGCCCCGCCACGAGCGTCTTGCCCATCGAGCAATCGCTCTCGGGCACCTCGGCGACCGGCATCCACCACGCCTCGCGCATATTGCCGAGCATCGCCCCGACGCGCATCGCCATCTTGAGCCCGTCGCCGGTGTTGGTCTTCGGGCTGAGCGGATGCGTCAGCGGTCCGCGGATGAAGGCGCGGAGCAGGTCGGCATCCCATTCGAACCCGCCGGTCGCGAGCACTACCGCGTCGGCCGCAACCGCGATCTCACCACCGGCGGTCTCAAATACAACGCCTGTGACGCGATCCCCGTCCATCAACAACCGCACCGCGCGATGCCCGGTCTGCGGTTTGATCCCGCGGTCGAGACACGCGCGCAGCAAGCGCCCGACCAGCGCCTGTCCGCTCCCGCGCAGGTCGCCGTCGATCCTGCGCTCCAACTCTTCGGGCGCCAGCGGCTGCGGCTTCGCCTGTCCAAGCGGCGTGTCGTAGATCGAGAAATGCGGCGAGGGATAATAGGGCGATTTGGTTACTCTATCGGCCCACTCCCCCAGCTCGTGGAACGAATAGAGTGGGCAGTCGAGCGAACGCCCGCCGTTCGGCATCCCGCCCGGAAATTCGGCATGATAGTCCGGAAATTCGGGGATCGGCCGGAACTGTACCGGGGTGTTCGCCTCAAGGAACGCCACCATTTCAGGCCCATGATCGAGGAAGGCCTCAACCAGATGCTGCTGCATCAGCCCGTGCGACATCGACATAAGGTAAGTCAGCGCCTTGGCACGACTGTCCTCGACGCCGAGCGTCGCCTCATGGTGATTGTTCGGGATCCAGATCATCCCGCCCGACCAGGCGGTTGTTCCGCCGACCTGCTCGCCCTTTTCGAACAGCGAGACGTGCGCGCCGGCCTCATGCGCCGAGATCGCGGCGGTGAGTCCTGCGCCGCCGGTACCGAGGACGATGACGTGCGGCGCTTTGCTCATCCGCTATGCCTTCAATTGCTCGACCATATGCGCGGTGTCGAAATAATGGATGCGCATCGACGCCATCTTGCCGGCGTCGTCGAATTCGGTGACCTCGGCGATATGCGTCTCGAAGCGCTTGCCGCTGGACTTCGCGGTCACGGTGAAATGAAGCAAAGCGACGGCATATTTCTCGCCGCCGACCAGTTCCATCCATTTGACGACCGGTTCTTCCCAATAGCCCATGACGTGCGCGTAAAGCCGCTGCAGCGCATCGCGCCCGCGCCATTCTCCGCCATAGGGAAGCGAGGCCGGTTCATGGATGACGAGATCGTCGGCCATGAAATCGGCAACCGCGTCCCACTCGCCGCGCGCGACCGCGGCGTACATCGCCTTGCTGGCTTCGAGCGGGGTCATTCGATCGTGCCGACGAGCGCGCCGACCGGATAGATCTCGCCCTCGACCCCGATCGGACGGATGATCCCGGCGACCTGCGCCTCGACCTCGACCGTCGTCTTGTCGGTCTCCACCGTATAGATGATGTCGCCGACCTCGACGCGTTCTCCGTCGCCGAACATCCATTCGTTGAGCGTCATTTCGGTCGCCGACATGCCGATCTTCGGGATACGCAATTCCTCCGCCATCGCCTCAGCCTTTCCAGTTCACGGCGGCGCGCACCGCATCGGCGATCTTTTCCTTGTTCGGGATCCACGCCTGCTCCAGCGCATTGGCCATCGGCACCGCCGAGAAGGCGCCCCCGATCCGTGTAACCGGAGCTTTGAGCTTGCCGAACAATTTCTCGTTGAGGCGCGAGGCGATCTCGGCCCCGGTGCCGTACTGCTTCACCGCTTCGTGCAGCACCACCGCGCGACCCGTCTTTTCGACCGATGCGGTGACCGTCGCCTCGTCATAGGGTGCGATGGTCCTGAGATCGATGACCTCGACCGAAATCCCCTCGTCGGCAAGCTTGCCCGCAATTTCGAGCGCGTCGAGCACGGTGCGGCCATAGGTGACGATCGTGCAATCGCTCCCCTCGCGCGCGACCGCGGCCTTGCCGAGCGGCACGAAATGGTTCGGTCCCGGATCGTCGGATTTGAGGCCGTAGCAAAGGATATTCTCGATGAAGATCACCGGGTCGTTGCACGCAATCGCCGCGCGCATCAGTCCCTGCGCGTCCGCCGCGTTCGACGGGGTGACGATCTTCAGCCCCGCGACATGCGCGAACCACGCCTCGAGCATGTCCGAATGCTGGCCGCCGAACCCGACGCCGACGCCGGTCGTGGTGCGGATCACCATCGGCACATGGGTCTGCCCCCCCGACATGAAGCGCAGCTTTGCGGCATGGTTGACGATCTGGTCCATCGCGACGGTCACGAAGTTCATCAGCATGATCTCGGCGATCGGGCGGAAGCCCGCGAGCGCCGCGCCGACGCACGCGCCGACGATCGCCTGCTCCGAAATCGGCGTCGCGCGGACGCGGTTCTCGCCATATTTTTCAGTCAGGCCCGCGGAGATTTTGAACACCCCGCCCCCTTGCTTGGCGGCCACATCCTCGCCGAGCAGGATCACACCCTCATCCTCGGCCATCGCCTCGTCGATCGCGCGGTTGATCGCCTGCGTCATCGTGATCTGGCTCATGCCGCAATCTCCTCTTCGAAGACATCCTTGCGGATTTCCTCAGGGCCCGGCAGCGGGCTGTTCGCGGCGAATTCGGCGGCGGCGTCCATCTGGGCATCGAGATCGGCGACGATTGCGTCGAGCTCGGCCTCGGTAAACTGATGGTCGAGCATCAGCTGGCGCAGCCGCGGCAATGGATCCTCGGCGGCCATTTCGGCAAGATGCTCAGGCGGCATGTAGGAAAAGTCCGCGCCGAAGAAATGGCCCATCATCCGGTAGCACATCGCCTCGATCAGCGTCGGCCCCTCCCCCGCGCGAGCGCGATCCACCGCGGCCTTGGTCGTCTTGTACATCGCGATGGCGTCGTTGCCGTCCACCTTCACACCGTTCATCCCATAGGCCTTGGCGCGGGTGACGATCGAGTCGACCTTGGTGTGATCGGCGAAGGCCGTGTGCTCGCCATAACGGTTGTTCTGGCAGAGGAAGATCACCGGCAGCTTCCAGAGCTGGGCCATGTTCATCGCCTCGTGGAAGGCGCCGATATTGGTCGCGCCGTCGCCGAAGCAGACCATCGTCACCTTGCCGTCGCCGCAGTTCTGCGACGCGAGCGCGAGGCCGTTGGCGATCGGCAGCCCCGACCCCACGACGCCGGTGGTCACCATCACCCCGGTTTCGGGATGGGTGATGTGCATCGACCCGCCCTTGCCGCGGCACGTGCCCCCGACCTTGCCGGCGATTTCGGCAAACAAGGGGTTGAGCGGCACGCCCTTCGCGATCTGGTCATGCTGGCCGCGATAGGTGGTCACGAGATAGTCGCTGGGTTCGAGCGCCGCCATCGCCGCCGCCGAGACAAGCTCCTGCCCGCGCACGGTGTAATAGATGACCGCGAGCTTGCCGGTCATCAGCAGCGAACGGAATTTCTCGTCGGCGCGAGCGACGCGCATCGTGCGGGTGTAGATGTCGCGCAGCTTGTCGCGGTCGATCGTCGTGTCGGTCATGCAGGCTCTCCGATGCCCAGTTTGGGGTTGGCGCTGGCGGCGGCGCTGGGACGCGCCGCAACGCGGTCGCCCCAGGCAGCGAGGTTGGCGAGCGCGGGATCGAGCGGTTGCCCGACCATCGCGCCGAACTCCACGAAGGAAAAAAGCAGGATATCGGCAAGGCTGAAGCGATCGGCCGCGAGCCAGGGCCCCGCACCGACAATTCCGTCGACCTTCGCCAGCCCGTCGGCGGCGAGCCGCTTCAGGTCCGCCGCCGCATCGGGCAGGCACAGCATCCGGCTCTGGAACATCGGCAAACCCTCGGCGCCGCGGAAGCCTGCGGTCATCGGCACGACGACAAGCTGGTCGACGATCCGCACCAGCATCCGCGTTTGCGCCCGCTCCTCGGCGGTCGCGCCAAGCATCGCATGCCCGCCAACCGTCTCGTCTAGATACTCGCAGATGGCGACGCTCTCGGCGAGGCAGGTCCCGTCGTCGAGTTCGAGCAGCGGTGTGTGACCGAGCGGGCTTTTGGCGCAGAAATCGGGCTGACGATTCTCGGCCGCCATGATGTCGACGAACTGGCGATCGACCGCGATCCCCGTCTCGGCGAGGTACATCAGCACCACGCGCGGATTGGGACCGAGCGACTGATAAAGTTTCATCGCGCGCGCCCTAGAACTGGACGCGCTTGGTGAAGCCGCCATCGATGACGAGATGCGCGCCGGTCATATAGGGACAGGCGGGCGAGGCCATGAAGACGATCGCCTTCGCCACTTCCTCGGGTTCGCCGAAGCGCCCCATCGGCATCTGCGCGAGCGTGCCTTCATAGAGCGGCGGCGCCGCCGACTTGATGACCTCCCAATTGCCGCCGGGATAGTAGATTGCACCGGGCGAGACGATGTTGACGCGGATATTCTGCGCCGCGAGCGCCTGGCTCAATTGCGAGCCATAGGTGATCAGCGCCGCCTTCAGCGCGTTGAACGCCTGCGGCACGATGAAGGTCTCGACCGCGGCGGTCGACGACATGAAGATGATCGATCCCGACCCCGACGCCGCGAGCGCCTCGGTCAGCGTCTCGACGCCGTGCACGGCGCCCATGATATCCATGTCGAGCCCGCGCTGCCAGTCGCCGGTCGCGCCCTGCCCCGACGAGCTTGCGGTGTGGATGAAGATGTCGCAGCCGCCGAGCGTGTCGCGCGCCTTTTCGAGCCAGGCGCGATAGCCGTCGGGATTGCCCGTCATGTCGAACTGTTCGCCAAACACCTTGCCCGGACCCGCGGCATCGATCACCGCGACCGCGGCAGCGACCTTGTCGGCATCACGCGAGAAGAAGGCGACGTCGGCGCCCTCGGCGGCGAAAATCTTGAGCGCGGCGAGCCCTAGCCCGTGCGCGCCACCGTTGATGATCACCTTCTTTCCGGCAAGACCCAGATCCATCGCATCCTCCTCTTGTGATTTTGACGCCAACCTAGCTGGAACGGCAATCGCGAGACATCAGCAAAAATGTGAGCGGGGCAATCAGCCCACCTTCATCCGCCGCTCGCGCTGGCGACTTACAGATGATCGGCAGTCCTTCCTTTCGCGCCGACCAGCAGGCCGTGACGGCAGAGAGGGGGCTCAAGATCATTGTCTCGGTCGCTCCGCGGGGCGGGCTCACGACCAAAAATCTACCCGTTCGCGGACGGGCAAGGCTTCCCAATCCGGTTGAGCCTTACCGCCAGACAAAGCCATGACAGGCAAGCCGACAATGAACGCGAGCGCATCGGCGAACTGGCTCAAGACCGGGCAGCGAACAGGGCCGAGTCCCGGCGCATCTAGGATCGCTGCCGCAAGAGAATGGGGAAAGAAACGCGAACGGTTTACAATCGGACTGTAAACCAGTTTCGGAGAGCGCCGCTAAACGGTTGAAAACTGGTAGCGGAGGTCCGTAGCGGTCGTTACGTCACCGAAGGCGCTGCCACCTTTTCATATGAGTTTCCTCGCAACTAAGTCTTATGCTGGCCCATCTCGGACTGGCAGCTTTTGAGCGCGCCAACTCCTGGAGGGCCGGATCACAGCGGGCAACGTCGAAGCGGGAGCTTCGATCTTCTCAACATATTCTGTCGTGACGCGCGGAGAGGGTGAACTGTCGGTGCGACCTTCGGCCTATCTTTTGATCACGCAACATCTTCCCTGCCCGCGCATTGTTGAAGGACACAAGGAGAAATGACATGGCCAATCCCCTCACCCGGCGGCGCATCCTCATCATGGCGACCGACGGCTTCGAACAGTCCGAACTGGAAATTCCCCTCGAACGACTTCAGGATGCCGGCGCCGAGATCGACATCGCCTCGCTCCAGACTGGCGACATCACCGGTTGGGACGAAGATGATTGGGGCGACGAAATCGACGTTGATCTGCTGATCGCCGATGCCAACGCCGACGACTATGACGCGCTGGTGCTTCCCGGCGGTCAGATCAATCCAGACCTGCTGCGTGTCGATGCAAAGGCGATCGCGTTGATCAAGTCCTTCGCCGACGCAGGCAAACCTGTGGCAGCGATATGCCACGCGCCTTGGCTGCTCGTCGAAGCGGGTCTTGCAAATGGCAGGCGAATGACGAGCTACAAGTCGATCCGCACCGATGTCGCCAATGCTGGTGCCGAAGTAGTCGATGAAGAGGTGGTAGTCGACGGCAACATTATCACGAGCCGCTGCCCCGACGATCTTCCGGCCTTCTGCGACGCGATCGTCGCATCGCTCACGCCCGCCAGTGCCGATGCCTGACGGTGGCATTGCGGGAATCGGGATCCACCAAAGGCCATCGAGTTGGCCGACCAGGCTAATCCAAGTGTGCGCATGAAGCCGAACAAGATTGCAGGCGATCAGGCGACCCACTCCAGCGAAATCAGCCAAGCAGTCTCGGGCTCCGCCAACGGGAGCATGACACCTGCCTGCAAGAGCTCCGCCGAGCGAACTGTCCATCGTCCGGTGGGGTCCCGGCAAGCAGAAGACGGATGCGATAGCTGCCCGCGGGATCTACCCCAGGCATCTTGACCGGCGGACATGCATAATGATCCGCGAATCTTGTTTGCGCCGCCAGTGCCAGCCCGCGTGCTTCCAACAACGCGAGATACCCGAACGCACCTGGCACGTTTTCAGCTATCCGCGTCAGCGAACCTCGATGAATAACGTCCCGCCGTTCCTTGTAGAGGGCGATATGCGCCGCAAGCAAAGCCCTGTCGGAAGCGGACATCGAGGCCGGATCACGCCGCACGAGTTCGTCGAACGCGCGCGCGTCGATGCCGCGCGCGGGATGCTCAAAGCAAGTGAACGGGCGCTCAAGGCCGTCGCCTTCGATTGCGGCTTTGGCAATGCCGACCCGATGCGGGCGGCTTTCGTCCAACGACTTGGCGTAGCGCCCCATCAGTATCGGTCGAGTTTCAGGCCCGGCGCAAACGCGGCGCATAAATTGTCACAGAGCGAGGGGGTTTTTGCGGAGCCGGGAGGGCGGAAAGTTCCGAAGGGAGCTGTCGGTGACGGCGCGTATCTTTGGCCGTGTTTCAACCGCATTAGTTAAGCAGGCTCAGTGCTTCGTCGATTTCTCGGAATCGTGTCTTGGCCGATTTTGGACTGGCGGCTTTCAACACCGATTTGAAATAAGCGGACACTCTGGGGCCGTATGACGATGACGTGGCCCCTCGTTTCGCAGCGCGACCTGATTGGTACGCGGCAGCAGACGAATCTCGGGCCGTTCTTCCGGCCCCTTTCGCCCACATCCGGTCGCACCGACATTTTTTCGGGCGCGATGTCACAGCGCCGAAATCCCGCTCGTCAGGCCTGATGACGCCGATATCGGCTGAGGAAGAAAGGAAGATCAGATGAATCGGTTGAATTGGTCCGAAGTAGCCCCCGCCGGAGCGAAGGCGCTGCACGGTGTCCACCATTATATCACCAATAGCACTGCCCTCCCGACAGAGCTGATTCACCTTGTCTTCCTCCGAGTTTCACAGATCAACGGATGCGCTCACTGCATCGATCTGCACACCCGAGATCTTCTCAAGACCATGCCGGTGGGCAAGGTCGCACTGCTTCCGGTGTGGGACGAAGTCCCGCATCTGTTCCCCGACCAGTATCGCGCAGCACTGGCGTGGGCGGAGGAGGTCACGCGCGTCAGCGAGACGCATGCTTCGGACGAGGCCTATGCAGCCGCCGCCGAGGCATTCGAGCCGAAGGACCTCGTGGACCTGACGATCGCGATTGCGGCGATGAACGCCTTCAACCGGCTGGGCGCACCATTCCGGCTTCCGGTCGCGGCCAAGCCCTGAAGTGTGAGCGCCGCGCTTTTTGGCGTTGCGGTACAATATCCCTCGCGCCAGCGAAGCTATCCGCGCCATGCGACCCAGGAGGGCTCTTCCTTTCAGGAAACACGGCTCTTCATCTTACGCCCGCCCGGTTTCGATCGGGCGGGCGTTCTTTTGGGAAGCGCAAATCGCTGGTGCTTGCCGATTCCAGTCAGTTCGCTTCGAGGGCGCCAAGCATCGAAAACGGAAGCAGCCTGGATCATGCTGGCTCATCCCCTCCCTTCGATCGCTTGGCCGCATTCGACGCTTCCGGAACACGAGCGCCAAGAGCCACTACAGCTGGTCAAGATAGGAGCGAATCTGCGCGGCTTCGGCCGCGCTTTGTGCAAGTGCGATTGCACGCCCATAGGCGGTAGCCGCTTCATCGCCGCGCCCAAGCTCCGCCAGAAACTGGCCGATGGCGGCATGATAATGAAAATAGCCTTCAAGGGCGGTGGCGAGGGGCTCGGCATGGGCGAGCGCTTCGCCCGGTCCCCGCGACCGCCAGATCGCCACGGCGTGATTGAGGGCGACGACGGGGGTTGGTCACATGTCCTCCAGTACCCGGTACAAGCCTTCGATCTGGTCCCAGCGCGTGTCGGCGAAGGTCGGAGCCCGCGCGTGCATCGCCGCGATCGCCGCCTGCAGCTGATAGGGGCCGGGCTTGCCCATCCGAAAGGCGCGGTCGGTAAGCGCGATGCCTTCGGCAATAGCCGATCTGTCCCACCGGTCGCGGTCCTGTTCCTCGAGGAGGATAATCGCGCCGGCGGCGTCGAAACGGGCATCGCGCCGCGAGTCCTGCAGCAGAAGCAATGCGACGAGGCCCAAGACCTCTGGCTCGTCGGGAAAGAGGTCGAGGAGGACCCGCGCGAGCCGGATCGACTCATCGCAGAGCGGGCGGGCGCGCGCCGCCTCGTGCGACGCGGCGGCATATCCCTTGGTGAACAGGAGATAGATCATCGACGAGACCGCCCCCTGCCGCTCGGCGCGAAGTGCGGGCGACGGCGGTTCGAACCGGATGTCGGCCTGGGCGACCGCTCGCTTCGCCCGCGTGATCCGCTGTTCCATCGCCGCCTCGCTGACGAGGAAGGCGCTCGCGATATCGGCCACGGAGAGGCCACAGACAATACGAAGCGCCAGCGCGATCTGCTGGGTCGCGGCGAGCTCCTTGTGGCAGCATATGAACAGCAGGCGCAGCATGTCGTCGCCATAGGCACGTTCGTCGAGGGTGTCGGCGATCTCCTCTTCGGCATCGCCCGGCGGCGCGGCGATCTCCTCGGGCAGCGAAGTCTCGCGAAGCGCCCGCCGGACGGTGTCGATTCCTGCATTTGCGCCAACGCGAACGAGCCAGGCCAGCGGATCGCGGGGCGTTCCTTGCTCGGCCCAGTGGCGGAGCGCGCGGAGGCAAGCCTCCTGGAAGGCCTCCTCCGCCGCCTCGACGCTGCCGAGGCGGCGGAGGAGCGCTGCCATGGCCCGCGGCCGCGCCGTCCGCAGCACGGTGTCGATCCAGTTCGGGTCCTGGGTCATCTTCGTCTCATCGGCGACCGATCCGCGGGTGCGGGCACTTACATATAGCGACCGTGCTGCTGCTCGATATCCTTGGCCAACTGTTCCGATTGGGCATCGATCTCCGGCGTCGAGACCTCGGCGAAGTCTTCCATACCGAAGAGCGGCCGGATCTCTAGATCCGAATCCGACATCTGGGGGTTAGGGCAGCGCTTGGCCCATGCGATCGCCTCCTCCATCGAGGCCACTTCCCAGATCCAGAAGCCCGCGACCAATTCGCTCGTTTCGGCAAAGGGCCCGTCGGTGACCGTGCGGGTTTCGCCCGAGAAGCGGACCCGGACACCCTGCGAAGAGGGCTTGAGGCCTTCGCCTGCGATCATCACGCCAGCCTTCACCAACTCCTCGTTATAGTTCATCATTGCGGCGAGCAGTTCGGGCTGCGGCATCGCTCCCGCTTCGCTATTCTTGTCGGCCTTGACCAGTACCATCACGCGCATTGTTCATCTCCTTCTCCAGGGGTTGCGGCCCAAGGACGGACGAGCATCAGCGATTCCGACACCGCCGAGGAAGATTTTTCAAGTGCCTCTCAACCGGCCACGATATTCCGCCAAATCTACATGCTGACTTTGGCGGATAGCGCACGATCGGCTCGGAGGTCCGGGGCGCGAAATGCCGTCGATAGGTTTGATCGACGGCATCGCATTGAACCCGCGAGGCGTTAGACAGCCCTTCTCCCGATCGCCGGCAGCATTTTTCCGACACGCTGCTGGTAACGCCGATATTCATCTCCAAACTGATCGAGCAGATCTCGTTCTTCATAGATGAGCGCGATGAAGATGTAGGAGGACATGCCGAGAGCGAAGAGCAGATGACCAACGGTCATCACGGGGGTTGCCCAGAATGCAATCAGGAAGCCGAGGTACAAAGGGTGCCGGACAATCCGGTACAAGAGCGGTGTCCGGAATTGTGGAGCGGCGGCGGCTCTGCCGCGGACGTAGAGCCACGTCTGCTGGAGCCCGAACAGTTCGAAGTGATTGATCAGGAAGGTGCTTGCGAGGACAATCAGCCAGCCCGCCGCAAACAGCAACCAAAAGATCGTCTTAAGCGACGCGCTGTGCGCGTGCCAGACATCTCCCTCGATCGGATGCCACAGCACGAACAGCACCGCCAACGCACCGCTCGCGAGCAGTACATAAACGCTACGCTCGCTCTGCGCCGGCACAAGGCGCGACCAGACCTTTTTGAACCAGGGCCGGGCCATGATGCTGTGTTGCAGCCCAAAAAGCGCGATCAGGCCAACGTCGACAAGGACGGCGATTGCGACCGGTGCCTCCGGCCCGCCCGCATCGACGCGGCGCGGAATCTGGGGCAAGTCTGCGAGAAAGGCTATCAGATACAGAAAGACGCCCAGAAAGAGCGTGTAGGCGGTGCCCGAAAACAGCATGGAGAAGAGCTTCTTCATATCCTGTCTCCCAAAGGTTATCGTGTGGAATATGGACAAACCGGAGGGCAAAGGTCGCGCCGGTTATCGGCCCGACCTTCGCACCGATGCCGCAGGCATCAAATGATCGGCGAGATGTCGATCACCATTCCAAGCAGCATGAATTCGAGTAGCGAAGTCAGCGTGACGACGGCTGCAAAGGCGATTTCAATATATTTTTCCTGAGTCATTTTCGGTCCGTTCAATAATAGAAATAGGGGTCGAGCACGCGGACTTCGCTCACGGCATCCACGGGCAGCATGTTGGCGGCGGCGGTTTCGCCGATCGCTTCCGCATCGGGCGCATCATAGATGCAATATGTCTTGCGTTTGTCGGCGGACACATAGCTGTGGATCCACGTCACACCGCGCGCGGCATTATTGTTCACGACACCCACACAGGCGGAGGCCCCATCGCAATCGGTGGGGATATTGAGGCCGGCGGGAAACGAGCGTTCGACGAGATAGCGGGGCATTTTCATTCTCCTTGTTGCTGAATGCAGGCTTTATCTGGACGAACTGCGGAGCGAGCACATCGGCGGAACTCCCTATTTTGGGATTCTGAATTCCCTATTTTTGAGCCCCGATTTCTCTTAGAAACCGGCTGTCATGCTGCTGGAACGCGACGTTTACCTCGATCAGCTTGAGGCTCTTCTTGGCGAAGCCATGAAAGGTGCCGGCCGCGCTGCGTTCGTCGCGGGCGAAGCCGGCATCGGCAAGACCAGCCTATTGGCCGCGTTCTCCGAGCGCACAGGGTCAAGCGTGCGGGTCTTGCATGCGGCGTGCGAGGATCTCTCCGCTCCCGAGACGCTAAGTCTTCTTCGCGATCTGACTATCGTCGATCAGCGAGGCCTTGAGAATGCCGAGCGCGGGCAGTCGCGTCTTGCGCTGTTCGCCGAAGTCCTTGCAAACCTCGCCAGCGAGCCGACGGTGCTGATCCTTGAGGACATTCACTGGGCTGACGACGCGAGCCTCGATTTCATTCGCTTCATCGGACGGCGGCTGACGAGTACTCAACTCCTGCTATTAGCTTCGTCGAGGAACGACGGAAGCGATGCGAAGCAGCGATTGCACCGCGCAGCTGCCGATGTCCCGGCTGCTGCGAGGACATTGATCGAACTGCCGCGATTATCGTCCGTTGCAGTCGGCAAGCTCGCTGCGGCACGCGGCCTGATCGGGCATGCCATCCACGACGCCACGGGCGGCAATCCGTTGTTCGTCAGCGAAATGCTCTCGGCGAAGGGCGAACGCCCGGCAATGATCGACGAACTCGTCGCCTCAAAGACGGCCGCCCTTTCGGAGGCGGCGCGCGCGCTGATGGAGCTGTGCTCGATCTACCCGCGACGGACGCCCTATCAAGCGATCGCGGCAGCCAACATCGTCGAAGCCGCGATCGACGAATGCCTTGCCTCAGGCATGTTGGTACCGGCCGGCGACGGGCTTGGTTTTCGGCATGAGTTGATCCGTCAGGCCGCGGAACATTCCCTGCCCCCGTTCCGGCGGCAGCGCTTGCATGCTGCGGCGCTCGCCCAGCTGGAGATCAACCGGGGAAGTGCTGCGCGGTGTCTGCACCATGCGTTGGGCGCGAATGACAGCGCCAAGATCCGGGTGCTCGCCCCTGCGGCCGCCGAAAAAGCTTCGGCGATGGGTTCGCACCGGGCGGCCGCACAAGCATGGCGTTCGCTTCTGGATCTCGACGGCCTCAACGGCGAAGCAGAAGCGCAGGCGCGCGAACGATACGCGTTCGAACTTCACATGTTCGGCGCTCTATCCGAAGCTATCGACCAACAGGCGTCTGCCATCTCGATCCATGCAAGCCAGGGCGCAATGCTCAAGGTGGGCAATTGTCAGCGCTTTCTGTCGCGCCTTCACTATCTGAACGGCCAGCGGGCTGCCGCCGAAGCGACAGGCAGTGCAGCCGTCGCGTGTCTTGAGCCTTTCGGTGAGAGCGCGGAGCTCGCGCTGGCCTATGCAAATCTGGCTCATCTCGCGATGCTTGGCGAAGACATGCAGCAGTCCGTTCAATGGAGCGAGCGGGCGGAGAAGATTGCCCTGCGGTTCGACCGTACCGACATTCTGGCGACCATCTATAACAATTGGGGCACGGCAATCCAGTTTGCGGACCCGGTGCGAGCGGCGGAGATGGTGGAGCGCAGCATCGAACTTGGACTTGCGGCGGGCACTCAGGAGCATGTCGCAAGAGCCTATACCAATCTGGGCTGGCTCAAGCTCCAAGGACTCGACCTGGAAGCTGCCGAAAAGACGCTCGTGCAAGGTGAATCCTACTGCATCGACAATGAACTCAGTGTGTGGCGCGACTATATGGCTGGAACTCGTGCGCTCGCACTCGTCCAATTGGGTCGCTGGGAAGAGGCGGAACAAATCTCCCGGGAAATAGTGGCGCGCGACGACAATACGCTCCTCATGCGCAATCCTGCGGTTCGCGCCCTCGCCCAAATACTCGTCAGGCGCGGAGATCCCGGGGCGGACGTGCTCATTGATGAGCTGCGGCGCCACATGGATCAAGGGAAGGAGGTGCCGCGCTTTGCGCCCTATGCATCATTGTCGGCGGAATTGGCCTGGACTTCCGCAAGGCAATCTGAAGCCGCTTTGTCGCTCATCGACGAAGCCATCGATATGCTGGGGCCCGACCACAATGCCCATATGCGGCAGGAACTCGAATATTGGCGGAGCAAGCTTCGAGCGGAACCACCGAGACCTCTCAGGCCGGCTGCCATCGCAAAATCGGATGATCTGCATTCCTTGGTCCAGGCCGCGGCCGACCATTGGACCTGCAAGGCAATGCCGTTCGAAACAGCATTGGCCCTCTCGCAAGGGGACGATTTGCAGGCGCGGATGTCCCTCGAGATACTCGCCAAACTGGGCGCGACCGCCACTGAAGCGAGGGTCCGCTCCGAACTCGCGGCGCGGGGTCTCACGACCGGGTCTCGGGGCCCGCGCGCTTCGACACGCAGCAATCCCTATCAACTAACGCGGCGCGAAATGGAAATCCTGCAGCACCTCGACCGGGGACTGACCAACAAGCAAATCGGAGACACGCTGTTCGTTTCGGCCAAGACCGTCGATCACCACGTAACGTCAATTCTAGGCAAGCTCGACGCAAGAAACAGGGGCGAGGCTGCGGCAAAGGCCCGGCGCGAGAGGTTGATTCCCGAGGCGGATGGCAAGCCCTAAAGGACTTAGCCGTTGTCTTGCGCGGGCAGAATAGCGACAGCGTCGCGGTCGGTTCGTTTCTGGCCGGTTGGCGACTGACAGCTTCTGAGCATATTTCAACGTGAGCAGACATTCGGGGGCGGCATACGCGACAATAGCGGCAGGCTTTTCATTGTCACCTTGCTGCGTGTCGCGCGATGGTGGGATTTTGTCGCTGCATATCAAGACGGTTCCGAACGGCGCATTTTAGTCTCGCGCATCATAGAAATAGTCGCGCGATCGCGCAGCATGCCGGAGCCTCAACGCCGATGCCGAACGACAACTATTCGCCCGACGAAGTGCGTGACGATTTTGTTCCGAAAGAGGTGTATTACGCACAAGACTTCGCCGACCTGGAAGCGGACAAGCTCTGGCCCTTCGTCTGGCAGCTGGCGTGTCGCGCCGAAGAGGTGCCCAATGTTGGCGACTATGTTACCTACGACATCGTCGACGACTCAATCGTCGTCATACGCGCCAGCGAAACCGAATTAAAAGCCTATCATAACGTCTGCCCGCATCGTGCCCGGCGGCTGACCGAGGGCTGCGGCAACAACAGGCAGTTCGTCTGTCCCTTTCACGGCTGGCGCTTCGGCCTTGATGGCCGGAACATCAAGGTGATCGACAAGGGCGACTGGGGTGACTGCCTTAAGGATGAGGATATCAGGCTGTCCGAAGTCCAGTGTCAGTCATGGGGCGGCTTCGTCTTTATCAACATGGACACGAACGCCGAGCCGCTGCTCGATTTCCTGTCGCCCATGCCCGACTATTGCGAGAAGTTTGAATTCGAAAAGCTGCGATTCCAATGGTATAAAACGGTCGTGATGCCGTCGAATTGGAAGACCGTCCTCGGCTTTTTCAATGAATTCTATCATGTGCAGCAAGCGCATCCGCAATTGCTTGAATTCACCGACGACTATTCGAACAGCGGCGAATTCGGCCGCCATTCGCAGACATGGTTCGAATCCGAGGGCGCGCTTCCGTTCCGCAGATCCCCCCGCCTTCCCGCGCGACCAGAGCCGCCGATGAAGGAGCATATCGTTACCTTCGCCGAGCAGTATAAGGAAGATCTGCGCACCATGTTGACGCCGCGCAACTATGCGGCGGCAATGCGTGTCCGCGACGAGGTTCCGGCCGGGACGGGCGCCGCCGAGACCCTTACCAAATGGGCCGAATTCCAGATGGAGGCGGCGGCCGCCGACGGGTCGGGATGGCCCGAAGGGCTAACGCCCGAATATATCGAGCGGTCGGGACTCGACTGGCACGTCTTTCCCAACACTATCTTCCTTCACGGCTTCGTCGACGGCGTCCTCTGGTATCGCGTCCGGCCCAACGGCCGCGATCCCGAAAGCTGCATTTTCGATATTTGGTCGCTCGTCCGTTATGGTCCCGGTCAGGAGCCGCCACTCGAACGCGAATATTATGAGAACTGGCGCGACGGCGACTGGGGACTGATCTTCCGGCAGGATTTTGAGAATATTCCCGAGGTTCAGAAGGGCTTCAAATCGCGCGGCTTCAAGGGTGAACGCACAAATCCCGTGCAGGAACGGTCCGTGTCTAACTTTCACAGGGTACTGCGGCAGTTCCTGCGCGATCCCTATGACAAGCCACCGGTCACCCGACAAAGGTGAGGACGACGATGTACGAAAATTACGAGCATATCCGGTTCGACCGCCGTGGCCGCATTCTGACCGTGACGATGGACAGTCCGCCGCTCAATGCGGTGGGCCGGGCGCTGCACGATGAGCTCTCGTACGTATTTCTCGACGTGGCGCGCGACGAGGAGTGCGACGTCGTCATCCTGACCGGAGCGGGGCGTGCCTTCTCCGCGGGCGCGGATTTGCCCGGGCTGCTCAAGGCGACCGAGGACAAGGCGTTGCGCACCGCCCTGCTTTCGCGTGCGCCCGCGATCGTTCATTCGCTGTTGAGTCTCGAGAAGCCCGTTATCGCGAGGGTGAATGGCCATGCGATGGGACTGGGCGCAACGCTGGCGCTGCTCTGCGATGTCGTGATCGCTTCGAACGATGCCCGTATTGCCGATCCCCATGTCGGGATCGGGCTGTCGGCGGGGGATGGCGGCGCGCTGATCTGGCCGCAACTGATCGGCTATGCGCGGGCACGTCATCATCTGCTGACCGGCGACCCGCTGACGGCGACCGAAGCCGAAGCGATCGGCTTGATTTACAAGGCCGTCGCGGCCGATTCACTGGACGCCGAAGTCGATGCCTATGCCGACCGGCTGGCAAGCGGCGCCACGATGGCGATCCGCGCAACGAAACGGTCGATCAACATGGAACTTTGCCGCCAAGCGATCGCCACCGCCGAAGCGCATGCCGGGCTTGAATCCTACACGATGGCATCGAACGACCACCATGAAGCCGTGCTCGCCTTTATCGAGAAGCGTGCACCGGTCTTCAAGGGCGACTAGCCGGCCAATTCCATATAGCGCGCAAGGTGATGCTCGACATCACCGAAGCTGCGCTCGGACACCATCACCCGCCGCAGATAATGACCGACCGGATATTCGGTCGTCATCCCGATGCCTCCATGCAGATGAACCGCCATGCCCGCAATTCCTTTGGCTGCATCGAAGGTCTTGACCCAGCAACTCGACACCGCACGCCGCCGATCCTCGCGGCCGCCGCGATCGAAGACTGCAATGGCGTTGTAGAGGCTGGAACGGATTGAATCGGCGTCGATATACATTTCGACGACGCTATGCTGCAGCGCCTGGAAGTTCGCGAGCGGCTGGCCAAACTGGGTGCGCGTCTTGAGATAGTCAGCGGTGATTTCCACGGCCCGTTCGAGCGCTCCCAGCGTATCGGCACAAAGCGCGAGGCGCGCTTCGTCGAGCACGTCATCGATTGCATCGATTGTCGTGATACCCAGCAAAGCGTCAGGACCAAGCTCGACCTGCTCGAAACGGACGTCGATGGTGTCGGCATCGTCGATCGTCGCATAGCGTGTCGGGAAGATGGCCGCATTCTCCATTGCCGCCAAAAACAGGCCCACAACGCCGTCGCCCAGCAACGCCGTCACAAGCAGCCCGTCCGCACCCGCCCCGCCCGCGATCAAGCTTTTCGCGCCGGACAACCGGTACCCGGCGCCTGACGTCACAGCGCGGACTTCGGGCTCCAGCCTGTAGCGACGGCCGGGTTCATACAGCGCCGGCGCAAAGCGTCGGTCGCCGCTTGCCATCGCACCCAGAAGATCGAGGCGCTGCTGCCCCGCGGCGACCAGATCGACCAGCCCGGTCGCGAGGACGGCCGAGGCGATGTAGGGCTGGAGCGACAAGGCCCGGCCCATTTCTTCGGCGAGAATCAATACATCCTCGATATCGCCGCCCAGTCCCCCGGCATCTTCGGGCGCGAGCAACGCGAGCCAGCCGAGATCGGCATAGCCCCGCCAACCCGCACTGCCAGCCGCACCGTCACCGCGCCGCCGCGTCGCGAAATCGTCCGCGAGATAGCGCCGCGCACCGTCGCGCAGCATCTTCTGTTCCTGGCTCAGGGCAAAATCCACTCGCTCAACCTTTCTGTATCCTGCAGACGGCAGATCATCGGAACAGCGTGCTCCAGATGATGTTGCGCTGAATCTCGTCGGACCCGCCGAAGATCGTCGCGGCCCACCAATAGAGATATTGGGTGGTGCGCCCCGCGGCCGCCGGCGGCGCTCCGGCGACGAGCGGGGCTCCGTCGTCGGGGCCGAACCGCGGTACGACCTGCGGTCCGAGGATCGCCATTTCGAGGTCGGCGGCGCGCAGCAGATACGCTGCCCCGCGGATCGAGATCGCCGACGCCGCGGCACCAAGCCCCGGGCCTTCTTCCCCGGCCAGAACGCGCAGCACCGACCATTCGAGTGCATCCACATCGATCGCGAGCCGCGCGTGGCGGCGCCGGTATTCGCCCGCTTCGGCGGAGGGCAAGCCGCGGCACAGCTCGTCGTCGATCAATGCCGGAATTCGTGCCAGATACCGCCGCAACATGCCCAGATAGGCATTGTGCGTCCGCTCATGTCCGAGCAGATATTTGGCCTGTGTCCACCCGCTGTTTGGCTCGCCGATCAGATAATGGGCGGGAACGCGAGCATCCTCGATGAAGACCTCGTTGACATGCGCATCGCCGTCGATCGTATCGATCGGGCGCACCGTCACGCCCGGCGCATCCATCGGCATGATGATCATCGACAACCCGGCCTGCGGCTTCACCTCCGCATCGGTTCGCGCCAGGCAGATCATATAGTCCGCCATGTGGGCGTCGGTCGTCCATATCTTCTGCCCGGTAATCACATATTCGTCGCCGTCGCGCACCGCACGCGTGCGAAGGCTGGCAAGATCCGATCCAGCCTGCGGCTCCGAAAATCCCTGACAGAACCAGCAGTCGCCCTTCAGCATCGGTTCCAGAAACTCTTGCTGGAGCTCTGGGCTACCAAACCGGCACAGCACCGGCCCCGCCATCGACATTGCGATCAGGCTGTATTCGGGAGCATTGGCGAGGCCGCATTCCAGTTCGAAGATATAGCGCTGGATCGGCGACCAGCCTGCCCCACCGAATTCCGCCGGCCAGTTCGGCGCTGCCCAACCCTTTGCGTAAAGCTTCTGCTGCCACGGATGGACTGTGGCGCGTTTGTTGTGAAAGCCTGCCGCTTCGCGCCGCGCCAGCCCGGGCGGCAGCTCGGCGGCAAGAAAGGATCGGACTTCGGCGCGAAACGCCTCATCCTCGGCCGAAAATGCCAGCTTCATATCGCCTTTTCCTTCTCGAGCACTTCGCATGCTGCGATCTGCCGGAGCTGATCCTTGCGGACTTTGCCCGAGGGCGTTTTCGGGAGCTCGTCGACGAGCACCAGATGCTCGGGCGTTTTCTGGCGCGCCAACCCCGCCGCACTCACCATCGCGGTCACATCGGCCAGGTCGACCGACGCTCCGGCCGCCGGAACGATGAAAGCGCAAATGGCCTCGCCGGTCCGCTTGCTCGGCATCGAAACGACCGCGACTTCCTCGATCAGCGGAGAGGAAAACAGCACATCCTCGATTTCGCGCGCGCTTATATTTTCGCCCGCGCGGATGATCAGATCCTTCTTGCGGCCGGTACAGACGATGTGATCACCGTCGACGAGGCGGCCGAGGTCGCCCATCCGGAAATAGCCTTCCTCGTCATAGGCATCCTCATTGTCTTCGGGCCGCGCATAGCCGAGCGCCATGCTGGGCTCGCGCACCAGTATCTCGCCCTCCTCGCCCGCTTCTAGTGGCAGGCCGGTCGCGACGTCGACGATCTTGACCTCGCAACGGAGAAGGCGTCCGTCGGTTTCGGCCGCCAGCCGCATATCGTCGCGCGATGCGGGGCCGGCGGTCATCGTCGGCGCTTCGGTCGCGCCGAAAGTCCGGAACGGGATACAATTCGGAAACTGCCGCGCCGCGCCGTAGATCAGTTCGGGCGGGACAGATGCACCGCCGCACAGGAAATAGCGGAGCGACGGCACCGCTTCGTCGCGCGCGCGGGCGACGGCGAGGAAGTCCTGCAGGAAGGGCGTGGCGCCCAGCATGAAGGTACAGCGGTGCGCTTTCACAAGATCGAGCGCACGTTCGGCTTCCCAGATATCGACGATCACCGCAGGGACATCGATGATCCACGGCGCGTTGAGCGCCCACAGAAAGCCGCTGACATGCGTGACCGGCGACGGCGAGAAGGTGCAGTCGCCAATGCCCAGACCCATCGCCGCGGCCATCTTGACCGAATCAGCGCCGATGCTGTTGTGCGAATGAAGGACACCCTTTGGCCGGCCCGTCGTACCCGAAGTGTACATCAGCAGTTTCACTGCGTCGGGATCGACCGGCCGGGCTGTCGTCAACGGCGCCCCGGCGAGTATCTCGTCGAAGCTCCGCCATCCTTCCGCCGCGCTGCGAACGGTGATCATCTCGGGCACACCATCAAGATCGGGCGCGATCCGCGCCATCATCGCGGTATAGTCGAAGCCGCGGAACGCCCCGGGCACGAACATCAGCCGGCTACGCGATTCCCGCAGCATGAAGGTCACTTCGGCGTCGCGGTTGATCGGGACGATCGGGTTCACGACCACGCCCGTCATTGCAGCCGCAAGGTTGATGACCGAACATTCCCACCAGTTGGGAAGCTGAAACGAAACGACCTCGCCCGGTTTCAGCCCGATAGCGTCGAAGTAGCCGGCAAGCCTTTGCGCACGATCGTAGAGATCGCTGCAGGAGAGCCGGTGCTCGCCGTCGATCAACAGGATTCGCCCTGGGTTGGCAGCTACCCGCTCGGCAGCGAAATCGGCGATCGTTCGATTGGTCCAGTCGCCATCGCGGACAGCGCGATCGGCGCGGTCGGGATTCCAGCGCATTCGCCAGCCACCGGCGTCCTCGCGATAGTGGCGGTCAGCCATGAAGGCGCCGCGTCGCCGAACGATCGATTTCGGCGCGTCCCTCGGCAACGAATGCCCGGCGGCGGGCGATAACGGGTATATCGGCTAGCACGTCGACGACGCGCGCCGATAGCGGCGCATCGCGGAAACCAGGGCGATGAAAGCGAATGTCGCCGTCGCCAGACCATGCCCGGTCGTAGTGCCACCGCATGACATTCTCCATCGGGTGATCGGCGTCGGGTTCGGCCCCGTCACCCGGGATCAGTTTCCAGCCGAAAGTTCGCACCTCCCCCGCGCTCTGGTTCACCCGTGCCAAGGCGTCGTCGGACAACGGACGCAAGCCCGAGACTTTGCCCTCGATCAGCACCGCGTCATATTCGGAAGCCCGGAAGCGACGGCCGTCGTCGCTCCGTTCGATCATATCCATCGCCGCGGGCAATTTCGCAAAGCCCATGAACTCGCGGCCGCTGATAAGCGCGCCGGGCTCGGTCACCCACATCACCGGGGCAAAGCCCGACGGGCGCTCGTCATCGCCATAGAGCGCGCTCACCGAAACGACGATCTCGCGATATCCGCGGCCGCCCAGATAATCCACGTCGCTGTAATCGATGCGGGTGACGGTGACGACCGGCTGCGCGGCGGTTCGGAAGAAGCGCGGCAGCAGCCGTTCGGCCGCCGCGACGCTGGTCTCGAAACCGATCGAGACGACCTCCGCGAAGGATATAAGGCTCCGGTCAGGTACCGGACTCGGACCGAAAAGAGCCGGCATATCAAATCGCTGCGTCGCCAAAACCATGCTCCCTTCGCCCGCGAATGGGCGTTGCGGCGAACATAATCGAGCGGCTCTGGCGCATCTTGGCGGCGGGCGACATTGACCTGACATCCGGCGACCCTTGCCGCAGAAAACCGCCGGTTTCGGGGCGCGCATCACGGCAACATCATCCTATATCGCCTGTCGGGCAATATCTTGATTTTTGACGACAAAGATCAGATGATTCGCGTCGTAACGGAGCGCGGCGATTCTTCGCAAATGACGTGCCGGACAAGAAATGGCGTCGAAAAAGGGCGTCAGGGAGAGCGAAATGGCTAGCACTGCAAAGCTTCTCGACAGAGATCACGAGGATGCCAGCGCCAAGACGGCACTGGTTCGTGCGGACATCCTGCGCCTGTATCCGGAGGTCGTAAGCCGGCTGGGCGGCGATCCCGAACCCCTGCTGGCAAAGGAAAGTATCTCGCCGGAGATTTTCGGCCAGACGGGCGCGATGATATCCTATCGCCGCGCGATCCGGCTGTTGCACCGGACGGCCATCGAACTTCAGCGACCCGACTTCGGGATGACATTTGCATCGCATCAAGGCGGCACGGCGGTCCTCGGCCCGCTGGAAGTCGCGATGTCGAACGCGCCCACGCTTGGCGACGCCTATCGCTATTGTGCCGACCATTTACGTACTTACAGCCTGGCCAGCGAGCTGACGCTCGAGAATGAGCGCGGCAGCGGCCGACCCTATATACGCTGGGAGATTTGCCTCGACCGGCTGCCCCACCAGGAGCAGGCGATCGAACAGGGGATGGCGCTGATGCACCACGCGATCCTCGCGCTGTCGGGCGGAAGCGTGCGTGCGCGCGAAGTATGGTTCGGCCATGATTATATTTCGGCGCCCACGCGCTACAGCCAGTACTTCGGCGCGCGCGTCGAGATGAACGCCCCGTTCAACGCGATTTTCCTCAACCGCGCCGACCTTGCAGCGCCGATCGCCAATCGCAGTCAGCAGCTGTACGACATGGCGACGTCCTTCATCGACACGCAGTTTCCGGATTCGGCGCGACCGCTGTCCGGGCGGGTGCGTTCGGTCGCTGCACGGCTCCTGTCGCATGGCGGTAGTCTGCACGTCGATGTAGCCGCCGCCATCGGAATGCACCCGCGCACGATGCAGCGCCGATTGAGCGAGGAAGGCGTAAGCTTCGAGGATATCAAGGACGAGGTGCGGCGCGAGGCGGCCATTCGCTACCTCGGTCAGCCGACGATCCCGCTGACGCGCGTTGCCGCGATGCTCGGTTATAGCGAGCCATCGGTGCTGACACGTAGCTGCCACCGCTGGTTCGGCGCCAGTCCGCGCAAGTTTCGCAAGGATATGTCGACCGACGTCGAGCTATGATCGGCTAGTCTGCGAGCAGCCGCTTGCCTTGATCGACCGCAGCGCCGAGCCCGCGCGTCACGGTCGCAAGATATTCCCGGCTGAAATGCGAAAGCTCGTGTGCGGTAAAATGGGCCTCCAGCGCGGAGCGGAATCCGGCAAGATCGTGCCCATGGTTGAGCGATCGCTTCGTCAGGCGAACGCCGAACGGCGGCGCCTCGGCGATGCGCAACGCCAGCGCCATCGCCGCATCATCCAGCGCTGCGACCGGTGCGATCCGGTTGACGAGCCCGATAGCATTCGCTTCGGCGGCGGTCATGCGCTCGCCCGTGAACAGCATCTCCTTGGCACGGCGAAGTCCCATCACCCAGGGATGTACTAGTATCTCGACCGACGCCGCACCCAAGCTGTGAACCACCGGATCGGCGAAATAGGCGTCGTCCGATGCGACTATCAGGTCGCACATGTTCGCCATCATGAATGCGCCCGAGACACAGGCACCCTGCACGCGCGCGATGGTGGGCTTGGGGCAATCCCAGATTTTCAGGCACAGCCCGTAGAAATGCTTTTCCTCATAGGCCCAGCGCTCTTCGACAGACAGGTTGGCGCGCTTTTCCTCGCCTTCGCGCAGATCATGGCCTGCCGAAAAATGACCGCCGATGCCGCCGATGACGATGACGCGCACTGAAGCATCGGTGGCCGCGCGATCGAGCGCGGCTTCGATCTCGGTCAGCATCAACTGGTTCTGGGCGTTGCGCTTGTCGGGCCGGTTCTGTTCGATGACAGCCACGGCACCGGTCTGGCCATATTTCACAAGGTCGTAAGTCATGGGATGAAAGCCCGTCAGACAGGATCGAAAGCGATTTCGAGCCGGCTGGGACCAAAGGCGAAGAAATGAGCCTGCCAGGATACGCCGGCCTCGCCGCGCGCCAGGCGTAGGTTCTTCATGCGCTGGAGCAGACGGTCGATCGTGATCCTGAGCTCGCCTCGTGCGAGCAGATTGCCGACACAAAAATGGGGCCCGACGCCGAAAGCGAAATGCCGGCGCGCGTTCGTCCGCCGGATATCGAAGCGATCGGGGTCGGGAAACACCGCAGGATCGTAATTGCCCGCGCCAAAGCGCAGCACGATGATCGAATCCTTGGCGATCGGCACCCCGCCGATCTCTGTATCGCAGGTTGCCCGGCGCCAAAGGCCCTGAACCGGCGCCGCAGTTCGCAGAACCTCTTCGACGAAGTTGGCGATGAGCGACGGGTCGGAGCGAAGCTCGTCCTCAAGGCCTGGCGTGGTCGCGATCCGGTGCATCGCGCTGGCAAGGGCTCCCACTGTCGTGTCGCTTCCAGCCGGCAGCATCTGCTCGACGATCTGGATGATCTCTTCGATCGCCAGACGTTTGCCGTTGACCTCTGCGTGGACCAGATCGTTGAGGATGCAAGGGCGCGGAACGTCGCGATATTCCTCGATGCGCTCGACCAGGAACTGCTGCAATTCGCAAATGGTGTGCGTGATTTCGACCTGACGTTCTTCGCCGTTGTTGGGGTCAGCCTCCTGGACGATCGCGTCGGCCCAGCGCTTGAAATCGGCGAACCGCTCGCGCGGCAGACCGATCTGGTCCGACAGGACATGATTGGGAATTTTGACTGCGAGATCATAGTAGAAATCGGCAGCACCCGAACCGATGATCTGGTCGATCATTTCGTCGACCACCCCCGCAAGATAGGCTTCCATCCGCTTGACGCTCGACACGGTGAACACCTTGTCGACGAGCGAGCGGTGAAAGCTGTGGATTGGTGGATCGGCCACAACCAGTGCGGTCACCGGCAAATAGCCGTTCTCGCGATAGATGGCGTCGATCCGCTCCTGATAGGGCGCCGTCTTGACGAGCAATTGGCCCGTAACGCTGGAAAAGGTCTTTGTGTCCATCGCGGCCTTGCGGATATCGTCATAGCCGGTGACGATGTAGAAGCCGTTTGATTTGTCGTAATAGACGGGCCCCGCCTTGCGGATTTCTTCATAGGCCGCAAAGGGGCAACGCTGAATATCCGGGTCGTTGAAACTGATCTCCGGCGTCACACCTTGCTCCCTCTTGATCGCTGCCGGCATCGTGGTCAGAAATCATATCCGACGGTGATGCCGAACTCGCGCGGCTCTTCATAGGTGGCACGTGCAGCACCGGCCGAAATGGTTGTCGAGCTGAACGACTTGGCATTCGTGAGGTTGTGCACCCACAATGCGAGACGCAAGCCGCTGTTATCCGGCTTGTATGCAATCTCGGTCGCCACGCGCGCATAGGCGCCCTGAACCAGCAGGTCGAACGCGTCATAGGGCAGATATTTGCTCGAGTAGTGGACGCTGGGTGTAATCGTCAGGTCGCCACCCCCGACGCTGCCGGTGTAGGTCACGCTCGCGACCGCGCTGACTTTCGGCGCACGGACCAGCCGCTGGCCGCTGACATCGGCGACCACCGGGGGAAGTCCGCCCGCCGTGATGACGGGCTGATAGCCTGCGGCGTTCGGGAAACTGCGGAAATCCGCCTTGGGCATCCATGTCACCCCTCCCCGCGCGCTGAGCGAAGAGCCGAGATCGACGGTCCCGTCGAATTCGACGCCGAAAATGCGGGCCGAGGCCGCGTTGGTCGGAATGATTGTCGTCCCGGTAAACGACTGAATCTGCAGATCCTTATAATCGTAGAAGAACGCCGCGAGATTCAGCGAATAGCTGGGCTGCGCCGTCTTGTAGCCAACTTCATAGGCTGTGATCTTTTCGGGGTTCACCGGATCGCCGATGGTCAGGATCGGCAGGATACCGCTTTTGAAGCCCTTGCTGAAGGTCGCATAGATATTGCTGCGGCCGTCGAGCGCATAGCGAAGGCCAACCCGCGGCGTGAAGCTGTCCCAGCTAGGGTTCGCAAAGTTGGTGAAAGGCGAACCGAAGAAGGTGATATAGCCCTTCTTCTTCTCATAGCTGTAGCGCAAGCCCGTGGTCAGTGTGAGCTGGTCCGTCAGATCAATGTCGGCCTGCGCGAAAATGCCGTAGGCGCGGGTCTTGACGCGGGTCGTCGCGATCAGCAGCGGATTGTAGATGACAGCCGGCGCACCCGGCTGGGCGCCCCCGCTGAAATCGCTGATAACCCCCGACAGATCGCCATTGCTGCTGAAGAAGTTGCCGCCCACGACGAATTTCATGCGCCCCATCTGTTCGGACGTGAACAATATGTCCTGAAGGAAATTGTCGTTGGGCTGCGTATCGGCGAACGCGATGCACGCAAATGTCATCGGCGCCGCGGCGAGGCACTGCGGTGAATAGGAAGCGTCGACATCGACGCGTTCGCGATGCCGGCTGAGCGTGTAGCTGGTCGTCGAGGTCAATGTGCCGGCGCCAGTGTCGATATCGATCTTCAGCGCACCGCCATAATTCTTGATCTCGGTCAGCGGATCGGGCGCGTCGTATGCATATTCGAAGGGTCGCGTACCGAATACGGCGTCGGGATAGAAAGCCCCCGCGGTCAGACCGCCCACCGGCAACCCGGCGCTACCATGATCGCTCTTGCGGTGCATATAATAGCCGCTGAGCAGAACCGAAACATTCTCGGTAGGCGTGAACAGCAACTTGCCGCGCAGCGTGACCGATTTCAGCCAGTCCATGCGATCGGAGCCATAGGCATTCTGGATTGCCGTCGGCAGACCGTCATAGACAATGTTCGTCGAATAGCCGTCGACATTGCGATAGGCGAAGGAGAGGCTGGCGGCGATCTTGTCGGCAACGATCGGACCGCTCACATATCCTTTCACCCCCAGATCATAGGACGAGCGGCTGGATCCCGAGCCGTCATACAGCCCGGCGGTTGCCGAAATGCTGCCCGTCGGCGTGAAGCTGGGGGTCTTGGTAAATATCTGGATCGCGCCGCCGGTTGAATTCCGCCCGAACAATGTGCCTTGCGGGCCCTTGGACACTTCGATCCTCTCAACATCGGGCAAGTCGATCGAGGCGCCAGCCTGGGTCCCCTCATAAACACCATCGATATAGAGTGCGATCGGGTTGTCCGAACCGGGGCCGGTGACGAGCGTCGTGATCCCGCGCAGCGCCGGCTGCACGAAGTTGCCTTGCGCCTGGAAGGTCAGGCCGGGCGTCACGGCGCCGAGATCGCGCAGATTGTCCACACCAGCCGTCTCGAGCTGTTCGCCGCTTTGCACCACCACCGAGATCGGCACATCCTGAAGCCGTTCGGCGCGTCGCTGAGCCAGCACGATGATCTCGTTGCCGTCATTCGCGGCCGTAGCGTCGGCTGGCGGTGTGGTGCCCTGCGCCCAGGCGGGGGCCGACGACGACAGCAACACGAGAGCCACGCTTCCGAGTTTGAACCTCATCATTTTCCTCCCCAACCGAGCTCTTCTGATGGTCGCTCTTTTGATCCGTGATCACCGAATAATGAATTTGCTACGCACCGCGCGTCTTTATCTTTGACGACAAAATCCCGATTGCAGGCGGTCCGTATCAGTCGCTTCGACAACGATTTCGAAGCCATCGGGATACAGGCCGGGGGTGTCGTTCCGAGCGCAAAAATTGTCGCGGCCCGTCAAGATGCGCTGCGAACACGCATTCTAACGTCGAGAGCAAGAGAAGAGGTCTGAAACATGCAGGACGATCTGAACGAGATTTTGAACCACCAGCGAATCCGGCTGGTTCTGGAACGATATTGCCGCGGCATCGACAGGCTCGACGCCGAAGCGCTCGCCAGTGTCTATTGGGACGACGCGCATGACAATCATGGCATCTACAACGGCCCTGCGCGCGACTTCGCCGAGTTTATCATTCCCTACATGCGCGATCATTGGATCACGACCACGCACATGATCGGCCAGTCGAATATCGAAGTGGCCGGTAATCGCGCCGCCGCAGAAACCGTCTTTATCGCGCATCACATCCGGCCCGATGGTGAGGGCATCGCCGACGACGTCGCCGGCGGCCGATATGCGGATGTCCTCGAATGCCGCGATGGCGAATGGCGGCTACTCGATCGCGTCGTCGTGATGGACTGGGTCTACACGCATGCCGGCCTCGCCAGCAGCGCTATCGATCCCGATGTTTTCGTGATCGGCCAGCGTGACACGGCCGATTTTGGTTACCAGCCCTACGGCCGGCTTCGCGACTGAAGGATCTGGACCCGCATGACCCACCGAACCGATCCCGACGCAACGACGCTCATTGCGATCTACCGGCGCATGGCGCTTATAAAGGCCAATGACGAGCGGTCGCGCAAGGTGATCATGACCGGCCGGCTCGTCATGCCCTATTATTCACCGCGCGGGCAGGAAGTGATCCCGAGCGCGGTATCGGCCAACCTGCAGGACAGCGACTATATCTGCACCATCTATCGCGGCACCCACGATATGCTGGCCAAGGGCGTGCCGCTGAAAGACCTTTGGGCCGAGCTTGCGGGTCGCGTCACGGGAACCTGCAAGGGCAAAGGGGGTCCGATGCATATCACCCATCCGAAATCGGGGGTGATGGTGACGACCGGGATCGTGGGAAGTTCGATGCCGATCGCCAACGGTCTTGCGTGGTCGTCGCAGCTAAAGGGCGACGGCCGGGTGACAGTGGCCTATTTCGGCGACGGGGCCTCGAATATCGGTGCGTTTCACGAAGCGCTCAACCTGGCATCCGTTTGGAAGCTGCCCGTTGTCTTCGTTTGCCAGAATAATGAGTGGGGCGAGCACACCGCCTATGAGAAAGCAACATCGGCACCGCGTGTCGCGGACCGGGCGGCATCCTATTCTATGCCGGGCATCCGCGTCGACGGAAACGATGTGCTCGAAACCTATGCTGCAGCGCGCGATGCAGTCGAGCGTGCGCGGAGCGGCGCAGGTCCCACGCTTGTCGAGGCGATGACCTATCGTTTTCACGGCCATATTTTCGGCGACACCGATGCCTATATGGACCCCGAGCGCAAAGCGGCGGCAATAGCGGCCGATCCCGTCCCCCGCTTTCGCGCGTGGCTGATCGAAAAGGGACACGCCGCAGAAGCCGATCTTGCCGCTATGGAAGCAGCCATCGACACCGAGATCGACCAAGCGATCGACTATGCGCTGGCAAGCGATTTTCCGGACGTCGGCGAGTTGTCGCGCGATGTATTCGCGGCGGAGGCGGCGTGATGGGCAGCATCACCATCCTCGAGAGCATTAACCGGGCGCTCGGCGACGCCATGGAAGCCGACGAAGCTGTGCTGATCCTGGGCGAGGATGTCGCAGACCCCGAGGATGGCGGCGTCCTCGGAGTTACCAAGGGATTGTCGACGCGGTTCGGCGAACAACGGGTGCGGTCGACCCCGATTGCCGAGCAGGCGATCGTCGGTGCCGCTATCGGCGTGTCGCTCGGCGGGTTCAAACCGGTCGCCGAAATCATGTTGATGAATTTCACGACGGTCGCGATGGACATGATCGTCAACCACGCGGCAAAGCTGCGCTTCATGTCGGGCGGCCAGACCAACGTCCCGATCGTGATCCGCACGATGACGGGCAGCGGCTTTGCCAACGGCGGTCAGCATAGCGACTATCTGGAGGCCTGGTTCGCGCACACCGCGGGAATCAAGGTTGTGGCGCCGTCGAACCCGAGCGACGCCTATGGCCTGCTGCGCAGCGCCATCGACGATCCCGATCCGGTGATCTTCATCGAGAATCTGCCGACCTATTTCACCAAGGGCGAGGCGCCCGAAAGCGGGCACCGCGTCCCCATCGGCAAAGCCAGTGTCGTGCGGGAAGGCAGCGACGTGACGGTCATTGCCTACGCGAAAATGGTCCAGGAAGCGGCTGCGGCGGCCGAGGCCCTCGCGAGCCGTGGCATGTCGGCCGAACTGATCGATCTGCGCAGCATCGCGCCGTGGGACCGTGAGACGGTGCTGGCGTCGGTGAAGAAGACCGGCCGAGCGATCGTCGTGCACGAAGCGGTCACGCCTTTCGGAGCAGGCGCCGAGATCAGTTCGGTCATTCACGAAAATCTGTTTCACGCGCTCAAGGCGCCCGTACAGCGGTTGGGCGCGGCATTCTGTCCCGTCCCCTTCTCTCGTCCGCTCGAATCCGCGTTCGCGCCCGATGCGGCAGCCATAGAAGCTGCGGTTGGCAGGCTATTGACCTGAAATAGAAAGGAAATCTCTCCATGGCGGTCGAAGTCCTGTTGCCCAAAATCGGCTTTTCGATGAACGAAGGCGAACTCGTCGAATGGCTTGTCGCCGACGGCGGTCAAGCGGTTGAAGGCGAGCCGCTCTATGCGCTCGAGAGCGAGAAATCGACGCAGGAGGTCGAAAGCCCGGCCACGGGAACCTTACGAATTCGCGCTGCGATCGGGGAAACCTATCAGGTCGGCGCTATTCTCGCGGTCATCGAATAGATGGGCCGGCTCGACGGCAAGGTAGCCCTGATTTCCGGAGGCGCGAGTGGCCTCGGCGCGGCCGAGGCCGAACTTTTCGCCCGCGAGGGCGCCCGCGTCGTCGTTGGCGATATCCAGATCGAGGCCGGACAAAATGTCATAGACCGGATCGTTGCCGCGGGCGGCGATGCCGCCCTGACGCCGCTCGACGTCACCAGCGCCGAAAGCTGGCGGCAGGCGGTGCGATTCACCGTCGAACGGTTTGGCGGGTTGACCACGCTCGTCAACAATGCCGGCATTTTTCGCATGGGCGGCGTGCGCACGACGACGCCAGAAATCTGGTCCGACGTGATTGCAGTCAACCAGACGGGAACGCTTCTGGGCATGCAGGCGGCAGTGCCCGAATTGCTCAAGTCCGCGAGCGCGGCGATCGTCAACATCGCGTCGATCTATGCGATTACCCCCAGTCCCGACGCCCTGTCGTATCACGCCTCGAAAAGCGCGGTTCGCATGATGAGCCGGGCGGCGGCGCTCGAATTCGCCCGGCAAGGCATCCGGGTCAACACAATCCTTCCCGGACGGATCGACACGCCGATCGCCGGCAACATTGCGCCGGAGCAACTGGCGGCGGTCAACGCCCGAATCCCTATGGGGTGGACCGGCGATCCCATCGATATCGCACACGGAGTCCTCTATTTCGCTTCCGATGACGCGCGCTATGTAACGGGGGCAGAACTGATCATCGATGGCGGCTGGTATGCCGGCGCCGGATCGATGATCGACGCACCGGAACCGGAAGGAAGCTAGATGGAAATCGACGGCGTCGCCGCCATTGTTACGGGCGGTGGATCCGGCCTCGGCGCGGCGACGGCGAAACTGCTTGCGGCGCGCGGCGCAAAAGTAGCAATCCTCGACCGCGACCCTGTCGCGGGCGAACGGAACGCGACGGAAACAGGCGCCCTGTTTGCGGAATGCGATGTCACCTGCGAAGCGAGCGTAAAGGCTGCTCTGGACGCCGCAGAGGCTCGGCACGGCATCGCGCGCATTCTCGTCAATTGCGCTGGAATCTCGGACCTCGTCAAAACCGTTGATCAAGGCGGAAAACCCCATCCCCTTGATGCCTTCCGACGGATCATCGACATCAATCTGGTCGGGACGTTCAACACACTCTCGCAGTTCGCCGCCAGACTATGCGCTGCCGACCCGATCGGAGAAGAGCGCGGGGTGATCGTCAACACATCGTCGATCGCCGCCTTCGACGGCATCGCCGGGCAGGCCGCCTACAGTGCGTCGAAGAGCGCTATAGTCGGAATGTCGCTGCCCATCGCGCGCGATCTGGCTCCGCACAAGATCAGGATTGTCGCTATCGCACCGGGCACATTCCTCAGCCCGATGGTCGAAGCGCTGCCACAACAACATAGGGATGCGCTCGCCGCAGGCGTGCCGCATCCCAGCCGGCTCGGCCGTCTGGAAGAATTTGCGGAATTCGTCGAGACGGTCATAGGCAGTCCGATGCTGAACGGCACCTGCGTCCGCTTCGATGGCGCTGCCCGCCTTCAGTAAACTCGGCGATGATCCGCTGCGATTCCGATTCTGGTCGATCGCGGACCGGCAGCTTTTGGTCAGAAAATTCGATAAGCAGCCGTTAGTTAGGACCGCACCTTTCCAATCGTACCGCACGCGCTCAATCGCGGCGTGTTGAGGCCAAATTTCGGCTATCCTGCTCAGTACTCCGTATTAACGGCAATCCGCACGTTCTTGGTGCTTGAGGAACGAATCCCCATCTTGATGGCCTCGGGGGGGAGCCTGCACTCGCGGCACTCGGCCAGACAAGACAATTCAAGGCACGCGTGCTCCTGATATGCCGGACGTCAGCGCTGCCGCTCATTCAGAAGACGATCAACTTCCGGAACGCGTCCCGAAGTTGGGAAACAAGCACGGGGTCGACATTGTCGGGATTGCCCCAGTCGAACGGGGGTTCGGGATCATATTCGATCCCTAGCTGCATGAGCTTGGCCCGGTCATCGCCACGTAGTTTCGCGAGGAGCGACAGGGCGAAGTCTATGCCTGCGGAAACACCGGCCCCGGTGACACGGTTGCGATCGACAACGACCCGTTGCCGGACAGGTTGTGCTCCAAACCTCGCCAAGTCATCGAGGAAAGCCCAGTGGGTCGTTGCGCGAAAGCCGTCGAGCAGCCCGGCCTTGCCCAACAGCAAGGATCCGGTGCACACCGAGCAGACAAACTTGGCTGTGGCCCCTTGCTTCCGGACGAAGTCTACAAGATCGCTATCTTCCATGGCGCCCTGCTGACCTGAGCCGCCCGGCAAGAAGATAATATCCAACGACGGGCATTCGTCGAAAATGGCACTCGGCACGACTGCAAATCCGGCGTCCGTGGCGACGGGGTCCAGATTTTTGGCCAGAAACATTGTCGAGAAGCCATTGGCTTCGGACAAGATCTGTGCGGGGCCGACGAAATCCAGAGCCGTCACGCCGGTAAACAGAACGATTCCGAGGCTGAGTGTCGCTTCCGACAATTTGTATCCCTCCCCTGCCAGACGTGAGGTCGGCTGAAATTTCTGCCTTGATTCGTACTGAACATTTGTTTAGTATTGACGCTGATAAAGATGTTTTTGGGAGAGCGCAATGACCGAGGATCGCGCGATGACCGTGCGCCGGATGGCGTTCGAATTCACGCCGGATATGGATCGGGTTTTCGTCAAGGATGACCCCGAGATGTCGTTCATGTTCCTCGGCGCGTGGATGATGCTTCCCTATCTCGAGCCTTATCTCATCCGAACGATGCGACAGGCCCTGCCCCATATCGGCGATCCCAAGCTCGTTGAGGAACTGAAGCGCTTTTGTGCGCAGGAAGGCGAGCATTTCAAGCAACATGCGAAGGCCAATGACATCATCCGCGGGCTTAATCCGGCGTATGAAGCGCTTCGCGAACTCGAAGCGGAACTGGATGCCGAATATAAGGCGTTCAGCAAGGAGAAGCCGCTCAAGTTCAACCTTGCCTATGCCGAAGGCTTTGAATCGATGACCAGCGCAATGTCGCGCGCGCAGCTCGAGGTCGGGCTTTACGACCGTACCGACTCGCCGCTGGCACAGCTCGGCAAATGGCATGTGATGGAAGAGCTCGAGCATCGGTCGGTCGCATTCGATGTCTATGAACATGTCGTGGGCAGCTGGTTCTACCGCATGCGCATGAGCCTCTGGTCGCAGCGGCATTATTTGGGCTGGGTCAAACGCTTCGCCGGTGTGATGATCCGCGGCGAGGAAGAATTGTTCGCACGCTATCAGACGCCCGAGATTGTGGCCGAACGCAAGGCGTTCAATCGGGACTATCTGCGCCGCGGCCTGCCTCGCGTGCTCGCGACCTACATGCCCTGGTACGATCCCGCCAAGGTCGACCTGCCTCCCCAATATGAAGACGCGCGTGTGCATTATTCTCACGTCGCGACCGCCCTTGCCTGAGGAGCTCTAGATGGCCGACGCCGACCCCCAGATACCCCCTGCCCTTGCCGAATTCGCTGCCAAAATGATGGCGCGGCCCATTGTGCCGGTCGAGTCCGATCAAACGACGATGCACATCGGGCTTGCGGACCTCCCGTGGGCCGAGGCTGGCGACGGCAGCGCGCTGCAGCTTTTGCATGTCGATCTCAACCAGGGTATCTGGATTTCGAACACGCGGCTGCCGCCAGGGCACAAGGTGATCAAGCATTTCCACACCGGCCAGGTCTATGCTGTGACCATACAGGGCCAGTGGTATTATGAAGAGACGCCCGAGGCGGTGAACAGCCCCGGCTCCTACCTGTTCGAACCCGCCGGCTCGGTCCACACGCTGTGCAGTCCCGCCGATCAGCAGGGCGACACGATCACCTGGTTTGCGGTGCACGGCGCCAACATCAATCTCGATGCCGAGGGCAAAGTCGTCTCGGTCATCGATGCGCGCGCGGCGCTCGATGTCTACCGCGGCTATTGCGACGCGCTCGGCCTTGACTATTCGGGCCTGATCGTGATCGGCGAATAACGATGCGCGCTGCAGTCATGCGTGATCGCAGCTTTGCGATCGAAGATCGGCCGGTGCCCGTTCCCGGACCGGGCGAGGTTCTGCTCAAGACCAGGCTCTGCGGCATTTGCGGATCGGATATTCACCAGTTCAAACATGCCGCCGACATTGACAAGATGGCGCGCGAAATGGGCGCGCCCGGCCAGGATCTCTCAAAAGGCATGGTACTCGGCCATGAATATGTCGGCGAGATTGTCGCCTTCGGTCCGGATACCGCGCAATCGCTGAAGGTCGGCGACCGCGTGGTGTCGGTTCCCTTTCTGCTTCGTGATGGCGCGCCCGTCGCCATCGGCGCCAATGTCAACGTCGACGGGGCGTACGCCGAATATTTTCTCGGCACCGAAGCGCTTCTCCTCGCGATACCCGAAGACGTACCCGACGCCGCCGCGGCGTTGGTCGAACCGCTGGGCATTGCGGTTCATGCGGTCGCCAAATCGCTACTCGACGGCGACAGCCATGCCTGCATCATCCTCGGTTGCGGCCCGATCGGGCTCGCGATTGCAGCAGTGCTCAAGATGCGCGGCGTGACGAACATCGTCGCGTCGGACTTCTCGCCGCGCCGCCGGAGTCTGGCACTGGCAATGGGGGCACGCGCCGCCGTGCATCCCAGAGACGAAACACCGTTCGGCCACATCCCGGCCGGCAAACCCGCGATCATTTTCGACTGCACCGGCGTTCGCGGCGTACTTGCGCAAGCGATCATCGAGGCCCCCGTCGGATCGCAAATCGTGGTTGCAGGTATTCCTCAGGGCGAAGACAGCTTCAATCCGATGATTGCGATCGCGAAAGAACTCAATCTTCAGTTCGTGCTCTACTATGCCCCGGAAGAGTTTGCCGAGGCGCTGAGCGCTATCGCCTCGGGCAAGCTCGACTGGCGGCCGCTCGTCACCGGCACCGTCGGGCTGGACGGGATCGCAGGCGCCTTTGCAGCGCTCGAAGATCCCGAAGCGCATGCGAAGATCATGATCGATCCTTGGAGCGACGCGCGTCTGTGATGCCTATCGAGACGATCGAACTTCGAAACGGCCCGCTTCGCTTTACCGCGCGCTCGGCAGGGACAGGACCGCTGGTGCTCTGCCTGCATGGCTTTCCCGACAATTGCCGCACTTTCGACGCGCTGCTGCCTGCGCTCGCCGAAGCAGGATATCGCGCTGTGGCGCCGACGATGCGCGGATATGAAGCCTCCGCGCAGCCTGAAGATCAGGATTATCATGCCATCCGAATGGCCGAAGACGTGGCCAGCTGGATCGAGCAGCTTGGCGGCGGTCTGGCCCATCTGATCGGTCACGACTGGGGCGCGACGATCGCCCTCGGCGCAGCTTTGCTGGCGCCGGAACGGGTTGCTTCGCTCACGATGATGTCGGTTCCGCATCCGGCCGGCTTTGCGGAATTTTATGCCATCGATCCGGCCCAGCAGGCACGGTCGCACTATATCCTCGAGTTTCAGGAGCCCGGCGCTGAGGACCGCCTGTTGACGGATGATTGCGAATGGCTCGAGCGCCTCTGGCGGACATGGTCGCCGGGGTGGGACATCCCCGCCGACATTCTTAAGACAGTACGCGAAACCTTCCGCCAACCCGGCGTCGCAGCAGCGACACTCGGCTGGTATCGACAGGCCTTCGATATCGTCTCGGATGCCGGGCAGGCGACGCAGGCGCTGTTCGCGCGCCTGGTTACGGTCCCGACGATGGGTCTCGTCGGAGAAGACGACGGCTGCGTTGGCGCAGACATCTTCGTGGCGTCGATGCGCGAGGCCGATTTTCCCGCCGGGCTTGAGGTCGAGGTTATCGGCAACGCCGGCCATTTTCTGCATCTCGAGGCGCGGGAAACAGTCAGCGCCCGGATATTGCACTGGCTCGCAAGCGGGCGCTGACCCGCCCCAAATTTCGGGAAGATTTCAATGACGGACCGATTTGCCGACAGCGCGTGGTGCACCGACGACCACCGCAGCTACTCCGACCTTGTGGAACGCTTCGTTGCGGCGGAGGTCACGCCGAACAGTGCGCGCTGGTACGAGCAAGGGGCGGTCGATCGCGAGCTGTTCGAGAAAGCCGGGGCGCTCGGAATCCTCGCACCCTCGCTAGCCGAAAACCTTGGCGGCGGCGGACTGCCGCGCAGCTTCGACGCGCTCACTTGCTACGAATATGCGCGGTCGGGCGACACCGGCTGGGGGATCGGCATTCAACAATGCGTGATCCACTATATCGACGACTATGGCTCTCCGGACCAGAAGGACCGCTGGCTTCCCGGCCTCGCGGCCGGGACGACAGTCGCCGCCCTCGCAATGAGCGAGCCCGCCGCCGGCTCCGACCTGCAGGGCATCCGGACCACCGCTAAGCGGACAAACGACGGCTATTCGATCTCGGGATCGAAGACCTTCATTACCAACGGCGGAATGGCGGATATTGTTTGCCTTGTCGTGAAGACCGACCCCGACGCCCGGTCTCGCGGCATTTCGCTCATGATCGTCGATCTGAACGATCTCGATGGCTTCCGGCGCGGTGGTAATCTTAAAAAGATCGGCATGAAGGCACAGGACACCGCCGAACTCTTTTTTGACGAGGCGCGCGTGCCTGCCGACGCCTTGCTGGGAGGCGAAGAAGGGCGAGGCTTTGTCCAGATGATGGAGCAGCTGCCGTGGGAGCGGCTTGGCGTTGCGCTGTTGGCGCTGGGCGGCATCGATTATGCCGTGGAAGAGACGCGCGCCTATGCACGCGACCGAAAGGCCTTCGGAAAGCGGCTGATGGACCAGCAAAATATCCGGTTCAAACTGGCCGAGTGCAAGACCAAGGCCGAGGTGTTGCGCAGCTTCGTTGCGGATTGCATTGGCCGCCTCGACAGGGGCGAACTCGACCCGGCAACGGCTTCGATGGCCAAATGGTGGAGCAGTCAGGCCCAATGTGAGGTGGCCGATGAATGCGTCCAGATTTTTGGCGGTTATGGCTTCATGCAGGACTATGGCGTCGCGCGGCAATATGCCGATGCGCGCGTGCAGAAAATATACGGCGGTGCGAACGAAATCATGAAGGAGCTGATCGCGCGATCACTCGATTACTAGGTCGCCGATTCAGCTGCCTCCGAGCCGATCTCGCCGGCGGCAAACACAGCGTAGGATGCAGCTTGCTTACCGGCACTCGCCCAAGCGCCAAAAAGCTATCCATCGCCGGATCCCTATTTGTCTTGCGAAAGCGGTCGACGCCGACACGCAATAGGATGGGCGTACAGGAAATCCGTAACCGCGCGATAAAGCAAATCCGATGCATCTCGATGCGCACAATGGCCTGCGCCCGGGATCACGACCTCTGCCGCATCCGGATGCGCATGTCTTAGGCCCGTTGCGGCCTTCTCGATCAATGCGCCGTTACTGTCATTTTCGCCGCGCACGATGAGCAGAGGGCAATCGAAGCGAACGTCGCCTGCGAACTCGAAAGATGTCAGAAGGGCGCGGGTCATCCGAAGAAACGTCAGCTTATCGGTCTGCTGCGAAGCGCGCCAGGCGTCGATCCTGCCATCCTCGCTGTCGGCGCAGGCGATCGCGAATTTGCTCTGGATCGCAGGCCAGCTCTGCACATGATAGGGCGCGATCGCGGCCTCGACGAGCGCGGAGGGGAGCGGCGACTTTTGGTGAAAAGGAGCGAAACATCCATAGGCAACGAGGGCCGACACAAGGTCGGGACGGCCGCGCGCCAGTTTTTGCGCGACGACGCCGCCAAACGAAAAGCCAAGGATATGAGCGCCGCTTATCCCGAGCCCGTCGAGAAGATTTGCGAGCAGGCCTGCAAAAGCGTCGGTCGAAATCTTTGCGGGAACGACGCTCCGGCCATGCCCCGGCATGTCCCAGGCGAGTACCCGCCAGTCGCTCTCGAGGCGCGTAGTCAAGGGACGCATATTTTCCAGATCGAGCGCCATGCCGTGGCACAACACGACCCAGGGCCGGTCCGGCCGGCCGCTGATCTCATAATATAGACCTTCGAAGTCAGGCATCTCCGCTCGCTCTTCAACCGCGCCGCTCACCTCGCCCAAACCGGACAGCGATGGTGTTCAGATAAATTGCATTCCGAGCCAGATGGCGCTGAGCGCAGGCTTGTCCTGGCCCTCGATCTCGACCGTCACCTCGGTTGTAACCAGATATCGTCCGCCGCCCTTATCGTCGATCGCGGCGAGGCGGTGATGCGTGCGAATGCGGCTTCCACTGGGAACGGGCTGCAGAAAGCGGACTTTCTCGAAGCCGTAGTTCACGCCCATCTTGATCCCCGTCAGAACCAAAGCGTTCTCGGGCATCAACGATGCCAGAAGCGAGAGCGTGAGGAAGCCGTGCGCGATCGTGCCGCCGAACGGCGTTTGCCTGGCAAGCTCGGGGTTCACATGGATAAACTGATGGTCGCCGGTCACGTCGGCAAACTTGTCGATCATGGCCTGGTCGATCAGCTTCCATTCGGAGACGCCGAGGTCCGTGCCGATCAAGGCCCGGGCTTCATCTGGGGTAACGGATTTCATCGCATCGCTTTCCATTAATCGGCTGCGGTGGCGTCGGCTCGAGCGTGACGCGCAGCGAGAAGGTAATGGGTACTCGCCCAAAGGAGAAAGGCGGTCGATATGACCAAGGCGTAGCGCAGGCTGTCACCGCCCGTTGCGGGCGACAGCGCATCGCTGAGGACACCGACCGCGGTCGGCCCGACGCCCAATCCGATCAAGGAAGAGAGCATCAGCATGATGGCGATCGCGGTCGCACGGCGGTGCGGCTCGGCGAAGGTCTGGATCGCCGACAGCGCGACCGCGCCGCCCGCCGACGCCACGAAGGTCGCCGCAAACTGTAGCGAAAAAGCAGCCAGCGCATCGGGCAGCAAAAAAGTCGCGGCGAACAAGGGGGCCGCGAGACCGTAGCCTGCGGCCGGCAGCCAAAGCTCCCATCGCGCGTCGCGCGGGCGCAGTCTGGCCATCGCGAGCCCGCCGACGATGGCGCCGATGATGCCGCCGCCACCGCCCGCAAGCCCGCCGTAAAGACCGACGGCGGCAAGTCCGAGGCCATGCGAGCGAATGAAAAAGGCGGAGATCCATTGCGACATGCCATAGGTCGCGAAGGCGCCGATCGACAGGGCAATGACGAGATGCACCAGCGCCGGGCGGCGGGCGAGCGCGACCATCGTCGCCATCGCACTCTCGCCGGTCGGCCGCGCGGACGCCTGACCCGACCGCGCGGGCTCGGGCATGGTCATATAGAGGAGAAGAGCCACCGGCACCCCCGCTGTGCCCGCCACCAGCAAGGCGGCGCGCCAGCCATAAACCTCGGCAACCCAGCCGGCGCCGGCGAGCCCGAAGCTCATGCCGATCAGCCCACCCGCCTGGAAAACACCGACCGCGAAAGCGCGTCGGTGGGGCGGGAACATGTCGCCGATCAGCGAGTGCGATGCCGGGACGCAGCCCGCCTCGCCGATACCGACTGCCATGCGCGCCACGAACAGCTCGACGAAGCTTCGCGCCATTCCGGTCAAGGCCGTCATCGCACTCCACACGACGAGACAAATCGACACGAGCTTCACGCGCGAGCTTCGGTCGGCAATGCGGGCCAAGGGCAGCCCGGCCAAGGCATAGAGCAAGGCAAAGGCGAAACCCGCGACCAGCCCGACCTGTGTGTCGGACAGGCCAAGATCGCGCTTGATCGGCTCGACCAGCACCGCGATGACCATGCGGTCTAGATAATTGAGCAGGCTGACGGTCGAGAGCAACGCCAGCCCATAATAGGCCGGTGCTGCTCCGCCCCCTTTTACGCTGGTCCGCGCGTCAGAAGTCGACACTGAATCGGGCGCCGATCCGGCGCGGGAAATTGGGCTGGAGGCCCAGCGACCCGGCGACGAGCGCGGAGCGGTTGTTGCCGATATTCTCGCCGAAGACCTGGAATTTCCAATTGTCCTTGCTCACCCCGGCGCGGAGGCTGAACTCGTTCAGTTCGTCGGAGACCAGACCAGTTGAATCGAGCTGCTCGTCGCGGAAGACATAGCCGCCAGTCACGAAGCCCTCGCCGCCCCAGCTGGCAAAGGACCACGCATAGTTGGCCGACAGGTTGAGGCTCTTCTTCGGCACGTTCGGAATCCGCGTGCCCGGTGCCGCAAGCGGATTGAGCGCGACGATGGCGGGCAGCACCGAGGTGAATTCGGTGGAGTTGATATTTCCGATGGCCTGGAAGCTCAGTCCCTGGGCCGGCTTGAGGATGATGCCGAGGTCGATGCCCTTGCTGCGGGCATTGCCGCCGTTGGTCAGCGTCGCGACGCCATTGAGCGTGCTCTGCAGCTGGATATCCGACCAGTCGATCCAATAGAGAGCGGAATCGATCGTGATCAGCCCGTCGAACAATTTGCCCTTGGCCCCGAACTCGTAGCTCCACACCTTGTCGGGCTGTACCGCCGTAGGGACGGGAGAACCGAGCGCCGCGGATGCGGCGGCCGCCTGCGCTTCCGACTGGAACGACCCGCTGCGGAAACCTTTGGCGACGTTGCCGTAGACCAGAATATCGTCGGTCAGCTTGAAAGACAGATTGGCGCGCGGGTTGAACGTGTCGAAGGTCGCGCCGTCGTCGGTGAGCGCCGACGTGTAGCGGTCGACCCCGGTTATGCGGCGCTTGTCGTTGAAATAGCGTCCGCCGACGGTGGCGACGAGCCGGTCGTCGAACAGCGCATAGGAAAGCTCGCCGAAGACCGCATAAGCCTTGGTCGTGAGCCGACCCGCCGAATTGATGTTGAACGGCGGAAAAGGCGCCGCGCAGTCGACGAACAGTCCAAGACAGATGTCGCTCTTGTTCTTGCCATCGCTGTAATAGCCGCCAACAAGCCAGTTGAAGGGGCCATCGCCCGCCGAGCTCAGCCGCAACTCCTGCGTGAAGGCCGTAGTCTTGAACGTCGAGGCATTGCGCAGGATGCCGCCGGCAAGAAAGGAGGCATCGAAGTCGAGCAGACTGTCGATGTACGAAGTCGAACTCACCAGCTGCGCCCCGTCGAGGTCGGCATTCACGACCGCGGAAATGAGCGTGAGGTTGGTCACGACATAGTTGGGCCGCCCGTAGGGGCCCGTGGTGTTGTTGTAGATCTCCGGATCGACGCTATCCATCGTGTTGCGATAATCGAGCTTGTTCTCGACCCGCCATGCACCGAGTTCGATGTCGAGCGATTCCGACGGCTTGATCCCGAGCTTGCCGCGGATGTTCCACGAGCGGGTATCGTTGGCATTTTTCTTGATCGTCGTCGGCACGCCGGCCACGGGCTGGACAACATCGGCAAAGCCCCCGACGAGTTCATACCCGCCGCTGAGGCGCAGCGCGACGGTGCCCGGCGCGATCGGCACGTTGACGACGCCGTCGACCGCGGCACTCGGCTCGCCGCCGGCGGTGTCGGAAAGCTCGAACTGGAAGCGGCCCAAGACCTCGTTGTAATCGGGCGATGCCGTAATCATCCGGATCGTTCCGCCCATCGCGCCCTGGCCATAGAGGGTGCCCTGCGGACCGCGCAGCACTTCGACGCGCTGCAAGTCGAAAAGCCGCGACGGCGGCGCGAGCTGCAGATTGGGCACGCTGAACGGCACGTCGTCGACATAATAGCCGACGGTCGCATCGCCGGTCGTCCCACTGGCGATGCCGCGGATCTGGATCGTCTCGAAGCCCGGCGCGGTGCGCGACACGCTCGACGCGCCCGGGATCGATTCCAGAAGGTCGTTGAGTTCCTTGGTACCGCTTTCTTCGAGCTGCGCGCCCGAAATCGCCTGGATCGCGAGCGGAACATCGAGAAGCGCCTGTTCGCGCTTCTGAGCGGTAACGACGATATCGCCATCGTCGGGGCCATCGGCCGCCGCATCTTGCGCGAATGCGGGCACGCTCAGCAGCGCAGCAGCACTGACGCTGGCGCACGCAGCAGCGAAACGGGAAATGCGGGCCATCAGATATCCTCCCTCTCGTAATCCGGAATCGCGCTGACGGCGATTCTCGGCGGTCGCGACCTCACTAAACATCTGTTCAGTCTATAGCAAGGCGAAACTGAACAAATGTATTGTTGTTTAGTTTCCGGAGAATTCGGCTTTGCGCTTCTCGAAGAAGGCCCCCACGCCTTCTCCGAAATCATCGGTCCGCGTACCCAGAAGCCATTGGTCGGTGTCGGCGTGCATCACCGCCTGATCGAGCGCGCCGGCCCAGGCGTTGGCGCTGCGCTTGATCATCTGAACGGCGATCGGCGGCAACGCCGCGTAGCTTTCGGCCATTGCCAGCGCGGCCCGATCCTTATCGCCAGCTTCGACGACATCGTCGAAGAAGCCCCACTCGCGCATGGTTTCCGCCTCAAAGAGCGCGCCGGTCATCACCATCCGCTTCGCGCGCGCCAGGCCGACGGTCTGGATAGCGAGCGGCAAGGCGTGCCACATGAGATTGATGCCGAGTTTAACCTCGCCATAGCCGATGCGGGCATCGGGCGTCCCGATGCGGAAGTCGCAAGCCGTCGCGATGCAGGCGGCCCCGCCCGTTGCGATGCCCTGGATCGCGCAGATTGTTGGCTGGTGTACCTCGCGTATCGCCCGCATCAGGCGGCTACCCAGTTCGGCGGTGCGGCGAACCTGGACCGTCGGCGGCGGGCGCTCGCCCGCTCCCATCCCGCCGATATCGGCCCCGACACTGAAGTCGCGGCCTTCGGCCCGGATGATGACGGCGCGCGCCTCGGCATTGTCGGCAAGCGCTTCGGCCATCGTCTTCAGCTGCTGTAACGACGCGGGCGTCAGCGCATTGCGCTTATCGGGCCGATCGAGCGTGATCGTGACGATATGCTCATTCTGCTCGAGCCTGAAATGTCCCTCGGTCATACGGCCTCTCCCTGTTCGAGACGCTTTTTCAACGCCTGCTTGTCGATCTTCATATTCGGCAGCTTCGGAAGCGCGGGCTCGAAGCTGAAAACCTTCGGAATCTTGTAGTTTGCAAGGCGGGATTTCAGAAAATCGCGAAGCTCGCGCTCGTCGATCTGGCCCTCGGGCGCCTCGATGAAGGCGTGTCCCACCTCCTGGAAGATCGGATGGGGTATGGGGAGGACGGCAGCGAGGCCGATGCCCGGATGCTCGCAAAGCGCGAGTTCTATCTCGACCGGATAAATGTTGTATCCGCCCGATTTGAACATTTCCTTGAGGCGCCCAACGAACGAGAAATTACCGTCATCATGCTCGACCCCAAGATCGCCGGTCCGCAGATATCCGTCGGCTGTGAAGGCCTCCGCCGTGGCATCGGCGCGCCCGAAATAGCCTGTCATGCAATAGGGACCGCGAACCTGTATTTCGCCGGCGGTTCCTAGCGGTAGCGGCGCGCCGCTGGCGTCCGCGATCCGCATTTCGGCGCCGGGCAAGGGCCTCCCGAACGTCTCGGCCATGATCTTCGGACTGGCGCCGGCATCGGTCGCGGTGACGATACCGCACGTCTCGGTCTGCCCATAGACGTTGAACATCGGGACGCCGGTGTCGAAGACCGGCTGCAGCAAGGATTCGGCGGTAGCCCCGCCCCCGAACACGATCAGCCGGTAATGGCCGAGCCGTTCAAGCCCCTTGTCGGGCTGCGCCCCGAACATCGCGAAGCTGGTCGGGCTGCCGACCAAATAGGTCAGTTTCTCGTCGCGGGTAATCTGCGCGATCGCTTCCATGTCGACCCGGTGATAAAATATGATGCGGCCGCCATAGGCGAAGACGTTCATGCAGACATTGTTGAGCGCGCCCACATGATTGATCGGTGCGACCTCGATAGTGCTTTCGAGCCCATCGGCCATCCAGCACAGATTGCACAGGCACGCCGCCATGATCGCGCGGTGCGACAGCATCGCCCCCTTGGGCTTTCCGGTCGTGCCCGACGTATAGACGATGACCGCAATATCCTCGGGATCGACTGCCGCGCGGCGGTCGGCAAGCGCCGCTTCGCTGTAGTCCGAGGCGCGGTCGAGAAAGGCGTCGAACGCGACCGCCCGCCCATTGGCCTCGCCGATCGCAACGAACGTCTCGACCGATGCGCCGACGGTCTGGAGCTCCGAGAGATAGGGACGGCCCTCATATTCGCTGCGACAGAAGATCAGGCGCGGCGTCGCATCGTCGAGGAGATAGGCATATTCAGGCAGTTGATAGCGAGGATTGAGCCCGAGCCAGACCGCGCCGATCGATACGCTGGCAAGATAGGTCAGCCAGAAGTCGAGGCTCGGCGGCACCATCGTCGCGACCCGGTCGCCGGGCATGACCCCCGAGGCGACGAGCGCCCGTGCAATGGCATCGACGCGATCCGCCAGGTCGGCGTGGGTCAGCCGCTCGCCGCCTTCGACCGCTGCTTCGGCGTCGGGGATCGCCGCGGCATGACTGGCGAGCAGATCGTGGATGCGCGTGCAAGCAAGCTGCCGCGCGAAGCGTTCGCGATTCGCATCGCAAATTTCCGAGATTTTCGGCATTTCCTCTCGCTCTTCTGTCTAGGCGTTGCCCTGCCTATAAGCGAAGGAGAAGAAACTGAGCAAATGTTTAGTTTGCGTCCGGCTTTGGATCGGGCCGGGTGCCGCGATACACGAGATCGACATAGGCGGTGTAGCGACGTCGCCAGAGAACCCGGTCATAGCCCGATCGGCCGAGCACCTTTTCCACGTAGGGCTCGAGGAGCAATGTTCCCAATTCCATGTACATGAGCAGGAGGGGAAGCCAGAGCCGGTCGACATCGGGCCGCAAGCGCCCCTCGGCATCCATCCGGTCGACCGTCGTGCGCACTACCTGATAAAAGCGCTCGAAAAGGCTCGCACCCCAATCGCTGCCTTCGAGCAGTGCGCGCCGCATATAGGCGGTAGAAACGCTCCACTCACCGATGTGCCGGTCGATCCACTCTTCGGTCCATTCGACGACGGCATCGACGCCTCGCTCTTCGGCGGATTTGGGATCGAGCGGGTTGACCGAAATCGTCTCCTCGAACTGGGTCAGGAAATATTGGTCGACCGCGGTCCTTAGCCCCTCCTTCGATCCGAAATGATGGTTGATGAGGCCGACCGAGACGTCGGCAGCGGCCGAAATGTCGCGCACCGTGACGCCGTCGAACCCCTTGTCGGCGAACAGCTGCATCGCGACGCGGATTAGCCGCTCCTTGCCTTTGGATAGTTCCACGATCTCGCCCGTCTTCGCCATTTTCATCCCCTTGTTTGCGACCCGCTTAGCAGCGACGAGCCCGCGCGCGAACCCTCTTGCGAAATACTGAACATTTGTTTAGTGAGCCGCCAAATCATATCTGGAGAGGCCATCATGATCGACATCGCCATCGTGTCCACCGCCCGCACCGCGCTCGCCAAATCGGTGCGAGGCAGCTTCAACAACACCCATCCTATCACGCTCGCCGGTTACGCGCTCAGCAACGCGATCGCCCGCGCCGGCGTCGATCCCGCCGAAATCGAGGATGTGGTGCTGGGCTCGGGGCATCCCGAAGGCGCGACCGGATTCAACATCGCCCGCAACGCAGCCATCAAGGCCGGATGCCCGGTGACGACGAGCGGCGTCACGGTCAACCGCTACTGCTCGTCGGGATTGCAGGCGATCGCGATGGCGGCCAACCGTATCGCGATGGAGGGCGTTCCTGTCCTCGCGGCGGGCGGCGTCGAGTCGATCTCGATGGTCCAGCTTTCGGGGCATATGAACATGCACCAGGCAACCGAGGCCGACCTGATGGCCCAAAAACCTGCGCTCTGGATGGGGATGATCGAAACCGCGGAGCTGGTCGCCGAACGCTATGGCGTCAGCCGCGAGGCGCAGGATCTGTATGCGCTCGAGAGCCAGCAGCGCACCGCTGCGGCGCAGGCGTCGGGGAAGTTCGATGACGAGATCGTGCCGCTGACAGCGCGCTGGAAAAGGGTCGACAAGGCCAGCGGCGAGGTCAGCGAAGTCGAAGTCGTCGTCGCCAAGGACGAGTGCAACCGCCCCGACACGACCTATGAGTCGCTTGCGGCCCTGAAACCCGTGCTGAAGAATGGCATGACGATGGCCGAAGGCCGGTCGGTCACCGCGGGCAACGCCAGCCAGCAGTCCGATGGCGCGAGCGCGGTCGTGATGATGAGCAGCGAAGAAGCGGCAAAACGGGGTATCGCCCCTCTCGGCTTTTTCCGCGGGTTCGCGACCGCGGGCTGCGAGCCCGACGAGATGGGGATCGGCCCCGTATTCGCCGTGCCACGGCTTCTGGAGCGGCATGGTCTCAAGATCGAGGACATCGGTCTTTGGGAACTGAACGAAGCGTTTGCCAGCCAGTGCCTCTACAGCCGCGACAAGCTCGGGATCGACCCTGCCATCTTCAACGTCAATGGCGGCGCAATCTCGATCGGCCATCCCTACGGAATGACGGGAGCGCGCAGCGTCGGCCACGCGCTGATCGAGGGCAAGCGCCGCGGCGCGCGCTATGCGGTAGTCACGATGTGCGTCGGCGCGGGCATGGGCGCTGCGGGTCTGCTCGAGATCGCCTGATGCGCGTTCTGGTCACCGGGGGACCGGGCTTCATCGGCCGGCGCGTCGTGCGGCGGTTCCTGGACGCCGGGTGGGACGCGACGAGCTTCTCGCTGCCCGGCGAGCCCGCACCCGCCGAATGGCCGCGCGAGGTTCGCATGGTGCATGGCGACCTGCGCGATCCGCACAATCTCGAACGCGCGGTCGATGGCGCCGATCTGGTGATCCATCTGGCGGCCATCGTCGGGCTCGCGGGCCATTATCAGGAGCAATGGGACATCATTGCCGGCGGCACACGCCAGGTCTGCGAAGCGGCGGCGGGCGTGCGCATCGTCGTCGCCTCGTCGATCGCCGTCTATGGCACGCTGCTCCAGACGCAGATCTGCCGCGAAGACGACGGGCATGGTCCCTGGGCCGGCGCCTATGGGTGGGCGAAGCAAGGCCAGGAACTGGCCGCGCTGGATGTCGCGGAGCGCACAGGCTCAGCACTGACCTTGATCCGTCCCGCGAATGTCTATGGTCTCGGCGGCGCGAGCGCCTGGGGCGACCGGCTGATCGAAGGCATCAGGGCAACCGGCGGCGCCGTCTTCGGCGACGCGGACGTCAACAACGCCGGCCTCGTCTATGTCGAGAATCTGGCCGATGCGCTCTATCTTGCCGGCACCCGCGAGGACGCGATCGGCCGTACCTATAATGTCTGCGACGGGGAGCCGGTCAGCTGGCGGCAGTTCATGGATGACATGGCCGCGCTTGCCGGCATGCCGCCCCCGCCGACGATACACATTGCCGATGCGCTGGCGGCGATCAGTGCGAACGAGGACCCCGCGAACAGGGTGCCGCCGAAAGACCCGGCGCTAGGCTCGATGGAGGGCCTCAATCTCGTCGGCTTCGACAATCGCATCGATGCTTCGCGCATCCGCAACGAACTCGGGTGGAAACCCGCGACGACTTACGCTGACGCGCTGGCGGAAATGCGGCGCGCCTATAGGGGAGAAACATGATGACCATTCGCTTCGACAACCGCGTCGCCATCGTGACAGGCGCCGGCGCCGGACTTGGCCGCGAACACGCCCTCGGGTTGGCGGCGCGGGGCGCCAAGCTCGTCGTCAATGATTTTGGCGGCGGGCTCGATGGCAGCGGGGGATCGTCGGCGCCAGCGGAGGAAACCGTCGAGATGATCCGCGCCGCCGGCGGCGAGGCGTTCGCGCATGGCGCCGATGTCAGCAATCCGGAGCAGGTCGGCGATATGGTTGCGAAAGCGTTTCGCGACTGGGGGCGCGTCGATATCCTCGTCAACAACGCCGGTATCTTGCGGGACCGCGGCTTTGCAAAAATGACCGTCGAGGATTGGGATGCGGTGGTCCGCGTGCATCTGCGCGGCGCCGCTGTCTGCACAATGGCGGCCTGGCCGCACATGAAAGAGGCCAATTATGGCCGGATCATCATGACCAGTTCGTCCTCGGGCATTTATGGCAATTTCGGCCAATCCAATTATGGCGCCGCCAAGATGGGCGTCATCGGCCTGATGAACGTGCTCCATATCGAAGGCGCCAAGAACAACATCCGCGTCAACACGCTGGCGCCGGGCGCGGCGACGCGCATGACGCAGGATCTCTTGCCCCCCGCGATCATCGAGCTGATGGATGCCAAGTCGGTGACGCCCGGCCTGCTTTTTCTCGCAAGCGAGGACGCGCCGTCGCGCGCCATCCTTTGCGCGACCGCAGGCGGCTTTGCTAGAACGCTCATTCATGAGACCGAGGGCGTCTACTTGCCGCCGGAGAATTGCACGCCCGAAGCCGTGGCGGCGGCTTGGACCGATATCTCCGATCCTGCAGGCGCGCATCTTTACGAGGCGGGCGGCGAACAGGTGATGAAATTTGTCGGAAAGGCGGCCCAAGCGGCTGGAATAGCGCTCGGCTAACTGCCAGCTCGCTTTCCCGCAGACCTTACATTGGCGTTCCTGATGCCAGCTTCACAGCCAGAGGATCATCGTGATGAACGATCAAAGCGCAAGCATTGGGCGGTCGGGCATTCTGATCGAGGCCGAGGATTTCGACGATTATGGCGGCTGGGTTCTCGACTCCCAGTTCGAGACCATCATGGGTTCGCCTTATCTTCTGGCTCATGGCCTGGGTCGACCGGTCGCCGACGCGACAACAGTGATCGAGGTGCCGGAAGCGGGCGAATATGAGGTTTGGGTGCGCGCGAAGGACTGGGTTCCCGGCCACCATCCGGGGCGGTTCGTTCTATCGATCAACGAGACGAAACTTTCCACGGAATTCGGCGCGAATGACAAGGATTGGTCGTGGCAATCCGCCGGCAAACTCGACCTGCCACATGGGGCGACGAAGCTAACGCTCCATGACCTCACTGGTTTCGACGGGCGCTGCGACGCCATCTATCTCGGCACCGATGGCACGGCGCCCCCAAATGGGGTCGATGAAGCCAGCCGCGCCTGGCGCAGGGCACTGCGCGGACTGCCCGCCGAACCGTTCGATGCCGGAAGCTATGATGTCGTCGTCGTCGGTGGCGGCATCGCTGGCTGCGCCGCGGCGTTGGCATCGGCTCGCCTAGGCGACCGCGTCGCGTTGATCCACGACCGGCCGGTGCTTGGCGGAAACGCAAGCACCGAGATCGGTCTGATGCCGCGCGGAACGCAAGGGGCGCTACTGAAAGAGCTGTCGGCGCGGGGGCCGGATGGCAATATCGCCGCGCTGTCGCTTCTTGAGGCAGAACCGACCGCTACGGTTTTCTTGGAACATCGCATCATCAGCGCCGCGACCGAGGGCGACCGGATCATTTCGGTCGATGCCGTCGAGGCCCGCGGCGGGCATGAACGTCGCTTTCGCGGAAAGATGTTCATCGACAGCAGCGGCACCGCCATGCTCGGCGTCCTCGCCGGCGCTGAGACGCTTTTCGGGCGCGAAGCACAATCGGAGTATGGCGAATCCTATGCGCCTGAAAAAGCCGACGAGATGCATCACGGCAACACGATATTCTTTCGCACCCGAATGGCGGATCATGAAGTTCCCTTCCCCGAGGTACGCTGGGCAACCGAGGTGTCGAAGGATTACGCGAATCTCAGCGGTCAGCTGATCGAGCCGGGACTGGAAAATGGTCCGGGGCCGAGCGCCGGCGACAACCCGAGCACCCCCGAATTCCGCTTCGGCAGGAGCGGCGACGTCGTTCCTGCCACGCATTTCTGGGAATATGGCCAATGGCTCGATCCCTATACGTCGGGCGAGCTTGTCCGCGATTATCTGATGCGCGCCCTTTACGGCACTTTTTCCAACGTCAAAAAACTCGAGCCAGAGCGATATGCCAATCTTGAGCTCGAATGGATGGCATTCGTAGCGGCGCAAGGCGAGTTCCGGCGCTATCGCGGCGACTATATCCTCACCGAGAACGATATTCGCAATCACACCAGGTTCGACGACACCCTGATCGCGAACGATGGCTCCTTCTGCATCCATTGCGCGTGGGAGCCCGGCGAAGGAAAATACGATTTCCGTCTCAAGGACTGGATCTTCGATATGCGCGATCGCCAGGCCTATGGCATTCCATTCCGCTGCCTATACTCGGCGAACATCGAGAACCTGCTGATGGCGGGCAAGCACATCAGTGTCACGCATGTGGCGGGCTCCGCGACGAAGCTGATGGGCAATGGTGCGCAGCATGGCGTCGCCGTCGCGGCTGCCGCCCATCTCTGCAATAGATTCGACTGTTCGCCGCGCCTCCTCTGCACCACTCATTTCGACGCTCTGCGCGCACTCGTCGAGGCTCTGACGGCATGCGATCACGATATGAGTGCCCATCCGCCGGCGCGTAAATATGTGCCCGTGCCGGGCTGAAAAGCGAGATAGTCATCTAGGGCGATGTCGTAGCCATTGACCTGCAGGGACGCTGCGCTCACGTTGTCGTCTAGCAGCCGCGGCTGGACTTGGACGATTGGAGACGGGCAGCTTTTCGACTGGATCGAGCATAACCTGCTGCCCGTACGCGCGCCTCATCGATCGAGAAGCCAGGGTAGACGCCAAGAATCAGTTCGACGGTTTTCTTGGGACCCTCAACGAGGCGCCTGAAGCGCCATTGCATCTTGGCGGGGCCGAAAACGACAATGGAAAGGCCGGGGACCTCCCGATCGGCGAGGGAACCGTCCTTCAGCCGTCAATATGCTTGGGCGTTAGAATTACACTCTCGCTCATGGCAACATCGAGGTGATCGAGGCCATGAAACACTCGCGAAAATTCTCGCGAAAGATGTGTCCAAACCGGTCCAAATCTGTCGTGAGTTGTCCGAATAACTCACTTCTGGAAGCGGAAATGCCGACATGGGAACAGCCTCGAGTACTGGCAGAAAACTGCCGAAAAGCGAGGTTTTGAAGGGGTTAGCGAC
>NZ_CATKOZ010000006.1:0-201275 GCF_949769135.1 Sphingopyxis sp. Geo25 | reverse complement strand
CTAACAAAGTCGGGCGCGCGGATGTTTGCGTTGCAGCCTGCCATCTCAGCTGGCTTCAACAACAGTACTACAGTTGAAATAAACTTCAACAATATGCCGTATCATCCTGGCATGACCCGCCAGTGGAAATATACGGTTCCAGGAATGCATCGTATCCATCGCGCTGGACGCTTCGCTCTGCTGGAAAAGATGATTTATTATCGCAGATACGTTGATGATTTTCCAGCATATGCCATTGGAAATAACTGGACTGATACACAAGACCGCTTGTCAAAGTTTTATGTTGTTCAAACGGTGCCAAAGGTTATTGAACGCTGCTTGTTGATGACCACCGATCCCGGTGATTTGGTGCTCGACCCAACGTGCGGATCTGGAACGACCGCGTTTGTCGCTGAAAAATGGGGACGCCGGTGGATAACGTGCGACACCAGCAGGGTCGCTGTCACACTTGCCAAGCAGCGCTTGATGACTGCAAGCTTTGACTATTACCACCTGCGCTATCCTCACGAAGGACTGGGCGGCGGGTTTGTGTACGACACCGTGCCGCATATTATGTTGCAAAAAATCGCGAACAACCCGGACATTGATACGATCTACGACGAGCGCCACCCCGCCATCGCTTCGGCTCTTGAGGCGCTCAACAAGGCGCTGATCGCTAATCCTCCTTCAACGTTGAAACCCGATCAGGGGAACCGAAAGGGCAAGAGCATCGACTTTGCGTCGGGCATGGCACTTGAGGAGTGGGAGGTCCCTTTCCGGAGTGCACCTGATTGGCCAGATGATGCCAAAGTTGCTCTAGCATCTTTCCACTCGGCTAAGCAGGCAATGCAGGCGGAGATGGATAGGTGCATTAGCGCACATGCAGATCAGGAAACCTTATACGACAAGCCTCAGGTAGACAAAAGCCGTCTGCGCATCACCGGCCCATTTTCAGTCGAAGCAGTGCCTGCGCCAACCGTGCTTTCGTTGGATGAGTCAGGCTCACCGGCTGAAGCTGATGCAACGATCGCACGTTCGGGCGAAACATCCCGGCAGACGCAGTGGCGCGACGAATTGATCCGCACCGGCATCCGCGCCAAGGGTGGGGCCATACTGAAGTTCACAGACCTTGAGGCCATCCCCGGTGTCAAGCATCTCCATGCGTCCGGTACGCTGGACAGCGGGGAACGTGTCGTCGTCAGCTTTGGCCCTGAGCACGCAGCTCTTGAACAGAAGCAGGTTGAGCGCGCCATCGAGGATGCCCAGACTCTCGTGCCCAAGCCGAAGTTCGTGGTTTTCTGCGCTTTCACCTTCGACCCTGAAGCGGCGAAGGATATTGACGAACTCAACTGGCCCGGCGTCACCCTGCTCAAGGCCCAGATGAACACCGACCTGCTGACCGAGGACCTGAAAAAGGCCCGGTCGTCGAACCAGTCGTTCTGGCTGATGGGGCAACCGGAAATCGAACTGAAGCAGGTTGGTGATAACTGGCAGGTGGAGGTCCACGGCTTCGACTATTTCGATCCCCGCGAAGGCACGCTGGTGTCGGGTGGTAAATCGAAGATCGCAATGTGGTCACTCGACACCGACTATGACGGGCGAAGCCTGATGCCACATCAGGTTTTCTTCCCGATGGCCGGTGCCAAGGACGGCTGGAATCGCCTGAAGAAGACGATCCGGGCCGAACTGGATGAGGACCTGCTGGAGCAATTCCACGGCACAGTCTCCCTGCCGTTCGAGGCGGGTGACCATCACCGGGTCGCGGTCAAGATCGTGGATGATCGGGGCATCGAGTCACTCAAGATCATGAACTTGGAGTGACGACGGTGGCAAAGTCCCAGGACGACAAACCAAAGTCGCTCATCATCAATACGCCCTTCGGGTGCCCGCAGCAGCATTGGGCTCCTAAGTCGGACGGCACGCTAGAAATCATCCCCGAGCGCCGCTCAGCCAGCTACGACGTGTTCGACGCGAGGAACAACACCCGGCGAACAGAGAAGCTGGAACTGGTTGAGACGATCCGAGGTCGGGTCGATCAATGGCGCGAGGCTGGCTATCCCGGGGTGACCATCGTCACCCGACGTCTGCTTGAACACTGGCATGACAACACGGCGCGGGAGTACCCGTTCTACTTCTGTCAGCTGGAAGCGATCGAGACGCTGATCTGGTGCATTGAAGCGGCGGAAGAATACAAGCAGGGTATATATGTGCCCGGCGATGGCGGGCCGTGGCAACGCCTGTGCAACAAGATGGCAACCGGTGCGGGAAAGACCACGGTGATGGCGATGATCATCACGTGGCAGGTGCTCAACGCCCTGACCTACCCAAAGCGGAACAAGGATTTCAGTCGGGCCATTTTTATCGTCGCGCCCGGCCTAACGGTGAAGGGGCGGCTTCAGGTTCTGATCCCCAGCGCAGGCAGCTATTACGACGAGTTCAACCTGTGCCCATCAGAGGCGCTGAGGCAGAAACTCAATCAGGCAGTGATCCTGATTGAGAACTGGCACACGCTCATGCCTGCCTCGGAGCCAAAGCGTTCGGTGGTCAAGAAGGGCGCGGAAACCGACGAGGCTTTTACCCGCCGCGTTCTCGGCAAGCTCGCCGTCTTTAAGGATATCGTCGTCATCAACGATGAGGCCCACCACGCCTACCGGAAGCCCGCTGAGGTTAAGATAAGCAAGAAACAGGCGGAGGAAGCCGGGATCGACCTCGACGAGGCCACTCGCTGGATCGAGGGGCTGGACCGGCTGCATAAGACCCGCCGTATTCAGCGTTGCTTTGACCTGTCGGCCACACCGTTTGCGCCTACGGGTAAGGCCAGCACCGATACTGCACTGTTCGAATGGATCGTTTCAGATTTCGGCCTGAATGACGCAATTGAGGCTGGGCTGGTCAAGACGCCGCGCGTAGTAGTGCGGGACGATGCTATGCCCGACGCCAAGACCATGCGGTCCAAGCTCTATCATATCTATCGCGATCCAGCCGTGGCGGAAGACCTGAACCGTAGGGCTGAGCCACACGAGGCGCTGCCGAAGCTGGTGAAGGACGCATACACCATCCTTGGCGCCGACTGGCGCGCAACAGCTAAGCAGTGGGCCGACAGCAAGCACCATTCACCCCCGGTCATGTTGACTGTATGCAATCGGACGGAAACTGCGGCGCGTGTCGAGCACTTCTTCAATCATGGTGACTGCCACTGGCCGGAACTTCAGGCTCCTGGCAGAACCTTGCGCGTGGACTCCCGCGTCATGGAGAAAGCCGAGGTTGGCGAGACGGCCAGTGCGGACAAGGGATATGAGGCTCGGCTGGAGCAGGTGATCGATGAGGCCGCGATCCCCGAAACAAAAAAGGAACGCCTCCTAGCGATGAAGAAGGAGGAACTGCTCCGCGAGATCGTCGACAACGTCGGCAAGCGCGGTGGCGCCGGTCAGAACTTGCAGACGGTGATTTCGGTCGCCATGCTCTCCGAAGGCTGGGACGCGAAGAACGTCACCCACATCATGGGCCTGCGGGCGTTCACGTCGCAGTTGCTGTGCGAGCAGGTTATCGGTCGAGGGCTGCGCCGTGTCGGTTATGACAAAGATGAGAACGGGCTGTTCCTGCCGGAATACGTTAACGTTTTCGGTGTCCCGCTTTCGATCTACGAGCCGGGCGAAGGTGGCGATGCCCCGCCTCCGCCGAAGCCCAGCACTCAGATTGACGTGGTGCCGGATCGTGCCTCGCTTGAACTGAAGTGGCCCAACGTTCTGCGCATCGAGACGGTGGTGAAGCCGGAATTGACGGTGGATTGGGCGAAAGTCGAGCCATTGACCCTCGATCCGGTTGCCACAGTCATCAGCGCCGAGATCGCCCCCGCTCTAGGCGGCGCGGCGGACATGAGCAAGGTGACGGCCATCGACCTGTCCTTGCTGCCAGAGGAATTCCGTCTTCAGCGGCTGACATTCGTTGCTGCCCGCAAGGCGTTCGCCGAACTGAAGGCCAACTTCAAGGGCAACGAGGAATTCCTCGTATTCCAGCTTATCCGGCTGGTTGAGACCTTCCTGCGATCAGACCAGATCGACATTCCGTCGCTGTTCCATAGCGATCCGGTCCGCCGTCGTATCCTCATCGCGCTGAATATCGACCTGATCGTCCGGCACGTTCTCCGGTTCGTCAGCGAGCAGAATACGACCGCCCTAACCCCCGTGTTCGACGAAGAGAACCCGATCGGTAGTACCGGTCAGATGCGAGCGTGGTACACCACAAAGCCCAACATGCCGACCGGAAAGTCCCACATCAGCCATGTGGTTGGTGACTCAGCGTGGGAGCAATACGCTGCCAACGTGTTTGAGGGCCGGGACGATGTGATCGCCTATGCCAAGAACGATCATCTGAGTTTCCAGATTCATTACCTCTGGCAGGGATCGCGCCGCCGCTACATCCCCGATTTCATTGTCAGGCTGGCGAACGGGAAAACACTGGCGCTCGAGATCAAGGGAACGGACAGCCAGCAGAATAAGGCCAAGCGCGAGGCTCTCGATGAGTGGGTTCGGGCTATCAATTCTACGGGTGGGTTCGGGCGATGGTCATGGGACGTGGCGTTTGATCCTGCGCAAGTGCACGATCTTGTCGCCAAACATGCGTCCTGACGACAACCGCTTCCCTAACTGGGCGGCGTGCCGTGACTGGCTCGTGGAAAACTAGCGTTCGTCAAGCAGCCAAGCGTTACCTATGCCGCATTAGTTCGGGGCGGGCTCTCGCGGACGGTTAGCGCAAATGCTCGAAGCGCTACGCATTAGTCAATCGCACCGTGTTGGGGCTGGATTGGCGCCAATTTACCTACCTCGTGGTGGAGCCTTTGGCGGGCGCGATTGCGCGATACTACCTGGAATGATATGCGGGGCTGCGAGCGTTGCTGAGACCGCCAACACTCGAACCACTCCACAAAATCTTGACGCGGGCCAACGAAGGGGCCATCATTTTGCATGTCGAAGGGAAATAAATTTCTTTTCAAAATCATATACTTAACTATTGATTCCTCTTCTGGGCACCAGTGCCGCTTTAGCTCAGTTGGTAGAGCACATCATTCGTAATGATGGGGCCACAGGTTCGAGTCCTGAAGCGGCACCATAGCTTCCCCAAATTCTCCGCGCGTCCTGCTCAGAAGCTCTTGGGGAGTTTCAACACATGCGTCGCGACGTGGCTCAGGATCAGGTTCGTGCTGATCGGCGCGACCTGATAGAGGCGCGTTTCGCGGAACTTGCGTTCGATGTCATATTCCTCGGCGAAGCCGAAGCCGCCGTGCGTCTGGATGCACATGTCGGCGGCGAACCAGCTTGCCTCCGACGCAAGCATTTTCGCCATGTTGGCTTCGGTGCCGCAAGGCTCGCCCGCCTCGAACATCGCCGCCGCCTTGTCGACCATCGCCGCGGCCGCCGAAATCTGGACGTGCGCGCGCGCGATCGGGAACTGGATGCCCTGATTCTCCCCGATCGGGCGCCCGAATACCTCGCGCCCCGAGGCGTAGGCGGCGGCGCGGTCGATAAAGAAGCGGCCGTCGCCGATGCATTCGCTGGCGATCAGGATGCGCTCGGCATTCATGCCGTCGAGAATATAGCGGAAGCCCTTGCCTTCCTCCCCGATCAGGTTTGCGGCGGGAACGCGGAGGTCGTCGAAGAAAAGCTCGGTCGTCGCATGGTTGAGCATCGTGCGGATCGGCCGGATGGTGAGGCCGTTGCCAACCGCCTCGCGCATGTCGACGAGCAGCACGCTCATTCCGTCGGACGATTTCTGGACCTGATCGCGCGGGGTGGTACGGACGAGCAGCACCATCAGGTCGCTGTGCTCGGCGCGGCTGATCCAGATCTTCTGGCCCGAAACGATATAATCGTCGCCGTCGCGGCGCGCGAAGGTCTTGATCCGCGTCGTGTCGGTGCCGCTCGTCGGTTCGGTGACGCCGAAGGCCTGCAGGCGAAGCGCCCCGCTCGCGATGCCGGGCAGGTAGCGCGCCTTCTGCTCGGGCGAGCCGTGCTTCAGGATCGTCCCCATCGTGTACATCTGCGCGTGGCAGGCGCCGCCGTTGCAGCCCGAACGATGGATCTCCTCGAGGATCGCGGTCGCCGCCGACAGGCCGAGCCCGGCGCCGCCATATTCTTCGGGCACGAGCACCGACAGGAAACCCGCTTCGGTCAGGGTACGGACGAAGTCGGTCGGATAGATGCGGTCGCGGTCGAGCGCCTGCCAATAGCTGCCGGGGAATTCGGCGCACAGGCGGCGAACGGATTCGCGAATTTCGGGGTGCAATGGTTCGGACATCGATATTTCTCTTTCAGTTGGCCGTCGCCGCCATCACCTGTCGGCCATCGGCGGCAAAAGCGGCGAGGGCGATGGTGTCGTCGTCGCGACGAAGGACGAGATGGAGCGGATCACCGCAGATCGCGGGGGACAGGCCGCGGAAGGCGAAGCGTTGGAGCATGTTGTCCCCGAGATGTAGCGCCGCAAGGTCGAGCAGGAGCGTCGCGGTGAGTGGGCCGTGGACGACGAGGCCGCGGTAGCCCTCTTCGTGGGTCGCATAGGGCAGGTCGTAATGAATGCGGTGGCTGTTGAAGGTCAGCGCCGAGTAACGGAACAGCAGCGCTTCGGACGGGACGAGCATCCGGTGCGCGTCCCAGCCCGATGCGTCGAACTTGCCCTCGCCGGGCGGGGGAGGGGTAGCGGGAGCGCCGGCGGGCGCGGGCTCGCGGAAGACGATCGACTGGATTTCGCGCACCGCGAGGGCGCCGTCGCCGTGGGTCTCGTGCGCGACCTCGGCGAAGACGAGCTTGCCGGTGCCGCCCTGTTTTTCGGTGATCGAGGCGACGCGCGAACTGCGCATGATCGACTGGCCGGGGCGCAAGGGCGTCAGGAATTCGACCTTGCTCGCCGCCCACATGCGCCGTGGCAGGGGGATGGGGGGCAGGAAACTGTCGTCGCTGTCCCCGCGCACCGGATGGCCGTCGGCGCCGAGGATCGCGGTCGGAGCGTCGGGGAGGCAGAGGCACCAGTGATAGGCTTGGGGGACGCTGCCGTCGGCGGGCGCGGCGCGGTCGAGCGTCGCGAGCCAGCGGCTCACGGCGGCAGGTTCGATATGGTCGTGGCGGATGTCCTCGCGGCCGATCCATGCACTCCAGTCGTTCATCAATTGCGTCCTCCGGTCAGTCCGCGCGCGATCACCTGCGCCTGAATCTCGGCTGCGCCCTCGAAGATGTTGAGGATGCGCGCGTCGCAGAGGATACGGCTGATCTCATACTCAAGGGCATAGCCGTTGCCGCCATGGATCTGCAGCGCGGCATCGGCGTTCGACCAGGCGGCGCGCGCGCCGAGCAGCTTCGCCATGCCGGCCTCGATATCGCAGCGCTTGCCCGAATCCTTGGCGCGCGCGGCCGCGTAGCTCAACTCGCGCGCGGTGATGAAATCGACAAGGCTCATCGCGAGTTTGTCCGACACGCGCGGGAAATGGACGATCGCCTTCCCGAACTGCTTGCGGGTTAGTGCATAGTCGAGCCCGAGTTCGAGCGCGCGGCGCGCGACGCCGACGGCGCGCGCGGCGGTCTGGATGCGGGCGCCCTCGAAGGTGCGCATCAGCTGCTTGAAGCCTTGCCCCTCCTCGCCGCCGAGCAGCGCGTCGGCGGGTGCCGTAAGCCCCTCGAACTGCAGCGCATATTCGCGCATCCCGCGATAGCCGAGTACCTCGATCTCGCTGCCGGTCATCCCGGCGGCGGGAAAGGGATCGGTCTCGGTCCCGCGCGGCTTGGGGACGAGCAGCATCGACAGGCCGGCATAGCCCTTCGCATCGGGCAGGGTGCGGGCGAGCAGGGTCATCAGGTCCGAGCGCGCGGCGTGGGTGATCCAGGTCTTCGCGCCGTCGATGATCCAGCGGTCGCCCTCGCGACGCGCCTTGGTTTGCAGCGCGCCGAGGTCGGAGCCGACGTCGGGTTCGGTGAACACCGCCGTCGGCAGGATCTCGCCGCTGGCGATCCGCGGCAGCCATTCGGTCTTTTGCGCGTCGGTGCCGCCCATCGCGATCAATTCGCCCGCAATCTCCGACCGCGTGCCGAGCGACCCGGCGCCGATCCAGCCGCGCGACAATTCCTCGGTGACGATGCACATGACGAGCTTGCCGAGACCGAGGCCTCCATATTCTTCGGGGATGCAGACGCCGAAGGTACCGAGCTCGGCCATCGCCGCCACCGTCGTATCGGGGATCAGGTCGTTCGCGAGGTGCCAAGCGTGGGCGTGCGGGATGATCGCGGCGTCGGTGAAGCGGCGATACTGGTCGCGGATCGCGTCGAGGTCGGCATCGTGTAGCGTCTCGCTCGGCCAATGGCCTTCGGCGAGCGCGGCGGCGACGCTGGCGCGGGTCGTGGCGTGGTCGGTATTCAGCAGGTCGGCGCAGGCGTCGGCAAGCGTGCGGGCTGCGGCGGTGAGGCCGAGGTCGGCGGGGCGGAAGATTTCGTTCTGCCCCATCGGCAAGCCGCCGGTCAGCTGGCCGATGCTTTCGGCGAAAGCGAGGGCGGCGATTTTGTCGTCGAGGGGATTGGAGTTCTGGCCGGACTCGTACCACGCGAGCGTTGCTTCGAGCGCAGCAACGGTGGTCGCGACCCATGCGAAGCCGTGCGCGGCGCGTTGTTCGCTGTCGATCGGCCTTGCAGTCAGTCGCTCGGCAAGCGCAGCCTGCGCTGCGCCGCGATAGGCCTGCGCTGCGATCAGAGCGCCGTTCAGATCCGCACGCATCGTCAGAGCCTGCCTCCTATTCCTTCGTCACCCCGGACTTGATCCGGGGTCCATGCCATCGGCGGCGCAATGGACCCCGGATCAAGTCCGGGGTGACGAGGAAGAAGGGCTTGTTCCAATTTGATCGCCTGTTCCTTGCCCATTCACACCTGCTCAGGCGGCGCGCTCGAAGATCGCGGCGATGCCCTGACCACCGCCGATGCACATGGTTTCAAGGCCGTAGCGGCCGTCCCTGCGGACGAGTTCGCGCGTCAGGTTGGCGAGGATGCGGCCGCCCGTCGCACCGATCGGGTGGCCGAGCGAGATGCCCGAGCCGTTGACGTTGAGGATTTCGTTCCGGCTGTCGTCGTCGCTCCAGCCCCAACCCTTGAGCACCGCGAGCACTTGCGGCGCGAAGGCTTCGTTGAGTTCGACGAGGTCGATGTCGCCCCAGCCGAGGCCGTTGCGCGCGAAGAGGCGTTCGACTGCGGGGACGGGGCCGATGCCCATGCGGCTGGGGTCGCAACCCGCGGCGGCCGAGCTGTGGTACCAGGCAATGGGGGTCAGGCCGAGTTCGTCGAGCTTGTCCTCGGCGACGACGAGGCACGCGGCAGCGGCGTCGTTCTGCTGGCTCGCGTTGCCTGCGGTGACGACGCCGCCTTCGAGTGCCTTGAGCTTGCCGAGCGATTCGAGCGTCGCGTCGGCGCGGTAGCCCTCGTCATGCGCGAAGACGACGGGGTCGCCCTTCTTCTGCGGGACCGAGACGGGGACGAGTTCGTCGTCGAACAGGCCCTTCGCCCAAGCGGCGGCAGCGCGCTGGTGGCTGCGGACGGCATAGGCGTCGCATGCTTCGCGGCTGATGCCATAGTCCTTGGCGAGATTTTCGGCGGTCTCGATCATGCCGGTGATGACGCCGAAGCGCTCGACCGGCTGCGACATGACGCGGCCGCGCGTCAGCCGGTCATGGAGGGTGAGGTTGCCCGCGCGAATGCCCTTGCGGACGTCGGTCGTATAATGTTCGACGTTCGACATCGATTCGACGCCGCCCGCGACGACGACGTCGGACATGCCGGTCTGGACCATCATCGCGGCGTTGACGACCGCCTGAAGACCCGAGCCGCAGCGGCGATCGAGCTGGTAACCGGGCACCTCGAGCGGCAGGCCCGCGGCGAGCCACGACCAGTGGCCGATCGCGGGGGCTTCGGCATTGCCGTAGCCTTGCGAAAAGACGACGTCGTCGACGCGCGTGGGATCGATCTTCGTGCGCTCGATCAGCGCCTTCAGGATGACGGCGCCGAGATCGCCGGCGGTGATCGACGAGAGCGCGCCGCCGAACTTGCCGACGGCGGTGCGGATCGGGGCGACGATGGCGGCGCGGCGAAGGGTCATTTTCTAATCTCCAAACATAAATTGCGTGTGCCCCCGCGAAGGCGGGGGTCCATCACCTGCCCTCTCAGCCCTCAGCAACCCCTGGCCGGCATCGCAAGGATCGGATGATGGGCCCCCGCCTTCGCGGGGGAACAGGAAGGGGGAGTGGGGCAATTCAGCCGGCACCGACGATACCGGCATCGATCAGGCGGGCGATTTCGCCCGAGGAGAGCGAAAGGCGCGAGGACAGTATTTCTTCGCTGTGCTGGCCGTTGCGCGGCGCAGGGCGCGGGGGCTCGCGGTCCGCCTGCGGGATGGTGGCGAAGGCACCCGCGGCGGGATAGACGAAACCGCTGGGGTTCGGCGCTTCGCCGAAAATCGGGTTGTTCGCCACGAGCGCCGGGTCGTTCGCGGCGTCGAGCATCGTGCGATAGGGCGAATGGACGATCCCGCCCGCGTCGAAGGCGGCGGCGAGATCGGCATGGTCGCGGCTCGCGATCGCCTGTTCGAACAAGGGATAGAGGGCATCGCGGTGGTCGAAGCGGAGGCCATCGTCCCTGGCGAAGGACACGCCGCGCGCGCTTTCGATGCTCGCGATGGCATCGCCGAGGTTCAGCGCCGCCACCAGATTGGCCCACTGGCGCGGGGTGACGACCACGATCATCGTCCGCGCGCCATCGCGGGTCACGAAGTCGCGGCCGAAGAGGCCATAGACCGCATTGCCGAGCCGCGGGCGATTCTCGCCCGAGTAAAGGACTTCGGCGATACCCCCGAGATTGGCGACGGTGCCAATCGCGACATCGGACAGGGGGATGCGCACCTCGCCGCCTTCGCCGCTGACGCTGCGCCGCTGGATCGCCGCGAGCAATGTGAAGGCGGCATAGGCGCCGGTGAGCAGATCCCACGCGGGCAGCACATGATTGACGGGTTCGGGCCCCGCGCCGGTGAGCATCGGATAGCCGACGCTATTGTTCACCGTGTAGTCGAGCGCGGGCGAGCCGTCGGCCCAGCCCATCACGCGGACGGTGATCAGATCGGGGCGGCCCTCGGCGAGCTTGGCGTGCGAGAGGAAGCCGTCGACCGGAAAGTTGGTGATGAACTGGCCGGTGGCGCGGACCAGCTCCTGTAACAATTCGCGCCCCTCGGGCCGGGAAAGATCGAGCGCGACCGACTTCTTCGCGCGGTTGAGGTTTTCCCAATAGAGCGAGTTGTTCTCCGATGTCACCGGCCAGCGCCTAAAATCCGGACCGCCGCCGATCTGGTCGACGCGGATCACCTCGGCGCCGAACTGCGCGCAATAGAGCCCGGCCGTGGGCGAGGCGACAAAGGAGGAGGCTTCGATCACCGATAGGCCGGAGAGGAGGTTATACATGGACCGGGCCCACACCCCCTGTGTTCCCCCGCGAAGGCGGGGGTCCATCACCCGAGCTATCGTCTTGCCATCGCCGTCCGCCAAATAACGCGAGGGTAGGTGATGGCCCAGTATCGGGTTGAACTTGCCCCGCATGTTCAAGGATCGTCCGGGGGACGATCCGACCCGACACTCCTTCGCGAGGGAACACGCTGGGAAGGGATTGGGAGAAAATCACCCTCACGCCGCCGCGAATTCGCGCAGCATATGCTTGGCGATCTGGAGCTGCAGGATCTGCGTCGTGCCTTCGTAGATGCGATAGATGCGCGCATCGCGAAAGAAGCGTTCGGCGTCATATTCGGCGAGATAGCCGGCGCCGCCATAGACCTGGACGCAGGCGTCGACGACGCGGCCGCACATTTCGCTGGCGAAGACCTTGAACGCCGCCGCCTTGCGCAGGACATTCTCGCCGGCGTCGGCGCGGCGCGTGACGTCCTCCATCATGCATTCGGCGGCGTAGATGTCGATCTCGCTCTGCGCGAGCATCTGCTGGATCAGCTGGAAGTTCGCGATCGGCTCGCCGAACGCCTTGCGCTCGGTCGCGTAGCGCACCGCGCTGTCGAGCGCGCGGCGGGCGTAGGCGGTCGCCGCGGCGCCGACCGACATGCGGCCGTTGTCGAGGCTCATCATCGCATAGGCGAAGCCCTTGCCGAGCTCGCCGCCGAGCAGCGCCTCGCCGCCGACGCGGACATCGTCCATCACGACGTCGGCGATATGGCTGCCCGACTGGCCCATCTTCTTGTCCGACTTGCCGATCGTGATGCCGGGGACGTCGAAGGGCACGACGAAGGCCGAGACATGCGCGTTCTTCGGCAGATTCTCCTTGCTCGTCCGCGCCATGATCAGGCCGACTTTGGCGAAGGGCGAGTTGGTGATGTAGCGTTTGGTGCCGTTGAGGACCCAGCCGTTGTCGGTCTGCGTCGCGGTGGTCTGCAGCCCCGCTGAATCCGACCCCGATCCGGGTTCGGTCAGCCCGAAGCAGGCGATTTCGCCCGCGGCGACGCGCGGCAGCCATTCGGCCTTCTGCGCCTCGGTCCCGCCATTCTTCAGCGCCGAGGCGAACATGCCGATATTGATCGAGATGATCGAGCGGAACGCCGGCATCGCATAGCTGATCGTGTGGATCGTCTTGATATACTGGCTGACGTTCATTCCCGCGCCGCCATATTCTTCGGGAATCGTCAGGCCGAACAGGCCCATGTCGCGCATTTCGCCGAGGATGTCGTCGGGGATCGCGTCGCTCTCGACGATCTCCTTCTCGGCGGGGAGAAGGCGCTCGCGCACATAGCGCTGAAGCTGTTCGATGAACTGGTCGAAAACATCCGCGTCCATGCCGGGGTTGCTCATGGGCTTTTCCTCAGATCGGGTCGTAGGGGAAGACATGCGCCGACACCTCGTCGGCGCGTGCAAAGGAGGGGCGGAAGGCCGGGATCAGCTCGTTGGCAATCGCTTCGGCGGTCCAGCCTTCGAGCTTCGCCATCGATCGCACGGGACGCGGTTTCGAAAAGAGCGTGATCTCGTTCTTGCGCACGCTGAATATCTGGTTCGTCACATCTTTCGACAGGTCCGATGCGAGGTAGGCGACGAGCGGCGCGATCTTGTCGGCCGACATTTCCTGGATGCGCTTGACGCGCTCCTGCTCGGCGGGGGTCGTCGCGGGGATCGAGGCGGTCATGCGGCTCCACGCGAAGGGGGCGATGCAGTTGGAGCGCACGCCGGCGCGCGCCATGTCGAGCGCGATCGATTGCGACAGCGCGACGACGCCGAGCTTGGCGGCAGAATAGTTCGCCTGCCCGATGTTGCCAATGAGGCCGCTGGTCGAGGTGAAATGGATGAAGCTGCCCGACTGCTGTTCGCGGAACCAGGGCGTCGCGGCCTTCGAGACGTTGAAGACGCCGGTCAGGTTGACCTCGATGACGCTCTTCCAGTCCTCGTAGCTCATCTTGTGCCAGATGGTGTCGCGGAGGATCCCGGCGTTGTTCACGACGGCGTCGATGCGGCCGAATTTAGCTACCGCGTCCTCGATGATGCCCGCGGCTTCCCTGGGGTCGGCGACATTGCCGAAATTGGCGGCAGCCTTGCCGCCTGCAGCGACGATGTCGTTCGCGGTCGTCTCGGCCGGAGCCGCGTCGCCGCCGTCCCCGGTCTGCGCGACACCCGGATCGTTGACGATGACCGCCGCGCCTTGCGCCGCGCAGTGCAGCGCGAGTTCGCGGCCGATGCCGCGCCCGGCGCCTGTTATCGCAACGACCTTTCCGTCGAGGCATCCGCTCATCGTCGCTCTCCCGTTCGATTCGTGTTGGTAGCGCGATATGCCGCCCTTCGCATCATTTCAACATTGAGAATTGATTTTTCATCACGTTGAAAATATTTCAGCGAAGATGACCGGCCCCGTACGCTCTGTTTCGCAAGCCTTCGCGATCCTCCGCCTGCTCGGCGAGGCGGGAGCGCTGACACTGTCCGATATCGGCCGGAGCGTCAGCCTGAGCCCGTCGAGCTGCCTCAATCTCTTGAAAACGCTCGTCGCGGAGGGTGCGATCGAGCGGGAGACGGCGGGCAAACGCTATCGCCTGACCGCGCCGTGGCAGGCCGCCGAGGCGCTACGCGACAGCGCGGGCACGCGGCTTGTCGACCGGGCGCTGCCGCGCATGGCGGCATTCGCGCAAGCAACCGAAGCCGCGGTCGGCCTCTGGAAGATCGTGTCGCGCGACCGGATGCAGCTCGCGGTGCGTGCCGAGAGCGATGCGGGGATGCGACTCAGCCTCGCAGACGACCAGCGCCAGCCGCTCGGCAGCGGCGCGGCGGGACGAGCGATCGCGGCGGTGCAGGGCGTGGGCGAAGGCGAGCTGGCGCGCCGCTATGCGCCGGTCCGTTGGCAGGCCGACCTGCCGTTCGAAACCTATGTGCGGCAGGTCCACGAAGCGGCGGCGCGCGGCTATGCGATCGATCAGGGCTATGCGCATCGCGGGGTGTGGACCGTGGCGGCGGGGACGACGGGCATAGCGCCCGGCTTTTGCCTGTCGGCGTCGGTCGTTGCGGGGTCGCAAAGCGATACCGAGATCGCGGCGCTAGGGGCAAAGCTGATCCTGCTGCGCGACGAGCTGATCCTGCAAGCCGCATAGCCATTGTTTCTTGTACGGCTCTGCCGTGCATGTCAGGGACGCGCGTAAATTGGGCGCATGCCGTAGCGGAGGGATTATGAAATTCGACGTGGTGATCGTGGGGGCCGGGCATGGCGGCGCGCAGGTGGCGGTGATGCTGCGCACGCAGAAGTTCGAGGGCAGCATCGCGATCATCGGCGACGAACCCGAACTGCCCTATGAGCGCCCGCCGCTGTCGAAGGAATATTTCGCGGGCGAGAAGGAATTCGAACGCATCCAGCTTCGCCCCGCCAAATATTGGGACGAACGCGAAGTGACGATGCTGCTCGGCAAGCGTGTCGTGTCGGTCGATCCGTCGGCGCACACGGTGACGACGGACGGTGGCGAGACGATCGGTTATGGCAAGCTTGTCTGGGCGACCGGCGGCAGCCCGCGGATGTTGCCGATCCCCGGCGGCGACCTGCCGGGCGTGCAGGGGGTGCGGACCAAGGCCGATGCCGATGCGATGAAGGCGGCGTCGGAAACAGCAGAGCAGATCGTGGTGATCGGCGGCGGCTATATCGGGCTCGAAGCGGCGGCGGTGCTCAACAAGGCCGGCAAGAAGGTCGTGCTGCTCGAAGCGCTCGACCGCGTCCTCGCGCGCGTCGCGGGGGTCGAGCTGTCGCGCTTCTACGAGAAGGAACACCGCGACCATGGCGTCGACCTGCGGCTCGGCGTCTGCGTCGATGCGATCGAGGGCGAAACGCATGTCACGGGAGTCCGGCTCGCCGACGGCGAGGTCATCCCCGCCGACCTGGTGATCGTCGGCATCGGCATCGTACCCGCGATCGAACCGCTAATCGCGGCGGGCGCTGAGGGCGCGAGCGGTAGCGGGGGCGTGCTCGTCGACCGGCTCTGCAAGACAAGCCTGCCCGATATTTATGCGATCGGCGATTGCGCCGCGCATGTGAACGATTTTGCCGAAGGCGCGACGATCCGGCTGGAATCGGTACAGAATGCCAATGATCAGGCGAATGTCGTCGCGAAGGGCATTGTCGGCGACGAGGCGCCCTATCATGCGATCCCGTGGTTCTGGTCGAACCAGTATGACCTCAAACTCCAGACCGCAGGCCTGTCGACCGGGCACGATCAGGCCGTGCTGCGCGGCGATCCGGCGACGCGCAGCTTCTCGATCGTCTATTTGAAGGCCGGCAAGGTCATCGCCCTCGACTGCGTCAATGCGACCAAGGACTATGTCCAGGGCCGGATGATCGTCACCGCCGGTCTTCACGCCACTCCCGAGCAGCTCGCCGACAGCGAAAAGCCGCTCAAGGAATTGCTGCCCTCCTAAAGCGGGGGCAGGGCGGACTCTGCCGGCTCGTCGCCGAGCGCGCGTTTGAGCGTCGCCTTGATCTTGCGGAGCAGGCGGCGCAGCACGATGATGACGATCACCGCAGCGACCAGCAGCAGGATCGCGATCACGATCGCGAGCGGCGGATAGGCGATTGCGAGCGCGAGGAGGCCGGTCGTCGCGACATCCTCCCCGGTCGACACTGCGGCATTGCTGAAGGGTTCGGGACTGACGTTGACCACCGCGCGCGTCGTCGCCTTGGCGCCGTGGCTGAGCAGCGCGCCGCCGCCGCCGAGCAGGAAGGCGACGACCTGCCAGGCCGGGTCCGAGCTGTCGACGAGCGCCAGCGCGAGCAGCGCACCGCCCAGCGGGCGGACGATGCTGTGGATCGTGTCCCACGCGGTGTCGACCCACGCGACCTTGTCGGCGAGGAATTCGGCCAGCGTCCCGACGCCCGCGATGCCGAGCACCCACGGGTTCGCGAGGATCTGCAACGCCTTCAGATGCTCGGGCAGCGGCAGCCAGCCGAAGTGCATGGCGATCCCGGTCGCGAAAATGGTGAGGTAGAGGCGCCAGCCCGCGAGCAGGCTCAGGCTACCGGCGACACCCAGAATCTCCAATATTCCCATGGCCCTGCTCCCACATCGGCCGGTGCGGATGCGCCGCATCTTGCACGCGGGGAGGGCTCCTCGCAATGGCCCGTCGGTGTCACCAGATGACAAGGCGGCCCGGCACGTTTATCGATTCGGCATGACCGGAATCGCTTCATCATTCGCTCCCGCGCTCCCCGAAGGCGCCATTCCCGCCGCCACGCTCGTGATCATGCGCCCGTCGGCGGGCGGCGGACCCGACGAAATCCTGATGGTCAAGCGATCGAGCAACATGGCCTTTGCGGCGGGTGCGGTAGTGTTTCCGGGCGGTCGTATCGATCCCGACGATTTCACCGTCGCGCAGCGGCACGGATTTGCCGAAGGCGATGCCGATGGCGCCGCGCGGGTCGCCGCGCTCCGCGAAACACTGGAGGAAACGGGGCTTGCGGTCGGCTGGCCGTCGCTTTCCGAGCACGATTCATCGGATGTTCGGAGGGCTCTGCTGGGCGGGGAACTGCTCTCGGACATCCTCGCCGCACGGAACGATCGGGTCGCGCTCGACGCGTTGGTGCCGTTTGCGCGCTGGTGCCCCAATTTCAAGGAAGCGCGAACCTTCGACACGCGCTTTTATGCGGTTTCCGCGCCGCCACACGGCCATGAGCTGACGGTAGAAGAGGCCGAGCACAGCCACATCTTCTGGGCCAGCGCGAAAGGCACGCTGGCGATGGCCGATGCGGGCGAGATATCGATCATTTTCCCGACCCGCAGGAACCTCGAACGACTGTCACAAACCAATGATTTTGAAGAGTTTTCTTTGCACGCCGGGCAGTTCCCGGTCGAGCTGGTAACGCCCTGGATCGAGGAGCGTGACGGCCGCCCCTATCTGTGCATTCCCGACCATCTGGGATACCCCGTGACGAGGGAGGCTTTCGACCGCGTCAGGCGGGGATAAATTGCCACCAATTTGGTGTTTTTTTACTGATTTAGCAAATTCCTAACATTTGTTGGGCACTGGCAAAACGTCGTTGCAATCGCTGGCGACAATGCATAGAAGAACCATGCTGAATCAGGGTGGCTAGGTCCGCTGTGATTCGAGAATACTAGTTTTCCAGTGGACGGAGAATAAGATGAACCTGCTCAAGAAGGCTGCGATCTCCCTCGCAGCAACGTCGATGATCGCGGCACCGGTTGCTGCTTCGGCTGCCCCGGCGGCTCGTGCGACCACCGATCTCGGTGGCGAAAGCGAACTCGAAGGCAGCACCAGCTGGATCATCGCGATCGTTGCTCTGGCTGCTATCGTTGGTGGCATCATCATCGCGTCGGACAACAACGACGACGCGCCGACCAGCCCGTAATAAGGCTGTTTCGACAGTTACCGAAGGGCTCCGGACCATGTCCGGGGCCCTTTGTGTTTTGGGCGATGTAAATTCCGGTTAAGTGCGGGCCGCAATCGGGGGTTCGCTTTTTGTGGCTGGCAGACCCGGCGCCTGTCTTGCCTTTGCCTATAGCGTAATCGAGCGAACCGTCCGCGACCGCGCGAGCGGAATCGCCTGACGGGCTTTCGTGACCGCCTCGGCGTCGATTTCGACCGCAATCAGGTCGAAGCCCTGGTCGCCAGCGCCGCTTTTCGCCGCTGCCTCCGCCAGAACGACGCCCCAGGGATCGACCGCCAGGCTGTGGCCATAGGTCGCGCGGCCGTCGGCATGGACGCCGCATTGCGCTGCGGCGATGACGTGACAGCCGGTCTCGATCGCACGCGCGCGAACGAGCGTATGCCAGTGCGCCTCGCCGGTCGGTACCGTGAAGGCGGCGGGAATGGCGATCACCTCCGCCCCGCCATCGACGAGCGCGCGATAGAGTTCGGGGAAGCGCAAATCATAACAGATGCTGAGGCCCAAACGGCCGATTGGCGTGTCGACGAGCGCGATCGCTTCGCCGCCGGCGTAGGCGGCCGATTCAGTCCATTTCTCGCCCGTCGGCAGGTCGACGTCGAACATGTGGATCTTGTCGTAGCGCGCGCGGATGCTGCCGTCGGCACCAATCACATGGCTGCGGTTGACGCGCTTGCTGCCATCGTCGGACAGCAGCGGCATCGACCCCGAGTGCAGCCATACGCCATGGCGCCGCGCCATGTCCTGCAATGCAACCGGCCAGGGACTGTCGGCTTCGCGGAGGATATGCGCCGCCGACCGCTGACGATCGCGATCGAGCAGCAGCGACATTTCGGGAAGGAAGGCGACCGCCGCGCCATGTTTCGCGGCCTCGCCCAAAGCGCGGTCGATCGCCCGCAGATTGGCGTCGGGGTCGATGCCGCTCGTCATCTGCACGATCGCGGCGAGAGGGGGGAGCTTGGCGTCCATCGCGTCTGGCTAGGCCGAAGCGCGGTGGAGGACAAGCGGCACGAAGTTCAGTGGCCAGCAAGGTTCGAAGGCGATAAGGTGGATGGATGTCCTATTCTCCACGGCTAGTCCCGCTTTCCCCGCTCGCATCGATCCTCATTTCCTGCGCCGCCGCGGCGGGCGTGCTGCTCGCTTCGGTTGCAAGCGCCCAGACCGCGCCGGCGCCTTCGCCCGTCGCCTTGGCGAAGAACGAGAGCTGGCTCTATGCCGGCAGCGACATCCCCCGCGACACCGCGTGGCAGTTCGGGGTGCTTCCCAACGGCGTGCGCTATGCGGTGCGGAACAACGGCGTGCCGCCGGGACAGGTGTCGATCCGCGTGCGGATGGATGTCGGGTCGATGTTCGAGAGCGAGAAGGAACTGGGCTTCGCGCATTTGCTCGAGCATCTGACCTTCCGCGGATCGGAGCATATCCCCGACGGCGAGGCGAAGCGCATCTGGCAGCGGTTCGGGGTGACCTTTGGCAGTGATTCCAATGCACAGACGACGCCGACGCAGACGGTCTATCAACTCGACCTGCCGAACGTGAATGCCGCGACCTTGGACGAGAGCATGAAATTGCTCGCCGGGATGGTCCGCGAACCGCGCATTTCGGACACTGCGGTGACTGCAGAGCGCGGCGTCGTCATGTCCGAGCTGCGCGAATCCGACGGGCCGCAAAAGCGGATCGCGGATATCACCAACGCGCATCTGTTCGCCGGACAGCTTCTGGGCAAGCGGCCGCCAATCGGGACGGTCGCATCGCTGGCGGCGGCAAGCGCGCCGGCAGTGCAGGCCTTCCATGATCGCTGGTATCGGCCCGAGCGTGCGGTCGTCGTGATCGTCGGCGACGGCGACCCCGCCGAGTTCGCGCGGCTGATTGCCAAATATTATGGTGACTGGCGCGGCGATGGGACGCCGCCGGTGCAGCCCGATTTCGGCAAGCCCGACCCCAAGGCGCCGGTCGCGAAAGTGGTGGTCGAACCAAACCAGCCGCTCGCGCTGACGCTGGCGATGATCCGCCCGTGGGTGAAGCGCGTCGATACCGTCGAGAATACGCGGCGGCTCTATCTGGAATTCATCGCGCAGGCGCTCGTCAATCGTCGCCTCGAGAACCGCGCGCGGGCGGGCGGCAGCTATCTCGTCGCGACGGTCGAGCAGCAATATCTGAGCCGGAGCGCCGATGTGACGATGGCGCAGATCGTGCCGCTCAATGACTGGAAAGCGGCGCTCGCCGATGTGCGCGGGGTGATTGCCGATGCCGTCACGACGCCGCCGTCGCAGGCCGACATCGACCGCGAGGCGAACGAGATCGAGGCCTTCCTCGCCAAAGAGCTTGAAAATGCTCGAAACGAGCCCGGCTCGCGGCTGGCCGACGATATGGTGCGCGCGGTCGACATCAACGAGACGGTGACGAGCCCGCAGGGCCAGGTCGACATGTTCAAGGCGATCCGGGCCTCGGCGACACCGAAGGTGATGCTGGCGACGAGCAAGGCGATTTTCGGCGCGCCGGTGACGCGCGTCGTGCTGACGACGCCGACCCCGACGCGCGGTGGCGACGCCGCGCTCGTTGCCGCGCTCGCCGCGCCCGCGAAGATCCGCGATGACCGGGTCGCGACCGCGGCGGTCGACATGAGCCAGCTTCCCGCGATCGGCAAGCCGGGCACGCTGGTCTCGACCGGCGGCCTACCCGGCCTTCGCGCCGAGCGGCTCGAGTTCGCCAATGGCGTGACCGCGCTCGTCTCGAACAACCGCGTCGAGCCCGGCAAGGTGCGCGTCAACGTCCGCTTCGGCACCGGCAACCGCAGCGTTGCCGCCGATGCGCCGAACCTGCTGTGGACCGGCGACTATGCGCTGATGGCGAGCGGGATCGGGCCGTGGGGGCAGAACGAGCTCGACCAGCTGACCAACGGCCGTCAGATCCAGATGAACTTCTCGATCGACGACGACGCGTTCGAGATCGCGGCGGAGAGCAAGCCCGCCGACCTGGCCGACCAGATGAAGCTGATCGCCGGCAAGCTCGCCTTTCCGCGTTGGGATGCCGCGCCGGTCGATCGGCTGCGCGTCGGTTATCTCACCGGCTATGACCTCAACGACGCGACGCCCAACGCGGTGCTCGACCGCAATATGCGCGGCTGGCTGGCGAACGACGACGCGCGCTGGGCGGCGCCCGACAAGGCGCAGATCGCCGCGCTGACGCCCGCTGCCTTTCGCGCCTTCTGGGAACCGCGCCTCGCGAGCGGACCGATCGAGGTCCAGTTGTTCGGCGATCTGTCGACGGTCGATTACAAGAAGATTCTCGCCGAGACGCTCGGCGCGCTGCCCGCGCACCCAGCGATTGCTCCCCCGTCCGGGCAGACGGTCGCCTTCGCCAAGCACAATGTCACGCCGGTCGTCGCCTATCATCGTGGCGAGACCGGGCAGGCGGCGGCGATGACCGCCTGGCCGACCAGCGGCGGACGCGCGGCCCCGCGCGACGCGCAGGGGCTCGACGTGCTGGCGGCGATCTTCAACGACCGCCTGTTCGACCGGCTGCGCGCCGAGCAGGGCGCGAGCTACGGTCCCGCAGTCGACAGCCACTGGCCGACGGGGTTCGAGGGCAGCGGCGGCTATCTGCTCGTCGGCAGCCTGCTGGCGCCGAAGGATGTCGATCGTTTCTACGGCATCGCGCGCGATATCGCCGCCGACCTCGTCGCTAGGCCGGTCAGCGCCGACGAGCTGGCGCGCAACGCCGGCCCGATCCGCGAACAGATCGCGCGCGCATCGACGGGCAACGTCTATTGGATGTTCCTGCTCGAAGGCGCGACCCGCGACCCGCGCGTCGCGGCGGCAGCACTGTCGGTAGAGCAGGACATTTCGGGCATCACCCCGGCCGACATCCAGCGACTCGCGCGCGAATATCTGGTCCCCGCGCGCCAATGGTCGCTCGCGATCCTGCCCAAGGGGATGACGCTCGCCGACGCGGCGGCGCTCGACCGGGCGGCCGCACCGACGGGCGGCCGCTAGGATCAGCTTCCCGGCGTCCGCAGCTTGCTGATGCGCGGCTCGTGATCGAGGTCGCCCTTGGTCATGATGTCATGGCGCATCTTGGCGCGCACATCGTGGATCGACGCGATCACCGGCCCCATCGCGACGCCGAGGTCGATCAGGACCGCCTCGGCGAGCTGTAGCGAGCTTTCGAGCGTTTCGGGCACGGCGTCGTTGGCGCCGGCCTTGTACAGCGCGGCGGCATGATCGGCATCGCGCGCGCGGCTGATGATCGGCAGATCGGGGTGCTTCTGCTTGAGCTGGCGCGTCATGCGGAGCTGCTGCACCGGATCGTCCATCGTCAGCACGATCGCCTGTGCGTTTTCGATCCCCAGTCTGTCGAGCGCCCCCGGGCGGGCGACATCGGCAAACCGAACGACGAAACCGTCCCGCCTTGCGGCGGCGACCGTGTCGATGTCGGCATCGACCGCGATATAGGGTCGGCCATGTTCGCGCAGCAGCTCGGCAACGGTGCGCCCGACGCGCCCGAAGCCCACGATGACCGTGCGTCCCTCGGGTGTCTCCTCGGCCTGGGCGTCGCCCGTCCGCATCTCGATCCGCCGCGCGATGTCGTGCCCGACGCGCGCGAGCAGGGGCGTGATCGTCAGGCCGATCGCGGTGACGAGCTGCCAGAATTCGGCGGTATCGCGGCTGATCAGCTGCGCCTGCAGCGCGGTGGTGAGGACGATCAGGGTGGTTTCGGACGGGCTCGCCATCAGCAGCCCGACCTCGGCCGCGGTGCCGCGCCGGACCTGCCCCGAAAAGCGCAGCAGCGCGGCAGTGACCGCTGCCTTGATCAGCACGACGCCGACCACGGCCGCGATGAGCTCCGGCCACTGGCTGGCGATGGTCTTGAGGTTGAGCCCCATGCCGACGCTGATCAGGAACACCCCGAGCGCCAGCCCCTTGAACGGCGCAGTGATCGCCTCGACCTCGTTATGATACTCGGTCTCGGCAATCATCAGCCCGGCGAGCAGCGCGCCGACGATCGGCGACAGGCCGACCGCGGCGGTCGCGAGCGCGGCGACGATCACGACGAGCAGGCTCGCGGCAAGAAACAGTTCGGGGTCCTTGGCGCGCGCCGCCTGCGCGAAGATTTTCGGCAACAGGAACCAGCCGCCGATCGCAAGCGCCGCAACGACGAGCGCGCCATGCCACAACGTCGTCAGCAGTAGCTCGGCGCTGTCGCCCGATGCGGCCGGCGACAGCGCGGCGAGGATGAAGATGATCGGGACGAGCGCGAGATCCTCGAACAAGAGCATCGAAAAGGAGGCACGCCCAACCGCCGACTTGGTGCCGGCGATCGGCAGCACGAGCGCGGTTGAGGAGAGGGCGAGCGCGATGCCAAGGCCATAGGCGGCGGCAGTCGAATGTTCGCCGAACAGGAGCAAAGCGGTGCCGAGGATCGCGCCTCCGACGAACAGTTCAGCGGCGCCGATGCCGAAGACCAAGGTCCGCAATTGCCAAAGGCGGCGGAACGACAGTTCGAGCCCGATCGAGAAGAGCAGCAGGATGATCCCGAATTCGCCGAACGTCGCGATATCCTCGACCGAGCCGATGGTGACATGTTTCAGCCATGGATAGTCGGCGGCGAGGGCGCCGAGCCCCGACGGGCCGACGAGCAGGCCGACGAGGATGAAGCCGATGACCGGCGAAATCCGGAACCGCGCGAAGGCCGGAATGACGATGCCCGCGGCGCCCAATACGACCAGCGCGTTGCCGATCGCCGAGGTTTCTGTCTCCGATACCATAAGGGCCGACCTTATGCAGGCCGGCCCCGATTGGCTAGACGTCTATCTCAAGCTTTTTGCTTGTTTATGCGCCCATCTTCTTTTCGAGATTCTCGACGATCGCCTCGAAGAAGCCTTCGGTCGTCAGCCAGTTCTGGTCGGGACCGATCAGCAGCGCGAGATCCTTGGTCATCTTGCCGCTCTCGACCGTTGCGACGCAGACCTTTTCGAGGTCGTCGGCGAATTTGGTCACCTCGGGCGTGCCGTCGAGCTTGCCGCGGTGCTTGAGCCCGCCGGTCCAGGCGAAGATCGACGCGATCGGGTTGGTCGAGGTCGCCTTGCCCTGCTGGTGCATGCGATAGTGGCGCGTGACGGTGCCGTGCGCGGCTTCGGATTCCACCGTCTTGCCGTCGGGGGTCATGAGCACGCTGGTCATCAGGCCGAGCGAACCGAAACCCTGCGCGACCGTGTCCGACTGGACGTCGCCGTCGTAATTCTTGCAGGCCCAGACGAACTTGCCGCTCCACTTGAGCGCCGAGGCGACCATGTCGTCGATCAGGCGATGTTCGTAGACGATGCCGAGCGCGTCGAACTTCGCCTTGAATTCAGCCTGGAACACTTCCTCGAACAGGTCCTTGAAGCGGCCGTCATAGGCCTTGAGGATCGTGTTCTTGGTCGACAGATACACCGGCCATTCGCGGGCGAGGCCATAGTTGAGGCTGGCGCGCGCGAAGTCGCGGATCGAATCGTCGAGATTGTACATCCCCATCGCGACGCCCGACGAGGGGAACTGGAACACCTCCTCGTCGATCAGCGTGCCGTCCTCGCCCTCGAACACCAGGCGCAGCTTGCCGGGACCGGGGACACGGAAGTCGGTCGCCTTATACTGGTCGCCGAAGGCGTGACGACCGACGACGATCGGGTCGGTCCAGCCGGGGACGAGGCGCGGGACATTCTTCATGACGATCGGTTCGCGGAACACGACGCCGCCCAGGATGTTGCGGATCGTGCCGTTCGGCGACTTCCACATCTTCTTGAGGCCGAATTCCTCGACGCGCGCTTCGTCGGGGGTGATCGTCGCGCACTTCACGCCGACGCCATGCTTCTTGATTGCATTCGCGGCTTCGACGGTGATCTTGTCGTCGGTGCGATCGCGTTCCTCGATGCCGAGGTCGTAATAGTGCAGGTCGATGTCGAGATAGGGCAGGATCAGCCGTTCGCGGATCCATTGCCAGATGATCCGGGTCATTTCGTCGCCATCGAGTTCGACGACCGGGTTGGCTACCTTGATCTTGCCCATGCTTTAAGCCTTTTCCTTGGGGAGTCGGAGTTGCAGCGGGCCTTAGGCAAAGCCGCGCGATCGTGCAACTGCCCCGTCGCAGCGGGGCCGGCGGCGATCGTGCGGCAATCCTGGTGTCTTATTCCGTTGTCACGGCGGAACCGGCCCCTTAGAAGACTGCCCCATGTCCACAACCATTTCCTCGAACCGCCCCGGTGGCGGTATCAAGTGGCGCTGGCCGTCGGTGCATCCCGAAGGCCGCAAGTTCCTGCTGATCGCGGGTATCGTCACCCTCTGTTTCTGGCTTCTCGGCTGGGAGATCCTCGGCTGGCTGATGCTCGGCGTCACCGCCTGGGTCGGGGCGTTCTTCCGCGATCCGGTGCGCGTGACCCCGACGGGCAGCGATGTCGTGATCGCGCCCGCCGACGGGCTGGTGACGCAGATCGCCGAAGTCGCGCCGCCGCCCGAAATCGCCGGACCCGATGGCCTTGCCGATCCGCTGATGCTGCGCGTTTCGATTTTCATGAGCGTATTCGACGTCCATATCAATCGCACCCCCGTCGCGGGCACGCTGCGCAAGCTCGTCTATATCCCGGGCAAATTCCTGAACGCCGACCTCGACAAGGCGAGCGAGGAGAATGAGCGGCAGCATTTCGTCGTCGAACGCGCCGACGGGGTGCGGATCGGCTTCACCCAGATCGCCGGGCTCGTCGCACGGCGCATCATGCCCTTCGTGAGCATGGGGACCGAGCTTCAAGTCGGCCAGCGCGTCGGGCTCATCCGCTTCGGTAGCCGCGTCGATGTCTATCTCCCGGCGGGTACGACTCCGCAAGTGCTGCTCGGCCAGCGCACGCTGGCGGGGGAAACGGTCGTCGCGCGGATCGGCAAGGCCGAAATCCTCGACGGCGTCGGGCAGTAGCGTGGCCGACGAAGCGCAGGACGGCATCGGCGCGGAAGCGCGTCGGCTCGGCGGAATCCCGCTGCGTGCTTTCGCGCCCAATGCGATCACCGCGCTCGCGCTGTGCTTCGGCCTGACCGGCGTCCGCTTCGCGATTGGCGAGGAATGGGACAAGGCGCTCGCCGCGATCATCTTCGCCGGCGTGCTCGACGGGATGGACGGACGCATCGCGCGGCTGCTGCGCGCGCAGAGCAAATTCGGCGCCGAGCTCGATTCGCTGTCGGACGTGATCGCCTTCGGCGTCGCGCCGGCGATGATCCTGTTCCTCTGGTCGCTGCAATATGCGCCGAAGTTCGGCTGGACCGCCGCGCTCGCGATCGCCGTGTGCTGCGCGCTCAGGCTCGCGCGGTTCAACTCGCGGATGGATTCGGAGTTTCAGCCGCACAAGTCGGCAGGCTTCCTGACCGGCATTCCGGCGCCGGCCGGGGCGGGGCTCGCCTTCGTTCCCGTCTATCTGTGGCTGGTGACGGGCAGCGACCTGTTCCGCGAATGGTATGTCGTCATGCCGTGGGGGCTCGCCGTCGCGATGCTGATGATTTCGGCGATCCCGACGTACAGCTGGTCGTCGATCCGCCTGCGCCGGTCGTGGCGCTTATTCGCGCTCGCCGGCGTCGGCCTGCTCGGCGCGGCGCTGGTCACCGCGCCCTGGCATACCTTGCTCGCGGTCAGCACCGTCTATGTGGCGCTGATCCCCTTCGGGCTTGCAAGCTACGCGAAGGTCAGGCGGCGCGGCTGAACTGCGGGCGGGCGGTGACGGCGCGCGAGATGTGGTGGCGCGGTGCCGAAGGGCGCAGCTTGATGACGGTCGATGACGGGCCCGGCCGCGGCGCGGATGCATGGGGGAAGGCGCCATCGCCGGCGAGCGCCGACAGGATCGCATCGGCGTTGCTACGGAACATCGCGAGAATGACCGCAACGCCGAGACCGGCGGCAATGGCGAAGAGGAGAGCGGCAGCGACCTGAACCATCTTGTGTCCTTTCGGCTTCGTTTCCCGCGAAACCGCTTCTTGCTACGGCTTCGTTGCGCCTTTCGTTCCATGTTCTTGTTTTGTTCTCAAGCAAAATGCGATGAACGGAGTCACTTTGCCGACGATCCGATATTTCGCGCTGCGACGAACGATGGCTGAAAAGCGCCGCCGCCCCTTGCTTTTTCTGAGAATCGCGTCTAACCGCCCGCCCATTCCACATGGAAGGCGCACATAAACCGGTGCCGGGACCATCCGCTTGCGGAACCCGGTTCTTGCTTTCCAGAGGATCAACCGGAAGGAGAAATACCATGGCGGCACCTGTCGTCACGATGCAGAATCTTATCGAAGCTGGCGCCCACTTCGGCCACCAGACCCACCGTTGGAACCCGCGCATGAAGCCGTACATCTTCGGCGCGCGCAACGGCATCCACATTCTCGACCTGTCGCAGACCGTGCCGCTCTTTGCGCGCGCGCTCGACTTCATCGCCTCGACTTCGGCCGCCGGCGGCAAGGTGCTGTTCGTCGGTACCAAGCGCCAGGCGCAGGGTCCGATCGCCGATGCGGCCCGCGCCTCGGGTCAGCACTTCGTCAACCACCGCTGGCTGGGCGGCATGCTCACCAACTGGAAGACGATCTCGAACTCGATCAAGCGCCTCAAGACGCTCGAAGAGCAGCTCTCGGGCGACACCTCGGGCCTCACCAAGAAGGAAGTGCTCAACCGCACCCGCGAACGCGACAAGCTCGAAATGTCGCTTGGCGGCATCCGCGACATGGGCGGCATTCCCGACGTGATGTTCGTGATCGACGCGAACAAGGAAGAGCTGGCGATCAAGGAAGCCAATGTCCTTGGCATCCCCGTCGTCGCGATCCTCGACTCGAACGTCTCGCCCGACGGCATCGCTTTCCCGGTTCCCGCGAACGATGACGCCGCGCGCGCCATTCGCCTTTACTGCGACGCGGTTGCCCAGGCGGCAACGCGCGGGGGCCAGCAGGCCCGCGCCGATCGCGGCGAAGACCTGGGCGCGGCCGTCGAGCCCGTCGCCGAACCGGCGCTGGTCGAAGAAGCGCCGGCCGCCGAAGCCGCCGCTCCGGTGACCGAAGACGAACAGGTTCCCGCCGAAGCGGCTGCCGAAACCGAACGTCAGAGCGACGCCTAATCCGCTCTGTGGGTGACGGGACGGTGCGGCGCTCCGCGCGCGCCGTCCCGGTCATCACTTTGACTTATCCCGCCGCCATGCGCGCGGCGGACGGCGGATCGAACAAGCGTCCGCCGCTTTTGGAAAGGAATATCCCATGGCTGAGATTACGGCCGCTCTCGTCAAGGAACTGCGCGACCGCACCGGCGCCGGCATGATGGACTGCAAAAAGGCGCTCGCCGAAAACGGCGGCGACATCGAAGCGTCGATCGACTGGCTGCGCACCAAGGGCCTCGCCGCCGCCGCCAAGAAGGCCGGCCGCGTCGCCGCCGAAGGCCTTGTCGGCTTCGCCACCGACGGCACCAAGGGCGCGCTCGTCGAAGTGAACAGCGAGACCGACTTCGTCGGCAAGAACGAGCAGTTCCAGGAATTCGTCCGCGAAGTGACGCAGGTCGCACTTCAGAACAACATCACCGACATCGAAACGCTGGGTAGCGCGGCCTATCCGACCGGCGGCACCGTCGGCGAGAAGCTGACCAGCAACATCGCGACGATCGGTGAAAACCAGTCGCTGCGCCGCGCCGCCATCCTGTCGGTGAATTCGGGCGTCGTCACGGGCTATGTCCACAACGCGGCGGCGCCCGGCATGGGCAAGATCGGCGTGCTGATCGCGCTCGAATCGACCGCCGGCGCCGACGTTCTCGAACCGCTCGGCAAGCAGCTGGCGATGCACGTCGCCGCCGCCTTCCCGCTGGCGCTGAACGGCGACGACCTCGACGCCGACCTCGTCGCGCGCGAACGTGCGATCGCCGAGGAAAAGGCCGCCCAGTCGGGCAAGCCCGCCGACATCGTCGCGAAGATGGTCGACGGCTCGATCGCCAAGTTCCGCAAGGAAAACGCGCTGCTGTCGCAGCTGTTCGTGATCGACGGCAAGACCCCGGTCGCCGAAGTCGTCGCCGCTGCCGGCAAGGATGTCGGCGCGACGATCACGCTCAAGGGCTTCGTCCGCTTCCAGCTCGGTGAAGGCATCGAGAAGGAAGAAAGCGACTTCGCGGCGGAAGTCGCGGCGGCCGCTGGCGTTTAAAAACAGAATCGGATTGCTGCGCCAAGGGCGTGGCAGTCCGCTTGGCAATGGCGCGTACTCTGACTAGGGTGCGCGCCATTCGCATATCCGAAGAATATAAGAGGTCCCCCCGCACATGGCTTTGCCCGGCATGAAACGCATCCTGCTCAAACTGTCGGGCGAGGCGCTGATGGGCTCGACCCCCTTCGGCATCGATCCCGAAACGGTCGCGAGCATGGCGGCCGAGGTGAAGGCGGCGAAGGATCGCGGGCTCGAAATCTGCCTCGTGATCGGTGGCGGCAACATCTTCCGCGGCATGGCGGGGGCCGCGAAGGGCATGGACCGCGCGCAGGCCGACTATATGGGGATGCTCGCGACGGTGATGAACGCGCTCGCGATGCAGAATGCGCTCGAGCAGCTGGGCGTCGAAACCCGCGTCCAGTCGGCGATCGAGATGGACAAGGTGTGCGAGCCGGTGATCCGCCGCCGCGCCGAACGCCACCTCGACAAGGGCCGAGTCGTGATCTTCGCGGCGGGTGTCGGGGCGCCTTATTTCACCACCGACAGCGGCGCCGCGCTGCGGGCCGCGGAGATGAAGTGCGACGCGCTCTTGAAGGGCACCAGCGTCGACGGCGTCTATAATGCCGACCCCAAGAAGGATCCGAATGCGGTCCGCTACGACAGCCTCAGCTATGACCGCGTGCTCGCCGACAATTTGAAGGTGATGGACGCGAGCGCGGTGGCGCTATGCCGCGATAACAATATCCCGATCGTCGTGTTCAACATTCGCGAGGCCGGCAATCTGGCGCGCGTGCTGACGGGCGAGGGCGTTGCCACGGTCGTCCGCGCCGACGACTGACAGAATCAAGAGAGGAAAGACAGATGCCGAAATATGACAAGGCCGACCTCGAACGCCGGATGCACGGCGCGGTCGAATCGCTGAAGCACGACCTTGCGGGCCTGCGCACCGGCCGCGCCAACACGGCGCTGCTCGATCCGATCACGGTCGAAGTTTATGGCAGCCACATGCCGCTGAACCAGGTGGCGTCGGTCAGCGTCCCCGAGCCGCGGATGCTTGCGGTGCAGGTGTGGGACAAGGCGAACGTCGGCCCGGTCGACAAGGCGATCCGTTCGGCGGGCCTCGGCCTCAACCCGATCGTCGACGGCCAGCTGCTCCGCCTGCCGATCCCCGAAATGACGCAGGAGCGCCGCAAGGAGCTGTCGAAGCTCGCGGGGCAATATGCCGAAAAGGCGCGCGTCGCAGTCCGCAATGTCCGCCGCGACGGCATGGACAATCTGAAGGCCGACGAGAACAAGAAGGAAATCAGCGAGGACGAGCGCAAGCGGTCGGAAACCGACGTCCAGAAGCTCACCGACAGCACGATTGCAGAGATCGATGCGGCGGCGGCGGCGAAGGAAAAGGAAATCCTGGGCTAGTGCCTGTTCGCGCGACGTTTTGGTCAAAAGCTTCCGTATCCCCGCGCGAAGACGAGGGGCTATGCCGAGCGAAGTCGAGGCCCCTGCTTGGCGTCGGGTCCCGCGGCGCTCGAACGAGCCCCTCGCCATCGCTTGGGGAATTGGCCCGTGTCTGATCCCCGTCACGGCGCGCGCCATGTTGCCATTATCATGGACGGCAACGGCCGCTGGGCCAAGAAGCGCTTTCTGCCGCGCGTCGCCGGGCACAAGGCCGGTGTCGAGGCGGTGCGCACGATCGTGCGCGCCGCTGGCGAAATGGGGCTGGAGGCGATGACGCTCTACGCCTTCAGTTCCGAGAATTGGAAACGGCCCGAGGAAGAGGTCAGCGACCTGATGGGGCTGATGAAGCGCTTCATCCTCTCCGACCTCGACGAATTCGCCGCGAATGACGTGCGACTGAAGATCATCGGCAACTGGCGTGCGCTGGCACCCGATGTCGTCGAGCTGATCGAAGGCGCGCTCGAACGCACGGCGGGCAACAGCCGCACCACGCTGGCGGTCGCGCTCAACTATGGCGCGCAGGACGAGCTGGTGCGCGCGGCGAACGCCGCCGCGGCCGACGGTCCGATCACGGCCGAGGCGATCGAGGCGCATCTCGACACCGCCGACCTGCCGCCGCTCGATCTCCTCATCCGCACCTCGGGCGAAGTGCGGCTGTCGAACTTCCTGCTCTGGCAGTCGGCCTATGCCGAGCTCTATTTCACCGACAAATTGTGGCCGGATTTCAAGCCCGCCGACCTGCAGGCGGCGCTCGATCATTTTGCGCGGCGCGAGCGCCGCTACGGGGGGCTTTAGGATATGGCTGCTGCAAGGTCGGACCTTTTGACGCGGGTGGGATCGGCGATCGTGCTGTTCGCGATCGCGGGCATCGCGCTGTGGTTCGGCGGTATCGCATTCGGGCTGCTGCTGCTCGTCGGCGGCGCGCTCGTCGTGGTCGAATGGCTCGCGCTCGTGCGCGCGATGGGGCTCGGCGGCGGGGCAAAGGCGGCGCTGACGGCGCTTGGCCCGGTCGCGATCCTCGGCGCGATGGCGGGACTCTGGTTCATCCGCGAGCATCTGGGCATGACCGCCGCGCTCTGGGTCTTCGGCATGGTCTGGGCGACCGATATCGGCGCCTATTTCGCCGGCCGCGCCTTCGGCGGTGCGCGCCTCGCGCCGAAGATCAGCCCGTCAAAGACCTGGTCGGGGCTGATCGGCGGCATGATTGCCGCGCTCGTTGCCAGCGCGACGATCGGCGACCGCGGCGGCATCGTCGGCGTGCCGCTGTGGATCGGCCTGTTCATGGGGCTGCTCGCGCAACTCGGCGACCTTGGCGAAAGCTGGATGAAACGCCGCGCCGGGGTCAAGGATTCGGGCAAGCTCATCCCCGGACATGGCGGCCTTTTCGACCGCGTCGACGGGCTGCTGCCCGTGGCGCTGCTGCTCGGGGCGCTGGCGTTCGCGGGGCACATCGCGGTGCGGGCGGCCGGCTGAGATGACGCGCCGCCTTTCCTTGTTCGGCGCCACGGGATCGGTCGGGCAATCGACCCTCGATCTCGTCCGCCGCGATCGCGAGGCGTGGCGGGTCGATGTGCTGACCGCGAACAGCGACGTGGACGAACTGGCGCGGCTGGCGCTCGAATTCCGTCCCGAGCTTGTCGTGATCGCCGACGAGGGTCGATACGATGCGCTGAAGCAGGCCCTCGCCGGCACGAATATCGGCGTCGCGGCGGGGGCGGCGGCGTTGACCGAAGCGGCGACCCGGCCGACCGATCTGGTTCTCGCGGCGATCGTCGGCACGGCGGGGCTCGCCCCGACGATGGCCGCGCTGGAAGCGGGCCATGACGTCGCGCTTGCCAACAAGGAATCTTTGGTGTCGGCGGGCGAACTGATGATCGCGGCAGCGCGCAAAGCGGGCGCGACGATCCTGCCGATCGACAGCGAGCATAATGCGATCTTCCAGTGCCTTGCGGGCGGCCGCATCGAGCAGGTGCGCCGGATCATCCTGACCGCGAGCGGCGGACCCTTCCGCACCAGGAGCGCCGAGGAGATGCGGACCGTCACCCCGGCGCAGGCGGTCGCGCATCCCAACTGGTCGATGGGCGCGAAGATCAGCGTCGATTCGGCGACGATGATGAACAAGGGGCTCGAACTGATCGAGGCGCATCATCTTTTCCCCGTCGGACTCGACCGGATCGAAATCCTCGTCCATCCGCAGTCGGTGATCCACAGTCTCGTCGAATATGTCGATTGCTCGACCCTTGCGCAGCTCGGGTCGCCCGATATGCGGATACCGATCGCAAGCGCGCTCGCCTGGCCGCAGCGGATGGCGACGCCATGCGCGCCGCTCGACCTTGCCAGCCTCGCGCGGCTCGACTTCGAGGCGCCCGACGAGGAGCGTTTTCCCGCGACCGCACTGTGCCGCGCGGCAATCGCAGAGGGCGGCGCCCGCCCGGCGCAGCTCAACGCCGCCAACGAAGTCGCGGTCGCGGCGTTCCTTGCCGGACGCATCTCCTTCCCCGCGATCGTCGATACGGTGCGCCGGGTGATCGATGCAGACGCGCCCGCAGTGCCGGCTTCGCTTCAGGACATATTCAGCGTCGATGCCGCATCTCGCGCGGCTGCGCAGCATTTTGTGGACCATTACGAACATGCATAACGTGCCGGTCTGGCTCTATTTCGTCGGTTTCCTGCTTGTCCTCGGGCCGCTCGTCTTCGTCCACGAATATGGGCATTATATCGTCGGCCGCTGGTGCGGGGTGAAGGCCGATGCCTTCTCGATCGGCTTCGGACGAAAGATTCTCGGCTGGACCGACAAGCGCGGGACCGAGTGGAAGATCGGCTGGCTGCCGCTCGGCGGCTACGTCCAGTTCGCAGGCGACCGCGACGCGGTGAGCCAGCCCGATGCCGAATGGCAATCGCTCCCCGCCGCCGAACGCTCGCATACCTTTCCGGCACAGCCGGTCTGGAAGCGCGCGCTGATCGTGGCAGCGGGTCCGGTCACCAACTTCCTGTTCGCGATCCTGATCTTCGCGGCCTTCAACATGGCCTATGGTGTGCCGCAGACTCCGCCGGTCATCGGCAGCATCGCCCCGAACAGCGCAGGCGCCGAAGCGAAGTTAAAGGTCGGCGACCGCATTGTCGCGATCAACGGGAGAACAATGGAGAGTTTCGAAGATATCCGGATGGCGGTCAGTTACGATCTCGGCAAGCCGGCGCGTCTCGACATCCAGCGCGGTCGGGATCGCTTCGACGTGACGCTGCGGCCGCAGATCGTCACCGAAACGGACCCGTTCGGAAACAAGTACGAACGCGCGATTATCGGTATCCTGCCGACCAATCCGGTCGACACGACCGTCGGACCGGTCGCCGCGGTGCAGGCAGCGACCAGCCAGACGTGGGGGCTGGTGCGAATAACCGGGCACATTCTCGGCCAGTTCGTGACAGGTCAGCGCTCGGTCAAAGAAATGGGCGGCCCGTTGCGGATTGCCAAGCAATCGGGCGAGATGGCCAGCCTCGGGCCAGAGACGCTGATCTTCTTCATCGCCTTCGTCTCCATCAATCTGGGGTTCATAAATCTCTTGCCATTGCCGATGCTCGATGGCGGCCATTTGCTTTTCTATGCCTATGAGGCGATCAGACGCCGGCCCGCGCCCGCACAGGCGCAGGAATGGGCGTTTCGATTCGGCTTTGCCGCTATCGTATCGCTGATGCTGGTCGTGACTTTCAATGATTTGGGCTCATTCGGCCTTTGGGACCGGATCGCGCGCTTGATTGGATAGCCGGACTGGGGCAGGGAGTGCGCGCCAACCTGCGGGGAAGCGGGTTGGTCGCTTTTGAGTTAGTTTTGCGGGATGAACAGCGTGGCATCACAGAATTTCAAGCGCCGGGCGCAGCGGTCGGCGTTGTTTATGGCGGGAACCATGCTGGCATGGCCTGTTGCCGCCGCCGCCCAGGTCGCACCGCCCACCGTCCCCGCATCGAGCGTGCCCGCGCCTTCGGGTGAAGCCGCGCCGACCGCCGCGACGATCAAGTCGATCAATATCGTCGGCAACCAGCGCCTCGAGGCGCAGACGATCCTGTCGTACCTGCGCCTGCGCGTCGGCCAGAACTATGACCGTTCGGTGCTCGACCAGGCGCTCAAGGATCTCGCCGCGACCGAGCTGTTCAAGGATTATCAGATCAGCGACGACAATGGCGCGCTGACGATCCAGGTCGCCGAAAACCCGGTGATCAACCGCGTCATCCTGGAAGGCAACAAGCGCCTGAAGGAAGACAAGATCCGGCCCGAGATCAAGCTTGCGCCGCGCCAGATCTTCACCCGGTCGAAGGTCCGCGCCGACGTTGCGCGCATCATCGAGCTCTACAAGCGGCAGGGCCGCTTTGCAGCGACCGTCGATCCGAAGATGGTCCAGCTCGACCAGAACCGCGTCGACGTGGTGTTCGAGATCAACGAGGGGCCGAAGTCGAAGGTCCGCCAGATCAACATCATCGGCAACGAGAAGTTCAGCGACGGCGATCTCAAGGACGAGATGGCGACCAAGGAGTCGGGGCTGCTCACGATCCTGTCGTCGAACACCAGCTACGACCCCGACCGCCTCGCCTACGACCAGCAGAAGCTGCGTCTCTTCTACCTGCAGAACGGCTATGCCGACTTCCGCGTCATCTCGGCGGTCGCCGAGCTGACGAGCAACAAGCAGGACTTCATCATCACCTATGTGGTCGAGGAAGGCGAACGCTACAAGTTCGGCAAGGTCGACGTGAAGAGCGACCTGCGCGACTTCAAGCCGGAGATGTTGCAGAAACTGCTGCCGATGAAGACCGGCGACTGGTACAATGCGAAGCAGGTCGAGGATACGGTCGAAAGCCTCAGCGAGACGGCCGGCCTGTTCGGCTATGCCTTCGCGGACATCAATCCCGATTTTCGCCGCGATCCCGAAGCGCGCACGATGGACATCACCTTCGATGTCGGCGAAAGCCCGCGCACCTATGTCGAACGGATCGACGTCAACGGCAACACCCTGACCCACGACAAGGTGGTGCGCCGCGAATTCCGCCTCAACGAAGGCGACGCCTTCAACAGCTTCGGCGTCAAGCGCACCGAGAACCGCATCAACAGCCTCGGCTATTTCCAGGAGAATCTGGAGATCGAGCGCAAGGAAGGGACGACCCCCGACCGCATCATCCTCGAAACCAACGTCGAGGAAAAGCCGACCGGCGAGCTGTCGCTGTCGGCGGGCTTCTCGTCGATCGAAAGCTTCCTGCTCCAGGCCTCGATCCGCCAGCGCAACTTCCGCGGCCTCGGCCAGCAGCTCCAGGCGTCGGTTAACTATTCGAGCTATTCGAAATCGATCGAGCTCGGCTTTACCGAGCCCTATCTGTTCGACCGCAATATCTCGATCGGCGGCAGCGTCTATCGCCGCGATCTCAACTCGTTCAACTTCATCAACAACGACCGCGAAACGACGTTCGAGCAGACGACGACGGGTTTCCAGGTCAACGTCGGCGTGCCGCTGACCGAGTTCATGTCCTTCTTCGGGCGCTACAGCCTGAACTATGACGATGTGACGCTCGACAAGAATCTCTACTATTTCGGCGGTCAGTGCGATCCGCTCGTCGCGGGCCGCTATCTGTGCGACGCGATCGGTACGCGGACGACCTCGCTCGTCGGCTTCACGCTCGCCTATGACGACCGCGACAACCGGCTGCGCCCGACGCGCGGCCAGTCGCTGTCGCTCAGCCAGGATTTTGCCGGCCTCGGCGGTAGCGTCAAATATGTCCGCACGCGCCTGTCGGGATCGAAGCACTTCAACCTTGGCAGCCGCTTCATCCTGAATATCTCGGCCGAGGGTGGCTATATCTATCCGTTCGGCAACGCCCCGAGCCCGACGAGCGACAAGGTCCGCCTGACCGACCGCTTCTTCCTCGGCGAACCGCAGATGCGCGGCTTCGACATCCGCGGCATCGGTCCGCGCGTGATCCGCTTCACCGACGTCGACCTGGCCGACCCGGCCAACCCGGTGCTCAACGACGACCTCGGCAACCGCAACAACCTGATCGACGATGCCCTCGGCGGCCGCGCCTATTATCAGGGCCGGATCGAGATGGACATTCCGCTGGGCACCGGCGCCAAGGAGCTCGGGCTGCGTCCGTCGGTGTTCCTCGACGTCGGGTCGGTGTGGAGCGTGAAGCGCCCGACGCTGACGACGCTCGCCGATTTCAAGGATCCGTCGGACGGCCTGACCAAGTGGAAATGCCGTAACTCGACAACTGGCCAGACGACCTTCGCGACCCTGACGGCCGGCAGCACGACGCCGCTCTATTCGACCTGCGACGTTGCGAACGGCTTCTCGCCGCTCCCGCCGTTCGAGGAACGCTTCTATGGCAACACCTGGATGCCGCGCGTGGCGATCGGTGCCGGCGTCAACTGGAACTCGCCGTTCGGGCCCTTCCGCATCGACTTCGCCTACGCCCTCCGCAAAGAAGAGGGTGACGATACCAAACGCTTCTCATTCAACGTAGGAACCCAATTCTGATGAAGAAAATTTTCACCGCCTCGGCGCTCGCCATTGCCGCGCTGTCGGTTTCGCCCATCGTCGCCGTTCCCGCCGCGGCGCAGGCGAAGGCCGTCGCCGTCGCCGACCTTCGCGCCGCCGCCGCCAGGTCGAACGCCTTCACCGTCGCCTCGCAGCAGATCCAGACGACCTACAAGGCGCAGATCGACCAGCAGGAAACCCGCGGCCAGACGCTGCAGGCCGAACTCAACGTCCTCGTCGCCAAATATAACGAAGAAGCGAAGAAGACCCCGCAGAACCAGGCCGCGCTCCAGGCCGCCGCGAAGGCTGTGCAGGACAAGCGCCAGGCCGCGACGGCCGAATTGCAGCGCATCAGCGCGCCGATCGACCTGGCCGTCGCCTATGTCGAGGACCAGATCAGCGTTCGCATGAACGAAGCGATCAAGGCCGCGATGACCGCGAAGAAGGTCGACCTGCTGGTCAACCCCGAAGCCGTCCTCGCGCGCGAAAACAACGTCGACATCACCGACGCTGTCGTCGCCGAAATCAACCGCCTGCTGCCGAACGTGTCGATCACGGTTCCCGCCGGCTACCAGCCCGGCCAGCTCGTCCAGCAGCGCAACCAGCAGCTGATGGACGCCGCGCGCAACGCGCAGCCGGGCGCAGCTCCTGCTGCGCCGACCGGCAGCGCACCGACGACCCGCTAAGTCAAATGGCGGACGGGGAAAACGCGGGCGAAACTCTGGGCCCGGTGGATATCCGCCGGATCCTGAGCCTGCTCCCGCATCGGTATCCGATGCTGCTCGTCGACCGGGTGGTTTCGATGGTGAAGGACACCTCGATCCACGCGGTCAAGGCGGTGACGATCAACGAGCCCTTTTTCCAGGGGCATTTCCCCGGCCGGCCGATCATGCCCGGCGTCCTCATCGTCGAGGCGCTGGCGCAGGCGGGCGGCGTGCTCGCGATCGAATCGCTCGGCCTCGCGGGATCGGGCAAGCTCGTCTATTTCATGGGCATCGACGGAGTGAAATTCCGCAAGCCCGTGGAGCCGGGGCATTTGCTCGACCTGCACGTCACCATCCTTCAGGCGAAGCGGAACATCTGCAAGTTCGAGGGCAAGGCGATGCTGGACGGCCAACTGGCGACCGAGTGCCAGTTCACCGCGATGATCGCCGATCCGCCGAGCGACTGAGGGATACCTCCTTTCGCCACCCCGGACTTGATCCGCGGTCCACAACTTCAACGCCTGCGATGGATCCCGGATCAGGTCCGGGATGACGAGCGTAGGTGTTGCAATTTCCAAGATTCGCCGTTAGGGGACGCCGCTTCGCGGGCCCCGTGACGGGGACAGCATCGACTCAGTCGCCGGTCGGTAACCGGCGGCACAGGAGCCAGGACATGAAAAAAGACATTCACCCCGACTATCACATGATCACGGTCAAGATGACCGATGGCACCGAATATCAGACGCGCTCGACCTGGGGCAAAGAGGGCGACGTGATGACGCTCGAAATCGACCCGACGGCGCACCCGGCATGGACCGGCGGCACGGGCCGTATGCTCGACGCGGGCGGCCAGGTTGCGAAGTTCAACAAGCGCTTCGGTGGCCTCACCCTCAAGCGCTAATTCGCTTCCTCAGCCGAGGACTTTTGCAAGCGCGCTTTGCCAGCCGGCAAGGCGCGTTTTGCGTTTGTCGGCCTCCAGCGCGGGCGTGAAGCGCGTCGCGGTGCCGCGCATCGCGGCGGCGGCACTGGCAAGGTCGGGATAGAGCCCCGCGCCGGTTGCCGCCAGCATCGCCGCGCCCAGCGCGGTGCTTTCGACGAAGCCGGGCCGCTCTACCACGATGTCCAGAATGTCGGCCAGGTCCTGCGCCATCCAGTCGTTCGCCGCCATACCGCCATCGATCCGCAGCTCGGCCCAGTCGACCCCGTCGGCGGCGAAGGCCGATTTCAGGTCATAAGCCTGATACGCCTGCGCCTCGAGCGCGGCGCGAGCGACATGCGCCTTGGTGCTCGCAAAGCTGAGCCCCGACAGCGCCGCCAGCGCATCGGGCCGCCAGTGCGGCGCACCGAGGCCGGAGAGGGCGGGAACCAGATAAACTCCGCCATTGTCGAGAACCGACCGCGCGAGCCCCTCGCTCTCGCCCGCGCTCGCGAGCAGGCCGAGCCCGTCGCGCAACCATTTGATCAGGCTCCCCGCGACGAACACCGATCCCTCGAGCGCATAGGAGCGCGCGTCACCCTCCTGCACCAATATGGTGGCGAGCAGGCGGTTCGTCGACACCGGCCGCTCGCGCCCGCTGGCCGACAGGATGAAGGCACCGGTGCCGAAGGTCGCCTTGGTCTGACCCGGCGACAGGCACGCCTGCCCGATCGTCGCCGCCTGCTGGTCGCCCGCCATGCCGCTGATTGCGATCGGGCCGCCGAACAGGTCGGGGTCGGTCGTCCCGACCGTGGTGGTGCAGCCGGCGATTTCGGGAAGCAGGCCCATTGGCACGCCGAGCAGGCCGCACAGATCGGCGTCCCAGCCGCCCGCGCCGTTGATGTCCATCAGCAGCGTGCGCGAGGCGTTCGTCGCGTCGGTGACGTGGATGCCGCCGGTCAGCCGGTAGACGAGGTAGGATTCGATCGTCCCGACCGCGAGCCGGTCGCCGGCATCGCGAAGCTGCGGCCAATGCTTCAGCGCCCAGCCGATCTTGCTGCCTGAAAAATAGGGATCGAGCAGCAGGCCGCTCTTCGCCTGCACCGCCGCCTCGTGTCCCGCTTCCTTCAGCGCCGCACAGTCGGTGGCGGTGCGACGGTCCTGCCAGACGATCGCCGGGGCGAGCGGTTCGCCGGTCTTGCGGTCCCAGAATACCACGGTCTCGCGCTGGTTGGTGATGCCGATCGCCGCCACCTGATGCGCCCCGCCCGCCTGCTCGACGATGTCGCGTGTGCAGTCGAGCGTGGCGGTCCAGATTTCGGCCGCATCATGCTCGACCAGGCCGGGGCCGGGATAATGCTGGCGAAACTCGCGCTGCGCGCTGCCGAGCGGGGTGCCATCGGCATCGAACAGCATCGTGCGGGTCGAGGTCGTGCCCTCGTCGATGACGATGATCTTTTCGGCCATATCGCTCTCCCTCCATCGCATTTGATGACGAAAGAAAAGGGCGGCGACAAGGCGTAGCGACACTAACATTCGTAACCGGCTTGCAAAATTGCGCACGCTATGCCATATGTTGTGCAGCGCAGCATGGCGGGTTTCCCCGCCGCAACCACCGGCAGCGTGATTTCCCGTCCATTTTCAGGCGCGGGCGAGCCGGATCAGCGCTTTGTCCCCTTGAGGCACCCTTTCACGCGGGTCGTTTCGAACCCGCGGCCGTGCGCCGTCCGTTCGATGCGAACGGATGCGCCTGCGCGTCGCCCTATGTGAGTATTTTATGACGACTTTCAACGACTTTGGCCTGCACGCCGACATCAATCGCGCGCTCGCCGCCAAGGATTATACCGTCCCGACCCCGATCCAGACGCAGGCGATCCCGCCGCTGATGAAGGGCCGCGACCTCTGCGGTATTGCGCAGACCGGCACCGGCAAGACAGCAGGCTTCTCGCTGCCGTCGATCCATCATCTGCTGACCTATCCGCACCGCGCCAATCCGCGCAGCTGCCGCATGCTCGTCCTCGCGCCGACGCGCGAACTCGCGGCGCAGATCGCGCAGAGCTGCCGCGACTATGGTCGCTTCACCAAGCTGCGCGTCACGACCGTCTTTGGCGGCGTACCGATCAACAAGCAGATCCGCGACCTTGCGCAGGGCGTCGACATCCTCGTTGCGACCCCGGGCCGCCTGCTCGACCTGATCGACCAGCGCGCGCTGCGCCTCGACGATGTCGAAATCTTCGTTCTCGACGAAGCCGACCAGATGATGGACATGGGCTTCATCCACTCGCTGCGCCGTATCGCCAAGCTGCTGCCCTCGCGCCGTCAGAACCTGTTCTTCTCGGCCACGATGCCGAAGGAAATTGCGCATCTGGCCGAACAGTTCCTCGAAGATCCGGTGACGGTGTCGGTAACGCCCGCGGCCACCACGGTCGAAAAGATCAGCCAATATTCGACCTTCGTCGAACAGAAGGAAAAGCAGGCGCTGCTGCATTCGGTCATCGCCCGCGAAGACATCGACCGCGCGCTGATCTTTACCCGGACCAAGCATGGCGCCGACCGCGTCGTGCGCCACCTCGCGGGCGCGGGCATCAAGGCGATGGCGATCCATGGCAACAAGAGCCAGTCGCAGCGCACCCATGCGCTGCAGGCCTTCCGCTCGGGCGACATCAAGCTGCTCGTCGCGACCGACATCGCCGCGCGCGGCATCGACGTGTCGGGCGTCAGCCATGTGATCAACTTCGAGATCCCGAACGTTCCCGAACAATATGTCCACCGCATCGGCCGCACCGCGCGCGCCGGCGCCGAGGGCAAGGCGATCAGCTTCATCGCGCCCGACGAGCGTCCGTACATGCGCGACATCGAGCGCGTCACGCGGTCGAAGTCCGAGCCGATGCCGCTGCCCGAGAATTTCAACGAGCTGGTACGCAACCTGCCCAAGCCGGCGCAGCCGCCGCGCGACACCGGCAGCCAGGGCCGCAACCCGCAGCGCCAGCGCGACGAAGCCTTGCGGGGTCGCGACGCGAACAAGCCCCGTGGTGATCGCGGTCCGCGCCGAGACGGTGCCACCGGCGAAGGCGCCGATGGCCAGCGCAAGCGCCGCTTCCGCCCGCGCAACAAGAGTGTCGGTGCGCACAAGGGCGCGGTCAAGCGCGTCGGTTGATACGAAAACCCTCATCATTGCGAGGAGCGTAGCGACGAAGCAATCCAGGGTGGGCTAAACCGCTCTGGATTGCTTCGCTTCGCTCGCAATGACGAAGTTGTGGGGTTGGTGCATCTGCGCCATTGACCGAAGTCCGCGACCGGGTACCCTTCGCGCCATAACTGGGCGAGGGGGTAGCGAATGACGGACGCAGGGGTAGCATCACCCATCGATAGCGGCCAGAGCGAGCGCAAGGTCATCCTTGCCTCATCGCTCGGTACGATCTTCGAATGGTATGATTTCTACCTCTACGGCCTGCTCGCGACGATCATCTCGGCGAAATTTTTTTCGGGCGTCAACGAGACGACCGGCTTCATTTTCGCGCTCGCGGCGTTCGCGGCGGGTTTCGCCGTAAGACCGTTCGGCGCGCTCGTCTTCGGGCGCATCGGCGACCTCGTCGGGCGCAAGAACACCTTTCTCGTCACCATGGGCCTGATGGGCCTCTCGACATTTCTCGTCGGCTTGCTGCCAACCTATGCCTCGATCGGTACCGCGGCCCCGGCGATGCTCATCGGCCTCCGCCTGCTCCAGGGGCTCGCGCTCGGCGGCGAATATGGTGGCGCCGCCACCTATGTCGCCGAGCACGCGCCCGAGGGGAAACGCGGGCTCTTCACCAGCTTCATCCAGACGACAGCGACGCTCGGGCTGTTCGCGGCGCTGCTCGTCGTCATCGCGGCGCGCTCGGCGATGGGCGAACAGGCGTTTGCCGACTGGGGCTGGCGCATTCCCTTCCTGATCTCGATCGTGCTGCTCGGCGTCTCGCTCTGGATCCGCCTCCAACTCGAGGAAAGCCCGGTCTTCAGGCAGATGAAGGAGGAAGGGACGACCTCCAAGGCACCTCTGACAGAAGCCTTCGGCCGCTGGGCGAACCTCAAATGGGTGCTCGTTGCGCTGTTCGGCGCGGTCGCGGGGCAGGCGGTGGTCTGGTACGCGGGGCAATTCTATGCGCTCTTCTTCCTCGAGAAGACGCTGAAGGTCGACGGTGCGACGGCGAACATCCTGATCGCCATCGCGCTGGCGCTCGGCACCCCCTTCTTCATCCTGTTCGGCTGGCTGAGCGACCGGATCGGACGCAAGCCGATCATCCTCGCGGGCTGCGCGCTCGCCGCACTCACCTATTTTCCCACCTTCCAGCTTCTCACCACCGCCGCCAATCCGGCGATGGCAAAGGCGCAGGAGGCCGCGGCGGTAACCGTCACCGCCGATCCCGGCTCGTGCGCCTTCCAGTTCGATCCGGTCGGCAAGAACAAGTTCGAAAGCACCGGCTGCGACATCGCCAAATCGGCGCTGGCGAGGGCGGGGGTGAGCTATACAAGCGTGACGCGCGAGCGGATCACGGGCGAGGGCGCCGACGTCTGGGTCGGCAAGAGAATCCTGATCGCGCCGGATCCCTGGCGCCTTGCCGAGGAGGATCGCGCGGGCGCGGCCGAGGCGTTCCGCAAGGAGCTCGCCGCCGCGACCGCCGCCGCGGGCTACCCCGAAAAGGCCGCTCCCGCCGCGATGAACAAGCCGCTCGTCGTCGCAATTCTCTTCTGGCTCGTGCTGTTGGTGACGATGGTCTACGGCCCGATCGCGGCGCTTCTGGTCGAGCTCTTTCCCAGCCGCATCCGCTATACCGCGATGTCGCTGCCCTATCATATCGGCAATGGCTGGTTCGGCGGCTTTCTGCCGACGACCGCCTTCGCGATGGTCGCGGCGACGGGCAATGTCTATTACGGCCTCTGGTATCCGGTCATCGTCGCGGCATCGACCGTCGTCGTCGGCCTGTTGTTCCTGCCCGAAACCTTCCGCCGCCCGATTCACCAATAGGGTGGATTGACGGGACGGGCATCGGAGCTAGGGTCCGCATGCTCGGAGGGGGGCATATGCAAACGATCGACGAGGATGATTTCGAACCGTTGCCGCCGCGGCGTCCGCTGTTCCGTCGCAAGCGCGTCCTGATCCCGCTCGGCCTGCTGCTCGCGATCGTCGTCGCCTTCCTCGTTCTGCGTACCCCCGACACCGACCGCGACGCGATGATCGCCAAATATGGCGGGCCGGGCGCCGCCTTCGCTGCGGGGCCGGCGGGACAGCGCGTCCACTACCGCGATCAGGGTAAGCGCGACGGGCCGGTGCTGCTGCTGCTCCACGGCTCGAACGCCAGCCTTCAGACGTGGGAGCCGCTGGTCAAGCGGCTTGGAGGCACCTACCGCATCGTGACGCTCGACCTGCCGGGGCATGGGCTCACCGGCGCCACCCCCGACACCGATTACAGCGCCGACGGCATGATGGCGGCGGTCGATGTCGTGATGGCGAAGCTCGCGCTCGACCATTTCAGCATCGGCGGCAATTCGATGGGCGGCTGGGTCGCATGGCGCTATGCGCTGGCGCGGCCCGAGCGGATCGACGCGCTGCTGCTGATCGACGCCGCGGGAATGCCGCTGCGCAAGGGCGAAAAGGCGCCGCCGTCGAACGTCGGCTTCCGCGTCCTCCAATATCCCATCGGCCGCTGGCTCGCGACACAGATCACGCCGCGTTCGCTCGTCGAGGAATCGCTGCGCGGATCGATCGAGAAGCAGGACATCGTCGATGACGCGATGATCGATCGCTATTGGGAGTTGCTCCGCTTCCCCGGCAACCGCGAGGCGACGGTGCTGCGTGCGCGGATGGACCGCCAGCGCGCGATGGCGAGCCAGGTGAGCGCGATCACCGCGCCGACATTGATCCTGTTCGGCAAGAAGGACCGGCTGATCAACCCGACCGCCGCAGAGACCTTCCACGAACGCATCGCGGGGTCGGAGGTCGTGCTGCTGGACGGCATCGGTCATCTGCCGATGGAGGAAGCGCCCGACGAAACCGCCGCGGCGATCGACGATTTTCTCAAGCGGCGGCTTGTGCCGCCTCCGGCCGATCCAGAAACTCGCTGATCCGCGTCGCAATCTTCGCGGCGTGGGTGAAGGGGAAGAGGTGCGATCCCGGCACCACTTCCAGCGCCGCACCGTCGATCAGGTCGGCGATCGCCTGCCCATGGCCCGCGGGGACGACGCCGTCGCGTTCGCCCATCAGGATGAGGACGGGCGTGTTCTTGAGGTGCGGCAGCATCGCCGCGCTCGTCCAGCCCGCCATCGCCATGGTCTGATAGGTGAGGCCCAGCGGGGTTGCGGTCGGCAGCTTGAGCCCGCTGGCGAGCATGTCGTCGTCGAGCAGCGCTGCCCAGCCGATGCCGGGCGCGCCGACCGACGGCGTCGTCGCCATCAGGACCATCCGCCGGATACGGCCCGGAAACTGCACCGCGATTTGCTGGGCCAGCGCGCCGCCCCAACTGAATCCCGCAAGGTCGATCTGTGCTTGATCGAACCGGTCGGCGATCTCCATCACGATCGCCGCCATCGTCGGCGCGCTATAGGGCAGGATCGCGTCGGGCGACCCACCGACCCCCGGCATGTCGAGCGTCCACACCTCGCGGCCGTGAATCTGCGCGAGCAGCGGTGCGGCGGCGGCGATGTCGGCGCCGATGCCGTTGAGGAACAGCAGCGGCGTTCCGGACGCACCCGCCCGCCAGCGCGCGACGCGCAGCGTAAGGCCATAGACATGTTGGGTGCTGATTTCGGGACGCCCGCCGATCCTGCTCATGCGATCGGCCTTGGCACAAACTGGTGACGGACGAAAGTCCGCCGCCTCAATCGGCCACCTTCGTCGCCTCGGCCGCCTTTTCGTAGCGCAGGCAGTCGAAGATCTTCCCGCCGGCAAGGAAGACCGAGCCGGTGCAGGCGAGTAGCAGCAGCTTGCCGCCGACCCCCGGATAATGGTCGATATACGCCATGCCGCGTGCCATGGCGCCGACGGCAAGGGCATAAATGATCAGGCACGCTTCGAAGCGGGTCTTGATGACGAACAGGCGACCGATTTTTTTCAGCATCACCATCTCCCGAAGCAAGGGATGTGCCAGTGGCGCAAATCCTTGATTCGGCGCGCCGGGCTTATGGTAAACTGTAAATTAACCCGACAAAGGAGGGAAGGGGCGGTTCGGATTGGAATGGGAAGCTGTCCTGCGTTCGTTCGTCATCGTGTCGAGGATTCCAAAGTTCAGGAAAGTTCAGCCCATTGCGACCTCGCCTTTGGACTGGAGGATTGCCGAGTGCATCCCGCACACCTTGCGGCGGTCGCATCCGCAAGCTGAGCCGCGACCGCTTTTATCCACCAGACGAAAGAGCCGGAATCAACGCTGACATAGCCGGATAATGTAGGAAAGGCCTATTTGCGGGTGATGGCGGCTTCGGGGTGGATTCCAGACATTCGTCACCCCGGACTTGATCCGGGGTCCACGACTTCAACGCCGCGCTGGATCCCGGATCAAGTCCGGGATGACGAAGAGGGGATGTCTAAATTGGGGTGGGGAGCTGCTGTCCTCTATTTCCGTTCGTGTCGAGCAAAGTCGAGACACCCGGCGGCCTTGCGCCTAGCCCGAGGGGCATCTCGACTTCGCTCGATGCGAACGGATTAGCTTAGGCGTCACGTCCACCTCCGGCCGAAGCCCGTCTAGATCAATTCCTCCAGCCCCAGCGCCGCCAGCAACGCCGAACGCGCGCGCCGGACGTCACGGACCAGCGCCGTCGAGGCGAGGTCGCCGGGTGCGATTGCTTCGGGCCAATGCGCAGCGACGACGTCGGCGATCCGGTCGAGCTTCGCGGGGTCGGCGAGGAAGCGCGGGTCGACGGTCGCCGGGTCGGCGACGACGCGCAGGCGCAGGCAGGCGGGGCCGCCGCCGTTCGCCATCGACTGGCGGACATCGACCGGCAGCAGGCGGCGGATCGGTCCGTTGCCCGCGACATGTGCCTCCAGCCAGGTCCAGACCGCGGGCGTCTCGCGCGCTTCGGTGGGGAGGACGAGCCCCATGCCGCCATCGGGCAGGCTGACGAGCTGGGCGTTGAACAGATAGGATTTGATCGCCTCGGGCAGGCTGACCGCGCTCGCGGGCACCTCGACGATCTCGACATCGGGGAAGGCGGCGCGGATTTGCGCGTGCGCGCCTTCGCGATCCTCGAAGGCGGTTTCGTGCGTGAACAGCACATGCTCGTTCGCGACCGCGACGACGTCGTTGTGGAAGGCGCCGCCCTGGATCGCGGTGTCCGACTGGCGGATGAACAGCGTGCGCGCCGGATCGAGCTTGTGCTTGCGCGCGATCGCCTTCGACGCGTCGATATGCTGGCGCGCGGGGAAGCGGCCGCCACTCAACCCGTAAACGAAGATTTCGACGCCGGCCGATCCGTGCCCCGAACAGAGCCGCATATGGTTCGCCGCGCCCTCGTCGCCGAAGGGCGCGGGAACCGGGCCATGCACCGCGAACGCCGGATCGGCGAAGGCGATGCGCAGCTGCGCCAGCGTCCCCGGCCATTCATGGCTGCGGTGCGGCATGGTGACGAGGTTGGCGACGGTGAGGTGGCATTTGCCGTCGCCGCTATCGGGCGCGGGCGAGACGGTCGCTGCGTTCGCGGCCCACATCGACGAGGCCGACCACGCCTGCGCGCGCAGGTGCGGCTCGGCGGTATCGAGCGAGGTGCACAGCGTTTCGAGCCACGGCGCGTCGGGCCGGTCGAGCGGCATGAAGAAGCCTTGGCGAAGGCCGAGCGCGATATTGTGGCGCATCTTCTCGATGCCCTGCAACGCCGCCGCACGCGGCTGCGACACATCGCCCGCGTTTGACGCCGATGCGATATTGCCGCGGCTGAGCCCCGCATAATTGTGCGTCGGGCCGATGATGCCGTCGAAATTGATTTCGGTGAGCATGGCTTACCTCCCGATCCAGCTGACCGGATCGCCGACCCCGACCCCCAGCACCTCTGCCGCATGGGGATCGATCGTCCCACCCGCGCCGACCGTGCCGAAACAGCAGCGGAAATCGCGCAGCTGGCCGGTCGCGATCAGCGCGTCCTCGCCGCCCTCGGCCATGCAGCTCACTTCGACATGCTTCGCATCGCGGATGCTCGCGACCTGATCGGTGCGCGCGGTCATCGTCGGGCCGCCGTCGAAAATGTCGACATAGTTTTCGAAGGCGAAGCCCTCATTCTCCAGCATCCGCATCGCCGCGCGCCCTGTCGGGTGCGGGACGCCGATCACCGCGCGTGCGGTTTCGGGCAGCATCGCGATATAGACGGGGTGTTTGGGCATCAGGTCGGCGATGAACTGGTTGCCATGGACCGCGTTGAACTGGTCGGCCTCCTGAAAACTCATCCCGAAGAATTTGCCCGCGACCCCGTCCCAGAAGGGCGATCCGCCCGCCTCGTCGATCACCCCGCGCAGCTCGGCGAGGATGCGGTCGCCGAAGCGCGCGCGGTGCCGCGCGATGAACAGATAGCGCGACCGGGCGAGCAGCAGCCCGAGGCCGCCGGCGCGCGCCGCGGGGTGGAGGAACAGTCCGCCGACCTCGCTCGACCCGTTGAGGTCGTTGCTCAGCATCAATACCTGCGCGTGGAAGGTGCGGCCGAGCTGTTCGCTATGCTTGCTGTCGGTGCCGATGCGGTACGAATAAAAGGGCCAGCGCTGGCCAACCTGCCCGAAAATCTGGCAGGTGCCGCGCACCTCGCCGCTGTCCAGATCCTCGAGCACCATCAGGTACAGCTCGTCGGCCGGATATTCCTTTTCCGACGCGAATCCGGCCTCGGCGCGCTCCAGCTTCGCACGCAGCGCCTTCTTGTCGGGGGGGAGGTTGGTGAAGCCGCCGCCCGTCAGCTTCGCCATCTCGTAAATGCTCTGCAGGTCGCCCGGCTTGGCCGCCCGGATCACATAATTCACACAGTCCCCCGTTCCGCTATTCTCATCATGGTCAGCGCCGACAGCTGCGCGCGTTCGGCGAGGCTGTCGACGATCAGAAATTCGTCCGAGCTATGGATCGCGCCGCCGCGCGGGCCCATCGTGTCGACCACCGGCACGCCGCATGCCGCGATATTGTTGCCGTCGCACACGCCGCCGGTTGCTTTCCAGCGGATCGGCGGCAGGCCGAGCGTGGCACCGCAGTCGCGCACCAGCTCGAACAGCCGCGTCGCGGCGGCATCGAGCGGCTTTGGCGGGCGGTTGAAGTTGCCGTGGAGGTGGCAATGCACGTCGTGGTCGCGCTCGATGTTGGCGATGGTGCCGCGCAGCGCGGCTTCGGCGGCGGCCATGGCCTCGGGGGTCGAAGGGCGGAGGTTGATGCGCAGGATCGCCTGGTCGGGGACGACATTGTTCGGGCCGCCGCCGTCGATCTTCGCGGGATTGACCTTGAGATCGTTGGATTTCAATGCGTTAAGGCGAAGGGCGAGATCGGCGGCGGCGATCAGCGCGTTGCGGCCGTCCTCGGGGTTGCGGCCGGCGTGCGCCGACAGGCCGTGGACGATCACCGAGAAATTACCGCTGCCGGGCCGCGCGCCGGCAAGGCCCCCGTCGGGCAATGCGGGCTCGTAGGTCAGCGCCGCTGTCTTGCCCTTCGCAAGCTCGGCGATCAGCGCGGCCGAGGCGTGGCTGCCCGTCTCCTCGTCGCTGTTGATCATCACGTCATAGCCGATACGCGGCGCGAACGGCGAGGTTTCGAGCGCCTTAAGCGCCGCAAGGATCACCGAAATGCCCGCCTTCATGTCGGCGGTGCCGGGGCCGTTGAGCACGCCGGGCTCGAGCCATTGAAGCGTCTGGAACGGATGATCGGCGGGAAATACCGTGTCCATATGGCCGGTCAGCAACAACTGTACCGGCGCGTCGGGCCGGACGCGAAGGTGGAGGTGGTCGCCGCGCTGCGTGGTGCGGATGTTGCCGGCGGCGTCGACGCTTTCGACCGGATCGGACGCGACGAGGCGGATGTCGCCCGGCAGCGCCGCAAAAGCATCGGCGAGATGACCGGCGACGGTCCTGAGCCCCGCAAGGTTGCCGGTGCCGCTGTTCACGGCCGCCCATTGTTCGACCTGCGCGAGCATCGGCGCATTGGCGGCGCGTTCGATCGTCGCGTTTTCGGTGGCGGTGAGGCTGGTCATCGCATGGCTATAGCCAGCCGAACCGGGCTTTGCGACCCCCTGTCATTGCCGGTCAAAGGGCACGCGCGAACCAGATGATGTGCCGCGGCCCCTTGCCGTTGCTGCGCGCCCGCACGACGACTTCCTCGACCGCGAAGCCCGATTCTTTCAGGCGGCGTGAAAATTTGGCGTCGGGCGCGGCAGACCAGATCGCCAATAGTCCGCGGGGCCGCAGCGCGGCCTTCGCGCGCGCAAGTCCGCCCATCGAATAGATACGGTCGTTGCTCTCGCGCGTCAGGCCGTCGGGGCCGTTGTCGACGTCGAGCAATATCGCGTCGAACGATTGCGCCGCGCCGCCGATCACGCCCGACACATCGGTGATACGCAGCTCGACGCGCGGGTCGTCGAGCGCCCCGGCGGTCAGCTCCGCCATCGGCCCGCGCGCCCAGTCGATAATCTCAGGCACCAGTTCGGCGACGGTGACGCGCGCATCCGGGCCGAGCCGCGCCAGGGCCGCGCGCAGGGTAAAGCCCATGCCATAGCCGCCGATGAGCAGGTGCGGGGCCCCACCCTTTTCGGCGCCGCCGCGCAGCCGGTCGCAGCTCATTTCGGCAAGCGCTACCTCGGAGCCGCTCATCCGGGTGCTCATCAGGTCGTTGCCGTCGAGCGCGATCGTGAAATCCTTGCCGCGCCGGTACAGGTGAAGCGCTTCGCCGCCAGGGACGGGCGCTGTGCCGAGATGTTCGCGCGGTATCATGCCGGGGGCTATAGCGGTCGGCGCGGGCATTGGCACCCCATTGCCAAGCCGCTGCATTCGCGGCATAGGGCGGCGGCCCTTTCCTCCCCGGATTCCATTGCGCGATCGCGCTGACCAAAGGGTGCTTGAATGACTGATTTTCTCGACCGAAATGGCCTCTCTGTCGATTCGCGTCTGGTCGATTTCATCGAGACGAAGGCGCTGCCCGGCACCGGGCTTGATAGCGCCAAGTTCTGGCGCGATTTCGCCGATCTGCTCGGCCGGTTCGCGCCCGAGAATGCCGCGCTGCTCGGCAAGCGCGAGGATCTGCAGGCGAAGATCGACGCCTGGCACCGCGCGCGGGAAGGGCAGGCGCACGACGCCGCCGCCTATCAGGCGTTCCTGCGCGAGATCGGTTATCTCGTCCCCGAACCCGCGCCGTTCAAGGTCGGGACCGCCGACGTCGACCCCGAGATCGCGACGATGGCTGGGCCGCAGCTCGTCGTGCCCGCGCTCAACGCCCGCTTCGCCTTGAACGCCGCCAATGCGCGCTGGGGCAGCCTGTACGACGCCTTTTATGGCACCGACGCGCTCGACGCGGCGCCGGCGAAGCCGGGCGGGTATGACGCGACTCGCGGCGCGGCTGTGATCGCGCGCGCCAAGGCGTTCCTCGACGAGGCGGTGCCGCTCGCATCGGGAAGCTGGGCCGAGTGGCAGGGTGGCCAGCTCGCGCTCGCCGATCCCTCGCAATGGACAGGCAGCAAGCCCGGCGGGATATTGCTGAAGCACAACGGCCTGCACATCGAACTCGTCATCGACCCCGACAGCGCGATCGGCAGGACCGACCCGGCTGGCATTGCCGATGTCGTCCTCGAAGCCGCGCTGACGACGATCATCGACCTCGAAGACAGCGTTGCCGCGGTCGATGGTGAGGACAAGGTGCTCGGCTATACCAACTGGCTCGGCCTGATGCGCGGCGATCTTACCGAAAGCTTCGCGAAGGGTGGCAGCACCGTTACGCGCGCGATGGAGCCCGACCGCAGCTGGACCGCGCCCGATGGTACGGCGTTCACACTGCCGGGCCGCAGCGTGATGTTCGTCCGCAACGTCGGTCACCTGATGACCACGCCGATGATCCGCCTGCCGAACGACAGTGAAGCGCCCGAGGGGCTGTGTGACGCGGTGATCACCAGCCTCTGCTCGCTCCACGATCTGCACAACCTCGGCAGCCGCAAGAACAGCCGCGCGGGCAGCATCTATATCGTGAAGCCCAAGCAGCACGGCCCCGAGGAATGCGGTTTCACCGACCGCCTGTTCAACGCGGTCGAGGATATGCTCGGCCTCGACCGCCACACGATCAAGGTTGGCGTGATGGACGAGGAACGCCGCACGAGCGCGAACCTCGCCGCGTGCATCGAGGCGGTGCGCGACCGCATCGTCTTCATCAACACCGGCTTTCTCGACCGCACCGGCGACGAAATCCACACCTCGATGCGTGCGGGACCGATGATCCCGAAGGGTGAGATGAAGGCGAGCGACTGGATCGCGTCCTACGAGGACCGCAACGTCCGCATCGGCCTTGCCTGCGGGCTTTCGGGCAAAGCGCAGATCGGCAAGGGCATGTGGGCGATGCCCGACCTCATGAAAGCGATGCTCGACGCGAAGATCGGTCACCCCAAATCGGGGGCGAACACTGCGTGGGTGCCGTCGCCGACCGCCGCGACGCTGCACGCGCTTCACTATCATATGGTCGATGTGTTCGCCCGCCAGCGCGAGATCGCGGGCGAGGCGGTGCCGTCGCTCGATCGGCTGCTGAACATTCCCGTCGCCACCGGGCGCAACTGGAGCGAGGCCGAGATCGCGCGCGAGCTCGACAATAATTGCCAGGGCATATTGGGCTATGTCGTGCGCTGGATCGATCAGGGTGTCGGCTGCTCGAAGGTGCCCGATATCGACGATATCGGCCTGATGGAGGACCGCGCAACGCTCCGTATTTCCAGCCAGGCGCTCGCCAACTGGCTGCTCCACGGTGTCTGCAGCGAAGCGCAGATCGATGCCGCGCTGGCGCGCATGGCGGCCAAGGTCGATGCACAGAATGCGGGCGATCCGCTGTACGAAAAGCTGACGCCCGACGGTATTGCGTACCGCGCCGCGCGCGCGCTGATCTTCGAGGGCGTGGCGCAGCCGTCGGGCTATACCGAGCCGTTGCTGCACAAATATCGGCAAGAGAAGAAGGCGGCCTGATCGAAAGCCGGTTGCCCGCCCGATCGGCGGCATGTAGAACATAGGTGGAACAAAAGGGAGTCCGCCATGTCCGCTGCCGTCGATGATGCCTATCGCCACTATGCCAAGGTCGGCAGGTTTGCGGGTCTGCGCGAAGCCGGCGGCGCGGCTCTCAAACTCTACCATCTGACCGCACCCGATGCGCCCGTTCCCGACGGCGTCGCGCGCCTGTGCGACGACTGGTTCGGCGGTAAGGCAGATGCGGCGGTCGAACCCGGCGATTGCGGCTTCGTGCTGCTCCATCGCTGCGGCGCCGATTTCTATTTCCTGCTCGTCTCGGTCTGGCGCGGGTCGAACGAGTTGTGGGAGGCGGTGTGGTATCGCCATGGCGACATGTCCGCCTTTGCGCCGTTCGATCCTGCCTATCCCGACGCGGCGGGGACGGTGCGGCCGACCTTTTGCGTCTGGGAGTTCGGAATCGTTGCGCACGAGGCGCTGGCCTGGGGCCGCTATCTCGCGTCGCCGCGCGACGCCGCCGCGCTCGCCGCATGGCGCGCCGACATATTTTCCGGAACCGTGTAGCGGCTGGCGCTGGAAAAGGCCGGGTCCTCGCCTATCTTGGCGGCGGAGAATGATATGCAGATCGCGGTCCTGACCTTCGACGGCTTCAACGAACTCGACTCCTTCGTCGCGGCCGCCATCCTCAATCGCCTGCGCCCGCGCGGCTGGGCGGCGCATGTCACCGCGCCGAGTGCCGAGGTGACGTCGATGAACGGCGTGACCGTGGCGCGGCAGAAGCCGATCGCGTTCGCCGCCGAGGCCGACGCGGTGATCATCGGCAGCGGAACTCGTACCCGCGACTATGCCGCCGACCCCGAATTTCTGGACGCCATCCGCCTCGACCCCGCGCGCCAGCTGGTCGGGGCGCAATGTTCGGGAACGCTGTTGCTGGCGAAGCTCGGCCTGATCGGCGATCTGCCCGCCTGCACCGACCTGACCACCAAGCCCTGGGTGATCGAGGCCGGGGTCGAGGTGATCGACGCACCGTTCGTCGCGCACGGCAATGTCGCGACCGCGGGCGGCTGCCTTGCCTCGCAATATCTCGCGGCGTGGATGATCGCGCGGCTGGCTGGCGTCGAGGCGGTCGAGGAGGCGCTTCACTATGTCGCGCCGGTCGGCCAAAAGCGTCTCTATGTCGAACAGGCGATGGCGGCGGTGCGGCCGTTCCTGTCCGAAACGGTTGCGACGGCCGCCGCCTGAGCGCGATATAGGCTTGCCTTTCGGGCGCGGAGCCCGGACACAGACGCCTGCTCAGCAGGGGGGGGGAAGGGCTTGTGGCCGCACCGTTCAATTTCGGGCAACTCAAATTCCTGAAGGCGCTGACCGAGGCGCTGTTCCATGGCGCCGAGATGAAAATCACGCCCGATCAGGTCGTCGCCAACATCAGCAGCCTGTTCGGCAAGGTCGGCGGGACCAAGCTCGACGAGATCCGCCTCTCGCTCACCGGGACCGAGATCGTGCTGGGGCCGATGTTCGCCGAGGTCGGCGTCGCAACGCGCGTCGAGCGGATCCGGAACCGCCTGCAGAACAGCCAGATCGACCTTTTCCAGGACATGGCGCGGCTGCGCGGTATCGTTTACGCCTGCTATTATGGTCACTGGATGCCGGGCGATCAGGATGCCAACCTGAATAACCCCGTCCACAAGCAGATCGGCTTCACCCTGCCGAAGCATCGCGTTCGCGGACCCGGCGAGCTGGAAATCAAGCGCGTCGAAGGCCGCGAGATCGACGATGCCTTTATATTGGATGCGGCGACGCTCGGCGATGAATATGACGTGATCGTCGTCGGTTCGGGCGCGGGCGGGTCGGTCGCCGCCTACAATGTCGCGGCGCGGGGCTATAAGGTGCTGATTGTCGAAGCGGGGCCCTTCTACCCCTCGCCGCGGATCGATCACCACGAACTCGACATGGTCGCGAACCTGTTCAAGCATGGCGCGCTCCAGACCTCGACCGATCGCGATTTCGTGGTGTTTCAGGGGCGCTGCGTCGGTGGGTCGTCGACGGTCAACAACGGTATCTGCCTGCGCGTCAATGAACCCGGGCGCACGCATCCCGACGCGGTCGATGTCCTCGACAAATGGGCCAGCATCGGCGCGCCGGTCGACAAGGCGGCGTTTCATGCGAGCTACGACGCGATCAGGGGGCGCCTCGGCATCGACACGGCCGAGCCGCGCAGCGGACGGCACAACGGGCCGCACCTGACGAACGGCTGGCACGCCTATGCCGCGACCTCGTCGGACCCCAGGGAAAAGCGCGCGGTCGCCGACTGGTTCGCGAAGAATTTCGGGCCGCCGAATACGCCCAATGCCTGCGCCTATTGCGGTTATTGCAACGCGGGATGTCCCTATGGACGGCGGATGGGGATGGCGCAGACCTATCTGCCCGATGCGTGCCGCGACCATGGCGCGCGCATCCTGCCGGGGACGAAGGCCGAGCGCATCGTCTGGCAGACGAGCATCGACGGACGCCGCGAGGCCGAGGCGGTGAAGCTGGTGCTGCCGGGCGGGTCCGAACGGTTCGTCCGCGCGCGCGTCGGGGTGGTCGTCGCGGCGGGGACGATCGCGTCGTCGAAATTCCTCGATCGCAGCGACATCAGCGGCACCGGATATCAGGTGTCGCTCAACATCGCGTCGCCCGTCGTCGCGCTGATGCCGCCGGGCGTCGGCGGCAATGCGTGGGACGAGGACCAGATGACGAGCTATGTCGACTGCGGCGACTTCCTGCTCGAAAGTCATTTCCAGCCGCCGATGGCGATGGCGTCGCTGATGCCCGGCTGGTTCGGCGATCATGCGGCCCGGATGAAGAATTTCGGCCGCGTCCATTCGGCGGGCATCCTCTTCCCCGCCGACCGGCGGGGGCAGGTGACGGACGGCAAGCTCAAGTTCAAGCTCGACGTCGACGAAGACCTGCCGCTGCTGCGCCGCGCGATGGCGACGCTGACCAAGGTACATTTCGCCGCGGGGGCGCTCGAATGCTATCCGGCGCTTACCAAAGGCCAGGTGGTGACACCCGACATGGATATCGACGATTTCTTCGAAGAGGCCATAAAGGAAGCTGACGACGCGACGCTGTCGAGCAGCCACCCGCACGGCGGCAACGCGATCAACGAAGACCCGCAATATGGCGTCGTCGACCCCGAATGCCGCGTCCACGGCACGACCAATGTGCTGGTGACCGACGCCAGCGTCTTCCCGACCTGCATCCGCGTCAACGCGCAATGGACCACAATGGCGATGGCGCATTATGCGACCGCGCGGAGCGATCCCTTTCGGTAGGCGACCTCACGATATCCGTTCGTGTCGAGCGACGTCGAGACACCGTGAGGCCATGCGCCAACGATAGGCATCTCGACTTCGCTCGATGCGAGCGGGTAAGGGGAGCGCCCTATGACCTTCACCGTCGCCGCCCTCTATCGTTTCGCGCCGTTCGACGATCCCGCCGCGCTGCGCCAGCCGCTGCTCGACCTTTGCGCCGTGCAGGGGGTAAAGGGCACGCTGCTGCTCGCGCGCGAGGGCGTCAATGGCACGATCGCGGGCAGCGAAGCCGGCATCGCGGCGGTGATCGCGCATATCCGCGCGCTGCCCGGTTGCGCCGAACTCGACGTCAAATATTCGGCCGCCGCGGCGATGCCCTTCCAGCGGCTGAAGGTGCGGCTGAAGAAGGAAATCGTGACCATGAAGGTGTCGGGGGTCGACCCGGCGCGCGACGCCGGAACCTATATCGACCCGGCTGACTGGAATGCGGTTGTCGACGATCCGGGCACGGTGGTGATCGACACGCGCAATGCGTTCGAGGTCGGCTATGGCAGCTTCGACGGCGCGATCGATCCGGGGACGAAGAGCTTCGGCGATTTCCCCGGCTGGTGGCGCGCTAACGCCGAGCGTTTCGCCGGCAAGCGCATCGCGATGTTCTGCACCGGCGGCATCCGCTGCGAGAAATCGACCGCTTTCCTGCGCAGCGAAGGCGTCGAGGACGTCGCGCATCTGAAAGGCGGCATCCTCGCCTATCTCGAGCAGGTGCCCGAAGCCGACAGCCGCTGGCACGGCAGTTGCTTCGTCTTCGACGAGCGCGTCAGCGTCGGGCACGGGCTGGTCGAGGTCGGCGAGAAGGAATAGCGCGGACTCTATATTCTGGCCGCTTTGGCTGGACTCCAGACCTTCGTCATCCCGGACTTGATCCGGGATCCACAGCAGCGCTCAAGTCATGGACCCCGGATCAAGTCCGGGGCGACGAAATGTTGAATGTCCGCAACCGGCCGTCAGCCGACCGTCAGCGTATAGGTCACCTTATAGTCGCTGGCGTCGCCGTCCAGCGTCCGGGTGAAGGTGCCGGGCGTCGAACCCAGGTCGACGGTGCCGATATTGTCGCTGCCGCCGATATCGTCGAATTCGCGGAGCTGGAAGCTCACCGGCTGTTCGAAGGTGAAATTCCGGTCGACGACCCAGCTCTCGCCCTTCTTGATCGAGAAAATCTCGCGCGACCCCTCGGGGAAACGCTCGCCGGTGTTGAAGCGCAGGAACAGCTGGTCGGGCAGGCCGAGCCCGAGCCGCCCGGTCAGCTTCACCGCCTCGACGCGGATGTTCGAGAGCGTGTATTTCTTTGTCGCCGGAAGCGCCGCCGTCACCAGGGATTTGGCGGCGACCGGCGCGGCCCTGGGATTTTTCGCGAGGCGCGCGACGCTCTCGCCGGCCTGCGCCGAATATTTGCCCGCCGGAAATTCGGCGAGATAGGCCTTGAACGCGCTGGCGCTGTTCTCGGCGACCGCGCCCTTCCACATCAGCTCTTCGAGCGCGGCGCGATTTCCTGTGGAAGCCTGACCCGCGCGCGGGACCAGATAGAAGGGCGTGCCGGTAATGCTGGCGCTGACGAACGGCCGCTGCCGGCCGCCGGTTGCGGCCAGCACATCGTCGCGGATCGCGCCGCCAAGCAATTGCACCGGCAGGTCGGGCTGCGGCAGGCGCTTCGCGAGCGAAGTCGCGAAGGGCGAGTTGCCGGCGGTGCCGTCGGCGGCGAGCTGGCCCGGCGCGGCGGCAAAGATCACGAGCACATCGTCGGCCTCGACGCCGGCGAGCCCCGTCTGCACCGCGCGCGTCCCCGATTTCCATGTGCGCCCGAAGGGGTTGTTGCGGCACGAATCGAGGATGACGATGCGGATCCGCGCGCCCGACACCGCTTCCATCATCCGGTCGAGGTTGATCGCCTCATAGGGCAGGTCGAGGTCGGACTTGAGCTGCGCGTCGGTCGGGATCAGCCAGTTCTTTCCCTGCGCCTCGATCCCGTGTCCGGCATAATAGACCATCGCGATCTCGGCCCCTTCGGCCTTGGTGCGAAAGTCGCGCATGACTTTCTGGAAATCGTTGACCGAAAGATTGGCCGCGACGGTCACATCGTCGAACCCCGCCTGCTTCGCCGACGCCGCGACCAGCTTGATGTCGTTCGGCGGGTTCGCGAGGCGGCTGGTGTTCGCATAATCGCCGTTGCCGATGACCAGCGCGACCTTGCGCGCCTCGGCGCCGGTCGGCGCGATAAGAAAGGCGGCGGAAAGAATGAAGAGCCACAAACGGATCATCGCGCTATCCTCCCGTCACGATGCGACGCGCGCGGCGCCATATTCGACCCAGCCAAAGGGGCGGGGCGTCTTGGGCATATAGGCCGCGCCCTGTCGGTCCACCGAAAAACCTGCCTTTTCATACGCCTGCGATATCGGGCGGGTCAGGTGGCAATTGCCGCCGATGCGTTTCCACACCGGCTCGATCCGCCGCTGCCATTTGGCGACGCCGGCGTCGGGGGCGCCGCCATGCTCCAGGAACAGCGCTGTTCCGCCAGGTTTCAGCACGCGGCGGATTTCGCCGAGCACCGCCGCCTGATCGGCGACCGAGCAGAGGGTGAAGGTCGTCACCACCGTGTCGAAGCGCCCGCTCTCGAACGGCATCGCCTCGCCGATCCCGCCCTGAATGTCGGCGTCCATCCCGCACGCCGCCGCCGCCGCGCGGCTCATCGCGAGCAGCTCGGGCGAGGGATCGAGCCCGGTGAAGCTCGTCACCCGCGCGGGCTCGTAAAATTCCATGTTGATCCCGCCGCCGCAGCCAAGCTCGAGCACGTCGCCCTGCGCGTGCGGCACGACCTTGCTCCGCGCCTTCATGATCTGCGCCTGCGAGCAGGCGCATTTGATCAGCCGCGGCACCCCATGACGTTCCCACCAGCTCGCCATTTGTTCGACTCCCCTTGGCGCGGAAACTGACCCTTGCTAGCGCGGTTGGCAACACCCATCTGTGCGATCCCGCACAGGATTCGCCTCCGGACCCGAAAGACGATCATGCCCGCCACGCACCACACCAAAATGCTCATTCTCGGTTCCGGCCCCGCCGGCCTGTCGGCCGCCATTTACGCGGCGCGCGCGGGGATGAAGCCGATCGTCGTGCAGGGGCTGCAGCCCGGCGGTCAGCTCACCATCACGACCGACGTCGAAAATTATCCGGGCTTTGCCGAAGTGATCCAGGGCCCATGGCTGATGGAGCAGATGACCGCGCAGGCGACGCATGTCGGGACAGCCATGATCTGGGACACGATCGTCGACGTCGACCTGTCGCAGCGCCCGTTCAGGCTGACCGGCGACGGCGGCGATATCTATCTCGCGGAAACGCTCGTGATCGCGACCGGCGCGCAGGCAAAATGGCTGGGCGCCCCCGGCGAGCAGGAACTGGGCGGCAAGGGCGTCTCGGCGTGCGCGACGTGCGACGGCTTCTTCTATCGCGGCAAGAAGGTCGTCGTCATCGGCGGCGGCAACACCGCGGTCGAGGAGGCCCTTTATCTCACCAACCACAGCGACGACGTGACCCTGATCCACCGCCGCGACCATCTGCGCGCCGAGAAGATCCTGCAGGATCGCCTGTTCGCGAACCCGAAGATCAAGGTGCTGTGGAACAAGCGCGTCGAGCGCTTTGTTTCGGGCGAGGGGGTGTCGGGTCTGGTCGGCGTCGACCTGATCGACACCGTCACCGGCGCGGCGAGCCACGAGCCGACCGACGGCGGCTTCGTCGCGATCGGCCACAGCCCCTCGACCGAGCTGTTCAAGGGCAAGCTGCCGCTCGACGACGACGGCTATCTGCAGGTGACGCCCGGCACGTCGCTGACCTCGATCCCCGGGGTCTTCGCCGCGGGCGACGTCACCGACAAAGTCTATCGTCAGGCGGTGACCGCCGCGGGCATGGGCTGCATGGCGGCGCTCGACGCCGAACGGTTTTTGGCCGAGGCCGAATATCACGCGATGGTGGAGGCATAGGCCGCGCGGCGGGTAACGACCGGTTGTGGACATTGACGGAATAGCTCTCTCCCCCGAAGGAGAGAGGGCGTTTGGTCCGCACCCAAACCGACGCTGCCGTCAGGCCAGCGCTTTCAATATCCGAGCCAACAGCCAGTCGGCATCCTTGCCGGCAAAGCTGTGTGACGGGCTGGCGAGCTTTTCGATCCCGACGGTCGAAGGGTTCGCCTCGATAGAGGCGAGCGACGGCGCCAGCGCGTCCATAAAGGCCTGCGCGGTGCGGTCGCCGGTAGCGAGCAGGATCGTTGCGGGGCAGGGCAGCTCGGCGATGTTGCTGGCGAGCCGGTCGGCGAGGCTGTCGGGTGCGGGCGGCTGCGGCGCCTGTTTCAGGGCGGAGAGGCCGCGAAACAATTTCCCGATGTCGATCTCGCCCTTCAGCAGGCGCAGCAGGCTTTTCGGATCTTTCAGCCGCGCCAGATAGCGCGCGCGTATCGCCGAAGCGGGCGGCAGCGCGGGTTCGCCGGCGTCCTCCTCGCCGTCTTCATAGGTCCACGGATTGGCAAGGATCAGGGCGTCCAGCGCCAGCGGCTGGTGCAGCAAGAGCGCGCTCGCCGCATCGCAATTGCCGAACGCGACGATGCGCGTCACATGGGGTGCGGCCTCGCGAAACGCCACGATCGCGGCGGCGATGTCGGGCGCGCTGCTTGCATAGCCGCCGTTGTTCCCTTCGCTATCGCCGATCCCGCGGCGATCGAAGCGGAACACCGGATGCCCCGCGGCGGCGACGCGCTGCGCGAGCATCGCCATGCCGCGATGCGCGCCGCTCCGTACCTCGTTGCCCCCCGACACGATCAGCAGGCCGGTCGTGCCCGGCGCCTTGTCGATGGTCGCGGCGAGCGCTGCCCCTTCGCAGGCGAAACTCAGATGATGCCGCATGTCTTGCTCCACGCGGCGATGTCGGCGGCGATCGCAGCCGCCATCGCCGCATCTTCGCCGGGCTCGGCGCGCAGCCACAATGGCGTTCCCGCGATGCCGTCCGCGCCAAGGCCGATCGCGCGCAGCGGCGCGACCGGCTGCGCTTCGGCGGCGCCGAGCTGGGCGACCATCGCGGGCGACAGCGCATTGCCCGCGAGCAGCAGCGGCGCGTCCCTTGCCGCCGCCTGCAAGCTTTCCAGCGACGATTCGATCCCCGCCTCGCGATCCGCGGTCACGCGCGCGCGCAGCATCGTGCGGAGCAGCGAGGCGCCGCCGACGGGCGCGAGGCGCCACCACGCGGCCGCCTTTGAGCGGTGATCGATCAGCGCGCCGCCACGAAGCGACGCGATCACCACCGGGCCTTCGATCGCAGCGGCGACCGCGGCCAGCGCGTCCTGCCAGCGTTCGAGATCGACGTCTTCCAGGGCGACCAGGCTTTCATTCTGGCCGGGGAGATCGGGCAGCACCGCCGCGAATCCCTCCGCTGCCAGCGCGCGCATCGTGAGCACCAGCGTCCGGCGCAGGCGGTTCGCCTCGTCGAACAGCGGCGGCACGAACAGGATGGTGGCACGGCTCGCGCCGGACGGAGCGATGCGGAACAGATGCTCTGCCATGCCGCCCCGCGCCGGCCTCAACCGTTCACTTTGCGCAGCGAAAAAGCGAGGAGATTGCCGTAGGTTTCGAAAATCTCGCCATCGATCTCGTCGTCGTCGATGTTGATGCCGAGGCGGTCCTCCATCTCGGTCAGCACGGTCGCGACCGCCATCGAATCGAATTCGGGGAGCTCGCCGAACAGGCCGCTGGCGTCGGTCAGCGCCGCCGCCCGCTCTTCGCCGAGGCCGAGCACATCGGCGAGCAGCGCGCGAAGCGTGGCGTCGACGCCGGACGGTTCGAAGGTCGGTTCGGTCACGTATCTTTCCCCAGCATGGAACGCACAAAGGCTTTCGATGCCGGCCCCCATGCCGCGATGCGCGCCGGATTGAAAGCCTCGATCCGCCACAGGGGCTCGTGCCGGTTCATCCAGTCGCGCTTGTACGCGTCGTTTCCGGTACCGAAATCGACGCGCTTCACGCCGTCGACCTCGATCGCATGGCGGAACAGCGCGGCCGAGAGCAGGGTGCCGGGCGAGGCCTTCTGGCTGTCCTCGATATGCGCGAGCTTGTGGATGAAGGCGGTGCCGTCCTCGACCGTCCAGAACTGGGCGGCGACCGGCGCGCCGTCGATACGCGCCAATCCCATCCGGAACGTGCCGCGCGCGCTTTCGGCTTCGGCAAAGGCGCGCAGCAGCGCGGCATTTCCCTCCTCCGGTTTCCAGCTCGCGGCGTAAATCTCTTCATAGGCGGCCCAGCTTTCCGGATCGAAGCAGGTCAGCAACGCGATATCGACGATGCCCTTCTTCGCCTTGCGCTGAACGGTGCTGCGCAGCGCGCCCGGGCGGCTCGCCCACCAGCCATCATGGTCCATATCGGAGAGGTCGAGCCAGTGGCGGTCACCCGCGGGGCGGGCGTCCACCCACCATCCGGCGGCGCGCAGCGCCGACTGGATGGCGGAGCGATCACCGTCGCGAACGGGGTAGAGCGAAAGGCGCGCGGCCCGGTTGCGGATATCGCGCAGAAGCGCGGTCAGGGCTACGCCCCGATCGCCGTCACCCTCGTAAAGCGGCCGGATGGCGAAGCTGTACCAGTTGGTCAGGCCCGCGAAATGACCGGATTTCTCGGCGCGCAGAGGAAGCCATGCGGTGACGTCGCCGACGGTCGCCTTTGCATCGTGCCGGCCGCCAGCGGCAAAGCCATGCGCCTCGATCAGCGCGAACCATTCGGCACGGTCGAACGGCGATGCGCCATCCGCCGCGCGCGCTGTGGCGGGCAGCGTCTTATCATTAGCGCGATCTTCACCGTTCCCTTGCATGCTGCGGCCCTCTATCAACTCTCTCCTAACAGCCGATGACCAAAGCCGAAAACCCACAGTCGTATCCGGTCGACCATCTCGCGCTTCGCGGCGCGGCGGATGCGCCTGCGCTGCTGACCGGCGACCGCGTGCTGAGCTTCGGCGACCTCGACGCGGCGGTCGGACGGCTCGCCTCGTGGCTGCTGGCCGAGGCCGGCGGTCCGGGCGAGCGCGTCGCGAGCTGGGGCGCGAAGTCGCGCGCGACCTGCCTGTTGCCGCTGGCGGCCGCACGCGCCGAGCTGATCCATGTGCCGGTCAATCCGCTGCTCAAGGGCGCGCAGGTCGCGCATATCCTGGCTGACAGCGGCGCGAAACTGCTCGTCACCAACCGATCGCGCGCCGACATGCTCGGCGACGGACTGCCCGATGATTGCGCGGTTCAGGATCTGAAGCTTGCCGAGGACGTCATCGATTCGGGCGGGGAGGGCCTGCCGCCGTCGATCGCCGAACCCGACGATCTGGCCGCGATCCTCTACACCAGCGGATCGACCGGACTGCCGAAGGGCGTGATGCTGAGCCATGCGAATCTGTGGCTGGGGGCCGAGAGCGTCGCGACCTATCTGAAGATCGTGCCCGGCGACCGCGTGCTGGCGGTGCTGCCGCTGAGTTTCGACTATGGTCAGAACCAGCTGTTTTCGAGCTGGTATGCGGGGGCTTCGGTGGCGCCGCTCGACTATCTGACCCCGCGCGATGTCGTGAAGGCGGTGGCGCGCCATGGCGTGACGACGCTGGCGGGGGTGCCGCCGCTCTGGGTGCAACTCGTCGAGAGCGACTGGCCTGCCGAGATCGCAGCGCTGCTCCGACGCCTGACCAACAGCGGCGGCGCGCTGACGCCCTCGCTGATCGACGCGATGCGCGCGACCTTTCCGAAGGCCGACATCTATCCGATGTACGGGCTGACCGAAGCCTTTCGTTCGACCTTCCTCGACCCCGCGCTCGTCGCGGCGCATCCGACCTCGATGGGCCGGGCGATTCCGCACGCTGAAATTCTGGTCTGCCGTCCCGACGGCAGCGTCGCGGCGGATGACGAGCCGGGCGAGCTTGTCCACGCCGGACCGCTGGTGGCGAAGGGCTATTGGCAGGACGAGGCGCGGACTGCCGAACGCTTCCGGCCGGCGCCTGCCGCGTCGCGATACGGCGGAACGGCGGTATGGTCCGGCGATACGGTACGGCGCGACAGCGATGGGTTGCTCACTTTCATCGGGCGCGACGATGCGATGATCAAGACCGCGGGCAATCGCGTCAGCCCGACCGAGGTCGAGGATGTCGCGGTGGCATCGGGCCTGATTTTCGAAGCCGTCGCGTTCGGCGTTCCCGATCCGCGGCTCGGCGCCGCGATTGTCCTGATCGTGCGCGGCAAGGACGGGCGCGAGAACGCGGCCGCGCTCTCGGCTTACCTCCGCCAGAACCTCCCCAATTTCATGCAGCCGCAGACGATCGAGTGGCGCGATGCGTTGCCGCGAAACCCCAACGGCAAGCTCGACCGCGTCGCGATCGCCGCCGACTGGGCGAAGGCGGTGGCGGCATGAAGCCCCACGGTCCGATCCCGCCCGGCTTTGCGGCCGACGCCGGGGGGATGCTGCTGATCGGCGGCGACCGCGCCGAGGCGCTCGCCGACGTCGCGGGCGACACCCCGCTCTTCGTCTATGACAGCACGATGCTCGCCGCACGCGTCGCCGAATGGCGCGCCGCGATGCCGCCATCGGTCCAGCTTCACTATGCGATGAAGGCGAATCCCTATGCGCCGCTGCTCGCCTTCATGGGGCGGCTGGTCGATGGTTTCGACGTTGCGTCGGGGGGCGAACTCAAGGCCGCGCTCGCGAGCGGAATGGCGGCCGAACACATCAGCTTCGCGGGGCCGGGAAAGCGCGACCGCGAACTCGAAGCTGCGATCGAGGCGGGCGCGACGCTCAACCTCGAATCCGCGGGCGAAGCCGAACGGGCGCTGTCGATCGCCGCGCGGCTGGGCGTTGCGCCGCGACTCGCGGTGCGCGTCAATCCCGACTTCGACCTCAAGGGATCGGGGATGAAGATGGGGGGCGGCGCCAAGCCCTTCGGGGTCGATGCCGATGCGGTTCCCGCGCTCGTCCGCCGCCTCATCGACGCCGGCGCCGACTGGCAGGGATTTCATATTTTTGCGGGATCGCAAGCACTTGATGCCGGTGCCATCGCCGAGACGCAGGCGCAGACGGTGGCGCTTGCCGGACGGCTGGCGGACGCGATCGGTGTCGCTCCGCCGCTCGTCAATCTCGGCGGCGGGATGGGCGTTCCCTATTTCCCCGGCGACGTCGCGGTCGACGTCGCGGCGGTGGGCGCCGCGCTCGGCGATACGCTCGCGACGCGCGACGCGGCGCTCGCGGACAGCCGGTTCGCGATGGAACTCGGGCGCTGGCTGGTTGCGGAGGCGGGCGTCTATCTGACGCGCGTGATCGACCGCAAGGCCAGCCATGGCGAGACCTTCCTCGTCACCGACGGCGGCCTCCACCACCAGCTCGCCGCGAGCGGTAATTTCGGCACCGTCATCCGCCGTAACTATCCGATAGGGGTAGCGAATCGCTTCGGCGCCGATCCCGAGGAGACCGTCTCGGTCGTCGGTTGCCTCTGCACCCCGCTCGACCGTCTGGGCGATCAGGTCGCGCTTCCGCGCGCGCAAGTCGGTGATCTGATTGTACTTTTCCTTGCCGGCGCCTATGGTGCGTCGGCAAGTCCGGCGGGCTTTCTCGGACAGGGACCGGCGCGCGAAATGCTCGTATAGGGCCGTTTCTGTGCCGATACGGCACAGACTGCGGCAAACGCGGCTCGAACTTAGCGCAAGACTAACGGTATATTCACCCTTTCGAGCAATAGCGGAAGCTGACGCAATGGGTTTCTTTGCAGCCGTTTAGGGGCGGCAGAGGGCACTCGGCCGCTCGAAAGGTGATTTGAATATGACGTCCTTCCCCTCGCTTCATGTCGCACGCCTTGCGCTGGTCTCGGGTATCGCCGCGACCGCCCTCGCGGGATGCGTGGGCAGCACGGGGTCGGCGCCGCAGCTTCCCAGCGCCAATTTCGTCGCGAACCAGGAAGGGCCGGGCGAGGAATATATCATCGGGCCGCTCGACGAGCTGCAGATCTTCGTGTGGCGCAATCCCGAACTCGGCGGCAAGGTGCAGGTGCGCCCCGACGGCCGGATCACCACCCCGCTGATCACCGACATGCCCGCGGTCGGCAAGACGCCGACGATGCTGCAGCAGGACATCAAGCTGCAGCTCAGCCAATATATCACCGATCCGATCGTCAGCGTGATCGTCACCAGTTTCAACAGCACTTTCTCGCAGCAGGTGCGCGTCGTCGGCGCGACCGAGAAGCCCGCGTCGATCCCGTTCCGCGCCAACATGACCGTCCTCGACGCGATGATCGCGGTCGGCGGCCTCGGCGAATATGCGGCGGGCAATAAGGCGCGCCTCGTCCGCTACGACAAGGGCACCGGCAAGCAGGAGGAGTTCGGGCTCCGCCTCAACGACCTCATCAAGCGCGGCGACATCAAGGCGAACGTCCGCTTGCAACCGGGCGATGTGATCATCATCCCCGAAAGCATGTTCTGATCTTTGCCCCCACCGACATGATTGCCAAGGACTGACAGCGAGCGATGAACGGCCTTTACGACGAAATCCGGGTGGCGGTGCACAGCGTCTGGACGCGCCGCTGGCTCGTGCTCGCGGTCGCCTGGGGCATCTGCATCCTCGGCTGGCTTGCGGTCGCGTCGATCCCCAACCGCTATGACAGCCGCGCGCGGCTGCTCGTCGAGGTCAACCAGATCCTGCCCGACGATGGCACCGGTGGCTCGTTCGGGGGCGGGCAGCAGATCGACCAGATCCGCGAGACGCTGACCAGCGCGCGCAACCTCGAAAAGGTCGCGGCGACCACCGGGCTGATCGGCGCCGATGCCGGCGAGCGCGACAAGGCGGGCGCGGTCGCGATGCTGCAGCAGAATATCAAGGTCGTGCCGCAACAGCAGAATATCTTCGAGCTGACCTCTTCGGTCGGGATCGGCAGCCTGTCCGACGCCGACAATGCGAAGCTCGCGAGCGGAATACTCGACAGCCTGATCACCGTATTCCGCGACGATCAGTTGCGCGGTGGCCGCGTCAACACGCGCGAGGGCCTGAAATTCCTCGATTCGCAGATCGCCGACCGCGAAAAGGGCCTGCGCGAGATCGAGGCGCGCCGCGCGGCGTTCGAGGCGCAGAATATCGGCCTGATCCCGGGCGGCACCGGCTCGCCCGCGCAGCGCGTCGAGGCGGCGCGCGCCGAACTCGGCCAGATCGACAGCCAGCTCGTTTCGGCGCAAGCGCAGCTTGCAGCCGCGAACGGCCAGCTTGCCTCGACCCCGCAGTCGGTCCCCGGCGCCGGCGGCGGTGTGGGCGGCAGCGTCGCGCGCCAGCAGCTTGCCGGCGCGCAGAACGAACTTTCCTCGATGCGCGCGCGCGGGCTCACCGATGCGCATCCCGACGTCATCGCGCTGAAGAGCCAGATCGCGTCGCTGAAGGCCATCGCCGATCGCGAAGGCAGCGGCGGTGGCGGCGGCGGGATGCAGAATCCCGCCTATGCCTCGCTCGCCGCGATGCGCGCCGAACGCCAGGCGACGGTCAGCGCGCTGACCGCGCGCAAGTCGCAGCTGATGGGCGACATCGCGCGCATCACCTCGCAGCAGATCCAGAACCCCGGCGTCGCCGCCGAATATGACCGGATCAACGGCGAATATACCGCGACCAAGGCGCAATATGACAAGCTGCTCGCCCAGCGCGAGCAGGTGCGGCTGCGCGGCGATGCGCAGACCGAAACCGACGCGATCAAGATCGAACTGCTCGATCCCCCGTCGAAGCCGACCAGCCCCGCGGCGCCGAACCGGCCGCTGTTCCTGACGCTGGTGCTGCTGGCGGGGATCGGTGGCGGCATCGGCGCGGCCTTCGGCCTCGCGCAGGTCCGTCCGAGCTATGCCACCGCCGCGAAGCTCGAGCGCGCGAGCGGACTGCCGGTGATCGGGTCGATCACCGAGGTGGTGACGCCCGACCGCCATGTCGAACGCCGGAAAAAGCTGGTGTGGCTCGCCAGCGGAGCGGGGGCGCTCGTCGGCCTCTATGCGCTGCTGCTGATCGCCGAATTCGTCCAGCGCGGCATGGTCGCGTGAGCGGGGAAGAGGACATGAACGACCAACGCCCCGTCAAGCGCCAGCCCTCGCTGCTCGAACGCGCCGCCGACATGTTCGGCCTCGATCCAGCGAAGAACGCGTCGACGATCGACGTGTCGAAACTGCCGCCCGAGCCCGAGAAGCGCGCGCGCAAGGCGAAGGCCGAACCCGTCGCCGAAATATTGCCGCCGGACGTGGCGCCCGAACCCGCAATCGACGTGACGCCCGCTGTCGAGCCGGCGTCCGCCAAGCCCTCGCCGCGCAAGCATGTCGCGAAGGCGGCGCCCGCGATCCAGCCCGCGCGCCACGCCCGCATCGACCGCGACCGGCTTGCCGCGCGCGGCATGGTCGTTCCGGGCGCCCCGGTGACCGGCATCGCCGAGGAATATCGCATCGTGAAGCGCGAGATCATCCGCAATTTCGCGGGGACCGCGAACCGGCCGGTCGTGCCGCGCGGCCACCGCGTCCTCATCGCCTCTGCGAACCCCGGCGAGGGCAAGACCTTCACCGCGGTCAACCTCGCGCTCAGCCTCGCGGTCGAGGCCGACCACGACGTGCTGCTGATCGATGCCGATATCGCGAAGCCGAGTGTGCTCGACGCGCTTGGTCTCGAAGACGGTCCGGGGCTGATGGACGCGCTCGCCGATCCGCATCTGCCGCTCGCCGACTGCCTGATCCAGACCGACATTCCGGGGCTGAAGGTCATGCCCGCGGGTACGCAGCATATGCACGATACCGAACTGCTCGCCTCGGCGCGGACCGAAGCGCTGCTCGCGCAGCTCGAACAGGGCGCGCCGGGCCGGATCGTCATCCTCGATTCGCCGCCCGTCCTCGCGGCATCGCCCGCGGCGGTGCTCGCCGGGCATGTCGGCCAGCTCATCATGGTCGTGCGCGCCGACCAGACGATGGAAAGCGCGCTGCGCGACGCGATCGGCCTGATGGGGGCGTGCCCACACATCCAGCTCCTGCTCAACGGAGTGAAATTCTCGCCGGGCGGCCGCCGCTTCGGCACCTATTACGGCCAGGGAGGCGGCGCGTGATGTCTCCCCGTTTCACCTTGCGCACGGCGGCGGCGCTTGCCGCGCTGCTGCTCGCGGGAACCGCGACGAGCGCCGAGGCGCAATTCTCGGGCGATCCCGGCGCCGCGTCCAGCGATCCGGGGGCGAGCAGCGCACCTGCGGCGTCCGAAACCGGCCGCAAGGCGAAGCGCGGCGAACGCAAGAAGCGCCAGCGGCAGGTCGATGTCAGTCCTTATCTCGAGGTCGATCAGGTGCTGACCGCCGACCTGAAAGGCGGCGACGGCGATGTCCTGACCTACACGACCGTCGCTGTCGGGGTCGACGCCGCGATCGTGACGCGCCGAGCCGAGCTTGCGGGAACGATCCGCTACGAACATCGTTTCGGCGAAAGCGGCGGGCTCAGCGACGCCGATATCTTGAGCGGCCTCGTCCGCGGCCGTCTCGAAGCCGCGCAGGGGCTGAATCTCGAAGCCGGGGCGCTCGCGACGCGCGCGCGCGCCGACGGGCAGGGCGCCGACGGCGGCTTCTTTATCGGGGGCGGGACCAATGTCGCCGACCTCTATTCCATCTACGCCGGGCCGACCTTCGCGCGGCGTATCGGCAATCTCGACGTCGGCGCCGGCTATCGCTTCGGCTACACCAAGGTCGAGGTCGACAATCCCGCGGTGCTCGCGCCCGGCGTCCAGCCCCGCGATGTCTTCGACCATTCGACCAACCATGTCGCGTGGGGCAGCATCGGCCAGCGGCCGGGCGACCTGCCGTTCGGCTGGCAGGTATCGGGCGGCTGGGAACGCGAGGATGCGAGCCAGCTCGACCAGCGTTTCGACGGCAAATATGCGCGCGCCGACATCACGGTGCCGATCTCGCCGACCGTCGCGCTGCTCGGCGGCGTCGGTTATGAGGATGTCGAGATCGGCCAGCGCGACCCGGTGGTCGATGCGAACGGCGTGCCGGTGCTCGACGCGAACGGCCGCTATGTCACCGACACATCGAGCCCGCGCCAGCTGTCGTTCGACGTCGACGGGCTGATCTGGGACGCGGGTGTGATGTGGCAGCCGAGCCGCCGCACCTCGCTGACCGCGCGCGTCGGCCGCCGCTATGGCGACACCGTCTATACCGGCAGCTTCGCCTATCGCCCCGACCATGCGACCCTGGTCCAGGTCGGCGTCTATGACGGGCTGTCGAGCTTCGGCCGCGGGCTTTCGACCGGCCTCGCGGCGCTGCCGACGCAGTTCGACCCGACGCGCAACCCGGTGAGCGGCGAGGTCAACACCTGCGTCTTCGGCGAACAGACCGGCGGCTGCCTCAACAACCAGCTCGGCAATGCCGGCACCTTCCAGTATCGCAACCGCGGCGTGCAGGCGATCCTGAGCTCTACCTACGGCCGCTGGAGCTATGGCGTCGGGGTCGGTTACGACCGCCGCCGCCTGCTCGTTCCGGCGGCGTCACCGCTCGCCTATCTCGATGGCACGAAGGACGAGAGCTATTATCTCTTCCTGACCGCGAGGCGCCAGCTCGATGTCGATTCGGATCTCAGCATTGCGGGCTATCTGAACTATTACGACAATGGCGCGCCGGGTGCGGGCGATGTCCAGTCGGCGGGGATTTCGGCAGCCTATTCGCGGCGCATCTGGCGTTCGCTGACGGGCAGCGCGGCGGCGGCGCTGAGCGCGTTCGACCAGGATGGCTTCAACAGCCGCCTGATCGGTTCGGCGCTGGTCGGCCTGCGGTACAATTTCTGATCGGGGAATTTCGATGTACGATCAATATTATGGTTTCACCGGTCGGCCCTTCCAGCTGACGCCCGATCCGGCTTTCTATTTCGAGAGCGGCACGCACCGCAAGGCGATGTCCTATCTCGGCTACGGCCTCGCGCAGGGCGAGGGGTTCATCGTCATCACCGGCGACGTCGGCGCCGGCAAGACGACGCTCGTCGGCCATTTGATGAACACGATCGATCCCAACCGCCTGACCGCGGTCAAGCTGGTGTCGACGCAGGTCGAGGGCGACGATCTGCTCCGCCTCGTCGCCGAACAGTTCGGCATCGAGTGGGAAGAGCAGAGCAAGGCGGAGCTTCTCCGCTCGATCGAGCAATATCTGCGCGAACAGGCGCGCGCCGGCCGCCGCACCTTGCTGATCGTCGACGAGGGGCAGAATCTTGCGATCTCGGCGCTCGAAGAGCTGCGCATGCTCTCGAACTTCCAGCTCGGCGACCATTCGCTGCTGCAGATCTTCCTGCTCGGCCAGCCCGAATTCCGCCAGACCCTGTTCCATACGCCCGCGCTCGAGCAGCTTCGCCAGCGGGTGATCGCGACGCACCACCTCGACCCGATGGAGCCCGAGGAGGTCGAACCCTATATCCTCCACCGCCTCAAGAAGGTCGGCTGGACGGGCAATCCGAGCTTCGCGCCCGAGGCGTTCGAGCTGATCTACGACTATAGCGACGGCGTGCCGCGCAAGTTGAACGTGCTGGTCAGCCGCCTGCTGCTGTTCGGCGCGGTCGAGGAACTGCACCGCATTTCGGCGCAGCATGTCCGCAACGTGATCGGCGAGATCGAGGCCGACCGCGGGATTGACGAAGCAAGCCTCGCTCCGCTGCCGGTCGAGGAGGTTGTCGCGCACGCGGCCGCCGCCGCCGAGCCGCCGCAGGCGTGGTCCGACGCGTCGAACGATGGCCGCCCGCCCTTTGCCGCGCCCACCGATTTCGCAACCGCGCGCACGCTCGTCGCCGATCAGGCCGGGATGCCCGCCGCGGCCGACGACGTGATCGAGCTTGTGTCCGAACCCGTCGCTCAGGCCCCGGCCGCGCATGATGCGCAGATCGCCGCGTTGCAAAACCAGATCGCCAGCCTCGAGGCGCGGCTCGTCGAACAGGATGCGGCGCTGCGCCGCGTGCTCGACCTGCTCATCGAATGGGTCGAGCGCGATCCCGAAAATTCGCCCAACCCCACGAAGTCCGAAGTCTGGGCGGCGTGACGTTCTGAACATCGACTGCTAAGATGTTGATGAAGGTGAGGGACGATGCAGAACGGCCTGTCGGTCGATGTCGAGGACTGGTTCCAGGTCGGCGCCTTTGAGCGCACGATCGACCGTGCCGACTGGCCGACGCTCGAATGCCGGGTCGAGGCGAATTGCGATGCGGTGCTGCAGATTTTCGCCGAGGCGGGCGCCAAGGGCACCTTCTTCACGCTCGGCTGGGTCGCCGAACGCTATCCGGCGCTGATCCGGCGCATCGTCGCGGCGGGGCATGAACTCGCCAGCCACGGCTATGATCACAAGCGCGTCTTCTCGATGACGGCCGACGATTTCGCCGCCGACCTCACAAGGACGCGGGCGATCCTCGAAGATCTCGGCGGGGTCGCGATCCGCGGCTATCGCGCCCCCAGCTTCTCGGTCGATACGCGCACGCCGTGGGCGCATGCCGTGCTCGCCGAACAGGGCTATGCCTATTCGTCGAGCGTCGCACCCGTCATCCACGACCATTATGGCTGGCCGCAGAGCCCGCGCCATGCCTGGCGCCCGCTGCCCGACAGCGATCTTGTCGAATGGCCGGTGACGACCGCGCGCTTTGCCGGGCGCACGCTGGCGGCGGGAGGCGGCGGCTTCATGCGCCTTCTCCCCTATGGCTTCACGCGCTGGGCGATCGAGCGGATGAACGCCGAGGGGCATCCCGCGATCCTCTATTTCCATCCGTGGGAAATCGATCCCGGCCAGCCGCGCGTCGCCGACGCGCCGGTGAGGTCGAGAATCCGCCATTACACCGGCCTTTCCGCAATGGCGGGCAAGCTCAAGAAACTGCTCGCCGATTTCGAATGGACCCGCGCCGATGCGCTGATCCCCGCGCAGCAGGAGCGCGCGCAGTCGTGGCGCGCCGCCGCGTGAACGCGCCGATTCAGCCCCCGGTGCCGCTGACCGATGCCGACGCGTGGGACGCCTATGTCGCCGCGCATCGAGAGGCGACGCCCTTCCACAGCCGCGCCTGGTGCGAGGCGATCACGCGCGCGACCGGACACATCTGCCACCTCGTCACCGTGCGCGGCGCCGACGGCGCGCTCACCGGAATCGTGCCGCTTCATCATGTCCGCTCGCCGCTCTTCGGGCAGGCGCTCGTCGGCAGCGGCTTTGCGGTCGACGGCGGTATATTGGCGGACAATGACGCGGTCGCCGCAACGCTCGCGCAGCGCGCGGCCGACATGGCGAAATCGCTCGGCGTTCCCTCGGTGGAGCTGCGCGGCGGGGCGCTTCCCGACGCTGACGGGTGGCACCGCGAGGAGGGTGTCTATGCCGGCTTCGTCCGCAACCTCGCCGCCGATGACGACGCCGAACTGCTCGCTGTTCCGCGCAAGCAGCGCGCCGAGGTGCGCAAGGCGCTCGAAAGCGACCTGACGATCACGACCGGTTCCGACGAAGCCGAACGGCGCGACCATTATCGCATCTATGCGACCAGCGTCCGCAACCTTGGCACGCCGGTGTTCCCGAAGGCGCTGTTCGACGCGGTGCTCGACGCATTCGGTGGCGACGCCGATATTCTGACGGTGCGTGTCAATGGCGCGCCGGTCGCGAGCGTGCTCAGCCTCTATTGGCGCGGTACGGTGATGCCCTATTGGGGCGGCGGCACCGCCGACGCGCGCAGGCTGCGCGCCAACGAGCTCATGTATTTCGCGCTGATGCGCCATGCGCGGGCGAAGGGTTGCACCCGCTTCGATTTCGGCCGCTCGAAACTCGGCACCGGTCCCTTCGCGTACAAGAAGAATTGGGGCTTCGAGCCCGAACCGCTCGTCTATGCGCGCTGGCTCGCGCCCGGCGAACGCCCGCGCGACACCAACCCGACCAGCGCCAAATACCGGCTGCAGGTCGACCTCTGGAAGAAACTGCCGCTATGGGCGGCGAACCGCATCGGCCCGCTGATCGCGCGCGGGCTCGGGTAATGGCCGAGATCCTGTTTCTGGTCCACCGTGCGCCCTGGCCCCCCGACCGCGGCGACCGCATCCGCAGCTGGCACATGTTCGAGGCGCTGGCAAAGCTCGCGCCCGTCCATGTCGCTGCGCTCGCCGATACGGCCGAGGATGCCGCCGTCGCCGAGGCGAAACTCGCGCCGCTTTGCAGGAGCCTGTGCATCGAGGTGCGCGGCGTATCGCGCCCCGTCGCGCTCGCGTCGGCAGTCCTGCGCGGCGAACCGGCGTCGAACCGCCTGTTCCGCAGCGCCGCGCTTGCCGAGCATGTCGGCGCGCTGCTCGCGATCGGCAAGGTGAGCCATATCGTCGCCTTTTCGGGGCAGATGGCGCAATATCTGCCCGCCGGGTTCGCGGGGCCGGTCATCATGGATTTCGTCGACGTCGATTCGGCGAAGTTCGCCACTTATGCCGAGCAGGACAAACGCCAGCCGCTCCACTGGGTCCACGCGCGCGAGGCGCGGAGGCTCGGCGCGTTCGAGGCCGAAGTCGCGCGCGCGGTCGATGCGAGCCTGTTCGTCAGCGAGGCCGAGGCGGCGCTGTTCCGCGCGCGCAGCGGGCTCGGCGCCGACACGGTGCATGCCGTCGGCAATGGCATCGATACCGGCCATTTCGATCCCGCGCTGTCGTTCGACCGCGTGGGCGAGGGCGACGGCCCGCTCGCGGTGTTCACCGGCCAGATGGACTATCGGCCGAACATCGACGCGGTGCGCTGGTTTGCGTCGGATATCCTGCCGCGCATCCGCGAGCATCACGCGCAAGCGCGCTTCGCGATCGTCGGCCGCGCGCCGGCCGATGAGGTGCGCGCGCTTGAAGCGCTGCCCGGCGTGATCGTCACCGGCGAGGTGCCCGACGTCCGGCCGTGGCTCGCCGCCGCCGATGCGGTGGTCGCGCCGCTGCTCCTCGCGCGCGGGGTGCAGAACAAGCTGCTCGAGGCGATGGCGATGGCGCGGCCGGTGGTCGCGAGCGCCGCCGCCGCGACGGGGATCGACGCTGCGCCGGGCGAGCATCTGCTCGTCGCCGACGGGGCCGGTGCGATGGCCGACGCCGTCGTTCGCCTGTTCGACGACCCCGCCGCCGCCGCCGCGATGGGAAGGGCGGCGCGGGCGCAGATGATCGTGCGCTATGGCTGGGATGCGCAGCTCGCGCCGCTCGCGCACCTGCTTGGGCTCGCGGCATGACGGCGCATACCATCGCCCGCCCGCGGGACTGGACGCGCTGGCAGCGGCACCTTGCCGCACTCGCGGGCGTGGCGGCGGCGATGCTCGCGGTCTTCCACCGCGACGCCGCCGATATGGCCGGCATCTGGTGGCACAGTTCGACCTTCACCCACTGCCTGCTGATGGTGCCGATGATCGGCTGGCTGGTGTCGCAGCGTACCGCGCTGCTGCGCCCGCTGACGCCCGCTTTCTGGTGGCCCGCGCTGGTCTGGATCGCGGGCGCGGGGCTGGTGTGGCTCGTCGGCGAGGCGGCGGGGGTCGGGCTGTTCCGGCAACTCGGCCTCGTGCTGATGCTGCAGGGCGCCGTGGCCGCGACATTGGGTGAGAAGCTGGTGCGCGGGCTGCTGTTTCCGCTCGCTTACGCACTGCTCCTCGTGCCGTTCGGCGAGGAGCTGGTGCCCCTGCTCCAGACGCTCACCGCGAAAATTTCGCTTATGTTGCTGCATCTGTCGGGCCTTTCGGCCGAGATCGAGGGCGTGTTCATCACCACCCGCGCGGGCTTTTTCGAGGTGGCCGAGGCCTGTTCGGGGGTCAATTTCCTGATCGCGATGCTCGCCTATTCGGTGTTCGCCGCGCACCTCTGTTTCAAAAGCTGGACGCGGCGTATCATCTTCGTCGGCCTCGCGCTGGCCACGACGATCCTAGCCAACGCGCTGCGCGCCTATGGCACGATGGTCGCGGCCGAGATCTGGGGGATCGAGGCGGCAGGCGGGATCGATCATGTCTTCTACGGATGGATTTTCTTCGGCCTCGTCATTTTGGTCGTGATGCTCGTCGCCCGCCGCTGGTTCGACCGCCCCGCGAACGATGTCGCGGTCGATGTGAGCGGGCTGGGCGGCACGCCGCGCCGCACCGGCCATGCGGCGGCTGTGCTGTGCGGGGCGATTGCCATTCCGTTGCTCTTCGTCGGCTGGGCGACGCTTGTCGGCGGGCGCACGGCAGAGTTGCCCGCAACGATTGCGGTCGCGACCCCGGCCGGATGGACCGCCGCAACGCCCGAATCCGTCGCTTGGCATCCCCGCTTCGACGGCGCCGACCGGCGGGTCGTCGGCCATTTCGCCGATCGACAAGGGAACCGCGTCACCGTCGCGATCGGCGGCTATGAACGGCAGGGCGAAGGGCGCGAAGTCGTCGCCTTCGGGCAGGGCGCGATCGATCCCGACGGCAAATGGGCATGGAGCGCCGCGCTCCCCGCGGTCGACGGCGGCAAGACCGAACGCCTGCTCCACCCCGGCCCGCTGCTGCGCGATGCCGCGAGCTGGTATGTCGTGGGCGGCACTGCGACGGGCAGCGCGCGGACCGCAAAACTGGCCGGGCTGAAGGCGCGCCTGTTCGGCGGTGACCCCCGCGCGCTGTCGCTGATCGTCTCGGCCGAAGCGGCGCACGGCGGCCGCGATGCGATCGCCGCTTTCGTTTCCGCGTCGGGTGGAGCGCAGGCAATGGCTGACCGCGCGCTCGAAACGCGTTAAGACCGCTTTCTATATGTGCGGGATCGCAGGCATTTATCATACTGAGACGGCCAAGCCGGTCGATCCCTCGCGCCTGCGCGCGATGCTCCACCCGATGGCGCACCGCGGCCCCGACGGCAGCGGCACCTGGACCGCGCCCGGCGTCGGTTTCGGCCATCTGCGCCTGTCGATCATCGATATCGAAGGCAGCCCGCAGCCGATGGCGAGCGACGACGAGATCGTCACCATCACCTACAACGGCGAAATCTATAATTTCCGCGAGCTGCGCGCCGAGCTGGAGGATCGCGGCCACCGCTTCCGCACCAGCGGCGATACCGAGGTGATCCTCGCGGCCTGGCGGCAATGGGGCGTCGAATGCCTGTCGCGCCTGAACGGCATGTTCGCCTTCGCGATCCACGACCATGCGCGCGGCTGCCTGTTCCTCGCGCGCGACCGGCTGGGGGTGAAGCCGCTCCATCATGTCCGGCTGTCCGACGGTTCGCTTGCCTTTGCGTCGGAACTGAAGGGGTTGCTGCGTCACCCCCTGCTGCGGCAAGAGCCCAATCTTGCGGCGGTCGAGGACTTCCTCGCGCTGGGCTATGTCCCCGATGACAATTGCATCGTCGCGGGGGTCGAGAAATTGCCCGCGGGGCATTTTCTCCTCCTCGAACGCGGCAAGCCCTTTCCGGAGCCGCAGCGCTGGTGGGCGCCCGATTTCTCGAGGCGCGTCCGCGTCGGGGAAGCCGAGGCCGCCGAGCATCTCGTCCACCTGATGCGCGCGGCGGTCACCGACCGCATGGTGTCCGACGTGCCATTGGGCGCCTTTCTGTCGGGCGGCGTCGACAGCAGCGCGGTCGTCGCGCTGATGGCGGAGGCGAGCGCGCAGGCGGTCAAGACCTGCACGATCGGCTTCGACCAGGCGGCGCTCGACGAGACCGCTTATGCGCAAGCGATCGCCGAACGCTTCGCGACCGACCATCGGACGCGCACCGTCGCCGCCGCCGATTTCGCGCTCGTCGACAGGATCGCCGACATGTTCGACGAACCCTTCGCCGACGCCAGCGCGCTGCCGACCTACCGCGTCTGCGAACTCGCACGCGAGCAGGTCACGGTCGCGCTCTCGGGCGACGGCGCCGACGAGGCGTTCGCGGGATACCGCCGCCTCGTCTTCCAGCATCAGGAGGAGCGGCTGCGCGGCCTGATCCCTGGCGTGCTGCGGCGCGGCCTGCTCGGCCCGCTGTCGCGCGTCTGGCCGCAGATGGACTGGGCGCCGCGCCCGCTGCGCGCGCGCGCGACGCTCGCCGGTCTGTCGAAGGGCGGGATCGAGGCTTATGCCGAGGCGGTCGGCGTGACCGGTCCCGCGCAGCGCGCGCGGCTCTACAACGACGCCGCGATCCATGCGCTCGGCGACCATATCGCCGAAGCGCGCTACTGGAAGGCGATGAGCGAGGCGCCGGCGCGCGAGGCGCTCGACCGCGCGCAATATGCCGACCTGATGATCTGGCTGCCGGGCGACATCCTGACCAAGACCGACCGGATGAGCATGGCGGTCAGCCTCGAGGCGCGCGAGCCGTTGCTCGACTATCGCCTGATCGAATTCGCCGCGAGCCTGCCGGCGTCGATGCGCGTCAAGGGCGGGACGGGCAAGGCGATCCTCAAGCAGGCTATGGAACGCTATCTGCCGCACGACATCCTCTACCGGCCGAAGATGGGCTTCGTCACGCCAGTCACGCAATGGTTCCGCGGACCGCTCGCACCGCAGGCAAAGGCGCTCGCGACCTCGGCGACGCTCGCGCGCTCGGGCTGGTTCGACATGGCCGAGATCGAACGTGTCGTCGCCGCGCACCAGTCGGGCCGCCGCGATCATGGCCGGCTGATCTGGCAATTCTTCATGCTCGAAAAGTCGCTGGCGAAGCTGTTCGGTATCTGAACGCGCTGGCGTCTTGGTTGGGCGTTCCTCCCATCTTCACCCCGGACTTGATCCGGGTCCATTCGAGGTCGCGCCTCAAACATGGATCCCGGATCAAGCCTGTCCTGAGCTTGTCGAAGGGTCCGGGATGACGAAGTTACAGACTTCGCGCTTGGACGAATTGCCACCTCCTCTTAACGCTTCGATGCTAGGATAACCGGCGATGACGGTCCATCCAGCCTTTCCGGTCAGTGCCACCGCAGCCGGGGATTCGGCGGCGCTCGCGGTGCGCATCGTCGACCCGCTGGCGCTGTCCGACGACCTCGCGGCAGCGTGGGACGGGTTGGCGGACGAGGCGAGCGAGCCCAATCCCTTCGTCGAGCGCTGGTGCCTGCAACCCGCGTTCCACCTGCTCGACCCCGCGCGCGAGGCGCGGCTGGTGATGGTGATGGGCGGCCGCGACGGTCCCCTGATCGGGGTGATGCCGCTCGCCTCGGCGGTCAGATATGGTCCGCTGCCGCTGCGCCACGTCACCGGCTGGGCGCACCCCAATCACTTCCACGGGGCGCCGCTGGTGCGCGCGGGGATGGAGCATCTGTTCTGGTCGATCCTGCTTGGCTGGTGCGATGCGGCGGGCTGGGCGCACACGCTGATCCATGTGCCGCGCCTGACCGAAGACGGGCCGCTGCACCGCGCGCTCGCCGACGTGTCGCGCGATCGCGGCGCAGCGGCGGAGATCGTCCACCGCGAGGAGCGCGCGCTGCTCGAGAGCGACCTTTCGCCCGAAGCCTATTGGGACGTCGCGGTGCGCGCGAAAAAGCGCAAGGAGCTGCGCCGGCAGGCCAGCCGCCTTGGGGACGAGGGGCGCGTCTCCTTCCGCCGCTGGACCGGCGAGGAGCCGATCGAACAATGGATCGGCGCCTTCCTCGATCTGGAGGCGCGCGGCTGGAAAGGCCGCGCGGGCTCGGCGCTCGCCAGCCACGGCGATACCGAGGCGTGGTTCCGCGCGATCGTCACCGCGGCCGCGGCGGCGGGCAAGCTCGACATGCGCGCGCTGGTGCTGAACGACCGGCCGCTCGCGATGCTCGTCAACTTCCTCGCCGTCCCCGGCGCCTTCTCCTTCAAGACCGCGTTCGACGAGGATTATGCCCGTTTTTCGCCCGGGGTCCTGCTCCAGCAGGCGAACCTCGACCTGCTGGGCGATCCGCGCATCGCGTGGGTCGACAGCTGCGCGGCGCCCGATCACCCGATGATCGACAGCGTCTGGCGCGAACGGCGGCAGCTTGTCTGGGTCAACGCGCCGCTGGGCGGTAGCGGCGACCGGCTGCGCTTCCGCGCGCTCGCGAAGGCGGAAAGGATCTGGCGCCGTTGGAAACGCCCCGCTTCGAAGGTAGAAGACCAGCCATGACCGGCCAGCCCATCATCGACCAGCCCGCCAGCGACCGGCACGTTTTTCCGGCGGAAACACTCGCGCGGATGGAGGTGCTCTATCCGGCGCAGGCGGGCTTGCTGCACCACCGCCTGCCCGAGCATCGCCTGCTGTCGCTCGACGCGCTTGCGGCGCTCGGCGAGAATCTGCCCGCGAGCCAGGTCGAATATAATCCGGGCGATGTGCCGATCGGGATCGCGCCCGAGGATGTGCCGTCGAACGGCCTGTCGATTGGTGAAACAATCCGCACCATCGACACCAACCGAAGCTGGGCGGTACTCAAGAATATCGAGACGGTGCCCGACTATCGCACGCTGCTGATGGACCTGCTCGGCGAACTGGCGCCGGTGGTCGAACCGCGCACCGGCGCGATGCTGACGCCGCAGGGCTTCGTCTTCATCTCGTCGCCGGGGTCGATCACGCCGTTCCACTTCGACCCCGAACATAATATCCTGCTCCAGCTTCGCGGGACCAAGGTGATGCACGTCTGGCCCTCGGGCGACGAACGCTTTGCGCATCGCACCCAGCATGAGCGCTATCACACCGGCGGGCATCGCAACCTGCCGTGGCAGGATGACTATCTCGGCGCCGCGCAGCAGGTGCCGCTGGGGCCCGGCGACGCGGTGCTGATGCCGGTGATGGCGCCGCATTTCGTCGCCAATGGCGACGCGCCCTCGATCTCGCTGTCGATCACCTGGCGCAGCGAATGGAGCTACCGCGAGTCCGAGGCGCACGCCGCCAACGCCGCGCTCCGCCGCATCGGCCTCGACCCGAAGATGCCGCCGCGCTGGCCGAGTTATGCGCGGGCCAAGACCGTCGGCTGGCGCGTCGCGCGAAAGCTGCGCATTGTGAACTAATTCCCGATTGCTCCCAAATCGCAGCGGCTTATTGTTCGGCCGCAGGGAATGGGGGAATGATGAGGGCATTGGGGTTCATGCTGCTTGCGCTGGCGGCAGCGATCATCCGTCCGGCGACGGCCGCCGCGCAGACGACGGCGGCGACACCTCCGGCACGGATCTCTACCGAGGAACTGGCGCGGCTTCCGGAAATATCGAACGCGGCCTTGTCGCCCGATGGCAAGTCGATCGCCTTTCTCGGCCGGATCAAGGGTCGGCAGGCAATCCTGTATCGCGCCGTCGACCAGGAGGCGATGTCGCGCGTCGACCTGCCCGAAAAGGTCGATTTTCGCTGGCTGCGGTGGGCGGGCAACGACAAGCTTCTGATCAGTATCGAACGCAGCTCGCGCTTCATGAATGTCGATGTGCGCCAGACGGTGTTGTTGCTCCACGACTTCGCCACGAAGACCAACAAGGCGCTCGGACGGGTCGGGCGTTCGCTGGAGGGTGACGACGTGCTCTTCATCGATCCCGACGGCCATTATCTGCTTCTGTCCATGCAGTCGGACATGTTCGATTATCCGTCGGTCTTTCGCGTGTCCCTTCCCGACGGGGCGATGACCGAACTCATCCGGCGGCGTGCGCCGATCTGGGAATGGTATGCCGACGATACCGGTATCGTCCGCGCCGGCGTCGGTTTCGAGGCCGGCAAGCTCAAATTCTACTACCGGCGCTCGGACGGCGAGAAATTCGATCTGATCGCGGCGGTGAAGCCGAGCGACGAGAACGCCTATTTCCAGATCGCAAAGATCGTCACGGGATCGGACGAAGGCTATGCGCTCAGCGACAAAAATGGCCGGCAGGCATTGTATCGCTTCAACTATCGCACACGCGAACTCGGCGAGCTGGTCTATGGCAACGACCGTTACGACATCGACGATTATTGGCTGAACCTTGGTGGAACCGCGCTCGAGGGCGTGTCCTATACCGACGATCGCGATCGGGTCGAATGGTTCGATCCAGTGAACAAGAAGCTGCAGGGGCAGCTCGATCGGGCCATTCCCGGCCGCGAGGCGTGGGTTGCGTCGCGGAGTCGCGACGGCAAGCAGATGCTGGTCCTCGCGACAGCCCCCGACGAACCGGGCCTATATTATTTCCTCGACCGCACCGCCGGCCAGATGTCGCCGATCGCCGCGATGCAGCAGGCGCTCGACCCGGAACGGCTCGCGGTGACCAGGGCGGTGCATTATGCGGCGCGCGACGGAACCGACATCCCCGCTTATCTGACGCTGCCGAAGGGGCGCGAGGCGAAGAATCTGCCCTTGATCGTCTATCCGCACGGCGGCCCCTATGGGGTGCGCGACAAGCTCGAATATGATCCGCAGGTCCAGTTTTTCGCGAACCGCGGCTATGCGGTGCTCCAGCCCAATTTCCGCGGATCGGGCGGTTATGGCACTGCGTTCGGCGATGCCGGCATCGGCCAGATCGGGCGCAAGATGCAGGACGATCTCGACGACGGGATGGACTGGCTGGTCAAGGAGGGCATCGTCGACAAGGGTCGGGTGTGCATCGTCGGGGCCTCCTATGGCGGCTATGCCGCGATGTGGGGCGCGATCCGCAATCCCGAACGCTATCGCTGCGCGGCGAGCCTGGCGGGGGTTGCCGATTTGAAGGCCATGCTAAAATATAACCGGCGCTATCTCGACAAGGAGGCGGGCAAGCGCTGGCGCGCCCGCGTCACCGGCGAACCCGAATTCGATCTCGCTTCGGTTTCGCCGACGCAGCAGGCCGCGCGCCTGCAGCGGCCGTTGCTGATCGCGCATGGCGAGGATGATGGCACGGTTCCGATCGGCCAGTCGCAGAATCTGATCGCGGCGCTGAAGGCCGCAGGGAACAGCAATTTCGAATATGTCGCCTATAAGGAAGAGGGCCACGGATTCTCGAATCCGGTGAACCTGAAAGACTGGTTCGACCGCCTCGATGCCTTCCTCGCGAAGCACAATCCGGCCGGATGACAGATTGCTTTCAATTGCCGTCATTTGGCGTTATGGGCCCGCATCCTGATATTTCGAGCCCATAGAGGATAGATGGCGAAAGAAGAACTTCTGGAAATGCGCGGCCAGGTGGTCGAACTGCTGCCCAACGCGATGTTTCGCGTCAAACTCGAAAATGACCACGAGATTCTCGGCCACACGGCCGGCAAGATGCGCAAGAACCGCATCCGCGTTCTGGTGGGCGACGAAGTGCTCGTCGAACTCACCCCCTATGACCTGACCAAGGGTCGGATCACCTATCGCTTCAAGTGAGCGGCGCGGCGACCTCTCCCGCGCTGGTACTGGCATCGACCTCACCGCGCCGGCGCGAACTGCTGGCGCGGATCGGCCTGACGCCGGCGCGCATCGCGGCCCCTGAAATCGACGAGACCCCGCTGAAGGGCGAGCTCCCGCGCACCTATGTCGCGCGGCTCGCCGAAACGAAGGCGCTCGCGGTCGAACGCGCGGCGGGCGAGGTGGTGCTCGCGGGCGACACGACCGTCGCGGTCGGCCGCCGCATCCTCGAAAAGCCCGCCGACGAGGACGATCTGCGGCGGATGCTGGCGCTGTTGTCGGGGCGGCGTCACCACGTCTGGTCGGGCGTGTGCGTCGTCGGCGCCGACGGCAAGCCGCGCGTCCGGGTTGCCGACACGATCGTCGCCTTCAAGGTGCTGAGCGCGGCCGAGATCGACTGGTATGTCGCGAGCGGCGAGGGGATGGGCAAGGCCGGCGGCTATGCCATCCAGGGCAAGGCCGAGGTCTTCGTGCGCTTTCTGGCGGGCAGCCATTCGAACGTCGTCGGCCTGCCGCTGTTCGAGACGCGGTCGCTGCTGACGAGCGCCGGGGTGCCGCTTGGCTGAGTGGCTCTACGAGGACGGCATCGGCGAGCGCCGCGCCGCGCTCGTCGAGGACGGAGAGATCATCGAAGCGCGGATCGAGCGCGACGGCGAAGGGCCGCGCGTCGGGGCAGTCGTTCAGGCGCGGCTGGTCGAGGCGGGGAAGGGCGCGCGCGTCGCGCTCGACCTGCCGGGCGAGCCGCAGGCGACGCTGGCGTCGGTCCCGCCCGGAACCTCGATCGGCGCGCGCCTCAACGTCGAGATCGTTCGGATGGCGCTCAGCGAACGCGGGCGCGACAAGCCGGCGCGGGCGCGTATCACCGATGCGGCGCCAACCGACGGGCCCGACTTGCGCGCCCGGATCGCGGCGAGCGGATGGCCCGTTACCGAAGTGTCGCAAACCGGTCCCGACCGGCTGGAGGAGGCGGGCTGGTCCGAACTGATCGACCGGGTCCGCACCGGCCACGTCCCTTTTCCGGGCGGCGCGCTGTGGGTCGATGCGACCCCCGCAATGCTGTTGATCGACATCGACGGCGAGAGCGATGCATTTGTGCTGGCGAAGGCGGGGGGCGCCGCGGCGCTGCGCCTCGTCCGCTGCTGCGATGTCGGCGGATCGATCGGCATCGATTTCCCGTCGCTCGCCGGCCGCGCCGAGCGGCAGGCGATCGACGCGCTGGTCGACGAACTATTGCCGCAGCCTTTCGAGCGTACCGCGATCAACGGCTTCGGCTTTTTGCAGATCATCCGCCGCCGCGAACGGCCGTCGCTGATCGAGCAGGTGCGATTCGATCCCGTCGCGACCGACGCCGCGCTGCTGCTGCGCCAGGCCGAACGCGCGCGGGGCGTCGGCGCGCTGCAACTCGCCGCGCGCCCCGCCGTTGCCGACCATATCGCCGCGCACCCGCGATGGATCGCCGAGCTGCAACGCCGCACCGGTCGCCCGATCGAGCTGGCGCGCGACGTTCAGGTGAAAGGAGTCGGCCATGCCCAGTGAAACCCCCGCAAAATCCGGCAAATGCCCGCTCTGCGGCAAGCCGCGCGTCCAGCAATATCGCCCCTTCTGCAGCCGCGGCTGCCGCGACCGCGATCTCAACCAATGGTTCAACGAGGGCTATCGCGTTCCCGCGCACGAGGGGCCCGACGGCAATACCGACGACGGGAAATTCGGCGGCGACTGAGGCGCGATTTTAGCCAAGAAAGTCACTGGACAGGACGAAACACCCTGCCTATAGCCGCCGCTCGCCTGCACGGCCGACCGGCCGAAGCGGTGCTGCCCGGGTAGCTCAGTTGGTAGAGCATGCGACTGAAAATCGCAGTGTCGGCGGTTCGACCCCGTCCCCGGGCACCATATCTCCAGACCGATTTCAGGCCACCGGCGCGGCGGCGATTCAGACGATCGACAGCGCGAACAGCAGCGATGCGGCAAAGCTCGTCAGCGACGCCAGCAGTACCGGCACCGCCGCGCGCCAGCCCATCTCGAGCAGCAGCTCCAGCCGCGTCCGCATCGCGGTCGCCGTCACCGCGAGCAGCAGCAGCGCCTTCGACCCGGTGAGCGCGGCGGCGCGCATCGCCTCGGGGATCGGCGCCACGCTGTTCAGCGTCACCATCGCAAAGAAGGCCGTGATGAACCAGGGCAGGGCAAGGCGCCGCCAGATGCGCGTGTCGCCACCGCCCTCGGGCTTCAGCAGCAGCCCGACGAGCGCGACGACCGGCGCGAGCAGCGCCACGCGCGCGAGCTTGACGATCGTCGCGCTCGCTCCCGCCGCGTCGGAAAAGGCATAGCCGCCGCCGATCGCCTGCGCGACGTCGTGGATCGACGCGCCGATCAGGAAGCCCGCCTGCTTGTCGGTGAGGCCGAGTTCGCCCGCGAGCAACGGATAGATCGTCATCGCAAGCGCGCTCGCCAGCGAAACGCCGACCAGGGTCAGCGCGAACTGCGCCTGCGACAGCCGGTTCTTCCCGATCACGCCATAGAGCGCGAGCGCCGCGCTCGCGCCGCAGATCGCGGTCGCGCCGCCCGCCAGCAATCCGGCGTAGGGCGTCTGCCCCGACAGCCGCGCGCCCAGGAACCCGGCGCCCATCGTCAGCGTCATGATCACGATCAGCGCCGCGAACGGCACCGGCCCCAGCACCGCGATCTGGCCGAAGGTGACCTGCAGCCCCAGCACGACGATGCCGATGCGCAGGAAGGTACGCGACGCGAAATCGAGCCCGCGGTGCGTCACCGCGTTCGCCGAGACGAAGTTGAGCGACAGCCCGACAAGCAGCCCGAGCAGGATGATCGGAAAACCATAATGGTCGGACAGCCACGCCGCCGCCGCCGATCCCGCCGCGCAGGCGGCGAGACCCGGAAACAGGCTGCCTTTCGGCGCGGTTCCCGCCTTGACCTGCGCCAGGTGCAACTCGCCGAACAGGTCGCCGCCGCTCGGCAGGTCGTTCCAGTGCGCGTGCCGCATCGAGGTGCCGACGTTTCTGTCTAACGTTGTCATAGGATCGCGCCATATCGCGAGGCGAGGGAAGGGCGCAACGCTTCTCTTGCGGTGCGCGGCGCGACGCGCCAAAGCAGACAGCGATGGTCAATCGGCGGGACGGGGAGATGCGCGGCCGTGACAGGGACTTGCCAGCCGGGGACGGAGCGTTTGCGCGGATGACCCGGGCGACGATCAAGGATGTCTCGCGCGTCGCGGGGGTGTCGATCAAGACGGTGTCGCGCGTCCTCAACAAGGAACGCTATGTCAGCGACGACATGCGGCAAAAGGTCGAGGAGGCGGTCGCACGGCTCAACTACCATCCCAGCCTCGCCGCGCGCACGCTCGCGGGGCGGCGTTCGTTCCAGATCGGGCTGATCCACGACAACCCCAGCCCCTATTATATCTTCAACATGCAGGCCGGGGTCGGGCAACGGTGCCGCGAGGCCGATTTTCGCATGATCGTCCAGCCGTGCGACATCAACTCGCCCGGCCTCGTCGACGATATCGGCGCGCTGATCGATCAGGCGCAGCTCGACGGTATCATCATGACCCCGCCGGTCACCGACGTCGGCACCGCGCTCGCCGAGCTATTCCGGCGCAAGATCCCCGTCGTCCGCGTCCAGCCGGGCACCGACCTCACTGCGACCTCGGCGGTTTACATCGACAATGTGCAGGCGGCCGACGACATGACCGCCTATCTCATCTCGCTCGGCCATCGGCGCATCGGGCTCGTCACCGGGCACGCCAACTATTTCGCCAGCGGCCAGCGGCTGACCGGCTACCGGCAGGCGCTCCAGCGCGCGGGCATCGGCTTCGACGCGTCGCTCGTCTTTCCCGGCCAGTTCGATTTCCAGTCGGGCGCCGCGGCGGCCGAGGCGCTGCTCGCGCTCGACGAGCCGCCGACCGCGATCTTCGCGAGTAGCGACGATATGGCGGCTGGTGTCCTCGCCGCCGCGCATCGTTTGGGTGTGGCCGTGCCCGACCAGCTGTCGGTCGCGGGCTTCGACGACACCGACCTCGCGCAGGTCGTCTGGCCGGCGCTGACGACGATCCACCAGCCGATCCGCGACTTGGGCTACGCCGCCGCCGACCTGCTGCTCGAATTCGGCGAGACGATCGAGCGCCGGCAGTTGCCGCACAAGCTGATCGTGCGCGGATCGACGGCAGCGCCGCGGCCAATGGATCCCGGATCAAGTCCGGGATGACGAAGGCCTGAAAACGGCCGGTTGCTGCCATAAGATCCTCCCCATCGACTTGCGATGGGGAGGGGGAGTGCAGGGTTGGATTGCCCCCGGCAATCCAAGTCCAGTCCGGGGGACTGGACGACCCAGCACTCCGCGAAGCGGTGGTGGAGGGGCGGCGGGCGTTAGCGAGCGCTGCGCGCTCGGCCCCTCCGTCAGCCCTTCGGGCTGCCACCTCCCCATCGCAAGTCGATGAGGAGGACCATATCGTCCACTCCCCACCCCATTCCCGCCACCATCGAAAGAAACCGGCTATCAATCCGGCTATGACAACGTTATCTCATCGGCCAAACAGATTCGGGGAGAGACGATCTTGGCGCAAATCGCCGACAAACGCCGCTGGCTCGTGGTGGGGCTCGTCTTCGTCGCGATCGTCCTCAACTATGTCGACCGCCAGATCCTCGCGCTGCTGAAGCCGACCTTGCAGGCCGAATTCGACTGGACCGACCGCGATTACAGCCACATGGCATCGGCGTTCCAGTTCGCCGCCGCGCTCGCCTTTCTCGGCACCGGCTGGTTCATCGACAAGGTCGGCCTGCGCCGCGGCTTCGCGATCGGGGTCGGCGTGTGGAGCCTCGCGGGCATGGCGCACGCCTTCGCTTCGACCGTCGCGGGCTTCGTCACCTCGCGCGCCGTGCTCGGCGCCGCCGAATCGATCGGCACCCCCGCCGCGGTGAAGACCGCCGCCACCTATTTCAACGCGAAGGAGCGCAGCTTCGTCCTCGGCCTCGGCGGCATCGCCCCCAATGTCGGTGCGATCCTCACGCCTTTGCTCATCCCGCTGATGGCGATGATGTGGGGCTGGCAGGCGACCTTCCTGATCGCGGGCGGGCTCGGGCTCGTCTGGGTCGTCGTCTGGCTGATGGTGCGCATTCCCGAACAGCCGAACGCCGCGCGCGACGCCGCCGCGCCGAAGATCGCGTGGGCCAGCCTGCTCCGCGACCGCCGCCAATGGGCGGTGATCCTGGGGAAGGCGCTCACCGACCAGGTCTGGTGGTTCCTGCTCTTTTTCATGCCCGACCTGTTCCACCGCGTCTTCGGCCTGACGCAGGGCACGCTGGGCTTGCCCGTCGCCTTCGTCTATTTCATGGCCGCGCTCGGCGGCATCACCGGCGGCTATCTGCCGTCGTACCTGATGGGCCGCCGCGGCTGGAGCGTGAACGCCGCGCGCAAGACGACGATGCTCATCTACGCGTTGCTCATCCTGCCGGTGCCCTTGCTCGTCGGCGTCGACAGCGCGTGGGTCGCGGCGATGATCCTCGGCCTCGCGCTCTTCGCGCATCAGGGTTTCTCGACCAATCTCTTCGGGCTCACCACCGACGTCTTCCCCGCGCGGATCGTCGGCTCGGCGATCGGCATCGGTGCTTTTGCGGGCAATCTCTCGGGCATGGCGATGATCGAGTTCGCCGGCTGGTCGCTCGATACGGGCAGGGGGTATCTGCCGATGATGCTCGTCTGCGCTGTCACCTATCTTGTCGCGCTCGCTGCCATCCACCTGATCCTGCCGCGCATCGTCGCGGTCGACGAGGAGGATGGCGAGGTGCAGGTGCTGGCGCATTGATCGGAATGCTGGCGCATATTTTATGTTCCCCGGCGAAAGCCGGGGCCCATCTCCTGCCGCTGAATGGACCCCGGCTTTCGCCGGGGAACACGAAGGGCGAAATTTAACGAACCGCAAAACCGCATACGAAACCCGCTTCCCTCGACCTGACTTATGGAGTATATGACAGCGATGTCAGACTATCTTCCCGCTCCTGCCGACGTGACCCTCGCCGGTCATGAAGTCTCCCCCATCGCCTGGGGCATGTGGCGTTTCGCCGGCGTCGATGTTTCGACTGCCCGCGCGCGCATCGACGCCGCGTTCGAGGCCGGCGTCACTTTGTTCGACACCGCCGACATCTACGGCTGCGACACCCCCGGCGGTTTCGGTTCGGCCGAGGCGCTGCTCGGCGAAGTCTTCGCCGAAGCCCCCGACCTGCGTGAAAAAATGGTGCTCGCGACCAAGGGCGGGATCATCCTCGGCGTCCCCTACGACAGCAGCGCCGCCTATCTGACCTCGGCGATCGACATCTCGCTGAAACGCCTGCGCACCGACCATGTCGAGCTGTGGCAGATCCACCGCCCGGACCTGCTCACCCACCCGCAGGAAATCGCGCGGACTCTCGAGGAAGCGCATCGCGCGGGCAAGATCGGCGCGATCGGCGTGTCGAACTTCACGCCGTCGCAAACCGCGGCGCTCGCCAAATTCCTGCCCGTTCCGGTGGTCAGCCATCAGAGCGAATTTTCGCCGCTCCACCTGAACCCGCTCTTCGACGGCATTTTCGACCAGTCGATGGCCGAGGGCATGAGCTTCCTTGCCTGGTCGCCGCTCGGTGGCGGCCGGCTCGGCGATCCGGCCGACGAGCGCACGCGCGCAGTCGCCGGACTGCTCGATGCGAAGGCCGCCGAGTACGGCGTCTCGCGCGCCGCCGCGACCTACAGCTGGGTGATGGCGCATCCCGCGCGCCCGATCCCGATCGTCGGCACGCAAAATCCGGACCGGATCAGGGAAATTCCGCAGGCCTTCGCGCCGCGCTGGACGCGCGCCGAATGGTACGCGGTGCTGCAAACATCGATGGGGGAGAATCTGCCATGACCGACCGCAGTTGCGAAGTCAGCTGGTTTTCGGCGCTCTGCGACGACGACTATGAATTCCTCGGCGTTCCCGACCCGATGCTCAAGTCGAGCTGGGAGCATTGCCGTGATATCGTGATGCAGGCCGATGCCCAGGGCTTCGACAATATCCTGCTGCCGTCGGGTTATGCGCTCGGCATCGACACCACCGCTTTCGCCGCGGCGATCGCGACGATGGTGAAGCGCATCCGCCTCTTGATGGCGGTTCGCATCGGCGAAAGCTGGCCGCCGCAGCTCGCGCGCCAGATCGCGACGATCGACCAGATTCTCGGCGGCCGGCTGACCGTCAACATCATCTCGTCGGACATGCCGGGCGAGACGATGGACTCCGAACCGCGCTACCGCCGCACGGTCGAGGCCATGCATATCCTGAAGACCCTGCTCAATGGCGAAGCGCTCGACCATGACGGCGAGTTCTGGAAGCTGCAGCTCGCCCCGGCGCGCGTTGGCACCGTGTCGGGCAAGGCGCCGCCGCTCTATTTCGGTGGCCTGTCTCCGGCCGCGCGCGACGCCGCCGCGAAGGGCTGCGACGTCTTCCTGATGTGGCCCGACCGCGAGGAGGTGGTGAAGGAGATCATCGCCGACATGACCCAGCGCGCCGCCGTTTACGGCCGCACCCTAAAGTTCGGCTACCGCGCCCACATGATCGTGCGCGACACCGAAGGCGAAGCGCGCGCCGCCGCCGACCGCCTGCTCTCTAAACTCGACGCCGCGAAGGGCGCCGAGATCAAGGCCAAGTCGCTCGATTCGCAGTCGTTCGGCGTCAACGCGCAGGTCGCCTTGCGCGAAGCCGCCTCCGACGATGGCTATGTCGAGGACAATCTCTGGACCGGCGTCGGCCGCGCCCGCTCGGGCTGCGGCGCCGCGATCGTCGGCGACCCCGACCAGGTGCTCGCGAAGCTGAACCGCTATCAGGACATGGGCATCGAGGCGTTCATCCTCTCGGGCTATCCGCACGCGGCGGAGGCCGATTTGTTCGCGCGCCATGTGCTCCCAAGGATGACGCACGGGCCGCTGGAGGTCTGACCTGGCCGAATAAAGCTGCGTGCCCCCGCGAAGGCGGGGGCCCATCTCCGGTCGGCGCAAGATGGATCCGGCGCAAGATGGATCCCCGCCTTCGCGGGGACACGGATAAGTGGTGATGCGCGGCAACCAAACTCCGTCACCCCGGACTTGATCCGGGGTCCACGAAGGCAAGCACCGCCCGCGACGTCATGGGTCCCGGATCAGGTCCGGGATGACGATGGCGTGAAGGATGCCCCGCCTCCTCGTTGAGACGTAGGAGAGAGGGAGACGGGGCGAGCGCGCCTAAGCAGGAAACGGATTGCGGGCGGGTGAACGGAGCGGCTTGCCCCTTCTCCCGGCGATTGCGAAGCTCGACTTTGGAAACTACGCCCTCCTCTTGGGGAGAATGAAATGTTCAAACGACTCTTTGGGAAACGGCCTGCTGAACAGGCGCCACCAACTGCCGATGCGGAGCCAGAAATTAAGGTCTCTCTGATCAGCATTGGCGGTGCTCCAGAACTTGATTTTCTTTTTATCAGGCCGAAGCCGATAGATGTGGTTCGCGCGCTGGAAGGCTGGACGTGGATTGGCCTTGAGGGTCTGACTGTGGTTGCTGTCTCGGCGTTTGGCGAGACTTTCTTTCAGACCGACAGCCAAGAGATTCTCTATCTGGACACAATTGAGGGTCGAATTGTCGCCATCGCGCCCAGCCTGTCCGCCTTCACTGCTGACCTTCAGGAGGTGGAGAAGCGCGATCAGCTGTTGTTCGGTGGAATGGTATTAGCTGCACGAAGTCGCGGATTGGTCCTCTCGCCGGAAGAGTGCTATGACTACAGGATAGCTCCGATCCTTGGCGGCCAAATGGACGTTGAAAATATTGAAAAAATGTCCTTTGTCGTGAAACTGCACATAGCCGGGCAGATACATGAGCAGGTAAAGGATTTGCCGCCAGGAACCCGGATCAACAGCTTCAAAATTTCCGACTAAGCGGCCACTAACCCGCCCAAACCTGCGCATACAGCATCGCCATCTCCTCCGCGTCGGGCACACGCGGGTTGTTCGCGGGCGATCCCGACGCCGCCGCCTGCGCGCACATCGTCGGGACCAGCGCGTCCCAGCGCGCCGCGTCGATGCCCCACGCCGCCGGCCCCGGCACCTCGAGCTCGCGGTTCAGCGCCGCCAGCTCATCGAGCAACCGCGCCACCGCCGACTGGTCGCCCTCGGCTTCGTCCGCCACCCCCATTGCCCTTGCGCAATCGCCATAGCGGTGCAGCGCCGCGGGCGCCGACCAGGCGGTCACCGCGGGCAGCAGCATCGCGTTCGACAGCCCGTGCGGGACATGGAAATGCCCGCCGATCGGCCGGCTCATCCCGTGGACCAGCGCGACCGAGCTGTTCGAAAAGGCGATCCCCGCCTGCGTCGCGCCCAGCATCATCGCCTCGCGCGCCGCGGCGTCCATCGGGTCGCTGCACACGCGCCGCAAATTCGGCGCAATCGCGCGCATTGCGAGCAGCGCCATGCCGTCGCTGAACGGATTGGCGCGCTTCGACACATAGGCCTCGATCGCGTGTGTCAGCGAATCGATGCCGGTGTCGGCGGTCAGCCTTTTGGGCTTGGTGAAGGTCAGTTCGTAATCGACGAGCGCCGCGACGGGCAGATAGGCGAGCCCCGGGCACAGCATCTTCTCGTCGGTCGCCTCGTCGGTGATGATCGTGAAGCGCGTCGCCTCCGACCCCGTACCCGCCGTCGTCGGGATCGCGATCACCGGCAGCCCCGGCGCGTCCTGAACATGCGGCGCCTTGTAATCCGCCATCGCCTTGCCGAACCGGCCGAGCAGCGCAATCGCTTTCGCGCTGTCGAGCGGACTGCCGCCGCCGAAACCGACGACGCAATCATGATCGCCGTCCCGCAGATAGGAGACCCCCGCATCGACTGACGCCACTGTCGGGTCGGGCACCGTCTCGGCAAACACGCGCGAAGCGATCCCCGCCGCCGCCAGCCCGTCGACCAGCTCGGCGACACGCCCGCTGCCCACCAGATATCCGTCCGTCACAATCAGCGGTCGCGACAGCCCCAGCGTCGCCAACACGTCGGGAAGCTCCTTCGACGCGCCGCCGCCGATACGAAAAATGCGGGGCAGGGCAATACTCGCGATGCTCAACTCACCATCTCCTCGCGGATCGAACTCCGCGCCAGCCAGAACAGTCCCGACGCCACCGCGCCGAACAGGATGAAGATCATCAACGACCAGCGTACGCCCTCCGCCGACCCTAGCCCCATCGGCCCGCTGATGAAATCGCTGACCGCACCGACGCCCAGCGGCCCCAAACCCAGCCCGATCAGGTTGATGATGAACAGCAGCACCGCCGACGCCGTCGCCCGCGTCTGCGGTCGCACCAGCCCCTGCACCGCGGCATAGCCCGGCCCGTACCACATCGTGTTCAGCACCGGCGGAAAGGCGAACATGATCAGCGCGAACACCGCTGAATCGGCAAGCAGGCCCGCGATATAAAAGGGAATGCCCAGCAAGGTCGAAACAGCGGGAATCGCGACATAGAAACGCAAGTCGCGCGCGCCATATTTATCGGCGAGATAGCCGCCCATCCACGTCCCGACCGCCCCGGTCAGCCCGAGCACGATCCCCAGCGCAACGCCGAGAAAGCCCGTCAGCCCGAGCCCGAAATCGTCGGCGATCACGGTTAGTTCGGCCGCATGGTTGCGGAAGAAGAAGGGCGCCAGAAACGCCGCGGCGCCATAGCCGATGAACGCCTTGATCGCGGCAGCAAAGGCGATCAGCCAGAAGGTCCGCTTGCCCTTGAGCTCCGCCATCGCGGTCTTGAAGTCGGGCCGCGCGGCCTTCAGCGCAGCCAGGTCGACATTCATCTGCCGCCGCGGCTCGCGCAGCGTCGTCCACGCGACCAGCGCCATCAACAGCCCCGGCAGTCCCGCAAACAGAAACGCTGTTCGCCAGCCATAGGCATCGGCGATCAGCCCGCCGAGCGCGAGCCCCAGCAATCCGCCGAGCGGTGTCCCGAGTGCGTAGAAGGCGAGCGCCGACGCGCGCTTCTCGCGCGGCGTGTAATCGGTGATCAGCGAATGCGCGGGCGGCGTGCACCCCGCTTCGCCGATCCCCACCCCGACGCGGCACGCGACGAGTTGCACGAAATTCTGCGCATAGCCGCACGCCAGCGTGAACAGGCTCCACAGCCCCGCCGCCACCGCGATGATCCGCGGCCGGTGCCCCGTCTCGGCATAGCGCGCGATCGGGATGCCGAGTACGGTATAGAACAGCGCGAAGGCGAGGCCGGTCATCACCCCCAGCTGCCAGTCGGCGAGGCCGAGGTCGTGCTTGATCGGTTCGGCGAGGATCGCGACGATCTGCCGGTCGAGGAAATTGAGGATATAGATGACGAGCAGCACGCTCAGCGCGTAGCGGCGATATGCTTTCGACGCCGGCGCGATGGCCGGCGGGGCGGGGACTTCGGCGGTCATCTCATCCTCTCACTCTTCTTCTTTTCTTCGTCACCCCGGACTTGATCCGGGGTCGATCTGCCCTCGTCACGTCCCAATGGATGCCGGATCAAGTCCGGCATGACGAGGTTAGGCAACACGCAATTGACTCCCGGCCCTGGCACGATATGACAGCGTTGTCTGAAAAGGAAGTCCATGCCCGAATTGCTCGTCCTCCAGTCGGTCTGGGGCCTCGACAAATGCCCCGGTTTTGACATCGAAAACCGCCTCGACGACGCGCTCGAGCAAGTCGTCGCCGCGGGCTTCGACGGCGTCGGCGTCAACCTCGCCCGCACCGTGCGCACTGACGGCGTCGCGCGCGCGATGAACCCGCTCGGTCTGGCATGGGAAGGGCAGGTGCTCGTCCACGACGCCGCCCAGCTCACCCACTGGATCGGCGAGGCGAAACGCCTCGGCGCGCACCATCTCAACGTCCAGATCGCCGGCCCGACCGCCGATTTCCGCGCCGCGCTGCACCTGATCGACAGCCTCGTCGCCGCGGCGAAGGATGCGCCGCTCCCCGTCTGGTTCGAAACCCACCGCGGCCGCCTCACCAACGATCTGCTCTTCACGTTGCGCCTGCTCGAGGAACGCCCCGGCCTGCCGCTCACCGCCGACCTTTCGCACTATCCGGTCGCGGGCGAGATGGAGCTGCCGCTTCGCCCCGACCAGCTCGCCGCGATCGAAACGATCCTGCAGGGCAGTCATAATTTTCACGGCCGCGTTTCGACGACGCATCAGGTGCAGGTCGCGATCGATGCGCCGCAGCACCAAGGCTGGCTCGACCAGCATATCGCCTGGTGGCGCCGCGGCTTCGAGCTGTGGCTCGAACAGGCGCGCGCGGGCGATGCGCTGACCTTCATGTGCGAGCTCGGCCCGCCGCCCTATGCGATCACCGCGCCCGACGGCAGCGAACTGACGAACCGCTGGGACGAGGCGCAGCGAATGCGCGACATCGTGCGCGGTCTGTGGCGCGAGGTGACGGGTAACTAACTCCGCGCCCCTGCAAAGGCAGGGGCCCATCGCCGGCCCTTTCGTTGCCAAGCAGCCGGCGGCAGATAGCAGATGGGTTCGATGATGGACCCCTGCCTTCGCAGGGGCACAGGGAAGGGCGTTTCTCACACCGCCACCGCATCGCGCCAGCGCATAAAGGCCGCATCACCCTCGTCGCGCGACACCGTCGGCAGAAACTCGGCATCATATCGCGCCAACCGCTTCAGATCGCTTTCCCCGAACAACCCGGCGCCCATCCCCGCGGCCAGCGCCGCGCCATAGGCGCTCGCCTCGCGAACCGCATGCCGCCGCACCGGCCGCTGCAAAGCATCGGCCTGCAACTGCATCAGCGTATCGCTCGCCGACAGCCCGCCCGCGACGGGCAGGGCTTCGGGGACCGGCAGCGCCGCCGTGATGACCTCGGCAATCTCCCGAAAGCGGAAGGCGATGCCCTGCAACGCCGCGCGCGCCACTTGCGCTGGCCCGTCGGCAAAGCTCAGTCCCGCGATCAGCCCGCGCGCCTCGAACTTGCCGTGCGGCGCGCCCATGCCCGCGAGCGACGGCCGCACCACAACCTTTCCAGCGTCGGCCACCGAAGCCGCCGCCGCTTCGAGCGCCGCGGGCGAGGCAAACAGCCCAAGCCCCCCGCACAGCCACTCGATCATCGACCCGGTGGTGATCACCATCCCCTCGACACAGAAGCGCGGCTTCCCGCCCGCGAACGCCAACGCCTCGGCGGGCATGCTGCTATGGATCGTCTGGGGCACCTCGCCGGTCCCCGCCATCAGCACCCCCGACGTGCCATAGGTCGCCTTCCAGTCGCCGCGCTCCAATGCGCCATGCGCGACCATCGCGGCCTCCTGATCGGCGATCAGCGCGGTGATGGGCACCCGTGCCCCAAGCACTGCGGCGTCGCTCTCCGCAATAGCGCCCCAGCTTTCGACCTGCGCCGGAAACATCGTCGCGGGCAGCCGCTGGTACCTCAGTAACGCTGCATCCCATCCCGCGCCGTTCGCATAATCATAATAGCCCGTCAGCCATGCCGCCGAGGCGTCGGTGACATGCGCGCCGCTGAGCTTGTAGGTCAGCCAGCTATCGAGCGTCCCCCATTGCAGATCGGCGGGATTGCGCCCCGATAGCGCGATCGCCGCGGGCAGCTTTGCCGACGGCACCTGCGGCCAGCCGGCGAACCCCGCCGCGCGGAGCCTTTTATATTCATCCATCCCGCGCAAATCGCTCCACACCAGCATCGGCGCGACCGGCTCGCCGGTGGCGCGATCCCACAGCACGATGCTCGCGCGCTGCGTCGTCACCCCGATCGCCGCGACGTCGGCGATGCTGCGCCCCGCCGCAGCGAGCGCGCCGTCGATCACCGCGCGGCAGATGGTCCAGACCTCGGCGGCATCCTGCTCGACCAGCCCGGGGCCGGGAAAGCGGCTGGCGATCGGCCTTTTGTCCACCCCCAGCACTGCGCCTGCCGGATCGACCAGCATCGCGCGCGCGCCGGTGGTCCCCGCGTCGAGCGCAAGGAGGAGGCCTCCCTCCATGCCCATCCGTTACGTGATCCCCGGCGAAAGCCGGGGCCCATGGCACTCGTACCCAACGCTGGCACAGTCAAGCTGGACCCCGGCTTTCGCCGGGGCACACAGGCTGTTTCGCTCAGCGCGATGGTCAGGCATCGGGTATCAGATTGCCCGGGTTCATGATCCCGTCCGGATCGAGACAAGTCTTCACCCGCCGCAGCAATGCCACACCGCCGTTGCCCAGATCATGATGCAGATACGGCTTCCTCAGCCGCCCCGCGCCATGATGGTGCGCCACCCCGCCGCCATGCTTCGCGGTCGCCTCCATGATCGCGCGCCATCCCGCGAAATAGGCGGGCTCCATCTTCGCGCTGTCCTCGAAGGTCGCGGCGAAGCTGAAATAGAGGTTGATGCCCGATCGATAGACATGGCTGCTGTGCGCCGACGCGTTGATCACGCCGGGGATCGCGTTCAGCGCCGCGATGCTGTCGTCGTAGATCGCGCCGATCTCGCTCCAGCGCCCCGAAATCTCGACCGTGTCGGCGACATAGCCGCCCTCGAACATGTCGCGCCAGCTCGGCACATGGTTGCGCTTTTCGATCCACTGCTTCGCCGCCATCGGATCGCCCGCTTCGAGGCCGGCCGCGCCGCAAATCTCGTGCATCGCCGCCAGTTCGGCATCGACGCGAGATTTCGGTCCTTCATGGACCATCAGCAGCATCGCCTTGCCGTCCCGCTCATGATCGCGGAACAGCCGCCGCACCTCGCGCCCGTCATATTGGCGCATCACCGGCGGGCGCCAGTCGGCGCGGACGATCTGCCGCTGCGCCTCGAAGCCGGCGAGCATGTCGTCGGCGTAGAAGATGCTGTAGTCGCGGTGCGGCGCCTTGGCGCGCAGCGAGAAGGTCACGCCCGTAATCACCCCCATCGTCCCTTCGGCGCCCATCAACAGGTGGCGGAGGTCGGGTCCGGCGGCGGCGCGCACCGCCTTGCCCAGCGTCACCAGCTCGCCGTTCGGCAGCACCGCCTCGATCGAATGGATGATGTCCTCGATATTGCCGTAAGCGGTCGAGAATTGCCCCGACGCGCGCGTCGCGACCCAGCCGCCGACGCTGCTGATCGCGATCGACTGCGGCCAGTGGCCGATCGTCAGCCCGTGCGCCGCGACCGCTTCCTCGGCCTCCATGCCGTTGAGCCCGGCATCGAAGCTCGCGAGCAGGTCGTCGCTGTCGATATAGCGAACCTTGTTCATCGAACTCATGTCGAGCAGGATGGCATCCGGCGTCGGCTCGATCCCGCCACAGACTCCACTGCCGAGCCCATAGGGGATCAGCGGCACGCGCTTCCCGGCGGCGAGCTTCACGACCTTCTGCACGTCCATCACCGACTGCGGCCGCACGACGCACCCCGGCGCGGGCACGGCTTCGCCGCGCCAGTCGCGCAAATGCTTGACTGCCCACTGGTCATAGCGGCGGGCATTCACCGCATCGGCATCGGTCGCGACGCGGTCGGCGCCGATCGCAGCGGCAAGGGCTTCGGCAATCGAACTCATCTTACTCTCCCAAAAGCCTGCGGCTCTCATCGTTCATCTTGCAGCAATGCGCGATTTGCGCTGCCTTCATGGCGTCGTCCCAGCCGAGTAGCGCGCCCATCGCCTCGGCGGCGGGCGCCAATGCGGCCAGCCCCGCATCCTCGTCGAACCACGCCCGCGCGCCCCGCCGCACCCAATAATCTTCAAGGCTGGCAGCGCCCTCGTGCGTCACCGCGCGCGCGGCTTCGGCGGCGACATCGCCGCCCGCGATCACGATCTCGTTCGCCTCATCGCCATACAGCCCCGTCAGCCGCTCGGCGGCGCGCGGGTCAAGACGGCTCAGGCTGTCGCCGAGGCTGCGCGACCCGCCGGGCAGCGGCGCCTCGGCGGTCGAACAGGGCTGCGCACTGGCGCCCAACCGCTCGACCGCCAGATCGACGACGCGTTCGGCCATCGCGCGATAGGCGCTGAGCTTGCCCCCCGCGATCGACACCAGCCCGGTGGGCGAGGTCCAGATTTCGTCCTTGCGCGACACCTCGTTCGCTTTCTTCCCCGGCTGCGCGATCAGCGGCCGCACCCCCGACCAGAGCGAGACGATCTCGGCGTCGCGGATCGGATCGATGGCCAGCGCCGCCTCGGTCGCGCGCAGCAGATAGTCGATGTCGTCGCGCGTCGGGGCGGGCCAGTAATCGGCCCGCTCGTGGAACACATCGGTCGTCCCGATATAGGTGAACGCCCCGCGCGGCACGACGAAGATGCTGCGCTTGTCAGGCGCGCGAATGATCAGCGTCGAATGGACCGGGAGCCGCGCGCGCGACAGCACCAGATGGATCCCGCGGCTCAGCGACAGCCGGGTATCGCCTTCGCCCGTCTCGAGCCCCCGCACCGTGTCGACCCATGCGCCCGCCGCGTTCACCACCAGCTTCGCCTTGATCCGGGCGCCCAGCCCGTCGCCCAGCGTCGAGGTCGCGACGAGTCCGCCCTCGATCAGTTCCGACGCCGCCGCATGATTGACCACCACCGCGCCTGCATCCTGCGCGCTGCGGATGTTCGCGAGCACCAGCCGGGCATCGTCGGTCAGGAATTCGGGATAGATCACCGCGCCGCTCAGCCTGTCGGTGCGCAGCAACGGCTCGCGCCGTTGCAACGCCTTGAGCCCGATCACCTCATGCTTTTCGGCCTCGGGCACCCCGCCCAGTTTCTCGAAGGTCCAGAGGCCCGTCCGCAGCTTCGCGGTCATCGCCATGTTCGTCGTCGGGATCAGAAAGGGGGTCAGCCGCGTCAGGTGCGGCGCGATCCGCCGCAGCACTTGCCGCTCCGACGCCGCTTCCTTGACCAGCGCGATATCGCCCTGGCCAAGATAGCGTAGCCCGCCGTGGATCATCTTCGACGACCGGCTGCTCGTCCCGCTCGCATAGTCGCGCGCCTCGACCAGCGCGACCGACAGACCGCGCATCGCCGCATCGCGTGCGATCCCGGCGCCGGTGATCCCGCCTCCAATTACCGCCAGGTCGAACGTCCGCGTTTCCAGCTCGGCAAAGACCTGCCGCCGCGTGCGCGCATCGAGTTGGGTGCTGCTCATGCTCTCACGCTAAGCGCATCACAGCGGCATTGGTATTGCATTAGGGGAATGATATGGTGCGCGCCATGAACCTCCGCCGCCTCCGCCATTTCGACACGCTCTACCGCCTCGTCAGCTATGCGCGCGCCGCCGACGAACTCGGCCTCACGCAATCGGCGCTGACCCGTTCGATCCAGAAGCTCGAGGAGGAGCTGGGCGCGACGCTGTTCGACCGCACCACCCATTATGTGCGCCCGACGAGCGATGCCGACCGACTGATCCGCTCGGCGCGCGACGTGATTGCGGCGTCTGCGAACCTCGAACAGGAAGCGCGCGGGCTCGGCCAACCAACGGGCGGCACCGTCGCGGTCGGCAGCGGCCCCTATCCGCTGCAGCCCTTGCTCACCGACGCGATCGCGCGCTTTGCTGAAATGCACCCCGGCGTCCGCGTCACCGTCACCGGCGGGCCGTCGGAACAATTGCTCGAAACGCTCGTCGATCGCCGCCTCGACCTCGTCGTCTGCAACCGCGCGAAATTCGCATCCTCGGGTCATGCCGACGAGGTGCTGTGCATCCCGCTGCCCCCCGAACCCCTGATGCTCGTTTGCGCGCCCGACCATCCGCTGACGAGGGGGCAGGGCGACAGCGCCGACTTCGCATGGGCGCTCCCGCGTCCTGCGCCGGGCAGCAATTTCCCCCGCGCGCTCCGCGCTCGCGTCGCCGCGGGGCAGTTCCCCGATTACGAGCTCGATTCCACCGCCGCCTGCCTCGACATGGCGGCGAGCGGCCATGCGATCACCGTCGTGCCGCAGCGGCTCGCGGCGCGCAGCGGCCTCGCGATGATCGCGCTGCCGCCATCCGAGGTCACCCGCGACGCGATCCATCTTCTCCGCAACCGCAGCCGCAGCGCGCTCGTCGCCGCCTTCGTTACGGTGCTGAAGGAGGTCGCTCAGGCCGAGACGATCGCGTCGAACAGCGCGCTGTCGGACGACCCCGCGCGGTAGAACACCGGCGGCTGCCCGAACGGCGCCGCAACCGTCGCATCGCCGCCGCCGGCATAGCTCTGCCTCGACCAGACATGCACCCAATCGGCGCCCGCGGGCAGGTAGGTCGTCCACTCGCTCTTCCCCGCCGCAATCACCGGCGCGACGAGCAGATCGGGCCCGAGCAGATAGCTCGTCTGGATCGCATAGGTCTCCGCATCATCCTCGAAATGCAGGAACAACGGCCGCTGCACGGGCAACCCCGTCTCCGAAGCCTCCTGCGACAGCCGCCGGATATAGGGCGCCAGATGCGCATAGATCCGCGTCATTTTCGCAAAATGCGCGAGCAGCTCCGGATCGTCGTCATATTGCACATTCTGCCGCGGCCGGTTGCCCTCGTGCGTGCGGATCATCGACGTGAACGCCGCCATCTCGGCCCAGCGCATCGCGAGCTCGGCATCGCGCACCGTGTCGAACAGGCTGGTATAGCCGCCGCAATCGCTGTGATGATGCGCGTTGCCCAGCATCCCCGCCGACAGCGCGGCGCAGATCACCGTGCCAATCCCGTCGTGGCGCGAAAAATCGACCGCCTGGTCGCCCGCCCACAGCATCGGGCAATGGCCCTGCACGCCGGCGGCGCCCGATCGCATGAACACCATCATCTCGCCCGTCTGCCCGCGCCCGGCGATCCCCTTGGCATTGACCTCGCCCCACAGCGCCGGCCAGCGATTGTGCGCGGTCATCCCGCTCTCGCCATTCGCCAGCCGCACATCGACCGGCAGATATTCGCCGAAGTCGGCCATCCAGCCCGACAGCCCGAAATCGATCATCTTCTCGCCGATGATCGTATCGGCGAACCACGCCGCCGCGGCCGGGTTGGTGAAGTCGACATGCCCGCAGTCGAACTCGCCGAAATCGATGATATAGGGCTCGTCGCTGTCGGGCCGCATCACCATGAAGCCCTGCGCCGCCGCCTCGGCATAGAGCGGCCCGTCGACCGCCAGATAAGGATTCACATAACCAAGGAAACGGATCCCGCGTGCGCGCAGCTCGGCAATCCGCGCCGGCAGGTCGGGATAGCGCTCGGCGTTCCACTGCCAGTCCCAGAACAGCCGGTTGCCGAAACTGGTGATGCGAAGGCCCACCCAATCCTCGCACCACAGCCCCGACACCGCGACCCCGGCCTCCTCATAGGCCTTCAGGCGCGCGAAACTGTTGTCGCCGTCCTTCAGCCCGATCACCGCACCCTTCAGCAGCCATTCGGGAAGCGGCGGCTGGCGCCCGAAACGATCCGACAGCGCCGACACCAGTTCGGTGAAACGCGGCCGCGCCCACAGCTCGATCTTCGCGGGAATCTCCCACACCTCGACCTCGTGGTGATCGTCATGGCGGAAATCGAACGCGGAGTAGGCAAAGCTGTCGACATGCAGCGCATAGCGCCGCGAACTCACATAGGTCGGCTGCGGATAATTGGTGTGGGCATAGCTGCCGCCGCCGCCCTTGCGGTGCGCCTCGACCTGCCGGAACAGCGCCGACGAGGGATCGCGCCCGACCCCGGGCTCGCTCGACCAGAGCGGAAAATGCCGCCCGCGCAGGTCGAAATAGGAGAATTGCTCGCCGCCCCCCCACACATGCTCGCCCGCCTCGGCGGGGACGCGCAGCCACAGCCGGTTGAGCGCCGGGTCGAGCGCGGTCAGCGCGATCGCGGCATCTTCGTCATCGCTCGATACAGTTGCTTCGAGCAGCCACGGCTTCCCCGCCGCCTCGGCGAAACGCAGCACATCGCCATCACCCTCGACATGCGCCAGCGCGATCCGCTCGATCACCTCCTGGCTCACGTCGAAATGCCCGAGCTTCGCATGGACATGCGGCACCCCGCGCCCGACCGCGAAACAGGGCGCGCCTTCGCTGTGCGTCAGGATCGCCCGCCCGCCGAGACGGATCGCAAAACCGGTGTCGAGCGCTTCGAGCGCCATGGAGCAGGATCCTTTCGACTGTTTCCCGTCGTGCCGGGCCCGATCCGGCACCCGCCCTTTCGCTCGCGAAGACGGTCCCCGGATCGAGTCCGTGGCGACGGCTCAGGATATCGGGCCGTTGCCCGGCCAGGAAAAGCCCCCGCCGCGTTGGATAGCGACCGCGGCGGGGGCAGGAGGGTCAGAAATTCACGCGGCCCGTCACCCCGAAATAACGCTCGGCGTCGCGCGGGGTGATCTGGCGCATGAAGCTGGTACCGTTCGGGATGCGCTGGATCACGAACTGCTTGTCGGTGATATTCTTGACGATGAACGACAGGCTGTACTTGTCGTCCGACGTGCTCACGCGGATGCCGCCGTCCCAGATCGCATAGGCGCTCTGAAAGGCGTTGGGGTTCTGGTTGATGTCAAAATTGGTCTTGCTCTGATAGACGAGCGAGCTGTTCAGATCGACATTGAACCCGTCGAGGTTCAGCGGCAGGCGCCAGTCCATCGTCACCGTGCCCTTGTATTTGGGGGCAAAGGGCAGCGGCTTGCCGTTGATCGCGTCGGCGCAGGTCACCGCCGCGCCGGTCGGACAGATGAACTTGTTGATGTGCGCGTCGGTATAGTTGACCCCGCCCGACAGCGAGAAATCGTCGGTGATCGCGGCGTTGAAATCCAGCTCGACGCCGCGCGTCGACACCGTGCCCGCATTGGTCAGGCGCGTGACGACCTGCCCCGCGACGATGTCGAGGAAATTCGCCTGATAATTGTCATATTTGGCATAGAAGGCGGCAAGGTTCAACGTCAGGCGGCGGTCGAAAAGCCGCGTCTTCAGGCCCGCTTCATAGGCGTTCGACTTTTCGGGGTCGATGCGGCCGGTGTCGCGCGCCTGCATGTTGAAAAAGACGTTGAGCGCCGGTCCCTTGTAACCGCGCGTGTACATGCCATAGGCCATGACATCGTCGGTCACGTCATATTGCAGCCCGGCATTGCCCGACCAGCCGTGATCCTTGATCGATCCCGATGCGGTGAACGCCGGATTGACCCCGGGGAAGGCGGTCAGCGAGGTCGAGCGGCGCGCGAAGTCATAGGACACCTTGTCCTCGGTATAGCGCAGGCCCAAAATGCCGCGGAACGCATCGGTGAAATTGAGCGTGCCCTGGCCGAACGCCGAATAGCTGGTCAGCTTGGTCGTGAAATCGGCATTGCCCTCGTTGGTGGTATAGGTCGACGACCCCTGCGCGCACGGCGTCAGCCCGCCGACGGTCGGCAGCGTCGATGCAGTGCACGCCGTGACCGTGCGGTTGAAGAAGTCGACTTCCTTCGTGTGGTAATAATAGAGCCCCGCAACATATTCGAAGAATTGCGGGTTCGACGACGCGATGCGCAGCTCCTGCGTGAACTGGTCGAATTTCAGGTCGCCGCGGTCGTGCGAGCGCACGTCGCCCGATGCGGTGCCGGTGTTGACATATTTCGGCGCGTCCGACCGGAAATCGCCGTCGCGTTGCTGGAAATTATACCAGTGGCGATAGGCGGTGATCGAGGTCAGCGTCGCGCCGCCAAGGTCGAGGTCGAACTGCCCCGAAACGCCACTGTTCTTGTCCTTGGTATAGGGGTCGAGGTCGTTGTCGATGTCCTTGTTCTTGCCGTCGAGCACCAGCGGCGCCAGGCTCGGGATGAACACCGCATTGTTGAATGCCGAAGGGAAAACGGTGCCGATGCTGTCGGCATAGCCATTGTCGCTGTTCTTCGAATAATCGGCGATCAGCGTGATCTTGAGCGCGTCGGTCGGCTCGGCGATAAGCTTGCCGCGCACGCCCCAATGCTCGTACCCGTTGACTTTGTGGCCGTTGAACACGTTGCGGCCGTTGCCGTCGTACTGCGACCAGAAACCGGTGAGCGACGCCTTGACGCTGTCCGAAAGCGCGCCGCCGACGCTGCCGCGGATGCGATATTCATTGCCCTCGTACCAGGCGGCGTCGATATAGCCGCCCAGCGCGTCGCCGGGTTCGCGCGTAACGATGTTGATCACGCCCGCGCTCGCATTCTTGCCGAACAGGCTGCCCTGCGGGCCGCGCAGCACCTCGATGCGCTCGACGTCCAGAAAATCGGACGTCTGCTGGCCGGTGCGCGCATAGACGACGCCGTCGATCACCGTCGACACCGACGGTTCGACCCCCGACGAAAAGCTGATCGTGCCGACGCCGCGGATCGACAGCGCCGAATCCTTGTTGGTGTTGCCCTTGCGGAAGGTCAGGGTGGGGACGCGCTGGAACAGCTGCTCGGCCGAATTGACGTTCGCGCGCTCCAGCATGTCGCCCGAAACGACCGAGATCGCGACCGGCACGTCCTGCAGATTCTGTTCGCGCTTCTGCGCGGTGACGATGATGTCGTTGCTGGCGAACGGGGCATCGGCTTCGGCCGGAATGGTCTGGGCGTGGGCCGGGGCGGCGGCCAGCGCCAGTCCCAGTGCCGATGTGACCGCAAGATACGCTTTGGCGTTCGACGAAATCATCCTCAAATCCTCCCTTGGATGCGCTGCTGAATCAATTTCTCAATCAATTCGATTGATAATCATGGGCGACCCATGCGCGCAAATATGTTTGTGGTCCAATAGGGAAATGTCGCGATGCCATGTGCAAATGCTATGATCTGCGCGACGGGGCGGCGCGCGACGCGATCACGTTCTGCTCCCCACCCGGCATAAGGCATCGACGTCTCCCCATGTCATCGCGGATCGTCCGTCCGCTTCGACTTGCAAGCCGCGGTCGGGGCATCGCCCATAGCCGCGAATCGACTGACCGGCGCCTGCGCCCGTCAGCCTGCACAGGGATGCGCGCCAATATCATTGCAGTCCAATCGAGAAATGTCGGTATAGTATGTCCAAATGCTATGACCTGAACAATGGCGCTCACCCTCCCCGGGGAGGGGCCGCGTGGGGGGGGGGGGCCAGACATTCGTCACCCCGGACTTGATCCGGGGTCCACGACTTCAACGCCGCGCTGGATCCCGGATCAAGTCCGGGATGACGAAGAGGGAGTTTATCCTCCCTGTGGCGCAGCCATGGGGAGGGGGACCGCCGCCGCAGGCGGCGGTGGAGGGGCGGCAACGTCGCGCCATTTGCCCCTCCGTTAGCGCTTCGCGCTGCCACCTCCCCGGGGAAGGGCCGCTTCGGGTGGTTTCCAGACATTCGTCACCCCGGACCTGATCCGGGGTCCACGACTTCAACGCCGCGATGGATCCCGGATCAAGTCCGGGATGACGAAGAGGGAATGTCTGAATTTGGGTGGGGGAGCGGACTTCGCCGATCCTCCCCGGCACGGGGAGGGGGACCATGCGAAGCATGGTGGAGGGGTACGTGCAGTCTGGCGCGGCCTATGATCTCCTGTGCCCCTCCACCACCCTGCGGGTGGTCCCCCTCCCCTGGTGGGGGAGGATCGTCTGGGACCGCAATCGGTCGTTTCCAGTCAGCGTTCACTTACGCTCGATGAAGGTTCACGAAACGCACCATAAAGCCAGAGGAGACCGAGAATCAGGAATATCGGTCCGTAATAGCCTTTGGACCAATCGCGACTTTGGTAAAGTTCGCTGACCCCCGCAGCACCGCCGACCAACATCAAAATGGCGACGATTAGAAATTTTGGTTTTTTCAGCTTCATGATCGTTTCCATCTCCTGCGGTCTCGATCTTATATGAGCCATTACCGCAAGGTCCGCTACCGGTCGTTCCCGGTCATTAAACCCAGATCGGCCGCAAAGGGCAGCTAAAGCCCGGAAGGCGACATCCATGGTCCTGCCATTCCCGCCGCCCGCACAGAACCATGCCCGGCATGGCGCGTTTCCACGGCCGGCCCACCCCAGCCTCCGCCGTCGTCATTATCTTGCGCTGACGCGTCACTCCCTTACAAGCGGGCCATAGCCTAAGGGGAGCTCGAATGACCGACAGCCTGCTGCGTCGCAAGACCATCGTTCCGGAACAGCAGGAGGGGCACGGGCTCGCACGGACGCTCAGCTGGCCGCATCTAGTCGCGCTCGGGGTCGGCGCGATCGTCGGCACCGGTATTTTGACATTGATCGGCGTCGGCGCCGACAAGGCGGGGCCGGCCGTGATCGTCTCTTTCCTCGTCGCGGGGCTGATCTGCGCCTGCGCCGCGCTCGCCTATGCCGAAATGGCGACGATGATTCCCGCCTCGGGCAGCGCCTACACCTACAGCTATGTCGTGATCGGCGAGCTGATCGCGTGGATCGTCGGCTGGAGCCTGATCCTCGAATATTCGCTTGTCGTCAGCGCGGTCGCGGTCGGTTGGTCGGGCTATGCCGCGCCGCTGCTCCAGGCGTGGGCGAACGTGCCGATGGAACTGATGCAGGGGCCCGAGCTTGGCGGGATCGTCAACCTGCCCGCGATTGCGATCATCGCGGTGGTCGCGGGAATGCTGCTCTATGGCACGCGCGAGAGTGCCACCGTCAACGCGATCCTCGTCGTTGTGAAGATCATCGCGCTCGCCGTTTTCGTCGCGGTCGCGCTGCCGGCGTTCGACGCCGCGAACCTCGAACCCTTCAGCCCCTTCGGCTTTGCAAAGCATGTCGGCCCCGACGGCGTCGAGCGCGGGATCATGGCGGCCGCTGCGATCATCTTCTTCGCCTTCTACGGCTTCGATGCGATCGCGACCGCGGCCGAGGAGGCGAAGGATCCCGACCGCGACCTCAAGATCGGGATCGTCGGATCGATGCTCGCTTGCGTCGCGATCTATATCCTCGTCGCCATCGCGGCGGTCGGTGCGATTTCCTACAGCAAATTCGCGAACAGCCCCGAACCGCTCGCGCTGATCCTGCGCGAACTCGGCCAGCCGCTTGCGGCGAAATATCTCGCCATCTCGGCGATCGTGGCGCTGCCGACGGTGATCCTCGCCTTCTTCTTCGGGCAGAGCCGCATCTTCTTCACCATGGCGCGCGACGGGTTGCTTCCCAAGGGGCTCGCCAGGCTGTCGGGGCGCGGGACGCCGGTGCGCATCACCATCTTTACCGCGATCGTCGTCGCGATCCTCGCGGGTTTCATTCCGCTCGACGAACTCGCCGCGCTCGCCAACGCGGGGACCCTCGCGGCCTTCACCGCGGTGTCGCTGTGCATGCTCATCATGCGCCGCCGCGCGCCCGACGCGCCGCGCACCTTCCGCACGCCGATGCCCTGGGTCGTCGGCGGGATCGCGGTGCTCGGCTGTCTTTATCTTTTCCTCAGCCTGCCGGCGAAGACGCAGATCTGGTTCGGCATCTGGAATGTCGCAGGGCTGGCGGTGTACTTCGCCTACGCGCGGCGAAATGCGGTGGTGGCCTGAACCATATTGATCCCCGGCGAAAGCCGGGGCCCAGATCGGCCGGCGCTAGGGTGCATGGACCCCGGCTTTCGCCGGGGAGCACGCAACTAGCTGCAGCGGTCTAGTCGAACAGATCGCTGAGGAAGCTCTTGGTATAGCTCTTCTTCTTGTAGGGCTTTGCATAGTGTCGATCGTCGTCGTAGCGCGGCTCGCGATATTGCGGCTGCGGCGCGGCCTGCCGCGGCGGCGGCGCCCCGGCGCCTTCGCTGCGCTCGATGATCTTGTCGAGCTCGCCGCGGTCGAGCCAGACGCCGCGGCACTGCGGGCAATAGTCGATCTCGATCCCCTGACGCTCCGACATCGTCAAATTTACGCGGCAGGTGGGGCAAAGCAGACCTTGAGGTTCGGACACGGAATTTCCTTTCCTTGACGAAGAAACTGGCAAATTTTGCCGATTCTCCCACCTCGCCTGCTGCTTTAGGATGAAACGCGCTGCCAGTCGAACGCCAAAGGCGCTTCCCGAAACGCAAACCGGTCGAGGTGCCGGGCCACCACGCCCGTCATCGCCTCGACATGCGCGTCGCTGCTGGCATCGATGCGCACCGTCAGCGCGTCGGCGCCCGCATCGAAGGTGACCAGCGCGTCGCCAGCCCAGGTGGCACCGCGTGCATCCTTGGGGAAGGTCACGGTGCCACGATCGGCGGTGAATTCGACCGTCAGGCTATGCTGCCAGTGCTTGCACAGCTGCTGCAGATATTTGCTCGCGTGCCCGGTCGGGACGTTTGCGACGACATTTGCCATCACAGCCGCTCGATCTTCTGCGCGGCCTCGTCGATCAGTGCAACGACGGCGTGCAGCGTCGGCTCGTCGAGGGCGCGGTCGCCCAGCCGGTTCATCAGCACGGCGCGGAGATTGCCCATCGCGCGGCGGACCGAGGCGCTGTCGGCGCGCTGGCGCTCGTCGCCGACCTCGGCCAGCCGGGCGATCAGCGCCTCGACCGCGTCCTTGTTCGCATCGAGTTCGGCCTGGCCGGCTGCGGTGATCGCGAACAGCTTTTTCGCGCCGTCGCTGTCGGCCGCCTCGATCAGCCCCATGTCGCCCAAGAGGGTGAGGGTGGGGTAGATCACGCCCGGGCTCGGCGCATAGGCGCCGCCGGTCAGCTCCTCGATCTGGCGGATGAGGTCGTATCCGTGGCGCGGTTCGTCGGCGATCAGCTTCAACAGCACGAGCCGCAGCTCGCCGCTGTCGAACATCCGCCGGCGCCGGCCGCGGCCGTCGTCGTCGCCGCGCCCGTGACGCCCGCCAAAGCCATATCCGAAACCGCGCCCGCCTCCACGCATTCCATGCCGCATCGCCTCGCGCATCATCCGATGCATGGCATGGCGCTCGCCGCAGCCATGCCGGTTCATTCCATGTCGCATAGCAAACTCCTTCATGCGATTCGATGTGTCTAAGACATATCGTAAAACAGACTTTGCAAGGGGCAACCGTCGCGATGTGCGCGAAGTTAGCCAACTTCCGCCGATTTCCTTGACTCCCAGCCCATTCCCGCTATGAGCGCCCCCGTGTTGCCGCGGGTTCGCCTGCGGCAATTCCGTCCGAGACAGTTGGTGAAGGGGATTTGCCCTTCTTAATTTCCAGCCGAGACGGGGAACAGTCTTCTATCGGTCGCCCGCCTGCGATGCAGGCGCAAGCGGCTTGACCGACCCCATCGGACATCGTTGCGCGAACGACAGGCGAGCCTTGGCTCGCGTCTGTCTTAGCGTGTGTTAGCCGCCCGGCGGCGCGTGCGTTTCGGCGCCCCGCGCATCCGGGCAGATGAGTGGAGTATAGGCATGGATCGTACGGAAAAGGCCGAAGCCGTATCCTCGCTGAACGCTACGCTGGCAAATGCCGCTTCGGTTGTGGTCGTCCGCAACCTCGGCATGACCGTCGCTCAGTCGACGGTTCTGCGCCAGCAGATGCGCGACGCAGGAGCCGACTTTCGCGTCACGAAGAACCGTCTTGCCAAAATCGCGCTCGATGGCACGTCCTACACCGGTATCGGCGACCTGCTGACCGGTCCCACGGCCCTTGCAACCTCGACCGATCCGGTCTCGGCTGCGAAGATCGCCGTGGAATTTGCCAAGACCAACGACAAGCTTGAAATCGTTGGCGGCGGCATGGGCGACGTGGTCCTCGACGTGAATGGCGTGAAAGCGCTGGCTTCGCTTCCCTCGCTCGACGAGCTGCGCGCCAAGATCATCGGTCTGGTGCAGGCTCCGGCCACCAAGGTTGCGCAGATTGCCGCAGCCCCGGCGGGTCAGCTGGCGCGGGTTTTTGGCGCATATGCCGCCAAAGAAGCAGCGTGATTTCGAACTAACCTTGAAACTACCTACCGGGATATCCCGGTTCTGATGGAGAATGAACATGGCTGATCTCGCAAAGATCGTTGAAGACCTGTCGGCGCTGACCGTTCTGGAAGCGGCTGACCTTTCGAAGATGCTCGAAGAAAAGTGGGGCGTTTCGGCTGCCGCTGCTGTTGCTGCCGCTCCGGCCGCTGCCGCTGCCGGCCCGGCTGCTGAAGAGCAGACCGAATTCGACGTCATCCTGACGGGTGACGGCGGCAACAAGATCAACGTGATCAAGGAAGTCCGTGCGATCACCGGTCTGGGCCTCGGCGAAGCCAAGGCGCTCGTCGAAGGCGCGCCGAAGGCCGTCAAGGAAGGCGTGAACAAGGCTGAAGCTGAAGAGCTGAAGGCCAAGCTGATCGCCGCCGGCGCGACCGTCGAACTGAAGTAATTCGGTTCGGGTCCGGCGGGTTCGCCCGCCGTGCTTGCGACAAAGAAAAGGGCGGTGCCTCGCGGCGCCGCCCTTTTTCTTTGGCCCGCGAGCGGGCGGATCAGTTGCGCGTCCAGCCGGGCTTCAGAACCTTGCGGATACCTCCGGGCTGCAGGCGGCGGACCTCCTGCTCGGCGGGGGCCGGGACGGTATGACGCTGCGAGATTTCCCACGCGCTGACCGGCTTGCGCACCGGCACCTGTTCGGTCTGCGGCTGGCTGGTCGCCAGCGCCGCGTCATAGTCGGCGCGTTCCTGGCGATCGAGGAACCGCGCACGGGCAAGGCGCTTGCTCAGCGTCGTGAAGGGATTGTCCGGCGTCGGACCCGCCATGGCGAGAGTTTCGTGGCGACCCATGCTGCGGGTCGGCACCCGGGGGAAGCCGGGCGCGGCGGCGGTAACCGGCTGCGCGGGCACAGGATCGGCGACGGGGGCCGCGGCGATGTCGTCACGCGCAATTTCCTCGCGGGCAAAGGCCGGTTCCGCCGCCGGCACCCATTCGGCGCTGCGATGACTCTCGTCGAATTCCCAGACTTCGTTCGCGGCGCGGCGGCGGCGCATCAGCGCGAAACCTGCGGCGCCCGCAACCAGCAACGCGGCAGCGCCACCGGCGATTTCCCAAGGGAAGCTGTCGCCGCCGTTCGTCGCCTTCTGGACCGGCGCCGGCGCGGGTTCGGCGATCGGCTGGACGGGCTCGGCGACCGGTGCCGCGAGCGGCGCGACCTCCTCGGTCAGGACCGGGGCAGCGGGTTCGGCCGGCACGGTGGCGCGGGCGCGGACCGGGGCCGGGGCCGCAGCGCGCTGGCGCGGCGCTGGACGGGCCTCGCGGGGCGGAGCGGCGGCCGCGCTCGGTTCGGCGGCCTTCGGCGCCGGCGGCGTTTCTATCACCGTCGGGACGCGGATCACCGGCGGCGCCGCGGGCTCGGCGGCGGCAGGCGAAGCGGTCGGCGCCGTCGGGCTCGGCGGCTGCACGGTCGGCGGCGCCGCCGGTTCGGCGACCGGCGGCGTCATCGGGACGACCGGCGCTTCCTGCGCGAAGGCAGTGGGGGTGGACAGGGCCAGGAACGCGGCAATCGCGCTCGTGGCGGAGCGGGAGAGGGGGAGATTTTTCGTCATAGCGAGGGACAAACGAGCGGCAGTCGGAAAGCGCTGCAAAAATGCGGCGGATTCCACGACGAGCCGTGCCGGCCGGACGGCGCGGCGACGATTCCGGTCCCGTTCGTCGTGTTCCGGAATCGCTTTCCGGTTCAATCGACCGGGGCGGGCCGTGGCGCCGCGAAGCGCACCGCGCCTGCGGCCGAGATCGCCGCGCCGATGAGCGACATGTCGCGATCGAGACGCGCATCAAGCGCGCCGTCAGGCAGCCCGGCCATCTCGGTGAGCAACGGCATCGAAAGCGACAGGCGGAGCGTACCCGCGATCCGGCCATCAAAAAGCGTGTGGGTCTTCACCGGCTGGCCGAGCCGGATCTCCTGCCCCAGCCACTGCCGCGTCTCGCGCGCGATCAGCCCGTGCATGTCTTTCGCCGCATCGAAATCACATTGCGGCCAACGTGCCGACAGATCGAGCGTGCGAAGCGTCTCGGTGGCGAGGCAACTCGTCCCGGCGCCAGACACCTCCGCGAGTTCGAGCCGTTCAACGAGGCGCATCACATGGTGGCTAAACCGCGCGGCGACATGCGCAACGCGGTCCTCGGGCAGCGCGGCAAAGCGCTCCATTTCGAAGAGCGCTGCTTGCAGACGGAGCAGGAGCCCGAAGTTGCCCGTCGCGTGCAGGCGATCGGTGCCGGGCCAATCCTCCGGCCACTCGGCGCGATTTGAAAGGCGCCGAAATCCTTCCGGCAAAGGCTGCGCACGATCCCGCGCTGAGGCTGGAACCAGCGCAAAGCCGCTGAACGGCGGACCGCCAGCGAATTTCGATCCGGTCATCAATACCACGCAGCCGAGCGCGATATACCGGCGGACCACCTCCGGGGTAATGCGGAGTTGGCAGGCATCGACGACGATCGTCATCGCATCACCATGCGTCGCGACGAGTCGCTCGACATCGTTGAGCGCGGGAAGGGTGAGCCCCGACTTCGATCCGTGCACGACGTGCACGACCGCGCGCCGCCGGTGCGCCGCCGCACGCTCGATATGGAGCGACAGTTCGGCGGTCACCGCTGCCGAAGCGCGAGGATTGCCTGTTGCGTCGCGCACCGCGACGTCGATCAGTTCGGTTCCGGCAAATGTTGGGTCGATCGCAGCTTGCGCGACGACGCGCGCGCCGGTTGCGGTTTCTCCTGCGAAGAAGCGGCCGGCGGCGCTATGGACGCAGCCGCTGCCGACTTCGTCACGGCCAAGCAGCACTGCGGTCAAGGGATGACCGTCATAAGCGGCGGCGAGACCGACATATTCCAGATCGGTTCCCGACGCTGCAAAGACGATCGCGGCCTCGCCCGCGAGGCCGAAATAGTCGCCGAGCCGTTCGCGGATCGCGCCCAGCCCCTCGACATAGTCGGCGCTCGCCACCGGCTGGTCGAGCCGGTCGCGCCAGTGGCCGATCAGCATGTCGAATGCGTGGGCCGAAATGCTGCTGATGGTCGATGAGCCATAGGCGAGCGCGTCGCTCGGCGCGGCGCTCGCATGATATTGATTGCGCCCCTGCGCATCGAGCCGGATGCGTCCGTCGCCTCCACTGACCAGCGCGGAGGCGAGGCGGGCCGCGTATCGGGTGCTCGCGCGCGAGGAGGGGTAGTCTAAACTTTGCGAATTCAGGAGCATGGGGAGCTATCCGGAATGGAGGAGATTTCCTGCAAACTACCGGCGCAGGATGACACTGATTTGGCGGTTTGGTGTCAGCCCGGTCATTGAAAAGTCATCGCGGTGCAACCTTGCCATGGTGAATCCGTCACATGCGAACCACCGACCTCGTGCCGACCCGGCTCCCCCAACGCCTGCGCGACACGCAGCGGCTCCTTTTCATCGCCAAACATGCGCGCTGGACCGGCGGATTGCATCCCGACGACGGCAATCACGCGCTTTATCATCGCGAGACGCGCGAGATACTCGAGGCGCTGGGGATACCGCTCGTCATCGCGGATGACTATGCCGACCTATTCGCGAGGCCCGACGCCGATTTCGTCTTCCCGCTGCTCAACAGGGGCGGCTTCTTTAATTCGGAGATGCTCCTGCCGCTGCTCTGTAACCGGCTGGGGCTGCCCTATGTCGGGGCATCGCCAATCATCCGCGGGCTCTCCGACGACAAGCATCTGACCAAGCTGGAAGCGGCGGCGCGGGGTATTCCGACCGCGCCCTGGTCGCTTTTTCGCCGCGGCGCGCCGGTCGACGTCGCACGATGCCCGCCCGCGCGGCGCTGGGTGATCAAGCCGAACAACAGCTCGGCCTCATGGGGTATTCGCGACGCCCAAGACCGGAGCGAACTCGCGCAGGCGGTCGCCGAAATTCATGCGCTGGATCATGACGCGATCGTCGAACCGTTTATCGAGGGGAGCGACGTAGAGGTGCCCGTCATCACGACCGATGGCGTCCCCGCAATGTTGCCGATGATGATATTCGAACAGGCCGACCCCAGCCACCTGCGTACCTATCAGGAAAAGCGCGACCTCGTAGACCGCAGCCAGAAATACAGTCTCAAATTGTTCGACGACGCCGAGGTCGGTGCGCGGCTCGTTCGCTATACGATGGAGATGGCGGAGGTTTTCCGGCCCTTCGACTATGGCCGCTTCGAATTTCGTGTCGATTTCGCGACGGGCGAAATCCGGCTTCTCGAAGTCAATCTCAACTGCAATCTCTGGTCGGAGAAGGTGTTCGGCCGCGCCGCGATCGCCGCGGGTTTCACCCAGGCCGACCTGATCGAGACGATCGTGGCCGAGAGCATGATTCGCCAGCTTGTGGGCTTTGCGCGGAGGAATGCGGCATGAGCGGCTCGATCCTCATCCTCGCGGGGCGCCGGCCGGGCGCGGTCGACGCGCTGGCCGAGGCGCATGGCGTTCGCGACAAATGCCTGGTTCCGGTCGCGGGCCGCCCGATGATCGCGCATGTGCTCGACAGCGCGGCGCAGACCAATGCCGCGCATATCTTCGTCTCGACGCATCATCAGAAACTGCTTGATGACCTTGCCGACGAGGTGGTCGAGCGACTGGGCGACCGGCTCACGATTGTGCCGGCTGCCGACAATCTGGCGGACTCGGTGCTGGCGGTTGCCGAACAGGCCGAGTTTCCGCTGTTCATCACCACGGCCGACAATTGCCTGCTGACCCCCGCGACAATCGCCGAGATCGGCGCCGAGGCGGCGCGGCTCGGCGTCGGGGCGGGGGTTGCGCTCGCACGGCGCGAGGATGTGCTCGCGGTTCATCCCGAGGGGCAGCGGCGCTTCTATGAATTTTCCGACGTCGCGGTCTCGAATTGCAACGCCTACTGGATCGGCGACCGGTCGGCGCTCCGCGCGGCCGAGGCGTTTCGCGGCGGTGGTCAGTTCGTCAAGAAGCCCGTCCGCATCATCCGTGCCTTCGGCCTTGTCAACCTGCTGCGCTTCCGCTTCGGGCTCGGGCCGATCCACCACATCTTCCAGCGCATTTCGCGCCACCTGAAAGTCGACATCGCCCCGCTGCTGGTGAGCAACGGGGCGACGGCGATCGATGTCGACAACGAGCGGTCGCTGCGCGTTACCGAGGCGCTGATCAGGCGCCCCGATATGGTCAATCCGCGACCCAGTTTCCGTGAAATCCCGGCGGAACACGGTGCGGCAGGTGAACCACAGCTTGCGGTGACCCGGTAAAATCGTCGGCGTTCAGGATGACGAGATCGGTGGTCTCGTCATTCATGTCGACGACGAGGCCAATCAGCCAGCCGTCATCCTCGGCGCCCTGTTCGCTGCGCGGGACGAAGACGAACTCGCCGGGATGGCGACCGGGGCCGAAGTCGTGGATGTCGGTCACGCCCTTATCGAGGTCGTGGCGGAACAACCGCGTATCGGCGAGCTGCCATTCCGACCTGGCCGCGTCGGGAATCGCGATCGTATAGATATAGCGATAGGGCTTGGTGGTCAGCCGCTCGTCGTAACGCGGGAATTCCTGGGCATGGCCGTGGATGACGGAGCGCATCGAGGTTCGCGCGACCGGATCGAGCGTCCAGCGCTCCATCTGCGCCTTCTGGCTGTCGGGGCCACGCGTGGATTCCGCGAACATCGTCTCGTGCGCGACGACATCGACGATCACCTTGCCGTCCACGGTCTCGAACGCGTTGGCGGGGTGGAAGACATAGCAGGGATCGATCGGGATCCAGACGATGTCGTCCGCGTTGCCTTTCCTGGGGAGAAGGCCGACGCGCGAGGGATGCTTCTCGTTCCACGCATAGGGGAAGCTATGGCCCGCGAGCAGGCGCTTCATCGAGAAGGTGACGGGCAGGTCGAGGACGAGCACATGATTTTCGGTGATCGCGCAGTCGTGGATCGACGGGCCGTCGCTGACCGGGATGGCCAGCTCGCGGATCACATGGGCCTTGCTGTCGACGACGACGTGCCAGACGGTGTTGAAGTCGTCGCCCTTGTAGGTGATCGAATGCATCTCGCCCGTCGCGGGGTCGAGGTGCGGGTGCGCGGTGTACGGGCCCTTCAGCGTCCCGTCGAACGGGTTGTGCGCGATCGTGTTCAGCTCATAGCCGAGTTCGACGGGCTTGCCGCCCGCCTCGACGATCGCAAAGGTACGGCCGTCGACGCCGATGACATTGGTGTTCGGGGCGTCGTTGCTTGCCTCACGCGGTCCGGCCGGGATTTCCTCGCCAAGCACGGCGCAGGCTTCGGTGCCGCGGACCCAGCGGTTGCGATACCAGTCGGCCTTGCCGCCTTCGATGCGGATGCCGTGGACCATGCCCGCGCCGGTGAACCAGTGGTAGCTCGCGGGATCGGGGGCGACCGCCGGGTTTGGGCCGTTGCGCAGATAGCGGCCGGTCAGCGCCGCGGGGATTTCGCCGTCGACGCGCAGCGCCTCCAGCGTCAGTTCCTCGGCCATCGGCGTGTGGATGCCGGTGAGATAGGGATGCGCGTCGGCGGGGGTGGGCAGGCGCTTGCGGTTGAAGTCGGCGACGGCGCCGATGCCTTTCTTCACCGCGCCGCGGATCAGGCTTTCTACGTTGCTCGCCATGTCGATGCTCCTTAAGTGGAAGGTTACGAAGGTGCCGCGCGGTGTGGGGGTTGCGCGGGCGACTCGGAATGTTTACGGTGACAACATGGCCGAACAAGATAACAGTGTCAACATGGAAAATGCCGGCGGGAAAACCGCGGGCACCTATCATCATGGCGACTTGCGCGCGGCGGTGATCGCGGCGGGGCTGAGGCGACTGGAGGAAGGCGACGGCGCCGAGCTCAGCCTGCGGGCGCTGGCACGCGACGTCGGGGTCAGTGCGACCGCGCTTTACCGCCATTTTCCGGACAAGGAGGCGCTGCTCGACGCGCTCGCCGACGAAGGGCTGCGCCGCCTCGGCGCGCTGCAGGCGCAGGCGTGGCTGCGCGCCGGCGGCGGCCGCACCGGCTTCCTGGCGATCGGCGTCGCCTATGTCCGCTTCGCGCACGACGAGCCTGCGGTGTTCCGCCTGAGCTTCACGCGCCAGATGCCCGAACGCTATCAGGAAAAGGGCAGCGACGGCGGCGATGTCGCCTATGGCCTGCTCCGCGCCGGCGTCCAGCAATCGCTGCCCCATCTGGAAGAAAAGGTCGATGTCGCGGCGCTGCACGCCTGGTCGCTGGTCCACGGCCTTGCGATGCTGGTGCTTGACCGCCGCATCGAATGGGACGAGGCGATGGTCGAGCAGGTGGTCGGAATGACCTTTGGCGGGGTCGACTGACACCGCGACCCAGCCTGCCCGGGGGAGGTATGGCGGCGAAATGGTACAAAACGGGGAAAATCTTAGCGCTTTATTTGCCAGCGTCGACCTAGGGTAACCCGATGACGCGGTCGCACTCTCCCCGAGTCGAAGTGGCGGTATGGGCGCTGCTGACGGCGTTCGGCTATTTCCTGCTGGCCGCCGTGTCGCTCCATGCCACCAAGGGGGCCGACAACACCGCTGCGGTGTGGCCGCCGAGCGGTTACCTGCTCGCGCTGCTGTTGCTGATGCCCGCCCATGCCCGCCTCGCGTCGCTGGCCGGCATGGCCGTGGCGAGCCTGGCCGCGAACATGCTCGGCGGATCGAGCCTCGCCCTGTCGGCCGCCTTCACCGTCGCCAACGGCTGCGAGGCCTGTACCGCGCTGTGGCTGATCCGCCGCCGTGAAGCCGGCGAACTGTCGTTCATGGTCCCGCGCTCCTTCGCCAATTTCTGCATCGCCGCGCTGTCGGCAAGCGCACTCAGCGCCTCGATCGCGACGGCGCTCGTTGGCGTCAGTCTGGGCGGGCGCAGCCTCGATTTCTTCCTGTCGTGGCTGACGACGGTCGCGCTCGGCATTCTGATCGTGACGCCGCCGATCGTGACGCTGGCGCGGCTGATCGGCTCGAAGGCGCTGGAGCACGCCCCGGCGCGGATGAAGGGCGAGGCGGTGCTGATCCTGACCGCCACCGCCGCGGTGACCGCAATCGCCTTTTCGCAGGCGCATTTCCCCTCGACCTTCCTGCCGTGTATCGCGGTGGTCGCCGCCGCCTATCGCGTCGGCCCGTTCGGCGCCGCGACCGCGATGCTGATCGTGACGATCATTACCTCGCTGTTGACCGGTCAGGGAATGGGACCGGTGGCCGCGATCGAGGCCGATCGGACGACGCGCGTCCTGTTCCTGCAATTCTACCTGCTCGCGATGCTGTTTACGACGCTGCCGCTCGCCGCGCTGCTCGTCGCCCAGCGGCGGCTGGCGAGGCGGCTCGAACAGAGCAATCGTTCCTTGTTGCAGGCCGAAGCCGCGGCGCTCGTCGGCCATTGGCGCGTCGACCTGGTGCGCTGGGCGATCGAATGGTCCGATCAGACCTATCGCATCCACGGGCTCGCCCCCGGCACGCCAGTCGACGTCGAATACAGCATGGAGCAATATCTGCCCGAGGACCGGGAAATCGCGCAAAGCATCTTGCGGGAGGCAGTGAAAACCGGTCAGCCCTTCGAATATCAGGGCAGGCTGCGGCGCGCCGACGGCGAGGTCAGGCACGTCAAGTCGCACGGACTGATCGAGACGGGGCGCGGCGGCAAGCCCGTCGGCATCTTCGGAACGCTGCAGGACGTCACCGAGACGGTCGAGAATGCCCGCATCCTCGAAGCGGCGCGGAACGCGGCCGAGCGGGTCGCCAACACTGATATGATGACCGGCCTGCCGAACCGGCGCCACACGCTGGCCTTCCTTGAAAAGGCGATGGTCGGCGCGCGCGACCATGGCGCGCCGCTGGCGGTCGCGATCTTCGACATCGACCATTTCAAGCGCATCAACGACGAGTTCGGCCACGCGGTCGGCGACGAAGTGATCCGCCGCGTCGCGCGGCGCGCCAAGGCGTCGCTGCGCGACGAGGACATGGTCGGGCGCTTCGGCGGCGAGGAGTTCGTCTGCATCCTCCAGCGGTCGAGCGCGCAGGCGGCCGAACTGGTCGCCGAACGGCTGCGCAAGGCCATCGAGTCCGACGACAGCGGCGGCGACCTGCCGCCCGCGACGGTCAGCATCGGGCTGGCGGTCTATGACGGCGAGCTTGACGCCGAGGAATTGCTCCACCGCGCCGACCAGGCACTCTATGCGGCGAAGCGCGAGGGACGGAACCGGCTGCGCATGGCGGCCTGACCGGACTGCGCCGGCCATCTGACAGCCACCCAACCACCGGACGCTAATTGGAAGAAACGACCTTTCGCACATGCGCGAGGCACGCTGTCGTCTCGCGCGCCACATCGGCATTCAGCCACGCAACGATCTCGGGCGTTGGCCCGATGTCGGGCTCGAGCAGTGCGAAATCGAGATAGACCGGCGGCGCGATCGGGCGCACCGCGACGTTCAGCCGGTGGAACAGCGGGGCGCTGAACGGTTCGGCGATCGACACGCCGAGCCCCGCCTCGACGAAGGCATATAATATCTGCGAATGCTGCGTCTCCAGCCGCCGCGACACCGGGATGCCCGAATGGTCGAGCGCGGCGTCGATCCCGTTCCACAGCGCGTCGGCCTCGTGCATCGGGCCGATGAACTCCTCCCCCGCCAGATCCGCCACCGCGAGGTGCGGCCGCGCCGCAAGCGGGTGGTTCGCGGGCAGGATGCAGACATATTCGGCGCGCGCGAGCAGCGTCGACCTGATGCCTTCGCGCCCCGGCGCATCGACCCCGATGCCAAGGTCCGCCTGCCCCAGGAAGACGCGTTCTTCGATCGCGCGCTGGCCCAGCGATTCGACCGTGATCTTGATCTCAGGATAGAGGATGCGAAAGCGCGCGATCACGGCGGGCAGCACCGACATGGCGATGGCGGCCAGCGCCGCGATGCGCACCGTGCCGACCGGGTGCGCGCGGATACGCCGCGCCGCCTGGTCGAGCAGGTCGAGCCCCGCGTAGCTTCGCCGCACCGCTTCGTACAGCGCCTGGGCCTGCGCGGTCGGATGGACGCGCGCGCCGCGCCGGTCGAAGAGCCGGAACCCCACGGCCCGCTCCATGTCTGCGATCAGCCGGCTCACCGATGGCTGGCTGATGTTGAGCATCGTCGCGGCGGCGGTGATGCCCCCGCTTATCATCACGGCGCGAAACGCCTCGACCTGTCTCATTCGCATGAGCCATAGTATAGACGTATGGCTGAGGGATGCAATTCGATTGGATACGATGGCCGATTTGGGGGTATCGAGTCGCTATCGGATAAATCCGGGAGAGACGGAAATGGATTACGCGGCTCAGCGCGAACAGTTCGCGACCGAAGGCTATGCAGTGTTCGAACGCATTCTCGAAGGCCCGCTGCTCGACCTGCTGCGCGAGGAATGCGGCCGCGTCATCGAGCGCGAGGACGCCCGGCTCGACGCGTTGGGGGTCGAGGTCGACGGTATCAGCCACAAGGGCAAGCGCTATTTCGCCGGCGAATGCCAGCGCAAGCAGCCCGACCTCAGGAAGATGCTGTTCAGCGAAACGATGGCCGACATCTGCCGCGCGACGCTCGGCGACGACGCCTATTTCTTCTACGACCAATATGTCGTGAAGGGCGCCAGCGAAGGCATGCCGTTCAGCTGGCACCAGGATTCGGGCTATGTCGTCGGCAATGGCGGCCCCGCCGACCACAAGCCGTACCTCACTTGCTGGTGCACGCTCGACGATACCACGGTGGCGAACGGCACCGTGCGCATCATGCCTTTTTCGCAGGCGCCCGAGACGCGCGAAGGCATCGTCCCGCACGTCCGTCAGCCGGGGAGCAACGATCTGGTCGGCTACACCGGCGACGATGAGGGTGTGACGCTCGAAGTCCCTGCGGGCAGCGTCGTCGCCTTTTCCAGCCTTGCGCTCCACGCGACCGGATCGAATTCGACCCCGAACATGCGCCGCGTCTATCTGGCGCAATATTCGCCCGAGCCGATCCTCAATCCCGGCACCAACCACCTTCGCCGCAACGCGATCGCCTTCCTGCGCGGCGGTAGCCAGGTGACCTTCAACTAAGGGAGAGCGTGATGATCGATCGTCCCGTTTCCGTCCGCCGTCCGCGCATCGTCGCGCTGGGGGGCAATGCCACGACCGGCGGCTCGGCAGAGCGGCTGCTCCGCCACGCGCTTGCGCGCTGCGAGGCGCGGGGTGCCGATACGATGCTGTTCGCGGGCGAAGCGATCGACCTGCCGCTCTATGCCCCGCACCATAGCGAGCGGTGCGCGAAGGCAGAGGCGCTGACCGGCGCGCTGCGCGATGCCGACGGGATCATCGTCGCCTCGCCCGCCTATCACGGCACCGTGTCGGGGGTGGTCAAGAATGCGCTCGACTATGCGCAGGATCTCGTCTCCGACGCGCAGCCCTATTTCGATGGCCGTGCCGTCGGGCTGGTCGCGGTCGCGGGCGGCTGGCAGGCGGCGGGAAGCACGCTCGCGACCTTGCGTTCGATCACCCATGCGCTGCGCGGCTGGCCGACCCCGATGGCGGTCACCGCGAACAGCAGCCAGCCGCTGTTCGATCCCGACGGGCTGCTCACCGACGAGGGTATCGCGGCGCAGATCGACATCATGACGAGCCAGGTGATGATGTTCGCCCGGATGAAGGCGGCTTACGAACCCGCCGGTGCCCAGCGGCAGCCGGAGGTCCAGCGGGCATAGAGTCCGCGGCCCGGTTGCCCGAAGGGGCGACGCACGGCTGCCCCCTTTACAGCGTCCCTCGGTGCGAACATCGTATGCAAACCGCCACTCATGACGCGCCGGAGCATGATGCCCGCCATTCACCCGATTTACGACGCGATAGCGCCGACGATCTTCGAGCATATGTCGGGGCTCGCCCGCGCGCACGGCGCGATCAATCTGGGGCAGGGCTTTCCCGACGGGCCGCCGTCGCCCGACATGCTGAACGCCGCCGTGCGCGCGCTGCACGAAAGGTCGCAGCAATATCCCCCGGCGTGGGGGATCCCCGAACTGCGCGAGGCGATCTGCCGCTTCTATGCGCGGCGGCAGGGAATGACCCTCGAGAGCGAGCAGGTGATCGTGACGTCGGGCGCGACCGAGGCGCTTGCCGCCACCTTCCTGTCGCTGGTCGGGCCGGGCGACGAGGTCATCCTGTTCCAGCCCGCCTATGACAGCTATGCGCCGATGATCCGGCGGGCGGGCGGCACGCCGGTGTCGGTCCATCTTCGCCCGCCCGGCTGGCACTATGACGCCGATGCGCTGGAGCGCGCGATCACGCCGCGCACGCGGGCGCTGGTGCTGAACGATCCGCTCAACCCGGCGGGCACGGTCGCGAGCGCCGCCGAGCTTGCGATGATCGCCGGCCTGTGCCGGCGGCACGATCTGGTCGCGATCTGCGACGAGGTGTGGGAGGATGTCCGCTTCGACGGAATCGCGCACCGGTCGCTCGCCTCGCTGCCCGGCATGGCGGCGCGCGTGGTGAAGATCGGGTCGGCGGGGAAGATATTCGGGCTGACAGGGTGGAAGGTCGGATGGCTCTGCGCTTCGCCCGGCATGGCGCGCGCGATCGGGCGTTCGCACCAGTTCCTGACCTTCACGACGCCGCCGGCGCTGCAATGGGCGGTCGCCGAGGGTCTGGACCGGCCAGACGGCTGGTTCGCACCGCAGCGTGCCGCCTGGGCCGCGGGCCGCGAACGGTTGGCGCAGGGTTTGACCGGCGCGGGCTTCGCCGTCCTGCCCGGCGCGGCGACATGGTTTCTGTGCGTCGACCTTGCGGCATCGGGACTCGCGATCGACGACCGCCTGTTCAGCGAGCGCGCGGTGCGGGAGGCGGGGGTGGCGTCGATTCCAGTTTCGGCGCTGTGCGAGGGCGGCGGCCCGACGCCTATCGTCCGGCTGTGTTTCGCCAAGGAGGGTGCGGTCCTCGACGAAGCGGTCGCGCGCCTCGCGCGCTTTCGGGAGCGATTGGCGGAGGAAATCGGTTGATCCCGATGCGCGCGGCTGCAATGTGCCGCCAGCCGGGCGTACGGGCGTACGGGCGGGCAAGAAGCGGGAGGCGGGACGCTGTTCGACACATTGAGCCTGGCGGCGTTGCCGCCCGAAGACGAGGCGATCCGTCCCGCGATCCGCGCGCTCGTCGCCGAGGCGGTCGCGGCGCTGCCCGACGATCGCCGCGCCCGGTCGTGGGCGGGGTTCGATGCCGCGTTCAGCCGGCGGCTCGGCGAGGCCGGCTTTCTGGGGCTGACGCTCCCCAAGCGCTATGGCGGGCACGAGCGCGGACCCTTCGCGCGCTTTGTGGTCGTGGAGGAGCTGTTGTCGGCAGGGGCGCCGGTCGCGGCGCACTGGATCGCCGACCGGCAGAGCGCGCCGCTGATCCTCAATTTCGGGACCGAGGAGCAGCGGCAATATTATATCCCGCGCATCTGCCGCGGCGAGCTGTTCTTCTGCATCGGGATGAGCGAGCCGGGGTCGGGATCCGACCTCGCCAGCGTCCGCACCCGCGCGGCGCGGACCGAGACCGGCTGGCGCGTCAACGGGCAGAAGATCTGGACCACCAACGCGATGCACAGCGACTATATGATCGCGCTGCTCCGCACCTCGGGCAGCAGCGAGGATCGGCACGCAGGCCTGTCGCAGCTGATCATCGACCTGAAGGCGCCGGGCGTCACCGTGCGGCCGATCGTCGATCTGGCGGGCGACGCGCATTTTGCCGAGGTGTTCTTCGAGGATGTCGACCTTCCCGCCGAGGCGCTGATCGGCCATGAGGGCGAGGGCTGGAAGCAGGTGACCGCCGAACTGGCGTTCGAACGCAGCGGGCCCGAGCGCATCTATTCGAGCGTCGTGCTGCTCGATGCGTGGATCCGCCACCTGCGCGGCGTGGGGCGCGACGACACGGCGACGCTCGATCTGGTCGGCGATTTCACCGCGCGGCTTGGCGTGCTGCGCGCGATGTCGATCGCCTGCACCGCGCGGCTCGCGGCGGGGGAGAGCCCGGTCGTCGAGGCATCGCTGGTGAAGGACCTGGGCACCAGTTTCGAACAGGAGCTGCCGGTGGCGATCGGCGCCGACCTTGCCGCGTGGCCGGACGAGGCGGTCGATGCCGAGCTCTACCGGACGCTGCTCTACGTCACCCACCTCGCGCCCAGCTTTTCGCTGCGCGGCGGGACGCGGGAAATCCTGCGCGGCATCGTCGCGCGCGGCATGGGGCTACGCTGATGGACGCTGCGGATCTGATCGAACCCTTCGTGCGGATGCTCGATACGATCGCGGCGCCCGCCGCGGTCCGCGCCGTCGAGCGTGGCGGCAGCGCCGATGCGATGTGGGCCGAGGTTGCGGCGTCGGGCTTTCTCGACGCGCTGGTCGGCGAGGATGCGGGCGGCGCCGGCCTACCGCTCGCGGTCGCCAATGCGCTGTGGCAGGAACTCGGGCGGCGCGCCGTGCCGCTGCCGGTCGGCGAGACGATGATCGCGCGCGCGCTGCTCGCCGCGGCCGGACGGCCGATCCCCGACGGACCGGTCGCGCTCGCCGTTGCCGGCCAGGATCGGCGCACCGTCGTGCCGTTCGGGCGGGTCGCGCACCATGTGTTGGTCGAGAGCGAGGGGAGGCTGCATCTGGTCGCGGCTGCCTCGGGCGACCCTGAAGCAACCGGCGTGACCGGCGACCTCTCGGCGGTGATGCGCTGGGACGCGTTGCCGGGCGCCGACGCCTTCGCCGCGCCCGAAGACGGACTGCGCGCCCTGGCAGCGGTGCTGCGCGCCGCCTTGATCGCGGGGGCGGCCGACCGGCTCGTCGAAATGACCGCAGCCTATGCGAACGAGCGTATCCAGTTCGGCAAGCCGATCGGGCGCCAGCAGGCGCTGCAGCAGACGATGGCGGTCATGGCCGAGGACGCGGTTGCCGCGCGCATCGCGTCGCAGCTCGGCAGCGCGGGCGCCTTCCCGCCGGCGCTCGCGGCCGCCGCCACGGCGAAGTCGGTCGCCAGCAAGGCCGCGGCGCGGATCGCGGCGAGCGCGCACGCCGTTCATGGCGCGATCGGGATCAGCGAGGAACACGACCTCCAGCTCTTCACCCGCCGTCTGCATGCGTGGCGGCTGGCCGACGGGTCGGAAAGCTATTGGAACCGGCGGCTTGGAACGCTGCGTCTCGGCAGCGATGCGGGATCGGTCGATTTCACCCGCGCCGAGCTGTTTTCGGCATAGGCGGCGCCCGGCCCGCCGTTGCGGCGCTGCCAAAACTCTCTAGCAAGAGTGTGATATCAGGGGACGATTTGGCGCTTTCGTCCAATCGCGACCCGGTCGCGGGGTGTAATTGCCCCTTGCGACCCAGAAGAGTTCTTCCTCGTTCGAGGACAGAAATCTTCATCTGGCGCCCGCCGGTTCCATTCCGGCGGGCGCTTTTTTGTCCGCGATCACCGCCCCGCCGGAATGGCTGTTCGAAAAACCGCCGGAGCGACACCCAAAGATCATGCTTCACGTCGATCGCGGAGACCGGGGTTTAGCCTCGGCAAGGCGCGCCCTTGCGGGGCGATCCCAAATCACTGCTGCTTTTTTCGAAGTCCCGCAGGACTGTTTGGTGCGGTCGAGAAGACTCGAACTTCCACGGCCTTTCGGCCACAACGACCTCAACGTTGCGCGTCTACCAGTTCCGCCACGACCGCACATCATGATGGTCCGGATCGCGTCCGGCACCAGGTAGGAGCGGGCGCCTAGCAAAGCTTTTCGGGCGATGCAAGCGAGCTGGGGCGCTTTTATTTTTTTGCAGGTGCGAAGCCAGAAGTCCGCGGCTTCGGCGGGTGTCACCAAATGGACTCCAAAGAGTCATCCAACTGTCATCGCTCTGGCGTCAGACCGTCATCGAATCACCCTAGTGGCGGCGGCACCGGGGGCAAGGTGGTGCTCATCCTTCGTTCGCCGGTGGTTTATCACAGCGCCCAACGCGGCGCACACCGGGAACGGAGAATTTCATGGCGGCTTTCGCACGCGTTCGTTTGATCATGCTCACCAGCGTGGCCTGTTCCACCCTTGCCGCGTGCGGCGCCGACGACATCGCGTCGCCGGGTGAAGGTGGCACGATCATTATCAACCCGACCCCGACCCCGACCCCGACCCCGACCCCGACGCCGACCCCCACGCCGACCCCGACCCCGCCGTCGGTGACTCCGGCTGCGGGCTGTCCGACGATCAGCGGTGGTTCGCTGACCGACAGCGGCACGATCAACAATCCGTCGATCGGCAGCTTCCGCGTCTGCACCCTGCCGTCCGTCATCACCGGCAGCACCACGCTGCCCAAGATCGCCGGCCTGGTCTATCGCATCAACGGCCGCGTCGATGTCGGTTCGGACCAGGGGCCGACCGAAGAAACGTCCGATCCGGCCGACGTCGTGCTGACGATCGAACCGGGTGTCATCCTTTACGGCGAATCGGGTCCGTCGTGGCTGAACGTCAACCGCGGCAACCGCATCTCGGCCGTCGGCACGCCCACGCGCCCGATCATCTTCACCAGCCGTGACAATATCCAGGGCCTGAACACCGAGAATTCGTCGGGCCAGTGGGGCGGTGTGGTGCTGAGCGGCCGCTCGCAGATCACCGACTGCGCATCGGGCACCGCGACGCCGGGCACCAACGCCTGCGAACGCCAGACCGAAGGCGCGGTCGACCCCGCGCTCTATGGCGGCGTGCTCAACAACGACAACAGCGGCCGGATGAGCTATGTCCAGATCCGCTTCTCGGGCTATATCCTGTCGGGCAACAGCGAACTCCAGTCGCTGACGCTGCAGGCGATCGGTTCGGCGACGCAGATCGACCATATCATGTCGTACAACAGCTCGGACGACGCGCTCGAAGTCTTCGGCGGGCACGCCCATGTGAAGCATTTGATCGGTATCGGCGCCGAGGACGATAACCTCGACACCGACGTCGGCGCGAAGGCGAACTTCCAGTACGGCATCATCGTGCAGCGTCCGAACGTCGGCGACGCGATGATCGAGGCCGACACCGACAATGCGTTCGACGGCAACACGCCGCGCCAGAACACCCGCGTCGCGAACTTCGTCTTCTACCAGAATTCGCAGAACGCCTCGGCGGACCAGGCGTCGATGCTGCTGCGCGGCGGCACCGACTATGGCGTGTACAACTCGGTGCTGGTCAGCCCGAACAACCCCTGCCTGCGCATCAGCCGCACGCAGACTGCCTCGGGTACCCAGGACGCGGCGATCGACGAGTTCGGCGCCCCGATCTTCCGTTCGGTGCTGATGCAGTGTTCGTCGACGAAATATATCGACAGCGGCATCACCGCCGGTGCGACGGCGGCCATCTTCGGCACGGGTACGAACGGCAACAATGACGCCTATACGCCGACGCTGACCAGCCTCTACATCAACGGCGCGACCGAAACGGCCGTGACGCCGTTCAACGTCTCGACGCTCAACGGCCAGACGTTCAACTCGATCGAACTGACCCGCGCCGGCTTCTTCGACCAGACGACCTATATCGGCGCGGTCAAGGATGCGACCGACACGTGGTTCCAGGGTTGGACCTGCAACAGCGCCACCGCCAACTTCGGTACGGGCAACACCGGTCTGTGCACCTCGCTGCCGACCTTCTGAGGCTTTTGGCTTCGACCGGGAGGGAGCGGCGCGCGCCGCTCCCTCTCGCATATCTTCCAGATTTTTAAGGATCCCAAGGGGTGATCGCCATGTCCAAGCCGCTCCCGCTCGCCAGCCTGTTGTTGATTTCCACGGCGCTCGTCGCGCCCGCCACGGCCATGGCGCAGTCCGAGCCGGGCACGGAAACCCCCGCGCCGCCCGCGGCCGACCCCGCCGCCGAAACGCCGGTCGATCCGGCCGACCCCGCCGCCGAAACGCCGGCCGACGTGGCCGCCGAAGAGGCCGCCCAAGACGAAACCGACGTGTCGATCCCGGGGGCCGAGATCGTCGTCACCGGCCGCCGCAACGCCAATATCGAGCGCACCGCGCCGCAGGTCGTCTCGGTACTCGGCGCCGCCGATATCGCGCGGACGGGCGAGGGCAATATTGCCGGCGCGCTGGGGCGCGTCACCGGCCTCAGCGTCGTCGGCAACGGCTTCGTCTATGTCCGCGGCCTTGGCGACCGCTATTCGCTCGCGCTGCTCAACGGTTCGCCGTTGCCGAGCCCCGAGCCGCTGAAGCGCGTCGTGCCGCTCGATATCTTCCCGAGCGGCATCATTGCCTCGTCGCTGGTGCAGAAAAGCTATTCGGCGAATTTCCCCGGCGAGTTCGGCGGCGGCGTGATCAACCTCACGACCAAGGCAGTCCCCCGCGATCCCTTCCTGACGATCGGTGGCAGCATCGGCGGCAATTCGGAAACCACCGGCCAGCTCGGCTACACCTATTACGGCACCGGCAGCGACTGGACCGGCTTCGGCGATGGCGGCCGCAACCTGCCGTCGGCCTATCGCGCGTGGCGCGCCTCGGGCCTTCGCATCAACGATCCCAGCGTGAACCAGCAGGCGATCGCCGGCCAGTTCGTGACCGCGCGCAATGCGCTCGTCCAGACGAACAACGACATGCCCGTCAACTGGGGCGCGAACATCACCGGCGGCAAGTCGTGGACGATCGGCGGCACCGAGATCGGCCTGATCGCGACAGCGGGCTATACCAGCAAGTGGCGCACGCGCGACGTGACGCAGCAGACCGCGAACGCGCTCGACCTGTCGTCGCTCAACACCAATATCAATCGCGTGATCACCGACAACCGCGTCGTCGTGAACGGCCTGCTGGGCCTCAGCGCCGAATTCGGCGAAAACAAGGTTCGCTGGACCAGCCTTTATATTCGCGACACGATCAAGCAAGCGCGTCTAGGCGCCGAGGATCGCCCGTTGACCGCCGACTCCAACCCTGGCGTCAGCTTCCAGTACCAGGACACCGCCTGGTATGCGCGCCAGTTGATCGACACCCAGTTCGTCGGCGAATTCCAGCCGTTCGACGACCTCGATATCGACGTCCGCGCGAGCTATGCCAATTCGCAGCGCGAAGCACCGTTCGAGCTGAGCTTCCTCTATAGCCGGTCGAACAGCGCGACCGATCCCTTTGGCCAGTTCTTCACCAACACGCTGAACACCGGCCAGCGTCCGGGCAGCGCGTCGATCGCCTTTTCGGACCTCAACGAAAACCTCTATTCGGCGGGGATCGACTTCACCTACGAGATCGCGCCGGGCATCAAGGCGGTCTATGGCTATGCCTATAGCGACACGAACCGCGTCACCGAACGCCGCGACTTCCTGTTCCAGGGCAACAACGATATCCCGCTGGCCGTGTCGCTGCTGCGTCCCGACCTGCTGCTGTCGCAGGCGGTGATCTGTTTCCCGCCGCTCAATCCGCCGACCGACCCCAATTGCCCGGCCAACCCGAGCCCGACGGGGATCAGCCTGGTCGACAGCACGGGTTCGAACCCGACGTTCCGCGCGATCCTGCGCAACCATGCGGCCTATTTCCAGATTCAGGCCGACCTTCTCGACGGGCTGAACGTCAACATCGGCGCGCGCTACGAAACCGCGGTCGAGCGCGTGAGCGCGGTGCAGGTCTATACCGTCAACCCGACGCTGCCGCCCGACACCAACCTCAATCGCAATTACCTGCTTCCCGCCGCGACGATCACCTACGAAATCCAGCCGCAGATGCAGGTTCGCCTCAGCGCCTCGAAGACGATCGCGCGGCCGCAGTTCCGCGAACTTGTGTTCCAGTCCTATTATGACCCGGACACCAACCGGAGCTTCCAGGGCAACCCGCAGCTTGTCGACAGCCAGCTCTACAATGCCGAAGGCCGCCTCGAATGGTATTTCGCGCCCGAACAGCGCGTGTCGATCGGCGGCTTTTGGAAGAAGATCAAGAATCCGATCGAAACCTATGCCAGCTTCGACGGCAACAGCGTGACGACGCGCTTTGCCAACGCGCCCGAAGCGACGCTCTATGGCGTCGAGTTCGAAGTGCAGAAACATTTCGATCTCAGCGGCTGGGGCGACGGCTTTTTCGCGACGCGCCGCGGTGTGTTCATCGGCAACTATACCTGGTCGAATTCGAAGCTGAAGGTCGGCGCCGACGATCCGGTCAAGGCCTTCCCCTTCACCGGCGCGACCCTGGCCAGCCAGTTCTTCCGCGACGGGGCGCCGCTGACCGGCCAGTCGGACCATCTGGTGAACGTCGAATTCGGCCTCGAGGATACCGAAAAGCTGTCGCAGCAGACGATCCTGATCTCCTACGCGTCGGACCGCATCACGCGGCGTGGCCCGTCGGGCCAGCCCGATATCTTCGAAAAGCCCGGCATCCAGGTCGATTTCGTCGCGCGGCAGGGCTTCCCGCTGTTCGGCAAGGAGCTGGAGATCAAGTTCGAGGCGCGCAATATTTTCGGAACCAAGTACAAGGAACTGCAGCAGAATGGTGACAACACCATCTACTATAACCTGTACAAGACCGGCACGACCTTTTCGGTTGGCGGATCGCTGAAATTCTGAAGAAATCCCCGTGCGTGATCCCGGCTCCGGCCGGGGTCACGCCCGAGGCAAGCCGTGCAGGGCGGACTCGCCCGGCTGACAAAAAACTGTAATCTTCCTGTCAACTGATTGTCACCGATCGTCCCTAGGCGATTCGCGAGACCGTTTTTCAGTCTGGGGGACAGGGACAAGTTCATGGCAACGCTGATGTCCGGATCGGCCGTTCGGTTGCCGCGCGTGCTGCACGCCTGGCTCCGCGCCGGCAAGCGGTCGCCGCGCGCGATCCTCCCGCTGCTCGTAATCGGACTGCTCGGCGCGCTGCTCGTCTGGCAGAGCGTCCGATTGCTGTGGACGCTCGTCGTGCCGCTGTCGCCGCTCGGCGCATGGCAGCCGCAGACCGCGGTGATCGCATCGCCCGCCGAACGCCGCGCGCTCTTCGCCGGCTTCGATCCTTTCTTCCGTAACGCCGTGCAGGGGCCCGCGAGCGCCACCGTCACCTCGGCAGGGCTGACCCTGTTCGGGGTCAACATCAACGAGGCTACCGGCGGCGGTTCGGCGATCATCGCGGGCGAGGACGGAATCCAGACCAGCTATGCCGTCGGCGACGAGATCGCGCCGGGGCTGAAGCTTGTCGGCGTCGCCTTCGACCATGTGCTGCTCGACCGCGGCGGGGCGCGCGAAAGCCTGTTCCTCGACCAGAGCGCCGCGGCGCCGGTCGCGACGCCGGGCGCGGCGCTTCCGGCACCGACGCCCGAGCCCGGGTCGGCGGGCGCGAACGGCGTCTCGCCGAGCGGCGAGATTTCGCCCGACGCCCTGAAGGCGGGGGTTGCCTTCGCGCCGCGGGCCGAGAATGGCAAGGTCACCGGCCTGCTCGTCCAGCCGCAGGGCGACGGCGCCGTCTTCCGCGCCGCTGGCCTGCGCCCCGGCGACGTCATCCGCTCGGTCGGCGGCCGCCCGATCGGTTCGGCCAGCGACGCCGCCTCGCTCGCGAACCAGCTTTCGCCCGGCGCGCGGATCTCGGTCGAGGTCGAACGCGGCGCCAGCGTCGTCCCCATCGCTCTCATCCTCTCGAAATAACGGATATCATGCGCCTCAAACTGTCACTGATGCTTGCCGCCGCGCTCGTTTCCGCTGCGCCAGCCCCCGCGTTCGCGCAATATACGCTGAACGTGCGCGACGCCGATATCCGCGCCTTCATCCAGGACGCGGCGCGGATCACCGGGCGCACGTTCGTGATCGACGGCCGCGTCAACGGCAAGGTCTCGGTCGTCACCGACCGGCCGCTGTCGCGCAGCGAATATTTCGAGATTTTCCTTGCCACCTTGCGCTCGAACGGGCTTGTCGCGGTGCCGGGTCCGAACGGCAGCTACCGTGTCCAGCCGATCGACGGCGCCGCGGCGCAGCCGGGCCGCATCGGCAGCAGCGGCGCGGCGCAGAACCAGTTCGTCACCGAAATCATCCGCCTGAAACATATCGACGCCGTCGCGGCGGTCGAAACGCTGCGCCCGCTGGTCAGCCCGCAAGGGTCGCTCACCGCGAACCGCAACGCGAACAGCCTGGTCGTTGCCGATTTCGCCGACAATATCCGCCGCATTCGCGCACTCGCGGCGAGCATCGATCGCGACAGCTCGACCAGCCAGATCGTGACGCTGAAAAACGCCGGCGCGCGCGAGATCGCCGCCGCGCTCACCGCGCTCGTTCCGGCGGCAGGCGAGGGGGCGAGGGCGCCGATCGCGATCGTACCGGTCGACAGCAGCAACGCGATCGCGCTGCGCGGCGACCAGGCGCTCGTCGCGCGTTTCGTCTCAATGGCGCACGACCTCGACGCCAAGGCGGCGGGCGGCACCGAGCTGCGCGTCTATTGGCTCGAACATGCCAATGCCGAGACCTTGCTGCCGACGTTGCAACAGCTCGTCGGGGGCGGCAGCGACCCCGCGCAGAAGGCCGGCTTGCCCCCGGCATCCTCCTCCTCGTCGACGACCACAGGCGGCAGCACGCCGGCGCCTGTGGCTGCCACCACCAGCACCCCGACCTCGGTCAGCGGCTCGGGCGGCAGCATCGCGACGCGCGGCCCTGCGATCGTCACGCGCTATGAGGGCGCCAACGCGATCATCGTCGCGGCGAACAGCGAGGTGCAGCGGATGCTCGGCGAGCTGATCCGCCAGCTCGACAGCCGCCGCGAGCAGGTTCTCGTCGAGGCGATCGTCGTCGAGATCGGCGACGACGCCGCGAAGCGCCTCGGCGTCCAGTTCCTGCTCGGCGGCAAGAATATCCCGTTCGTCGCGACCAATTACAGCAATGCGCAGCCGAACATCTTCACCCTCGGCGGCGCCTATGCCGCGACCAAGCTCACCGAGGACAAGACGACGGTCGACGGCACCACGGTCGTCACGCAGACGTCGAGCGCGCTCGGCAGCAGCCTGCAGGAAGCTGCTGCAGCTTCCTTGCTTTCGGCGACCGGCGGCTTCGCGGGGTTCGCGGGCGATATCGGCAAGAACACGATCTTCGGCGCGATCATCAATGCGGTGAAGTCCGATACGACGTCGAACCTGCTTGCGACCCCGCATATCGTCACGCTCGACAATCAGGCCGCGAAATTCCTCGTCGGCCAGGAAGTGCCGATCACGACGGGCGAAGCGCTCAGCGACAATTTCGACAACGCCTTCCGCACCGTCCAGCGCGAAGAGGTCGGCATCAAGCTTGAGGTCACGCCGCAAGTCAATGGCGCCGGCGAGGTCAAGCTCTTCCTCCGTCAGGAAGTGTCGAGCGTGGCGGGACCGGTCTCGTCGCGCAACAGCGACCTGATCCTCAACAAGCGCTCGTTCGAAACCGTGCTGACCGTCGACGACGGCGAGATCCTGGCGATCGGTGGCCTGCTCAACGACGACGAGCGCAAGACGATCGAGCGCATCCCGCTTTTGAGCGACATCCCACTGCTCGGCGAACTGTTCAAATCGCGCAGCCGGAGCCGGTCGAAGACGAACCTGATGGTGTTCATCCGTCCGACGGTGCTGCGCAATCGCGAGGATAATGCCGCGCTGACCGCGCGCCGCTATGGCTATATCCGCGACTTCCAGCTCCAGCGGAATCCGGGCGAGGAGCCCGCGATCGATACGCTGGTGCGCGATTATCTGGGCACGGTGCCGCCGGTTCCGAGCGCGGCGACCCCGACCGACGTCACGGTCGGTCCCGTCAACCTGCAGGAACTGCGCGGTCCCGACGGCAAGGTGATCAGCACCGACGTTCCGCCCTCGATTTCGCAGGCGCCCGCCCCTCCTGCCGGAGACTATCCGTGAGCGACATCGAACCGGTGGCGCCTTCCCCGGCGCCGGTTGATATTCCCTATGGCTTCGCGCGAAACCATGGCGTCGTGATCGCGCAGGAAGAGGGCGGGCGCTGGCTCGCCACGCTGCGCGAAGGCAGCGACCCAGCGGTGCTGATCGAGGTGAAACGCTTTCTCGCGCAGCCGATCCGGATTGCGACCGCGAACGCGGCGGATTTCGACCGGCTGCTTTCGGACCATTATGCGGTCGACGCCTCCGCAGCGGCGATGGCGGGGACGCTCGATGGCAGCGACCTCGAACTCGGCATCCCGAGCGCCGAGGATCTGCTCGACAGCGCCGACGACGCCCCGGCGATCCGGCTGATCAACGCGATCATCGCCGAAGCGGTGCGGCAGGGCGTCAGCGACATCCATATCGAACCCTATGAAAGCGGGCTCGTCGTGCGGATGCGCACCGATGGCGTGCTGCGCGAGCATCTGCGCATGCCGCCGCACGTCGCCCCCGTCGTCGTCAGCCGCATCAAGGTCATGGCGCGCCTCGACATCGCCGAGCGCCGCGTGCCGCAGGACGGGCGCATCGCGCTGACGCTGGCGGGCAAGGCGGTCGACGTTCGCGTCTCGACCCTGCCGAGCCGTGCGGGCGAGCGCGTCGTGATGCGTATCCTCGACAAGGACACGGCCGGGATCGACTTCGACGTTCTTGGCCTGTCGGGCGAGGCGGACCGGATTTTGCGCGAGGCGCTGGCCGAACCCAACGGGATCATCCTCGTCACTGGCCCGACGGGTTCGGGCAAGACGACGACGCTCTATGCGGCGCTGAAGCAGCTCAATGACGGCCAGCGCAACATCCTGACGGTCGAGGATCCGGTCGAATATGCCGTCGACGGCATCGGCCAGACGCAGGTGAATGCGAAGGTCGGCCTCGACTTCGCGGCGGGGCTGCGCGCGATCCTGCGCCAGGACCCCGACGTCGTGATGGTCGGCGAAATCCGCGACCGCGAGACCGCCGATATCGCGGTGCAGGCGTCGCTCACGGGTCACCTCGTGCTCTCGACGGTCCACACCAACGATGCGGTCGGTGCGATCACGCGCCTGAAAGACCTGAAGGTCGAGCCCTTCCTGCTCGCCTCGACCCTGCGCGCGGTGTTGGCGCAGCGGCTTGTCCGCAAGCTGTGCGACCATTGCCGCGAGCCGGTGCAGGCCGACAACAGCGTCGCGGCGATGCTCGGGCTCGACATCGGCACGGTGATCTGGCGCCCGAAGGGCTGCGACCAGTGCGGCCACACGGGCTTCAAGGGCCGGATCGGAGTGTTCGAGGCAATCAAGGTCGACGAGACCGTGCGCCGCTATATCTATGCCGGCGGCGATGAATCGATGATCGCAAAGCACGCCTTCCTGAAGGCCCCGACGCTGGCGTCGGCGGCGCGCGCGATGGTCGCCAAGGGGCTTACCACGCCCGAGGAGGCGATCCGCATCGCGCGGCGCGAGGATGTCGATGCCTGATTATCGCTATGTGGCGATCGACAGCCAGGGCCGCGAGCGCAAGGGGCGGCTGGCCGCCGCGAACGACGATGCCGCCCGCGCCGACCTGGTCCGCCGCAAGTTCCATATCGTCGCGGTCGAGGAGGCGGGGACGAAGCCGACAACCGGCCGCTCGTTGCTCGCCTTTCGCCGGGGCAAGCTTTCCTCCAAGGAACTCGCGCTGTTCACGCGCCAGCTCGCCACGCTTGTCGAGGTCGCGCCGCTCGAAGAGGCGCTGCGCACGCTGACGCGGCAGAGCGAGGCCGAAAGCGCGCGTGCGGTGATCGGCGACGTCCATGCCGGCCTGCTCGAAGGGCGCCGTCTTGCCGACGCGATGGCCCGCCAGCCGGGCAGCTTTCCGCCGCTCTATCGTGCGATGGTCGCGGCGGGGGAGACGACGGGCAGCCTGACGACGATCCTCGCGCGGCTTGCCGACCTGCTCGAACGCCAGGCCGAGGTGCGCGGCAAGTTGATAGCCGCGCTCGCCTATCCGGTGGTGCTCGCGGTGGTTGCGATCGGCGTCGTCGCCGCGCTGATGATCTTCGTCGTGCCGCGCGTCGTCGAACAGTTCAACGACGTCGGGCAGCAGCTTCCTTTCCTGACCCGCGCGGTCATCGCCATCTCGAGCTTCGCCGCGAGCTGGTGGTGGCTCATCGCGCTGCTGATCGCCGTCGCCACCTTCGGCTGGGTCAGCGCGATGCGCCGCCCGGCGTTCAAGGCCGCGGTCGACGCGCGGTTGCTGGGGCTGCCGCTGTTCGGGCGCCTGCTGCGCGATCTTTACGCCGCGCGCTTCGCGCGCACGCTGTCGACGATGGTGTCGAGCCGCCTGCCGCTGGTCGAGGGGCTCAGGCTCACCGTGCCGACGATCCGCAACGCCGCGCTCGCCGGCGCCACCGCCAGCATCGTCGATCAGGTGCGCGCGGGCGGCAGCCTGTCGGCCGCGCTCCGCGACGCCGGAGTCTTTCCGCCCTTGCTCGTCTATATGACCGCGAGCGGCGAAAGCGCTGGGCGGGTCGAGCAGATGCTCGAGCGCGCCGCCGATTATCTCGAACGCGAGTTCGACCGTTTTACCGCCGCGTCCATGGCCCTTCTCGAACCTGTCATAATTGTCGTTATGGGGTCGTGCGTCGCACTCATCATCCTCGCCATCCTGCTTCCGATCCTCCAGTTGCAGAACCTTGCAGGGCTATAATACATGTCGCTGATGCAGCTTTTCCTTCGCCTCATGATCGATCCCGCACGTCCCGACAGCCGTCGGCGCAAGAAGGACGAGCGCGGCTTTACCCTAACCGAACTGATGGTCGTCATCTTCATCATCGGCCTGCTTGCGACGGTCGTTCTGATCAACGTCCTGCCCAGTCAGGACAAGGCGATGGTCACCAAGGCGAAGGCCGATATCGCCACGCTGGAAAGCGCGCTCGAGCAATATCGCCTCGACAATCTCAGCTATCCGGCGATGACCGACGGCCTGAACGCATTGACCACCGCGCCGCCGGCGCTCGCGCAGCCCGAGCGCTATCGCCGCGGCGGTTACATCAAGAAACTGCCGCAGGATCCCTGGGGCCGCCCCTATAATTATCAGGCGCCCGGCGCGAACGGAAAGGCGTTCGACGTGTGGTCGATGGGCGCCGACGGCGCGCCCGGCGGGACCGACGAAAATGCGGATATTCGCAGCGAAGGATAAGCCGCCGATGTTCGACTGGGCCCCCGCCTGCGCGGGGGCGCGTTCGCCGGTAAGCGAACGCGGATTCACGCTCGTCGAACTGATGGTCGTGCTGGCGATCATGGCGCTCGCAGCGACCGCCGTCGTGCTGACCATTCCCGGCGAAGAGCGCAATGTGCGCAGCGAGGCCGACCGGCTCGCCGCGCGCCTTGCCGCGGCGCGCGACGTCGCGGTGATCGAGGGGCGCAGCGTGTCGGTCAATCTCGCGCCCTCCGGCTATGGCTTCGAGCGGCGGGTCGAGGGCGCCTGGCAGCCGCTGCCCGGCCGCGCGTTCGAACAGCGGAACTGGCCGTCCGATGTCCGCTTCGTCGCGGGCGACGGGCTGGGCGCGGCGCGCATCCTGTTCGACCGCGTCGGCACCAGCCCGACCCCCCAGGCGGTTGTGCTGTCGGGCGGCGACGCGCGCGAGATTGTCCGCGTTTCCGCGACGGGGGATGTCAGTCGTGGAGAATAATCAACGAGGCTTCACTCTGCTCGAAATGCTGGTGGCGCTCAGCATCATCAGCATCGCGGCGCTGACGCTGGTGCGGCTCGATGCCTATGCGGTGCGTACCGCCGGCGATCTCGACGAAAGCACAATGGCGGGCATCGTGGCGCAGAACCGCGCCGTCGAACTCTGGACCGACCCGTCGCCGCCGACGATCGGTGCGAGCGCGGGCAACGTTGCCAATGCGGGGCGCAACTGGCGCGTCGAACAGCGTGTCGCGAAGACCGCCGACGACAGCCTGCTGCGCATCGACCTGATCGTCCGGCCCGAAAGCGGGCGCGGGCAGGCGACGCTGACGATCATCAGGCCGTCGCGATGAAGGACGAACGCGGCTTCACCCTCGTCGAGATGCTCGTCGCGCTATCGATCTTCGCGGTGATCGCGGCGATGGGGGTCAGCCTGCTGCGGAGCAGCGTCGACACGCAGGATGCCGTGCAGGCGCGGCTTCAGGGCATGAGCGGGATCAACCGCGTGCGCGCGGTGATGGCGAACGACCTTGCGCAGGCGGTGCAGCGGTCGACGCGCGGGCAGGCGGGCGAGTCCGTCCCCGCCTTTGTCGGATCGTCCAATGGCTTCGCCTTCGTTCACGCGGGCGCCGGGTCGCTGGACGGCAGCCCGCGCCCGAACGTCGAGCGCGTCGGCTATGCGCTGACCGGCGGCGAATGGCGCCGCGCGACCCAGCCGATGCTCGACGGCACCGCGCTGTCGGATGGCGACCGGCTGATCGGCGACGTCACCGCGGCTGCGGTGCGCTATCGCGATGCGCAGGGGAACTGGAGCGAAAGCTGGAGCAGCGATCCCGGCGACCGCCTGCCGCGCGCGGTCGAGGTGCGGCTGACGCGGACCGGGCGCGCGCCGCTGACGATGCTGTTCCTGACCGGGCCGACGCTGCCGCCGCCCGTCGCTGCGGGAGCGCCCCCGGCATGACCCGCCATCCGAAAGGCGAACGCGGCGCGGCGCTGCTCACGGTGTTGCTGCTCGTCGCGGTGATGGCGGTGATCGCCGCGACCGCGCTCGACCGCCTGACGCTCGCGACGCGGATCGCGGGCAGCGCATCGACGGTCGATCAGGGGCGCGCCTATGCCTTCGCCGCCGAGCAGATTGCGCTGCGCCGGGTTTCCAGCCTCGTGTCGCGCGATCCGACGCGGCTGACGCTCGACGGGGGGTGGCTCGGGCGCGATTTCACCCTGCCGCTGCCGGGCGGGCAGGGGCGGGCGCGGCTGACCGATGCGAACAATTGCTTCAACCTCAACAGCCTTGCCGCCGAAACCGCTCCGGGAAGGCTGAGCCAGCGGTCGGGTTCGGTGCGCCAATTCGCCGCGCTGATGAAACTGATCGGCATCGGCGAGGGACAGGCGCAGCAGATCGCCGGCGCGGCGGCCGACTGGGTCGACAGCGACAGCAACGACGGCCCGCTCGGCGCCGAAGACAATGTCTATCGCGGGATGCAGACGAGCTATCTCGCGGCGAACCGCAAGATGGCGGACGTCAGCGAACTGCGCGCCGTGCGCGGGGTGACGCCGAAAATCTATGCGCAGCTCAAACCCTGGGTCTGCGTGTTGCCGGTGACCGACGCGGTGAAGCTCAACGTCAACACACTGACCCCCGAACAGGCGCCGCTGATCGCGATGCTGCTGCCCGGCCAGATCAGTGTCGCCGACGCGCGGGCGGCGCTGGCGGCACGGCCTGCGGGCGGCTATGGCAGCAGCGTGCGATTCTGGGAGGGCCGGGCCTTTGAGGGCCGCGAACCGCCGCAGGATGTTGCCGAACAGGCCGGGGTGAACAGCCGCTGGCTCGCGCTGACGACGAATGTTACGATAGGGGACGGGGTTTTGACGGCAAGATCGCTCATCGACGCGAACGGCGGGGCGGCCAGCGCCGGCCAGGCCGCCCCGACGATCGTCCGCCGCGACTGGGGCGAGACCGACTGACGTGAGCCGCACGCTTGTTCTCTGGCTGCCCCCGCTGGCGGCGTTGTCGGGCGAGGATGCCTTCCGCCCCGCTTGGTTGCGCGTCGATGATGGCGTCATCGTCGATTCGGGGCAGGACGATGGCTGGATCGACGCCTGGGAGAAACCGGCGGACGGCGAAGCCGAGGACCGGCTGGTCGCGCTGGCCCCCGCCGCCGATATTCCGGTTCGCTGGTATCACTATCCCGACGCCGCGCCCGCGCAGGCGGCCGCCGCGGCGCGGGTCGACGCGCTGCGCGGCAGTCTGGGCGACGCGGCGGCGCTCCATGTCGTTGCCGGGCAGCCGACGGGGGACGGGCAGGCGGTTCCGGTCGCGGTGACGACCCATGCGGCGATGGCGGCCTGGCGCGACTGGCTCGAGGCACGGGGGCTTTCGGCGGCAGCGATCGTTCCGTCGGCCGCGACCGTCCCGCCGCCCGAGCCCGATGCGCTGTGGACCGCCGATGTCGGCGGTGAAGCGATTGTGCGCACCGCCGACCGCGCCTTTCTGTCCGATCCCGAGCTCGACCAGCTGATCGCGGGCGAGCGGGTGATTGCGCCGCTGGCGGCCGAGCCGATGCGCGAGGCGCTGTTGCTGTCGCTTGCCACCCCGCCGATCGACCTGCTGACCGGCGCGTGGAAGCCGAAGCGGAGCTGGTCGCTCGATCCCGCGCTGGTGCGGATCGGCAAGCGGCTGTTGATCGCGCTCGTCGCGGTGAGCCTGCTGATCCCGATCGTCCATGCGGTGCGGTTGACGAGCGATACCAGCCGTGCCGACGATGCGACTGTCGATCTTGCGCAAAAGGCCGGCATCAAAGCCCAGGATGCCGAAGCGGCCGAGGCCGAACTCGATCGCCGCCTCGCCGCGGCGGGCGGCGGACCGCTCGCTTTCTCCGTACCCGCGTCGGCGCTCTATGACGCGATGCGCGATACGCCGGGGGTGGCGCTGAAGACGCTGTCGCACCGCACCGACGGCACGCTGTCGACGACGCTCGCCGCCCCGCGCGTCGAAGACATCAACAAGGTGCTGCTGGCGCTGCAGGCGCGCGGATATCGCATCACCGCGCAGCCGATGGCGGGCACCGACGGCCAGCAGATGGCCAATGTGACGATTCGGGCGGTACCATGATGGAAGCGATGAAAAACTGGTGGAGCGGGCTGTCGACACGCGAACGCTGGCTGGTCGGCGTTGCGGGCGCGCTGGCGGTCGCCGTGCTCGGCTGGGCGCTCGGGCGCCCGGCGGTCGCAGCGTTCCTTGACCTCGAAAGCCGCCATCGCGCCGCGATCGAGCGCGAGGGGCGCGTCGCGGCCAAGGTCGGGCTGCTTTCCCGGCGCCCGGCGAAGTCGGTCGCGGCGGCGGTCGATGCGGTGGCGATCGACCAGTATCTTGCGCAGTCGGCGGGAGAGATCGGCCTGACGCTCGACCGCAACGAGGCGCGCGGCGAGCGGCAGGTGACGATCGCGATCGCGACGGCGAAGGCGCCGGTGCTGACCGACTGGCTCGCCGGCCTGGAAGCGCAGGGTTTCGTCGTCGACCAGCTGACGATCACGCCGGCCGCGGACGGAACCGTCGGGATGACCGCCGAACTCAGAAAGGGCGGGCAATGAGCGCGCGGCGACGCTGGGCGATCGCGGCCGCGCTGTTGGCGCTGCTGCTGATCGTCGCGACCTTTCCGATGCGGCTGGCGCTGTCGCTGGCCGGCGCCGCCGACGCGGGCGTATCGGCGCGCGAAATTCGCGGCTCGATCTGGTCGGGCGCGCTGATCGACGCGCGGCTTGGCGCTCTGCCGCTCGGCACGGTGCGTGCGAGCCTGTCGCCGATCGCCTTGCTGGGCGGCAGCACCGAACTGACCTTCGAACGCGCCGACGAACGGCTTGGCGCACTGTCGGGGCGCCTCTATGGCAGCGACCCGCGCGGCATGTCCGATGTCAACGGCACGACCTCGCTTGCGGGCGGCCTAGGCCTGATCCCCGCCGACACGATCCGCTTCGAGGGCGCGACGGTGCGTTTCGACGATGGCGGGAAATGCGCCGAGGCGACGGGACGCATCCAGCTGTCGGTCGCGGCGCCGATCGCCGGGCTCGACCTGTCGCAGGGGCTGTCGGGGCCGCTGCGATGCGCGGGCGGGCGGGCGCAGGCGGCGCTTGCGAGCCAGTCCGGGATGGAGCGGCTGACGCTCGCCTTCGACGGCAAGGGCGCCTATCGCGCCGAGTTCGCTATCAACGTCGACCGCGATCCGGCGATGGCGGCGGCGCTGGCGGTGCTCGGCTTCAAGTCCGGAGCGAACGGGTTCGTGCTGGCGACCTCGGGCCGCTTCTGACGTGACCATCCTCGACGCCTTGCCCATCGGCGCGGGCGTCTTTCTGGCAGGGCTGATCGGGCTTGTCCTCGGCAGCTTTATCGCGACGCTGATATTGCGCTGGCCGGCAGGCCGGTCCGTCCTCGGGCGGTCGCAGTGCGATGGCTGTGGGCGCCAGCTGGGTGCGCTCGATCTGGTGCCGCTGCTGTCGGCGCTCGGATCGCGCGGGCGATGCCGCGAATGCGGTCGAGCCATCGATCCCTTTCATTGGCGCGTCGAGCTCGGTTCGGCGCTGCTTGGCGTCGCGGCGCTGGCGATCATGCCCGGCACGGCGGGATGGCTCTGGGCGCTGTTCGGCTGGCTGCTCCTGCCATTGGCTTTGCTCGACGCGCGGCATTTCTGGCTCCCCGACGGGCTCAACGCGCTGCTTGGCGTTGCAGGGCTGCTCATCGCGGGGCCGTTGCTGCAAACGACGCTCGTCGACCGCTGGGTCGGCGCTGTGGTCTGCGGGCTGACGCTTGCCGGAATCGCGGCTCTCTATCGCAAGCTGCGCCTGAAGGACGGGATGGGCGGCGGCGATCCGAAGCTCGTCGCGGCGATCGGCGCATGGCTCGGCTGGCAGGCGTTGCCGCTCATGCTGCTGCTCGCGAGCCTCGGAGGGGTTGTTTTTGCGGTGCTCGGCAAGAAAAAAGGGGACCGGCCGCTTGGTGAGCAGCAGATCCCCTTCGGTCTTTTCGCGTGCGCCGCGGCGTGGGTCGCGGTGCCGCTGTGGCCTGTCCTTATCGCCCGATGACGACGGTCACCGCGCGGCGGTTCTGCGCCCAGGCTTCCTCGGTCGAGCCGAGCGCCGCCGGACGTTCCTTGCCATAGCTGATGACGTCGATGCGCGACGGATCGACGCCGATCGAGGCGAGATAGTTTTTCGCGGCATTGGCGCGGCGTTCGCCGAGCGCGATATTATAGTCGCGGGTGCCGCGTTCGTCGGCATGGCCCTCCAGCGTTACGCGGACCGCGGGGTTGCGCGCCAGCCACTGCGCCTGGCTCTGCAGCGTCGCCTGATCCTGCGCATCGACATTATACTGGTCGAGATCGAAGAAGATGCGGTCGCCCATGGCGCCGACGCTGGCGAGGAAGTCTTCCTGCGATCCCGGAACGACGCCGGTGCCGGTTCCGGCGCCCGCGTCGGTGCCGCTGCCATCGGGAGAGGGCGGAAGCGTATCGGGCGCTTTTTTCGCGCAAGCCCCGACAGTCAGCATGGTGATCGCCGCGATCATCGCGGTGGTTTTGCGTATCGTCATGGGTTCTGTCCTCTTGTTGCTCAGTCTTCAGTCGTGCGGGTCGGGGATGAACTCAAGTTGAACCCCCCGGTTTTCCTTTGGTTCCGCGCCCGCGCTTCAGGGCAGGATCGGCCCCCAGCTCGGGTCCGATCCGTCCTGCGGCGTCGGCAGTCGGCGCAGGTTCACGCCGGTCAGGTCGACCTGCCACAGCGTCGATTTGCCCTCGCGCCCCGGCGAGGTGCGGAAGAACTGGATGACGCGGCCGTTCGGCGACCAGGTCGGTGCTTCATCCTGCCAGCTGTTGGTCAATAGCCGCTCGCCGCCCCCCGACGGCGTCATGACGCCGACGCGGAACTCGCCGCCGCCCATCCTGGTGAAGGCGATCAGGTCGCCGCGCGGCGACCATTCGGGGGTCGCATAGCGCCCGCCGCCAAAGCTGATCCGCTGCTGGTTCGAACCGTCGATATTCATCGTATAGATTTGCTGGCTGCCCGACCGGTCGCTTTCGAACACGATCTTGCGCCCGTCGGGCGAAAAACTGCCGCCGACGTCGATCCCCGGCGTGCTTGTCAGCCGAACCGGCGTGCCGCCGTCGGCCGAGACGCGATAGATGTCGGTGTTGCCGCCGACCGCCATCGAATAGAGGATCTGCCGCCCGTCGGGCGACCAACGCGGCGCGAAGGTCGCGTTGCTGCTTTCGGTGACGAGCTTCTGCGTCCCCGCGTTGATGTCATAGATGAACACGCGAACGCGGTTGTTCAGGTAGGAGACGTACACGATCTTCTTGTAATCGGGCGAGAAACGCGGGCTGATCGCGAGCGCCTGGCCATTGGTGATGAAGCGGTGGTTGCCGCCGTCCGAATCCATGATCGCGAGGCGTTTGATGCGGTTCCCCTTGGGTCCGCTCTCGGCGATATAGGCGACGCGGCTGTCGAAGAAGGGCGATTCCCCCGACAGGCGCGAATAGATGGCGTCGGCGCATTTGTGCGCGGCGCGGCGCCAGTCGCCGGGCTGGATCTCGTAACCCTGGCGCACCAGTTCGGTCTGGAGCGCGGTGTCGTAGAGATAGCAGCCGACGACGAGCCCACCGGTACTGCTTGCCTGGACGAAGCCATGGACGACATTGTCGGCGTTACGCGCCTGCCAGTCGGCGAACTGCGGGGCGCGCACTTCGCCCATCGTGATCGCGCGCACGCTGCCGGGGCCAAGCGGCGCGTAGAGTCCGCTGCGTTCAAGGTCGGCGGCGATGACGTCGGCGATCTGGCGGCCGAGCGTACCGGTGCTGAGCCCCGCGACATTGACGACGGCGGGGGTCGCGAAGGCGGGGACAGCGATCACCGTGCGCTCGGTCGAGACTTCGGCGACGACCTCGGCAGTGCGCGGCGTGTCGCCGGTGGTCGGGGGCGGCGTCTGAGCCGCCGCGGGAAGCGCTGCGAACGCGCCCATCGCGGTGGCGAGAAGGGTGAGCCGGGTGGCCAGCGAGCGTTTCATCACATTCCTTTCGCTCGGAAGGTCACGTCCCAGACCCTCCACTGATCATAATATTCGTCGGGCAGGTCGAACGGCGAAGCCTGCCGGATCGACCGCTCGGCGCGCTCGACGAACAATTTCTGCTGCGGCGCGTTGCTGTCGGTCTTGCCGGTGAGTTCGCCGACCTGGGCGATGCTTGTGATCCGCCCGTCGCGGCTGAGCTGGATGCGCAGCACGACGCGGAGCTGGTCGATATCGACGCCCGAGGGCACGTTGCGGCGCCAGAAGGGCAGGATCTTGCCGTCGATCGCGACGTCGATCGATCGCTTGACCTCGGCCGCGGTGGCGGCCGCGGGCGCACCCTTGGTTTGCGTCGACTTGCTCGGCGCCCTGCTCAGCCCTTCGGTGATGCCGTCGAGACGGCCGGTCGGGCGCGTCGGTGTTTTCTTCGGCGGCGGTGCAGCCTTGGGCGCGGGTTTAGGCTGCGCCTTCTGCGCGGGTGGTTGCTTCTTCGCGGGTGTCGGGGTCGGACGCTGCACCAGCCTGGGCGCGGGCGCCGGGGTCGGGCGGACGATCGGCTCGGGGACCGGAGGAGCGGGCATGGGTTCGGGCGCGGCGATGTCCGTCGCGTCTTCTTCGCCCAGCCTTGTGGCTGGAGCCTCCTCGGTGATCACCGGCGCGGTCGATTGCGGCGCGGTCTCGGCGACCAGATCGACCTCCATCGGCGGATTGTCGAAGCGGCGGTCGCCGCGCGTCCATTGCACCGAGAGCAGGCCGATCACGACGACATGCAGCAGCACCGCCACCGCGATGCCGATCCGCTGATTTGCCCCTGGCGCCGTATCCGCAACCATCATCCGACCCTATTGGCCGCTATCTGAACCGGTGGTGACCGCGGACGGTGCGTCGTCCGACCCTGTGGTGACAATCGCGATCCGTGTCAGCCCTGCCCGATTGAGTTCGCCCATGACTTTCGCGACCCGACCAAAGTCGAGGGTCTTGTCGGCGCGCAGCATGATCTGGCGCGGCTTGTCCTTGCCCTCATTCTCGCGCGCGATCGCGTCGAGGCGCGCGGGAAGCTCGGCCTCGGGCACGACCTGATCGCCGATGTAGATCGTATCGTCGCCATTGATCGACAACTGGACCGGTTCCTGCTCCTCGGTCTCGACCGGCTTTGCGCGGCTTTCGGGCAGGTCGATCGGCACCGCGGAGGCGAGCAAAGGCGCGGTGATCATGAAGATGATCAACAGCACCAGCATCACGTCGACGAGCGGGGTGACATTGATGTCGGCCATCGGCGCGCGGCGGCCGCCGCGACCGCGCCGCCGTCCGCCCGCGCCGCCGGAAGGGCCGGACATCGCCATCAGGCGTCCGCCTCGAGCTCGCGGCTGAAGGTCGCGTGCAGCCCGTCGGCGAAGCGGCCGAGGCGCGATTCGAGGCGGTTCAGCCGCTGCGAGAAGGCGTTGTAGGCGATCACCGCCGGGATCGCCGCGAACAGGCCGATCGCGGTCGCGAACAGCGCTTCGGCAATCCCCGGCGCGACGACGGCGAGGCTGCTGTTGTTCTCCGCCGCGATCGCGGTGAAGCTGCGCATGATGCCCCAGACGGTGCCGAACAGACCGACGAACGGTGCGACGGCGCCGATGGTCGCGAGCGTGCCGATCTTCTCGGCGAGGCGGTCGACCTCGCCCTCGACCGCCGAATTCATCGCGACGCCCAGCCGCTCGCGCGTTCCGTCGCGGTCGATCACCTTGCCCTTGGTCGAGCGGCGCCATTCGCTGATCCCGGCGCCCAGCACCTTCGCGCTCGGCAGCTCTTCGCCGCCATTCTTGTCGAAAAAGGCGTCGATATTCTCGGCGCGCCAGAAATCGCGCTCGAATTGTTCCGATGCGCGCATCAGCTTGCCGACGCTGCGGCCGTGGGTGAAGATCACCGCCCAGACATAGATGGAGGCGAGCAGCAGCCCGATCATCACTGCCTTCACGACGATGTCGGCCTGGATGAACAGCGCGACGGGGGACAGCGTCGCCGCGTCCGCGGCCAGCTTGATATTGTCTAGCAAGGGTTCGTCTCTCCATTCATGATCGCGGTAAAGCGTTCGGCCCAGCCCGCGGGCTGACGGCGCGGCCGGCCTTCGGGCGACAGGAAGGCCGCGGTAACACGTCCGCCTGTCAGCACTTCTGGCGTTAACTCATCCTGACCGCGAAGGATGCGCTGCGCGATGATGACGCTCGCGCCGCGCACCGCCTCGACGGTGCTGACGACGGTCAGGTCGTCGTCGAGCTTCGCGGGCCTCAGATATTTGATGGCAAGGTCGGTAACCGCCCAGGCGCCTTCGCCCGCTTCCATCGCCGCGCGCTGGTCGATGCCCGCAAGGCGCAGCATGTCCGAGCGGGCGCGCTCCATATAGCGCAGGTAATTGGCGTGATAGACGATGCCGCTGAGGTCGGTGTCCTCGAAATAGACGCGCAACCGGTAAAAATGCGCCGCCCCGACGAAGGCGCCGGGGACGAAGGGGGGAGGGCCGCTGACCATGGTTAAGACCGATAGCGGGTGGGTGAGTCGGCGGGAACCCCTCTTCAACGGTTCGTCGTACCCAAGAGCCGGTTGGTGGAATGAAAGGCGCAGGAATCGGCGCTATTTTCCCTCGTCGAATAGCCCGTCCTGCGTGCCTTGGGGCGGATTGAGCCCAAGGTGCTTCCACGCGCTGGCGTTGAGCATGCGCCCGCGCGCGGTGCGTGCAATGAGGCCGGCCTGCAGCAGATAGGGCTCGATCACATCCTCGATCGTGTCGCGCGGTTCGCTGAGCCCGGCGGCGAGGGTCTCGACCCCGACGGGGCCGCCGCGATAGATGTCGGCGATCATGGCGAGGTAGCGGCGGTCCATCGCGTCGAGCCCGAGCGCGTCGACCTCCAGCCGGTTGAGCGCGGCGTCGGCAGCTTTCGCATCGACGACCGCGTGCCCCGCGACGGTCGCGAAATCGCGCACGCGGCGGAGCAGGCGGCCGGCGATGCGCGGCGTCCCGCGCGAGCGCTTCGCGATCTCCAGCGCGCCGTCGGCGGCGATCGGCAGCGCGAGCAGCCGCGCGGCCCGCGAAATGACCTGTTCGAGCTCGCCGTGCGTGTAGAAATTGAGCCGCACCGGAATGCCGAAGCGGTCGCGGAGCGGCGTCGTCAGCAGGCCCTGCCGCGTCGTCGCGCCAACGAGGGTGAATTTCGGCAGGTCGATCCGCACGCTGCGCGCCGACGGCCCTTCGCCGATCATGATGTCGAGCGCGCGGTCCTCCATCGCGGGATAGAGGATTTCCTCGACCGCGGGCGACAGCCGGTGGATCTCGTCGATGAACAGGACGTCGCCGTCCTCCAGATTGGTGAGCAGTGCCGCGAGGTCGCCGGCCTTCGCGATCACCGGGCCGCTGGTGGACCGGAACCCGACGCCGAGTTCCTTGGCGACGATCTGCGCGAGCGTCGTCTTGCCGAGCCCCGGCGGCCCATAGAAGAGCACATGGTCGAGCGCATCAGATCGGGTCTTTGCTGCCTCGATGAAGATACGCAAATTCTCGCGCGCCGCCGCCTGTCCGACGAAATCGGCGAGCGACTTCGGCCGCAGCGCGGCGTCGGCATCCTCGGGGGTGCGGACAGGGGTGGTGAGGGCGGGCTCAGTCATAACCGTTCTATTGCCTCGCCGACGATGCAAACCCAAGGTTCCTGACGATCCTCATAGACCGAAAATTGCAGCTCGAAATCATGTCCCGGTTCGAAATTGCCGATCGGCACCGCGTAACTGTCCATCTCCGGGCGGTTGAGGAACCAGAGCGTCGAGCCACAATTGCCGCAAAAATAGAAGTCCGCGAGAGTGCCGCTGCCGCCGGCATGTTGGTAGAGCTTCGCATTGCCTTCGGTGCGCACATTTGCGGCGGGAAAACGCGCCTGCGCGGCAAAGGCGCTGCCGCTTCGCGCCTTGCAGTTGCGACAGTGGCACACCGACACGCGGATCGGTTCGCCGGTGCAGGCGATGCGGATCTGGCCGCAGCGGCAGGAGGCGTGGCGGATGCGGTCGCTCATGATGCGCTGGCTGCCAGCCGCTTTTCGACCGTCTGCCAGAGGGCGGCGATCGCCACGACGGGAGCGCTCTTCCGGCCACCGAGCATCCCGATTGGCGCGCGCGCTTCCGTCATCCGCTCGTAGGCGCTCGCCATCGGTATGACGGGCCAGTCGGGCGCGTCGGCGAGAGTCTCGCGGTGGAGCGCGCGGCGGCGGTCGACCATCGAGAACACCGGGAGCAGCGGGACGCGCAGCGCTTTCCTGCCGCCCATATGCTCCTCGATCGCCTCCAGCGCCCGGCGCGCGAGCGGTGACGGGATGACGGGGACGATTACCAGATCGGCGGCGCGGAGAATCTGTTCGGAGGTGTCGGTAAGTCCCGGCGGGCAGTCGATGAGGATGCGCTCGAATCCGCGCGCAAAGTCCCCAGCAATTTTCGCGAGCCGCTTCTTTTTGTCGAGCTCGTGAAACTCGACGTCGAGCCCGCGCAGCGACCGGTCGGCGGGAAGCAGGCTCAGCCGGTCGGTCGCGGTCGGCGCGATCAGCTTCGCCGGATCGAGATCGCGGCGGATCGCGGCCTGCGCCTTTTTGCCCGTTCCATCGTGGCCGAGGATGTAGGTTGCGGCAGCTTGCCCGTCGAGGTCCCAGAGCAGGGTGCGGCGGCTCGAGAGGGTCGCAGCCGCCCAGGCAAGATTGACCGCGAGCGTCGTCTTTCCGACTCCGCCCTTGAGGCTATAGACCGCGATCGTCCTGCCGTTCATTTCGCCGCTTTCTTCAGCGCCACACGAACCAGCGCGTCGAGGCTGGCATCTGCGCCCAATTCCTCGCTTGCAGCCGCGACCGCCGCGCTTGCTTCGCCGGGCTTGAAGCCGAGGCCGGTAAGCGCGGTGACGGCGTCTGCGAGGGGGCCGGAGGTAGCGGACAGGGCTGGATTCGAACCTACGATTCCGCCCAACGCCCCCGCCTTGTCCTTGAGCTCATGCGCGATCCGCTGCGCGAGTTTCGGGCCGACGCCATTGGCGCGCGCGATCATCGCGCTGTCGCCGCTGGCGAGCGCGCGTTGCAGGTCGCCGATCTCAAGCGCCGAGAGAATCGCGAGCGCGACCTTCGCGCCGACGCCCTGGACGCTGGTGAGCAGGCGGAACCAGTCGCGTTCCGCGGCCTTGGCAAAGCCGAGCAGGCGGAGGAAATCCTCGCCGACCAGCATTTCGGTGTGGATGGTGACGTCGCCGCCGACCGGACCGAGCGCGTCGAGCGTGCGCGCCGATGCCTCGACCAGATAACCGACGCCGCCGACGTCGATCACCGCATGGCCTGCGCCGCTTGAATCGAGCCGTCCCGTCAGTTTTGCGATCATGCGTCCGTGCTAGCGCGGGGAGAACGAAAAGGGAATCAATTTCCCGTCCTCGTCATGCCGGACTTGATCCGGCATCCATCGCGGCGCTGGGTATGGACCCCGGATCAAGTCCGGGGTGACGAATGTCTAGACGCGCGGCCGGTGGTTCGCGTGGCAGATCGCGACCGCCAGCGCGTCGGCCGCATCGGCGCCCGCGACCTTCGCACCGGGCAGCAGCACGCGCAGCATCGCCTGCACCTGCTCCTTCGCCGCGGCGCCGGTGCCGACGACGGCTTTCTTGACGAGGCGCGGAGCATATTCGCCCACCGGCAAGCCGCCGCGCGCGCAGGCGAGCAGCGCGACGCCGCGGGCGTGCGCCAGCTTCAGCGTCGATTGCGGATTGTCGTTGACGAACACTTCCTCGACCGCCGCACACGTCGGCGCATGATCGGCGATCACCGCTGCGATCACGGTGTCGAGATGCGCCAACCGGTCGGGCAGGGGCGCCTTGGCGTCGGTCTTGATCTGGCCGTTGGCGATATGGCTGATCCGGCTGCCCTCGACGCGGATCACGCCCCAGCCGGTGCAACTGAGCGAGGGGTCGAGACCGAGGATGATCATTTTTTCAATCCTCCCTGTGCCATAGGCATGGGGAGGTGGCAGCGCGAAGCGCTGACGGAGGGGCTTTGGCGCGAACGTCGCCGCCCCTCCACCACTCGCTTCGCGAGCGGTCCCCCTCCCCATGGCTTCGCCACAGGGAGGAAATTCATCAACCCAGTTTCTCCATCACCGCGTCGGGGATTTCGTAATTACCCCACACGGTCTGGACATCGTCGTCGTCGTCGAGCGTGTCGATCAGCTTGAAAAGCGTCTGTGCGATGCTCTCGTCGGCCACTTCGCTCTTCAGCGTCGGGCGCCACGCGAGCTTCACGCCCTCGGCTTCGCCGAGCTTCGCCTCGAGCGCCTTCGCGACCTCGTGCAGGCTGTCGACGCTGGTCCAGATGTCGTGGCCTTCATCGGACGATTCGACGTCGTCGGCGCCCGCGTCGAGCGCGGCTTCGAACACCGTGTCGGCGTCGCCCGCCTCGGCAGGATAGTTGATCAGGCCGAGGCGGTCGAAGCCGTGGCTGACGCTGCCCGAGGTGCCGAGGTTGCCGCCATTTTTCGAGAAGGCGGTGCGGACGTTGGTCGCGGTGCGATTGCGGTTGTCGGTGAGCGCCTCGACGATCAGCGACACGCCGCCGGGGCCGTAACCCTCGTAGCGGATTTCCTCGTAATTCTCGCCCTCGCCGCCCGACGCCTTGTCGATCGCGCGCTGGATATTGTCCTTCGGCATCGACTGCGCCTTCGCCGCGTTCACCGCGGCGCGCAGGCGCGCGTTCGCATCGGGATCGGGCAGGCCCATCTTCGCCGCGACGGTGATTTCACGCGCAAGCTTCGAAAAAAGGGCGCTCCGCTTTTTGTCCTGCGCGCCCTTGCGGTGCATGATGTTCTTGAATTTACTATGGCCGGCCATGGCTCTCTTCTTTTTGGCTGGGAGGAACTGGAGGCGCGCTTACATCATGACCGAACGTCAAAGCAACCGCTGCCACCACCCGACATCACGCCAGCCCCTCATTTTCCAGCCGACCTCGCGGTAGATACCGATCGGGGTGAAGCCCATTGCTTCATGCAAGCCGATGCTTGCGTCATTCGGCAGGGCAATTCCGGCAAAGATCGCGTGGACATCGCGATTCTTGATGATCGGGAACAGCGCCTCGTAAAGTCGCCGTCCAATACCCGCGCGAGCGAAAGCCGCATCGACGTAAATCGTGACATCTGCCGAGGTCGCGTAGGCTTCGCGCGTGCGGTGCGGGGAGCCATAGGCATATCCCGCAATTTTGCCTTTAACCTCCGCCACCAGCCAGCCGTGGCTGGTCCCATAATCCGCTATCCGGCGTGCCATTTCCGCCGCATCAGGCGGATCGCGTTCGAAACTGACCCAGGTGTCCGTGACGTAGGGTGCGTAAATCTCGGCGCATCGCGCGGCATCGGTCAAAGTTGCCGGGCGGATATCGGTGCTCACCCCAGCGTAACCGCCGTCCCGCTCGCCGACACCATCAGCATCGAGCCGTTCTGGCCGAGCACTTCATAGTCGAGGTCGACGCCGACCACCGCATTGCCGCCGAGGCGCGCGGCTTCGGCTTCCATCTCGCCGATCGCTTCCTTGCGCGCGCGGGCGAGGACGTCCTCATATTTGCCCGAGCGGCCGCCGACGATGTCGGTGATGCTGGCAAACAGGTCGCGGAACAGGTTGGCGCCGACGATCACCTCGCCGGTGACGATGCCCAGATATTCGCGGACCGGATGGCCTTCGATCGTATTGGTCGTGGTGCTGAACATCGTCACTCTCCCTGGCTGGTTGATCGGGGGCTTGTTGATCGGGCTCAGACGATGCCGAGCGCTGATTTGTAAACGTCGAGGATCGCTTCCATTTCCTTGCGGTCGTGGACGGGCATTTTGCGCAGGCGGACGATCTGGCGCATGATCTTGGGATCATAGCCCTGCGACTTCGATTCCAGATAGACGTCGCGGATATCGTCGGCGATGCCCTTTTTCTCTTCTTCCAGCCGCTCGATGCGCTCGATGAAAAGGCGCAGTTGTTCGTCGGCAGTCGTGGCTTCGCTCATTTTATACTCCGCTGGGATGGATGGTGGGTTGGCGAGAATCGCCCCGGCGCCCGATTAGCGGGGTCAGGGATTCTTGGCCATGCTTTCTTCCATCCGCTTGAGCTGTTCGGGGGTCGCGGCGACATGAAAGCGCGCTTTCCAGTCGGCGGTCGGCATGCCGTGGACGATCGCGCGGCCGGCTTCCTTGTCGATGCCGCCGGCTTCGGCGATCCAGTCGCCGAGGCAATTGCGGCAGAAGCCGGCAAGCCCCATCAGGTCGATGTTCGCCGCGTCGCTTCGGTGCTGGAGCAGGCGGACGAGGCGGCGAAAGGCCGCGGCGGCGACGGCGTCGTCGAGCGTATCGAGTGCGTCGGTCGGGGCGGTCGTATCGTTGCTGCAGGACATGATGGCTTTCCTTCTGCTCGGCGGATGAATAGCTATACGCGGCTTGCCTTGGCCGGGGCAACGCGACTAGGCAAGCGGTCTGAATTCCCCCACGTCATCGGAGCATTTGTGGCCCAGAGTTTCACCCCCCGCCAGCGCAAGGTGCGCATTCTGGCGACCCTCGGCCCCGCCAGCGCGAATCCCGAGATGATCGCGGCGCTGCATCGCGCCGGGGCCGACGCCTTCCGGGTGAATATGAGCCATGGCGACCATGAGGGCCACGCGCAGGTCATCGCCGCGATCCGCGCGCTGGAGAAGGAAACCGGCCGTCCGACGACGATCCTCGTCGACCTGCAGGGGCCGAAACTGCGCGTCGGGACGTTCAGGGACGGTCCCGCCGAACTGGTGAAGGGCCAGCCGTTCGCGCTCGACACCGACAAGGCGCCGGGCGACGCGACGCGCGTCCATCTGCCGCATCCCGAACTCTTCGCTGCACTCGAACCCGATACGCGGCTGCTCGTCGACGATGGCAAGCTGGTGCTGCGCGTGAGGAGCGTCGCGAAGGACCGCATCGAGACGATCGTGGAGGTCGGCGGCAAGATCTCCGACCGCAAGGGCGTCAACGTCCCCGACGTCGTCGTGCCGCTCGCGGCGCTGACCGAAAAGGACCGCAAGGACTTGGCCTTCGCGCTCGAACAGCATGTCGACTGGATCGCGCTGTCCTTCGTCCAGCGCCCCGAAGACGTCGCCGAGGCGCGGCGGCTGATCGGCGGCAAGGCGGCGCTGCTCGTGAAGTTCGAGAAGCCCTCGGGGGTTCAGCGGATGGATGAGATATTGGAGATCGCCGACGCTGCGATGGTCGCGCGCGGCGACCTGGGCGTCGAGCTGCCGCCCGAGGCGGTGCCGCCGCTGCAGAAGCGCATCGTCGCGACCGCGCGGCGGATGGGCAAGCCTGTCGTCGTTGCGACGCAGATGCTGGAGTCGATGATCGTCTCGCCGACCCCCACCCGCGCCGAAGTGTCCGATGTCGCGACCGCCATCTATGATGGCGCCGATGCGATCATGCTGTCGGCCGAAACCGCGGCGGGCGCCTGGCCGGTCGAAGCCGTCACCATGATGGATTCGATCGCGCGTTCGGTCGAAGGCGATCCCGACTATTTCCGCCGCCTGCATTTCACCGAGACGCAGCCCGATGCGACGACCGCCGACGCGCTGGCCGAGGCGGCGGGCGACATCACCGCGACGGTGGGCGCCGACGCGATCATCTGCTTCACCTTTTCGGGATCGACCGCGCGCCGCGTTGCGCGCGAGCGGCCGGGCGCGCCCTTGCTCGTCCTGACCCCGAAGAAGGAGGCGGCGCGGCGCATGGGGCTGCTGTGGGGCGCCCACGCGGTGCCGACGAAGGATATCGGCAGCTTCGAGGAGATGATCGCCAAGGGCAAGCGCATGGCGCTTCGCCATGGCGTCGCGTCGGCCGGGTCGAAGCTGGTGATGATGGCGGGCGTTCCCTTCGGTACGCCGGGGTCGACCAACGTGCTGCACGTGGCGACGCTGACCGGCGAGGAACTGCGCGGATATAGCTGACCGGGGGCTCGCCCGCCTTCGCCGTCCCGCCTTGGCCGGGGTGACGATCTGAGAAGCATGATCCGGACCGGCGATGCCGCTGACCTCCCCCCGCGCCTTTTTGATTCAGTCCGGCACAAAAGTTACCGCGCGATTCAGAAAATTTCGGGACTGATTCAGTTCGGCACGAACAAAAATGGTAAATAGACTTTGCACCATTGACCGGGCACGGCATATTCGCTGCATGTCGTGCATCGGACCCGCATCGGGGGGATCCGCATCATCAGCTGGGAGGTCCAATCCGCGTGTCCGCACCGTTCCGTTTCCCACGCTTTTTCGTCACGAGTCCCGCGCCGTGCCCCTATCTTGAGGGCAAGACCGAGCGGAAGGTTTTCACCGAACTCAGCGGTAACAATGCGAGCGAGCTCAACGACGCGCTCGGCCGCATCGGCTTTCGCCGCAGCCAGTCGGTCGCCTATCGTCCGAGCTGTGCCGATTGTTCGGCGTGCGTGTCGGTGCGCGTGTGCGCGAGCGAATTCGTCCCCAGCAACTCGCAGAAGCGGACGATCCGCCGCAACCGCGATCTCGTCGCCACCGCGTGCAAGCCGTGGGCGACCGAGGAGCAATATGCGCTGCTCCGCGCTTATCTCGGTTCGCGTCACCCCAATGGCGGGATGGCCGACATGGACGAGCAGGATTTCGCCGACATGGTCGAACAGACCCCGGTCGACAGCTATATGATCGAATATCGCGAGCCGACCACCGACGGCAGCCGCGGCCGCCTCGTCGGTTGCTGCCTGACCGACCGGCAGGGCGACGGCCTGTCGATGATCTACAGCTTCTTCGATTCCGCGCATCCGATGCGCGAAGGGCTCGGGACGTACATCATCGCCGACCATGTCCTGCGCGCGGCGAAGGCTGGGCTGCCCTATGTCTATCTCGGCTACTGGATCGAGGGGTCGTCGCGCATGGCGTACAAGGCGCGTTTCCGCCCGCTCGAAAAGCTGGGCCCCGACGGCTGGTCGCGCTTCGAGCCGGCGACGTCGGACCGCATCGCCGCGATGTTCGAAGTCGCGTGATTCCGCGCTATTGCGAACGTCTCGCAGCAGCGGAAAACTGTCCCTCGCCGGTTGACCTTTTCCCGCTTTCAAGGGCATAGCTCTTCGTCCAGGACATAGTCCGGGTCGCATCCAGTTTGGTGGTCGTCCAGGGGTGGCGATAGGGGGATCAGGATGCCCGTTCGCGCGTTCGTCTGCATCAGGGCCGGGAACAGCCGCAGGGGCGACGAGGGCGCGCGCGCATGAGCGAGCCCGTCAAGGTCGCGATCATCGGCTCGGGCCCCGCGGGCCTCAGCGCCGCGTCGCGCGCGGGCCAGCTCGGGCTCAGCCATATCCTCCTCGAAAAGACCGATCACCTCTCCGACACCATCTTCAAATATCAGAAGGGCAAGCGCGTCCTCGCGACGCCCGAACGCCTCGACCTCCGTTCCGACTGCCGCTTCGCGGAGGGCGCGCGCGAATATATTCTCGGCAATTGGGACGAGGATGCGGTCAACAACAAGGTGAATGTCGTCAAACATGCCGAAGTCACCGCGGTGACCGGGCAGAAGGGGGCGTTCGAGATCAAGACCGCCAAGGGCGACGTCTATCATGCCGAGACGATCGTGCTGGCGATCGGGACGCAGGGCAATCCCAACCGGATGCGCTGCGAGGGCGCCGACCTGCCGCACATCATCTACCAGGTCGACGATCCCGAGGATTTCAAGGACAAGCACATCACCGTCGTCGGATCGGGCGACGCGGGGATCGAGAATGCGCTGGGCGTTGCCGAGGAGGCGCTGGAAAATACCGTCACGATCCTCAACCGCTCGAAGGATTTCGCGCGCGCCAAGGCGAAGAATGTCTCCGACATGATGGAGGCGGCCGAGAACGGCTTCATGTCGATCCGCACCGAGACGCAGCCGAAGCAGGTCGAGCCCGGCTGGCTGACGCTCGAAACCCCGACCGGCGACGAGAAGATCCCGTGCGACGTCATCGTGGCGCGGCTGGGATCGGTCGCGCCGCGCGGCTTTGTCGAGTCGATGGGGATCGAATTCACCGGCCCCGACCGCGAAGCCTTTCCGAAGCTGTCGCCGACCTTTGAATCGACCGTGCCCGGCATCTTCGTCATCGGCGCGCTCGCGGGCTATCCGCTGATCAAGCATTGCATGAACCAGGGCTATGACGTCGTCGAGTTCATCAACGGCAACAAGAACCTGACCCCCGCCGACGAAAAGGATCTGGCGGAGATCTTCGCGAACCTGCCGCAGAAGAAGTCGGTCAGCGAATGGCTCGACTATCTGCGCGAGCGGGTCCGCATCTTCGCCGACGTGTCGCCGCTGCAGATGCGCGAATTCATGCTCGATTCCAAAGTGGCATATTATCGCAAGGGCGACGTCGTGTTCGAAAAGGGCGAGCCCGGATCGTCGCTGTTCGCGATCGCCGACGGCCATGCCGAGGTCGAGGTTGGTCCCGGCATCACGGTGCCGATCGAGCAGGGGTCGATTTTCGGCGAGGTCGGCCTGATCTCGGGCCGCAAGCGCGGCGCGACGATCCGCGCCGGCGCCGACAGCATCTTTGTCGAGGTGTCGCGCACTGCCGCGCTCAAGCTGATGGCGGCGGTGCCGGGCGCGAAGCGCGTGATCAACCGCATCTCGCTCGAGCGCCAGCTTCTGCAGATCTTCAAGGGCGGGCTGACGGTCGAGGATCTGGCGCCGGTCGTCGACGCCGCCGAGGTCGAGCGCGTGCCCGCGGGCAAGGTGGTGCTGACCGAGGGCGAGCAGGGCGACGATGTCTATGTCATCCGCTCGGGCTCGATGGTGGTCGAGAAGGATATCGGTGGCAAGCCGATCTTCCTGCGCTATCTTCCCGCCGGCAGCTTCTTCGGCGAGATGGGTGTGCTCAGCGGACAGCCCCGAAATGCAACGGTCAAGGCCGCGGTCGGCGCCGAACTGATCAAGCTGACCGGCGAGAGCTTCCGCAAGATGCTCGCGGCGCGGCCGCAGGTGCGCGAGGCGACCGAGGCGGCGGTCGCCGAACGCGCGCAGATGAACAATTTCATCGAATCGCGCAAGGCGACCTATTCGAGCGCGGTCGATCTCTATTCGGACACCGCGAGCTTCATCATGAAGGAGGGGCTGGGCGAGGCGACCGACGCGCTGCTGATCGACGAAAATCTCTGCGTCGGCTGCGACAATTGCGAAAAGGCGTGCGCCGACAGCCACGAAGGCCTGTCGCGGCTCGACCGCGAGGCGGGCAAGACGTTCGCGCACCTGCATGTGCCGACGAGTTGCCGCCACTGCGAACATCCGCACTGCATGGCCGACTGCCCGCCGAACGTGATCCATCGCGGGCCCGATGGCGAAGTGTTCATGGAGCCGGGCTGCATCGGCTGTGGCAATTGTATGCGCAACTGCCCCTATGGCGTGATCCGCATGGAGGCGGCGCCGCCGCCGAAGCCCGGCCTGCTGCGCTGGCTGCTCACCGGTTTCGGCCCCGGCCCGGGCGAGCCGTCGCCCAAATGGACGAAGAAGCAATTGGGTGACGAGAAGCCCAAGAAGATCGCGGTCAAATGCGATATGTGCAAGGGAATCGCGGGCGGCCCCGCCTGCGTGCGCGCCTGCCCGACCGGCGCCGCGATCCGTGTCTCGCCCGAGGAATTTCTGTCGATCGCGCGCCTGCAGGAGGACGCGGGCTGATGGCGAGCCTGTTTCAGCGCCGTCGCGGCAAGGCGACCCAGACCGAGCGCGTTCGCGAGCGGCGGCACGAGGGGTTCCTGCGCTACGCCAATTTCCGCTGGGCAAAGATTTCGGGCGGGCTCTGCCTGCTCATCATCGTCTCCTATGCGCTGATCGACGTCACGCCGCGGCCCAATGGCGGGAGCTGGTACGGCTATACGCTCGGGACGATCGGCGCGGGGCTGATCCTGTGGCTGACTGCGCTCGGCTATCGCAAGCGCAAGATGACCAGTGATCACTGGTCGCTGAAGGCCTGGACCTCGGCGCATGTCTATCTTGGGCTCAGCCTGATCGTCATCGGGACGTGGCACACCGGCTTCCAGCTCGGCTGGAATGTCCACACCCTCGCGTGGGTGCTGATGATGCTCGTCATCCTGTCGGGGCTCTATGGCGTCATCGTCTATTCGACCTTGCCCGCCGCGCTGTCGAACAACCGCGACGAGATGACGCAGATGCAGATGCTCGAGGCGATCCGCGCCTTCGACCGCCAGCTTCACGCCGCCGCGCAGCCGCTGACGCCGCAGGATACGGCGCCGGTGCTCGCCGCGCTCGATGAGGACCCCTTCGCGGGTGGCATCATGGCGCGGCTGTCGGGCCGCTATCCCCATTGCGCGACCGCGGCGGCACTCCGGGCGCTCGGCGCCTCGCGGAGCAGCGATGCCGAGGCGCGCGAGAAGGTGGTCGGGCTGCTCTCGCAAAAGGAGGTCGCGCTCGCGCGGCTGCGCCAGCACCTCCGCATTCGCGCGCTGCTCGAAATCTGGCTTTACGTGCATGTGCCGCTGACCTTCGCGTTGATCGCGGCGCTGTCGGCGCACATCATCAGCGTCTTCTTCTACTGGTGAGGCGGCGACGATGAGCTTCATCCTGCGTCGGATCTCGACCACCAAGACGGGCAAGCAGATCGTCCGCGACCAGCCGCTGCCGGGCGATACGATCACGCTGGGCCGCGAGGGCAGCAATGTCATCCACATCGCCGATCTGGCGGTGAACCCGCATCATGCGACGATCACCAGCACCGACGGGCGCCACGTCCGCGTGCAGGCGAGCGAGGGGCTGGGCTTCGACATCAACGGCCGGACGGTCGACACGGCGGACATCGACAGCGCCGCGGGCGCCGAGCTGCGGTTCGGCGGGCACCGCCTGACGATCGCACGCGAGGACGAAAAGATCATCCTGCTCGTCGAGCGCATCGACGAACTGTCGCAATCGTCGAAGGACGTCGACGAGGCAAAGGCCTTCTCGCTTGCGGGCGTGATGCCCGGCAAGCGCATGGGCGCGTGGGTGTTCGGCGTCCTTGTCCTGCTGGCTTTCCTGATCGGCCCGATCTGGGCATGGAGCAGCTTCAGGAATGTCGACGAGCGCCCGCAGGGCTATCATGCCGACCAGGCTTGGCTCTCGGGGCCGCTGTCGAGCGCGCACAAGAGCCTGAAGAACGACTGCCAGTCGTGCCATGTCGAGCCCTTCGTCGCGGTGACCGACAAGGCGTGCGTCGGCTGCCATACCGGCGAGCACAAGGCGATGAGCATGGCGCATGCCAATGCGCCGACCGCGATGCTGCTCGCGGCGCGCCATCCGCCGGGCGTCGGCGAACGTATCCTCGCGGGCTTTGCAAAGACCTTCAACAAGCCGCAGGGGCGCTGCGTCGGTTGCCATACCGAGCATGAGGGGGCGGGGCCGATGCCCGCGACGCCGCAGAAATTCTGCGCCGATTGCCACGATGGCATGTCGGAGCGGCTGATCGATGCGGGCTTCAAGTCGACTGTCGCCGACGCCGCCGATTTCGGCACCATCCATCCCGAATTCCGCCCGCTCGTCCGCGCTTCGCCGGGTGCGAAGCCGGTGCGCGCAATGCCGGGCAAGGGCGCGCTCGTCGATTATGACGGCCTCAAATTCCCGCACGACCTGCACCTGCAGGCGACCGGCGGCGTCGCGCGGATGGCGGCGAGTTTCCGTGGCCGGTACGACTTCGGCAACAAGCTCGAATGCGAAAATTGTCACCGCGTCGAATCCGACGGCGTGCGGGTCAAGCCGGTCGAAATGGAGCGCGATTGCGCGATGTGCCACAGCCTTGCGTTCGAGACCGTCGGCGGCGTGACGCGCACGCTACGCCACGGCGAGCCCGACCAGGTCGTCGCCGACCTGATGGCCTATTACCGCTCGACGCCCCCGACGCGGCCGCTCCAGCTTGGCGGGATGCAGCGCCGGCGCCCCGGCAACTATGCCGAAGGGCAGGTCTATAACATCTATTTCCGCGAGGTTGCGGTGCGTCCGAACCGCGCCGAGGATGCGGTGCGCGCGGTCTTCTCGAAGGGCGGGGCCTGTTACGACTGCCACACCATCTTCGCGCCGCAGGCAGGGACGGGCTGGCGCGTGATGGCGGTCGACCAGACGCCGCGCTTCCTGACCAAGGGCTGGTTCGACCATGATGCGCACAAGGAGACCGATTGCGCCGACTGCCATACGGCGGCGCGGGGATCGAAGGCAGCGACCGACCTGCTCGTACCCGGCCTCCGCCAGTGCCGCGACTGCCATGTCGGCGAGGGCGGCGCGCGGCTGGTGAAGGTCGAAACGGCGACCGAATCGCCTTGCGCGATGTGCCACGAATATCACTCGGACGGGGGCAAACCGTGGATGCCGGCGCGTCAGCGTAAGGTAAACAGCGCGGCAATCACAAATAAACCTCTTCGTGCTACCTATGGTGTGAGCATGGTCACAGGCTCGGCGGAGCGGGGGCTCTATGATGTGACGTGGCGCACACCCGCCCTGCACGGGGCAAGGCGGGGCGGCTAGGATTGGGTCCGGGGTCGACCGGCGGGAGCAGGGGACGGATATGCTGATCGCGCAGATCACCGATATCCATATCGGGTTCGATCCCGACAATCCGGCGGAGTATAACCGCAAGCGGCTCGACGACGTCCTCGACGTGCTGATCGAGGGGCCGAACCGTCCCGACCTGTTGCTGGCGACGGGTGACATCACCGATCGCGGTGATCCCGACAGCTATCGCCGGCTCGCCACCGCCTTTTCGCGCTGCCCGTTCCCGGTCTGGCCGAGCGTCGGCAATCATGATCTGCGCGACAATTTTCATGCCCAGTTCCCGGGTTTCGACGACGGCAACGGCTTCATCCAATATGTGATCGACCTGCCCGAACTGCGCCTCGTCACCGTCGACACGCTCGAGGAAGGGCGCCATGGCGGGGCCTTCTGCGAAGCGCGTGCGGCGTGGCTCGATGCCGAACTGGCGAAGGATCGCCGCAAGCCGACCTATATCGTCATGCACCACCCGCCGGTCGAAAGCGGGATCGAGTGGATGAACACGCACCCCGACGAGCCGTGGGTCGCGGCCTTCACCGAGATTGTCCAGCGCCATCCGCAGGTGCGCGGGCTGATTTGCGGCCATCTCCATCGCAGCGTCACGGTGGCGTGGGCGGGGCGCACCGTCGCCATCTGTTCGTCGACCGCGCCGCAAGTGTCGCTCGATCTCCGGCCGATCGACGAAAATCATCCCGACGACCGCCCGATGATCGTCGCCGAGGATCCCGCCTATGCGCTGCATCGCTGGAACGGGCGCGAACTCGTCAGTTTCTACGACCATGCCGGGGCGCACACGATGCTCGCCAAATATGACGAGCGGCTGCAACCACTGGTGCGCGAATTGAAGGCCGAACGGCCGGTCTAGTCGATTCCGGCGAGCGCGAGGACGCCGTCGATCCCCCGTGAGGTGATAGCCGGGGCAACATCAAGCGTTTCGGCCGGCACGTCCAGGCGATTGACCCATGCGGTGCGATATCCGAACCACGTCGCGCCGACCGCGTCCCAGCCCCCGAACGCCGCGAAGCCGATCTCGGCGCGGGGCAAACCCCATGTATCGACCGCCATCGCATAGGCTTTGGGCGACGGTTTGAACGCGCGGACGCGGTCGGTGCTGAGCGGGGGGTCGAAATATTGCGCAATGTCGTTGCGCAGCATATTCGCGGTGAGCGTATCGGCGCCCAGGTTCGAAACGAACGCCAGATGGATGCCGGCGGTGCGCAGTTTTTCGAGGGCGGGGCGCACGTCGGGCCAGATCTCGAGCTCGTCATAGGCTGCGACAAGGGCGGCGCGCTGGGTCTCGCCGAGCGGTATCCGGAGCGCCGCCGCGACATGGCGCAACGATGCGTCGGCGATGGTGCCGAAGTCCTGATATCGGCCCGCCGCGGTTTCGAGCCAGCTATAGCCGAATAATTTCGTCGCCCATTGCGCGGCCAGCATTTCGCCCTTGTCTCCGATGATCGCCTTGGCGCGTGCGGCGACGCTGCGGGGATCGAAGATCGGGAAGCCGTCGAAGCCGATGGCGCGAATCGTGGCCGGTGCGGCGTGAGCGGGAATGGGGGCGATCAGCGAGGAGGCCGCAGCGCCGATCAAGAGCGAGCGGCGATCGATCGAATTATCCATGAAAATCCTCTGCAATGTGGGAAGCGCGCTGCTTCCCATTCGCAGTCGGGACCGGAAAAGTGACAGGCTGTCGCGATCAGTAGCCCAGCGCCAGGTCGACGCGCGGTTCGACGGCCTCGCCCAGGTTCCAGCGATCGAGATTCTCGAGGAAGCGCTGCGCCGAGCGCAGGAACATCTTGTCCTGCGCACGGCCCGACAGGTGCATGGTGATATGGGCGTTGTCGAGGCTCCACAGCGGGTCGCTGTCGGGCAGGGGTTCGGGCGTGGTGACGTCGAGGAAGGCGGCGGCGATCTGCTGCGTGTCGAGCGCCGCGACCAGTGCGTCCTGATCGACCACACTGCCGCGGGCGATGTTGATCAGCGTCGCGGAGGGCTTCATCGCCGCGAGTTCGGCGCTGCCGATCATGCCATCGGTCTCCGGCGTGGCGGGGACGGCGAGGATGACCCAATCGAAATCGCCGAGCCGCGCGCGCCACTGGTCCGGGCCAAGAGTGTTCGGCCCCGGCGAACGGCGCACCACGGTCACGTCGACGGCAAAAGCCTTCAAGCGCTCCTCGACCAGTTTGCCGATCGCGCCATAGCCAAGCAGCAGCGCTTTCGACCCGAACAGTTCGACCTTGCCGGGCGAGTCCATCAGCCATTCGCGCCGGTCCTGCGCGCGGACGACCTCGCGATACCCCTTGGCGACCGTCAGCATCCCCATCACGACATATTCGGCGATGGTGATAGCGTTGATCCCGGCCCCGTTGGTGACCACGGTGCCGCGTTCGCGAAGCAGGTCGAGCGGCATCCCGTCGACCCCGGCATAGATCGAGTTCAGCCATTTGAGGTTGGTTGCGGCGGTGATGACCGCGGCCATGTCCTTCTTGTCGTACATGTCGAACCAGCCGATCTCGGCCTCGGGCGCGAGGCTCATCGCTTCCTCCTTGCTCGCAAAAAAGCGCGGCTCGACCCAGTCGGGCAGGCGGTTTTCGACGAGCGGGCGGATCAGGCCGGACAGGACGGTGACGATTTTGGTCATATATTCTCCCCTCCCGCTTGCGGGAGGGGCCGGGGGAGGGCCTGGCCTTGCGCAGCGGGTGGGCCATTCATGCCCTCCCCTAACCCCTCCCGCAAGCGGGAGGGGGATTTAATCGCCGAGCCGCCAGTCCCAGCCGAGCGGGTCGCCGTCCATCACCTCGACGCCCGCCGCGATGAGTTCGTCGCGGAGCTTGTCGGACGTTGCGAAGTCCTTGGCGGCGCGCGCCTCTTTGCGGCGGGTGAGGATCGTTTCGATTTCGCCTTCGGTGATTGTCGCGGTCTTTGGCCGGACGCGGAGGTCGGCGCGCGACAGCGACAGAAGCTGAAGGCCGAGCACCGCGTCCATCACCGCGATCGCACTGCGCTTCTGCGCCGCGTCGACTTTTTTCATCGCGACGGCCTCTTCGAGCAGGGTGAGCGCGACCGCTGTGTTGAGGTCTTCGGACATAGCCGCGTCGAACTTTGCGAGCAGGTCGACGAGGCGCTTGTCGGTAACATCCGCTGCGTCTGCATCGCGCAGCGGGGCTGTCGCCATCACCAGCCGCTTCAGCCGCGTCAACGCGGCGCCAAGGCCTTCCCAGGAAAACTCCAGCTCGCTGCGGTAATGCGCCTGCAGGCACATCAGGCGGTAGGCGAGGGGGTGGTAGCCCTTGTCGACGAGCAACTGCACGCGCAGGAACTCGCCGCTCGACTTCGACATCTTGCCCGATCGTTCGACGAGGAAATTATTGTGCAGCCACATCCGCGCGCCGCTGTCGGTCGTGCAGCTATGCGCCTGGTTTTGCGCAATCTCGTTCGGGTGGTGGATCTCGCGGTGGTCGATACCGCCGGTGTGGATGTCGAACGGGAAACCGAGCAGCGCCTCCGACATCACCGAACATTCGAGGTGCCAGCCGGGAGCGCCGCGCCCCCACGGCGAATCCCATTCCATCTGGCGCGTCTCGCCGGGCGGCGTCTTGCGCCAGATCGCGAAGTCGGCGGGGTGGCGTTTGCCCTCGACCGGGTCGATACGGCTTTCGCCCTCATCGGTGCCGTGGCGCGCGAGGCGGCCGTAATTGCTGACCGTTGTCGTATCGAAATAGAGGCCGCCGTCGAGCTCGTAGCAATGCCTGTCGGCGATCGCCTTGGCGAACTCGATCATCTGCGGGACATAGTCGGTCGCGATCGACCAGTGCGCGGGCTGGCGGATGCCGAGCGCCTTCACGTCGGCCCAATAGGCCTCGGTATAATGTTTCGCGATGTCCCAGATCGATTGGGCGCGCTCGGCCGCGGCCTTTTCCAGCTTGTCCTCGCCCGCATCGGCGTCGTCGGTCAGGTGGCCGACGTCGGTGATGTTGATGACGTGGGTCAGCTTGTACCCCTTGTACGACAGTGTCCGCCCCAGCGTGTCGGCGAAGACATAGGCGCGCATGTTGCCGATGTGCGGGTAATTATAGACGGTTGGGCCGCACGAATAGACGCGCGCCTCACCCGGGTGGACGGGCTGGAACTCTTCCAGTTGGCGCGTCAGGCTGTTGAACAGCCGGAGAGGGGCGCCAGAAGGGGGAACAGGGGCGTCGGTCATCACCGCGCCCATGCCTTGCGCCGAGGCCGTCCGTCAACCGAAAGGCTTACGGCTGCTGTGTGTCGGGCGCCGGCGTCCACAGATCGTCGTTGCCCGCGCCCGTCACCGGATCGTCGAGCAGGGGCTCGCCCGAGAGCGGGTCGAGGTCGCGCATCGTGATGAGCGCGGTCGGCAGGCTGGTGCCGTCGCCCTCATCCTCGCTGCCGTCGCCGACTTCGTCCTCGATCACGTCCTGGACCGGGAAATTATTGTCGAAATCGATGCGGACGGTCGTGCAGGATGCGACGTTCGAGATGAAGCAGCCGTTCAGCGTCGATTCGGGATCATAGCTGCCCGTCGCGGTATTCGCGGGCACGCCCGCGACCGTCAGGAACTGGAGCGTGTCGAGGCCGGTGACCTGTCCGCTCGCCCCGAGTTGCACGCCGTTGAGGACGATCCGCGACGAAGGCCCTTCGGTCAGGACGTCGAGCCCGCCCGCGCCGAAGGTCAGGCCGCGGCGCAGGCCGAAGTCGGTGCCCGTACCGCTGTTCTGGACATAGACGCCGCCGATGACGTTGAAACGGATTCCGCGTGCAAAGAGCGCGCCTTCGTCGATCGTGACGCCGTCATTCTGGCCGAGACGGGTGTTGATCGCCGCCATCGAGCTTGCGTTGGCGACGTCGGCGATCGCGGCGGTCGTTGCGACGATGATATCCTCCGATGCCATGTTCAGCTGTCCGCCCGGCGCGTTGTTGGCGCCCAGCAACCGGACGGTGCCTTGGCCGAGGATGACTTCCAGCGCTTCGTCGGCGAACAGGTTGAGCGCGTTCGTATCCGAAAGCCCGGTCAGTTGGACGTTGCCGATCACCCGCATCTTGCCGGGCGTGCGGATGGTCAGCGAGCCGCCCGCACCAAGGTTGGACCCGGCGGCGCCGCCCGCGAGCGTGAAGCTGTCCACGATCACGTCGGGCGGCGCGCTGCTCCCGACCGATTGCTGGCTTACCGCCCCGACTTCGGGCGCGAAAATGACGATATCGGAACCGAACAGGCGCGCCAGTTCCGCGGCGTCGATATGATAGCCATTGCGCGTGCCGGTGCCGCCGACGAAGGTTTGCCGCTGGTCGTCGGTGTTCATGACCGACAGCGCTTCGGTCGTCCCGGCCGTGCCGACGCGCGCCGCGGTGTCGATCGTGATGTCGCTCGACCCCAGCGAAATGCTGCGGCCGGTTACGATGCCGCTGATCAGCAGCGATCCGCGGGCGGTGGCGGTGAGGTCGTCGGTGACCGAGACGCTGTTCAACGTGACGAACCCGCCGGTTGCCTCGATCGAAGCGCTGTCGGCGGTGAGCGCGTCGACGCCGACCCGTTCGCCGGTGCCGCGAAGGGTGGCGCGGCCCGCGATGCTGCCGTTCTGGACGAAGAGGTCGCCGCTGGAGACCAGCGATGCGTCGCCGACATCGGTGACCAGATTGGCGAAGATCATGTCGCCGCCACCCGCGACGTTGATCGTGTCGCCCTGCGCATCGATCTCTCCGGCCGAGAAAAGAGCGCCGATATCGATCGCGCCGCCGGTGGCGAGCAGCGTCGTCGTGCCGATGCTATCCAGCCGGCGGACCGAGAGGTCTTCGGCAGCCGAAATAACGGTATTTCCGCCGCTGGCCGTGCCGGCGAGGTCGACGAATGTTCCGGCGTCCAGATTGACGTCGCCCTGCGCGAACAGGCTGCCTCCCTCGATCGCGTTCGCCGATGCAAGGCTGATCGTTCCATCGGCAACCAGGGTCGGTACCGGCGTCCCGTTGGCTTCGGTCAATTCGGCGATCCCGATGCTGTCGGCATTGATCACGATGTCGCGGCCCGCATTGACCACGCCATCGGCGCTCGCCGCGCCCGCTGCGTCGATGAGCACGTCGTCGAAGGCATCGAGCCCGGTCACACTGGTGTCGCCGCCCTGTGTGCGAATGTTGCTGCCGCCCGCCGTGACGCCGAGGCCGAGCGTCGTCGCACCGCTGAGGCCGATGGTTCCGCTTGCCAGCGCGATGATATCGTCACCCGCCGACAGGGTCGTCGCGTCGATATTGCTGCCCGACGACAGGACGATATCCGATCCGTCGGTCGCCGAGCTGCCTTCGCCCACCGTGATCGTGAAGCCGCCGAAACCCGACGAGGCGGGGGGCGTGTAGTTCAGGAATGCGTTATCGGGTCCGGTCCCCGTCGTGCGGACGTTGACGGCATCGATGGCGCCGGCCGCGCGGACGTTGACGTCGTCGCCCGCGCTGACGTCGTTCAGCGACGCCGTCGTACCCGCGACCACGAGGACGTCTTCGCCCGCGCTGGCGGCCTCGACGCTGGCCGATCCGCCAGCATTAATGCCGAGCATTCGCGCCGCCGCGCCGCCGGTCAGCGTTATATTGCCCGCCGCGTCGATATAGACGTTGCCATTAGTGCCGATCCCGTTCGGGTCGACATATGTCCCTGCCGCGCTCGCCGATACGGTGACGTTGCCATTTGCATTCAGGCGAACGTCGCCGCCCGCGGCATAATTGCCGGTAAGGTTGCCGTCGGCGAAGACCGAGATGGTGCCGTCGACATCGGCCTGGTTCACCGCCACATTGCCACCGGTCCCGAAGGCGAAGAAGGAATCGGTGCCGGTGACGTTGCCGCCGAGCACGATGCTGTTGCCGAACAGCGTGATCGTGCCGCCTGCGTCGATCGATCCGCCGCGAATACCCTCGGCGCCCGCCACGGTGCCGTTCGCGGTGAGGTCGACCGTCTGGCCCGCGTCGATGTTGGTAAAGACGATCGACTCGCCCGTTACCGAGACGAATCCGCCGGCGCTCGAATTGCCGAGGTCGACCGCGCCTGGCGAGGTGATCGAAATGTCGCCGCCGGTGATGATCGAATTGAGCCCGGTGCGGAAACTGCCTGCGCTCGCGGTGAAGTCATCGTCGGCTTCGGCATGTTCGACGCTGGTCGCGCCGGTGCTGGACATGACGACCGTGCCGCCTTCGACATGGTCGACGTCGATGCGCCCGGTGGTCCCCAGCGCCGTCAGCGTGACGACGCCGCTTCCAGCCAGCAGCGAACCGGTTGCGCCGCGGATCGTGGTGCCTGCCGTGATCGACAGATCGCCGCCCGCGAATAGCGTCCGTTCCTCGGACGCACCGCGCATGTCGTGACGGATATCGACCTGGTCTGCGGCGTTGATCTGGAACAGGTCGCCGGCGCGCACCTGTCCGCCGCCTTGCGCATAGGCGCCGAACGACCCGCCGGTCTGCACGGTCAGGTCGTCTGCTACCTCGATCGACCCGCCGTTCGCCGCGAAGAAGACGCCATAGGCCGACAGATCGGTGTCGTTGTTGGTCGGCTGTGCGAAGCCAGCCGCATTCGCATCGAGGCTGGCGAGCGAGATGCTGCTCGAACTGCGCAGCTCGATCCGACCCGCGATGAAGCCGTTCGCCGCGATAGTGGTGTCGCCGAGCGAAATCTGGCCCGCGCCCGCCTCGGTCGTTTCCGACCGGAAGACGACGCGGCCGCCGAGATCGACGAAGCTGGTGCAGCACGACCCGGTGCCGCCCGAGCCGACCCCGCCGTCGCCGCCATTGCCCGAGATGCCGGAGACCGAGATGTCGACCGGCGCGCCATCCGATGTGATCGTTCCGCCGCGCGCGAACAACGTCACGGTGCCGCCGGTGCCGGCTCCGCCGAACCCGCCATTGCCGCCGGTCAGGCCGAGGAAGGTGTCGTCTGCCGTGAACAGCATCCCGTCGGGGCCGGGCTGCCGGATCGTGTTCGGATTGTCGGCGCCGCGGCCGCCGTCGCCGCCGTTGCCGACGCTGCTCAGCGTCCCGCCGCCGGTGCCTCCGATACCGAGGCCGACCGTGCCGCCATCGGTCGCGACGATGCTGATCTCGCCGCCGATACCTTCGCCACCGTCGCCGCCGCGGCCGGCGACTTCGGGGGTCGAGAAGAAGTCGGTGAAGGCCGATCCGCCGGTGCCGCCGGTCGCGACGGAGACGAAATTGGACTGCGAGACGATGACATTGCCGTTCGGTCCCCGCGCCTCGACCGCCGTGGTGCCACCGCGCGCCGATCCGCCGTTCCCCCCCGCGCCGTCGTAGCCGATACCACCGTTGCCGCCGGTCGCCGAGCCGTCGAGCGCGATCGACAGTTCGCCCGCATCGAAATCGTCGACCAGCACCTGCGCGACGCCGCCCGACGCATTGCCGCCGCCGCCGCCGCCGGTGCCCGATCCGCCGACACCCCCCGACGCCGTCGAATAGGTGGTGATGCTTTCGCTGATGTTGACCAGCGTCGGACCGAGGCCGATCGTCGCGAAACCGCCGAAGGCATCGCCGCCGCGGCCGCCGGTGCCGACGCTTGTCGAGGGGCCGGAGCTGCTCGACAGGAAGGCGCTGCCCCCCGCGCCCCCGAAACCGCTCGCGTCGACGGTCACGGCATCGCTGGCGAGCTCGCCGCCGTTCAGGCGGATCGTCGCGTTGCCGCCGCTGCCGAAGCCGGCGTTTCCGCCGTTGCCCGGCACGCTGCCGACGGTGCGATAATCGCCGCCGTCGCCGCCTCTGCCGCTTGCATAGGCGGCAAGGACGGTGGTGTTGACAATTGCGGTGTCGGAGATGGTGATACCGGCTTCGCCCCCCTGGCTGTTGCCGCCGTCTCCCGCCGCCGTCGGGTTCAGGAAGTCGAAATCGTCGCCGTCGAAACCGCGCCCGCCTTGGCCCGATGCCGACAGGCTGACGTCGGATGCGGTGAAGGTGCCGCCGGTGATCTCCAATGATGTGTCGCCGCCGATCCCGTCGCCCGACACGCCGCCGCCCGCGGGTCCGGCGAAGTCACCGCCAATGCCGTCGGCGTTCAGGGTCACGTCGCCGAGCACCGTATCGCCGCCGATCTGCGTGAAGGTGACCGCGCCGCCACGGCCGGTGCTGTTGCTGCCGCTTGCGCCGCCATAACCGTTTGCGGTGAGGAAGAGGCTGCCGCCGGTCAGGCTGCCGCCGCTCACCTGGACGTCGATCGTGCCGCCCTGGCCGTCGCCCGACGTGTCGCGCGGCAGGCCGGGTGCGGCTTCGACGTCGACAAAGGTTCGGCCGTCGGCGTCCGCGCTGAGGCCGCCGCCGAGGTCGATGCCATGAGCTGGATCGAAGCCGGTACCGATCTGGATGAGCCCGCCGATCCCGACCACGCCGGTGGCGTTGGGGTCGGTCGCGCCGCCCGAAACCCCGCTGGCGGAGAAAACGGGGTTCGAAAACTGCATGTCGGCTTCGTTGGCGAAGATCGTGATGCTGCCGCCCGTCGCCGAGCTGCCCGCCGTACTGACGCCCGTCTGCGCACTGACGTTGAGCTGGTCGACGCCATCGTTCGTCGCCCTGATGAGGCCGCCGTTGAGTGCGGTCATCGTGATGAAACCGCCCTGCGCCGGCCCGTTCGTGCCGCTGACATTGACCACCGACGCCCTTGCGTCGAGGCTGTAGTTGCTGGCGGAGATGATACCGCTGAGATTGGCGAGAAGATCGATCGTACCACCCGTCCCGCTGCCGGCGACAACCGGGATGGCGCTGCTCTGGCTGCCGCCGAACGCCATGACGTCGATGGTGTCGCCGACGGAAATCGTGCTGCTCTCGATCGCCGACAGGCTGGCGCCGCCGCCGGTCCCGCTGCCGACATTCTCGCTGGACACGGCGCGCCCGCTGACGTCGATCGAAAGCCCCGTACTGATCGCGAGGGTTGAGACATTGCTCGTCCGGAGCAAGGCGGTCCCGCCCTGGGCGTCGCCGGAGCGCGCGGTGTTGCCCCCGCTGCTGGTGCTCGACGCGCCACCGCTGTTGGCGCTGGCGTCGATGGTGAGCTGGCTCAGCGCGACCGTGCCGCCGCCGTTGGCTTCGACCAGTATGTCGCCGCCGACGGCGTCGCCGCCGGCCGAACCGTCGCCGTTGGCGCCGCCGCCCGTCCCCGACGCATTGACCGAAACCGCGCCGGCGCTGACCGAGGAGCCCGTATCGGTCCCGAAGCTGAGCAGCGCCGCGTTTCCGACGCCATCGCCGCCATTTGCCGACAGCACCGTTCCATAGACGGGATCCGAAATCGACCCGCCGCCGACACCCGCGGCATTGACCGTCGTCTGCGGCGCAGTGAAGCTGGTGCCCGCACCCGTAACCTGGATCCGCGCATCGCCGCCGGTGCCGTTGCCCGATTGGTCGAGCCCGACGCGGCCCCGACCGGCGGCGCTTGCGACGACGCCGACGGTCGCCGTCAACTGCGCCCCGCCGCTGACGCTGATCGCCGCATTGCCGCCGATGCCGTCGCCGCCATTGTCGGCGACGATCGCATTGCCGGTGACGGCGTCGAGGGCGAGAGCGCCACCCAAGCCATCGGCGCTGGCGGAGATGGTGTCGCCGATCAGCAGGCTCCCGGTCCCCGAAACATTGATCGCCGCCGTCCCGCCGGTGCCCGAGCCCCCTTCGCCGCCATCGTCGAACCCGCCGAAGCCGTCGGCGGACACCGTGAGGTCCAGCCCCGCGCCCATCTGGCCGCCGTTCAGGACATTGAGCGTCGCGCTGCCGCCCTGGCCGATGCCCGTCGTGCCGTTCGGGGCGCCGGTTGCCAGCAGGTTGATGTTGCCCAGCGCCAACAGGCCGCCGCCGTCGACGGTGATCGTGGCGCTTCCGGGCCCAGCGGCGGTGCCGTTCGCCTGCACCAGCAAGTCGCCGGTGACGATGCTCTGCCGGCCCGCATTGATGGCCAGCGTCGCGCTGTTCTCGCCGACGAAAGTGCCGTTGCCCTGGATCGAGAAACGCCCCTGCCACGCCGGCGGCAGGACCGTGAAGGGGCCGCCCGTCGGTACCACGCCGAGCGGCTGGCCGAGGAAGTCGTTGCTGGCGTGCGCGGTGACGTCGCTCAGGAAGATGATGTCGTTGACCGAGATATTGGCCGCCGTGTTGTTGGCCGGCGTTTCGTTCATGGCGCCCGCGGTGACGTTATAGCCCGCGGACAGGACGATCGAGCCGTTCGACACCGTCGCCGACGATGCGTCGTCATAGCCGACCTGTCCCGACACCAGCATCGTGACGGCGTCATTCTTGGGAATCGCCACCATATAGACGCGGTGCGCGAGCGCGCCCGTCTGTTCGGGGCCTGTCGTGACGCCGCCGTGGGTGATGACATTGCCGCCGTTCGCGCCGGTGGTCACGTTGATGTCGAACAGGCCGTTGGCGGCGTTGATCGTGATATCCGCGACTTCCGCCGCGACATAGGCCGCCGATCCGTTGACGTTGACGATGCCGTTCTGGACTACGCGTGGCGCGACGAGCGCGACATAGCTGCCGCCCGCGACGCCGTTGTCGGCACCGATGAAGGCGTTGTTCGCCACCGTCACCGTCGCATTGCTGTTCGGCGCGCCGCGGAAGCGGATCGTGCCGCCGGGGGCGAGGCCGCCGGTCGTGTCGATGTCGTTGGTCGTCAAAACGAGGCTGCCGACGTTGATCGCCGCGCTCGAGTTGATCAGGATGCCGCCCGCGTTGTAGAACCAGATGTTGCCGCCTTGCGCGTCGGGGACGCCCGCCGCGGTGCGGAAGCTCTGCACCGTGCCGCTGAGCGCGATCGTATCGCTGATCGAAGTCCCCGTGCCCGAAACGAAGCGGTTGAGGACCGTGTAGCCGCCGAGCCCGCCGCGGAATTCCAGCGTATTGCCGACCGGCAGGAAGTCGATGACCCCGTCGGTCGGCGTCCCCGAAGGGGTCCAGTTGACGATCGCCTCGTTGGTGGTGATCGTGACCGTCGTCTTGTTTGCGGAATCGGTGATCGAGCCGCCGACGCCGCCGGTCGTGATCACCCCCGTCCCGACCACGCCCTGCGCCATCGCGGGGCCGCCATAGGCCAGGGCGACCAGCCCGGCGGTGATCGCGCAGCTCTCGAGCAGGCGCCGTTTCCCTTTGCGGGCGGGCGAGAGGGCGGGGTGGGCACGCATGGCGGTCGTCCTTGATGCAATGGTCATGGTCAGCGCGCCTTCACGCCGAACTGGCTTGTGAACGAAATCAGCAGCCGCGGATCGGGTCTTTCGGTCAGGAAGCCGCCGCGGTTGAGCGGGACGGCCAGCGCGACGTCGAGCCGCGCCCGGTCGCCCCACGCGACGCGCATCCCGCCGCCGGCCGAATAGAGTTTTTGCGGATTGAGGCCGTTGAAGGCGCTGTCCGTGTTCCACACCCACGCCGCGTCGAAGAAGGCGAAGGGCTGGAAGGCGAAGGCCTTGCGGTTCGCGGGGACGAACGAGCCGTAGCGCGCCTCGGCCGAGACCGCGACGCCCTTGTCGCCGATGATCGTGCCGGGGTCGAAACCGCGCCCAACGGTGAAGTTGCCGCCCGAAAACTCCTCATAGGCGACGAGCGGGTCGCTCGCCCATTGCGCGCGCGGCGCGAGCGACAGCGTGAACAATTTTGTCGGGCGCCATTCGGCCTGCGCATTGGCGCGGACCAGGAAGGCGTCGGGTTTCGCCTCGATCCGTGTCAGCGGCACCGCGCCGGGCAGGAAGCAGGCCGCGCCGCCCGGGCCGCAGTCGTTGCTGGCACCGAGGAAATTGACGCCCTGCCGCGCCTCGACCGAGGCGCCGAGCGACCAGTGCGGTTCGGACGGGCTGTAGCCACGCTTGCCCGCGACCGAGGCGGGATCGATCCAGATGCCGTCGGCGCGCAGGTTGAAGACGCGGATGCGGTCGCGGTTCAGCGGCGTGCTGCCCAGTTTGATGTCCTGGTCGATGATGTCGAGCCCGCCGCCGAGCGTGATGCGCCGCGCCTGCGTGAGGACCAGCGGATAGGAAGCGAACAGGCTGACGATCTGGGTGTTGGACCTGATGTTGAAGCCGGTGATGTCGGGGCGCGTCCAGGCATAGGTGTAGCTGGCGCCGAAACGCAGCCCTTCGCCGCCGACGCGGAATTCGTGCGCGAGCTGCAACACCTTCTGCTCGTCGAAATCGGGGGTCGAATAGAAGCTGACCGTGGTCATGTCGCCCATGCCGGTCAGGCCGGTGAAGCGCGCGCGGTTGATGCTGCCCCAACGGCCGACATCGCGCGATCCGTAATTCTGGGTACTGCCGTCGATCAGGATCGGGGTGCGCGTGACGGTCACCTCGCCGACGACCTCGCCGGGCACGGCGCCGGGGCGCAGCGTCAGCCGCGCGTCCATTCCGGGAATATCGCGCGCAAGCAGGAGATAGCGTTCGGCGTCGACGATGTTGAACACCGGCTGGTCATCGAGCCGTGACAGATAGCGCTGGAGCAGGCCTTCGTTGGCGCCGGCGTCGCCGCGCACCTCGACCCGGGTCAGCCGCGCCGACAATATATCGAGCTTGACGACGCCGTCGCTGATCGTTTGCGGGGGAACGCGGACCGCCGCCAGATAGCCTTTTGCCCGCAGCATCGTCGCGGCGCGGTCGCGAATGTCGCAGACGACCGAGACGGGCAGGTCCTGCCCGACCTTGTCCTGCCAGCTCGCGTCGAGGATCGACGTGTCGATCCCCTCGACCTCGGAAAAACGGACGTTGCGCACGGTGACGCGGACATTGGCGAATTCGGGGTTGGCGAGCGGGCAGGGCGCGCGCTCGATGCCGTCGTCGGCGGTGACCACCTGTTCGCCCGGGGGGCTGGCGGGGGGCAGGGTCGGGCGCTGGATTTCTTCGCGCGTCGGGACCGAGGGGGCGATCTGTGCCTGCGCCGCGAACGATACCGACAGCGCCGCCAATCCCGCCGAACAGATCAGTGTCCGGCGACCCGTGCGCCGCACCGCCCGCGCGACGCAGACGGATTCCATTACCCCCAAATCGATCATCACCACCCCTTGCGTACATATGCGCCGGCGGCTGCCGGGACGCACAAATTCATAAGGCTCTGCCGTTGGTTCGGCAGTGCGAATTTTCGACCCAAGGAAAGGACTTACCGCATTTTGCGGCTGCTTTTCACACGCTTGTTACCAGATGGTCCAAAACGGTTCAATGCAAAGGCGATTCCGTTAACCACCCGCTGTCTCGGTTTCCGACATCGCATCGACGAGACGATTCAGCTGCGGGGTGCAGCCCTTGGCCATCAGCATGTCGACCGACCCTTCGACGGTGTCGGGCACGGTGCCCATCGCGGTGAAACGAACGGTCACCGGGCTCCGCAGGCCGCCGCCCGACAGGCGATAGTCGACGCCATATTGCACGGGCAGTGTGTCGGTCGGCCATTTGCGGAAATTGGCGCCGTCGACGATGGCGACGGTCGCCTTCTTGCCGCCGCCTTCGATTTCGAGCGCAGTGTCGCCCTCCATGTTCGGGCGCCACAGCATCAGCGTCGCCGGATCGACGACGCAGAAGGTTCCCGCGTCGCGATAATCGAGCAGCCAGACGTTCGGCGCGCGGACGTTGACCGGGGCAGCCTCTTCGCCACCGCGCGAAAACCCGCCGCGCGAGCGCATCGTCGGGCCGGTCGAAAGCATCCGCGTCACCGTCGCGCCCATCGACTGGTTCGCCTGGATCGTTGCGGTGGCGCCATAGGTGCCGGGCCCCGACAGCGTCCTGGTCTTGCCCGCCTGCATCAGCACGACCTTGTCGCCCGAGACGAGGGTCAGCTTGTCGGTCGATTTGAGCTTGGTCCCGCTCGGATATTTTCCGGCAGACGGCCCGGTCGAGCGGACGACCATCGACTGCGCGGAGGCGACGCCCGCGACGGCGATCGCAGCGATCGCGGCGGCGGCGGTCAGGCCGATGCGGCGCATCGAGAAGTCAGGAAAGGACATAGCTTTCTCCTTTTTGGGTCTCGTTCAGACGTTCTATCAGGAACATTATGGCTGGATCCTGACCGAATTCGTCTGCCAATGCTGTGGCGCAGGTCACATAGGCCTTTTTATTGCCTGCGGCGTGCGCCTCGACCAGCGCCGCGATGCGGGCGCGCTGCTCCTCGGAAAGATCGGGGCGCGGCGTGAGCACGTCGACCGGTTGCGCTCGCCCGCGCAACGTCACGCGCCCCATCGGGACCAGGTCGTCGCGACCGGCGCCCGCCGCCGCTTCGGACGAGATCAGCACCCGCGTCTTGAGGCTCTTGTTCGCCGATTCGAGGCGCGATGCGGTGTTCATGCTGTCGCCGAGCGCGGTGTACTGGATGCGGTCCTCGCCGCCGAAATTGCCGACGATCGCGTCGCCGACGTGCAGTCCGACACGGGTCATGCCGATCGGCGGCACGTCCTCGCCTGCCAGATCCTTGCGGAACTGTTCGCCCACCGCATGCATCGCAATCGCCGCTTTCGCCGCCTGCGGGCCATCGTCGGGGCGGCTGATCGGCGCGCCCCAGAAGGCGACAATCGCATCGCCGACGAACTTGTCGATCGTCCCGCCATGGTCGAGCACGACGTCGGACAGCCGGTCGAGATATTCGTTGAGCAGCCGCGCGACGGTCTCCGGGGTCACCGCGTGGCTCAGCTTGGTGAAGCCTTCGAGGTCGGTGAACACGCAATAGATGTTGCGCCGCTCGCCGTGCAGCGAGAGCTGATCGGGATCGCGCATGATCTGCGCCGCGACGTCGGCGGGCAGATATTTGCCGAGCGCCGACTGGGCAAAGGCGCGCTGGCGCGACCCGATCGTGCGCGCGGCCGTGCCGACCGCGGCATAGCCGAGCAGCCAGCCCATCGCCCAGCCGAAGGCGGGAAGGGTAGTCGTGTCGACGCCATGCCCCTGCAGCCAGAAGGGAAAGGCGACAAAGAAAGCCATTTGCCCGAGGAAGGCCAGCGCCACCCAGCGCGCGCGCAGGTCGATCAGGCTGGTGAGCCCGCCCGCGAGCACGACGAGCACGGCGAGCGCCCACAGCGACGGGCCCGGCAGCGGGCGCGGCCAGTCCTTGTCGAGCTGTTGCGCCAGCATATGGGCGTGCACCTCCAGCCCGATCATCGTTTCATGCTGACCGGTGATCGGGTCGGTAAAGCGGCTGAGCGGCGTGTTGAACTGGTCGTTGTCGATGATGTTGCCGCCGATCAGCACATAGCGGCCCCGGATCATCTCCGAAAAGGCTGCGCGCGTCTCCGCATCCATCGGCGCGGCAAAGGTGTCGATCGGGATCTTGGAAAAAACCGGCTCTTCCGCACCTTTGGTCACGCGGGCGGGGACGCGGAAGCGGATATTGCCCTGATAGTTGGCGTGCGCCGGATCGACCGGCGCGAGCGCGTTGGCCATCAGCGGTGGCAGATTCTTTGGCCGGTCGGGCCAGTTGCGGATCACGCCGTCGCTGTCGGTGCGAAACAACACGCTCGTCGGCTTCGTCCGGGCGGTGGTGACCTCGGCCAGATAGGCTTCGAGATATTTCTGCTGTTCATAAAAGATGGTGTTCGGGTTGCTCGCCTGCTCGGCATAGGCGAGCCAGGTCGGCGTCTTCATCGCGCGAAGCTGCGCCTTGAGCAACGGGTCGTCGGGACGCGGCGAATCGAAGACGATATCGATGCCGATCGCCTTCGGTCCCATCTGGTCGAGATTGGCGAGCGCATTGGCGAGATACGTGCGATCGAGCGGCGAGCGGATGCCGGTGTTGAACAGCGTCTCGTCGTCATAGGTGACCATGACGATGCGCTGGTCCTGCGCGACATGCGGCGCCATCACCATCGCGCGCGCATCGTAAAGGGCGCGCTCGGCGTCGCCGACGAGCGGCATGTCCCAGCTGAAGCGGGCGAATAATGTAGCGACAATCAGGAACAGGATCGTCGCGGCCATGCGCGAGGGGCCGAGCTGCATGACCAGCCGGCGGATGCGCTTGCGTAGCGATATGGTCTTGGGCAGCGCGTCGGGCGCCGCCGCGTCGATCGTCGTGGTCGCCATCAATTCAGCGGGCCGCGCGGCCCGCAGTCCCCCCATTTTGTGCCGTCGTCGTAGCCGTGTCGTGCAGCAGGGCCTGCCCGCCATCGCCGATGATCGCGAAGCCGGCCCAATAATAGGGATGCGACGTCTGCTTGTCGTCCATCAGCTTCATCTGCGTCGCCCACAGCGCGTCGGCGACGCTTTCCCCCTGCGGCGCGGCGAACAGGCCGCCGATGAGTCGCTTGGTCGCGTCGAAATCGTCGGGCGCGGGCCAGTGGCTGGCGATCACCGAACGCCCGCCCGCGCCGATGAAGCTGCGCACGAGCCCGTCGAGCGCGTTGCCGCCGCCGCTCGCCACGCCGGCCTCGCGCGTCGCGGCGATCGTCGCCGCGCCCGCGGTGTCGCAGGCCGACAGGATGACGAGGTCGGCGTTGATCTTGAGGTCGAAGATTTCCTGGAAGGTGAGCAGCCCGTCCGAATCCTTGTCGCCGAACGAGGTGACGAGCGCGGGCCGCGCGGGGCAAGACGGACGCGGCGCGGTGACGAGGCCGTGGGTCGCGAAATGGATGATGCGATAATCGCCGAGGTCGCTGCGGTTCTTGACCGCCGTGTCGGTGAAGGCGCCGCCCGTAAGCAAGGTCGCGGCGTCGCGGTCCATCGTTCGCGTCGCGGTGACCAGCTCGTCGGCCGAGATCGGACGGCTCCACTGGCTGACGTCCCACTGGCAACTGTCGTCGACACCGCCGCCGATCCCGCCGCGCGTTCCGGTCGAGGGGAGGATGCCGCCCCTGACGGGGAGGTTTTCACCGAGCCCGAAATATTCGCGCGCCGCGCTCGACGGCGGCGCCTGTCGCGCGTTGCGGAAGGCGAGTGCCGACACGGCCGTGCTCGGCCGCGTTGTCCGGCCGAGCCACGCGATGCGACGCATGTCGAAGGCATCGGCGTTGGGGTCGGCGACGCGCTGCTCATATTCGGCGAGCCCGGCATCGGAGGTGATGAGCAGATTGATCGGCAGGCGCAGCATCGCGCCATCGGGCTCGAAGATCAAATGCGCTGTCGCGGGCAGCCGGTCGGCGGCGGGGGCGAAGAGCTGCGTATAGAGCTTGCGCGCGGTCGCCGCGTCGAAGGGATAGGTGACTCGCTTGCCATTCTCTACGATCGAGATCGTCGAACGGATCGTGTCGACGGCATTTTCGAGGCCCTGCGCGCTGATGTCGCTCTTCCAGAGCTGCGCGCTGTCGGGACCGATCAGCATCGCATAGACCGCATCGCCGACGACCAGCATCTTCAGATAGGCCTCGTCGGGGCGCAGCACCTGCTGCAGTTCGGCGAGGTCGAGCTTGCCCGGCGCGACGACGCGATATTGCGGGAAGGCCGAGAGCTTGGTGATCGTTTCCGCCTGCTGGAACGAGAGATTGTCGAGCTGCGTCTTGAGGTCGGCGCGCAGCGCGTTGATCTCGGGCGTCGCGGGCATTTGGCCGAGCCGTGCATCCTCGATCCGCGCGCGTTCGATATCGCGATTGAGCGTGGTGGCCTGCCGGAACAGCCGTGCGCCGTCGCTGCTGCCGCTCGAAAGCTCGCGCGCGAGTACCGCTTGCGTGTCGGCGACGCCGGGGCGCACCTGAAGCTGGCTGGCGACGAAGAAGTCGCTGGCGGCCTTCGGATCGGTCGCGGCGCGCGCGGCGAGCAGCCGGTAATAGGGCGCCATCATGTTCGCCATGCCGGTGGTCGAACGCTGCGACCCGGCGAGCGCGGTCACGACGCCCTGATAGATGCCGAGCGCCTTGTCGTCCTGACCGTGCCGCGTGAGGAAAGCGGCATAGCGCGCCTGCGCCGAAGCGAGCGCGTTGGTTTCGGGATATTCGACCGCGAGCGCGTTGATCGATTCCTGGAATCGTGCATCGGCGGTGGCGTTGTCGCCGAGCGCTTCCTCGGCAAGCGCGAGCTCGCCGAGCATTTGCGACCGCAGCCGGATGATCGAGGTCACGCGGCCTTCGCGCACCGCGATCGCGTCGGTCAGCCCCTTGAGCTGCGCGCTCTTCGCGGCCCCGGCATTCCCGCGCAGCCGTTCGACCGTCCCGAGCAGATGGGTCGCCTGCGCGTCGATGATCTGCGCGCGTTCGATAGGGGTCAGCCGCTCGCGGTCGCTTGCCTGGCGCACCGCGCGCGCATTCGCACCGCTGTTGATTCCCGCCGCAATTTCCGGGGTCAGCGTGACCGCGCCGCCATCGACCTTCACCGCGTCGGTGAGCGGCGGGATCGGCGTCTGCAGGATGGCGGCCGCACCGTCATAGTCGCGCTGGTTGAGCGCATGGATGGCGCGGAAATTGCGACGGAGGCGAAGCTGGACCGGGTCGCTGGTCGGGATCATCTCGACCTCGCCGAACAGCCGGTCGGCCTCGGCAAACTCGCCGAGGTTCGAGCGCTGGAGCGCGCGATTCAGGGTGAATTCGGTCGGGTCGATGTCGGCCGCGGCCTGGTCGTCGAGCGCGCGCCGCGACAGGGCCTCGAAGAATTCGGCGGCCTCGGCATAGTCGCCGCTGTGGTTGCGGCGATATCCCTCGGCCAGCGCCTTGTCGACGTCGATCGTCCCGGCGAGCGTGCGGGCGAAGCCGTCATTGCCGCCGACCGAGGTGGTCGCAACCTTGATCTGGCCGGGGACGACGCGTTTCTCGCGGATCGACGCGAGCGCGATCCTGAGCGCGTCGTCATAGGCGGTGAAGCCCTCGACGGCATAAGCGGTGTCGCCGTCGGCCTCGACGCGCGTCGTCCAGCCGATGTCGCTGTCCTTCACGGTACAAGCGTCGCCGATGCAGCTGATCGTAGCCGAGCGGCCGGCATCGATCCGCGCGCGCGCCTCTTCGGGGCTCGCGCGCAGCATGCGGACATAGCCGATTGGCTGGCTGGCGTCGCGGCAGACGATCAGCCAGGCGCGGTCGAACATGCCCTTGATCACCGAATCGCGGACGGTGGCCTGCACCTCGCAGAGCGATCCGCCCTGGTCGCCGATCGAAAAACTGTCGCGAAGCGTCGGGTCGCCGGCCTGTGCCAGCGCCGTGCCCGGCGCTGCCAGCGCCAGCGCCGTCACCAGCGACAGAAATTGCGGACGTCGAGCGGTCATCACCAAATCCCCCAAACCCAAGCCTGAAGGCGCCGTGACCGCGATATCGGCGGCAAGGCGCAGTCTTTAATGCTGCGGTACGACCCATCCCGTCGGCGCGGACCCTAAACCCATCATCTGAAAAAGGGAAGTGATCTGCGGCACTGCGCCTTGCGCGCCTTGGCACAGCGACCTATCTGGATGGTGAAACGCAATTTCCGGCGAGGACAAAGATGAGCGCATTCGACGATCGTGAACGGGCATTCGAGGCGAAGTTCGCCCGCGACCAGGACGCGCTGTTCCGCATCACCGCGCGCCGTAACCGCCTCGTCGGCGAATGGGCGGCCGAACGCATGGGCCTGACCCCCGAGGAAACCGATGCCTATGCCAAGGCGGTCGTGCAGGCGGATTTCGAGGAAGCGGGCGATGAGGACGTCATCCGCAAGCTCGCGGGCGACCTGACCGGGGCCGGCGTCGAGATCAGCGATGCGGAAATCCGCTCGGTGCTCAACGACAAGACCGCCGAGGCGCGCCGCCAGTTCATGGACAGCCAGAACTGAGGCGGTCGTCATGGGCATGCGCGAGGATGATCTGAAGGCGATGATCGAGGCGGCGTTTCCCGATGCCATGGTCTCGATAACCGATCTGGCGGGCGACAACGACCATTATGCGGCGCATGTGGTCAGCGAATCGTTTCGCGGGCTGACTCGCGTTGCCCAGCACAAGGCGGTCTATGCCGCGCTCGGCGGGCGCATGGGCGGCGAACTTCATGCCTTGCAATTGACGACCGGCGTTCCTTCATAGGGGTAAGACGCAATTTTTTCGGCGCGACGCGCCACCGGAGATATTCAAATGAGCGATCCTGCCATCCACGACCGTATTTCGAAGCTGGTCGCCGATCATCCCGTGCTGCTGTTCATGAAGGGGACGCCGCTGTTCCCGCAGTGCGGCTTTTCCTCGCGCGCGATTGCGATGCTCGACCGCCTCGGTATCGAATATGACACGGTCGACGTGCTGCAGGACATGGAAATCCGTCAGGGAATCAAGGAATTCTCCGACTGGCCGACGATCCCCCAGCTCTATGTGAAGGGCGAATTCGTCGGCGGCTCCGACATCATGATGGAAATGTGGGAAGCCGGCGAGCTTCACCAGCTGATGGACGGTGTTCCGACGCGGGCGGAATAGGTCCGGTCGACATGCGATGTTTTCGGGGGCGGCCTTGGGCCGCCCTTTTCTTGTGCGCCATGTCTGTTTTGGGGTCGGAAGCGGACCATCCACTATTTCCGTTCGTGTCGAGCGAAGTCGAGACACCCGGCAGCCTTGCGCCTAGCCCGAGGGGCATCTCGACTTCGCTCGATGCGAACGGATTAGCTTGGGCGTCACGTCCGCAACCGGTTGGTTGCAGTCATTCGTCATCCCGGACTTGATCCGGGATCCACCGCAGTGCTGAAGCCTTGGACCCCGGATCAAGTCCGGGGTGACGATAATGGCTAGGGCAGCTTCCGGCCGAAACCGGCCGCTTCCTGTATGCCTTGGACCGCATCGAGCGACGCTGTGATCGCGGTCCAGACCGTCGCCAGCTCGTCCGGCGCGATACAATAGGGTGGCATCACATACACGCTGTTGCCGAGCGGGCGGACGAGGACGCCGTGGTCGCGATAGAAGGCGATCAGGCGCGGCGCGAGGGCCGACAGATAGCCTCCGTCGGATACGACGATGTCAAGCGCGGCGATGGTGCCGAGGCGGCGCGGATTCGCGACGCGCGGGTCGTGGCTGAGCAGCGAGAGATGGGCCGCCTGCGCTTCGGCCAGCTTGTCGATACGCTGTTGCACGGGCTCGTCGCGCCAGATCGCGAGGTTCGCGTTCGCAGCGGCGCAGGCGATCGGGTTCGCGGTGTAGCTCGACGAATGGTAGAAGGTTTTCGCGCGGTCGGTCGAATAATGGGCCTCGAAGATCGGCTCGATGCAGAGCGTCACCGCGAGCGGCAGGCTGCCGCCGGTCAGGCCTTTGGACAGGCAAACAATATCGGGGATCACCCCCGCAGAATCGCAGGCGAAGCGCGTCCCGGTGCGGCCCCAGCCGGTCATGACCTCGTCGGCGATGAACAGGACACCGTGGCGCGCGCAGATGGTACGCATTTCTGCGAGCACCCATGCGGGGTAGATGAGCATGCCGCCGGCGCCGAGGATGAGCGGTTCGACGATGAAGGCGGCTGGTTTGGCTGCGCACGCGGCTTCGAGCGCGTCGAGCGTGACTTGCTCCATCCCTTCGTGCGGGAAGGGGATGGTGCCGACGTCGAAAAGCAAAGGCTGCCAGGCGCGGTTGTAGACGCCGCGCTCGCCAACCGACATCGTGCCGATCGTGTCGCCATGATAGCTATGCTCGAGGACGAGGATGCGGCTGCGCGGCTCGCCGATGTTGTACCAGTAGCCGAGCGCCATTTTCAGCGCGACCTCGACGCTGGTCGAGCCCGAGTCCGAGAAGAAGACGCGGGTGAGCGGGTCGGGGGTGATCCGGATCAGCTCGGCGGCGAGCGTTTCGGCGGGCTCGTGCGTCCAGCCGGCGAAGATGAGCTGGTCGAGCTTTTCGGACTGGTCGCGGACCGCGGCCATGATGCGCGGGTGCGCGTGGCCATGGGTGGTGACCCACCAAGACGAGATGGCGTCGATCCAGCTGTTGCCCTGCGCGTCATACAGGCGCGCGCCCTCGCCGCGGGCGATCAGCGGGATCGGATCGCCGAGGCCGTGCTGGGTGAAGGGGTGCCAGATGGGAGAGGTCATGCGAAATCGGCGCGGTCGAAATGGGCGGTGAAGGCTTGGGCCAAGGTCTCGGGCGTGAGGGGATCGAGGAACGGCAGGCGGCCGAGGCGCCGGATGCCGCCGATATCGGGGATGATCGCTTCGCTGTCGTCCATCGCGTCGCCGAGGAAGACGAGACCGTGGATCGGGACGCCGCGGCTTTTCAGCGCCTCGATCGTCAGTAGGCTGTGGTTGATCGTGCCGAGGCTGGTGCGCGCGCAGACGATCACCGGGATCTGCCAGCGCGCGAAGAGGTCGGCGTAGAGCAGGCTGCGCGTGACGGGGACGAGCGCGCCGCCCGCGCCTTCGACGATCACCGCGCCTTCGGCCGGCGTCAGCGCCTTGGCGTCGATGGTGACACCGTCGATCTCGGCCGCGAGATGCGGCGAGGCGGGGGTGACGAGGCGGTAGGCTTCGGGGAGGACCGCTACGCCCGCGAGGCGCGCGACGGCCTCGCTGTCGGTCTCGTCCTCGAGGCCCGACTGGATCGGCTTCCAATAGGGCGTGCGCATCGCGCCCGCGAGCGCGGCCGAAAAGACGGTCTTGCCGATGCCGGTGTCGGTGCCGGTGATGATGAAGCGGGTCATGCCGCGGCCATAGCGGCCGACAGGCTCTCCGTCATCGCGTCGATTTCGCGTTCGCCAACGTTCAGCGTGATTGCGATGCGCAGCCGCGCGGTGCCGTGCGGGACGGTCGGCGGGCGGATGCCGCGGATGTCGAAGCCATCGGCCTGGAGCGCGGCGGCGATGCGCATCGTGCGGGCATTGTCGCCGATCACGACGGGAATGATCTGGCTTCCGCTCGCGGGAAGCCCGAGCGCGGCGAGCCGCGTTTCGGCTCGGCGGATGAGGCCATGCAAGCGGCCCTGTCGCTCGGGCTCGTTCGCGACGATCTCGAGCGCATGGCGCACCAGCCATGCCATCAGCGGCGAGGGAGCGGTCGAGAAGATGAACGGGCGGCCGCGGTTGACGATGAAGTCACGGACGATCGCCGGCGCGCAGACCAGCGCACCTTCGCAGCCGAGCGCCTTGCCGCAGGTGTGCAGCGTGATGAGGTTGTCGCGGCCCGCAAGGTCGTGCGCGAGGCCCTGTCCGGCGGGGCCATAGACGCCGGTCGCATGGGCTTCGTCGATGACCAGAACGCCGTCGTGGCGATCGGCGACCGCAGCGAGATCGGCGAGCGGCGCGCGGTCTCCATCCATCGAATAGAGACTCTCGGCCGCGATCCACGGCGTACCGCCGCCGCCGCCCGCGCGCCAGCGCTTGATGATGTCGTCGAACGCCTGCGCATCATTGTGCCGTGCCTCGACATGCCCGGCGCGGCCGAGCTTCATCCCGTCGTGCGCGCTCGCGTGGATGAGTTCGTCGTGGACCACGAGGTCGCCGCGCTGCGGCAGCGTCGAAAAGATCGCGGCATTGGCGGCAAAGCCGGTCGGGAAATAGAGCGCGGCCTCGCTGCCATAGTGGCGCGCGGCGTGCGCCTCGAGCGCCTCATGCTCGTCATGGTTGCCGCGGAGCAGGCGCGACCCGCCCGAGCCGGCGGGAAGGCCGCGTTGCAGACCCTGCGCGACCGCCTCGTTCAGCGCATAGGAGCCCGCGAGGCCGAGATAGTCGTTCGAAGCGAAATCGAGCCCGGTGCGCGGCGCGAGCGTGCGGCGGCGGTCGTCGGCGGCGAGCGCTTCGAGGTCGGCGCGATGGGCGGTGAAGATATTCGCCATTTTGCCTCTCATGTCCGAGACGGTGGTCGTCAGCGGCCGTTTCGATGCTCGCCGTGGCGGAGCCATGGGGAGGTGGCGGCCCGCAGCGCTGACGGAGGGGCTGGTAGCGTGACCTTTGCTGGCCCCTCCACCACGTCCTTCGGACGCGGTCGCCCTCCCCATGGCTGCGCCACGGGGAGGATCCCGATCAGTTCTTCGACTTGTCGACGAGCTGGTTCTTCGCGATCCAGGGCATCATCGCGCGGAGTTCGCCACCGACCTGTTCGATCGGATGCGCGGCGGCGGCCTTGCGGCTGGCCTTCAGCTCGGGCTGGCCGGCCTGGTTGTCGAGCACGAAGTCCTTCACGAAGCGGCCCGACTGGATATCGGCGAGGACGCGCTTCATTTCCTTCTTCGTTTCCTCGGTGATGATGCGCGGACCCGTTTTGATGTCGCCATATTCGGCGGTGTTCGAGATCGAATAGCGCATATTCGCGATGCCGCCTTCATAGAGGAGGTCGACGATCAGCTTGGTTTCGTGAAGGCATTCGAAATAGGCCATTTCGGGGGCGTAGCCCGCCTCGACCAGCGTCTCGAAACCCGCCTGGATCAGATGGGTGATGCCGCCGCAGAGCACCGCCTGTTCGCCGAACAGGTCGGTTTCGCACTCTTCCTTGAAGGTCGTCTCGATGATGCCGCTGCGGCCGCCGCCGACGGCGCTCGCGTAGGAGAGGGCGAGCGCCTTGGCGTGGCCGTTGCCGCTGTTGCCGTTCGCTTCCTGCGCGACGGCAATCAGGCAGGGGACGCCGCCGCCCTTCTGATATTCGCTGCGCACGGTGTGGCCGGGGCCCTTCGGCGCGACCATGAAGACGTCGATGTCGGGGCGTGCCTCGATCAGGCCGAAGTGGATGTTGAGGCCGTGCGCGAAGGCGAGCGCGGCGCCGGGCTTCATGTTCGGGCCGATGTCGTCGGCGTAGATCTTCGCCTGATGCTCGTCGGGGGCGGCGATCATGATCACGTCGGCCCACTCGGCGGCCTCCTTGTTGGAGAGCACCTTGAAGCCTGCCGCTTCGGCCTTCTTGGCGGTCGCCGAGCCGGGGCGGAGCGCGATCGCGACTTCACGCACGCCGCTGTCGCGCATGTTCTGCGCGTGGGCGTGGCCCTGGCTGCCGTAGCCGACGACGGCGACCTTCTTGCCCTTGATCAGATCCTGGTCGGCGTCGCGATCGTAATAAACCTGCATGTCATTCTTCCCCATAGTGTGTCCCCGCGAAGGCGGGGACCCATTTGACGTTGACTGGACCCCCGCCTTCGCGGGGGAACACGAAAGTGAAACTAGAGCGCCTCCGACCCGCGGCCGATGGCGACGACGCCGGTGCGGCCGACCTCGACCAGCCCGCATTCGCGCATCAGCGCGATGAAGCGGTCGACCTTGTCGCTCGTCCCGGTGATTTCGAAGATGAAGCTCGACAGCGTGGTGTCGACGACCTTGGCGCGGAAGACGTCGGCCATGCGCAGCGCCTCGATGCGCTTGTCGCCGGTGCCCGCGACCTTCACCAGCGCGATCTCGCGTTCGACATGCGCGCCCTGGTCGGTGAGGTCGGTCACCGAGTGCACCGGCACGAGGCGGTCGAGCTGCGCGATGATCTGGTCGATCACCGGCGGCGGGCCGTTGGTGACGATGGTGATGCGGCTCAATGCGTGATCGGCGCTGATGTCCGCCACGGTCAGACTTTCGATATTATAGCCGCGCGCCGAGAAGAGCCCGGTGATCTTGGCGAGAATGCCGGCCTCGTTATCGACGGTTATGGCGAGCACGTGGCGCTCGCCGGCTTCGGTCTTGATTTTCATGTCAGTTCCAAACGAGCTCAAACAAGATTCCGGAACGTTCATCCGGAGCCGTGACAAAGTTGCTCACTGCGTCATAAGCTGCGCTGAAATCCGTCTCGTGTGATAGGTCTATTTGATCGATCGGCTGTATTCTGTCGTCATCAAATTGAACGAACTTGTCCGCGCCTAAAATTCGAAGTTTTGCCAGCTTCAATTCCGAAAGAGCCGCCGCGACATTGTTTTTATCGAACAACGTCAAGCCGCAGCGCGCCTTACTGGCGGCTTGGAACGAAAAATTGCCCATCACACCAGTGCTTTCGCTTCGTCGTCCATCGTGCCGGTGACGTCGCTCGGCTGGAGGAGCATTTCGGTGTGCGCGGCGCCCGAGGGGATCATCGGGAAGCAGTTGGCGAGCTTCGCGACGCGGCAGTCGACGATCACCGGTCCCGGTGTGTCGATCATCGTCCGGATGCCGTCCTCGAGCTGGCCGAGCGTGTCGATGCGCAGGCCCGTCCAGCCATAGGCGTCGGCGAGCTTCACGAAATCGGGCAGGCTTTCCGAATAGCTGTTCGAATAACGGCTTTCATAGGTCAGTTCCTGCCACTGGCGGACCATCCCCATCCACTCGTTGTTGAGGATGAAGATCTTCACCGGCAGGCGGTACTGGCTGACCGTGCCCATTTCCTGGATGTTCATCTGCAGGCTGGCTTCGCCCGCGATGCAGATGACGAGGCGGTTCGGGTGCGCGATCTGCGCGCCGACCGCGGCGGGGAAGCCGTAGCCCATGGTACCGAGGCCGCCCGAGGTGAGCCAGCGATTGGGGGCCGCGAAGCCGAAATGCTGCGCGGCCCACATCTGATGCTGGCCGACTTCGGTCGTGATGATCGGGTCGCGGCCGCGCGTCGCGTCGAACAGCGCCTTGACCGCGCGCTGCGGCATGATCTCGGCGCCGGCGTCCTTCTTTTCGGGAAAGTCGAGGCAGCGCGTCGCGCGCCAGCCGTCGATGCGGCGCCACCATTCGCCATAGTCGCGCGCCGACAGGCCCCTGTCGGTCCAGCCGGCGACCAGCGCGTCGAGCGCGCGGCCGGCGTCGCCGACGATCGCGAGATCGACGGGGACGATCTTGTTGATCGAGCTGCGGTCGATGTCGATGTGGATCTTCTTCGCTTCGGGCGCGAAGGCGTCGAGGCGGCCCGTGACGCGGTCGTCGAAGCGCGCGCCGACCGCGATGATCAGGTCGGCGCGGTTCATCGCCATGTTCGATTCATAGGTGCCGTGCATGCCGAGCATCCCGAGCCACTTCGGATCGTCGGCGGGAAAGGCGCCAAGCCCCATCAGGGTCGAAGTGATCGGCGCGCCGGTCAGCGACACGAGTTGGCGCAGCGCCGCGCTGGCGTCGGGGCCGGCATTGATCACGCCGCCGCCGGTGTAAAAGACCGGGCGCTCGGCCGCGGCGATCAGGTCGATCGCGGCCGCGATCGCATCGGCGTCGGGCTCGATCTGCGGGCGATAGCTGTTGTGCTGGATGATCTCGGGCACCGTATAGGTGCCGGTCGCGACCTGCACATTCTTCGGAATGTCGATCACCACCGGCCCGGGGCGGCCGTGGGTGGCGATATGAAAGGCCTCGTGCATGATCGGCCCCAGACGGTCGGGGTCCATCACGAGATAATTGTGCTTGGTGCAGTGGCGCGTGATTCCGACCGTGTCGCATTCCTGAAAGGCATCGGTGCCGATCAGCGTCGTCGGGACCTGGCCCGTGAGCACGATCATCGGAATCGAATCCATCAGCGCGTCGGTGATGCCGGTGACGGCATTGGTCGCGCCGGGGCCCGAGGTGACGAGCACGACGCCGGGCTTGCCGGTCGAACGCGCATAGCCTTCCGCAGCGTGGGTCGCCGCCTGCTCGTGGCGGACGAGGATGTGCTTGATCGTCGGGTGTTTGTAGAGCGCGTCATAGATGGGAAGGACCGCGCCGCCCGGATAGCCGAACACCGTATCGACCCCAAGGTCGACCAGCGCCTGAACCACCATGTCGGCACCACTCATTTCCGTCACGACGAAACTCCTTTCTCAATACCCGCAAACCCTGGAATCCGCACGTTGTGCGTTGCAGCAGGTCGGCGGGCAATAGGTGTATGATTCTATCCTGTCAACAGCTTATCACGTAATTTAATTGCGAAAATATTGATTGAATCATTGTTTAATGACTCTCCGTGGCGCATCCAATCGGCGGGCAATTGGTGGCGGAACCACGTATATTGGCGCTTGGCGTACTGGCGGGTCGCCGCCTGCGCCCGCTCGAGCGCCTCGGCGCGGCTGATCTCTCCGCGAAGATGAGCGGCGATCTGGGGGACGCCGATCGCGCGCATCACCGGCAGGGCGGGATCGAGATGGCGGCGCAGCAGCGCCTCGACCTCTTCGATGGCTCCGCCGTCGAACATCTGCACCAAGCGCGTGTCGCAGCGGTCACGCAGCCAGTCGCGCGGAGGGAGCAGGATCAACGGGGCGAGCGCGATGTTGCCGGCGATGCCGCCCTCGCGCGCCTCCTGCCATTGGCCGAGCGTGCGGCCGGTCGAGCGGACGACCTCGAGCGCGCGGGCAACGCGGGTGGTGTCGGCCGGATTGAGGCGCGCCGCGGCCTCGGGATCGGCTCTGGCCAGCGCGGCATGGGCCTCAACAACGGGCAGCGCGCGCACGGCATCGCGGATATCGGGGTCGATCTTGGGCACCGGCGCAATCCCGTAAAGCAGGGTACGCAGGTAAAGTCCCGTGCCGCCGACGAGAACCGGAACCTTCCCGGCCGCATGGGCGTGGGAAATGACGCCGCGCGCCTCGTCGGACCAGCGCGCGGTATTATGCGCTTCGGCGCCGTCGACATGGCCGAAGAGGCGGTGGGGCACACCCGCCATTTCCTCCTCCGACGGACGCGCCGAGAGGATGGCGAGGTCGGCATAGACCTGGCTCGCATCGGCATTGACGACCAGCGCGTCGGCGCCCGTCCCGGACAGGGATTTTGCGAGCGCTACCGCCAAAGCGCTCTTGCCGCTCGCGGTCGGTCCGGCGATAAGCGCGACGGGCGGCAGGCCCGCGCGAACGAAAGAGACAGAAGGAGAAGCCATGTTCGTAGCCACGCTGATAGCAGCCGGAAAGCTGACCGACGAGGTGGTTCGCGAGGCGATCGACCGGCTCGACATGACGGGACACGACGTGGGGGCGCCGCACTGGCTCGACGAGCATGACGCGGCGGACATCTATTTTCAGGGCAGCCTGGTCAGTGCGCGGAGCGAATTGGCCAAGATGGACCATGGTGCGCTCGACGTGGTCGTGCAGCCGATGGGCGACCGCGCCAAGAAGCTGATCATCGCCGACATGGATTCGACGATGATCACGGTCGAATGCATCGACGAACTCGCCGACTATGCGGGATTGAAGGATCAGGTTGCGGCGATCACGAAGCGCGCGATGACGGGCGAACTCGATTTCCGCGCCGCGCTGGAGGAGCGCGTCGCGCTGCTTGGCGGCATGTCCGAGGGTGTGTTGGCCGAATGCCGGTACGAGCGGGTCAAGCTGACCCGCGGGGCGCGCACGCTTGTCCAGACGATGAAGGCGCATGGCGCGCATTCGGTGCTGGTCACCGGCGGCTTTACCGCCTTTGCCGGGCCGGTCGGCGAGGCGATCGGCTTCGACAAGGTCGTCGCGAACGAACTGGTGATCAAGGACGGGATGTTGACCGGGAAGGTCGCCGAGCCGATCGTCGACAAAGATGCGAAGCTCGCGACGCTGACGGCCGAGGCGGCGAAGCTCGGCCTGCCGCTGGCCGCGACGCTGGCGGTCGGAGACGGCGCGAACGACATTCCGATGATCACCAGCGCGGGTCTCGGCATCGGATACCGCCCGCACCCCGCGGCCGAGGAAGCCGCCGATGCGGCGATCCGCCACCATGACCTGACCGCGCTGCTGTGGGCGCAGGGCTATCCGCGCCGGAGCTGGGTGTTGGGGTAAGGGGCGGCGAGGCCGGTCAGGCCTTTTCGCCGAACAATTCGCGTTCGGATTCCTCCAGCGCCTCGAAATAGCGGCGGCGCGCGTGGCGTTCGCCGACGACGCCGATGACATGGTCGCGGTCATCGAGCACGGCGAGTTCGTCGGCCGCGGCTTCGTCGAAAAGCGTCAGGATCGACCGTATGTCCATCGCCGGCCGCAGCGCGACGCCGGGATGCGTCGCCAGCGCCGCGACCGGCGAGGCGGGGTCAAGATCGGGGTGGAAGGCCGCGGCGGTCGGGACGACCCCCCGATAGGTGCCGTCGGCGTCGAGCAGGATCGCCTTTGCGGTCTTGCCGAGCGGCACGGCCGCGCGGAATGCGCCAACCGACATCGACCGATCCACCGAGACCCAGTCGGTCCGCATGATCCGCCCGGCGGTCATCGTCGTCAGGCGGCCGATATCGCGCGGGCTGCGGATCGTCGAACCGCGCAGGTGCAGGCGCCAGGTCGAGAAGGAATAGCCGAAGATCTCGCGCGTGAGCGCACTCGACACCAGCGTCGCGGCCAGCACCACGCCCATCAGCGCAAAGTCGTGCGTCGTTTCGAGCATCAGCACCGCCAGCGTCATCGGCCCGCCGACGATCGACACGCTGAGCGCCGCCATCCCGACGAGCGCCGCGTCGTTGGGGTCGACCGTCAGGCCGAGCGGGCTGAGATTGACCAGTCCCGCGAAAAGCTGGCCCATCAGCGAACCGACGAACAGCGAGGCGAAGAACAGCCCGCCGCGAAAGCCGAAGCTGAGCGAGATGACCGATGCCGCGATCTTGAGCAGCAGGACCGCCGCAAGAAAGGTAAGCGCCGGACGCAGCGCAAGGTCGAGATGCAGCGCCCCGTGCCCCGCCGACAGGGTCTGCGGCGACAGGAGCGCAAGCGGGATGAGAACAAAGCCGCCGACCACGGGTTTCCACCCGGCGATCCTTTGCCACGCGCCCACGCGAAGCTCGGCGAAGGCAACGACCCGCATGATCACCATGCCGACGATGGCGCACAGCGCGCCGAGCAGCACATAGAGGAGATAGTCGGGCAGGGCGAAGCCGCGGGTGGTGGCCGTCGCGATCAGGTAGGGCTGCGCGCCGAGCAGCCGGGTGACCGATACCGCCGACAGCGACGCCGCCATGACCGGAGCGATCGCAGCAGGGGTGTAGTTGCCGATGACAATTTCGAACGCATAAAAGGCGCCCGTCAGCGGTGCGCCGAAGGCGGCGCCGATCGCGCCGCCCGCGCCGGCGCCGACCAGCGTGCGCAGGTCGTTGCGGCGGAGCTGGAACCACCGACCGAGCTGCGAAGCGACCCCGCCGCCCATCTGTGCATAGGCCGCCTCCAGCCCGACCGATGCCCCCGCGCCGTTCGAGATGGCGGTCTGCGACGCGATGACCAGATTGTCGGTGAATGGGATGCGCCCGCCGTGCAGGGCGTTGGCCTCGACCACGTCGACCGGCACGCGCGCGCGCCGGCCGAGGCCGCGCGCAAGCAGGACGAGCAGCAGGCCGCCGGCGGGCAGGGCGAGCAGCTTCCATGGATGGTGGATGCTGCCGAGCGCGCTGAGCCGGTTGATGGTGACACCGTAAAGCAGTTGCTGCAGCCCGTGCGCGATCGCTTGCAGCATATTGGTAAGCGCGCCGGCTGCAAGCCCGGCGACCGCGGCGAGGAGGATGAACGCGGCCTCGCTTTCGCGCAGGCGGCGGCGCTGGCGTCCGACGGCGAGGATCAGCGAAAATTTGCGCAAGCGAGCCACGCGGGCTCCAAGCGCCTGCCGGCGATGGAGGTCAAGCCCTTTCGTCGGCAAACTCGCCGGTTGCGTCGGCTTCGCCGGCGAGCAACCGACGGAATTGTGCCATCGCATCGCTTTCGGGCGTGCGACATCGGCCGGGTGAGCCAGTAGCGACCGAAGTCGATTTCAGTCGCGAAGGGCCGAACGAGCGCCTCGGTCGCGAGTTCGCGCGTGAACATTCCGGTGGGGACAAGCGCGACGGCGATGTCCTTGCGGTCGAGCGGGAGCGGACGAACGCGCGCCCGAATGAAGCCTATTTGGAAACGACCATGCACGCTTGGCCGCCCTTGCGGATGGTAGCGCAAAGATTTTCCGCATCGCCCTTGCTGGCGAAGCCGCCGGCCTGCAGGCGGGTGACCGTTCCCGCCTTCACATAACTCGGCTGGCGCGCGGCGAGGGCAGGATATTTCCTCTCGAGCGAGGTCCAGAGGCTGCGGGCGTTGGCTTCGACGCCGAAGGCGCCGAACTGGGCGCGCCACGGGCTCGTGCCATTGTGGACGGTTACCGGCTTTGCCGCCTGCGGAGCGGGCTTGGCCGCAGTGGGGGCCGGCTTCGGCGCCGTCGATGCGATCTTGACCGGTTCGCCCTTTGCGACCGCAGCCGCGGTCGTGGCTTCGTTCGCTGCATTGGCGGCTGCGACGGCAGCCGGGGTCGACAGGGCCGGGGCGGGCTTCGACACGGCCGGAACCGGCTTCGCGGTCGGCGCGACAACCGGCGGCGGGGTGTAGCTGGTGCCGGGCGTCGACGCGGGCAGGCTCGCGGTCTTGACCGGCGAAGGTGCGGGCGGTGCCGGTGTCGGGGCGGCCGCACTCACGGCGGCGAGGCGCGTGCGCGCTTCGTCCTTTTCGATCTGCGGAAGCATCGCGAGCCCCGCCTGTCGCTGCTCGAGCGGGATCAGGCTGTCGAGCTGGGCAAGGCGCGCGGATGCGATCGTCAGGCCCGCATCGCTTGCGCGCTTGGTGAGCGCATAGGCGCGCGGCCAGTCCTTCGTCGCATAATCGCCGTTGAACATCGCGGTGCCGAGGACATATTGCGCCCGCGGCTCCCCGCGATCGGCCGACGCCTTGATATAGGGCATCGCCTCCTCGCGCTTGTTCGCGGTGAAGAGGATCAGGCCGAGATTGTCCTCGGCCTGCAGGTGCCCTTGCTTCGCGGCGCGGCGGTACCAGCTTTCTGCCTGGCCAAGGTCGGCGGGAACGCCGCGGCCGAGCTTGTACGCCTGGCCGAGGTTGAACTGCGCATCGGCATCGCCGGCGACGGCGAGCGGGCGCCATTCGGCCACCGCCTTCTGATAGTCGCCCGCCTGCCAGGCATCGACGCCGTCCTTGACGTCCGCGAAGGCGGGTACGGCCAGTGCCGCTGCAGCTGCAGCGAGCGGCAGGGCGATGGCGGCGGTGAGTGCTCGCATCCTTAATCTCCAATGACTTGCGCAGCCGGCGGCCGGTTCGCAGTCCCCGGAAAGCCCTGTAGGGGTAAAGTGGCTAACACCCCGTTAGCAACGCCTAAGGGCGGCACGAACCTGCCCCGCTTCGGTACAGAATCGGCATAGCAGCTTGTTTACCATGGAAGCGAGGCAATCGTTTACCGTCTTTTTATCATCGTTAACTCAATTTTAGCGCCCTGCATGGCATCCAAACGCCTGATTTTGGTTTTCCAGGGGGATAGCTGTGCGCGTTTTGGCATTGGCTTCACAAAAGGGCGGGTCGGGTAAAACCACCCTGTCGGGGCATCTCGCGGTGCAGGCGCAGCTTGCCGGCGCGGGCCCCGTCGTTCTGATCGACATCGACCCGCAGGGCTCGCTCGCCGATTGGTGGAACGAACGCGAAACCGACCTTCCGGCCTTTGCTCAGACCACGGTCGCGCGGCTGGCCTCCGACCTTGAAATCCTGCGCCAGCAGGGCTTCAAACTCGCCGTCATCGACACGCCGCCGGCGATCACCATGGCGATCCAGAGCGTGATTTCGGTTGCCGAACTGATCGTCGTCCCGACGCGCCCCAGCCCGCACGACCTGCGCGCCGTCGGCGCCACGGTCGACCTTTGCGAACGCGCGGGCAAGCCGCTGGTGTTCGTCGTCAACGCGGCGACCCCCAAGGCGAAGATCACCAGCGAGGCCGCCGTCGCATTGTCGCAGCACGGTACCGTCGCGCCGGTCACCCTGCACCACCGCACCGACTACGCCGCATCGATGATCGACGGGCGCACGGTGATGGAGGTCGATCCGAACGGACGATCGGCCGAAGAGATCCGGCAGCTCTGGACCTATATCAACGACCGGCTGGAAAAGAATTTCCGCCGCACCGTCTTCTCGACCCCGATGCCCGCGCAGCCGGGTTACGGAACCGTTCGCCCGATGGGTGGTGGCTTCGGCCGCCGCATCGCTGGCCAGTGACGGGGAGCTCGGGAACCATGGGCGAACCCAAACCTCTCGCTTCGCTGAGCGCCGGACTTCTTGCCCGCAAGGGTGGAGCGCGCCCCGCCATGCGCCGCCAGCCGTTGGGCAGCGGACCGATGCCGATCGGCCAAGGCTATGACGACCTTGGCTGGAATGACATGGGCTATGACGTCGATCCCGACCAGAATGCCGCCGAATCGGCGCGCATGGTCGACCTGAAGCCGCTCCTTGCCGGGTCGGTGCTCGAACATAATGCAGCCGCCGAACATGCGGTCGATGCGGCGCCGGGCCATGCCCTGACGCCGGACGCGGGCCCCGACCTCGCCGACGCGCTGGCCGACTCGTACCAGCCCGAGGCCGTCGAAGTGCCGCAGATCGTCCTTCAGCAGGAATCGCTGATCGATCGCGTCGCCGCCGTCGCTCGCAAGGTCGAGGCGCGCCCTGAGCCCAAGGCGAGGAAGGAACGCGCGCCGCGCGCCCAGCGCGCCCGCGAAAAGGCAGCCTTCACGCTGCGCCTCGATGCCGAGCGTCACCTTCGCCTGCGCCTTGCGAGCGCGGTGACGAACCGCTCTTCGCAGGTGATCCTGACCGATTTGCTCGACGAATATCTGTCGTCGCTGCCCGAGATCGACGCGATGGCCAGCCGCCTGCCGGCGGCGCGCCCGACGCGCCGGAAGATGCCGTAGAAATAGCAAAGGGGGACCTTCCATGAACCGCAAATTGTTGGTGAACCTGGCCGTTTCGGGCTTTGTTCTCGGCGTCGCCACCGGATGCAGCGGCATGGGCAAGACGGCCGAAGCGGGGCCGCAGTCACCCGGCACCTCGGCCTCGGCTGCCAAATCGGCCGAAAAGGCGCGCGAAGCGCTCGAAGCCGGGAAGGCGAGCAAGGCGGTGACGATGGCGGAAGCCGCCGTCGCCGGCGCGCCGCGTGACGCGAGCTATCGCGCGCTGCTCGGCCAGGCCTATCTCAACGACGGGCGTTTCTCGTCGGCGACCAGCGCGCTTTCCGACGCGATGGAACTGGGCGCGAAGGACAGCAACACGGTTATCGCGTTGGCGCTGGCGCATATCGCGCAGGGCAAGAATGGCGAAGCCGCCGATCTGCTCAAGCGCAATTTCGATGCGATTCCGGCGTCGGACCTCGGGCTTGCGCTGGCGCTGGCGGGCGATCCCAATTCGGCGATCTATGTGCTGACCGAAGCGGCGCGCGCCAAGGATGCCGACGCCCGCACGCGCCAGAATCTTGCGCTGGCTTTCGCCCTGTCGGGACGTTGGGCACAGGCGCGCGTTCTTGCCGCACAGGATCTGTCGCTCGACAAGGTCGAGGGCCGCATGGCCGAATGGTCCAAGCTCGCCGAGCAGCCCGATGCGCGGATGCGGGTCGCGAGCCTGATCGGCACGACGGTTCGCGCCGATGCCGGTATGCCCGTGCGCCTGGCACTGAGCAACTTCGCCGACACGCAGATGGCCGCTGCCGACGCGCCGGTCGAGCTCGCGAGCGCCGATCCGGCGCCCATCGCCACCTATGCGCCGCCGCCGCCCGCCGCCGAGCCGTCGGCGCCCGCCGCGGTCCTCGCATCGGCCGAGCCGGCGATCCGTACGGTCGAGCTGCCGATGCCGACGCGCGACGAAAATGGCGTCGTGCCGGTTACCGAACTGCCGCAGCCGAAGGCCACACCCAAAGTTGCCGAGGTCATCATGGCCGACGCCAAGCCATATCGCGCCGCGCCGCGCGTTGCTGGTGAGCAGGGGCGTATCCGCCCCGCACAGAAGCAGGCGCTCGAGCTAGCGACGAAAATCCTGCCGCGGGCGATGGCGTTCGATGCAAAGAAGCCTTCGGGTTGGGCCGTACAGCTTGGTGCCTATGACACGCTCGGCATTGCGAAGGAAAAATGGACGACGCTGAAAAGGCGGACGGCCGTGCTCGCCAGCTATCAGGCCTCGAGCCATTCGGCCGTGGTGGGCGGGCGCACCTTCTATCGCCTGACAGTCAACGGCATGGCGACGCGCGCCGATGCATCGAAGCTCTGCGGCGAACTCAAGGCAAAGGGGCAGACCTGCTTCGTGCGCCAGATGAGCGGGACCGAATCGATCCAGTGGGCGTCGGCACCTGCCGCAAAGCCGGTGCGCCTGGCGTCGCGCTGATCAATATTGGGGCGCCTTCCGCGATGCGGGGGGCCTAGGGGGAGGGGCGCGGCTGCGGGGCTGCGCCCCCTTTCTTTTTGGGCTATGCCGCCCGACCGCTGGCGAGGCGCTCAATTAAACAAAAAAAGGCCGCTGCCGGTATGGTTCCGGCGGCGGCCTTTTTCGAAAATCGCTTGTGGCGTCAGGCGAACGACAGGTGGTTCGCCGGGCGTGCCGCAGTACGGCGACGCATCGCGCCGCCGACCAGCACGAAGCCGAACAGCATCATCGCCCAAGTCGCCGGTTCGGGAACCGCCGAAATCGAGACGGTGTCGAGCGCAGCGCCGTACGCGCCCGCATCCTGCGATGCGAAGGACAGCAGGGTCGACGCGCTATTCGCCGTGAAATTGAAGGTGTACTTCTGCCATCCCATCGCCGCGCGCGAGACGCCGAACGTATCGAAGGTGAACATGCCATTGGCATTGGCCGCTGCGACCTTCACGGTCTTGACTTGCGGGCCGCTGTCCGGGTTGCCCGCCAGCCAGAAGGTCACTTCATAGGCCTGCCCGATCACGGTCGCGATGGCCTGCTCGATAGCTCCCTGGCTATTGCCGTTGAGGTCGACGCTGCGCGATCCACCCTGCGGCTGCCAATAACTGCCGATATAGTCGACGCTGCCGCTAAGCACCGTCCAGGCACCGATCGTGCCCCCGGCATTCACAGTCGTGAAGGAGCCCGGATTGGGACCCGTCTCGAAATCGCCGTTGACAACGGTCGCCGCATTGGCGGTCGCGGGAAGCAGGAGAGCGGCCGCAACGGCGGCTTTAAGGCTACGCATGGTCAGTGCCCCTTGTTCGTTACGGTCGTTCTAATCGCGCGGCGGAATGGCCATGCGTCCGACGACTCGCACTACGAGATAACTTGGAACCGCTGATTCGTAAACTATTGTTAAGTTCTGTTTTTGTCCGGCGGTCCCCGAATTGGTCAATATGCTTCATAATGGGACGATTATCGCAACGACCGCGTCTGCCGCGATGGGGATTCGACAATTTTTCGTGGCGGACCGATCGGCGAGCCAAAATAAATTCGGGTTACAAAATATCAGTTCTTGTTTGTTTCCCGAATGGTAACCCGCCTGCACCGGCGGCGCGCCATCGACCCCGATGCCGTTTTCGCGGACGATCCCGTTTCCGAGGGCTGGTCACGACCTGCTCTTTGCCGCCGCAACTACATCGTCGGTGAAGGAAGCCTCGCGACCATGGCGACGAGCTGCGCCTGGCTGGTCACGCCGGTCTTGCGGAAGATACCCTTCAGCAGGAAGCGGACGGCGTTGAGGCTGACGGCGCGGAACGCGGCATAGTCCTGCAGGCTCTGTCCGCCCGCGAGCGCGACGGCAAGGCGGGCCTCGGCCGGGGTCAGGCCGAACCATTGGGCGACGCGGTCGATCTCGACCACCGGGGTTTCACCCGGCGCACTGCCCAGCGTGACGATCAGCGAGGCGCCGAGGTCGGTGCCCCCGATCCGTTTGGCCGATTGCCGCGAGATACGCGCGACGAGGACGGGGCATTCGGTGCCCTTCGCGTTCGTCGTCTGAAAAGCGAGGCCGGCCGGACCGGGGCTTTTGGCGAGGTCGAGGAGCCGTTTCTGGCTCGCGGGGTGGGTCAAGGCAAAGCGGCCGTCGGTCCGGCGGATGAAGCCGGCGCGCTCATATCGGTCGGCACGGCTGTTCGCGGCGAGGATGTTGAGCTGATCGTCGAGGCTGAAGATCGCGAAGGGCGCGGCGTCGGCGGCGGCGCGCGCCGCGCCTGCAGCGAGTTCGAGCGTCGCGAGGCGGTCGCTGATCCGCATGGCCCGCTGGATATGCGGCGCGAGGACACGCAGGCCGCGCTTCAGCTTCTCGGCGTCGCGGTCGCCGGGGCCCGGCAGCATCAGTCCCAGTCGCTCGCCCCCGCGCCGGTCGAGCAGCACGCCGACGAGCCGGTCGATGCCATAAGGCGCAAGGAAGTTGCGGAAGAATTCGGATTCGTAGAATTCCTCGCGGGTCATGATGTCATAGCTGTCGACGACGCTGCCGTTGGCATAGCGCATCAGCTTGCGCGACCAGGGGTGGCTTCCGGCATAGACGGCGGAATAGATTTCCTGAATCCCCGCAGCGAGGCCCGTCGCGGCGACAAAACGCGCGCGCGGCGGATTGCTGCTTTCCCAGAGGATGAAGGCGGCTTCCCAACTCAGGGGACAAAGCGCGCTGGTGATGCGCGCGAGCGTGTCGTTCCAGCTTTCGGGATGAAGCACCGAATCGTAGATGTCGCCGATCAGCGCACTCAGCACCTCCCATTCGGCCGGCGCATTATGGTCGGGCGGAAAGGTCGGAACGGGATCGGTCGGCATGCGCTTCCCCGGCTGCGAAATCCCTTGATAGAGCAAAAATTCGCCCACGCTACCCATGTGGGTAGCGAAACTGTCGCGCGAATCGGGCAGAGAGGGGCTGCGACCCACTGGTGGGATGTTCGCAGGATCGTCCCGCTT
>NZ_CATKOZ010000005.1:0-242541 GCF_949769135.1 Sphingopyxis sp. Geo25 | reverse complement strand
CCGCTGCTCTAACCTGCTGAGCTACTCCGCCCCGAAAGGCCGCCGCGAGGGCGAGCAGCGCCTATAGGCATGGGGCCCCCGCGGGTCAATATCATCTGCGCGCCCCGCGAAATTTGCGCGCGAAGGCCGGTTCCCACGGGCCGCCGCGATAATGCCAGGCGGCAAGCCCGGTGACCTCCAGCGGCCGTGGCCGGAAATCCTGCCTGAGCTCTGCGACCAGCGCCCGTGCCTCCGCAGGCTGCACCTTGTTCTGGATCGTGATGTGAAGCCGCGGCGTCCCCCGGTCCTGAGCGCCGAGCAGGCCATGAAAATGCTCGGCTATGCGCGCGCGGATTGACAGCAGTTCGCGGCTTTCGACGCGAAAGGCCGTGCCCCCGCCCAGCGAATAGATGTCGCTCACCTCCGCCAGCGGCGACGCCGTATCGGCCACGATCAGCCACACCAGCCGGACGAGTTCGTCGAGCGCGGACGGCGGCAACTGGTGAAAAAGTGTGATGTGCGCCCCGATGAAGTTGCGCTGTGGCGGGTAGTGCGCCGCACGAAGCGCGTCGAAATCGCGCTGGTCTGTCGCGCCCATCGTCGCGGTAAGGACGATGGGCGCGGCACCGGCGGCCCGGGAGGGAGGGGGGAAGGCCCGGGTCACCAAGATCGAGACGGGATGGACGAAGCAGTAAAGGGAGGCTTGCCGTCGTCCATGGGACGCCCTGTCTCGTTGCCCCGCGCATTGGCCGAAGCCGGCACTGCGATCCAATCGATTAATTGGGTCACTATGATCGGCCTTTCCGATGACTTAGCGAAAACCGACGTTTAGATTTCGCTCCAGAAGCGATTCAGCGCCGCTGCGACCTCCTGTGGACGCTCGGCGATCGCCCAATGCCCTGCTCCTTTAATGAACGTCAGCGGTGCATCATTGTCGGCGGCGAATCGCTCGGCTACCGACGGATCGACATAGGGATCGTCTTCACCCCAGATCAGCGTGCCGTTCGCAGGCAGCTTGTCGAGATCGAGCGCCCAGTCGTGTTGAAAGTTCAGCCCCTTCGCCGAGCGGTAGAGTTTCAGGATCGCGCGGCGCTTGTCCTTGTTCGCCCATTGCGCCGCCTCTTCTTCGGCAATCCCGGCCGGCATCCCCTGCTCGGCCAGCCCCTTTGCGAGCGCCGCGGGCTTGCTCAGCGCCATGAAGATTTCGCCGAGAATCGGCGTATTCCAGATGCGCGCGATGCGATGGCCGCGATAATCGGGATCGATCACCGCGTTCGACACCGCCCAGCTGCGGAAAAGGTCGGGCCGTAGCATCGCCGCGCGCTGTGCGATCAGCGCGCCCCAGTCGTGCCCGACGATGTCGACCGGGCCGTGGGCCGCGGCCAGCGCCTCGGCCTCTTCCACCGCCCAGTCGGCATAGGCTTCCTTGGTCGCGGAAAAGCCCGCCGGAAGCGGCCCGGTAAATCCCGGCAGCGCGGGGACCGCCACCGGCGCATCGCCGAGGTCGAGTGCGGCAAGCAGCGGCCGCCAGATCGCCGGACTGTCGGGAACGCCGTGAAGGAAAAGTTTGGCGGTGGTCATGATGCGGCCCCTTCGCCGAAACGGATGATCCAGCTTCGGTCGGTCGGCTCGATCCGCCCTTTACGATATCCGCCGGCGAGCATCGCCGTGCGCGCGTCAGCCTTGATGAGCGTCATATAGTTCCATTGGCCGCCGAGATCATGGTCGACGCGCGTCGAGGTTCCGCTGGCGACGTCGAAAATCTCCGGTGCGGTATAGCCCGCCGCGACGAGCTGGTGCGTGGCGCGCGGCGTCGAAAGCTGCGGTCCGTCCTCGATCCGGATATCGCTAGCGGCTTGCCCGGCCGCGCTTCCTCCGTTCGCCATGCAGGCGGTCATCGCCAGCAGGATCAGCCCATGGCCCGCAAGGTTTCGCATCACCGCTTTTCCCCTTCCCGACCGTCGACCGCGCCGGTCTATTCCATTTCCCCGCGATCGCGCCGCAATTGATACCATTTCTGCACATTCGCATTGTGCTCGCTCAGCGTGCGGGCAAAGGCGTGGCCGCCATCGCCCTTCGCAACGAAATAGAGATAATCATTCGCCTCGGGATCGAGCACCGCGGCGATCGATGCCTTGCCGGGGTTCGCGATCGGCCCCTTCGGCAGGCCGGCCATGCTGTAGGTATTATAGTCGTTCACGGCGACGATCTCGGACCGCAGGATGCGGCGGCCGAGGGGTTTGCCCTTGGTGATCGGATAGATGATCGTCGGATCGGCCTGAAGCCGCATGCCGACCGCAAGGCGGTTGGTATAGACCCCCGCGACGGTGCGGCGCTCGGCGGCGACGCCGGTTTCCTTCTCGACGATCGAGGCGAGCGTGATCGCTTCGTTGCGGTTCTTCGCGGCGCTGCGCGGCGAGCGCTTCGCCCAGAGTTCGTCGAATGCCTTGTCCATCGCACTCTGCATCCGCTTGACGACCGCGGCGCGCGTTTCTCCAGTGGTGAAGGCATAGCTGTCGGGGAGGATACTGCCCTCCGCCGGCACCGGAATCTCGCCCTTCAGGCGCGGTTCGGCCATCAGCCGCTCCCACACCATGATCGAGGGCATCCCCTGCGGGATCATCACGAGGCGCTGGATGGTCCTGCCCGACTGGAGCAGGCCCAGGATTTCGCCCGCGCCCATCCCCTTCTTGATCTCATATTCGCCGGGCTTGATCGGATCGTCGCCGCCAAAGAAGCGCGCATGGTTGCGAAAGCCGTCGGCCGAGGAGACCGCGCCCGCCTTTTCCAGGATTTCGCCCGCCTTGGCGATGCTCGCGCCCGGCGGAATCACGACGACCGTATCGCGCGGCGCGCCGCTCGAACAGGCGGTGAGCGCGAGCGCCATCAGGGCTGCAAGCAGCCAGCGCATGGCGATCAGTCTTCGACCGCTTTGACGATCAGGCTGGCATTGGTGCCGCCGAAGCCGAAGCTGTTGTTCAGCGCGGCCTTGACCTTGCGCTTCTTCGCCACCTTCGGGACGAGGTCGGCGCCTTCGGTTCCCTCGTCGGGATTGTCGAGGTTGAGCGTCGGGGGGACGACCTGGTCGCGGATCGCAAGGATGCAGAAGATCGTCTCGACCGCGCCCGCGCCGCCCAGCAGGTGGCCGATCGCCGACTTGGTCGAGCTCATCGACACATTCGCCATCGCGTCGCCGAACAGGCGCTTCACTGCGCCGAGTTCGATCGTGTCGGCCATCGTCGAAGTGCCATGCGCGTTGATATAGTCGATGTCGGCGGGGGTCATGCCCGCTTTCTTGAGCGCCGCGCTCATCGAACGGAAGGCGCCGTCCATTTCGGGGTCGGGCGCGGTGACGTGATAGGCGTCGCCGGACAGGCCATAGCCCACGACTTCGGCATAGATCTTGGCGCCGCGCGCCTTGGCATGCTCATATTCCTCGAGCACGACGACGCCGGCGCCTTCGCCCATCACGAAGCCGTCGCGGTCCTTGTCATAGGGGCGGCTCGCCTGTTCGGGGCGGTCGTTGTAGCTCATGTTGAGCGCGCGCGCCTGCGCGAAGCCGGCAATGCCGATCGGGCAGATCGTCGCCTCGGCGCCGCCCGCGAGCATGATGTCGGCATCGTCGTCGCGGATCATCCGCGCCGCGTCGCCGATCGAGTGCGCGCCGGTCGAACAGGCGGTGACGACGGCATGGTTCGGACCCTTGAGGCCATATTTGATGCTGACCTGGCCCGAGATGAGGTTGATCAGGCGGCCGTGGACGAAGTGCGGCGAAACGCGGCCCGGCCCTTTTTCGGCGAGCAGCAGGCTTTCGCTCTCGATTCCCGGCAGGCCGCCGATGCCCGAGCCGATCGATACGCCGGCGCGCACCTTCTGCTCCTCCGAAAGGTCGGTCAGACCCGCATCCTCGAGCGCCTGTCCGGCGGCATCGATGCCGAAGATGATGAAAGGGTCGACCTGGCGCTGGACCTTGTGATCGACGCGCTTGGCGGGGTCGAAGCCATATTCGTGGGTCGGACCCTTCACCTCGCACGCGATCGTGCATTTCTGGTCCGACGCGTCGAAGTGGGTGATCGGACCCGCGCCCGATTTGCCCGCGATCAGATTGGCCCAGGTGGTTTCCACATCGCCGCCCAGCGGCGTCACCAAACCCAAACCCGTCACCACAACCCGGCGCATAAAGATTCCTTTCGTCGGCCCCCGTCCCCACAGGGGCCCGCGTCACTTCCAGAGACGCATATCCATAAAAAAAGCTTCCCGGCCACTGCGCACGAGCGCTCGGGACCGGGAAGCCGGAAACGCGTGGGCGGCGTCGCCGCCGCGTCCGGCTGCGCCGGACAGGGCCCGATTAGCCCTTGTTCGCTTCGATATAGTCGATCGCATCCTTGACGGTGGCGATCTTTTCCGCCGCGTCGTCAGGGATTTCGACGCCGAATTCTTCTTCGAACGCCATCACCAGTTCGACGATGTCGAGGCTGTCGGCGCCCAGATCGTCGATGAAGCTGGCTTCTTCCGTGACCTTGTCGGCTTCGACGCCCAGATGTTCGACGACGATCTTCTTAACCTTTTCGGCCGAATCGCTCATGCACAGTTCCTTTTTTCTGACTATGGCGTGAATGTTGAAATTTGCCCTAGTGCCCAGCGCGGGGGCTGGCAAGAGGGCTGGCATGGGTCGGGTACGGAGCGTCCCGACGATCGCTGGTTTTCGGCGGCAATCTGCGCCGGACGCTCCCCTTCCTGGCCTCTCCTGCAGTTGCCGCCGACATAGGAAATGCCCGGCGCGCCTTCAAGGGAAACGTCGACGGACCGGGATTCAGGACGCCGGACTGGACGGCACGACACCGGACTCGCGGAGTGCCGCCGACGCACGAACGATCACCGCCGGAGTGATCAGGAACTGCCGCAACACCGTTTCCGGCGCGGCGTTCGCCGGCTGCTTCGTATATTTCAGCAATGCTTGCCAAGTCGCGCGCGCTTCGGGCAGATGCCCCTGTCGCGCCAGGACGATCGCGCGGACCATCATGAATTGCGGTTCCATCTTGCTGGGCGTCGGCACCCGGTCGAGAATGACCTGTGCCGCCTGTTGATCCCCCGCTTGCGACCGCACGAAGGCCAGCGTCACCGCGGGCACGCCAGGGTAGGAGGCGTCGAGATCGAGCGACCGCTGCAACAGCGCGGCGCCCTCTTCCGCCTGCGCGCAGGCAAGCTTGAATAACCCGAGAAATCCGGCGATGTCGGCATCATAGGGGTTGAGCCGCATCGCGCCGTCGCCGAGCGCGAGCCCGGCGGGGCAATTGCCCGCATAGAAATTCGCGCGCGACATCGCGAAAAGTCCCGCCGAGGATCCCGGACCATTTTCATAGGCGCGCTGGGCCAGCGCCCTCGCCTCGGCAAAGGCGGCGGCGCCCTTGGGCGTGTTGCGGCGCGGTTGCCAGTCACCGAAGCGGACGAGCGACAGGGCGGACAACGCGACCGGATCGTTCGGTGTGCGGTCAAGCGTGGCGCGCAGGCACGCATCGATCTGCTTCGCGGCGGTGGCGCTGCGCATCTGGCGCACCCGGTTGAATTGCGCGAGGCATGGAAAGCCCGGCGCGAAATCGTTCGGATGGCGCTGGACCTGATCACGGACGATCACGCCATAGTCCCCGGCAATTTGGGCGATGGCGGTATCGACTGGCGCGAACTCGGGCATCTGCGCCTTCTCGAGATGAAACTGTTGCGACCAGATCGTCCGCTGATCGGCGACCCGGTTCAGCACCAACGTGACGTCGGCGGGCCCATCGAGGTCGCGGACAAGCAGGACGTCGAGGCGATAGTCCGGTTGCGGCGCGGCGGCCGATGCTCCATTCGCTTCCGCGCTTCGGAGGTCGACCAGCTCGAACCGCCGGAAACCGTCGCGCAGCCGCCCGTCGAGCGCGCGTGCGAGCGCGCGCGACACCGGCGTTTCGCCCGCCTGCGGCACCCCGACCTCCAGCAACGGCGTGGGAACCGGGGTCGCGCCACCCATCCGCCCCCAATTGGCGTAGGTCCACCATCCGGCGGCGGCGGCCAGAAGCACGAAAAGCAGCGCAGCCACCCGGCGCGCATAGCCGGATCGCGCCGAGATCCCGGCGTCGCGCTTGTGGTGCGATGACGCCACACCCGCGACGCCCGTATCGGTGTTCGGCGCGAGTTCCGCCGCCATGTCACCCTCGGCGTCCGCGGCCGATCGCGCGGGGGGCGCCGAACGATGCTGGACGACGATTTCGTAACTCCCCTGCGGAACGCGCAGACGGTGGATCCAGGGCGTTTCGGCATAATAGCGGTCGAGGAGCGTCCGGAGCCGGCCGACCATGACGCGGGGATAGCTGTCGACCGCAGGATCGAAATCGGCGCTGCGCCCCAACGCCTCGGTTGCGATCGCATAGGCCTTGGGGGCGCTGCGCCCGCCGCGCAGGCGATGCTCGACAAGGAATTGCAATAGACGCGACAGAACCGGCGAACGGGTGAACAGGGCCGACTCGCGCAGCTGTTCGAACTCGGCGGCAATGATCCGGTCGGTTTCATCACCATCGGGAAGCTCATCAGCGATTATATGGTCCATGCAACCTCGAATGCCCCCTCGCGAGGCGTGCGCGCTAGATACGCCAAACGGCCGGGACAGCTAGCCGATTTTACTACCATGTAACGGTAACAGCAGGCCGCAACCTTATATCAAAATCATTGCGAGGTGCCAAATGACGCTGAAAAGCGGCATTTGTGGTTAATAATTTCCTGCCGTTTCGCGACATGCCGCGTCGTGACCCCTTGTAACTGCCATATCGCCGAGGGACGTGAGATCGTTCAACGGTCGCGACGTGCCCTGTGCCGTCGTGGTCTGGGCTGGGCTTATGCCCGGTTGGGACAATTGGGGTCCCAAGATCGAAGGGCGCGAGCTGGTCCCTGGCGCTTTTCGGCATATCGCGTGGCCCCATAACAGTGACTCCGCCGGACGGACATGCAGCCCCACCTGCATCCCGTCCGGCGAGTCCGAAGCCGGATACATCGACCCCAGCTTTCCAAATTTCGCTGCTCAGGCCGGCCCGATCCGAAAGGCGCACAGCTTGTTGCCGTCGGGGTCACGGAAATAGGCGGCATAGAAAGCCTGCTCGCCGTCGTCACCGCGAACGCCCGGCGGTCCTTCGCAGCTGCCGCCGAGTTCGAGCGCCTTGGCATGAAGCGCATCGACCTTCGCGCGCTCGTCGACGACGATCGCCGCCATATGGCCGTTGCCGCGATCGGCGGGCTGGCCGTCATAGGGCCGCGTCACCGCAATGCCGGGCTGGCCCCAACCGGTGCCATAAAGGGTAAAGCCGTTCGCCTCGGTATCCGACATGCGCATCAACTCGCTCGCGCCGATCGTCCCGAGCAGCCCGGCATAAAATTCGCGGGCGCGCGGCAAATCGTCGGTGCCCATGGTCACATAGCCGATCATGTTTCTCTCTCCCTTCAAACAGAAAGGGCGCCGGCTCGCACCGACGCCCCGCTCGTAACCCTGTTGCCGTTTGGCTCAGCTCTTGGTCGCGGCTGCGCCGTCCTTGCAGGGGCCGGTATGGGTGCTCGTCATCTGCAGCACCATCTCCATCTCGCCCTGACCGGTCGGCATCTTGCCCTTGGTCGTGATCGTCACGTCGGTCTTCTTCGCTTCCATCGTGCCGGCCATGGCCATATCGACCGTCTGGCCGTTGGCGGTGCAGGTGCCCGCAACGTCGATCTTGCCGCCGCTGACATCCTTCTTCGACCATTTGCACTCGCCGCCATTGCCCGGCCCCTTGGCGAGCTCGGCGGCGATATCTTCCTTGTCGACCTGCTCCTGCGTGAAGCACTGGTCCATGCCGCTGGCGCCTTCCATCATCTTCGCCATGCCGTCCTTCATTTCGGGCGGCATGCCCGGAACTTCGAACTTCACCAGCTTGACGTCGGTCTTCCAGTTTCCGGCCTCGCGCTTGACGGTGCCGCCGGCATTTTCGGTCTTGCTGCAGCCAGCCGTCGCCAATGCAACGCCAAGAGCGGCGAACGTGAGTAGCTTTTTCATATCCATCCCCTGTGACTCATTGCGATTGTGCGCCCACCCCATCGATACCATATTGGCAGCGATGGCAATCCAGATTCGTACATCGCTCGATGAAATCGACACCAGCGAGGCCTATGTCCCGCACCGCCCCGCCCGCCCCGACAAGGTCGAAGGCGGCAAGCGTTTTGAACTGGTTAGCGACTATGAGCCCGCCGGCGACCAGCCGACCGCGATCCGCGAGCTGGTCGACACCGCGCTCGCGGGCGAGCGTGACCAGGTGCTGCTCGGCGTCACAGGGTCGGGCAAGACCTTCACCATGGCAAAGGTCATCGACGAGTTGCAGCGCCCCGCGCTGATCCTCGCCCCGAACAAGATCCTCGCGGCGCAGCTCTATGGCGAATTCAAGAGCTTCTTCCCGAACAATGCGGTCGAATATTTCGTCAGCTACTACGACTATTACCAGCCCGAGGCCTATGTGCCGCGCAGCGACACCTACATCGAGAAGGAAAGCTCGGTAAACGAGGCGATCGACCGGATGCGCCATTCGGCAACGCGCGCGCTGCTTGAGCGCGACGATGTGATCATCGTCGCCTCGGTTTCGTGCCTTTACGGCATCGGGTCGGTCGAGACTTACTCGGCGATGATCTTCGACCTCAAAAAGGGCCAGGTCGTCGACAATCGCGAGATCATCCGCAAGCTCGTCGCGCTGCAATACAAGCGCAACGACCAGGCCTTCGCGCGCGGCAATTTCCGCGTCCGCGGCGACAGTCTCGAAATCTTCCCTTCGCACTATGAGGACATGGCCTGGCGCGTCAGCTTCTTCGGCGACGAGATCGAGGAGATCGTCGAATTCGACCCGCTGACGGGCAAGAAGATCGCCAGCCTCAACTATGTCCGCGTCTATGCGAACAGCCATTATGTCACGCCCGGCCCGACGCTCAAACAGGCGACCGAGGCGATCCGGCACGAACTGGCGGAGCGCCTCAAGGAACTCGAAGCCGAGGGCCGCCTGCTCGAAGCGCAGCGGCTCGAACAGCGAACCAATTTCGACCTCGAGATGATCGCCGCGACGGGCAGCTGCGCGGGGATCGAAAATTACAGCCGCTTCCTCACCGGCCGCCTGCCCGGTGAGCCGCCGCCGACCCTGTTCGAATATCTGCCCGACAACGCCCTGCTCTTCGTCGACGAAAGCCACCAGACGATCCCGCAGATCGGCGCGATGTCGAAGGGCGACCATCGGCGCAAGATCACGCTCGCCGAATATGGCTTCCGCCTGCCGAGCTGCATCGACAACCGCCCGCTGCGCTTTGCCGAATGGGATCTGATGCGTCCGCAGACGGTCAGCGTCTCGGCGACGCCGGGGACGTGGGAGATGGACCGCACGCAGGGCGTCTTCGCCGAACAGGTGATCCGCCCCACCGGGCTGATCGACCCGCCGGTCGAGATCAAACCGGTCGAGGAACAGGTCGACGACCTGATCGCCGAGGCAAAGAAGACCGCCGCGGCGGGATACCGCACGCTGGTTACGACACTGACGAAGCGCATGGCCGAGGATCTGACCGAGTTCCTGCACGAAGCAGGCCTGAAGGTCCGCTACATGCACTCGGACGTCGAGACGCTCGAACGCATCGAGATCATCCGCGACCTCCGCCTCGGCGTGTTCGATGTGCTCGTCGGCATCAACCTGCTCCGCGAAGGGCTCGACATTCCCGAATGCGGGCTCGTCGCGATCCTCGACGCCGACAAGGAAGGCTTCCTGCGTAGCGAAACCTCGCTGGTGCAGACGATCGGGCGCGCCGCGCGCAACGTCGACGGCCGCGTCATCCTCTACGCCGACCGCATCACCGGCAGCATGGAACGCGCGATGCGCGAAACCGACCGCCGCCGCGAAAAGCAGAAGGCGTATAACGCCGAGCACGGCATCACCCCGACGACGATCAAGCGCAACATCGGCGACATCATCGCGCATGTCGCGTCGAAGGACGGCGTTGTCATCGATATCGGCGAAGACAAGCCCGCGCATATGGTCGGGCATAATTTGCGCGCGTACATCGCCGACCTCGAAAAGAAGATGCGCGATGCGGCGGCAGATCTGGAGTTCGAGGAGGCCGGGCGCCTCCGCGACGAGATCCGCAAGCTCGAGGCCGACGAACTCGGCTTGCCGCCCGACGAACAGGTGGCCCCGCGCGTGGGGCGGAGCAACGAAGGCAAGCCGGGCACGCGCAAAGGGCGGTTCGGGAAGTCGAGCAAGACCAAGTGGGGACGGTAACGCAAGGCAAGGGAGCCTATCGCCGCGCCGGGTAATCCGGCTTGCTGTCGACGTTTGATGATGTCAGTGTCGGCGCAAGGGGAAAAACATGCCCTTTCGTTCGGCCTGGATATATGTGCTGGCGCTGCTCGCGCTGACGTTTGTTGCCTTCTGGCCCGGATATTTCACGAAGCTGCAGACACATAGCATGGCGCACCATGCTCATGCCGCCAGCTCTGTCCTTTGGATCGTCCTTGCGATCGTGCAGAGCTGGACGGCCCACCACCATCGACTCGCGCTGCACCGCGCGACCGGGCTCGCGATCTTTCTGCTTTTCCCATTCTTCCTGGTCGGGGGAATGTGGGTCATCCATGTCGAGGCGGCGACCTTGGCCGGCGATTTCACCAGTATCGAAGGCAAGCAGATCGCGCAGTTCGGTTTTTTCGATCCGCTCGCCAATCTCGCATTCGCCCTTCTCTTCTGGTTGGGGCTGAGGCACCGCTATCAGGTCCAACTGCACGCTCGCTATATGCTCGCGACGCTGCTGTTCGTGATTTCTCCGGTCGGATTCCGATTACTTGCCATGCTCATCCCGTTTTTCCGGCCGGATGAGAATTTTTCCTATGCGATGGCAGGCGGAAATCTGATCGCGCTGGCGATCACGCTTTACCTGTTTCGCCAGGCGTCGTCGCATGGCAGGCCATTTCTGATCGCGGCGGGATTCATTGCCGCGCAGGCAATCAGCTTTGATACGCTCGGACGAATTCCAGGCTGGGCGCCGATGTTCGCCGCCGTCTCCCGCGTCAATCTGCCCTTCCTGCTGTTCGTGTCGGCTATCCTTGGCGTCGCGATCGCTTGGCACGGATGGATTGCCGGTGCACGCCCGGGAACTCCCAAAGCAGCGCTGGCAGCCTGACGATCGCATCGCCCGCTCACCGTCCGGCGCCCTTCGACCAAGGCCCCGCCGCGACCGACCAGCGGCCTTGCCGCCCTTCCCCGCCCCGCTTAGGGTTCGCGCCTCAACGGGGAGAAAATCATGAAAACAGGTCTGTCGCTGATCGCGCTGGCGCTTGCCGTCGCCGCTCCTGCTGTCGTTCATGCCCAAGAGAGCGTCGAGAAGGCCAAGCCCGAGAAGCCCGCCGACGTCGAGCCACAGGTCCGCACGACCAAGCTCTCCGGCACCTTCGGCGGGCAGCGGATCAACTACGCGGCGACGATCGGCGAGACGATCATCAAGAACAAGGACGGCGTGCCCGAGGTTGCGGTCGTCACCACCGCCTATATCAAGGAACCGCGCGACCCCGGCCGCCCGGTGACCTTCCTGTTCAACGGCGGCCCGGGCTCGGGCACGGTCTGGTTGATGATGGGCGCCTTCGGGCCGAAGCGCGTCGCGATCCCCAGCGATGCGCGCGACGACGGCGCCCCGCCCTATCCGATCGTCGATAATCCCGACGCGCTGCTCGACGTCACCGACATCGTCTTCATCGACCCGCCGGGCACGGGCTTTTCGCACCTGATCGGAAAAGCCGATCCCAAGGATTATTACGGCGTCACGCAGGATGCCAAGCTCGTCGCCGAGGTGATCCGGCGCTGGCTGAACGACAATGGCCGCTGGAACAGCCCCAAATATCTCGGCGGCGAAAGCTATGGCACCACGCGCTCGGCGGCGGTCGCGAACCAGTTGATGAACGAGACGTACAACGACGTCGCGCTCAACGGCATCATCCTGATCTCGACCGTGCTCGACTTCGCGGCGGGATCGGATACGCCGGGCAACGAACTGAGCTATATCACCAACCTGCCCTCGATGGCCGCCACCGCGATGTTCCACGGTAAGGCGAGCGGCTCGTCGGTCGAGGCCTTTACCGAGGAAGCGCGGCAGTGGGCGATCGGTCCCTATGCATCGGCGCTGCTCAAGGGGCAGAAGCTGCAGGGCGAGGAACGCGCCGCGATCCGCCGCGAGTTGGCGCGCTTTACCGGCCTCTCCGAAACCTATCTCGAGAGCGCCGACCTCCGCGTCACCCCCGGCCGCTTCTACAAGGAATTGCTCCGCGACCGCGGCCTGACGGTCGGCCGCCTCGACAGCCGCTATACCGGCAAGGATTACGACAATGCCGGCGAGCAGCCCGACAACGACCCCAGCTTCTATGGCATCGACGCGAGCTACACCGCCGCGATCAACAGCTGGAGCCGCGATACGCTTGGCTTCAAGACTACCCTCGAATATCAGTCGATCAGCGGCATCGGCGGGCTATGGGACTGGCGGATCGGCGGGCGCGACACCAACGCCTATCTCAACGTCACGCCTTATATCGGACAGGCGCTGCGCGAGAATTCGGGGCTGCGCGTGTTCGTCGGACAGGGCTATTATGATTTCGCGACGCCCTTTTTCGCCGCCGAATATGCGCTGTCGCGCACCGGCATCCCGCAGGACCGGATCACCTATCAATATTATGGCGCGGGCCACATGATGTATATCCGCGACGAGGACCGGCATAAATTGTCGCAGGATATCCGCGCCTTCATTCGGGCGCGTTGAGCGGCCGGTTCCGACCGGTTGCGGGCATTCGCTCCTCCCTGTGGCGTAGCGATGGGGAGGTGGCAGCGCGAAGCGCTGACGGAGGGGCATTTGCGCCGACGCGTCGGCCCCTCCACCACCGCCTTCGGCGGCGGTCCCCCTCCCCATGGCTGCGCCACAGGGAGGATAACTTCTTCTTCGTCACCCCGGACTTGATCCGGGGTCCACGACTTCGGCGCTGAAATGGATCCCGGATCAAGTCCGGGATGACGAGGGTCTGGAATCCACCCCAAAGCGGACGCGGTCACCGCAGTACGCCCGCCGCCGCTTGCTTCCGCGCATAGAGATAGAGCGCGATCAGGATTACCCAGATTATCGCCGTGAAGATCATCGGGAACGTTCCGAACAGGCGCATCAGGTCGCCATAATGCAGGCCGAACTGGTAGATGCAGCTGATCGCGAGCCCGACGAGCGAGACGGCGAACGCCGACACCGCGTGGCGGCTCCGCGCAAGAAGCAGCAGCGATCCGAGTACCGATCCCCAGACGCCCAGCGCCCAGCCGATGTTCGCCCACAGCGGGAAGGTCGCGAACCACGCCTGCTGTTCGGGCGTGAAGGCCGCGAGATATTCGGCGTTCTGCATCTTGGTCATCGTATAGTCGAACGCGCCGACCGCGTTCCACAACAGCGATACGACCCCGACAATCCACAGATGCACGGGTGTCTTGCGTACTTCGGTCATGATTATCTCCCCCTCCAGAAAGATCAGGCGAAACTATCAGATTTCGCGGCGCTCATCAACGATGTGATATAGTCGCGTAACACAGCGATGTTGCGATCGAAATACCCGATGTCGCGATAGGTGCGCGCTTGCATCACCGCGCCCTCCATCACCGTCAGCACGAACTCGCCGAGTGCCTGGCGGTCAGCGCCGGGCGGCAGGCGGTCGGCGGCGGCCTCAAAGCAGCCTGCAATCGCGGCCGACCAGTTGGTAAAGTTCGCCGCCATCAGATCGCGGACCACCGGGTCGGGCTCGTGGATTTCGAGCGCGAGGCTGCCGATCGGACAGCCGTAGGTGCAGTCGGTGACGATCAGATGGGTGCGATAGCCCGCGAGCAGGGCAAAGATGCGCTCGATCGGATCGTCGACGCCCTCCCAGTTCGGCGCTAGCAGCATCTCTTCGATCCCGTCGCGATAAAGTTCGAGCACGCCGACGAGCACGTCCTGCTTGCCCGGGAAGAAATGATAGAGGCTGCCCGAATGGACCTGGCTGCGCGAGAGGATGTCGGAGACCGAAGTCGAGAGATATCCCTTTTCCCAGAAGAGCTCCATCGCGGTCATCAGGATGCGGTTGCGGGTGTCGGCGGCGTTCATCGGCGGCTCCTATCCCGCGCGATCATAAGCGGCGCGAAGCCGGTCCGCCACCTCGCCCCCTGCGTCTTCGCCCGCGTTGATGCGAATGCGGTGCGACACCATCGCATTCCAGCTTCCCGCGAGTTCCAGCATGCCCGCCGGCTCTTCGCCCTTCAGCGCCAGCCCGATATCGAACCGGTCCTTGGTCGAGGGCATCAGCAGCGCGAACTGCTTCTTGCGGCGGAGGCTGACATAGCCCTTCTTCGGCGCCAGTTCGACGTCGCCGCCGAAACCGTGCACCAGCGCCACCAGCCGGTCGTAAAGCGGCCGCCAATGCGCCTTCGCTCCGTCGAACGCCGCCGCGACGAGCGCCTCGTCGTCCTGCGACGCGGCCGACGAGGCATTCGCCGCATGGACGATCATATTGGCATAGCCATGCCCGAGACCATGTTCGGATTTCAGGTGGTTCACCAGCGCCATATGGCCCGAAATGCCCGTACCGCGAGCGACTGCGACCCATTCGTCCAGCCCCTTGCCCGTCTTGGCGCGCAGGCTTTCGCCCATCTTCTCGAATTCGTCGGCCATATCGCCCTCCTTCGCAAGATCGCTTGATTGAACATTCAACCAAGCAATTTGTCAAGAGGCTTGGCAAGCGGGCGCCAAGCCCCGATATGCGCCGCATGTGCGTCGTCGCCCTCGCCTATCAAGCCCACCCCGACTGGCCTCTGATCCTCATCGGCAATCGCGACGAATTTCACGCGCGACCGGCCGCGCCGCTCGGCCATTGGCCGGACGGCAGCGGGATCGTCGCGGGACGCGACCTGCAGGCCGGCGGAACATGGCTGGGGGTCCACCAGCCGAGCGGGCGCGTGGTGGTGGTGACAAACGTGCGCGGCGCGATGCCCGATCCCGCGAAGGAGTCGCGCGGCGCGCTCGTCGTCGACATGCTGCGCGGCGACGGCCGCTTCGCCGAACCGGCGGAGGCCGACCTCGACCGATTCAACGCGTTCAACCTGTTTGCCGTCGGCGGCGCCCCGCGGCTGCTCACCAACCGGCCGACGCCGCTGATCGCGGCGCTGGCGCCCGGCGTCCATGCGCTCGCCAACGAACCGGTCGATGCCCCGTGTCCGCGCGCCGAACGGCTGCGCACCGCGCTGTCGGCGGTGGTCGAGGCGCAAGCCGACCCCGAAGGCCTGCTCGACACGCTGACGGCAGAAGGCGAGCCCGCGCTTTTCCTGCACGGCGAAGTCTATGGCACCCGCGCCTCGACGCTCGTCGCGATCTCCGCGGCGGGTGACGTGCATATGGTGGAGCGCCGATACGAAGCGGGCGGCCGTCCCGGTGGAACGACCGCCCTGAATTTCCGTATCGGCTGAGCCGCGACGCCTTATTTCGGCGCGATCACCATGACCATCTGGCGGCCTTCGGTGCGCGGATGCGCCTCGACCTTCGCGATCTCGGCGGTCATTTCGGCGACGCGCTGAAGCACGTTGAGGCCGAGCTGCGTGTGGCTCATCTCGCGGCCGCGGAAACGCATCGTCATCTTGACCTTGTCGCCTTCCTCAAGGAAGTCGAAGACCTTCTTCATCTTCACATCGAAATCATGATCGTCGATGTTCGGACGCATCTTGATCTCTTTGATCTCCTGCGTCTTCTGGCTCTTGCGCGCCAGATTGGCCTTTTTCTGGGCTTCGTACTTATACTTGCCCACATCGAGGAACTTGCACACCGGCGGATCGGCGTTGGGAGACACTTCAACCAGGTCCAGACCGACCGAGGCAGCTTGCTCGATCGCTTCGGCCGTCAGCATTACGCCCAGATTCTCCCCTTCCTCGTCGATCACACGGACCTTCGGAGAGGAAATGAATTCATTGTATCGCGGGCCGTTTTTGGGCGGCACGGGCGCCATCGAGCGGCGGGTCATGGGCGGTGGTATAGCTGTATCTCCTGGTCATTTACGATAGGCGCGCGGAATCGACGCGATCGCGGCGCGCCATGCCCATATAGTGAACGCGAGCGCGCCGTAAAGGCCGCCCGCGTCACAAACATGACGCTTTTCGCCACGCTGTGGCGGTTATGCCACTACCATTTCGTCGGCGCGGGGTCGATCACGCGGAAGCCTCCGGCCCCGACCTCGCTGACCTCGAGCGCGCGCATCGCGATCCCGCGGTTGTTGAAGCGGAAAATGCCGTCGATGCCCCCGAACCCTTCCTCGGCGAGCAATCGCGCAGCGGGAAAGGTCGTGCCCGGCTTCCAGTCGCGCGCGATGCGGACTGTCAGCAGCACCGAGTCATAGCCGAGGCTGGCGAGCCGGTACGGCGCCTTGCCGTAGCGTGTGCGATATTTCGCGGCGAGCTGGCCGTAAAGGCCATCCGAAACGCTGGCGAACCACGACCCGCGCATTGCCGGATTACCGCCGAGCGCCGCGTCGGTGTTCCACAGCTCGGTGCCGAGGATCTGTTTGTTCCCCGTGCTCTTGACTACCGGCACGGCGCGGATCGCATTGCCGCCGCTGTCGGCGACGAGCACCGCGTCCATCGCGCCGGCGTTGGCCAGCCGCCGCGCCGCGCCCGTCAGCGCGGTCGCGCTGCGATCATAGGTTTCGACCGCGACCAGCGTGCCGCCGGCGGCCGACACCGCCGAGCGGAAGGCCGCGGCCGAGCGGTCGCCATAGACAGTCCTGGGTACGAGCGCGCCGAACCGCTGCTGCCCCTTGCTGCGCGCATAGGCGACGACGCGCTCCACCGACTGGCCGGGAACGAAGCCCATGATGAAGACGCCATTGCCCGCGACGCTGCTGTCGTTCGAGAAGCTCAGCACCGGCACCTTCGCCTCGCGCGCGATCGGCGCGACCGCGGCGACATCCTCGCTGAGCAGCGGACCGAGGATCAGCTTGTTGCCGTCGGCGACCGCCTGCCGCGCCGCGGCGGCGGCACCAAGCGCAGTGTCATAGGTCGTGATGCGAACCCGCTCGGTCTTCGAATCGAGCAGCGCCATCGTCGTCGCGTTCGCAATCGCCATACCGACATCGGCGTTGGGCCCGGTCTGCGGGACGAGCAACGCAACGCGGTGGCGGTCGGTATCTGTCGGAAGCCCGGGGCCGACGCCATCGGCGGGCTTTTCGGGCGGCGGCGCGGTGGCCGGGCCGGTCGCCTTCGGCACCATCTGGCACGCGGCGAGCAGACCGCCCAGCGTCAGCGTCGCGATCCCGCGCAGCATTTTGCGCCGTGACGATGCATAAACCTGGCGCGAGCCCCCGTGGCAATCTTGGGCAGTTTCTGCCATTTTCGGCGTCATGCCGGATTCGACCATCTCAAAATCTCCCTTGCCCGGTCTCTATATCGTCGCGACGCCCATCGGCAACCTCGGCGACATCAGTGCGCGGGCAACCGCCACTCTTGCCTCGGCCAACGTCATCGCCGCCGAGGACACGCGTGTGACCGCGAAGTTGCTGTCGCATCTGGGTTTGCGCGTTCCGATGACCCCCTATCACGACCACAGCGACGAACGCACCCGCGCCGCGCTGGTTGCGCGCATGGAGCGTGAAGTTGTCGTTTTGGTGTCAGACGCGGGAACCCCGTTGATTTCGGATCCAGGGTACAAGCTGGTGCGCGACGCGCGCGCAGGCGGACGACACGTCACCACCCTGCCCGGCCCCTGCGCCGCGATCGCCGCGATCACGCTCTCGGGATTGCCGAGCGACCGCTTCCTGTTTGCGGGTTTCCTGCCGAACAAGGCGAAGGCGCGCGCTGACACGATCGCCGAGTTCGCGGGGCTCCGCGCGACGCTAGTCTTCTACGAGAGCGGCCCGCGCCTCGCCGCCGCGCTGACGGCACTGGCCGACGGCCTCGGCAACCGCGAGGCCGCCGTCGCGCGCGAGATCAGCAAGCTTTACGAGGAATGCGCGACCGGCACGCTGGCCGATCTCGCGGCGCGCTACACCGACGCGCCGCCGAAGGGCGAGATCGTGATCGTGGTGGGCCCGCGCGGCGAGGAAAGCGGCGAGGAAGCCGATGCGGCGACCATCGACGCCGCGCTGCGCGCCGCGATGGCGGACCGGCCGGTCGCGCAGGCCGCCAAGGCCGTCGCGAAGCAATATGGGCTCGACCGGCACGAGGTTTATGCCCGCGCGCTGGCCTTGAAAGAGCGGGCTTGAATCGCGCCGCCGCCGAAGCGCGGGGCCGCAGGGCCGAACGGCGCGCCGCATGGTGGCTGCGCCTGCACGGCTGGCGCATTCTCGGGCAGCGGCTCCGCGTTGCCGCGGGCGAGGTCGACCTCGTCGCGCGGCGCGGCAGAACGCTTGCCTTCATCGAGGTGAAGTGGCGCGAGCGCCCCGAAGACCTCGACCTTGCGATCGACCAGTGGCGCTTGCGACGCGTCGCAGCGGCGGCGGAAATGCTCATCCCCCGATTCGCGCGTCCGTCGGATGACATCCGCATCGACGTGATGCTCCTTGCGCCGAAGCGATTGCCTCGCCATCTGGTCCACGTCTGGCAGCCGTGACGGCGCCCAAGGAGAAGAAGATGACCCTGCGTGCAGCCGTGCAAATGGACCCGATGGACGCGATCAACATCAATGGCGACAGCAGTTTCCACCTGATCCTGAAAGCGCTCGAACGCGGGTACGAGCTCTATCACTACGACGTGCGCGGGCTGACGTGGGAGGCCGGGCGGCTGACCACCAAGGCGCACCGCATCCTCGACGCAAAGCGCGAGGCCGGCGCGCACTATGAATTTGGCGATTTCGTCACGCTCGACCTCGGCCGCGACGTCGATGTCGTGCTGATGCGGCAGGATCCGCCCTTCGACCTCGGCTACCTCACCGGCACCTGGCTGCTCGAGCGCATCCGCGGCGAAACGCTCGTGGTCAACGATCCCGTCTCGGTGCGCAATGCGCCCGAGAAGGTGTTCGTGCTCGATTTCCCCGAATTCATGCCGCCGACGATGGTCACGCGCGACCTCGACGCGGTGAAGGATTTTCAGGCCCGTTATGGCGCGGTGGTGATCAAGCCGCTCCACGGCAATGGGGGCAAGGCGGTATTCCGCGTCGACGCCGACGGCAGCAATCTGGGCGCGCTCGTCGAACTCTTCGGGCAGGTCTGGCCCGAACCCTTCATGGTCCAGCAATTCCTGCCGAGCGTCGCCAGGGGCGACAAGCGCATCGTCCTCGTCGACGGCGTGGTCGCGGGCGCGATCAACCGCAAGCCCGGCGAAGGCGAATTCCGCTCGAACCTTGCGGTCGGCGGCTACGCCGAGGCTGCGGGGCTTACACCGCGCGAGCAGGAGATTTGCGACGTGCTCGGCCCCGAGCTTCGCGAACGCGGATTGCTGTTCGTTGGCATCGATGTGATCGGCGGCGAATGGCTGACCGAAATCAACGTCACCTCGCCCACCGGAATCGTCGCGATCGACCGCTTCAACAACAGCGACACGGCGGGGATGATCTGGGACGCGATCATCGGGCGGATCGGCTGAAGCCCGCGCGCGTTCTCTTCGCATGACAGACTTTATCCTGAACCTGATCCAGAGCTGGGGGTATCTGGGGATCTTCATCCTCATGTTCCTGGAAAATGTGTTCCCGCCGATCCCCTCCGAAGTGATCATGGGGCTCGGCGGCATTGCCGTTTCCAAGGGTCATTTCGATTTCTGGACGCTCATCGCGGTCGCCGTCGCGGGAACGACCGCCGGAAACTGGATCTGGTACGGCATCGGCCGGTGGATCGGATACGAACGGCTCAAGCCCTTCATCGACCGCCATGGCCGCTGGCTGACGCTCGACTGGGCCGAGGTCGAGCGGTTGCACAACTGGTTCCTGAAATACGGCCCCGGCATCGTGTTCGTCGCGCGCTTCATGCCCGTCGCACGGACGATGGTGTCCTTGCCCGCGGGCATGGTGAAGATGAACCAGGCGAAATTCCTGGCTTGGACCGCCGCAGGTTCGACGATCTGGATCGCCGCACTCGCGGGCGCCGGCAACTGGTTCGGGGGGAAGTTCGCGAACCTCGACGCCTTCGTCGGCCCCGTCGCGCTGGTGGCGATCGGATCGCTCGTCGCCATCTATATCTACCGCGTCATCACCTGGAAACCCAAACGGGCTAACTAGGCGCGCGGGTGCGCGCTCCGGTAAATGTCCAGCAGATGCGCGGCGTCGACCGCTGTATAGACCTGCGTCGAGGCAAGGCTGGCGTGGCCGAGTAATTCCTGCAAACTGCGAAGGTCCGCCCCGCCCGCAAGCAGGTGCGTCGCGAAGCTGTGGCGCAATGCATGCGGCGTCGTGCGTTCGGGCAGGCCGAGCGCACGGCGCGCCGAGCGCACGCTCGCGCGCACCACTCCGGGCTGGAGCGCCCCGCCCCGCGCGCCGAGAAACAGCGGTGCCTCTTTCCCGATCGGCCACGGACAAGCCTCGACATAGCGCGACACGGCGGCCGCGACGGCGGGCAGGATCGGGACGATCCGGGTCTTGTTCCGCTTGCCCGTGACGCGCAGCGTGTCGCCGAGCGGCAGCGCCGCGCCGGTCAGCCCCAGCGCCTCGCCGATACGCAGGCCCGCGCCGTACAACAACAGCAGCAACGCGAAATCGCGCGCGCCGACCCAGCCTTCGCGGGCGTTGTCCTCGACATCCTGCGCAAGCTGCAGCGCTTCGGCCGGTGCGACCGGGCGCGGTAGCCCCTTCTTGACGCGTGGCCCGCGCATCTGCGGTACGCTGGCGTTCGAGCCGCCCACGAAGCGGAGGAAGGTACGGAGCGCGCTGAGTTCGCGTGAGGCGGACGCATTGCCCAGCCCGTCGGCGCGGCGGTCGGCAAGGTAAGAGCGAAGATCGTTCGGCGTCAGACCCTTGAGCATCCGGGCATCGACCGCGCCGCCGCGATGATGCGACAGGAAGGCGCAAAATCGCTCCGCCGTCGCGATATAGGCACGGCGCGTATGCTCCGACCGGCGCTTTTCGTGCGCCAGATGGGCGTCCCAGTCGCGGATCAATTCCTGCGCCAATTCCAACCCTTCCCTCTCCGTTCGTGTCGAGCGAAGTCGAGACACCCCGCCACGTAAGGCAACCACGAGGGGCATCTCGACTTCGCTCGATGCGAACGGGTGAGGAGAGTCTAGCCGGTCCGCACGACCTCGGAAAGGATCGAGTCGAGCAGGAGGATGCCGTCGTCGGTCACAGCCAACCGGTCCCCATCCTGAACTACCAGCCCCTGCGCCGCCAGCCGCGCCACCGCCCCCGCATCGACGAACGCCTCGCGCCCCAACCCGCTCCGCGCCTCGACGCGCGCCAGATCGATGCCCTCGGTCAGCCGCAGCCCCATCAGCATCGCCTCGGTCGCGCGTTCGTGCGCGGGCAGGTCGGCTTCGACCTTCAGGCCGTGTCCGTTACGCTCGACCGCTGCGATGAAATTCTCGGGCTTTTTGTGCCGCTCGGTCGCCTGGCCGAGGCGCCGTCCGTGCGCGCCCGGCCCGACCCCGGCATAGTCGCCATAGCACCAGTATGTCAGATTGTGCCGGCTCTCCTCACCGGGCCGCGCATGGTTCGAGACCTCATAGCGCGGGAGCCCCGCAGCGCGCGTCATCGCCTGCGTCGCGTCGAACAGGTCAGCCGCCGTATCGCCGTCGGGAATGACGATATCGCCCTTCGCCGCAAGCGTCGCGAAACGCGTGCCGGGTTCGATGGTGAGCTGGTAGAGCGAGAGTTGCCCCGTTCCGAACGCCAGCGCGTCGTTCAACTCGGCCTCCCACTGACCAAGGCTTTGTCCGGGCCGCGCGTAGATGAGATCGAAGCTCACCCGCGCGAAATGCTTCTGCGCCGCGACAATCGCACGCCGCGCCTCGTCGCCGCTGTGCGCGCGCCCAAGAAATTCAAGTATTTGCGGATCGAAGCTTTGAACCCCAATCGACACGCGATTGACCCCCGCCGATGCGAGCGCCGCGAAATTGGCGACCTCGACCGAATTGGGGTTTGCCTCCAGCGTGATCTCGCAATCGCCCGTCACGCCCCACGCATCGTCGGCAGCCGCGATGACCGCCGCGACGGTTTCGGGCGGCATCAGGCTCGGCGTGCCGCCCCCGAAGAAAATCGACGACACCGGGCGGCCCGGAAGCAGTCCCGCCTCATGCCGCAGATCGGCGAGCAACGCGGCGCGCCACAGCTCTTGGTCGACGCTCTCGCGTACATGGCTGTTGAAGTCGCAATAGGGGCATTTGCTGACGCAGAACGGCCAATGGACATAAAGGGCGAGCGGTTCGGCCATGGGGGGCCTTACTCCCATTCGTCATTCCGGCGAAAGCCGGAATCCATGGACCCCGAATCCGGGGCGACGACGATATCAAAACGCTCCGGCCACCAGCTTGGCGAAAGCATCGGCGCGGTGACTGATTGCGTGCTTCTCTGCCGGATCGATCTCCGCGAAAGTCAACGTGTTACCGGCTGGAACGAACACCGGATCATAGCCGAAGCCCAACGTTCCGCGCGGTGGCCAGGTCAAACTGCCCTCGGCTTTTCCCTCGAACACCTCAGCATGGCCATCGGGCCAGGCCAGCGCCAGCGTGCAGACGAAGCGTGCGCTGCGGTCGACGGCGGGGCCTTGTTCAGCAAGCAGCCCTTCGACCTTGCCCATCGCCAGATACCAGTCGCGGCCCGGCGCGCCCTCGAACGACTGCCTTTCGGCCCAGTCGGCGGTGTACACGCCCGGACGACCGCCGAGCGCCGCGACTTCGAGGCCGCTGTCGTCGGCGAGCGCCGGCAGACCCGCCGCCGACGCGCTCGCACGTGCCTTGAGCAGCGCATTTTCGACGAAGGTCGTCCCCGTCTCCTCGGGCTCGGGAAGCCCGAGATCGCCGGCCGACACTGGCTCGATTCCGAAGGGTTCGAGCAGCGCGCGGATTTCGCGCACCTTGCCCGCATTGTGGCTCGCGATGACGAGCTTGCCGGGGGTGAGCTTGCGGGTCATTCGAAGATCCTTCTTTCGTCATGCCGGACTCGATCCGGCATCCAATCCGGTCTCGTCTGCACGGACCCCGGATCAAGTCCGGGGTGACGAACAATATTACCGGCCCGCCGCCTTCGCCTGTGCTGCGAAGATATCGGTGCAGCCGATGCGCGCGAGGCGGAGCAGGCGCAGCAGGCCCTCTTCGTCGTAGGTCGCGCCCTCGGCGCTTGCCTGCACTTCGACGATCTGGCCCTTGCCGGTCAGCACGAAATTGCCGTCGGCTTCGGCGACCGAATCCTCGTCATAGTCGAGGTCGAGCACCGGCGTGCCCTTGTAGATGCCGCACGAGATCGCCGCGACGCTGTCCTCGATCGGATCCTCGGCCAACGCCTTGCTTTCGAGCAGCTTGTCGACCGCAAGGCGCAGCGCGACCCACGCGCCCGAAATCGAGGCGGTGCGCGTGCCGCCATCGGCCTGGATCACGTCGCAGTCGATGACGATCTGACGCTCGCCGAGCTTCGCCATGTCGACGACGGCGCGCAAGCTGCGACCGATAAGTCGCTGGATTTCCTGCGTCCGGCCCGACTGCTTGCCCTTCGCCGCCTCGCGGCTACCGCGGGTGTGCGTCGCGCGGGGCAGCATGCCATATTCGGCGGTGACCCAGCCCTGCCCCTTGCCGCGCAGGAACGGCGGAACCTTTTCCTCGACGCTGGCGGTCACCAGCACCTTGGTATTGCCGAAGCTGACAAGGACGCTGCCCTCGGCATGGATGGTGAAATTGGTTTCGATGGCGATCGACCGCATCTGGTCGGGCGCGCGGCCGGAGGGGCGCATGGGAGATCCTTTCGATTGACGATTGCGAAGGCCCTTAGGCCGCCACCCTCAACCGCTCAAGCGCATCCTGAAGAAATCGAGGATTTCGTCGCGCGCCTGCACGGTCGGCTGGCCGGCCTCGTCGATCAGGTGGATGGTGACGACGCTGTGCGGGTTCTTCATCGGGCTGTCGGGGTTCGCGGCTTCATCGGGCAGCACCTTGCCGATGAAGCGGTCGCCGAGCGCATTTTCGAACGCCTCGAACCGCGCAGCCTTGCAGAATTTGTCGCCTTCGAAACGGTAGGCGAGCACCGTCAGATCCTCGGCTTCCATCCGCGCTTTGACGGCGGCGAGTTCGTCGGGGTGGATATGCATCCCCGCCGCATCGTTCAGCGGCAGCGAGGGCTGCGACAGCACCGGCGCGAGCACCGCGGGTTCGAGCATCATAGACAGCGCGAAATTGCCGGTGAAGCACATCCCGATCGCACCGACGCCTTTCCCGCCGCATTCCTTGTGCGCCAGCGCCGCAAGCGCGCGCAGCCATTGCGTTGCGGGTGAGCTTTCGTTCGCCTGAAAGGCGCGGAACTGGCGGCTGATGCAGCCGCCGAGGATTGTAAACAGCGCGCCGGGCATCCGCGGCACGGCGCCGTCCTTGCCAAAGATATGCGGCATATAGACGGTGAAACCGGCATCGCGCACCCAGCGCGCGAAGCGCGCGACATGCGGGCTGATGCCGGGCATTTCGGTCATCACGATCACCGCGGGACCGCTTCCCATTATATAGACCAGCCGGTCGTGGCCGAGCAGCGAGATGGTGCGGCGCCGGAAGTCGTCGAGCGGATCGTCGCGGTCGAGCGGTCGGTCGGTCATGCTTTTCTCCCCTGCGAGGCAGGCTAACGCCACTCCCATGCTCTGACCAGCAAAGCTTGCCCCTTCCCCTCGCCATCCCTAAATCCTCACCATGACCACTCCGCCGATCACCGAATTGACGACGCGCGCGCGCGATGTGTTCCGGTTGGTCGTCGACGCCTATCTGGAAACCGGCCAGCCGGTCGGATCGCGGACGCTGTCGAAACTCGCGACGCTCAACCTGTCGCCCGCCTCGATCCGCAATGTGATGCAGGATCTGGAGGAGTTTGGCCTGCTCGCCAGCCCGCACACCAGCGCGGGCCGGTTGCCGACCGAACAGGGGCTGCGCCTGTTCGTCGACGGCATGATGCAGGTCGCCGAACCTTCGCCCGAGGACCGCGCCCAGATCGAGGCAAGCCTCGTCGAGGGCGGCCCGATCGAGAGTGCGCTCGCGCAGGCGACGGCAGCACTGTCCGGGCTGTCGGCGTGCGCCGGCCTCGTTCTCGTTCCCAAGCATGAGCGCGTGCTGAAACAGCTTGCCTTCGTCCCGCTGTCGGCCAGCCAGTCGCTCGTCGTGCTCGTCGCGGGCGACGGGACGGTTGAGAACCGCGTGATCGACATTCCGGCGGGGCTCAACCCCTCGGCGCTGGTCGAGGCGGGCAATTATATCAGCGCAACCTTGTCGGGCCTGACCCTCACCGAAGCGATGGCGCGCGTCCGCCACGAGATCGAGGCCGAGCGAATCGCGATCGACCGCGCGGCGCAGGATCTGGTCAGCCGCGGGCTCGCGATCTGGTCGTCCGACGGCGCCGACCGGCCCGTGCTAATCGTGCGCGGGCAAGCCAATCTGCTCGATGAAAGCGCGGTCGGCGATCTCGACCGGGTGCGGCAGTTGCTCGACGAACTCGAAACCAAGCAGGATATCGCCCAGCTTCTCGACAGCGCGCGCGAAGGCGCGGCGACGCGCATTTTCATCGGGTCGGAGAATAAATTATTCTCGCTTTCGGGCTCGTCCGTGATAGCGGCGCCCTATCGCGGTTCGGACGGGCGCGTGGTCGGCGTTGTCGGGGTTATCGGCCCGACGCGCTTGAACTATGCCCGGATCGTACCCATGGTGGATTTCACCGCACAATCGCTCTCAAGACTGATACGATAGGTTTATGACGAATATCGAAAATGACACGCCCGTCGACGACGGCGCGACCGAAGAAACCGCAGCCCCCGAAGCCGTCGCCGCCGAACCGCAGGACGAAGCGGCGAAGCTGGCCGAACAGATCGCCGCGCTGCAGCAGGATCTGCTCTATGCGCGCGCCGAGACGCAGAATGTCACGCGCCGCAAGGACAAGGAAATCGCCGACGCGCACGCCTATGCGTCGACCAAATTCGCGCGCGACATCCTGTCAGTCGCCGACAATCTCGGCCGCGCACTCGCGGCGCTGACCGCCGAGCAGCGCGAGGATGCGGCAATCAAGCCGCTGATCACCGGCCTCGAAGCGACCGAGCGCGAACTGCTGAGCGTCTTCGAGCGCAACGGCATCACGCGCATCGCCGCGATCGGCCTGCCGCTCGACCCGAACCAGCATCAGGCGATGCTCGAAATCCCGAGCGACAAGGAACCGGGCACGATCGTGCAGGAAATGCAGGCGGGCTATATGATGAAGGACCGGCTGCTGCGCCCCGCGATGGTGGGCGTCGCGAAGAAGGCGGACTAAGCCCGACTTACTGGATATCGTCATGCCGGACCTGATCCGGCATCCATTGCTGCATCGCGGTCGTGGACCCCGGATCAGGTCCGGGGTGACGAATGTTGGCGCTAAGCCGCTTTGCGCAGCTTGGCCAATTTCTTCAGCACCATCTCGCGCTTCAACCGCGACAGATGGTCGATGAACAATATACCCTCCAGATGGTCGTGTTCGTGCTGGATGCACGTCGCCATCAGGCCGGTCATGCGCTCGCGGTGCGGCTTGCCGTCCTCGTCCTGCCAGTCGACGGTGACCTCGGCGGGACGCGTCACATCGGCATATTGCTCGGGGACCGACAGGCAGCCTTCCTGATAGACGCTATGCTCCTCGCTCTCGTCGGAGAAGACGGGGTTGATGAAGACGCGCGGATCGCGGATCACCTTCTTGCCCTCTTCGTCCTCGGGATCGGGTTCCTGTAGGTCGATGACGAGGATGCGCTTCGGCACCCCCACTTGAATGGCGGCAAGCCCGATGCCGGGCGCGTCGTACATCGTCTCGAACATGTCGGCGACCAGCGTCTTCAGCTCGGCGTCGAAGGTCTCGACGGGCTTGGAAATGACGCGCAGCCGCGGATCGGGGGTCTCTATGATGGGGAGTAGGGCCATGGCCGTCAGGTATGGTCGCGGGGGCGCGGGGTCAAGAGGTAGCGACGGCAAGTGCCAGCATCGCCAAAATCAGCACAACCGCTCCGACGCGCCACGCATCAAACGGAGGCTTTTCACGTCCAGACCAACGATATCCACAAAAGCGACATTTGATCGCTTCTACTTTCACATGCTCAGCACAGTCGGGGCAGGTCTTCTCGGACATCGCTAACCCACGGGCCTCCGCGCCCTGAGCGCCTGCGCCAGAGTCCCCTCATCGAGATAATCGAGCTCGCCCCCCACCGGCAGGCCATGCGCGAGCTGCGTCAGCCTTACCGGATAGCCTTCCAGCCGCTCGGCTAGATAATGCGCGGTCGTCTGCCCTTCCAGCGTCGCGTTCATCGCCAGCACCACCTCGTCGATGCCCCCCGCGGCGACGCGCGCGACGAGGGCATCGATGCTGAGATCCTGCGGCCGCACGCCCTCCAGCGCCGACAGCCGGCCGCCGAGGACGTGATATTTGCCCGGAAAGAGCCGCGACTTGTCGAGCGCCCAGAGATCCGACACCTCCTCGACGACGCACAGCGAGCGCGCATCGCGGCGCGGGTCGGCGCAGATCGCGCAAGGGTCCTGCGTGTCGATATTGCCGCAGATGCCGCAGGTGACGAGGCGTTCGGACACCGTCTGCAGCGCCGCGAGCAAGGGCGCAAAGCTGCTCTCGCGCTTCTTCATCAGGTGCAGCACCGCACGCCGCGCCGAGCGCGGGCCGAGCCCCGGCAGGCGGGCGAGTTGCTGGACGAGCGCTTCAATCTCTTGCGATGCCATGACGGATGGTCTTAAGCGGCGCGCGAGAAATGACAATGCGCATCGCCTTCATGGGAACGCCGCCCTTTGCGGTGCCGACGCTCGCCGCGCTCCACGCGGCAGGGCACGAGATCGCGGCCGTCTATACCCAGCCGCCGCGCCCGGCGCAGCGCGGCAAGAAGTTGCAGCAGAGCGCAGTGCATGATTGGGCCGACGCCCATGCTCTGCCCGTCCGCACCCCGAAGAGCCTGCGCAGCGAGGAAGCGCAGGCCGAATTCGCCGCGCTCGACCTCGATATCGCGGTCGTCGCGGCTTACGGCCTGATCCTGCCGCAGGCGATCCTCGACGCGCCGCGCGAGGGGTGCCTCAACGTCCATGGCTCGATCCTGCCGCGCTGGCGCGGCGCGGCGCCGGTGCAGCGCGCGATCCTCGCGGGCGATGCCGAGACCGGCGTGACGATCATGCAGATGGATGTCGGGCTCGACACCGGCGCGATGCGGCTGATCGAGACGACGCCGGTCGCGCGCAAGACCGCGGGCCTGCTCACCGAAGAACTCGCCGAAATGGGTGCGCTGATGATGGTCAAGGTTCTGAGCAACCTCCACGCTTTCCCGCCGGTGCCACAACCCGACGAGGGCGTCACCTATGCCGCGAAGATCGACAAGAGCGAGGCCCGGCTCGATTTTCTGACCAGCGCGGTCCAGGTCGAGCGACAGATACGCGCATTCAACCCGATGCCGGGAGCTTTCTTCGAACTCGACGGCGAGCGCTACAAGATATTGGCGGCCGAGGTGGTGCATCCGGCCGAGACCGTCGCGGGCGCGGCGCCGGGCGTCACGCTCGACGACGCGCTGACCATCGCCTGCAACCCCGGCGCAATCCGCGCGGCGCGTGTCCAGCGCGCCGGCAAGCCCGCGATGGACGCCGCCGAACTGCTGCGCGGACGGCCGGTCCCGATGGGGACGCGGTTGGCATGACCCGGCCTATCCCCCTTCGTCACCCAGGAGTTGATCCGGGGTTCATGACTTCAGCGCTGCCGTGGACCCCGCATCACGTCCGGAGTGACGCGAATGGGCGCAGCGGCCGCTCATGACCAGATTTGCCCTCACCATCGAATATGACGGCCGCCCCTTCATGGGCTGGCAGCGGCAGAGCCACGGCCCCAGCGTCCAGCAAGCGCTCGAAGAGGCCGTCACGCGCATTACCGGCGAAGAGGCCGCGGTGCATGGCGCGGGGCGCACCGACGCCGGCGTCCACGCGATCGCGATGCGCGCGCACGTCGACATCGAAAAGGCTATCCAGCCCTTCCGGCTGATGGAGGCGCTGAACGCGCAGCTTCGCCCTGCCCCGGTCGCGGTGCTCGCGTGCGCCGAGGTTGCCGAAGACTGGCACGCGCGCTTTTCGTGCATCGGTCGCGCCTATGAGTATCGCATCGTCAACCGCCGCGCGCCCCTGACGTGGGACAAGGGGCTCTCGTGGCAGTTCGCCAAGCCGCTCGATGCCGGAGCGATGCACGGAGCGGCGCAGGCGCTGGTCGGCCGCCATGACTTCACGACCTTCCGTTCGGTGCATTGCCAGGCCGAAAGCCCGGTCAAGACGCTCGACCGGATCAGCGTCAGCCGCCACGGCGACGAGATCATCATCGAGACCGCGGCGCGAAGCTTCCTGCACCATCAGGTGCGCTCGATGGTCGGCTGCTTGAGCATGGTCGGCGAAGGCAAATGGTCGGCGCGCGATCTGAAAGCAGCGCTCGATGCTGCCGACCGCAAAGCGCTGGGGCTCAACGCCCCGCCGGATGGCCTCTACTTCGTTGAGGCGAAATACCCCTGAATCAAAAAGGGCGGCCCGGCAGGACCGCCCTTTTCGCTTCATCCGGTTCGGTCGGATCAGACCGCCTTTTCCAGATAATATTTCGGCGCATGTTCGTTGAGGATCTGGAGGATCTTCGCCTGCGCGGTCTTTTCGTCGCTTTCTTCCATCGCGGCGAGTTCGCGCGCGAGGCGGCTCGACGCCGCTTCGAAGATCTGGCGTTCCGAATAGCTCTGCTCCGGCTGGTCGTCGGCGCGGAACAGGTCGCGGGTCACTTCGGCGATCGACACGAGGTCGCCCGAATTGATCTTGGCTTCATATTCCTGCGCGCGGCGCGACCACATGGTGCGCTTCACCTTCGGCTTGGTCGTCAGCACCTGAAGCGCTTCCTTCAGCGTCTTGTCCGACGACAGCTTGCGCATACCAACGCCTTCGGCCTTGTTGGTGGGAACGCGCAGCGTCATCTTCTCCTTTTCGAAGCGGAGAACATAAAGTTCCAGCTGCATACCGGCGATTTCGGACTTCTGCAGTTCGATGACGCGCCCCACGCCATGCTTTGGATAAACAACATAATCCCCGACTTCGAAGACGAGCGTGTTTGCGGACATGCAAGTTCCTTTCTTGGCCTTGCCGATGGACTGGGAAGCGCAGAAAGCCGGTCCTATCCTGCCTTGTGAAAGCGGCGGATCGGCGTTGTTGGGCGGCGCTAGCCAGTCAGAGTGACAAGGGATATGGCTCCATCAGGACGCCCACAGCTCCCCTTGCACCCGGCGGGCAGAGGCAAACTGTCGATGCGTTGATATTTATTATAACAGATTCGCAACAAAATTGCCACCCCTGTCGCGGAATTCCGCGGGTTGGCACCTTGACGGGCTCCCAGGCCCGTTTCAGGTTGCAACGAAACGATGAGATAGGATGTCGATATGCAGGATCAAGTGTGGTGGGTCACCGGGGCGTCGTCGGGGATCGGTGCGGCGCTGGCGAAGGGGCTCGCGGCGCGCGGCGCGCGGCTGATTCTCTCGGGCCGCAATATCGCCGCGCTCGAAGCGGTCGCAAGGGAGATCGGCCCGGGAACGATGATCCTGCCGTTCGAGGCGACCGACTATGCCGCGCTGCCAACCTTGGTCGACGAGGCCTGGGACTGGTGCGGACGGATCGACGGGCTCGTCAACAACGCCGGCATTTCGCAGCGCAGCCTGGCGGTCGATACCGATTTCGCAGTCTATCAGAAGATCGTCGACGTCGACCTGCTCGCGCCGATCGCCCTCACCCAGCAGCTATTGCCGCGCATGATCGCCGCAGGCGGAGGGCAGATTGTCGCCATATCCAGCGTCGCGGGCATCGCGGGCGTGCCGCTCCGCAGCGCCTATTGCGCCGCCAAGCACGGCCTGATCGGCTATCACGACAGCGTTCGCGCCGAGAATGAGCATCTCGGCCTGAAGGTGCTCGTCGTCGCACCGGGATCGGTCGCGACAGATGTCAGCCGCAACGCGCTGAACGCCGACGGTAGCGTGCGCGGCGAAAGCGACGCGGCGATAGAGAACGGTCTCTCGCCCGATTTCGCCGCGGAGAAGATCCTCGATGCGGTCGAGGCGGGGACGCGCGAACTGGTCGTCGCCGGGGGCGCCGAGACGGCGGTTGCGGAACTCCGCCGTAGCAATCCCGATGCCCTGTTCGACCGGATGAGTGCGATGGTGCAGGCCGGCTATGCGCAGCAAATGAAGGCTACGTCGGCGTCCTGAACCCGCCGTTCCGGCCAGTTCGGGCCGCAAGCGCTCCCGCCACCACCGATCCTATTGTCGCCTCATGACATAATCGATCCTGATCCGGACCCAGCTGCCGACCAGCAGCTTGCCGCCGAGCCGCGGGGGCCGCACCTTGAACTGCCACGCTGCGGCGAGCACGGCGCGATTGATTTGCGACCCGGTCGGATATTCGTCCAGCCCGACGCAATCTTCGACGCGGTAATCGGGGGCGGTGCGGCAAGCGATCAGGCCCCAGCCAGGCCCGCTGGCGGTGGACAGATAGCCGCGCAGCTCGTCGTCGCTCGGCTGGCGATACCAGGTCGCCGCATAGAGCGGCTCGCCATTGGGCGCCGTTCCGACGCGTTCCGAATCGCGGAACGACGAGGATGAACCGCCGGTGTTGGGCGGCCCATATGTGCCTGGGCGAAGGACGGGGCGGGCAATCGCCGGCGACGGCTGTTGCACGACAGGCGCGGGACTCGGCGGCGCGGGCACAGGCTGAACGGACGGCAGCGGCTGCGGTTCGCTGGGCTTGGTTGGCGGGGTTTCGTCGGCCTGCGGCTTCGGCTCGGGCTGCTTCTCGCTCCGCTCGGCCTTCGCGGCGCTCGGTTCGGGCGCCTCGTCGGCAATCTCGCTGGCCTCAAGGCTCACCATGCTGACGCGTTCGGTTTGGGAGTCGGGTTTCCCCACCGAGCCGAAGGTAAGCAGCATGAGCAACAGCAGCGCCGAAATCAGGACGGCGAGACTTATGGCGAGCGCGCGGCGCCCCACCCCGATGTTGAGCTGTTCGACGTAGGGCGTGACTGGACCAGGGTGCAGCAGAAAATATCTTCGGTGACGGTGCGCGCTTGTGAGAGCGCCGGGGCAAGGGCCACGGAGGGATAGGCGCGCGCCCGACCATTGACAAGCGCGGGTTGGCCGTCGCGGAACTCGCATGAAAAAGCCCCGCCGGATCGCTCCGGCGGGGCCTTTCTTTTGCCCGCAGGCGGCGCGGATCAGACCGCGCCGTGCGCCAGCGCCGCGAGGAGCAGGATCGCCACGATGTTGGTGATCTTGATCATCGGGTTGACCGCCGGGCCCGCGGTATCCTTGTACGGATCGCCCACGGTGTCGCCGGTCACCGCAGCCTTATGGGCTTCGCTGCCCTTGCCGCCGTGGTTGCCGTCTTCGATATATTTCTTGGCATTGTCCCATGCGCCGCCGCCCGAGGTCATCGAGATGGCGACGAACAGCCCGCCGACGATCACGCCGAGCAGAAGCGCACCGAGCGCCTCGAGCGCCGCGGCCGGACCGGCCACGCCGCGGATCACCAGGAACACCACGATCGGCGCGAGCACCGGCAGCAGCGACGGGACGATCATTTCCTTGATCGCCGCCTTGGTAACGAGGTCGACCGTGCGCGCATAGTCGGGCTTGCTCTCATAGGTCATAATGCCGGGGTTGTTCTTGAACTGGTCGCGAACATCCTTGACGACCTCACCCGCCGCGCGGCCGACCGCGGTCATGCCAAACGCACCGAAGAGGTATGGCAACAACGCGCCGAGCAGCAGCCCGACGATGACATAGGGCGACGACAGCGAAAAAGTCAGCGGCTCGGTCAACCCGAGTTTCGCTGAATATTCGGTGATGTCGGCGGTATAGGTGCCGAACAGCACCAGCGCCGCCAGACCCGCCGACCCGATGGCATAACCTTTCGTAACCGCCTTAGTCGTGTTGCCCACCGCGTCGAGCAGGTCGGTCTTTTCACGCACCGAATCGTCGAGGCCCGCCATTTCGGCAATGCCACCGGCATTGTCGGTGACCGGGCCGTAAGCGTCGAGCGCGACGACCATGCCGGCCAGCGCGAGCATTGCGGTCGCGGCGAACGCGATGCCGACGATGCCGGCGATCTGGAACGCGGCGATGATGCCGGCGCAGATGACGAGCGTCGGCGCGGCGGTCGATTCGAGGCTGATAGCCAGACCCTGAATGACGTTGGTGCCGTGGCCGGTTTCCGACGCCTTGGCGATCGACCGCACCGGGCGATAATTGGTACCGGTGTAATATTCGGTGATCCAGATGATCAGACCGGTGATGACGAGCCCGAGCAGCGAACACAGGAAGAGATCCATGCCGTTGAAGGTCTGGCCCGTCACATCGGTATTCATGTCGCCCTTCAGCACATAGCTGGTCGAGAACCAGATCGCGGGGACCGACAGAACCGCGGTGACGAGGAAGCCCTTGTACATCGCGCCCATGACATTCTTTCCGCCGCCGAGGCGGACGAAATAGGTGCCGATGATCGAGGTGATGATGCAGACGCCGCCCATCAGCAGCGGCAGGCTCATCAGCGGCAGCAGCATGTCGCCTGCGCTCTTCAGCAGCAGCGCGATCAGCACCATGGTGGCGCCGACGGTGACGACATAGGTTTCGAACAGGTCGGCCGCCATGCCGGCGCAGTCGCCGACATTGTCGCCGACGTTATCGGCAATCACCGCGGGGTTGCGCGGATCGTCTTCGGGAATTCCGGCCTCGACCTTGCCGACAAGGTCAGCGCCGACGTCGGCGGCCTTGGTGAAGATACCGCCGCCAAGACGCGCGAAGATCGAGATGAGCGAAGCGCCGAACGCCAGCGCGACGAGCGCGTCGACGACGGTGCGGTCATCGCCGCCGACGGTGTAACCGCCGGGGCCAATCAGGTACCAGAAGAAGACCGAGATCGCGAGCAGCGCAAGGCCCGCCACCAGCAGGCCGGTGATCGCGCCGGCGCGGAACGCCATGGTCAGGCCCGCCTGCAGCCCGGTCTGCGCCGCGGCGGCGGTACGGACGTTCGACTTGACCGAAATATTCATGCCGACGAAGCCCGCGACACCCGACAGGACGGCGCCGATGACGAAACCCGTCGCCGAAATCGGACCGAGGAAAAACCCGACCAGAATGGCGACAACGACGCCGACGATGGCGATGGTGCGATATTGGCGGCCGAGATAGGCCTTCGCGCCTTCCTGGATGGCGGCGGCGATTTCCTGCATTTTCTCATTACCCGCCGAGGCGCCGAGCACCTGCCGCGAGGTAATGAACCCATAGAGCACGGCCAACAGGCCACACCCTATCGCGATCAAAACCGGATTCATGCGTGTCTATTCCTTCCCCATTGAGAAGGGCGAACGCAGGATAGCAGTCGAACGTCCGACTTATTGATGCCGGCTCGCTCTCTCCCCTGATGCGACCGCCCCAAATTTGGACGGGCGAGTTATGGGAAGAAAGAAAGCCGAGGGCAAGCCCGGTTTTTCGGCAATTTTCTGTATGTTTTGGGCCTAATGTGTGAAACCGAGACGCTCGGGCAGTACGATCCGCTGCGCCTTGTGAATCAGGGTAAGCCCCTCGCCGACCCCTGCATGGCCCACCGGCGTCAGCGCGATTCCCAACCCTGCACCGATCTCGCGGATCGCCACCGCTTCGCCCGGATCGGCCGCGAACAGCAGCTGGTAGTCATCGCCCGCGGTCGCCGCCGCGAGCCGCGTGTCGAGCACATCGGGACGTACCGCTAGCAACGCCGCCGACAACGGCACCGCCTCCAGCATCAGCGTGATGTCGCACCCGCTGGCGCGCGCCATGCGGTCGGCATCGATCAGCAGGCCGTCGGACACGTCCATCATCGCGTGGACGTGCCGCACCAGCGCCTGACCGAGCGTGAGCTGCGGCTGCGGGCGGCGGTAGGCCGCAAGGCACGTTTCGTTCGGGTCGACCTCGCCCAGCCGCATCGCTAGGCCGACGCCGGCATTGCCGATCGAACCGCTGACCCAGATCTGATCACCCGGACGCACGCCGCTGCGCGCCGGAACGCCGTCGGGCGATGCGCGGCCGATCGCTGTCAGGCTGAAGCTGCGTGGAGCGCCGCCGGGCACGCGAACCGTATCGCCGCCGAGCAGCGCGGCGCCATAGCGGCGGAGTACGCTCTCGAGGCCCGCCGCGAATTCGGCGTCCCAGTTCTCATCGCCGGTCAGGCTGTAGCCGAGCAACACGCCCACTGGCGCGGCGCCCTTCGCGGCAAGGTCGGAGAGATTCACCGCGACCAGCTTCCATGCGACATCCTGCGGACCGTCGTCGGGCAGGAAATGAACGCCCTCGACGATCATGTCGTGCGTGAGAACGAGGTCGCCAAGCAGCGCGGCATCGTCATCGAGCCCGCGCGCGGCGGGGTCGGTTGCGATGGTACGCAGGCGAGCAATGAAATCGGCTTCGCTCATTACGAAAAGCCTAGCGAATACCGTAGCCGTATAAAAGATACCGAACGATCCTCCCTGTCGCGAAGCGATGGGGAGAATTTCAGCTAATTGGCCCGCACATCCTTGCCGATCGCATCGAGCAGGCCGTTGGCAAATCCCGCCTCGCGCCCGTCGAAAAAGGCCTTCGCCACATCGACATATTCGCTGACGACCGCGCCGACCGGCACATCGCCGCGCGCCAGCAGTTCATAAGCACCCGCGCGCAGGATCGCCTTCATCGTGCGGTCGAGCCGGTCCATCGTCCAGCCGCTCGCGAGTCTGGCGGTGATCGCCGCGTCGATCTCCTCCGCCCGCGCGAGCGCGCCCTTCACGATATCGTCGAAGAAGGCGACGTCGGCGTCGGCATATTCGGCGCCCTCGATGGTCGCGCCGATCCGGTGCTGGTGGAATTCATGGATGAGCTGGGCGACCGGCGTGCCTTCCATCTCGTGCTGATAAAGCGCCTGCACGGCAGCAAGGCGAGCGGCGGAGCGGGACTGGGCGCGTTTGTTCATGGTGGTTCTACTTCAGTCTGTTCTGGACGCTGAGCGCGTGCGCGGGAAGCCCCTCGGCACCCGCGAGCGCGACGGCAGCGGGGCCGATCGCGGCGAGGCTTGCTTCGTCGAGCGCGAGGAAGCTGGTGCGCTTCATGAAGTCGGTGACCGACAGCCCGCTCGAAAAGCGCGCGCGGCGTCCGGTGGGGAGAACGTGGTTAGGGCCGGCAACATAGTCGCCGATGGCCTCGGGGGTCTGGCGGCCGAGGAAGACCGAGCCCGCATGGCGCACCTTGGCGAAGAGCGCATCGGCCTCGGCCGGATCGACCGCGAGTTCGAGATGTTCGGGCGCCAGTCGGTCGCAGAGCGGGATCGCGTCGGCCAGCGTCGGCACGACGATCACCGCGCCATTGTCGGCCCAGCTCGCCTGCATCGTCGATGCTGTGTTCAGCGTCGGAATGACGTGCGCGACCGCCGCCGCGACGGCATCGGCGAAATTGCCATCGTCGGTGAACAGGATCGACTGGCTCGTCGGATCATGCTCGGCCTGGCTCAGCAGGTCTGCGGCGATGACATGCGGTTCGTTCTTGTTGTCGGCCACGACGACGATCTCGCTCGGCCCGGCGACCATATCGATACCGACCACGCCATAGACCTGCCGTTTCGCCTCGGCGACCCAGGCGTTGCCGGGGCCGGTCACGACGTCCACGGGCGCGATCCTGCTGGTGCCATAGGCAAGCGCCGCAACCGCCTGCGCCCCGCCGACGCGCCATATCTCATCGACCCCGCCTATATGCGCCGCGGCCATCACGACCGGATTGGTCTCGCCACCCGGCGTCGGCGTCATCATCACGATGCGCTCGACCCCGGCGACCTTCGCGGGGAGGATATTCATCAGCACCGACGAGGGATAAGCCGCACGCCCGCCGGGGACATAAACGCCCGCCGCATCGACCGCACGCCAACGCGCGCCCAAACGCGCCCCGGTCGCATCGCGGTAGTCGCGATCCTCGGGAAGCTGGGCGGCATGATAGGCGCGAATACGCGCCGCCGCGAGGTCGAGGGCATCGCGCAGCTCGGGAGCAAGCGCGTCGTAGGCGGCCGCACATTCCTCCTTCGAAATGCTCCAGCCGCGGGTTTCCAGATCGAAGCGATCGAACCTGGCGGTATAGTCGGCGAGCGCGACGTCGCCCTCGGCCTTCACGCGCGCAATGATCGCCGCGACGTCGGTCGACACATCGGAGTCGCTCTCGCGCCGGTCGTTGACCAGCGCGTCGAACTCCGCGGCGAAGCCGGGGTCGGACGCGTCAAGCCGCCGCATTGCCCACGGCCTCGCGGAATTTCTCGACCAGCGCGGGCACTTCGGCCGAGCGCAGCTTGAACGCCGCGCGATTGACGATCAGCCGCGCCGAAACCTCGCTGATGATCTGCTGCTCGGCGAGGGCGTTTTCGACCAGCGTCCGTCCGGTCGAAACAAGATCGACGATGTGCGAGGCGAGCCCCAGCTTCGGCGCGATCTCCATCGCGCCATTGAGCTTGATGCACTCGGCCTGGATCCCCTGCCCCTCGAACCAGCGGCGCGTCGTCGCGGGATATTTGGTCGCGACGCGGATGTGGCTCTCACCGATGCCGGGAGGCGCGCTGTCTGCGGGTCCCGCAAGCGACAGCCGGCAATGCCCGATGCCAAGGTCGACCGGCGCATAAAGCTCCGAATAGTCGAACTCGTCGACGACGTCCGACCCGACGATGCCGAGTTGCGCGGCGCCATGCGCGACGAAGGTTGCGACGTCGAACGCGCGCACGCGGATCAGCGAGATATGCGGCTGGTTCGTGCCGAACACGAGCGCGCGGCTGCTCTTGTCGAAAAAGTCCGCTGCCGGCTCGATCCCGACACGCGCGAGCAAGGGCAGCGCCTCGTCGAGGATGCGCCCCTTGGGGATGGCAAAGATGATCGGTTCGGGCATAAGCGCCGTGCCTTTAGGCGGCGAGAGGAGAAAGGGCAATGAGCGAGCGCTACCAACTGGTCGACATGGCCGAGACGGGGCCCGCGGCGGTGCGCACCGCCTTTGCGAATCAAGTCGCCTATTGCCGGGCCAACGACGCGCGAGTCACCGCGCGGATCGTCGCCGCGCTCGCGACCTTGCTCGACAAGCCCGCGACCGAATTCGCGCGGCGGATCGCCGATTGGCAAGGCCCCCCACTCGCCGACGCCCTGCCGCTGCGCGCCGCCGGCGGACTCCATGCGCTGCATCTGTCGGGCAAGTCGCCCGCGCTCGCCCCGATCTACGCCGACGCCGACGACATCAACGACGCAGCCGTCGTCGCGGGGGTCGTGGCGGGCCACGAGGCGGCGCTGCTCCCGTGGCTCGACGGGCCGCCACAGACCAATGAGGCGGGCCGTTCGTCGAATTTCATCGCCGCGATGCTGTGGCTGACCGACCAGGGGTTGCCGCCGCATTTCGATTGCCTCGAAATCGGGTCGAGCGCCGGCATCAACCTGATGATCGACCGCTATCACTACGACCTTGGCGGGGTGCAGGTCGGCCCCGAGCCAGGAGTCATGGCCTTCACCCCCGAATGGCGCGGGAGCCACCCGCCGCAGCACAAGATCGACTTTGCCGGACTGAAAGGGTGCGACGTCGGGCGGGTGGACCTCACCGATCCGGCACAGGCGCTGCGCCTCAAGGCCTATATCTGGCCCGAACATGCGATCCGTTTCCAGCGCATCGAGGCCGCGATCGCGGCAGCGCGCGCGAAGAAACCGAACCTCGTCCACGCCAACGCCGCCGATTTCGTCGAGGCGGAGCTTCGCAAGCCGCAGGCGAAGGGGACGACGCGCGTGCTGATGCACTCGATCGTCTGGCAATATGTCCCCGAGGACCAGCAGATGCGCGTGACGACCGCGATGGAAGAGGCCGGCGCCGAGGCGACCGCCGATCGGCCGCTGGCGTGGATCGCGCTCGAAGCCAACCGTACCGTGCATCAACACGAACTCGTCGTCCGCTACTGGCCCGGCGGCGAAGCGGCGAAGATGCTTGGCCGCGCGCACGCCCATGGCGCGTGGGTCGAGTGGGCGGCCGCCTAAAGCCGCGCTTCGAGCTGCGCGAGCATCGCCTGCACCGGGGTGACCGCGACCGGTGTTTCCCAACCGGCCTCCAGCGCGGCGATCCGCTCGAACAGCCGTTCGCTCGCGGCGACGATCCGGCGCAGCGGCATTGCGAAACGCGCACAGACCTCCCAGTCGGCCGCAACCGGCTCGCCAATCCGCGCCGCGCTGTCACCCGCCCCCGCACCGGGATCGCCCGCGATCATCGCGCGGCGATGGAGCAGCCAGGCGACGATGTGCATCAGCCGCGTCGTCGTCTTGAGTGATTCGCACGCAAGGCTGACCTGCAGAAGGGCGTCGCCACCGACGGCACCGAGGTCGCGTTCGGCCGCAAAGGCCGCGTGCGCCTCGTCGGCGAGCAGCATCGCCTCGACATAGAGATTCTCGACCTGCGCGCGGTGAACCGGCAGCCCGATCGCGATACCGTTTGTTGGGTCCGTCGCCATGGCCGCGGAGATGACACGTTCACCGCTGTGGCGGCAACGATGGTAACCATGAAAAATCGAACCGCCAACGTCCCGTTTTGAATCAGGGGCCTTGAAGCGGAACCGTTCCCGTCAGGCGATGATGTCGGGAATGATCTGATCCTCGCACCACGAGATCTCGTCGCGCAGGCGCAGCTTGCGTTTCTTCATCCGCGCGAGCTGGAGCTGGTCTGGCACCGTCGCCTCGCCAAGGGCGATGATCGCCGCGTCGAGATCGCGATGCTCGAGGCGAAGCAGTTCCAGGCGCTGGGTAATTTCTTCGGCGTTCACACCTGCCTCCTGCCACGATAGCGAGCGGTCCGCAACGGGCTGTCCGGGCCGCCTACCGGCTGGCCGAATCGGCACGACAAAGGGTGCGATTCGTGATTTACTCGGCGCCCCCAACCGAGTCGAAGGAGAATGGCCAATGAGCATCTCGCATCTTTCCGCCCTGAAGTCCCGCCACGCGGACCTCGACGCGAAAATTGCGAATGAAGAGCGCCGTCCTTGCCCTGATACGGGACTATTGGCGCAGTTGAAGAAGCAGAAGCTGAGGCTCAAGGAAGAAATGGCCGCGACCGCCTGACCGTCGCACGACCGCTACCGCCCGCTGGTGCTTCCCCTCGCGGAGCGCATCAGCGTCGGCGGTAGAAGGGGCCCTTGTTCAGCGCCGACAGATGCGGCGGAACTTCCGATTTCTGGACAACCTGACGCCGAACCGCCTGCGGATCGACCTGGCGGTCGAACGCGATCCCGAACTTGCCCTCGCCGACCCAGACGATTCGCCCTGGAACCGGGCCAATGTTGCGTAGTTCCACCTCGATCGCCGCCCCTTGGGCAAGCCCGCGAAACATAGCTTCGGCAAGCATCCCCCCAGCGGACAGATTGCGAACGCGAACGACAAGCGGCGCGGCCTGTCCGGGAATCAGGACATGCGCCTGCAGGAACAGGCTGTCCCGGTCGGCACTGCGCGACAGCGCCGCCACCTCTTCATCCACCGATAGTGGTTCACGCGATTCCATTGCGACCTTTTCCCCGCGCTGAGTGTCAGGCGGCGAATCTAGGTCGCAGCGATTGCGGAAACGTAAATGCCGCCGACTTTGTCCCGGCGAGGATCAGTCTTCGCGCGAGATGCGTTCGTTGCGCTCGTGACGCTCCTGCGCCTCGAGCGTCATCGTCGCGATGGGGCGCGCCTGAAGCCGCGCGAGCGAGATCGGCTCGCCGGTCACCGCGCAATAGCCATATTCGCCTTCGTCGATGCGCCGGATCGCCGAATCGATCTTCGCGATCAGCTTGCGCTGGCGGTCGCGGGTGCGCAGCTCGATCGCCCAGTCGGTCTCGCTCGACGCGCGGTCAGCAAGGTCGGGTTCGCGAAGCGGCCCGTCCTGCAACTGCGCCAGGGTCGATTCGGATTCGGAGAGGATCGACTTTTTCCATGCGAGCAGCAGGCCACGGAAATACTCCTGCTGCCGCTCATTCATAAACTCTTCGTCTTCGCTGGGAACATAATCCGAATCGAGGTTCGATTTGGCTTCGCGAAGCGCGTCGGCGCCAACATCGGCGATCTGGGTTGGCATAAAGGGCTTTTCGCGTCCTTTCGTGTCGCCGTCCGCCCGGAACGGACGGAACGGGGAATGCGCCGCGCCTATAACCAGCCGCCGGTTGCGACACAAGCGCCGAAGCAGCCGCTAAGCATTTGGCGGTGAAGCAAAGCTGAACCGGCCACGGCGCGACTGGCGAGACTTAACTTCGTCATGGGTTCGAATTTGTCCAATAGGGCCGATTCGAAGTCATTTACGTTCTGATTTGGGACAGTTATGCTATTCGGGGTTGATTCCGGGGGGCAAATCCCGCTGTCGGACAGGCAAACGCGGTTAACGCAATTGCCGCGTTCACAAAGCTTTGGCCTTTTGCGTCCAGTGGAGGGCACGGCGGCGAAGCGTCGGACACCCGCAACGGGAAAGAGAGAAGTCTATGTCGGTTCGAATGGCCCTCGCCAAACTATGTGCTTGCACCTGCGGCGGTGCGATCATTGGCAGCGGCGCGATGCAGATCGCCGACGTCCCGGCGGCACGCGCCCAATCGGCGAAGCCCTGCACCCCCTGCGGCGGCGCCAAGAAGGTCGTTCGCAAGCGCCATGCCGCGAAAAAGCCGGTGAAGCGCATCCGCCGCGTCGTCACGACGAAGCGTGTGATCCGCACCGCAACTCCGCAGCAGCAGGTCGTGACCCAGACGATCCCCCTGCCCCCGATTCCCTATGCGCCCTTCCCGCAGCGCGGATGGGAAGGTGGCGGCAGCGGCGGCGGTGTGACAGTGATCGGCGGCGGCTTCGGCGGCGGTTTCGGCGGCGGCTTCTTTGGCGGCTTCTTTGGGGGCAGCAGCAGCGGCGGGGGCGGCAGCGTGGTTGTCACCTCGACGACGACCGGCGGCATCACCTCGAGCACCAGCTCGACCTCGGGCGGCGTATCCACCTCGACCGGCGGGGTTTCCACCTCGACGTCGAGCTCCTCGGGCAATGTGTCGACGTCGACCGGCGGGGTTTCGACCTCGACGTCGACGGGCGGCGTCAGCACTTCAACGGGCGGCGTTTCCACCTCGACCGGCGGGGTCAGCACTTCCTCGGGCAACGTCTCGACCTCGTCGGGCAATGTCAGCACCTCGTCGGGCAATGTCAGCACCTCGTCGGGCAATGTGTCGACCTCGACCGGCGGCATCAGCAGCACCTCGTCGAGCAGCAGTTCGTCGTCGAGTTCGTCTTCTTCCTCCTCGTCTTCGTCGTCGAGCTCGTCGTCCTCGGGCGGCGGCAGCTCGTCGAAGGGCGGTTCGTCACACGGTTCGTCGGGCTGGGGCAGCTCGTCGAAGGGCGGTTCGTCGCATGGTTCCTCGGGCTGGGGCAGCTCGTCGAGGGGTGGCAGCAGTTCAGGCGGTTCGAGCAGCAGCTCGGGTGGTTCGAGCAGCAGCAGTTCGGGCGGTTCGGGAAGCAGTTCGTCGTCGAGCAGTTCCTCCTCGTCATCCTCGTCCAGCAGCAGCTCATCGGGCGGTGCGACCTCGTCGGGCGCGACGAGCACCAGCAGCAGCTTCGGCGGCACGAGCACCAGCACCGGGTCCTCGTCGTCGAGCAGCAGTTCCTCTTCGAGCTCGTCTTCCTCGTCGTCGAGTTCGGGCGGCAGCACCAGCAGCTCGTCGGGCGATCCGACCCCGGTGCCGGCCCCGCCGATGATCCTGCTCTTCGGCGCCGCGGCCGCCGCGCTCGTCGCGCGCCGCCGCGCCGCGAACCGCAACGACGACGAGTCGAACGCGGCATAACCGAATCCACTGGCGGTCGAGGGGGCTAACCCGACCACCTAACTGGGGGCCGCCCGCAAGGACGGCCCTCTTTTCATGTGGCGCGCATTTTCAGTTTGCCAATCGGCAAACTATCTATAAAGTTCGCCACATGGTGAACCAATCATCCGCTCTCGACTCGGTCTTTCACGCACTCGCCGACCCGACGCGCCGTGCTGTGATCGGCCGCCTGCTGAGCGGCGCGGCGCCCGTGAAGCGGCTCGCCGAGCCCTTCGACATGGGCCTCCCTGCCTTTTTGAAGCATCTGGCGGTGCTGGAGGGCTCCGGGCTCATTCGCTCGGCGAAGCAGGGCCGCGTGCGCACCTGCCACCTGAACGAAGCCCGGCTCGCCGAGGCGGAAGGCTGGCTCTCCGAACAGCGGGCCGTCTGGCAGGCGCGCACCGACCGGCTGGCGGCATTCGTTGAAGCGCAACATCCTCAGGAGCAACGCAGGTGACAAACGGAACCGAGCTGACCATCTCCCGCCTGATCAAGGCGCCGCCGTCGGCGGTCTGGAACGCCTGGAGCGCGCCCGAAAATCTTGAGAAATGGTGGATTCCCGCACCGATCGAATGCCGCGTCGACACGCTCGAGCTCCGTCCCGGCGGCGGTTTCGTGACCCGCATGCGCGAGCAAGGCGCCACCGATTTCCAGCCGCATGTCGACGGCTGCTTCCTCGAAGCGGTCCCCGAGCAGAGGCTGGTCTTCACGACCGTCCTGACCGCAGGCTGGCAGCCCGTCGAACCGTGGCTCGCCATCACCGCGATCCTTACCTTCGAACCGAAGGACGGCGGCACACTCTATGCGGCGCGGGTGCTCCACAAGAGCCCCGAGGATAGCGCGAAGCATGACGAGATGGGCTTCCACGAAGGCTGGGGCACGGCGATCGGTCAGCTCGCCAGGCTGATCGAACCATAGCCCTCCCCGTCGCGCAGCGATGGAGAGGCGGCAGCGCGAAGCGCTGACGGAGGGGCCATGAAGCAACGTTGCAGCCCCTCCACCATCGCCTGCGCCGGCGGTCCCCCTCCCATGCCTGCGGCACTGGGAGGATCAAGGCTTGCACCGCTCGCCCCGCGCCGCCATAGCGCGGCGCATGCACGATATCCGCCTGATCCGGGAAAATCCCGCAGCCTTCGACGCCGGCCTCGCGCGCCGCGGTCTCGCCCCCCTCTCTACGCAGATCGTGGCGGCGGACGCATCGCTGCGCGCGCTTCAGACCGAGATTCAGGGCGCTCTCGCACGTCGCAACGAAGCCTCGAAGCTGATCGGTCAGGCAATGGCACAAGGCGACAAGGACAAGGCCGAGGCGCTGAAGGCCGAGGTCGCCGAACTCAAGACGACCCTTCCCGCGAAGGAAGAGGCAGAGCGCGATCAAGTCGCTGCCTTGCAGGACATGTTGGCCGCGCTGCCGAACATTCCCGCCGCCGACGTGCCGGATGGCGAGGACGAAGGCGGCAATGTCGAAATTTCGCGTTGGGGCACCCCGCGCGTCTTCGACTTCACTCCGCAGGAACATGCCGATTTCGCGCCCGCGCTCGGCCTCGATTTCGAGACCGCGGCCAAGATGTCGGGCGCCCGCTTCGCCTTTTTGAAGGGTCAGATGGCCCGGCTCGAACGCGCGCTCGGCCAGTTCATGCTCGATATGCAGACCGGCGAGCCCGGCTATGTCGAATGCGCGACCCCGCTGATGGTCCGCGACGAGGCGGCGTTCGGGACGACGCAGCTCCCGAAGTTCCGCGAGGACCTGTTTCAGACCACCGACGGGCGGTGGCTCATCTCGACGTCCGAGATGAGCCTGACCAACGCGGTGCGCGAGGAAATCCTGTCCGAGGCCGAGCTGCCGATCCGCATGACCGCCCTCACCCCCTGTTTCCGCTCCGAGGCGGGGTCGGCGGGCCGCGACACGCGCGGCTATATCCGCCAGCACCAGTTCTGGAAGGTCGAGCTTGTCTCGATCGTCCGTCCGGAGGACAGCGACGCCGAACTCGAACGCAAGACAAGGGCGGCCGAGAAGATATTGGAAGAACTTGGACTTCCCTATCGCAAGATGCTGCTCTGCGCAGGCGACATGGGCTTCGCCGCGCGCAAGACCTATGACCTCGAAGTGTGGCTTCCCGGTCAGGATAGCTATCGCGAGATTTCGAGCTGTTCGAACTGCGGCGATTTTCAGGCGCGCCGCATGAATACGCGCTTCCGCCGCGAAGACGCCAAGGGCAACGAGTTCGTCCACACGCTGAACGGCTCGGGGCTTGCCGTGGGGCGGACGCTGGTGGCGATCCTCGAGAATTATCAGCAGGCCGATGGCAGCGTCGATATTCCGGCGGCGCTGCTGCCGTATATGGGCGGCCTCACCAAGCTGACGCCCGCGTCCTGAACTCGTCACCCCGGACTTGATCCGGGATCCACGACGCCGACGCAAATGGATCGCGGATCAAGTCCGGGATGACGAAGAAAGAGAGACTCGAAAGTGCGCATCCTCCTGACCAACGACGACGGCTATCACGCCCCCGGCATGGCGGTGCTCGAAGCCATCGCGCGCCAGCTAAGCGACGACATCTGGGTCTGCGCCCCCGCCGAGGAACAGTCGGGCGCGGGCCACTCGCTTACCCTGTCGCGCCCCGTCCGCATCCGCCAGCACGGCGAGCGGCGCTGGTCGTGCAGCGGCACCCCGACCGACTCGGTGATGATGGCAATCGGCAAGTTGATGCCCGAAAAGCCGGACCTGATCCTGTCAGGCGTCAACCGCGGCGCCAACCTGGGCGACGACATCACTTACTCGGGCACCGTTTCGGCCGCGATCGAGGGCGCGCTCGCCGGCATTCGCGCGATCGCGCTGAGCCAGGTTTACGCCAAGGAAGGGATGGGTGACAGCGTCCCCTTCGAAGCGGCCGAAGCGTGGGGCGCCAAGGTGCTGTGCCCGTTGCTCGATCACGACATGCCGCCGCGCACGCTGATCAATGTCAACTTCCCGGCCATCCCGGCGGCCGATGTGCGCGGCATTCGCGTCACCCGGCAGGGATTCCACGATTACGGCCGCGGCTCGATCGTCGAGGGCACCGATCCGCGCGGCTATCCCTATTATTGGTTCGGGCTGCACGGGATCGAGCACAGCCCCGGCCACGACAGCGACCTCGAGGCGATCGACGATCGATATATCTCGGTCACCCCGCTCCAGCTCGACCTCACGCACGACGCTTCGCTGGCGGCGCTGCGCAGCGCCTATAGCGACTAGCCTTCGCGCCACGGCTTTGGCACAAGGTCCGCAATGAGCCAGCGGCCGAAACCCAAGCTCCAGATCCAGAGCGGCTTTCACCTGCTGCGCCGTGACGCGAAATGGCCGGTCTGGGCTGACCTGCTCGCGCGGCTTGGCCTCGCCTTCTTCCTCATCGCAATCGTCGTCCTCGTCCACTGGATCGACCGCGCGGGGCTGAAGGACAGCCACGACGGCCACATCAGTTTTCTCGACGTCGTCTATTTCACGATGATTTCGGTCACGACGACAGGTTTCGGCGACATTGCCCCCGTCTCTGACCGATCGCGGCTGATCGAGGCGGTGATCGTGACCCCGATCCGTATCGCGGTGCTCTTCATATTTGTCGGCACCGCTTATAATTTCGTCATCAAACGCACATGGGAAAAATGGCGCATGGCCCGCATCCAGGCAAAGCTCACCGATCATTGCGTCGTGCTCGGTTACGGCACCAGCGGCGCCGAAGCGGTCCGCGAACTCATCGCGCGCGGCACCGACCCCGCGTGCATCGTCGTGATCGACCAGTCGGGCCCCCGCATCGCGGCCGCCGAAGCCGCCGGTTGCAACGTGTTGCAGGGCGACGCGTCGAACGACGACACATTGATCGACGTCCAGATCGCAAGGGCGCGGACCGTCCTCGTTTCGGCGGGCCGCGACGACAGCTCGATCCTGATCGTCCTCACCGTCCGTCACCTTGCCCCGCAGGTCCCGATCAGCGTCGTCATCCGCGCGAAGGATAATGAGCTGCTCGCGCGCCAGGCCGGCGCAAGCACCGTCATCAACCCCGTCAGCTTCACGGGCCTGCTCCTGGCGGGCTCGGCGCAGGGCGAGCATGTCGCGGACTATATGGCCGACCTCGCCGCGACGGGGGACAAGGTGCAACTGCGCGAGCGGCCCGTGAGCAGCGAGGAAGTCGGCCGCGGCCTCGACCAGCTCGCCAGCGGCGGCCGCGGCCTCCGGATCTACCGCGCCGGCAAGCCCTACGGCTTCTGGGAGCCCGAGGTGCAGACGCTCGAACCCGGCGACACGATCGTCGAGGTGGTCAGGTGCGAGACGTGCGAAGCGGATTGATGGGCGCTCGCAAATGACGCTTTTGGGTGCGAGCTGACGTTCGCTATCCTGAAATTCGTCATCCCGGACTTGATCCGGGATCCATCGCGGCGCCGAGGTCATGGACCCCGGATCGAGTCCGCGGAGACGATAAGAGATATGTTCCCTTACGGTTGAAATCGGCTGCCTGCGACTTCAGCCTCGCCAGAAAAGCCAAGCCGCCCACAGCCAGCCACCGATCAGCAACGTCCCGCCGATCGGCGTGACTGCCCCGAACCATTTCGGCGCGCCCAGCGCCATCGCGTAAAGCGTGACCGCAAAAATCGCGCCGCCAACCAGTAACATGATCGCGGGTCCGCGCGCGACGCCCATGATCGCGAGCGCCGCGACCGCATGGATGAGCTGATAGATGCCGCCGGTGCGCAGCCATTCGGCCTCCTGCGGTCCTGCCGCGCCGTGCGCACCGAACGCGCCCGCTGCCACCGCCATCGCCGCTGAAATCGCTGCCAATGCCCCGAGCACCCGCGTCCCCTTCCCTAAATGCCTGCAATCGGCCAAGCTATAGGCGGAGAAGAGGGAGAAGGCGATGCCCCGTGACGTTCCATTTCCCGAGGGACTGAAGCCGCCGAGCAAGCTCGCGACGCTCGGCGAGCTTGCGCTGCCGTTCGACATGATCCGCTTCGGCCTTGGCGGCTACCACCTGATCGGCGCGCCCCGCGGCGACGGCCGCTCGGTCGTATTGCTCCCCGGCTATGGCGCCAGCGAATTGTCGATGCGCCCGCTCGAGGCCTATCTCCGTCACCTCGGCTACAACGTCCGCGACTGGGGCATGGGTCGGAACAACGGCCGCGTCGCCGCCGACGTCGAACGCTTCGCCGCGCAGGCGGCCGAATGGGTGAAGGCCGACGGCGCTCCGCTGACCCTGATCGGCTGGAGCCTCGGCGGCGTCATCGCGCGCGAGACCGCCCGCGCCTACCCGCACCTCGTCCGCGAGATCATCACTCTGGGCACGCCCATCATCGGCGGTCCCAAATATACCGCGCTCGCCCAGCGCTTTGCGGGCCGCGACTTCGACGCGATCGAGCGCGACATCCATGCCCGCAACCTCAAGGGCCTGACCCAGCCGCTCACCGTCATCTACTCCGACCGCGACGGCATCGTCGGGCCGGACATTGCGGTCGACATCTACAACGACCAGGCACGGAATATAAAGGTCGACGCGACGCATCTGGGCCTCGGCATCGCCCCGCGCGTCTGGCGGATCATCGCCGATACGCTGGCTGGGAAGAGCTGACAGACAGCATTTTTCCTTCGTCACCCCGGACTTGATCCGGGGTCCATGCCTTCGGCGCGGCGATGTATCCCGGATCAAGTCCGGGATGACGAAGCGGAGCGTGGTCGGCGGCAAGCACAGCTATGGTGACAAACCACAAAAAATCCCCTATGCGCCCCGCCAATCATGACAGTCAAAACCCTCCCCACCCAGCCGAAGGTCGGCATGGTGTCGCTCGGCTGCCCGAAGGCGCTCGTCGACAGCGAACGGATTCTCACCAAGCTGCGCGCCGACGGATACGGCCTGTCGCCCGACTATGCGGGCGCCGACGTCGTGCTCGTCAACACCTGCGGCTTCCTCGATTCCGCCAAGGAAGAAAGCCTCGAGGCGATCGGCGAAGCGATGGCCGAGAACGGCCGCGTCATCGTCACCGGCTGTATGGGCAACGAAGCCGAAGTCATCCGCGCGCGCTTCCCGAACGTGCTCGCGGTCACCGGCGCGCATCAGTACGAACAGGTCGTCGACGCCGTCCACGACGCCGCGCCGCCCACCCAAGGACCGTTCGTCGACCTCGTTCCCGAAGGCGGACTGAAGCTCACCCCCCGCCACTACAGCTATCTGAAGATCAGCGAAGGCTGCAACCACAGCTGCTCCTTCTGCATCATCCCGGACCTCCGCGGCAAACTCGTCAGCCGCCGCATCGACGCGGTGCTGCGCGAGGCCGAGAAGCTAGTCGCCGCGGGCACCAAGGAACTGCTGGTGATCAGCCAGGACACGTCAGCCTATGGCGTCGATATCCGCCACGATCCGCGCCAGTGGCACGGCCGCGAGGTGCGCGCGCATATGACCGACCTTGCGCGCGAACTCGGCCAATTGAAGACCAGCGAAGGCCGCGCCCCCTGGGTGCGCCTCCATTATGTCTATCCCTACCCGCACGTCGATGCGGTGATCCCGCTGATGGCCGAAGGGTTGCTGACGCCCTATCTCGACATCCCCTTCCAGCACGCGAGCCCGAGCGTTCTCAAGCGCATGAAGCGCCCGGCGAACGAAGCGAAGGTACTCGAACGGCTGAAAAGCTGGCGCGCGATCGCCCCCGACATCGCGATCCGCTCGAGCTTCGTCGTCGGCTTCCCCGGCGAGACCGAGGATGATTTTCGCTATCTGCTCGACTGGCTCGACGAAGCCCAGCTCGACCGCGTCGGCGCGTTCCGCTTCGAACCCGTGGCGGGCGCGCAGGCCAATGCGCTCGACAATCCGGTTCCCGAAGAGGTCAAGGAAGAGCGCTACCAGCGTATCATGGCGAAGACCGCCGCAATCAGCGCCGCGAAGCTCGAAGCCAAGATCGGCCGCACGCTGCCGGTGATCATCGACGAGGTGGGCGAGGCGGATGAGGACGGCAGCATTGGCGCCACCGGCCGCAGCCAGGCCGATGCGCCCGAGATCGACGGCCATGTATATCTTCGCGACGTCGCGAAAACGCTGAAGCCCGGCGACATCGTCGACGTCGAAATCGAGGACGCCGACGAACATGATCTGTTCGGGGTGGTGGCCTAGCCAGCCTGCGAAAAATCGCTGTCCTACATTGCCCGGGCCGCATAGCTTTGCGGAATGACGGCTGCTCGCCCCCGCAAACAGCAAATCGCGAGTGAAGTTGCGCAGTTTTCCGCCGTTTCGGAAACCAGCCCCATTCCTCTCCTTCGTCACCCCGGACGTGATCCGGGATCCATTCTTGGCACTGGTGGCCGGTGGCCCCCGAATCAGGTCCGGGGTCACGAGGGGAGGTTGCTGAGCGCCAACAAAATGCGATTTCAGAGTGAAGTTAGGTAGATTTCCGCCGCTTTTCGTGCCGTGCTTTTCTGCAAGGAACGGCTTCCGCCAATTGCCGTTATAAGGAGCAGAGACGGTAGCGGGGGCACAGTATGCGACTAGTCCAGCTGGCGACCGCCACGTTGCTGTCGAGCGTCGCGCTGACCGGCTGCGACCGCCAGACCGAGGTCGAAGCGCCACCGCGCGCGACCGACAAGGCCCCCTCCCCAACACAGAAGTCGCTGATCGCGGTGCCGATCAACGCCAGCACCGCTTCGCTCAAACAGGCGCTCGAACGTGCGGTGCCGACAACGCTGTGGACGATCAACCAGCGCGAGCGGGCGTGCGTCCAGCCGCAGCGGGTCAAGGTCTTCGGCAAGAACGTCAAGGTCACGCCGCCCATCGCCTGCACGATCGTCGGCCAGGTGACGCGCGGCCCGCTGCGGCTGCGCGGCGAGGGCGACGAGATCGTCGTCGACGTGCCGCTCCACGCGACGATCGCCGCGCGCGACGTGGGCGGGGTGCTGAAGGGCGAGACCGCGACCGGCGCCGCCATGGCGCATGCGCGCGTCCGCATCGAACTCACGCCCGACTGGCGCACGCAGGGCAAGGCACGGATCAGCTATGGCTGGACCAAGGCGCCTGGGATCGATTTCCTGGGCAAGCGCATCACCTTCACCGACGAAGCCGACGCGAAGCTGAAGCCCGTCGTGCGCGACGTCGAGCGCGAGGTGAACCGGGAGATCGCCAAGATCGACATTCGCAAACAGGCCGCCGACGTGTGGCGGCAGAGCTTCGCCGCGCTCGAACTCAACCGCGAGAACCCGCCGGTGTGGATGCGCGTGACGCCGCAGCGCATCCTCTACGGCGGCTACCGGATCGAGGGTGATCGCATGAACCTCAACCTAGGGCTCGAGGCGATCACAGAAACCTTCGTGTCGGGTCGCCCGGCCGATCCGAGGCCCACCCCGTTACCGCGCCTTGTGCGTGACATGCCCAAGCCGCATCTCGATGTCCGCGTGCCGGTGATCGCTGACTATGCCATACTCCAGCCCGTCGTCGATCGCGCGCTCGCCAAACGGTCGGCGCGGCCCTTTGTCCTTCCGAAACTCGGCTCGATGATGGTGACGTTCGGCAAGTCCACCATTTACGGCGCACCCGGCGGCCGGATTGCGGTCGGCGTCGACGTCGAAGCAAAGCTGGAGATGCGATCGGGGGCGCCGACGCGCGGGCGCATCTGGATGACCGCGGTTCCCGTCAACGAGCCGGGATCGGCCGAGGTGCATTTCACCAATCTGTCGATCAACGGCGACACCGACGGGGTCGGCGGCGACCTGCTGATCTCGCTCGGTCAGAGCCCGGGCTTTGCCCCGCTGATTGCCGATGCATTGACGCAGAATTTCTCGCGCGACCTCGACGAACTCCAAGGCAAGATCAAACGCGCGGTGAACCAGCGGCGTGAGGGCGCCTTTGTCATCCGCACGCGGGTCGACGGCTTTGAAACGGGCGAAATCAGGGCGTACGGAAACGGCCTCTATCTGCCGGTTCGGATGACCGGCGCGGCCGATATTGCGTATCGCCCCGCGAAATGATCAGAAGAGGCGCGTCAGCGCGTAGAAGGCGGCCGCCACCATGGCGCTCGCCGGGATGGTGATGAACCACGCCGCGACAACATTGCTCGCGACACCCCAACGCACCGCGCTCGCGCGGCGGGCAACGCCGGCGCCGATGATGCTGCCGGTGATCGTATGCGTCGTCGACACCGGGATGCCGAGCAGGCTGGCGGTGAACACGACGATCGAGCCGCCGGTCGAAGCGGCGAAACCCTGATGGTGCGACAGTTTGGTGATGCGGCCGCCCATCGTCTCGATGATCTTCCAGCCCCCCGACAGCGTTCCGAGGCCGATCGCGATATAGCAGCTGATCGCCACCCAGTGCGGGACATGGAACTCGCCGGTCAAATAACCGGTCGAATAGAGAAGGACCGTGATGATCCCCATCGTCTTCTGCGCATCGTTGAGCCCGTGGCTCAAGGAATAGGCTGCCGACGAGAAGAGATGCAGCGTGCGGAAGGTGCTTTCGGCAAATTTCGCGCTCGCGCGGCGCAAGGCCCAGCTGCTGAGCAGCATCACCAGCATGGCAAGCAGCATACCGAGCATCGGCGACAGGAAGATCGCGAGAACCGTCTTGTTGAGCCCCGTCCATTCGATGCCCTCGAACCCCGCATGCGCCACCCCGGCACCGACGATCCCGCCGACCAGCGCATGGCTCGACGACGAGGGAATGCCCTTGAGCCAGGTGACGACGTTCCAGAACATCGCCCCGACCAGTGCGCCGAACACGACCGCCGGGGTCACCAGATCCTTGTCGATGATCCCCTTCCCGATCGTTTCGGCGACCTTGTGGAGTTCGGGAAAGGCGAGCGACAGGAAATAGGCGGCAAAGTTGAAGAAGGCGGCAAAGACCACGGCCTGCACCGGCCGCAGAAGGCGCGTCGCGACGACGGTCGCGATACTGTTCGCCGCGTCGTGCAGACCGTTCAGAAAATCGAACGCCAGCGCGAGGATGATCAGGCCGACGAGAAGCGGAAAAGCGAGTTCGTGCATCGGGCGGGCCCCCGCTTACGCGTGGTCGATGACGAGGCCGTCGATTTCGTTCGCGACATCCTCGAAGCTGTCGGTAACGCGTTCGAGATGTCGGAACAGTTCGCGAGCGATCAGAAACTGCGTCGGGTTCGCCTCACCATGCTCCTTGAAAAGCCGCTTGAGGCCCGCGGCATGGATCTCGTCGGCATGGCCCTCCATGCGCACGAGCCGTTCGGTGAGCTCATGAAGGCGCGTCCCGTTCGCCGAAATATTGCGCAGCAGCGGCAGCGCCTCGGCGGTCAACCGGGCGGCATCGACAATGATCCCGCCGATATCGCGCATTTCGGGCTCGAATTCGGTGACGTCGTACAGGTCGACCGCGCCGGCGGTTTTCTGCATCTCATCGATTGCATCGTCCATCGAGGCGATCAGATCGGTGATCGCGCTGCGGTCGAACGGGGTGAGGAAGGTGCGGCGAACGGTTTGCAGCACCTCGCGCGTGATCGCGTCGGCGTCATGCTCGCGCTCGATGATCTCCTGGACATGGTCGGCCATGCCCTCGCCGCCCTGCAGCATCCGCGCGAGCGCTTCGGCGCCCGCGGTCAGCGTCGCCGCGTGTGCCTCGAACAGCTCGAAGAAATTGCCCTGCTTCGGAAGCAGGCGCTGGAACCAGCCGAACATGTGATTGACCCCTGTCTTTTGGGCAACATTATAGACGACGCCCGACCGCTGCGCCGCGGCGCGAAAACCGCGGTCGCCGAACGACCGGATCATCGCCTGAAGATCGGGCTCGTCGACCGACGCAGCGGCCTGATCGAGCGTGAACCAGCGCCGTTCGCGCTCGTCCATTTCCTTCCATTCGTCGAGTTCGCGCGTCACCGCGAGGGGAAACACCTCGACATTGTACATGATCGCGGCGCCGTTCGCGCGGCGCTTGCGATATTCATAGCTGCCGATCGAGGTCGGACAGACCGCGCCGAGCACGCCGGCTTCCTCTTCGGCCTCGATCGCCGCCGACGCATGCCGGTCGAGACCGGTGAGCGGGTTTCCCTTCGGAATGACCCAGCGTCCCGTCCCGCGCGAGGTGACGAGCAGGATTTCGGTCGGCCCATCCTTGTCGAGGCCACCGAACCGGTAAGGAAGAACGGCAATCTGGCGCATTTATTCGGGTCTGCAGGTTCCGCTGGCCGCCCCGCGCCGCAATGTGAAATTGCAATTTGGTGACGATAATATGACAATTGAATGACAGTAGTGGCAGCGCTTAGCCCGATCGGACCTTTCCGTAAACGTCAATTCGATTGCAAAATGCAACGCGGTGCGTAAGCTGCGGGTCAAAGACAAACGGGAGACGAAATCATGGCAGGCACGGCAAGCCCGGTGGACCAGGACGTCCTGATCGTTGGCGCGGGCATTTCGGGCATCGGCATGGCGGTGCACCTGCAGATGAACTGCCCCGACCGCAGTTTCGCGCTCGCCGAACGGCGCGCGAACCTTGGGGGCACCTGGGACCTGTTCCGCTATCCGGGGATCCGTTCCGACAGCGACATGCACACGCTGGGCTTCGTGTTCGAACCGTGGAAGCATGAGAAGTCGATCGCCGACGGCCCATCGATCCTCGAATATCTGAATCGCATCGTCGACGAGCGCGGTATCCGCGACAAGATCCGCTTCAACGCCAAGGTCGTCGGCGCCGACTGGGACAGCGCCACCGCGCGCTGGACGGTGACGACGGAGGATGAAAAGGGCGCGACCTCGACGACGACGGCGCGCTGGCTCTACCTCGGCTCGGGCTATTATGACTATGACGAACCGTTCGATGCGCAATTTGCGGGTCGCGAGGATTTTCAGGGGCAGATCATCCATCCGCAATTCTGGCCCAAGGATCTCGACTACGCGGGCAAGAAGGTCGTCGTGATCGGATCGGGCGCGACCGCGGTGACGATCGTCCCATCGATGACCGAAAAGGGCGACGGCAAGGGCGCGGCCCATGTCACCATGCTCCAGCGCACGCCGACCTGGTATGCGATCCGCCCGGCCAAAGACGCCTTCGCGAACTTCCTGCGCAAGGTTCTGCCAAGCGAACTCGCCTACAAGATCACGCGCTTCAAGAATGTGAAGATGCAGGACATCGTCTTCAACAAGGCGCGCAACAAGCCCGAGAAGGTTCGCGAGTTCCTGACCAAACAGCTCCAGAAGAACCTGGGCGACAAATATGACCCCGAAGCCTTCACCCCGCCCTACAATCCCTGGGAGCAGCGCCTCTGCCTCGTACCTGACGCCGATTTCTTCGAGGCGATGAAGGCGGACAAGGCTTCGGTGGTGACCGACCATATCGAACGCTTCGATGCGACCGGCATCCAGCTCAAATCAGGCAAGCATCTCGACGCTGACATCATCGTAACCGCGACGGGCCTGAAGCTCGCGGTCGCGGGCAAAATTCCGGTGCGCGTCGATGGCGAAACGATCCAGTGGAACGAGCATTTCTATTACAAGGCTTGCATGTTCTCGAACGTCCCGAATTTCTCGGTCGTGTTCGGCTATCTCAACGCCAGTTGGACGCTACGCGCCGACATCGTGTCGGAATATGTCTGCCGCGTGCTGAACCACATGAAGGCGGCCGGCGCCGATATCGCAACACCGGTGCTAGAGGATCCGAACAGCCTGACCGAAGAGAATATCTTCGACTTTTCGTCGGGCTATATCCAGCGTTCACTGCACATCATGCCGAAAAATGCCGACGCGCTGCCGTGGCGGCTCAACCAGCATTATGTGAAAGACCGCGTCGACATGCGCACAGGCGAGATCGCCGATGGCGTGCTGACCTTCACCAAGGCGGGCGCGGTGGCGACGGCCGCCACAGCAGCTGCGGAACTCGAAGCGGCCGAATAATCATCCGAGGCGTTCGGGTTTGCCTTTGGCCGAGCCTTTCGCGAAATCCTCAAGCTGTTTCTCGGTCATGCTTTCGAGCATGTCCTTTGATGCACCCTTGAGTTTCGACTTCGGCGTTTCGCCGCGCTTGGCGCTGAGCGCGGCACCTGCCGCTCTCTGTTGCGCTTTGGATCTGGCAGGCACGATCGATCTCCTTCAGTTGACCGGCAGGAAGTCGCGCGCGAACTCAGGCTTCACGACGCGCACCAGCGCCGAAGTCACCGGCATGTTGATCTTGTAGCTCCCCTCGGCAAAGGGCCCGATCTCGTAGGGAGCGATAGCGATCGTCATCCGGTCCAGATAACGGCCGTCCGAAGAGCCGACCCAGACCGTCTGCGCCGACACGGGCGGGCATCTGGCAGACGGGCTGCCGGGCTCGTCAGGCGTCTGAATGCCCTTCGCCGCTTTTGCCTGCTTGATCCGATCGCAGAAATCCTCGCGGATCGCGGCATCGAAGGCTTCGGGGCTGACGAACAGATCGACGGGTTTCAACCGGGCACGTTTGTTGCGATCCCACAGCAAGGTGTCGAAGCTCGTCATGCCATGAGCGCCGCCCGCATATGTCTCGATTTCCGCCGAAAGGCTGAGAAAGCGGGGTGTATTGGTGACCCGCAGCCATTTCTGCAGGTGACTGTGTGCGTGATAAGGGAAATGCCCCTTCGCCGACGCCGCCCTGTCGCGCTCGGCTGCCGCGACCAGTGCGGTGTGTTTGACCTGTCGATCGGCGTCGAGAAATTTGGCGAGTTCGGGAATTTGTGCCGCCTCGGCGGGATAGGCATAAGCGAATTCGATCAGATCGTTCTTTTCCTTTATGTCCGAAGCGGGCGCGCCTTTGGCCAGCGCATCCTCGCTTCCGCCCGGCGGGGCGCCCGGGACCGATGCGGCGACCGCCTTGTCGACCTTCGTCGGCTCGTCTTTCGAGCAGCCTGCGGCGAGTAGCAGTATCGAGAGGATTATGGCGGTCATTCGGTAGGGCATGATCGCACAACGCAGGGAATCGACAAAATATCCCCGGCGGCCTAGCACCTCGGCATGACCGACTATTCCGACCTGATCCAGCCCGACAAGGGACAGGATGCCCGCCCGATCCATCTCGTCGACAAGAAGGGCTATGATGAATGGCTGAAGGGGCGCAATGCCCGCGAGCGCGCGCATCTGGCCGCGGTCGGTTTCAAACCGGACGCCTTCGTCCACGCAATCCTGCCCGGCGACGATCCCGAGCGTTGGGCAGTCGTCACGACGGTCGCGAAAGTCGACGAGTTATCGGCGTGGTGTCTTGCCAAGCTCGCCCAGATCCTGCCCGAGGGACGCTATCGGGTTGAGGGCCATCAGCCGGGCAAGGCGCTGTTCGGATGGCTGAGCGCACAATATCGGTTCGACGCGTATAAATCGAACCCGCCGACGAAAGGCCCGCGCGTGCTGCTGACCACCGATGTCGCTGCGATCGCGCCGGCGGTTGCCGAGATGCGCGCGACCGCGCTCGTCCGCGACCTCGTCAACACACCCGCCGCCGACATGGGGCCCGCTGCGATCGAAAAGGCGGCCGAACGCATCGCCAAGGCGCACGGCGCCAAGCTGACCGTGACCAAGGGCGAAGCGCTCGAACAGGGCTATCCGATGATCTACGCGGTCGGGCGCGCGGCGGCGAAGCATCATGCACCGCGACTGATCGAGATCGAATGGGGCAAGGACGATCATCCGCGCGTCGCGCTCGTCGGCAAGGGGATCAGCTTCGACAGCGGCGGGCTCGACATCAAGCCCGCAGCGGGGATGCGGCTGATGAAGAAGGATATGGGCGGCGCCGCGCATGTGCTCGCGCTTGCCGAACTGGTAATGGCAAGCGGGCTGCCGGTCCGCCTGCACTGCCTCGTAGCGGCGGCCGAGAATGCGATTTCGGCCGATGCCTTCCGACCCGGTGACGTGCTCAAGAGCCGCAAGGGGCTGACGGTCGAGATCGGCAATACCGACGCCGAAGGGCGACTGGTGCTGGGCGACGCGCTTGCCAGGGCGGGTGAAGACCAGCCTGAACTGATCGTCGATTTCGCGACTCTCACAGGTGCCGCACGGACAGCGCTGGGCCCCGACCTTCCGGCGCTTTACGCCAACGACGACAGCCTCGCTGACGACCTGCTCAAGGGCGGGACCGACCGCGACGATCCGCTGTGGCGGATGCCGTTGTGGGATGGTTATGCCGACCTTCTCGAAACCGATATCGCAGATATCGGCAATGCCGGAAGCTCGCCCTTCGCGGGATCGATCACCGCCGCCCTCTTCCTGAAGCGCTTCGTCCCCGACGGCACACCCTGGGCCCATTTCGACACCTTCGCCTGGCGCCCCTCGGCGAAACCCGGCCGACCGAAGGGCGGCGCCGCACTCGGCGTGCGCGCCGCATGGGCGATGCTTCAAGCCCGCTATGACCGCCGCAAGAAGGGCGATCGTCCTTGATAAAGCCGGGGCCGCTGGTCTAATGCGCCGCGACTTTCCGCAAAGCGCGGATAAAGACGAGTTACAGGACAAGACGTGACAGCGAACAGCGGCGAACATTCAGCGGCAAACCGCGTGCGCATGGGACGCCCCGGCCTGGCCGGACGGGGCCGCGATCATTTCGGCCTGACGGGCACATCGCACGCGTTCGATCCGCGCATCGTCGCAATCCGTCCCGACCTCGCCGACATCGCGGTCGCGGGCATTCATTTTGCGCCGCATTACGCCGCGCCAATGATGGTGAGCGGCGTGCTGCCGGCCGCGGTGATGCGCGGGTCGCCGTCGCTCGACGCCGACCAAACGAGCGAGTTGCTGTTTGGCGAAGGTTTCGCGCTGCTCGATCTCACGGGCGGCTGGGCTTGGGGCTATAGCCTCGCCGATCATTATGTCGGCTATTTGGCGGCCGAAGCGCTCGGTGCGCCGATCGCACCGACCCACCGCGTCGACATGATCGAGGCGGCGCTGCACTCGGCGCCCGACGCCGCCGCCAGCGCACATGCCGTCCTGCCGCGCGGGGCGCTCGTGATGGGCGAGACCGAGGGCGAGTGGCTGAAGACCGCCCATGGTTATTTGCCGATCGCCGCGCTGGTCGAGGTCGGCAGCGAGCATGACGATCCCGCAGCGATTGCGGAATCGATGGTCGGCACGCCCTATCTGTGGGGCGGCCGCACCGCGAAGGGCATCGATTGTTCGGGGCTGGTGCAGCTCGCCTGGGCGTCGGCCGGTGTGCAATTGCCGCGCGACAGCGATCTGCAGCTTGCCGCGCTCGGCGTCGACAAGGATGTCGACCAAGCCGATCTCGCGCGCGGCGATCTCGTCTTCTTTCCCGGCCACGTCGGGATCATGGCCGATAGTCAGAACATCATCCACGCGAGCCGCCAGTGGATGGAGGTGCGCGTCGAACCGCTTGCAGAGGTTGCGAAGCGGTCGGCTGCGAAAGGCAATGACGTGCCGGTCATCGGCTACAAAAGACTGCGATAAAGCCATGACCCAGACGGTCTTCATCGACGGCGCGGCGGGAACGACGGGCCTGGAAATCGCCGAGCGGCTTGCCGGTCGGAGCGAATTCGCGCTCATCGCCCTGCCCGACGCCGAGCGCAAGGATGCCGCGCACCGTGCCGAGGCGTTGAACGGCGCCGACGTCGTCATCCTCTGCCTGCCGGACGCTGCCGCGATCGAAGCGGTGGCGATGGTCACCAATTCCGATGTGCGGATCATCGACGCATCGACCGCGCACCGCGTTGCGCCCGGCTGGGTCTATGGTTTTCCCGAACTCAGCGCCGCGCAGCGTGACGCGATCGCGGGTTCGAAGCGTGTCAGCAACCCGGGATGCTATCCGACAGGTTTTCTCGCGCTCGTTGCGCCGCTGGTTGCCGCGGGGATTATTGCCCGCGACGCTCAGCTCAGCGTCAACGCGGTGTCGGGTTATTCGGGCGGCGGCAAGGAGCTGATCGCAAGGTTCGAGGCGGACGAGGACATCGGCTTTCGCAGCTATGGCCTGAACCTTGCCCACAAGCATGTACCCGAAATGACGAAGGGCGCCGGGCTGGTACATCCGCCGCTGTTCGCGCCCGCAGTGGTGCCCGTCTATCGCGGTATGCTGGTCGAGGTTCCGCTGAACTTCGGCGCTGCGACCGCCGACGCCGCCTTCGAAGCGCTCGCTGCTCATTTCGACGGGTCGCCGCTGGTGAGCGTGCGCCGCGCGGCCGACGAGAGCGAGCTGCTGCTCCGCAAGAGCGACGAAGCGACCGACCGGATGGAACTGATGCTCTACGCCAGCCCCGACGGCACGCAGATCCGCCTCGTCGCGCGGCTCGACAATCTGGGCAAGGGCGCGAGCGGCGCCTGTGTCCAGAACCTCAATATCATGGCAGGGCTGCCGGAAACGGCGGGCTTGCGGCTCTAGGCCTCAGTGAACGGTGTCGAGCGCGATGTCGATCGACAGATAGGTGATCAGCCGTTCGATCTGGCGCCAGCGCGCGAAATGGACGTGATTGCCAAGCACGCGATATTGCTCGGCGCGCGCGGCGGCAGCGAAACCGGCTTCCTCTCCATGCTCGCGGATCATCGCGTTCGCATCCTCGACGGCGCCGCGATCGGCGAGATAGGGTGATGGCAGATGCATGTCGTTCCCGGCCCTGTGTTCCGGTCTCGGCTCTAGACCGACCGTGTCACCGCGCCGTTCTCAACCGTAATGAACGCCGGGGTAAGGTTAATGCCGGCGACGCTCGGGTTAACCATCGGGTGGTGCCAATCGCCCCTTTGCCGTCGTCCCGTCGCCGTGTAAGACTGATCGCATGCGCAAAATCCTGAAATATGCCGCCATTGCCCTCGCCGTCCTGATCGTCGTCGGCGGGATCATATTATACGTGCTTTCACGCCCCGACGTGGCGCGCTTCTCGACCGCAGAGCTCAGCGGCCGCGTGCCCGTGATGGCGTCGCAGAATGCGCAGACCATCCCGACGATGAACGTGCCCGAGGCGACGAGCTGGCCCGCGGGTCAGGCGCCGCGCGCGGCGCAAGGCCTGAAGGTCGAGCGCTTTGCGGAAGGACTCGACCATCCGCGCTCGATGCTCGTGCTCCCGAACGGCGACGTCCTCGTCGCCGAGGCCGAGAGCCCGCCGCGCAAGGACGGCGGGATCGAGGGCAAGATCATGAAGTCGATGATGAGCAAGGCGGGCGCCGGCGGCGCGTCGGCGAACCGCATTACCCTGCTCCGCGACGCCGATGGCGACGGCAAGGCCGAGGTCAAGGCCGCCTACATCACCGGCCTCAACTCGCCCTATGGCATGGCGCTGGTGGGCAAGACGCTCTACGTCGCCAACACCGACGCGATCCTCGCTTTCCCTTATGTCGAGGGCGAGACGAAAATGAGCGGCAAGCCGGTGAAGCTCGTCGACCTGCCCGCAAAGGGCACCAACCGCCACTGGACCAAGAGCCTCGTCGCCGCGCCCAACGGTTGGCTTTACGTCGGCGTCGGTGCCGATTCGAACATCGGCGAGAAGGGCATGGGCAACGAGGTGCGACGCGCGAGCGTGCTCGAGGTGCGGCCCGAGAATAAATATATGCGGACCTTCGCGGCGGGTATCCGCAACCCGGTTGGCCTCGCCTTCTACCCCGGCAGCGAACGGCTGTGGACGGTGGTCAACGAGCGCGACATGCTGGGTAGCGACCTTGTTCCCGACTATCTGACCGACGTAACCGAGGGCGATTTTTACGGCTGGCCCTGGTATTATTGGGGCGGCTTCATCGATCCGCGGGTGCCGCCCGAAGCCGAGGATCGCCGCCAATATGTGAAGCGCCCCGAATATGGGCTCGGCGCGCATGTCGCGCCGCTCGGCTTCACCTTCACCGACAAGCTCGACCTTGGCGAGCGCTGGGCGAATGGCGCGCTGATCGCGCTGCACGGGTCGTGGAACCGCGAGCCCGTCGCCGGGTACGACGTCGTGTTCGTCAAGTTCGGTGCCAATGGCAAGCCGGTGGACGCCCTGCCCGTCACCTTCCTCGACCAGTTCCTTGCCAAGGACGGCAAGACGACGCGCGGCCGGCCGGCCGACGTCAAGGTCGCGAAGGACGGCAGCGCCCTCGTCGCCGACGATACCGGCAATACGATCTGGCGGGTGTCGAAGGCGGGATAAAAAAGGCCCCGCGATCGCGGGGCCTCTTCTGGTATCGGTTTAGCGGCGGGCGTCAGACGCGCATCGGCATCAACACGTAAAGCGCCGGGCTCTTCTCGCTCTCGCGGATCAGCGTCGGGGCGTTGGCGTCGGCGAGGTGGAGTTCGACGCTGTCGCCGTCGACCTGCCCCAGGATGTCACTGAGATAGCGGGCGTTGAAGCCGATCTCCATCGGATCGCTATCGTAGCCTGCAGCCAGTTCTTCGGCGGCGGTGCCGTTCTCGGGGCTGGTCACCGAAAGGGTGATGCGATCCTTGTCGAGCCCGACCTTGACCGCGCGGGTCTTTTCGCTGGCGATCGTCGAGACGCGGTCGACGCCCTGGAACAGGCTCTTCGGATCGACCTTCAAAAGCTTGTCGTTCGCGGTCGGGATCACGCGGCTGTAGTCGGGGAAAGTCCCGTCGATCAGCTTCGAGGTGAGGACGGCGTTGCCGAGCTGGAAACGGATCTTCGACGCCGACAGGCTGATCTCGACATTGCCCTCGGCTTCGTCGAGCAGCTTGCGGATTTCGCCGACGCATTTGCGCGGCACGATGACGTCGGGCATCGCCGCAGCGCCATCGGGGCGCGTCACCGTGTAGCGCGCGAGGCGGTGGCCGTCGGTCGCCGCAGCCTTCAACACCGGTCCCGTCGCATCCTCGGCGACGTGGAAGAAGATGCCGTTGAGGTAATAGCGCGTTTCCTCGGTCGAGATCGCGAAGCGCGTCTTGTCGATAATCTGGATGAGCTCGGCGACGGGCAGCTCGAAACTGGTCGGCAGATCACCCTCGGCGATCACCGGGAAGTCGTCGCGCGGCAAGGTCGGCAGGTTGAAGTTCGAGCGGCCGGCCTTGACCTGCATCTTGCCTTCGGCGGCGGCGAGGCTGACCTCCGCGCCCTCGGGCAGCTTGCGCGCGATTTCGAAGAGCGTGTGCGCCGACACGGTGGTCGTGCCCGGCGTTTCGACCTTTGCCGCGATGGTTTCGACGACCTGCAGGTCGAGATCGGTCGCCATCAGTTTCAATTGGCCGGTGCTGTCGGCCTCGATCAGCACGTTGGAGAGGATCGGAATCGTGTTCCGCCGTTCGACCACGGACTGGACGTGGCCAAGGCTTTTCAGAAGCACTGCGCGTTCGATCGTCGCTTTCATTCTAATTCGCCATCCCTGTAACGATAAGGGGAAAGTCCCTGAGAGAGTCCGGCGGAGCGGGCCATTCGCCCCGAATCCCGTCCCCCGAAAATGTCCACCTTCCTTAACGAACGCGTCGCGCCGCGCAAGCCATGCTTGCAAAGCATTTCCATTCGGGCAAACGGGGCGCAATGCGGCGGACAGCCTTCCTTTTCCTGATCGCGTCGGCGGTTCCGGCGATGGCCTTCGCCGCGCCGCGTACCGCTTTGGGAATTTTCGAGGGCTGGGGCGCGTTTCGCGAGTCCGCAATCCCGCGCTGCTACGCGATCGCGGCGCCATCGGCGACGATCGGACGCCCCGAGATCAAACCCTATGCCAGCGTCGGATATTGGCCGAAGTCGCGCATAAGGGGGCAATTCTATGTTCGCCTGTCGAAAGAGCGCGCGCCGGGACGCGAACTGCGCCTGAGCGTCGGAAGCCGCCGCTTCATCCTGACCGGCAACGGCCCACACGGCTGGGCGAGCGACGCGCGCATGGACGCGGCGATCATCGCGGCGATGCGATCGGCACCGAGCATGAGCGTCGCCAGCAGCACCGCCACCGGCCGCGCGATCGCCGATACCTATCGCCTGCGCGGTGCCGCGACCGCGATCGATGCGGCGGCGCTGGGGTGCGCCAGCATCCGGTGAAGGCATTTCGAAAAATCGCGGATTCCTGCGCAACTTCACTCGCGATTCACCTCTTTCGAATGCCGCCATAGCGATCCCCGGCAAAATCCGGGCGCCGAGACGCAAGGGCAAGATGCGGGAGTATGGGGCCCGGCCTTCGCCCGGGATCGGCTTTCCGGAAAACCCCGGAAAACTGCGCAACCTTACTCGGAATCGCATGCGGCGCGCGGTTTCGCACGCGAACGGGATCGGGAATGTTGCATGGCGTCGCATCGGTCGAAACGCTATGCCCGTCCGATAATGTAGGACAGCGATTTCTCTGCAGGATTTGCGCCATGAAAACCATCGGCCTGATCGGCGGTCTGAGCTGGGAAAGCTCGGCCGAATATTATCGCCTGCTCAATCGGGCCGTCCGCGACCGCCTCGGCGGGCTGCACGCCGCGAACATCGTCCTGCACTCGCTCGACTTCGCACCGATTGCCGCCCTGCAAGCGGAAGGCGACTGGCCGGCGCTCGACCGCGCGATGGTCGAAGCCGCCGCCGCTCTGGAACGCAGCGGCGCCGATCTGCTGCTGATCTGTTCGAACACGATGCACCGCTGCGCGGGCGAAATCGAGGCCGCATCGGCCCTTCCGCTGATCCACATTGCCGACCCGGTAACTGCCGCTATCAAGGCGGCGGGGCTGCGGCGCGTCGGCCTGCTCGGTACGACTTTCACCATGGAGCAGGATTTCTACAGGGGGCGGATGGCGAAGGCCGGGCTCGACGTGATCGTCCCCGACGAAGCCGGCCGCGCGGCGGTCCACCGGATCATCTACGACGAGCTTGTGCAGGGCGTGATCCGCGAGGAATCGCGCGGCGCGTATCGGCAAGTCATCGCCGCGCTCGTCGACCGCGGCGCCGAGGCGATCATCCTCGGCTGCACCGAGATCATGCTGCTGGTCGGACCGGAGGACAGCGCGGTGCCGCTGTTCGATACGCTCGCGCTCCATGTCGAGGCGGCGGTGGAACGGACGTTGGAAGCCTAGGTTCGCCCCAGCTTCGTCAGTTCCGCCGCGAGGAAGTCCAGCACCAGCCGCACGCGGGGTACATGGCGCAGGCGCTCGTGCGTCAGGAGCCACAGGCCGGTGGTGTCCTCGCGCTTGGGCGGGATGCAGCGGATGAGGTCGGGCTCGCGGTCGGCGAGGAAGGCGGGCAGGATGGTCAGCCCCATCCCCGAGCGTACCCCGGCGAGCAGGCCCGATGCGCTGTCATATTGCATCACGACCGACTCCTCGAGCCGGTATTGCTTGAGCCAGGCCTGATAGGGCTCCCAGACATAGCCGCCGCCGCCGATGAAGGGATGGGTCGCAAGCTGTTCGCGGCTGTGCGGGATACCGTGGAGGTCGGCATAGTCGCGACTGCAATAGACGGTCCACGGATTGTCGGCGATGCGGCGCCCGACGAGCCCCGCCCCGCTCGGCTGCTTGCTGCTGCGGATCGCGATGTCGGCGGCGCCCGCGGCGAGGTCGCGCGGCTCGTCGGAAGTGTCGAGATGGATGTGGATGCCGGGGTGCGCGGCGCGGAGGTCGCGCAGGATCGGCGGAAGCACGGTCACGGCGAAGATTTCCATCGTCGATACGCTGACCGTCCCGCCGGCATCGCGTGACTTCGCGCCGGCGGCTTCGCCGAAGCGGTCGGCGGCGTCGCGCACCGCGATCGCGCTCGCGAGCATCGCCTCGCCCACCGGGGTCAGCGCATAGCCCGCCTGCCGCCGCTCGAAGAGGTTGAGGCCGGTCGCTTCCTCCAGCGCCGCGATGCGCCGCGCGACGGTGGTCTGGCTGACGCGCAGCGTCTGCGCGGCGGACAAGGTGCTGCCGGTCTCCGCCACGGCCAGAAAGGCCTTCAGGTCGTTCCAATCGTACATGATGCCTTTTGCGACATAATCGCCCGCTCCTCATTCTGCAATTATGCAGAATGGTCGCGCAACATCGTTGCTCCAATTGCGCGCGGCGATGGATTATCTGGTTCTCCACCGGCTTCCTCCCCTCCTTCAGCCGGCCGATGGAGATGCAAAATGACAAAGACTCTGATCCTCGCCGCGTTGGCCGCAACCTCGCTGGTCCAGCCCGCTTTCGCCGAACCCGTGACCCAGACGGTAGTCGTTCAGCACAGCGACCTCGACCTCAACACCGCTGCCGGCGCGAAGACGCTGCAGCACCGTGTGTGGCGCGCCGTGGTCGCGGTGTGCGGCACGGCGTCGGACGCCGACGTCGTCGGCAAGAACGACATCCGCCAGTGCCGCCGCGACACGATGCAGGTCGCCTCGGCAAAGGCCGACCTCGCGATCGCCGGCGCTTCGCAGGGCGAACCGCTGCGCGTCGCTTCGATCCGCAACTGAATTCAGACCCTATCGGCAGGCACTCCGCCGACACCTTTCGGGGCGGCGATCCCACCCGGATCGCGGCCCCGATTTTCGTTCGTCAGCCGCGGCCGTCGAACGCCTTGCGCGCCGCCTCGACGCGGTCGAGATTGTCGCCCGCCCAGTGCCAGACGCCGCAAAAGGCCTCGCCAAGACTGTGTCCGAGATCGGTCAGGCGATATTCGACCTTCGGCGGGATCACCGGATGAACGGTCCGTTCGACCAGACCGTCGCGTTCCATTGCGCGGAGCGTCTGCGTCAGCATCTTCTGGCTGATCCCGGGAACCATTCGCGCCAGTTCGGTGAAGCGCAGCACCCCATTGTCCTCCAGTTCCTCGAGAACGAGCAGGGTCCATTTGTCGGCGACTCGGCCGATCAGGTCGCTGACGAGCATTTCGACGCGCGGATCGACCGGCGCATTCGGATCGTGGACGATTTTTTCCTGGGTGGGCATGGCAGAAAATCCAAATCTCTCTTTTCGGTAACTATGGCACTTTCGGGTGCCTTCTTTCTTTTGGAGAGTATAGGGATATCTAGGCCTTCTCACCACCCCCTCAGGAGAGAAACCATGAAGACCAGCGGAAACACCATTCTCGTCAGCGGCGGCGGCTCGGGCATCGGACTCGCGCTCGCGCAGCGCTGGCACGATGCGGGCAACACCGTGATCATAACCGGGCGCAACGCAGCGAAGCTCGAAAGCGCCGTCGCGGGACGCGCGAACATGCACGCGGCGCAGCTCGACGTCACCGACCCCGGTGCGATTCTGGCCTTCGCGGCCGACATCGTGGCGAAATTCCCGGCACTCAACGTCCTCGTCAACAATGCCGGCATCATGGGCTATGAGGATGCGACCGCAACGCGCGACCTTTCGGCCGCCGAGGATACCGTCGTCACCAACCTGCTCGGCCCGATCCGGTTGATCGATGCGCTCGTCGGCCATCTGGCGGCGCAGGCGGACAGTGCGATCGTCAACGTCACCTCGGGTCTCGCCTTCGTCCCCTTCCCCAAGGCGCCGACCTATTCGGCGACCAAGGCGGCGCTGCACAGCTATACCCAGGCGCTGCGCGTCCAGCTCGAGGGCAAGGTCGAACTGATCGAGCTGGCGCCGCCCGCGGTGCGCACCGACCTGACCCCCGGCCAGTCGACGCGCGAAGGCTATATGCCGCTGGACGCCTTTGCCGACGAGGTGATGGCGCTGTTTGCGCAGGAGCCGACGCCGGAAGAAATTCTGGTGCAGAATGTTTTGCCGCTGCGCAATGCCGAGGCCAATGGCAGTGTGCCGCAGGTGCTGGCGATGCTGAAGTCGCTGTAGTGTGGCTCCCCTCCCGCTTGCGGGAGGGGTCGGGGGTGGGCAGCAACGTCTGACGGCCCACCCCGCTGCGACTAGCGAGCAAGCTCGCAAGCCTCGCTGCCCCTCCCGCTTACGGGAGGGGACGAATCGCGCACAATTGCGCTTTTGGGCCTCCCCCACTATATGGCCGCGCATCATGCAGATTCCCGGCCATATCGATCCCGTCACGACGGGCACCGTTCCCTTGCGCGGCGGCAACCGTATCGACCTTGTCGGGCTGACCCGCGACGCGATCCGGGCCGAGCTGGTCGAGGCGGGGCTCGACGCGAAGGGCGCGAAGCTGCGCGCCAAGCAGATCTGGCACTGGATCTATCACCGCGGCGTCACCGATTTCGAGGCGATGACCGACATCGCGAAATCGATGCGCCCCTGGCTGACCGACCGTTATATCATCGGCCGCCCGACGGTGCGCGAGGCGCAGGTGTCGAACGACGGGACGCGCAAATGGCTGCTCGCCGCCGCCGACGGGCAGGAATATGAAATGGTGTTCATTCCCGATGCCGATCGGGGAACGCTCTGCGTGTCGAGCCAGGTGGGATGCACATTGAACTGCCGTTTCTGCCACACGGGGACGATGCGCCTTGTCCGCAACCTCGCCGCGGGCGAGATCGTGGGGCAGGTGCTGCTGGCGCGCGACGCGCTCGGCGAATGGCCGAAGGGGACGATGGCGTCGGCGCCCGATACCGACGACGAGGATGACGACGCCGGCCATTACACGTCCGACGGGCGCATGCTCACCAACATCGTGATGATGGGCATGGGCGAACCGCTCTATAATTTCGACGAGGTCAAGGGCGCACTCAAGATCGTGATGGACGGAGACGGGCTCGCGCTGTCGAAGCGGCGCATCACGCTGTCGACGAGCGGCGTGGTGCCGATGATGGCGCGCGCGGGCGAAGAGATCGGGGTCAATCTGGCGGTCTCGCTCCACGCGGTGAACAAGGAAATCCGCGACGAGATCGTGCCGCTCAACCGCAAATACGGCATCGAGGAGTTGCTGCAGGCATGCGCCGACTATCCGGGGGCGAACAATGCACGGCGCATCACCTTCGAATATGTGATGCTGAAGGACAAGAATGACAGCGACGAGGATGCGCGCGAGCTCGTCCGGCTGATCAAGCAGTACAAGCTGCCGGCGAAGGTGAACCTGATCCCCTTCAACCCCTGGCCCGGCGCGCCCTACGAATGTTCGACGCCCGAACGGGTGCGCAAATTCAGCAACCTCATCTTCGAGGCCGGTATTTCGGCGCCGATCCGCACCCCGCGCGGGCGCGACATCATGGCGGCGTGCGGACAGCTGAAGAGCGCCGCGACCAAGCCGAGCCGCGCCGAACTCGACCGCATCGCCGAGGAAAAGCAGGCGGCGCTCGGCTAAGGCGTCGTCACGCCCATCGCGGTGTTGAGGCGGTCGCGTTCGCCGCAAGCGGTCGAATAGCCCTTGGCGCAGCCGAGATTGTAATAGTCGCGCGCCGAATAGAGATTGGTCGTCGCGCCGACGCCATTTTCGTAATTATAGCCGAGATAGCCGCAGCCGCGCGCATTGTCCTGTTTGCACGCCGCGTCGGCAAGCAGGTAGGAGCGGTCGGGCTTGTCGGGCCTGATGCGGAAACTGGCGTAGGCGCAGGCCTCGGCATGGCCGCGATAGCAAGCCTTTTCGTAAAGGCTCGTCGCGATCGCGAAGTCCTGCGTCTCGCCCTCGCCATTCTCGAAAGCCTTGCCGAGTTCGAAGCAGGACGCGGCCGCCGCGTATGTGAAATCCTTGTCACAGGCGGCGACCAGCATGGGATAGGTCGTGCTGGCGGCAATATAGTTGGCGAATTCCTCTCCGCCCGTGCCGAAGACCGGAGGCGGCGTCGCGGTGTCCGTGCCGCCGGAAGACGAACTGGTGCTGCTGGTACTCGTGCCGGTGATGTCGGTGCCATCGGCCCCCTCGCCGTCCTTGTCGGGGCGCAGGCTCATGACGAGCAGCGCGATCACCATCGCCGCGAACACGCCGATGAAAATCTTTGTCGCGGTGTCGAAGGTCGGGCCGGGATCGGGCTTCGGATCCGGGATGGGGTCGGGCTTGGGGGTCGGATCGGGCTTCGGCAGGTCGCCGAAGAGGGACATTTTTTTCCTGTCCTGCTCGGCGAGCGCCGTCAGTTCGACCTGCGCGCGGCGTTTGACGCGATCATCGGGGTCCTCGCCAAGCGACTGGAGCGCCGCGAGCGCCGGACCGCGCTGCCGGTCACCGTTTCGCACGATCTCGGCGAGCGGGATGCAGGCCGCGGCGCGCGTTTCCCAATTGCGGCTGGCGATGCGCTTGGTCAGCGCAGGTGCGAGCGGGATCACGCGCGGGACCGGGTTGCGCGCGATGACCATGTCGCCGTCGATCGCGTTGAGGCGCTTGGGCTCCTGCCCCGGCCCTTCGCGGTGGAGCGCGGTGCGGACATAGTCGAACAGTTCATCGAGCGTGATGTTGCCGGTGCCGTTGACGTCGGCCGCCCCGGTCTCGATCCCCTCGATCAGATGGCGCGTGAAGCGCGACTGCATCCGCCCCTCGGCGGCCGCTTCGCTCGCGAGCTGGGTGCTCGACGCCGCAGTGATGATCGCGGTGCCGCGTCCGCCATTCTCGCCGAAATCCTCAGCGGTAATCGCCGCCGATCCCGATTTGAAGACATGCCCCTTGGCAAAGGCGCCGCTGTAGCAAGTGTCGATCAGCAGCACCTTCTGCTTCGCGCGGCTGCGCGCCGCCTGCTTCGACACGAAATGCGCACCGATCGCGGTCGAGGAAAGCAGGTCGCGATCGGTATCCTGTGCGAGGAAATAAAGGTCGCCGTCGGCGTCCTTGTCGCCATGCCCCGAGACGAAGAGCAGCAGCGTGTCGTCGGGGCCCGCCGACTGGAAATAGCGCTCGATCGCGACGCGCTGCGCCATCAGCCCGGCATCGGACAACATCGTGACCTCATAAGGCCCGATATCGTCGCGGATCAGCAGCAGACGTAGCCGCTCGGCATCGGGAACGGGCGATTTCAGGGCGGTGATCCGGCTGTCGGCATAGGTGCCGGTCGCAAGGATCAGCGCGCGCTTCACGGGGCGCGCCTATTTCGCTCGCGGCATGAAGTTGTTGAGCTTTTCGAGCACGTCCGCCGGCGCTTCGCCCGCGACGCTGACCTCGAAATATTTGCCCTCGGCATTCTTGCCCTTCAGCGTCAGCGTCGTTTCGGCGTCCTGCCGGTCGAGCCAGCGTTCGATCGCCGGGACCGCCCAGGACGACGCGAGCGCGCCCAGGCTGATCGCAACCTCGGCCGTCATCGCCCACTCGCCGGCCTTCGACCCCGGCGGTGCTTCGGCCGTGCCGAGACTCGCAGCGCCGGGCTCATGCTCGTTGAGTTCGGCGATCAGCGAGCGCGCAAGACGATCGCGCCCCTCTTCATCGAGGCCGCGACGATCATCGACAAGGATGTAAAGCAGATCCCTTTCCGCCATCGCCTTCCCCCGCGGGACTGACCCGCTCGGGTACGGATTAACTGCCACTTCGCACGGCGAGTCAAGGCTTGGGCAATCATACGAACGTGTGTTGCAAAATCAACACAGGTAAGAAAATTGTCATAATCTGAACGATACGTTCATTGCAGCGACAGGCGCGAGGGCCATCTAGGGCCCGGGCCGCGACCCAAAGGGCGTGGTCCTGATTAGCGTAAAGGAAAAGAAAATGAAGAAGTTCGCAGTTGCTGCCGCTCTCCTCTCGGCCGTCGTTGCCACCCCCGCTCTCGCTGCCGACGGCGGCGAAGCCCGCGTCGAAGTACGCGGCGGGTACATCAGCGGCAACGGCCTCGACGACGCCACCATCGGTGCCGCCGCCGGCTACGACATCGACCTTGGCGACAAGGCTTTCCTCGGTGCCGAAGTCGCGGGCGACAAGGTCCTGAAGGACGGCTTCGACGTGCAGTTCTCGGCCGGCGGCCGTCTTGGCGCGAAGGTCGGCACCGCTGGCAAGGCTTATGTCACCGGCGGTTACACCTTCAGCGACATCGACGACCCGTATGTCGGCGCGGGCTACCAGCACAAGCTGGGCCAGAACCTGTACGCCAAGGCCGAATATCGCCACCAGTTCATCGGCAACTTCGGCGACTTCGACAGCGTTGCGGTGGGCCTCGGCCTCGCGTTCTGATCCTTCGGAACAGCGATATCGCAAGGAAGGGGCGGCCTGCGGGTCGCCCCTTTTCTTTTGCTGGTGCGGATAGCGATCGGAGGTGGATATCGTGATCCCCGGCGAAAGCCGGGGCCCAGAGCGGCAAAAAGCCAGTCTTGTGTGAGAATTCGCTGGGCCCCGGCTTTCGCCGGGGATCACAGAGAGACGTCCGCTCTCCACCCCAAGTCGCGCTCCACCAACTTCGTCAAACCCCCTTCCCTTTCCGCGCCCCCCGCGCCACGGTGAGCCGATGACCGCCTTCGCCTATATCGCCGCCGCGCTGGCCGAGATTGCCGGATGTTTCGCCTTCTGGGCGTGGCTGCGGCTTGACAAGTCCGTCTGGTGGCTGGCGCCCGGAATGGCGTCGCTGGCGCTGTTCGCCTACCTGCTCACGCTCGTTGACGCCGACCATGCCGGGCGCACTTACGCCGCCTATGGCGGGGTCTATATCGTCGCGGCGCTGCTGTGGCTGTGGGCGATCGAGGGCGCGCGGCCCGACCGGTGGGATGTGATCGGGGCATCGATCTGCCTGGGCGGAGCGGCGATCATCCTGTTCGGGCCAAGGGGGGCCGCGGCATGAGCTATGCGATCGACGCGGTCCTGACCGGCAAGGCGCGCTCTTTTCGCGGCGAAGAGGCGAGTGCGATCGCCAAGACGCCGGTGGATGGCGCGCTGCGCGTCGGCCTGCTCGGCATCGACGGCGACGAACAGGCCGACCTGACGGTGCATGGCGGCGTCGACAAGGCGATCCACCATTATCCGCGCGATCATTATGACTGGTGGGCGGAGCAACTGGGCGATCATGTGCTGCTCGGCGCGCCGGGGGCATTCGGCGAGAATATCTCGACCGAGGGGCTGATCGAGAACGAAGCCTGCATCGGCGACCGCTACCGGATGGGCAGCGCGCTCGTCGAGATCAGCCAGGGACGCCAGCCGTGCTGGAAACTGGGGCACCGTTTCGGGATCGCGACGGTTCCGGCGACGGTCGTCACGACGCGGCGGAGCGGCTGGTATTATCGCGTGATCGAGGAAGGCACGGTCGCGACGGGCGACACGCTGGCGTTGGTCGAGCGGCCGCTGCCCGACTGGAGCGTCGAGCGCGTGTTCCACCTACTGATCGGCGGCGCGGGAAAGCGCGAGCCCGAAGCGTTGCGGGCGCTGGCCGCGATGGATGCGCTCGCGACGAGCTGGCGCGCGCGGGCGGAGAAGTTACTAGGGTGATCATCCTCCCTGTCGCGCAGCGATGGGGAGGTGGCGGCGCCCTTCGACTGCGTTGCAGGCGCTCAGGATAAACTTCGCCCTTGGCGAAGCGCTGACGGAGGGGCGATAGCGCCGCGTTGCTGCCCCTCCACCATCCTTCGGATGGTCCCCCTCCCCATGCCTGCGGCACAGGGAGGATCAACTATTTCGCGTCGGGCAGCGCATCCTCGACGAGCGGCGCCAGCCCTTCGACGACAATTTTCACCCCTTTCGCATTGGGGTGGATATTGTCGGCGAGCATCAGATCCTTGTTTCCCACGACATTGTCGAGGATGAACGGGTAAAGGCTCGCGCCATATTTCGCCGCAAGTTCGGGATAGATCGGATTGAATTTCTTCGCATAATCGGCGCCAAGGTTCGGCGCGGCGACCATGCCGGTCAGCACCACCGGGATATTCCGCTTTTTAAGTTCGGCAAGCATCGCGTCGAGGTTGGTCCGCGTTTGCGCCGCGTCGATCCCCCGCAGCATGTCATTGCCGCCGAGCCCGAGCAGAACGAGCGCAGGCTTCGTCTTCGCATTGTCGAGCACATAGGTCAGCCGCTGGCGTCCCGCCGCTGTGGTGTCGCCCGAGACCCCAGCATTCTGGACGCGTGCGACCACGCCATCCTCGGCGAGCGCGGCCTGAAGCTGCGGCGCGAGGCCCTCCTTCGGACCCAGCTGGTAACCGGCGTAGAGGCTGTCGCCGAACGCGATCACAAGCGGCGCGTTCGCCGGTATAGCCGCGACCGCCGTCGTATCGCCCTTGCCGTTCGTCGATGCCGCCGGCGCATCCGCCGAGCCGCACGCGGCAAGCGGTTGGCAAAGCGCAATAACGCAACCATATATCAAGGCGGAGCGCCATTCGGCGGTTTTCATTCCAAAGGGTTCCTTCTTGTCCGACACCGAACGACCATCGCCTCGCTTGGCGATCGCCGCCCATAATGTGACGCTGACTTTGGGGAGCGACAAGGCCCCGGTCGAAATTTTGCGCGGGGTTGACCTGGAGGTCGAGGCGGGCAACTCGGTTGCGCTGCTAGGGCCCTCGGGATCGGGCAAAAGCTCGCTGATGGCGGTGCTGGCGGGGCTCGAACGCGCGAGCGGCGGAACGATCCGCGTCGCCGGGCTCGACTTCGGTGCGATGGACGAGGACGATCTCGCCAGGGCGCGGCGCGGGCGGATCGGCATCGTGCTGCAAGCGTTCCACCTGCTGCCGACGATGACCGCGCTCGAAAATGTCGCGGTGCCGCTGGAACTGGCGGGAATCGACGATCCGTTCGGCAAGGCGCAGGCAGAGCTTGAAGCGGTCGGGCTTGGCCATCGCCTGACCCATTATCCGGCGCAGCTTTCGGGCGGCGAGCAGCAGCGCGTGGCGATCGCACGCGCAATGGCGAGCAGCCCGGCGATCATCTTTGCCGACGAACCGACGGGTAACCTCGACACCGCGACCGGCCAGTCGATCATCGAACTGATCTTCGCACGCCGCGCGGCGTTGGGCGCTACGCTGCTGATCATCACGCACGACCCCGACCTTGCCGAACATTGCGACCGCGTGGTCGTGATGCACGACGGGCGTATCGAAGAGCGGACCGCCTGAGCGTGCTGCCGCTCGCGACCCTCTGGCGGATCGCACGGCGCGACCTCGCGACGCGCATCCGCGGGCTTCGTTTGCTCGCGGTGTGCCTGTTCCTGGGCGTTGCGACGCTCGCCGCGATCGGCAGTCTGACGAGCGGGATCACCTCCGAGCTCGAACGGCGCGGGCAAACGATCCTTGGCGGCGACATCGAATTCAGCCTGCCGCAGCGCGAGGCGAGCGCCGAGGAAATGGCGGGCTTCCGCAGCATCGGGGCGCCCTCGGCCACTGTGCGACTGCGCGCGATGGCGAACGCTCCCGGCGGCGATGCCCTGCTGTCCGAGTTGAAGGGCGTCGACGGCGCCTATCCGCTTTACGGCACGATGCGGCTGCAGAGTGGCGCGCGCCGGGGCCCGCCGCCCCCCGGAGCGATCTGGATCGGTAAAGACCTCGCCTCACGGCTCGGCCTGAAGGTCGGCGGCGCGGTGAAGTTCGGCGAGAAGTGCTTCAAAATCGATGGCATCATCGCCGAGGAGCCCGACCGGCTGGGCGAAGGCTTCACGCTGGGGCCGGTGGCGATCATCGGGCTCGGCGACTTGCCCGCGACGCAGCTGATCCAGCCGGGGAGCCTCTACGAAAGCAAATATCGCGTGCGCCTGCCCGATGGCGCCAACCCCGAGGCGGCCGGCAAGGCGCTGAGCGCGCGCTTCCCCGATGCGGGCTGGGACATCACCGACAGCAGCAACGGCGCGCCCGGAACGCGGCGCTTCATCGAACGGATGGGGCAGTTCCTGTCGCTCGTCGGGCTGGCAGCGCTGGTGATCGCCGGGATCGGCGTCGGCAACGGCGTCGCGAGCTATCTCGCGGGCAAGCGCCCCGGATTGGCGACGCTGAAGGTGCTGGGCGCCGACAGCGCGGTGGTGCTGCGCATTTACGGCCTGCAAATTCTCGCCGTCGCCGCGGCTTCGATCATCGCGGGACTGGTCGTCGGCGCGCTGATGCCGAGCATCATCGGCGCCGTCGCGGGCGATGTGCTGCCGGTGCGGCCGGGCTTTGCGCTCTATCCGCTGCCGTTGATCGTGAGCGCCGCCTATGGCCTGCTGATCGCGATCGCCTTTGCCCTGCCGCCGCTTGCGGCGACGCGGCATGTGCCCGCGGCAGGCCTCTACCGCGCGACGGTCGACGGCGCAGCGCGGATCGACCGGCGAACGGTCGTTTCGGTCGGCGCGGCACTGGCGGCGATCATCACCTTGGCGGTCGGGACCGCACGCGAGCCCCTGTTCGCGCTGTCCTTCATCGGCGCGGCGATCGGCTTGCTGCTGATCCTCGTCGGGCTCGGCTGGCTGGTCCGGCGGACGGCGAGCCGGGTGCCGCGGCCGAAGCGGCCGTTGCTGCGGCTTGCGGTCGCGAACCTGCACCGGCCCGGCGCCGCGACCGGAGCGCTCGTCGTCGCGTTGGGGCTGGGCCTGACACTGTTCGTAACCCTCGCCGCGATCCAGACGAGCATCACTGCCGAAATCGCGCGCACTGTCCCGCAACGCGCGCCGAGCTTTTTCGTGCTCGACATTCCGCGGGGCGATGCACCGAAATTCCGCTCGATGATTGTCGATGCCGCGCCCGATGCGCAGGTCAACATGATCCCGGCGCTGCGCGGCAGCGTTACCGAGTATAAGGGCCAGCGCGTCGACGAACTCGCCGAGCTGCCCGAGGGCGCATGGGTGCTGCGCGGCGACCGCGGGCTGACGTACAGCCCCGTCCTGCCGAACGGCAGCGAGCTGGTCGGCGGCACATGGTGGGCGGCCGATTACAAGGGGCCGCCGCTGGTCAGCGTCGAGCAGGAGGTCGCGGCGTCGCTCGGGCTCAAACTCGGCGACACGCTGTCGGTCAATGTGCTGGGGGTCGAGGTGCAGGCGAAGGTCGCATCGTTCCGCACCGTCGAGTGGGACAATTTCGGGCTCAATTATGTGCTCGTCTTCTCGCCAGGCACGTTCGACGCCGCGCCGCATAATATGGTCGCGACGGTCGCGGTTCCGCCGAAGGCCGAGGTCGAGCTGGCGCGCAGCATTCCGCGGGCCTTTCCATCGGCGTCGCTCATTCAGGTGCGCGATGTCGTGTCGCAGGTGACGACCCTGCTCACCCAGATGAGCCAGGCGATCGCCGCGGCGGCGAGCATCGCGATCCTCGCCGGCATCGCGGTGCTGATCGGCGCGATTGCGGCGAGCCGCGAGCGGCGCGTGTACGACAGCGTGATCCTGAAGCTGCTCGGTGCGACGCGCGGCCAGATATTGGGCGCGCAGGCTATGGAATATGCCGTGCTGGCCGGCATTCTTGCGCTGCTGGCGCTCGGCCTCGGCCTCGCGGGTGCGTGGTATGTCGTGACGCAGCTCTTCGACTTCCGCTTCGCGCCCGATCCGCTGATCGTCGGGCTGACGCTGGTCGGCGGCGCCGGGCTGTCGTTCGTGATCGGGATTGCGGGAAGCTGGCCATTGCTTTCGGTGAAGCCCGCGCAGGCGCTGCGCAGCCTCTAGTTCAGCAGACGGACGAGCGCGGAGATGCCGGCGGCGCCAAGGACGACCGCGACGATGCTGCGCCAGACCGGCACCGGTACGCGGCCAAAGAGGCGGGTGCCGACCTGGTCGCCCAGCACCATCGGAATGAAGAGCAGCAGCGCAAGGGTAAAGAGCTTGCCCGTCGCGAGACCCAGCCACAGCGATGCGCCGGTTCCCGCGATCGCGGTCGCGAAGAAGACAAGCATCATCGACGCGCGCGCGGTCGCGGGCGCGATACGCTGGCGGAGATAGAAGGGCACGACCGGCGGTCCCGGCATCGCGGCGAAACCGGTCAGGATGCCCGACGCGACGCCGGTGGCGCCGATTGCGCCCCGGCCCGGCTTATGCCCGTCGGGATGCTGCGGCATGAGGATCAGCAGGAACGCGCCGATCGCGATAATCGCGATCAGCAGCCGCGCGACGTCGGGGGTGGCGGCCTTGAGCGCGAGCATCCCGAGCGGGGTCGCCAGCATCGCGAGCAGCGCGATCGGCACCGCAGTGCGGCGGTCGGCGTTGTCGGCGATGCGGCGAAATCCGACGGGCCCGATCAGCAGTTGCAGGATGATCCCGAGCACCACCGCCTGCCCCGGCGGCATCAGCATGCCGAGCAGGGGGACGAGGATGATCGCCATGCCGAAACCGGTGAGGCCGCGCACGAACGCCGCGCCGAAAGTCATCGCCGCCGCACCCGCGAAGGTCAGTGGCGCGAGGCCGACGAGGTGGAGAATTCCGTTCACCGCGTGGCGCCCTTCGGCCCGATCGTCACCAGCCACACATCGGGCGGGGTGTTGAAGCGGAGCGGCAAGATGCTCGTCCCGAGCCCTGCACCGACGAACAGCCGCTGACCCTTGTCGGTCATGTCGCCGCACGCGAAACGGCTCCCGTAGCGCGAGACATAGGTCAGCGCGCCGATCACCGGCAGGCGGATCTGCCCGCAATGCGTATGCCCCGCGAACACCGCCGCGACGGGGCGATGGATATCGGGAACGATGTCGGGGCTGTGCGAGACGATGACCGGCACGCCCGGCCCGAGCGCATCCATCGCGGCGAGCGTCTTCGGGATATCGTCATGGCCCGTATAATCGTCGTCGACCCCGCCGACGATAAGCGGGCCGCGCTTCACCGCCTCATTCTGGAGGACGCGAAGCCCCTGCTTCTCGAGCGCGCCGCGCAGCGCATCGGGCCGGAACAAGTGATCGTGATTGCCCGGCGCAACGACGACGCCGAGGGGCGCCTTGAACCGGCCGAGCGGGGCGACGATTTCGGCGGGCGTGTAGATGTGGGTCGCGGTGCGCTTTTCGCTGACCAGATCGCCCGCGATCAGCACCAGGTCGGGCTTCAGTCGATTGAGCCCGTCGACAATCCGCGCGAGCCGTTCGGGCGGCATATCGGGCCCGGCAACATGCGTGTCCGAAAGCAGCAGCACCCGCAGCGGTGCCTGCCACGCAGGCCAGTCGGCGACCGCGACCGCCGCCGAGCGGACGACGGGGTCGCGGGTCGAGTTCCAGTAGCCGCGCGCGAGGATCGCGACGCCGAGCAATGCCAGAAGCGCGGCCCAGCGCCGCCATCGCCGCCGCGGTTTCGCCCTCAATCCTTGAGGTCCGGCGGGGTGGCCTCACCCTTCAGCATCGCGACCGCCTCGGCGAGCGGCATGATGCGCTGGCCGTCCTGCCCAAGCGTGCGGATCGCGACGGTGCCTTCTTCGGCCTCGCGCTTGCCGACGACGAGCAGATAGGGAACCTTTTGCAGGCTGTGCTCGCGGACCTTGTAGTTGATCTTCTCGTTGCGCAGATCGGCCTCGACGCGCACGCCCGCGGCTTCGAGTTGCGCCACCGCATCCTTCGCATAGTCGTCGGCGTCGGAAACGATCGTCGCGACCACCGCCTGCACCGGCGCGAGCCAGGTGGGGAAGCGACCGGCGAAATGCTCGATCAGGATGCCGATGAAGCGCTCGTAAGTGCCGAGGATCGCGCGGTGGAGCATCACCGGGCGGTGGCGTTCGCCATCCTCGCCGATGTACGAGGCATCGAGGCGTTCGGGCATCACGCGGTCCGACTGGATCGTCCCGCACTGCCACGTCCGCCCGATCGCATCGGTCAGGTGGAATTCGAGCTTGGGCGCGTAGAAGGCGCCCTCGCCCGGCAATTCTTCCCAGCCATAATCGTCGTTCGCCATGCCGGCGCGTTCGACCGCCTCGCGCAGTTCCTGCTCGGCCTTGTCCCACATTTCGTCGGTGCCGAAGCGCATCTCGGGGCGCAGCGCGAGCTTGACCGCATATTTCTCGAACCCGAGCTGCTTGTAGACGCGGTCGAGCAGTTCGCAGAACGACCGCACTTCCTCGACGATCTGATCCTCGCGGCAGAAGATATGGCCGTCGTCCTGCGTGAACTGGCGGACGCGCATGATGCCGTGGAGCGCGCCGTGCGGCTCGTTGCGGTGGCAGCAGCCCATTTCGGCCATGCGCAGTGGCAGGTCGCGGTACGACTTGATCCCCTGGCGGAAGATCAGGACGTGCGCAGGACAGTTCATCGGCTTCAGCGCCATCCACTCGGCGTCGTCGGACACCAGCGGGCCGTCGTCCTCGATATTCGGAACCTCGTCGGGGATGACGAACATATTCTCGCGATATTTGCCCCAGTGACCCGACTGCTCCCACTGGCGCGCGTCCATCACCTGCGGCGTCTTGACCTCCTGATAGCCGGCGCCGTCGATCGCGCGCCGCATATAGGCCTCGAGCTCGCGGTAGATGCGATAGCCCTTCGGGTGCCAGAAAACGCTGCCGTGCGCCTCTTCCTGCAGGTGGAAGAGATCCATCTCGCGCCCGATCTTGCGATGGTCGCGCTTCGCGGCCTCCTCCAGCCGGACGAGATGCTCGGCGAGCTGCTTCTTGTTGAGCCAGCCGGTGCCATAGATGCGGCTCAATTGCGCATTCTTCTGGTCGCCGCGCCAATAAGCGCCCGAGACGCGCGTCAGCTTGAACGCCGCGGGGTCGAGCTTGCCCGTCGATGCGAGGTGCGGGCCGCGGCACATGTCCATCCAGCCGTCGCCGGAGCGATAGACGGTGAGTTCCTCGCCTTCGGGCAGTTCGTCCGCCCATTCGGCCTTGAAGGTTTCGCCCTCCGCCTGCCACTTGGCGATCAGCTTGTCACGCTCCCAAACCTCGCGCGTCAGCGGAAGGTCGGCGGCGATGATCCGGCGCATCTCCTCCTCGATCAGCGGCAGCTCGTCGTCGCGGAACGCACCATGTTCGGCGGTCGGCGCGAAGTCGTAATAGAAGCCGTCGTTCGTCGATGGCCCGAAGGTGATCTGCGTGCCCGGGAACAGGTTCTGCACCGCCTCCGCCAGCACATGTGCATAGTCGTGGCGCACCAGTTCGAGCGCGTCGGCCTCGTCGCGGCTCGTCACCAGCGCGAGGTTCGTGTCTTCCTCCAGCGGGCGCATGATGTCGCGCAGCTCGCCGTCGACCTTCGCGGCGAGCGCGGCCTTCGCGAGGCCGGGTCCGATATCCGCTGCAATCTGCGCCGGGGTAGTCCCGCGCGCGACTTCTCGGGCAGAGCCATCGGGAAGGGTGACGCGGATCATCTGGGACATGGAAAGATCGGCCTTTCTGGCGGGGTAAAGAGCGCCCCTTTGCCAGCATGCGATATGGGCGGCAAGGGCGCTGTTCGCAACGGTCGCCGGGCGCTCTACGGGCTGCGGCAGGCGCGCGCCCCGACCCGATGGCGTGCCGCCGATCGAGACGCAAAGGCAAGTGGACGGAGCATCCTTGTCATTATGTCAACGTCACTTGACTTTGTAGGCGCAGTAATGTAAAGCTGACTTGTCTATCAGATAAGGAAGTTTGACATGCCCCAGAAGGCTGCGAAAATCGAAACCGGCCTTGCGGGGCGCCACCCCGCCTTGTGGGCGTTCGCCTTCGCGGCGGCGATGGCCGCCATCGCCTATTGCGAGCATCGCGGTTTTCTCGGCGGTTGGCGTTCGCTGCCTTTTGTTGCAGCGGCGACGCTGTTTCTCATTCCACTGACGAAGGCGGCGAACAATCGGCAAGCCGCAGCAGGCGCGTTGTCGCCGGCGACACGGCGATATAATCGACGCATGTTGATCTGGTCCCTCGGTTATGTCCTGTGTCTGGGCATAGCTATGACCGTTCGCAACTATCTCCATCCGCAAGGCGCTCTGCTGTGGGGGATCGCCGTCCTGCCTTCGGTGCCTATGATCTTCTTCGTGTGGACGTTGGCGCGCTATGTGGTCAAGGAAGAGGATGAATATCTGCGCTATCGCCAGACCAGCGCCGCGCTGATCGGCCTTGCACTCGTCCTTCTGGCCGGTACGCTGTGGGGCTTTCTGGAAACATTCGGCATTGCCCCGCATGTACCCGCCTGGTGGGTGGTGCCGGTCTGGGCGATCGGTCTGGGGCTGGGCCAGATGATCATGACATCGGCCGACCGGCGCGCGGACCGCACATGAAGAACCGCCTGAAGGTGCTGCGCGCCGAGCGCGACTGGAGCCAGCAGGATCTCGCCGAGCGGCTGGAGGTGTCGCGCCAGTCGGTCAATGCGATCGAGACGGGCAAATACGATCCCTCGCTCCCCCTCGCCTTTCGCATCGCCGACCTGTTCGAGATGCGGATCGAAGAGATTTTCCAGCGCGATTGAACGGCAACCTTGCTCCCCCGCCGCCGCCCCGCTAGGGCGGCGGCAGCCGGAAAGGAGCCGTCCCGCCATGTTCAAGCGCCTGTTCGTCGATCACCCGAAGAGCGTCGACGAGAATTATCTCGAGCATTTCGGCGTCGCGTCGAAATTCGGGGTGACGATGATCTATGGCGGCCTTTGCGCGCTGGTCCACGCGGCGGTGCCCGGCTGGTGCATCACCACCGGCAGCGACACGATCCAGCGGCTGAACAAGATCATGGTCGAACAGCGGCGCGCCAAGGGGCAGGCCGTGATGCAGATGAGCACGATCGACTGGGTCATCTGATCCGCGTGTTCCCGCTCCCTTATGGCTCAGATGAATCTCCATTCGCATCGAGCGAAGTCGAGATGTCCTCGGCCTCGCGCTGTCCCGATGGGCGTCTCGACTTCGCTCGACACGAGCGCGATTAGACAATGACTGACCCTATCGCCCCCGATTATCTCGACCGTTCGGGCCGTCCGCGGCTCGCCTATCGCCATGCCGCAGGCCGCGGACCGACGATCGTCTTCCTGCCGGGCTATATGTCCGACATGGCGGGCGGCAAGGCGACCGCCCTGTTCGACTGGGCGGCGACCGAGGGTCAGGCGTGCCTGTTGCTCGACTATGCCGGATGCGGGCAGTCGGACGGGCTGTTTGCCGATCAGACCCTGCTCGACTGGCGCGGCGATGTGCTCGACCTGATCGACGCAAAAGTCGAGGGCGCCGTGCTGATCGTCGGATCGTCGATGGGCGGCTGGTTGATGCTGCTGACCGCGCTCGCGCTCGTGCAGCGAGACGGGTATGCGCGCGTCGCGGGGCTCGTCGGGATCGCGGCGGCGCCCGATTTCACCGACTGGGGGTTCAGCGACGCCGAAAAGGCCATCATCCTCGCCGAGGGAGCGCTGGTCGAGGAAACGCCCTACAGCGACCAGCCCTATGTGACGACGCGCGGCTTTTTCCAGTCGGGCGAGGCGAACCGGCTGCTCGGCGCCGAAATCCCCCTCACCTGCCCGGTGCGATTGCTCCACGGGCAGGAGGATGGCGACGTGCCGCCTGACATCAGCCTGCGCCTGTCGGCCGCGCTGGCGAGCGAGGATGTGCAGGTGACCCTCGTCAAGGGCGGCGACCACCGGCTATCGCGCGATACCGACATCGCGCTTCTGATCGACACCGTCGCGCGTCTGGCGACCCCGAACTAGAGGACAGATATGGCCCGCAGCGATTTCAAGTTCAGCGTCAGGAAGCGCGTCCGCTATGCCGAGATCGACGCGCAGGCGGTGGTGTTCAACAGCCGCTATCTCGAATATTTCGATATCGGGATCACCGAATATTGGCGCGCGGCGGGGGTGTATGACCGCTGGCCCGCGAACGACAGCCCCGAATTCCACGTCGCGCGCGCCGAGGTCGATTACAAGGTACCGATCCTGCTCGACGAGGAAATCGACATCTGCGTGCGCTGCTCGCGCGTCGGGCGAAGCTCGATGACCTTCCTGTTCGAACTGCACGGCGCGGGCAAGGACGACCTGCGTGCGAAGGGGCTGGAGGTCAGCGTCCATGTCGAGGAAGCGCAGGGGGCGACCGCACCGGTGCCCGATGAATTCGTAAACTTGTTCGAAGCGTTTGAAGGTCGGCCGCTTCGTGCCTAATATAGGCGCATGACCAAATATCTTCACACGATGGTCCGCGTGACGGATCCGCAAGCCACCGTCGATTTCTTCAAACTGATCGGGCTCGAGGAAGTGCGCCGCTTCGACAATGAAGCCGGGCGCTTCACCCTGATTTTCCTGGCGCCCCCCGGACAGGCGGGGGTCGCCGAGGTCGAGCTTACCTATAATTGGCCGCCCGAAGACGGCAGCGCGCCCGAAGCCTATGGCGGAGGGCGCAATTTCGGCCACCTCGCCTATCGCGTCGAGAATATCTACGACACCTGCCAGCGGTTGATGGACGCGGGCGTGACGATCAACCGTCCGCCGCGCGACGGGCATATGGCATTCGTGCGCTCGCCCGACGGCATTTCGATCGAACTGCTGCAGGATGGGCATCTGCCGCCGCAGGAACCCTGGGCGTCGATGCCGAATACGGGAAGCTGGTAAGCGTGGCCAAGGCGGGGCATGGTCTGCTCCGTCTTGGAAGCATGAGGTCGGCGAAACAGAGGAGAGACGCGTGAGCGCACTGGAAATCGTCCGCATCCCCGTCCTCAGCGACAATTATGTCTGGCTGGTCCACGACCGCGACAGCAAAGCGACGATGGTCGTCGATCCGGCGGTCGCCGATCCGGTGCTGGAAGCGGCGACCGCGCGCGGCTGGACGATCACCGACATCTGGAACACCCACTGGCACCCCGACCACACCGGCGGCAACGCGGCAATCAAGGAAGCAGCCAAGGCATGGGGCGGCTGTACGATTACCGGGCCTGCGGCGGAATTTGCGCGCATCCCGACACTCGACGTGCAGGTGAAGGGGGGCGACCGCGTGATGCTGGGCACGCATGTCGCCGAAGTGTGGGACGTTCCGGCGCATACCGCCGGACACATCGCCTATCATTTCGCGCAGGATGAGGCGATCTTCGTCGGCGACACGATGTTTGCGATGGGATGTGGCCGCCTGTTCGAGGGCACCGCCGAGCAGATGTTCGCGAACATGCAGCAATTCGCCGCACTCGACGATGCGACGCGCGTCTATTGCGCCCACGAATATACGCTGTCGAACGCGCGTTTCGCGGTGACCGTCGACCCGGACAACGGCGCGCTCGTCGAGCGGCTGGCGGCGGTCGAAGCCGCGCGCGCGGCGGGCGAGCCTACGGTCCCGACGACCATCGGCGCCGAGCGCGCAACGAACCCCTTCCTGCGCGCACCCACGGCGGCCGAGCTGGGGCGCATCCGCGCACTGAAGGATGCGGCGTGACGCCACGGCTTAAGTCTCCGTTCATTTCCAACATGTCAGCATCGCCAATGCTGCAAGGAGCAGAATCATGAAGGCGATTGGCGCCGCAGCCCTGATCATGCTCGCCAGCCCGTTGATCGCGAGCTGTGCGCCCTCGGGAACCGCTTCTCCCGGGGCGGCCGCGCTGACTCCGAAACAGGCCGAACGGCTCGACAGGCAACTTGCGGGCAAGGCTCCGGGCGAACCGGTCAGATGCCTGCCGAATTATCGCACATCCGAAACGATCCGCGTCTCCGATTCAATTCTGCTCTATCGCGCCGGCGGCAAGCTGGTCTATCGCAACGATCTGAAAAGCGCCTGCCCGGGGCTTGCCCGCGACAGCGACATCATGGTCGTCGAGCAGTTCGGATCGTCGACCTGTTCGGGCGACTTTTTCCACCTCGTCGACCGGTCGAGCGGCATCCGCGGTCCGACGTGCGTGTTCGGTGATTTCGTCCCCTATCGCAAACCGGCGGGGGACGGGGGCTGAGCCACGAGGCTCGGTCGCAGGCGGGGCGCCGGTATGCGCCGAGCTCTTCGGGTCGCACCCCCGCCTGCACCTTGATCGATGGTCACCCCCCGTACAGGGCGGCGATCTTGTCCTCGTAGACCTGCCGCAGGATGTGGCGGCGAATTTTCATCGAGGGCGTCATCTGTTCATTCTCGATCGTAAAGGGTTCGTCGGCGAAGTCGAACTTGCGCACCTTTTCGATCACCGACAGCTGTTCGTTGACGCGGTCGACCGCGGCGCGAACGGCGGCGCGGAACTTCTCATGCTCGCGGAGCAGCTTGAGGTCTTTCGGCAAGCCCTGCGCTTCGGCCCATTCGGTCGCCCATTCGGGGTCGGGCACGAGGATACCGACCAGATGCGGACGCTTGTCGCCATAGACCATCGCCTGCAGGATTTCGGGCTGGAGCGTCAGCATTCCCTCGACGCGCTGCGGCGAGACATTGTCGCCCTTGTCGTTGACGATCAGATCCTTCTTGCGGTCGGTGATGACGATGCGGCCCTTTTCGTCGATATGACCGATGTCGCCGGTGTGCAGCCACGGCCCCTTGTCGGGCTCGGCGGGATCGGGGACCAAAACGCGCTCGGTCTCGGGCTTGTTACGCCAATAGCCCTTCATCACCAGCTCGCCGCGCACGAGGATTTCGCCGTCGTCGGCAATCTTCACTTCGGTGTTCATCAGCGGCGGGCCGACGGTGTCCATCTTGAGCCCCACCGACGGGCGGTTACAGCTGATCACCGGCCCAGCCTCGGTCTGGCCATAGCCTTGCAGCAAGGTCAGCCCGATCGAATGGAAGAAGACGCCGATCTCGGGGTTTAGCGGCGCGCCGCCCGAGACGAGCGCCTTCATCCGGCCGCCGAAGCGCTGCTGGATCTTCGGGCGGAACAGCTTGTTAAGCAGGATGTCGACCGGGCGGTCGAACACCCCCATGCGGCGCTCATAATCCTTTTCGCCGACGCGCAGCGCTTGCCCCAGCATCCAGTTCGCGAGCTTGCCCTGCTTTTCGACCGACTTGATCATCCGCGCGCGGATCACCTCGAACAGGCGCGGCACGACGACCATGATCGTCGGCTTCGTCTCTTCGATGTTCGAGACGAGCTTCTCCAGCCCTTCGCTGTAGTAGATTTGCGCGCCGACCATGATCGGCAGGAACTGTCCGCCCGAATGCTCATAGGCGTGGCTGAGCGGCAGGAAGGACAGGAACACCTCCTCGTCGCCGATCCCGAAGTCGTTGACGAGCACTTCCGCGGCCCCCGCCGCATTGTGGAGGATCGCGCCATGATGCTGCATCACGCCACGCGGCGCGCCACCGGTGCCACTGGTGTAGATAAGGCAGGCGGTATCGTCGCGCGTCATCGCCTGCCCACGCGCCTCGAAGTCGGCGCGATACGCCTCGCCGCCCGCAACAAGCGGCTCCCAGTCGAGCACCTGCACATCGCCCTGCTGGCCGACGCGCATGTTCTCCATCGTGATCACGGTCTTGACGTTCGAACGCAGCACCGCGGGCATCAGCACGCGCGCGAGTTTCGCGGTCGAGACGATCACCGCACTCGCGCCGCTGTTGTCGAGGATATGCTGGTGATCGCGCTCGGTATTCGTGGTGTAGGTGGGAACCGTGATGCAGCCCGCCGCCATGATCGCAAGGTCGGCGATGCAGAATTCGGGGCGGTTCTCGCTGACCAGAACGACGCGGTCGCCGTCCTTCAGTCCCAGCTCGCGCAGATTGTGCGCGAGCGCCGAGACCTGGTTCGCGACCTGCCGCCAGCTCAGCGGGTGCCACGTCCGGTCGGCCTTGCGCCACAGAAACGGATCTTCGCCGCCGCGCCCCGCACGGTCGAAGAACATCGCGACCAGACTCGGGAAATGGTCGAGATGAGGGTTTACGAGCTTCATGCCTTCGTTTCTCCCGGGAGTGTCATTGGTGTTCTTGTCGTTGTTGGCAGGGTCTTAGCCCTGCGGCGGCGCGCCATCCACTGCCGATGTTCCGGGTCCGCGCGGATCGGCCGCGCCCTGCCAGCCCTTGTCGGTCCGCTCGACCGCGTTCAGTTTCGAGCCGAGATCGGTCGCGGTGAAGCTGTAGCCAAAGGGTTTCATCTTCGCGGCAATCGCCTGCCCCGCCGCATTATTCTCGATCACGACCCCGCGCTGGCCGAAATAGAGATTGGGTAGCTCCATCGCCGACTTGGCGTCGAGGCCCCAGTCGAGCACGCCGATCAGCGTCTTGGTCACGTGCATGATGATCCGCTTGCCCCCCGCCGAGCCGACTGCAAGCACGACCTTCCCGTCGGGGCCGTAAACGATCGTCGGTGACATCGAGGACAAGGGGCGCTTGCCCGCCTGGACGCGGTTCTGTGTCGGGATGCCGTCTTTTGCAGGCGCGAGGTCGAAGTCGGTGAGTTCGTTGTTCAGGAAATAGCCGTTCGCCATCAGCTGGCTGCCGAAGATGCTTTCGACGGTCGAGGTCATCGAGACGACGTTACCTGCCGCGTCGACCGCCACGAAATGCGTCGTTCCCTGCTCCTTGACCGGCGGTGCCTCGGCGCGCGGTTTAGCGCCCGGCGGCGCGCCGGGTTCGTAGCGACCGGCCGCGCCGAAAGGCGAAATGAGCTGGCGGCGCTCGGCAAGATAGGCCTTGTCGAGCAGCCCCTTCACCGGGACATCGACGAAATCGCTGTCGCCGAGATAGGCGGCGCGGTCGGCATAGGCGAGCTGCATCGCCTCGGCGAGCAGGTGCCAGCTCATCGGATTGTCCTTGCCCATCGCCTTCATGTCATAGGCTTCGAGCATCCCGAGAATGCCGAACACCGTCGTTGCGCCCGACGAGGGCGGTCCCATGCCGCAAACCTTGTAGATGCGATAGGTGGTGCAGACCGCAGGGCGTTCCTTTGCCTTATAGGCGGCGAGATCCTTGAGCGTCAGCTGGCTGGGGTTGCGCGGCGCCTTCGCGACCGCATCGCTGATCGCCTTGGCATTGGCGCCCGTGTAAAAGGCCTCGGGGCCGCGCGCGGCGATGTCGCGCAGGATCGCAGCATAGGCCGGGTTTTTGATCGTCGTGCCGACCGGCGCGGGCTTGCCGTCGACATAATAGATCGCGCGCGCCGCCGGGAACTCCTTCCACATCGGCTCGAACTGCACGAGCCAGCTGTTGAGAGCGGGCGTGACCTGATAGCCTTCCTCGGCAAGTTTGATCGCGGGCTGGAAAAGCGCCTTCCACTCGAGCTTGCCCCATTTCTTGTGCGCCATTTCCATCAGGCGGACGTTGCCGGGAACGCCGACCGACAGGCCGCCGGGGATGACGTCCATATAGCCGCGCGGCTTGCCGTCAGGGCCGAGAAAGCGGTCGGGCTTCGCCGCGGCGGGCGCGGTTTCGCGGCCGTCGATCGTCGAGATGCTGCCGTCGCCCGCGTTGTGATAGACCATGAAGCCCCCGCCGCCGATGCCGCTCGACTGCGGCTCGACAAGGGTCAGCACCGCGACCATCGCCACAGCCGCGTCGGCGGCGCTACCGCCCTGATGCAATATTTCGCGCCCCGCCTCGGTCGCGCGGGGATCGGCAGACGAGGTGACGCCTTGTGCGGCGGCGAGCGACGGGATGGCGAGGAGGAAAAAGCTGGCAGCAGCGAGGAGTCGTTTGATCATGCGCGCGACATTGGCGCGCGGCTCAATTCAGTGCAACCCTAACACGATCCTCCCTGTGGCGAAGCCCTGGGGAGGTGGCAGCCCAACGGGCTGACGGAGGGGCTTTGACGCTGCCCCTCCACCGCGCGCTACGCGCGCGGTCCCCCTCCCCATCGCTTCGCGACAGGGAGGATTATTCCCCTGCCCCGACTGCATCGGCAACGCGCGCGAAGCCATCGCGCGCCGCAAGCCTTTCAAGACCGCTTGCGATGCGCGCCGCAAGCCCCGGCCCTTCATAAACCATCGCCGAATAGATCTGGATCAGGCTGGCGCCGGCACGGATGCGGTCCCATGCCTGTTCGGGCGAGGCAATGCCGCCGGCGGCGACCAACGGCAGCTTGCCGCCGCTCGCGCTGCGGAAATCCTTCACACGCTGGAGCGCGAGTTCGGCAAGCGGGGCGCCCGACAGGCCGCCCGCTTCCCCCGCGTGGCGCGAGGCGAGCGGTGGTCGCGCGATCGTGGTGTTCGAGACGACCACCGCCGCGAGCCCCTTTTCGAGGGCAACCGCGACGATGTCATCGATGTCGGCAGGCTCGAGGTCGGGCGCGACCTTCAGGAAAACCGGCTTGGCCGCGTCCACGGGTTGCGCGGCAGCGACGCCGTCGAGCAGCGCCTCCAGCGCCCCCTTGTCCTGCAGCGCACGGAGCCCCGGCGTGTTCGGCGACGAAATATTGACCGTCAGATAATCGGCGAGCGGCGCCATCGCCGCGGCGCCCTTCGCATAGTCGGCGATGCGATCGATGCTGTCCTTGTTTGCGCCGATATTGATCCCAAGCGGTACCGGCAGGCCGTACCGGCGCAGACAGGCAATGCGTTCGGCTGCCTTTTCCTGCCCGCCATTGTTGAAGCCCATGCGGTTGATCACCGCGCGATCCTCGACCAGCCGGAACAGGCGCGGGCGCGGATTGCCCTCCTGAGGCAGCGGCGTCAGCGTCCCCACCTCTACGAAACCGAAGCCGAAATGCGGCATCGCGTGCGCGACGCGCGCATCCTTGTCGAAGCCCGGCGCGAGGCCGACGGGGTTCGGGAAATGCAGGCCCGCGAGTTCGGTCGCGAGCACCGTGCTGGTCAGCGCATGGCGCGCGCGCGGCAGCGGCTGGAGCGCGTTCAGCGTCAGATTATGCGCGGCTTCTCCGTCTGTCGCGTGAACAAGCGGACGGACGAGCGCATAGGCGGCATCGGCGGCGGAAGCAAAGAGCGACATGGCCCGCCATTGCGCGTGCCGGGGCGCTATGGCAAGCCCGAGCCCATTCAAAAAACAGGGAGATCAAAGTGTCGCAGTTCCGCCTAGCCGCCCGCCTGTCCACCGCGTTACCGGCCACGCTGATTCTGATCGCCGCGACCGCCTGTACGCCGGCGGCGGTCAGCGAGGCGCCCGCGACGGCATCGACCGAAGCCCCGCCGGTAGCGCCCGCAGGTGCGACGCTTGCGCAATTCTTCGATAAATATGACGCCGCGCAGCTCTCGCTGAGCCCGCAGGGCAAGGCCTATCGCGGCATTCGCGACCAGGACTACGGCCGCTGGAACGACGTCAGCGACGAGGCCGCGGTGGCGAACCAGAAGCTGCAACAGGCGAGCGCGGCGGCGATGCGGAGCAGCTTCGACCCCAAGACGCTCTCGCCCGACGACGCGCTCTCCTTCGAACTGTTCAACGCGCAGGCCGAGCGCGCCGACCGCCTGTTCGCCTATCGCGACCATGGTTATATCTTCGACCAGATGAACGGGTCGCAAAGCCAGCTTCCCGCTTTCCTGATCAACATCCACCGCGTCGCCAATGTCGCCGAGGCCGAGGCCTATGTGTCGCGTATCCGCGGGCTGGGGCCTTTGCTCGACGAGCTTTCGGCGCAGTCGGCCGCGCGCGCCGCGAACGGCTATGCGCCGCCCAAATGGGTCTATGCCTATGTCATCTCGGATATCGACAATCTGCTGACGCCCGACAATGCGGTGATCGAGGACATCGGTGCCAAGGTCGGCAAGCTCGAGATCGACGCCGCCGAGAAGGCACGGCTGATCGCTGCGGCGAAGGCGGCGTGGAACGAGAGCGCCGGCCCCGCCTACGCCCGGCTGAAAGCCGAGATGACGCGCCAGCAAGCCGTGGCGCCGACGCAGGACGGCATATGGCGGATGCCCGATGGCAAGGCCTATTATGAGGTGCTGCTTGCGAACTACACGACGACCGACATGACCGCGGCGCAGATCCACGACCTCGGCCTCGCCGAAGTCGCGCGGATCCATGGCGAGATGGAAGCGATCAAGAAGAAGGTCGGCTTCAAGGGGACGCTGCCGCAATTCTTCGAGCATCTGCGCACGAGCCCGCAATATTACTATACCACCCGCGAGGCGTATCTGGCCGACGTCGCGGCGAAGGTGAAGGCGATGGAGGCGCGGCTTCCCGCCTTCTTCAACACGCTGCCCAAGGCGCCGCTGCAAGTGAAAGCCGTCGAGGCGTTCCGCGAGAAATCGGCGGGCAAGGCCTTTTACCAGTCGCCCTCGCCCGACGGCTCGCGTCCGGGCACCTATTATGTGAATCTCTACGATCTCAAGGACATGTCGAAGACCGAGCTCGAGGCGCTCGCCTATCATGAGGGGGTTCCGGGGCATCATCTGCAACGCGCAGTGCAGACCGAGCTCACCGGCCTGCCGCCCTTCCGGCGTTTCGGCGGTTTTACCGCCTATACCGAGGGTTGGGGCCTTTATTCGGAGGAGCTGGCGAAGGACATGGGATTCTATACCGATCCCTACAGCGATTTCGGGCGGCTCGGCATGGAACTGTGGCGGGCGTGCCGCCTCGTCGTCGATACCGGCATCCACGACAAACGCTGGAGCCGCGAACAGGCGATCAAATATCTGAAGGACAATACGCCCAACCCGCAGGGCGATATCGAGAAGGCGATCGAGCGCTATATCGTCTATCCGGGACAAGCGACCGCCTATCTGATCGGCAAGCTCAAGATCATGGAACTGCGGACGCGCGCGCAAGCCGCGCTGGGTTCAAAGTTCGACTTTCGCGCCTTTCACGATGTGGTGCTCGAATCGGGTCCGGTCCCGCTCGATACCCTCGAGCGGCGCGTCGATGCGTGGATTGCGAGAACGAAGGAACGTTAACAGACAATTGCGGGTTGACGCTTGGCGGCAAATAGAAAATTATAGTGGCGCCAAAAAGGCGGCAATAAAGCTGCCCAGGGTCGGTCTCGTCATGTCGGAAATCACTTCTACGCCATCGGGCGCAGACGGCGAAACGCCGTTCGAGCTCCAATATTTTCCGCCCGATCCCGATCTCGCGGAGATGGTCTCCAGCTTTTACTTCGTGCGCATCGATATGCCGGTGTTCGACGAATATGAGCGCGCCGACCGTCCGCAATTCCGCATCATGAGCAGCACTGCGGGCGAATATGTCTTTCCGGACGGCCATTGCTTTCCCGCCGCGCGCGCAACGATTGTCGGCCCGACAAGCGGGAGCGTCCGCGCGCGCGGTACCGGGCCGCTGCGCATCTATGGCTTCGGCCTGCTGCCGGTCGGCTGGGCGACACTGATGGGCGACCATGCCGACAAGATGACCGATCGTGCGATGGATGCCGCCGATCTGTTCGGCGACTGGATCGACGGCGCAGTCGGCGCGCTGATGGGAGCCGCGAACAACGACGAACGGCTCGTCATCGCAAACAATCTGGCGCGCGAGATATTGAAGAAGAACGAGCCTGCTCCCGCCTGGTTCACGCGCACGGTCGACCAGTGGCTCACCGAATCGCCCAGCCCGCAGGTACCCAAACTGGTCGAGGCGACGGGCATGTCGATCCGTTCGGTCGAACGGATGACCAAACATTATTACGGCCTGTCGCCGCGGATGCTGGCGCGCAAATATCGCGCGGTCCGCGCCGCCTCCGCCCTCGCGCGTGGCCAGACGCTCGACGATGCGCAGCTTGGCGACGCCTTTTACGACCAGTCGCACCTGATCCGCGAGATAAAGCGCTTCGCAGGCGCGACGCCCGGCCAACTCGCCAATCCGACACGCTATACCGAGGCGACGACACGAGGGCGCAAGCAGCTCACGGGCAAGGTCAGCCCGCTCGTTTCGGATACCTGACCGCGAAGCCCCCAAGCGACGAAACGAAATAAAATAGCGCCGAATGCCGATTTGGCGTTTTCGTACAATCGCGAATCATGCGTGGGGCATAATCCGTCCCTGCGACCCAGAAGAGCTCTTCCTCTGACGAGGACCGAGACCTTCATCTTGGCACCCGTTTGGCTTCGGCCGGGCGGGTGCCTCTTTTCTTTGGGGCCCGCAAACCAGCCTTTCTTGCGCCGCGCGAACCGCTCGCCTATATAAGTGGAGTAATTTGCTCCAGTTAAGAATCGTTCGCAATTCCAGCGGGAAGAAACGTGCGCCTGTCGAACCTTGCCGATTATGCCGTCGTGCTGATGAGCGCCGCCGCACGCCAATGCGGGTCGGTGGCAATTCACGCCGGCCTGCTCGCCGAGCAGACGGGCATTCCCGGCCCGACGGCGCAGAAACTGGTGAGCCAGCTCGCTCGCGCCGGGCTGCTCGTCGCCTCGCGCGGCAGCGGCGGCGGGGTGCGGCTCGCGCGGCCTGCGGCGGCGATCAGCGTCGCCGACATCATCGAAGCGGTCGAAGGACCGATCGCCCTCACCTCCTGCGTCGCCGAGGGTCGGCACGACTGCTCGCTCGAAGGGAGCTGCAAGGTCCAGCCGCATTGGGGCGTCGTGAACGGCGCGGTACGCGCGGCGTTGCAAGAGATCAGCCTGGCGTCCCTGAGCGTCGCCCCCGCGAAGGGTGCCGGGAGTCACGTGCCTCCCGACACGGCCGCTGGAGGCAGCGCACAGACGACAACGGCCCCCGCCTTGGCGGGGGCGACGAGTTAGAGATATGACCGAGAACACCGAACTCCCCCTGAAGGATCAGGCCGCGCACGACGCCGCCGCAAAAGTCGCCGATTACGAGCATGGCTGGTCGTCGGCCATCGAGACCGACTTTGCGCCCAAAGGGCTCACCGAGGATACGGTTCGCTTCATCAGCGCCAAGAAGAACGAGCCCGAATGGATGCTCGACTGGCGGTTGAAGGCGTTCCGTCACTGGCTGACGATGGAGACGCCCGACTGGGCGAAGCTCAACGTGCCGCCGATCGACTACCAAGACGCGTACTATTATGCGGCGCCGAAGGCGAAACCGAAGCTCTCGAGCCTCGACGAGGTCGATCCCGAGATCCTCGAGGTGTATAAGAAGCTCGGCATCCCGATCGAGGAGCAGAAGGTGCTTGCGGGGGTCGAGGGTGCGCGCAAGGTCGCGGTCGACGCGGTGTTCGACAGCGTCAGCGTCGCGACGACCTTCCGCGAGGAACTGAAGCGCGCGGGCGTGATCTTCCTGTCGATCTCGGAAGCGATCCGCGAATATCCCGAACTGGTGAAGAAGTGGCTTGGGCGTGTCGTGCCGATGCACGACAATTATTTCGCGACATTGAACTGCGCGGTCTTTTCGGACGGGACGTTCGTCTATGTGCCCGAGGGCGTGCGCTGCCCGATGGAGCTTTCGACCTATTTCCGTATCAACGCCGAAAATACGGGGCAATTCGAGCGGACGCTGATCGTCGCCGACAAGGGCGCCTATGTCTCCTATCTCGAAGGCTGCACCGCGCCGATGCGCGACGAGAACCAGCTTCATGCCGCGGTGGTCGAACTGGTCGCGCTCGACGATGCCGAGATCAAGTACAGCACGGTCCAGAACTGGTATCCCGGCAACGCCGAGGGGCTGGGCGGCATCTATAATTTCGTGACCAAACGCGCGCTCTGTCAGGGCAAGCGCAGCAAGGTGTCGTGGACGCAGGTCGAAACCGGATCGGCGATCACGTGGAAATATCCGAGCTGCGTATTGAACGGCGACGACAGCGTCGGCGAATTCTATTCGGTCGCGGTGACCAACAATTACCAGCAGGCCGACACCGGCACCAAGATGATCCACAATGGCAAGCGCACGCGCTCGACCATCGTTTCGAAGGGGATCAGCGCGGGCAAGTCGAACAACACCTATCGCGGCCTCGTCCGCGTCGCGCCCAATGCCGAAGGGGTGCGCAACTTCACCCAGTGCGACAGCCTGCTATTGGGCAGCACCTGCGGCGCACATACGGTGCCGTACATCGAGGTCCGCAATCCCACCGCGACCGTCGAGCATGAAGCGACGACGAGCAAGATCAGCGACGATCAGCTCTTCTACGCGATGCAGCGCGGGCTGGGGCAGGAAGAGGCGGTGGCGCTGATCGTCAACGGCTTTGCCAAGGAAGTGCTGCAGCAGTTGCCGATGGAATTCGCGGTCGAGGCGCAGAAGCTGCTTGGCATTTCGCTCGAAGGGAGCGTCGGATGATGCCCCAAACTGAGACAATCTTCCGCGCCTGGTCCGATAACGACGCCAAAGATGGGCGCTTGTTAACTATAATTTCCTCCAGTCCGCATCCGGGGACATGGCGAAACGCGCCGCTGTCCTATTGTTTTCTTCAGTCCGATTCGGTCTGGAGGCAGCGCTATGGCACGCGGTTTGGAATTCAACTGGGCAGAGGCCGATCTGGTCGTACATCCGGTCCAGGCGATCGCCGCCTATCCTACGCAACAGGGCGTAGCCATCCGGCAGCAGAAGGGATCATCGGAGCGCGGGGATCGCGACGACGTGATCACAATTCCGCACCATGCCATAAACCTGCTGATCCGGCGCCTGCAGCAATTGCAGAACACCAGCGTGATCAGTCTGGAAGAAGTTGGCAATTCGGAACTGGTGGAAATCTTCGCCGCCGAATAGGCGCCACCGGGCTCGCCGCCAAAAGGTTGACGGGCGCTGATTTGCGTCGCCAGCCGCTAAAGACTGCGGCGGGTGTCGAGGGGCGCGCGGGATGACGCAGCTGACCTTAAGCGACCATGCGAAACAAACCCAAGCCCCTCCCCTTCAGGGGAGGGGTCGGGGGTGGGGCCTATCGGCCGAACGCCTCGCCGAGCTGCATCGCCGTGCCGCGGATATGCGCCGCAATCCGACCGAGCCCGAGAAGCGGTTGTGGCGGCATCTGTCGAACAGCCAGCTCGGCGGGCTCAAATTTCGCCGCCAGCAGGTGATCGGTCATTTCATTGCCGATTTCGGCTGCCCTTCGGTCAAGCTGATCGTCGAGGTCGATGGCGATACGCATGATGAAGCGAAGGACCGGCTGCGCGACGATATTCTGGCCGGGCATGGCTTTCGTGTGGCTCGGGTGACGAACGCCGACGTCATGGAGAATATGGACGGCGTGCTGACGTTCATCGCCCAGGCGGTGCGTCAGGCCGAAAGGCCCCACCCCAACCCCTCCCCTGAAGGGGAGGGGCTTGACGTGGTCGAGGCGCAGATATTGCAAGGGATCAGCCTTGAGGGGAGCGTGGGGTGACCTTAAGCGTCTTTCTCGTGCGGAACCTGACGCTTGCCGTCTCTCCAATTTTTGCAGCGCTATTGGCGTCCGTGTTTATTGACCCAGACTTGATATTTGCCGCCCCGTTTGTCGTTTTGGCAACGATCACCATTGGCTTGGTTTCTTACATGCGCAATCCCACGGGGCAGTGGTGGTTGCACTCGCTCGTCGCAGGATTTGCTGGCGCGGCCATCGGCGTTGCGCTGCTTTTCTACATCGGCTCGCAGATCTGAGGACTTAATGCTCAAAATCGAAAACCTCCACGCCACCGTCGCCGACAAGCCGATCCTGAAGGGTCTGTCGCTCAGCATTAATGCGGGCGAGATTCACGCGATCATGGGTCCTAACGGCGCGGGCAAGTCGACTTTGTCCTATGTTCTCGGCGGGCGGCCCGGGTATGAAGTCACCGAGGGTTCGGCGACCTTCGACGGACAGGATCTGCTCGATATGGACCCGCACGAGCGTGCCGCCGCCGGCCTTTTCCTCGGCTTCCAGTATCCGGTCGAAATCCCCGGCGTGTCGAACGTCCAGTTCCTGCGCGAAAGCCTGAACGCCCAGCGCAAGGCGCGTGGGCAAGAGTCGCTGTCGGGCGGCGATTTCCTGAAGCTGGCGCGCGAGAAGGCGGGGCTGCTCAGGATGGACATGGACATGCTCAAGCGTCCGGTGAACGTCGGCTTTTCGGGCGGCGAGAAGAAGCGCAACGAGATGGTCCAGATGGGCATCCTCGACCCCAAGCTCGCGATCCTCGACGAGACTGACAGTGGCCTCGACATCGACGCGCTGCGCGTCGTCGGCGACGGGATCAACGCGATCATGCGCCGCCCCGACAAGGCGGTGCTGCTGATCACGCATTATCAGCGCCTGCTCGACTATGTGCAGCCCGATTTCGTGCATGTTCTAGCCGCAGGGCGCATCGTCAAATCGGGCGGGCCCGAACTGGCGCTCGAGCTCGAGCGCGAAGGCTATGCGGAGATTGCGGCGTGATCATTCCCCTGCGCCTTCCCTTCCATCGTCATGCCGGACTTGATCCGGCATCCATGACCGCGTGGACCCCGGATCAAGTCCGGGGTGACGACGTGTGGGAGGTCGTGGTTTGACGATCGCCACACTTCCCACCCGGCGCGACGAAGCCTGGCGCTATAGCGATATCGACGCGGTGACCGCGGCGTGGCCGCTACCTGCGCCCGAGAGCATCATCGTGCCCGCGGGCGGTAAATTTGCACGCGCAATCGTGCAGGACGCCGGCGACATCCGCCAGATTGAACTGGTGCTCGGCAAGGGTGCGGTCGCTCATTTGCATGTTCTCAACATCGGCGGCGCCTATGGCCGTATCGAGCTCGCGGTGACGCTGCACGAAGGCGCCGACTTCAGGTTCGGGGCGGCGCAGATCGGCGGCGGCGAGCAGAATCTCGAGATCGTCACCACCGTCACACACGCCGAACCCGGCGCGACGTCGCGACAAGTCGTGCGGTCGGTCTTGGGCGGCACCGCCACCGGCACCTACCTCGGCAAGGTCGCCGTCGCGCGCGATGCGCAGCAAACCGACAGCGAACAGGATGTGAAGGCGATGCTGCTCGACCGCAGCGCGACCGCCAACGCCAAGCCCGAACTCGAAATCTTCGCCGACGATGTGAAATGCGCGCATGGCTGCGCGATCGGCGAACTCGATGCGATGGGCCTCTATTATCTCCAGTCGCGCGGCCTGCCACCCGCCGAGGCAAAGAAGATCCTGCTGCAGGCCTTTGTCGCGGGCGTGTTCGACGGCGCGGAAGATGAGGAGCGGTTGCAGGCGCTTGCGCTCGCGAAGCTGGGGGAACTGGTATGACCACCACGACCGCCCTCCGCACCTTCCCCGACGTCCGCGCCGACTTTCCCGGTCTGCCGCCCGGCTGGCACTATCTCGACACCGCAGCGACCGCGCAAAAGCCGCAGTCGGTGATCGACGCCACTGTCAACGCGATGGGCCGCGACTATGCGACGGTGCATCGCGGCGTCTATGCGCGATCGGCAGATATGACCCTCGCCTACGAAGCCGCGCGTCGGCGGATCGCGGCCTTCATCGGCGCGCGCGAGAACGACGTGACCTTCGTGCGCGGCGCGACCGAGGCGATCAACCTTGTCGCCTACTCGCACCCGCGAAAGGGTCGGGTGCTGCTCTCTGTGCTCGAGCATCACAGCAATATCGTGCCCTGGCAGCTTGCCGGCTGGCAGGTCGATGTCTGCCCGCTCACCGCCGACGGTTGTATCGACCTCGATGCGGCAGAGAAGCTGCTGACCCCAGACCACAATATGGTCGCCTTTGCGCACGTGTCGAACGTGCTCGGCAGTCCGCTCGACGTTGCACGCGCGGCGGAACTCGCGCACCGCGTCGGCGCCGAGCTGCTGATCGACGGCTGCCAGGCCGTGCCGCGGCTGCCTGTCGATGTCGTCGCGCTCGGCTGCGACTATTACGCCTTCTCGGGCCACAAGCTCTACGGCCCCACCGGGATCGGCGTGCTGTGGAGCGACAAGCTCGACAGCCTGCCACCCTGGCAGGGCGGCGGGTCGATGATCGACCGCGTTACCTTTGAACGCACGACCTACGCCCCCGCCCCTACACGCTTCGAGGCGGGCACGCCGGCGATCATCGAGGCGATCGGGCTCGCGGCGGCCGTCGACTATGTCGAAGCGATCGGGATCGACGCGATCCACGCCCACGAGATCGCCTTGGTGACGAGCCTGCGCGAACAGCTCGCGCGCAAGAACAGCATCACGCTTTTTGGCCCCGAAGACAGCGCTGGAATCGTGAGCTTTTCGATGGCGGGGGTTCATCCGCACGACATCGGCACTATCTTGGACGAGAGCGGGGTCGCGATCCGCGCCGGGCACCATTGCGCGCAGCCGCTGATGGAGCATCTGGGGGTACCCGCGACCGCGCGCGCGAGTTTCGGCGTGTACAGCAATGAAGACGATGTGGCGGCGCTGATCGAGGGCCTGTCCCGCGTCGAGAGGATTTTCGGATGAGCGAGGATCGCATGATCAAGGTGGAAGAAGTCGCGAGCGTCGAGGCGCCGCCGAAGGCGCGCGTCGAGGATGTCGAGACGGCTCCGGAAAAGCTGGAACGCAAGCGCGACTATCTGGAAGGCTTCCTGGCGGCCAAGCCCGCGGCGGTCGATCCCCACGCGGCCGGCGGCGACCTTTACGAGGCCGTGATCAACGCGCTGAAGGACATCTACGACCCGGAAATTCCGGTAAACATCTACGACCTCGGCCTGATCTACAATGTCGAGATCGACGAGGGGCATGTCATGGTCACGATGACGCTGACGACGCCGCATTGCCCGGTCGCCGAATCGATGCCCGCCGAGGTCGAACTGCGCGTCGGCGCGGTGCCGGGGGTCGGCGATGCCGAGGTCAATCTGGTCTGGGATCCGCCGTGGTCGCCGCAGAATATGAGCGACGAAGCGCGGCTCGAACTGGGAATGCTGTGATGACCGAAACGAAAACCCGTGCGCGCCCCGCTGCGGTGACGCTTACCGCCGGCGCCGAAGAGCGCATCGCGAAGCTGATGGCGTCCGCTCCCGATGGAGCGATAGGCGTCCGCCTGTCCACCCCGCGTCGCGGCTGCTCGGGGCTCGCTTACTCGGTCGACTATGTCACCGAAGAGCAGAAATTCGACGAGAAGATCGAGACACCCGGCGGCATTTTCTACATCGATGGCGCGTCGGTGCTCTACCTGATCGGCAGCACGATGGACTGGGTCGAGGACGATTTCGCCGCCGGCTTCGTGTTCGAAAATCCGAACGCCAAGGGCGCGTGCGGCTGCGGCGAGAGCTTTACCGTCTAACTAGCGGCAGATCGACCAACCCGCCGTCCGCACCGCCATATCGAGGTGGAAATGATCGGCGTGCGCCGCATTATGGTCCGGTGACAGCACCGTAGAGAACAGGTCGCACGATCCGTCGCGGACCTCGTGCAGGAATTCGCTGCGCTTGTCGCCTGGCGCCCAGTCGTTGATCAGCGAAATGCGCGTCCCGTCGGCGAGAACGAAAGCCGAAATGTCGATCGCATTGGCGGTCGAATGCTCGCTCTGAGCCTCGCGGCCCGCGATCTTGCGGCAATTGTAGCTGCCGAGATTTTCGAGTTCGGCGACATTCTGCCCGAAATATTTCCGCGCCGCGGGTTGCACAACGTCGCGCGTCCAGAGCGCCATCGCCGCGGTCACGGCGCAGCCAGGCGCGGCATTGGCAGGGCGCATGGTGGGCACAAGAGCGTTGCCGGTCAGCACCATCCGCTGGGTCGCGCGGCACTGCCCCCTCCCGACGACAGGCCGTCTCTCATAGCCTGCCTTCGCCCGGTCGAAGGCAGCGAAGCAGGCGGCATCGTCACCCGCAAAGTTCATCAGCTTGCGGTGCGTCGCCCAACCCTGCGGATGCTCGAATTCGAAACGGGCGCCCGGGAAATGCTCGGGATGCGCGCGCACCCACTGCATGACGCGGATTGCGCCGATCGCCAGCACGACGGCGATGGCGAACCAGATCAGGTAGGCGCGCAGGCTTTTCATTCGTCCCAGATGGCGCGCGGCGCGCCAACGGGCAAGTTCAGAGCGGTTCGAACGTCACCGTCAGCCCGTCCTTCGGACGCGGGATGGGAAGCATCTGCCACTCGGGAGCGTAACCGTCACGCACCACGATGCGATGCGTTGTCACGACATGGTGAAAGAAGATTTTCGCCTGCATGTACGCGAAGTGCAACCCCAGGCACATATGCGCGCCGCCGCCGAAGGGAACCCACGCATATTTGTGCCGTTCGCGCGTTGGCCCCGGCGCGAAGCGCATCGGGTCGAACTTTTCGGGCTCGGGCCAATGCTCCTCCATCATATGGGTGAAGGCGGGGCTGACGCCAACGCTGGTGCCGGCCGGGATGCGATAGCCGCCGAATTCGAAATCCCTTAGCGCACGGCGCGGGAAGCTTGGCACCGGGGGGACGAGACGAAGCGACTCCTTGAACGCCCATTCGGTCAATTCCAGCTCGCCGAGGCCGTTATGCCCGACCCCCTCGCCCGCCGGCGCGACGCTCAGCATCTCTTCGCGCAGCCGGTCCTGCCACTCGGGATGTTTCGCGAGTTGGTACACCATGGTGGTGATCGAGCTGGTGATCGTGTCGTGCGCCGCCATCATCAGGAAATTCATATGATCGACGATCGCACCGGTCGTGAGATATTCGCCGTCATCGTCCCTCGCGCGGCAGATCTGGCTGAAGATATCCTCGCCCGCGCCGTCACGGCGCTCGGGCACCATCTTGCCGAAATAGTCGACGAGATAGGCGCGTCCCTTCACGCCGCGGCCCATCGCGGTGAAGGGCAGCGGACGGCGCACGACCCCGATCGACGCCTGCACCATGTCGACGAAGGCCTTGTTGACCTTGTCCGCCTCCGGTCCCCACGGGATGCCGAGGAAGCTGGTCGCGGCAAGGTCGAGCGTCAGCTCCTTGATCGCGGGGTAGAATTTGAAGGTCTTGCCGCTCCATGCGGCGACGCGGTCGCGGATTCCCTCGTTCAGCGAATCCGCATAGTGTCGCATCGGCTCGGGCTTGAAGGCGACCGACAGAACCTTGCGGTCGGCGCGATGCTTCTCGAAATCCATCAGCATCAGCCCGCGCGGGAAGAGCAGGTTGAGTACCGGTCCCCACCCCTGTTCGGACGAGAATATTTTCTCGCGGTCGAACATCACCAGTTCGTTCGCTTCGGGTCCATGCAGCGCAACGCTGCGCCCGCCGAAGCTGTTGTTGCGATAGACGCGGCCATATTTGCCGACCATGCGCCGCGTGAACGAGGGATAATCGCGAAGCTGTTCGAGCGTGTTCCCGATCACCGGCATCCCGTCCTCGCCCGGTATATGGTCGAGCGCGGCGTCGGGATTGCGCGGCAGCCAGTGCGCGGTGTCGGGACCGAAGCGGCCTTCGGACCAGTTGAACTTCGCTGGGGCGTTCATGGAAAACCTCGTCCGTCGTTGCGATTGGCGGCAGGCTATCGAACTACTGACATCGATGCAAGTAGCGCGCGTCGCAGCGCGCGGACTCCATTCACCGCAAATTCAACTCGACTCGCGCAATCTCGCGGCAAGATGACGGGTCGCATCCGTTTGACCCTCAAAGGATAAAGTCATGGCCAAGGCATTCCGACGCTCTCTCGCTATGACGCTTGGCGCGCTTGCCACGACCGCGCTCGGCGGCTGCTATTATGGCGATGTGTACGGCAGCAGCTACGCCTCGGGCGGTGACTGCGCGTCGCGCTATGGCGCCGACTATTACGATTATGACGGTTATGCCTATGACGACGGCTATGGCTATGACTGCTATGATGCGTCGGACTATGGCGGCGGATTCGCGCAGATCGGCTTCGGCGGCGGCTGGTACGACAATTATTATTATCCGGGCTACGGCCTCTGGCTCTTCGACAGCTATCGCAACCGCTATCCGCTGCGCGGCCAGTATCTGAATTACTGGGGCGGGCGGCGCGCGTGGTGGAAGCATCATGGCGGCCATGGCGATGGCAATGGGCGTCCCGGCGGCTGGACCGGCCATCCGGGGACCGGCGGAAAGGATGGCGATGGCCGCCCCGGGCGCCCCGGCGGCTGGACCCGGCATCCCGGCGGCGACGGCCAGCACGGAACGCGTCCGGGCTGGGGCAGCGGCGGCCAAGATGGCAATCCGCCGACCACGACCAACCCGGTTCGCCCCGGTGGCGGCCCCTCGGCCGTCCGCCCGCGCCCGCCGCGCGGCGAAGGCGGCAGCTATGTCCGCCCGCGTCCGGCGCCGCCGGTGGCGCAAGGCGAGGCGACGGCGGATCTGCCAGCCGGTGCGCAACGCCCGGTGCGGACATGGTCGCCGCGGCAGGGTGGAGGCACGCCGCGCGGCCCCGAGGCGGTCCGGCCGCGCCCTGCTCCCTCGATCGACCGGCCGGCTGCGGTGCGACCACAGGCCGCGCCGCCGTCCGCGGCGCCGCGCTACACGCCGCCCGCGCAGCGGCAGGCCCCGGCGCCCGAACGGTCGCAGCGGTTCGAGCGGTCGATCACCCCTGACAAGGACTGACGCGGCGCGTCATGCGTCGGCGGGCGGCGTCCGCTTGTCGGCGACCATATCCTCCTGAAGTTCGAGCCCGCGCGCGCCGTGGTGGGCGGTGTGCGCGGGGGCGTGCGGCCGCTCGTCGAAGGCGGGGTCCGGTTCTTCCAGCATCCCTTCCCATTTGGTGATGACGCTGGTTGCGACGGCATTGCCGACGACGTTGGTCGCGGTGCGCCCCATGTCGAGGAAATGGTCGATCGCGAAAACGAGCGCGACACCCTCGACCGGCAGGTCGAACATCGCAAGCGTCGCGGTGATGACGACGAGGCTGGCGCGCGGCACCGCCGCGATCCCCTTCGACGACACCATCAGGGTCAGCAGGATCAGGATCTGTGTCGCGATCGGTATGTCGATGTCATAAGCCTGCGCGATGAAGATCGTCGCGAAGCTGGCGTACATCATCGACCCGTCGAGGTTGAAGCTGTAGCCGAGCGGCAGCACGAAGCCCGAAATGCGGCGCGGCACACCGAAGCGGTCGAGCTGTTCGAACAGTTTCGGCATCGCCGCTTCCGACGAGGCGGTCGAAAAAGCGATCAGCAGCGGCTCGCGGACGTAGCGGACAAGCTCGACGATCCGCCTGCCGAGGAACAGCGCGCCGACGCCGAGCAGGATCACCCACAGCAGGACAAGCGAGATGTAGAATTCGGTCAGCAGCTCGGCGTAAGTGGCGAGGATGCCGAGGCCATATTGCGCGACCACCTTGGCCAGCGCCCCGAACACCGCGAACGGCGCAAGACGCATGACATAGCCGGTGATCTGGAGCATCAGTTCGGCGAGCGCCTCGGCGCCGCGGACGAGCGGCTTGCCCTTTTCGCCCAGCGCCGACAGGCCGACGCCCGCGAACAGCGCGAAGACGAGGATCTGGAGGACGTTGTTCTCCGCCATCGCCTGGATGACATTCTTCGGGAAGATATGCTCGATGAACTCGAACATATCGAGCTTCTTGACCTCGCCGACCTCCGCCGACGAATGCGCGCCGACCGCGAGATGCAGACCGGCGCCGGGCTCGAGTAAATTGACCATGATCAGCCCGAGGCTGATCGAGATCAGGCTGGCAAGGATGAACCATGCGATCGCGCGGGTGCCGATGCGGCCGAGCGCCGAACTGTCGCCCATATGCGCGATGCCGGCGATGAGCGTGCCGAGGATCAGCGGCGCGACGAGCATCTTGATGAGGTTGAGGAAGATGGTGGCGAGGGTCCCGAACCCCTTCAGCCAATATTCGAATTCCGGGCTGTCGGCGGGCACGAAGCTTCGCACCAGAAAGCCGACGATGATCCCGAGGACCATGCCGAGCAAGATGTATAAAGTGAGGCGACGTGCCATCCAGAACTCCCCTGTCCCGCTGGTGCGGGCATTTCATCGTGCGGGGGTAACAGGCTGGTCGGCGGGGAGCAATCTCAGGTCAGGAAAAACACGATCGCGAGGCAGCTGGACACGCCGGTGATGATGTTCAACGGCACACCGATCTTCACGAAATCGACGAAGCGATAATCGCCTGCGGCATAAACGATCGTGTTCGTCTGATAGCCGATCGGGGTCGCGAAGCACGCCGACGCACCGATCATCAGCGCGATAACCAACGGACGGGGATCGACGCCAAGCTCTGACGCCATTGCCAATGTCACGGGCGTCATCAAGGCTGCGACCGCATTGTTGCTGAGCAGTTCCGACAGGATCAGGGCGAAGAAGTAGATGCCGAATACCAGCACCCACGCCGGCTGTCCGGCAAGCATCGGCTGCGCCCAGCCGACCGTCATCGCCACGGCCCCGCTCTGCTCGAGCGCCAGCCCGACGGCGAGCATCGCGAAGATAAGGATCAGCACATCGCCGTCGATCGTCCCCCACGCCTCCTCGCTGTCGATGCAGCGCGTCACCAGGATGACGCCGATGGCAATGATCGCGGCCACCCCGATCGACATGATATCCAACGCCGCGAGCGCGACGACCGATGCCATGCACAGGATCGCGATCCACGCCTTGCCCCGGCGAAAGGCGCGCACCTTCGCGAGATCCGCCCCGATGAGGTGAGGGTTGTCGCGCAGCGCCTCGACCTCGCGCGGCCCGGCCGCGACGAGCAGGCGGTCGGCGGGGCGGATTCGGACGCTGGCGAGGTCGGGGCCGGGTTCGTGCGCCGGACGGTCGAGTCCGATGATCCGCGCGCGAATCTTTTGCAGGAACGGGATATCGATCAGCCGCTGACCGATCGCCGGATGGTTCGATGCGATCATCGTTTCGACGACGAGGTCGCCTTCGGCAGGCTCCCCCCCGCCGATCCCGAGGCCGAAGCGGCCCTGCTCGCGCCAGGTCATGAGCGTCGCGCCGTCGACGCGGACGATCAGCCGGTCACCCGCGGCCAGAATCCAGCTGTCGAGGTCGGCGCCGCGCACGACCGCGGTGCCCCGGCGCACGCCGACGATACGGCCCGAGCGCGGCAGGTCCCGGAACGCTTCGACCGTCATGGCGACGAGATCGTCGTCCTCGCTCAAGACGAGTTCGGTCAGATATTGGTGCGCATCATGCGTCCCCGCGGGCCCGCTTATCGGCTTGTCCGAGGGCAACAGCCACCACATCAGTGCAAGGCCGATCATGCCCGACGCCGCGGTGACGAGGCCGATGGGGGTGATCTCGAAAATGCCGAAACGCTCCATCCCCGCCTGCCGCACGATGCCGTCGACCACGAGGTTGGTCGAGGTGCCGATCAAGGTCAGCGTGCCGCCCAGCACCGCAACGATCGACAGCGGCATCAGCAGCTTTTTTGCGCTCACCCCCGTTACCTCGGCAAGTTTCAGCACGATCGGGATCAGGACGACGACGACCGGGGTGTTGTTGAGGAAGGCCGAGGCGACAAGCGCCCCGACGAGCACTTCGACGATGGCGAGGCGCGGGTGTTTTTCGGCGCGCTTCATGATCGCGTCGGCGACGCGCTGGATCACGCCGGTGCGGATCAGCGCGCCCGACAGCACGAACATCGCGCCGATGACGATCGGCGCCGAATTGGAAAAGACCGAATAGAGTCCATCGGCATCGAGGATGCCGAGCGCGAGATAAGTGCAGGCGCCAAGGATCGCGATGACCGTCGCGGGCAGGCGCTCCATCAGGAAGCCGACAAAAATGCCGGCCAATACGAGCAGCGAAATGACCGCCTGATGCGCTTCGATAAAGGCCCTCAGCGCGTCTATCATGTCAGCCGTTCTGCGCCCTGTGCAGCAGCTTGTGGTCGGCGAGGACGAGCGCCATCATCGCCTCGACCACCGGTGCGCCGCGGATACCAACGCAGGGGTCGTGGCGCCCCTTGGTGACGATGTCGGCCGCCTCGCCCGCCTTGTTGATCGTCGGCACGGGGGTGAGGATCGAGCTGGTCGGCTTGAACGCGACGCGCACGACGACCGGCTGGCCGGTCGAGATGCCGCCCGCGATGCCGCCGGCATTGTTCGACAGGAAATCGGGGCGGTTGCTGCCGTCGCTCGCGGGGCGCATCGGGTCGGCGTTTTCCTCGCCGCGCAGGCGCGCCGCGTGGAATCCCGCGCCGATCTCGACGCCCTTCACCGCGTTGATCCCCATCATGGCGGCGGCGAGGTCGCTGTCGAGCTTGGCATAGATCGGCGCACCCCAGCCGGCGGGAACCCCGCTCGCGGCGCATTCGATCACGGCGCCGAGCGAACTGCCTGCCTTCCGCGCGGCGTCCATCAGCCCTTCCCAGCGCTGCGCCGCGGCCGGGTCGGGACAGAAAAAGGGATTGCGATCAATTTCTTCGAGGTCGAAGTTGGCGGGATCGATCGCGTCACCGCCGATCTCGGCGACCCAGGCGTGGATCTGCACCTCGGGGATGATCAGCCGCGCGACGCCGCCCGCCGCAACGCGCGCAGCCGTCTCGCGCGCGCTCGAACGGCCGCCGCCGCGATAGTCGCGAATGCCGTATTTCGCATCATAGGCATAGTCGGCGTGGCCGGGGCGGTAAGCCTGCGCGATCTCGCCATAATCCTTCGACCGCTGGTCGACATTTTCGATCATCAGGCTGATCGGCGTACCCGTCGTCTTGCCCTCGAAGGTGCCTGACAGGATACGCACCTGGTCGGGTTCCTGCCGCTGCGTCGTGTGGCGCGACTGGCCGGGGCGACGCTTGTCGAGGAAAGGCTGGATGTCGCCTTCGGACAACGACAGCCGCGGCGGGCAACCGTCGACGACGGCACCGAGCGCGGGCCCGTGGCTCTCGCCCCAGGTTGTGAATCGCAAGACGCGTCCGAAGCTGTTGAAACTCATGTCCCTACCCCAAGCGGCCGAATGCGGGTGCGTAATTCGCGCGGCCGCATTGCGGCCAATCGGCGCCGCTGTCCAGCATCATCGCCATGAAATGCGGCCCCGCAAAAGGCGATGCGAACCGCTCGGCGAGGTGGGGCGAATAGCCGAAGCGCGGGTAATAGGACGCGTGACCAAGGACGAAGCTGATCTGCACACCCTGTTTGCGCAGATCATCGAGCGCGGCGCGGATCAGCGCATCGCCGATCCCCTGCCGCTGGTAATCCGGGGCGACCGACACTGGCGCAAGTCCGGCCGCCGACAGCGCCGCGCCGTCGGCCCCGACATCCATCCGGCTGAGCAGAACATGCCCGACGATTGCGCCGTCGCGCTCGGCGACGAGTGACGTCAACACGTCACCATCGGCCTCGAGCATCCGCACCAGCCGCGCCTCGCCCTGATGCCCGAATCCGGTGCCGGCAAAGGCCGCGCGGATCACCGCGTCGATCGCGTCGCCATCCGCCGCCGTCGCGGCACGGATGGCGATGCCGTCAGGCAAGCGCAATGTCCGGCGCGTCTTCCTGCTTCATGCCCACCGTATGATAACCCGCATCGACATGGTGCGTTTCGCCGGTCACGCCCGCCGCCAGGTCGCTGAGCAGGTACAGCGCCGAGCCGCCGACGTCGTCGATCGTGACGTTGCGGCGCAGCGGCGCGTTATATTCGTTCCATTTCAGGATCAGGCGGAAGTCGCCGATGCCCGACGCGGCCAGCGTCTTGATCGGTCCGGCCGAGATCGCGTTTACGCGCACACCCTGCGGGCCGTAGTCGTTGGCGAGATATTTGACGCTGGTCTCGAGCGCCGACTTGGCGACGCCCATGACGTTGTAATGCGGGATCACCTTCTCGGCGCCATAATAGCTGAGCGTCAGCAGCGAGCCGCCGCCGGTGCCCGTTTCGGGATCGAAGGGCGTCATCATCGCCGCCGCGCGCTTGGCGACCGCCGTGAAGCTGTAGACGCTGATGTTCATCGTCATCAGGAAGTCGTCGAGCGTCACGTCGGCATAATGGCCGCGCAGCGCTTCCTTGTTGGTGTAGCCGATGGCATGGACGACGAAGTCGATCGTCGGCCAGCGGGCTGCCAACGTCGCGAAAGCCGCATCGAGATTGTCCATATCGGCGACGTCGCAATCGAGCAGGAAATCGCAGCCGAGTTGCTCGGCCAGCGGCTTCACCCGCTTTTCCATCACCTCGCCCTGATAGGAAATCGCCAGCTCGGCGCCATGCGCGTGCAGCGCCTTGGCAATGCCCCAGGCGAGCGACTTGTCGTTCGCGAGACCCATGATCAGCCCGCGCTTGCCCTTCATCAGACCCGTCATTTTTCTTCTCCGGCCTTTTTGTCTTCGATAATCACATCGTCCGCGCGCCCAATAGCGTCGTGGCCCAAATCCTCAACCTCGACGAGCGCGGCATTCAGTTCGGCGCCGATCACCATACCCAATCCGACGAGGTAGAAAAAGAACAGCGCGATCATCACGCCCGCAAGGCTGCCGTAGGTCGCGTCATAGCGAAACAGGCCGGCAAGCAGCGGAGGCAATGCCAGCGTGACCGCGATCCACCAGAGCGTCGTGAACAGCGCGCCCGGCCATTTGGGGAATTGCCGGGTGCGGTACTTGGACGGGGTCAGCGAATAAAAGAGCAGGTAGATCGCAACGAACAGGCCAAAGCCCGACACCCCGCGCGAAATGGCGACCACGCCCGCCGACTGATAGGCGGGCGGCAGGACACGCTCGACGAACTGCTCGATGCCCACGATCAGCACCTGCATGCTGAACGAGATGAGCATCAGCACGACCGCGCCCGAGATGATGCCGATCGAGATCAGGCGGTAGTGAAAGAAGCCGCGCGAGAAATGCGTGCCATAGGCGCGGCGCAATATGTCGCGCATCGTTTCGATGAAGCTGCCCACGGTCCACAAGGCGACTAGCGCGCCGAGCCAGAGGAACAGCCCGGTGCGCGCGGTCATCACCTCGCGGATCGGGCCTTCCAGCGCCCGCGCCACCGTCGGCGGCATCACCGAGAACACCGCCTCGATTGCGCGCTCGCCGCCGAAACTACCGCCCAGAACGCTCAGCACCGCAGCGAGCAGGATGAAGAAGGGGAAGAGAGCGATCAGCGCGAGATAGGCGAGATTGCCCGCGTGGATGAAGCCGTCGGTGTACGTGCCGACGACAACCCGGCGAAGCACGTGAAATACGCGCGTTCCCGGCCCCAGCGTCTCGCGCCCGCGCTCGATGACCCCCTGCGCCCGCGCGCGCAGGTGCGTGCGCTTCGCGCGCTCGGCGCGGGCTTCGGGCGAGTGGGGCGAATGCCCCTCGGCAAGAAATTCCTGGCCGACTTCCTCGGCCACTTCGCGCTCAAGCGCGGCAGCGGCATTTTCCTGTTTGCGATCAGCCACGCATCACACGCCAAGATCCGCTCGCACCGCGCGGCCGTCGGTCCACCCCTCCAACGCCTTCGCAAGATCGGTATCGTTCGCGGGCAGGTCGACCATCAGCCGTACGAGCTGGTCGCCGCGCCCGCCGCCCTTCCGGCTGAAACCCTTGCCCTTGAGGCGCATGACCTTGCCCGAGGTCGAACCGGCTGGAATCGACAGCATCACCGGCCCGTCAACGGTCGGCACCTTGATCTTCGCGCCCCTGACCGCCTCGTTCAGCGTGACCGGCAGGTCGAGACGGATATTGTCGCCGTCGCGTTCGAAGAAGGGGTGATCCTTGACCGCGATGGTGACGATGCCGTCGCCATTGCCGCCGGGTCCCGGCTGCCCCTTGCCCGCAAGCCGCATCTGCGTGCCCGTCTCGACCCCGGCAGGCAGCTTGAGGTCGATCGTCTTGCCGTCCGACAGCGTGATCCGCTGCATGGCCAGGGTCGCGGCGTCGATGAAAGGGACCGACAGCCGATAGCCGACGTTCGCGCCCTTCGCGGGCGGCGCGCTGTGGCCGCCGAAGCCGAACGGCCCGCCGCCACCGCGGCCGCCGAACAGTCCCTCGAAAATATCTCCGAAATCGGCGCCGTCGCCGCCGAACCCGCCGAAACCGCCCTGTGGCTGGCCGCGCGGATCGCCACGAAACCCGCCGCCGCCACCGAAGCCGAAGGGCATCGCGGGGTTGCCCTCCGAATCGATTTCGCCGCGGTCGAACTGCGCGCGCTTCGTCTTGTCGGACAACAGATCATAGGCCTTGGTCACGTCGGAAAATTTTTCCGCCGCCTTCGGATTGTCCTTGTTCCGGTCGGGGTGCAGTTCCTTGGCGAGTTTGCGGTACGCGGACTTGACCTCCGCCTCGGTCGCGCTCTTCGATATGCCAAGGGTTGAATAAGGGTCTGCCATCTGTCGTCAATAGCCCGATAAGTGACCGGCCGTGAAGGCCCATTAGCGGGCGATGTGGGAACATTGCGCGAAACGGTCAAGGCCGCCGCTTTCGCTCGACCATCGCTCCGCCCCGCATTATGACGCGCGCATGACCGACGATCCCTTTGCGCTGTTCGACACCTGGTTCACGGAAGCCCGCGCGAGCGAGCCCAACGACGGCAATGCCATGGCACTGGCGACGAGCACGCCCGACGGGCGACCTTCGGTGCGGATGGTGCTGCTGAAAGGCCACGGCCCCGACGGCTTCGTCTTTTACACCAACCTCGACAGCCGCAAGGGCGGCGAACTCGCCGCGAACGCGCATGTGGCGCTGCTCTTTCACTGGAAATCGTTGCGGCGGCAGATCCGTATCGAGGGGGTGGTCACGCCGGTCGACGATGCCACCGCCGACGCCTATTTCGCCACGCGCAGCCGCGACAGCCAGCTTGGCGCCTGGGCGAGCGACCAGTCGCGCCCGCTCGATAGCCGCGCAACGTTCGAAGCCCGCTTCGCCGAGATGCAGGCGCGGTTCGCGGGGCAAGACGTGCCGCGCCCGCCGCGCTGGTCGGGATGGCGGGTCACGCCCGAACGGATCGAATTCTGGCAGGACCGCGAACATCGCCTTCACGAGCGTAACCTCTATGTCCGCAGCGGCGAAGGATGGACGAAAGGGCTTCTCTACCCATGACCGCGCTGCGTTCCTTCCCGATCACCCGCGTCGACGCCTTTGCCGACCGGCCCTTTACCGGCAATCCCGCCGCGGTGATGCCGCTCGATGAATGGCTCGGCGACGATCTGCTGCAGGCGATGGCGGCCGAGAATAATCTTGCGGAAACCGCGTTCCTCGTCCCCGACGACAGCGGCGAGGCCGATTACGAGTTGCGCTGGTTCACCCCGACGCTTGAGGTCGCGCTGTGCGGCCATGCGACGCTTGCCAGCGGGCATGTCCTGCTATCGGCGGCGCAATGGCGGAATGAAATGCGCTTCCGCACGCGCAAGGCAGGCATATTGCAGGTCACACGAAGCGGCGACGACGATGCCTATCTGATGAGGCTCCCGGCCTATCGCGCGACGGCCAGGCCGCTACCCGACGTCGCGCGCGCTATGGGCGGCGATGTCGTCGAGACGCTGTGGCACGATAGCGGCTATGCGCTGATCGTCTATCACAGCGCCGAGGAACTCCGCGCGCTGACGCCCGATCTCGCGGCGCTGAGCGAGGGCGACATCCTCTATATCGCGACCGCACCCGGTACCGGAGACCCGTCGGGCGCCGACGTCGTCAGCCGCGCCTTCGCTCCCGGCGCGGGGATTCCCGAAGATCCGGTGACCGGATCGGCGCACAGCGTACTCGCGCCCTATTGGACGACGCGCCTCGGCCGCGATCATTTCGCGGCCTACCAGGCGAGCGCGCGCGGCGGGCATGTGGGGTGCCGCCTGGTGGACGATCGGGTCGAGCTTTCGGGGCGCTGCGTGACCACGCTGGCGGGGGAGTTCCTGCTGTAGGTTCAGGCGGGAGCGTCCCGCTTTGGTGTGAGGAGCCGTAGCCGCCCCTCAATTCTCGTCATGCTGGCTCCGCGATGGCTTCGCTGTTTCAGCATCGATGGACCAAGCTCGAATTTGACGCGGTGCCGAAGGAAACGTCAGGCCAATGATCCTCAAACAAGTTCGCGATGACGATGCCATAAATGTCGTGGTCCAGCCGAAAATCACCTCTCAGGGATAGTCAGGCACCTTCGGCATCCCTGGCAGCGGAATGAACTCCTCGGTGTCGCCGGGGACGAGCGGGAATTTGCGCTCCTTCCAGTCGCGCTTGGCCTCGCTGATGCGGTCGCGCGACGAACTGACGAAATTCCACCACAGATGGCGCGGGGTCGTGAACGCCTCGCCGCCGAGAAGCATCACGCGCGCATCGCTGTCGGCGTGCAATGTCATCGCCTGCCCCGGCTTCAGGATATAGAGGCTGTAGCGGTCGAGCGCCTCGTCATCGAGACGGGCGTCGCCCATCGCGACGAGCACCGCGCGTTCGTCGGCCTCGGCCTCGATCGGCAACGAGGCCCCGGCGTTCATCAGGACGTCGGCATAGATCGTCGCGCTATGCTGCGTCGTCGGTGCCGTGACGCCCCACAGGCTGCCCATGATCACGCGTGCCGACACCTGCCCGTCCTCGACGATCGGGAGATCCTCGGCGGCGACATGCTCGAACGCCGGATCGACCTCTTCCTTGCCGTCGGGCAGCGCAAGCCAGGTCTGCATGCCCGAGATCGGCGAACCGCTGGCGCGCTCTGCCGGCGGCGTGCGCTCCGAATGGACGATCCCGCGCCCGGCGGTCATCAGGTTGCACGCGCCGGGACGGATCGTCGCATAGGTGCCGAGACTGTCGCGATGGTCGATCGCGCCCTCGAACAGATAGGTCAGCGTCGACAGGTTGATGTGCGGGTGCGGGCGCACATCCATCCCGTGCCCGATGTCGAAATGCGCCGGGCCGAACTGGTCGACGAAGATGAACGGGCCGACCATCGTCCGTTCCTTGTTCGGCAAGGTCCGCCGCACGTCGAACGCGCCGATGTCGTGGGTCGAGGGAGTGATGATTGTGACCATCAGCCAAGCCTTTCCAGCGTCTTGCGGGTCTTTCCTGTCTCGACATTGCCTGTGTTCAAGGTCGAATTGGGTTCGAGCAGCAGCACCGAGCACTCCCCGTCCAGCGCCTCGGGGCAATGTTCGACGCCGTGCGGGACGATGATGAACTCGCCGGGCTCGACGATGACGTCGCGGTCGCGCAACGCCATCTTCATGCGGCCGGCGACAACGAGGAAAAGCTCGTCTTCTTGCGTGTGGTGATGCCAGTCGAACTTGCCCTCGAGCTTGACCAGCTTGACCTGGAAATCGTTGATATCGCCCGCGACGCGCGGGTTCCAATGATCGTGGAAGCTGCCGAAGGCTTCGGCGAGATTGACCTTGTCGATTGTCACGGCGCGGGCGCCCGCAAGATTTTTTCCATTGCCTTTCCCTTCGCAAGTTCGTCGATCAGTTTGTCGAGATAGCGGATTTCGCGCATCAGGGGCTCGGCGATCTCTTCGACGCGGATGCCGCAAACGAGGCCCTTGATCTGGTCGCGGGCGACATTCAGCGCTGGCGCGTCGCCGTAAAACGCCCTGAGGTCCGCCTTCGTCGCGATCTGCACCTCCAGTTCCTTCTGACTATAACCGGTGAGCCAGCGAATGATCTCATCAACCTCGGCCTTGGTGCGTCCCTTGCGCTCTGCCTTGGCGACATAGTGCGGATAGACGCTGGCAAAGCTGTAGCCGTAGATGCGATGCTCATCCATGACCGACCGTCCTATTCTCCCGGAGCCGTCGCCCTGATCGCGAGCGCGTGGACGCGCTGGCCGGGCAGGTCGCCAAGCGCCTTGTTGACCGCACGCTGCCGCGCGACGCGGCTTTGGCCGGCGAAGCCCGCCCATTCGATCCTGAGACTGAAATGCGACTCGCCCGACCCGTCGTCGCCGGCGTGGCCATGATGATTCGCGCTATCGTTGCTGAGGGTGAATATGGCGTCGGGAAAGGCTGCGGCGAGCAGGCTTTCCATCTCTTGCTGTGCGGGGCCTTTGCTGCTCATGGGGTTGACCATAAGCCGTCCATCGCCAAATTATAAGACCTCCCGAAGGACAGGTTCCCACCCCCGTTTCCGAAAGCCCCTTGTGCCGTCTTCCGCCCGCTCCCCCCGATTCCACGGCCGCATTCCGCGCGACGCCCCCTGCGCCGTTCCCGGCTGCCGCGAAGCCGGCGAATTTCGCGCGCCGGTTTCCTCGCACCGCTCGCCCGACGGCCCTCCGCCGTACCGCTACCTCTGCCTCGACCATGTTCGCGAGTTCAACGCGGGCTATAATTTCTTCGAGGGCATGACGGCCGACCAGATCATGGCGGCCCAGTCGCCGACCGCGGGCTGGGAAACCGAAAGCCGCGCCTTCCGCCCCGCGGGCAGCGCCGATCTGCCGCCGCGATGGGCCGATTTCAAGGATCCGATGGACGCCGTCGGCGCGCGGTTTCGTCAGAGGATGCAGGAAGCGATGCCGACCGAACGCAAAGATGGGAAGTCGCTCTCGAGTGAAGACCGCAATGCGCTTGGGGTGCTGGGGCTCGACCTGGATGCCGACCGGCGTGCGTTGCGCGGCCGTTACTCCGAACTGGTCCGGCGTTATCATCCAGACCGCAACGGTGGCGACCGGAGCCGCGAAAAGGCGCTGCAGCGGGTCATCGAGGCCTATAATCATTTACGCAACGCTCCGGCTTTCCGGTGACTTGGAACGCGCCGTCGATCATCAATAATGCCGAGGCCGATCTGGCGTGGCAGTGGATTCGACCGCGCCTTTCGGGCCCGGAAGCGGACGACTGGCGCTTCGTAAGCGCGCGCAAGCGCAACGCGTTCGAGAGGCGGATGCCGTTTCCGCACATGGGCCGCGTCCGCGCCGGAATCGAAGTCCGCCGAACGCTTGGGACACGGCCCGCCGATTTTATCATCACACATGGTCCCCATCTCGCTTTCTACACGGCATCCGCGACAGGAAAGCGCGACGGCACAAGGCACTGCGCGATCTCATTCAATTTCACCGACTTGCCCGGCCCGGCTTTGCGCCGTCTGATGATCCGCGCATTTCGCGGGATCGAGCGTTTCGCCGTCTATTCGAAGATGGAGGTAGGCCTCTACTCGCGCCTGTTCGAAATCCCTGAGGAGCGTTTCGACTTTGTCCGCTGGAGCGTCGCCCCGCCCATCGAGAAGCCATGGCCACGCGTGATCGCCGAGCCCTATTTCGTGGCGTTGGGCGGCGAAGCGCGCGACTATGCAACACTTGCCGAAACCGCGCGCTCTATGCCTTCGACGCGCTTTGTCTTCGTCGTGCGTCCACACAATCTTGCCAAGCTTTCGCTGCCGGATAATGTCACCGTGCATGTCAATCTTCCCTTCAACGAGGCTTGGAGCCTCGTCTGTCATGCCGAAGCGTCCTTGGTGCCGCTCCGCACCGCCAGCACGCCGAACGGCCACGTCACGATCGTCGGTGCGATGCATCTGGGGAAGGCCCAGATCGTGACCCGGTCATCCGGCGTGACCGACTATGTGGAACATGAAAAAACGGCATTGCTCGTCCCGCCACGCGACTCGCGGGCATTTCGCCTTGCAATCGAGCGGCTGCGCGATGAACCCGCATTCGTCGAACGGCTTGGCACGAATGCGCGCGCCTTCGCACTGGCCAATTGCAACGAGCAGGTCATGATAGATTATTTTTACCGGTTGATCCGCAATAAAAATGAAGCACCGGACTGAAGACGGAACGCAAAAAGATTTGCACCGCGCGGTCGCGGCTTCTACTCAGCCCCGAAAATCGCACCATGGTACATCCTTATAGAGATTCACGATGACCGACATCCCGAACAGCCTGCCCGACCACCACGGCTCGACGCTCCTCGCGGCGCCCGATACCGAGGTCGATGCGCGCGAAATGTTCGGCGTCGATATCGACATGAAGATCCCGGCGTTCAGCGAGGCCGACGAGCGCGTCCCCGACCTCGATCCCGCCTATGTCTTCGATGGCGATACGACGCTCGCGATCCTGGCGGGGTTCAAGTTCAACCGCCGCGTCATGGTCCAGGGCTATCACGGCACCGGCAAGTCGACGCACATCGAACAGGTCGCCGCACGCCTCAAATGGCCGTGCATCCGCGTCAACCTCGATGCGCACATCAGCCGCATCGACCTTGTCGGCCGCGACGCGATCGTGCTCAAGGACGGCCAGCAGGTCACCGAATTTCGCGAAGGCCTGCTCCCCTGGGCGCTGCAGACGCCGACCGCGCTCGTCTTCGACGAATATGACGCGGGTCGTCCCGACGTGATGTTCGTGATCCAGCGCGTGCTCGAGGCCGAGGGCAAGCTGACGCTGCTCGACCAGAACCGCGTCATCCGCCCGAACCCGCATTTCCGCCTGTTCGCGACCGCCAACACCGTCGGCCTCGGCGATACCAGCGGGCTGTATCACGGGACGCAGCAGATCAACCAGGGCCAGATGGACCGCTGGAACATCGTCGTTACGTTGAACTATTTGCCCGCGGCCACCGAGAGCGCGATCATCCTCGCCAAGGTGCCGGGCACCGACGAGACGACCGTCGCCAATATGGTGAAGGTCGCGGACCTGACCCGCCAGGGCTTCATCAACGGCGATATCTCGACCGTCATGTCGCCGCGCACCGTGATCAGCTGGGCGCAGAATGCGGCGATCTTCAACAATCTCGGCTTCGCCTTCCGCCTCTCGTTCCTCAACAAGTGCGACGAGGCCGAGCGGATGATCGTTGCCGAATATTACCAGCGCGTGTTCGGCGAGGATCTGCCCGAGGGGATCGTCGGCAAGTGATGCGTCCGCGCCACCTGATGGTGGCGGCCGCCGTGCTGGCGCTACCGGGCTGCATCTCGCCGGTCGGCTACGGCAAGGTTCGTCACGCCGACTATATCGCCGATCCGCGCTGCACCGCCCAGGCGGGCGCGACCATCGATGGCGAGGCGCTTCCGCTCTTCTTCGTCACGACGCGTCTTCCCGATTGCCGGACCGACGATGTCCGCCTGCTGAGTTACCGGGGCGACCGGGCGCGCTACGGTCGTTTCGCGTCGCCGCTCCAAAGCGACGTGGGCGGCAAGACGAAGTTGCGCACGCAAATGGCGTTCCAGGACGAAGGCGACTGGTGGCGCGCGTTGCAGGCGGAGACCCACCGGCGGCAGGGGCGCGTCCTGCTCTATGTTCACGGCTATCGCGAGACGTTCGAGACCACGTCGAAGGACGCGGCGCAGATCGCGCGGATGACCGGCTTCGACGGCCCGATCGTCGAATATAGCTGGCCCTCGCAGGGCGAGGTGCTGAAATATGCGGTCGACGAAACCAACATGTATCACGACGTGCGGAATTTCCGCGATTTCCTGCGCAGCCTTGCCGACAAGCCGTGGGTGAAGGAGATCGTAATCGTCTCGCATTCGCTCGGCGCGCGGCTGGTAATCCCGGCGATCGGGGCGGCCGACCGGCTGTCGCGCCGCGCCGAACGCACGGGGAATATCTCGAACATCATCCTCGCCTCGCCCGACGTCGACCGTGAAACTTTCGAGCGCGATATCGTCGAAGAGGTACTGGCACCCGACCGCGTCGCGCTCGGGCGGCGGATCACCGTCTATACGTCGCTGAAGGACAAGGCGCTGGCGCTGTCGCGGGCGCTTCACGGCTATCCGCGGCTCGGCTCGCCCTATTGCTTCGATCCGTTCCAGGCGGCGGACCTCAAGGCGAAGGGTCTGCCCGAGCGCTGCTACCCCGCAGGGGTTCCGGGCCTGACCGTGATCGACACGACCGACGTATCGCGCGGAGCCTCGGGGCACAGCAATTTCCTGCGCAGCGCGGTCGTGTGCCGTGATTTCATCGACGTTATTGCCGACAAGCCGGCACGGCCGCAGCGTGTCGCGACGCACCTCTCGCATGTCTTTCGCCTTGTACCCGACCCCGCCGATCCCAAGCCAGACGACAATGCGGCGTGCAGCCGCACGCCCGGCGATGAAGAGGATTGAGCCGGGCGGTGCGCCTCCCTCTCTTCCTTCCATCGCAAAAGCTGGCTAGATTCGACTCGATATGGCAACCCAATCTCCCCTCGACGATCTGAAAGCCGCGCTGTCGAGCGTCGCGCGCGCGGTCACCCGCGACCCTGAGGTCGAGGTCGGTTTCACCGCCGACGCACCGGTGCAGATCGGCAAGGCGATCAAGGTGCCGACCCCGTCGCGCACCCTGCCGCGCGATCAGGTGGCCGAAGCGCGCGGTTTCGCCGACAGCTATGCGCTGCGGATGAAGCATCACAGCGACAAGATCCACAACGCCGCCCGCCCCGCCGAACCGCTCGCCGCCGCGGCGTTCGACGCGATGGAGCGCGCGCGGATCGAGGCGCTCGGCGCGCGCAACATGGCGGGGATGCGTCAAAATCTGTCTGCCTCGCTGACCATGCGGATGCGCAGCGATCCGATCAGCCGCGCACAGGCGAAGGATGATGTGCCGGTGTCGAGCGCGCTCGAACTGCTGCTGCGCGAGGCGCTGACCGGCGAGCAGGCGCCGCAGGGCACGGAGACCGGGCTGTCGCTGGTGCGCGAATGGATCACCAAGGAGGCGGGCCGCGACATCGACGCGCTGGCGATGCTGATCGACGATCAGGCCGCCTTTGCCGAGACCGCCAAGGTCGCGCTCCGTCACCTCGACCTCATCTATGGCGACGAGCCGATGGAGGAAGGAAGCGAGGACACCGGCGAAGAGGATGAATCCGAGGCCGAGGAAAGCCAGGAGGAACAGGAAAGCGAAGACGGCGGCAGCGGCGAGAGCCAGGTCGACGCGCGTGCCGAGATGGCGGGCGATCAGGCCGACGATGGCGACAGCGACCCCGACGCGCAGGAAATGGAAGCCGACGGCGAGCCCGAGATGGGCGGCGAAGGCGACGAAGGGATGCTGCCCGTGCGTCCCAACCGCCTGCCGACCGACGTTCCCGATTTCAACTACGTCCGCTTCACCGAAAAGCATGACGAGATCGTCGCCGCGACCGAACTTTGCGACGCCGATGAACTGGCGCGGCTGCGCGCCTATCTCGACCAGCAGATGACGCATCTGCAGGGTGCGGTAACCAAGCTCGCGAACCGCCTCCAGCGCCGTTTGATGGCGCAGCAGAACCGCGCCTGGGACTTCGACCAGGAGGAAGGCCAGCTCGACGCCGCCCGTCTCGCGCGCGTCGTCGTCTCGCCGGGCAGTTCGCTGTCGTACAAGATCGAGCGCGACACCGATTTCCGCGATACCGTTGTCACTTTGCTCATCGACAATTCGGGATCGATGCGCGGGCGTCCGATCAGCATCGCCGCGATCAGCGCCGACATCCTTGCCCGCACGCTCGAGCGCTGCGGCGTGAAGACCGAAATTCTCGGTTTCACAACGCGCACCTGGAAGGGCGGGCAGAGCCGCGAGGACTGGCTGGCCGCGGGACGCCCGCCGCATCCCGGCCGCCTCAACGACCTTCGCCACATCATCTACAAGCCCGCCGACGAACCCTATCGCCGCGCGCGCAAGTCGCTCGGCCTGATGATGCGCGAAGGGTTGCTCAAGGAGAATATCGACGGCGAGGCACTGATGTGGGCGCACCACCGGATCATCAACCGTCCCGAAGAACGCCGCATCCTGATGGTGATTTCCGACGGCGCGCCGGTTGACGACAGTACCTTGTCGGTGAACCACGGCGCCTATCTTGACCAGCACCTCCGCCAGGTGATCGAGTGGATCGAGAAAAAGTCGCCGGTCGAACTTTGCGCGATCGGCATCGGGCACGATGTCACGCGCTACTACAGCCGCGCCGTCACGATCATGGACGCCGAGCAACTCGGCGGTACGATGGTCGAGCAGCTCGCAGGCCTGTTCGATATCGATTGACCGGGCGACTGCCCGAAACGAGTGGCCACGGGTGGGTGACAAGCCCTTATACCCTCGTTACAAACCTTGCCCGAAGCAGCAGGGACTCGCGGGGCTTACGACGGGAACCGCTGCATCATCATTGTGCTGAAGGGTCGCCGGCACGGACTGAGGACCGCACCATAGAGGGTGCCGGCTGAGGGGGCGACTGACCGTGAAAAAAGCATCCGATCTGTTCATCGAGTGCCTGGAGGAAGAAGGCGTCGAATATATCTTCGGCGTTCCGGGCGAAGAAAATCTCGACTTTCTCGACAGCCTCTCGCGCTCCAAGAAGATCAAGCTGATCCTGACCCGCCACGAACAGGGCGCGGGCTTCATGGCCGCAACCTATGGCCGCCACACCGGCAAGACCGGCGTCTGTCTCGCGACGCTCGGTCCCGGCGCAACCAACTTCGTCACCGCCGCCGCCTATGCGCAATTGGGCGGGATGCCGATGATGATGATCACGGGCCAGAAGCCGATCAAGAAATCGAAGCAGGGCCGCTTCCAAATCCTCGACGTCGTCGCGATGATGGGGCCGATCACCAAATATACGCATCAGATGGCGTCATCGGACAATATCCCGAGCCGCGTGCGCGAAGCCTTTCGCCTCGCCGAAGAGGAAAAGCCCGGCGCGGTGCATATCGAACTGCCCGAGGATATCGCCGACGAGCATACCGACAGCCTGCCGCTCAAGCGCAGCCATTCACGCCGTCCGAACGCCGACGTGAAGTCGATCCGCGAAGCGGTGAAGGCGCTCGAAAAGGCGAAATCGCCGGTGCTGGTCATCGGTGCCGGCGCGAACCGCACGATGACCAGCCGCATGCTGCTGCAGTTCATCGAAAAGACCGGCATTCCGTTCCTCACGACCCAGCTCGGCAAGGGCGTGATCGACGAGCGCCACCCGAAATTCCTCGGCTGCGCGGCGCTGTCGGCGGGCGACTTCGTCCACCGCGCGGTCGAGGCGTCGGACTGTATCGTCAACCTGGGTCATGACGTCATCGAAAAGCCGCCCTTCTTCATGAAGCAGGGCGGCCCGACGGTGATCCATGTGTCGAGCAAGACCGCCGAGGTCGACCCGGTCTATTTCCCCGACATCGAGGTGATCGGCGACATCGCCAACGCGGTCTGGCAGATGAAGGAAGACATCGTCCCCAACGGCGGATGGAAGTTCGACCATATGCTCGCCTTCCGCAAGGCCGAGGTCGAACATACCGCGCCGCTAGCCGCCGATACGCGCTTCCCGATCTTCCCGCCGCATCTGGTGCAGTCGATCCGCGACGCGATGCCTGACGACGGGATCATCTGCCTCGACAACGGCGTGTACAAGATATGGTTCGCGCGCGGCTATACCGCTTGCAAGCCCAACACCGTGCTGCTCGACAACGCGCTCGCGACGATGGGCGCCGGCCTGCCCTCGGCGATGATGTCGGCGATGGTCTATCCCGACCGCAAGGTCATGGCGATCTGCGGCGACGGCGGCTTCATGATGAACAGCCAGGAGATGGAGACCGCGGTGCGCCTCGGCCTCAACCTGACGGTGCTGATCCTCAACGACAGTTCCTACGGCATGATCCGGTGGAAACAGGCGAACATGGGTTTCAAGGATTGGGGCCTGACCTATGGCAACCCCGATTTCGTCAAATATGCCGAAAGCTATGGCGCCCACGGTCACCGCGTCGAGAGCGCGGCGCATCTGAAAGAACTGCTCGCGCACACGCGCGACACGCCGGGCGTGCATCTGATCGACTGCCCGGTCGACTATTCGGAGAACGACCAAATTCTCAACATCGACATCAAGAAGCTGTCGAAGGAGCTTTAAGCTTTCAGCCCCTCCCGCTTGCGGGAGGGGCTGCGAAGACTTGCGAGCTTGCTCGCTAGTCGCAGCGGGGTGGGCATCGCACCCTGCTGACCCACCCCCAACCCCTCCCGCAAGCGGGAGGCGGGAGAAGCTGAATGAAACTCAAGGACGTCTATCCGCTCTACCTCAACAACAAGGCGGTGCAGCCGAACACCGACCTTGCGGTGATCGACAAGTTTACCGGCGAGGTCGCGTTCCGTACCGCGCTCGCGACCCCGGACGTGATCGACGAAGCGATCGCGGGTGCCGTCCGCGCCGTCGAGCCGATGGCGCGGCTCGCGAGCTTCGAGAAGCAGGACGTGCTTAATCACTGCGTCGTCCGCTTCAAGGAGCGCTACGACGAACTCGCCTATGCGCTGTGCGTCGAGGCCGGCAAGCCGATCGCCGATGCTGAAGGCGAGGTCACGCGCCTGATCGACACCTTCCGCATCGCCGCCGAGGAAGCGACGCGCAACTATGGCGAGATCCAGCCGCTCGATATCTCGCCGCGCGCCAAGGGCTATATGGGCATGTGGAAGCGCGTGCCGATCGGGCCGTGCAGTTTCATCTCGCCCTTCAATTTCCCGCTGAACCTCGCCGCGCACAAGATTGCGCCGGCAATCGCGGTCGGTTGTCCCTTCGTGATGAAGCCCGCCTCGATGACCCCGCTCGGCGCGATCATCATGGGCGAGGTGCTTGCCGAATGTGATGTCCTGCCCGAGGGCGCGTTCAGCATCCTGCCCGCGAGCCGCGACGGTGCCGACCTGTTCACGACCGACGAACGACTGAAACTGCTGAGCTTCACCGGTTCGCCAGGCGTCGGTTGGGATCTCAAGGCCAAGGCGGGCAAGAAGAAGGTCGTGCTTGAGCTCGGCGGGAATGCCGCGGTGATCGTCGACAAGGACGCCGACCTCGACCATGCGCTCGCGCGGATCATCTTCGGCGGCTATTATCAGTCGGGGCAAAGCTGCATCCATGTCCAGCGCACGATCATCCACGAGGACATCTACGACCGCTTCCGCGACATGCTGACCGCGAAGGTCAAGACGCTGAAATCGGGCGATCCGAAGCGGCGCGATACCTTCATCGGACCGATGATCTCGGCGAAGGAAGCGCTGCGCCTGAAGGGCTGGATCGACGCCGCGGTGGCGGCGGGCGCGACCTTGCTCGCGGGCGGCGGATGCGAGGGCAACATGCTCGAGGCAACGCTGCTGGAGAATGTCCCCGAGGACACCGACGTCGTGCGCGAGGAAGCCTTCGGCCCCGTGGTCGTCCTGTCGAAATTCGCGCAGTGGGAGGATGCCCTTGCCGAGGTCAACGACAGCAAGTTCGGCCTGCAGGCGGGAATTTTCACGCGCGATATCCATAAGATACTCGAGGCGTGGGACCATCTCGACGTCGGCGGGATCGTCGTCAACGACGTCTCCTCCTACCGCGTCGACAACATGCCCTATGGCGGGGTGAAGGATTCGGGGCTCGGCCGCGAGGGCGTGCGGTTCGCGATCGAGGATATGAGCGAAATCAGGAATTTGGTGATCCGGCGAACCTGATTGGCACAGATTCTTTTGGTCATATGTCGCGATTATGTAGTTTACAAACCCAACCGATGAGGCTATAGAATGTGCATCAACGGAGCACATCACCATGTCGGTTCTTTCTTCCCCCTACTTCCACGATGAAGCCAAGGCTTTCGAGCATCTGGAAAGCATCGTTTGGGCTGACGGAGTTGTCTGCCCGCATTGCGGTGTCGTGGGTGGCCGGGTCTATGACCTGTCGGGCGTTCGCGGCAAGCCGACCCTGAAAACGCCGGAAGGCGCGCTCCGTCACGGTCTGAAAAAGTGCGGCGAGTGCCGCAAGCAGTTCACCGTTAAGGTGGGCACCGTGTTCGAACATGCCCGTATGCCGCTGCACAAGATGCTACAGGCGGTTCACCTGATCGCGTCGAGCAAGAAGGGCATTTCGGCCCACCAGCTTGGTCGCATCCTTGAGGTCCAGTATAAGACCGCTTGGTTCCTCGCCCATCGTATCCGCGAAGCCATGCGTTCGGGCGACCTTGCTGCCCCGTTCGGTTCGGGCGGTGGCGCTGTGGAGGTCGATGAGACCTATTTCGGCACCAAGGAAGGCCGTCGCGGCGCGAAGGCTGGCACGGCCCACAAGTTCGGCGTTCTGGCGCTGGTGGACCGCGAAACCGGCACCATGCGCTCGTTCACGTTCGACAAGTTCCGCGCCGACGAGGTTCACCCGATCGTTCTCAACAACATTGCCCGCGAAGCCCGCCTTATGACGGACGAAGCGAAGATGTATAAGAAGATTGGCCGCGAGTTTGCCGAGCATGGCACGACGCTTCACGGCGCCCGCCAGTATGTCGATTACAAGGACCGCACGATCCACACGAACACGGTCGAAGGCGCGTTCTCGATCTTCAAGCGCGGCATGAAGGGCGTCTATCAGCATTGCGGCGAGCAGCATCTGCACCGCTATCTGGCTGAGTTCGAGTTCCGCTATAACACTCGTCAGGCGAACGGCATTGATGATCGAGGCCGAGCTCGGCAAGCGGTGTGCGGGATCGTTGGGAAACGTCTCACCTACCGGCGGATTGACGGCGAAGCGCTCGCCTAGAGTCGAGAAAACGACTCAACCTCAACAGCTTAGCTTTAAGTTCATGGAATCACAGGAAGAATCTTGATTTCTTTATCCTTTCTGGATAATATGATCGTCGGTGGTGGGCCAGATGTCGGGTCGTCGGTTTCATTCCAGCGGCAATCACTGACACGCCTGATATGAAGATAGTTGGGCTCAATGGTCAGTCGTTGAACGCTTCTGGACACCACCACTGAGACGGGTAGCCATAGTACCGGAAAATTGCCGCCTGATCGGGGTCTAGCTTCGCTTTTCGCATGCTTGGCATTAGCTTCACCCCAAAGCCGGAGATTTGCCCACGCCTCTTGTCTGGCTCCCGGCCCATGCGTGGTTTCAGAATCTTGGCGAATGTCGGGTCACAGGCGCCGGTGTCGTGCTTGTCGCATGCCTTGAAGAAGGCGCTCGCCACTACGTCAGCGAGCTGCAATCCTTCGCGCTCCAGATGAGGGTAGATGTACAACAGGGCAGGGTCCATCACCTCCCATGCGATGCGGCCCCAAGGCAGGAAAGGGTTGTGCTTCTTGAGCTTCATCCATTCATAGTAAGCGTGCATTTGAGAATAGCTCAGGCCGCCCCTTGCGCTGTACTCAATGCGGAGTTTCTTGGCTTCACCATGTTCGGCAACCGATTTATCGAGCACAAATTTTGTAACGCGCTCTAACAAAAGGCGGGTCATCCAACAGTAGAACCAGTTGCGGGACGGTATCTTTCCGGCGAACGGGTTGGTGTAACCTTCCATGTTCTTCTTGTTGGACGCGACGACGAAATATCGGGCGTCGAGGTCTGCCATCATCTCACAGGCGCGTTTGCGCTTTGCAGGATTAAGGCCGGAGAAGTGGATATCGCTGCGTTGATGGTTACGGAACTCCGACTTTATCTGCTCCGTCGATTCCGCGACCTTGGCTTGGTTATCGGCACGGATCACGACTGCGGACAGTATAAGCCATTCGCTCGATCCAGGCCGAGAGAGAGGCTTCACGGCCTTTAAGCCATCGTCGCCCGCTTCATCGATATATGCTACGTAGTGATATTCAGGAGGATTGTTCGACATGGCCGAGAAAACAGCACCGAGCGAGCTTGGGAGTCAAAGTAAAAAGTTCATCGACGCCGCGCGGGAACTCGAAACCGATAACGACCCCAAGCGCTTCGACGAGCGCCTTGGGAGGCTGGTGAGGCATAAGCCGGTCGAAAAATCGAAGTGATTTGTTCCTATTATGTTCTATTCTACTTGCCTCGGCGGGTATAAAGGAATCTTTATAAGCCGCGGATTCCGCTGGTGAGAACGCCTAGGGAACAAATGGTCGGACGAACGCGCCGTTCATCTTGCTTTTTTACTGTAATGTGATACAAACAAAAACGGGCCGGGGGAGACCACTAATCTCCCCCGGCCCTTTTGGAAAACAACGTCCCGAAGGAGCGTTGGCTGTGATCACGACGAGGTTATACGCCTGTTTTACGATTCGGTCAACATCCTTCGGGCCTTAAGGCTCGAAAGGAAACCGCAGAAAACAAGGCTTTCCCCCGAAAGACGGTGCTATCGGCCCAGCGTGGAAGCGGCATTCCGTGCCCAAGCTGCGAGCATGGCGATGGGGCCCATCGAACTCGGTATTTTGGCGATTACCTCGCCCTCGACCCGGCCAAAATGTAGTTGGCCGAGACGGCGGCGCGCGTCCTCAAATGAAGTCGCCGGGATCTCGATATTCCACTCGCCGCCGTCGAGACGATAGCTAACTAAGTAGCGTTTAAATCCATCCATAAAGGATACTCCAATGAGTGTTTCGTATTACAATCTTTATAAGGACAGCCAGCACCTCTGGCGCTGGAAGTATGTCGCCTCGAACGGCAAGACCATCGCTGTGTCGAGCGAGTCCTACTACAACAAGGCCGATGCCGAGCATGGCATCAATCTGGTTAAGAACTCGAAGTTCGATCCGGTAGTGTAGCTGCCTCCCCTCGCTGCGGGCGTGGGCTGGGGCGAAAGCATCAGCCAAGGGCATCCTAACACGACTTTTCCCCTTTCCTACAAAATCCCGGCCTGTCATCCCGGCAACATGCCCGATGAACCAAAATGGAAAACCCGCGCTGTCGCGGTCGAATATTGGCTGGCAGCCGCTGTCGTAGCCGGTTCATTCGTTGCGGGGCTGATTTCCGCCGTTCCCTATATCGCGGGCGGGTGATTGGGTTTGCAAACTACATAAACGCCTCATATGTGTCAAATCGGCAACGTCATCGAAGTGAAGTCGAACGTTCATCGAACTGTCGCTGGTTCGCCGCGCACGCTGTAACAAAACTCCTGTCTAGGCCGTGGGCAGCCAAGGCTGCTTACGGAGTACGACATGGCCTCGATTTCGACCTTGCCGATCCCCGCCCGTTTTACCGACCCTTTCGCCACCGAACCCCATATTCCCGAGCGCGTCATCGGCGAGCGCCGCAGTTACCGCACCGTGTGGGTCAGCGATATCCACCTCGGCACGCGCGGCTGCAACGCGCCGCTGCTGATCGACTTTTTTGACCATGTCGATTGCGACACGCTGTACCTGGTTGGTGATATCATCGACGGCTGGCGGCTCAAGAAGCGCCACTTCTGGCCGCCCGAACATAATGATGTCGTCTGGCGCGTGCTGAAGCGCGCGAAGCGCGGCACGCGCGTTGTCTATGTCCCCGGCAACCATGACGAGATGGTCCGCCCCTTCGACGGCTTCGACTTCGGCGGCGTCGAAATCCGCCGCGAGGCGGTGCATGAGACGGCCGATGGCAAGAAGTTGCTGATCGTCCATGGCGACGAATTCGACGCGGTGATGCTCGCGCATCGCTGGCTCGCCTTCGTCGGCGACGCGGCCTACACCGGGCTGATGAAATGCAACGTCGTGGTCAACTGGGTGCGCCACAAGCTCGGCCTGCCCTATTGGTCGCTGTCGATGGTCGCGAAGCACAAGGTCAAGAACGCCGTCCAGTTCATTGGCCATTATGAGGAGGTCGTCGCCCACGCCGCCCGCGCGCGCGGCGTCGACGGCGTCGTCTGCGGTCACATCCACAGCGCCGAGATGCGCGAGATCGAGGGCGTCAATTACTACAACGACGGCGACTGGGTCGAGGGTTGCACCGCGCTGGTCGAACATCACGACGGACGCATGGAAATCCTGCACTGGGCGCAGGAGGTCGCGGCCCGCAGCGCGCCCGCGCAATTGTCGTTGCCCGCTCCGGCAAGAGCGGCTTGAGGGTCGCCGCGTGAGGATATTGATCGTCACCGACGCCTGGGCCCCGCAGGTCAACGGTGTCGTGCGGACCCTGCAGGCAACGATCGCCGGGCTGCGCGCCGACGGACACGAGGTGGGGGTTATCTCGCCCGACCTGTTCCGTTCAATTCCTTGTCCGACCTATGGCGAAATCCGCCTGGCGTTCGCAGGAAGGCGCGCAGTCGGGCAGCGCATCCGCGCCTTCGCCCCGCAGGCGGTCCATATCTCGACCGAGGGTCCGCTAGGGCTCGCAGCGCGGCGCTGGTGCCTTCGCAACAATTTCCCCTTCACGACGGCCTACCACACGCGCTTTCCCGAATATGTCGCGGCGCGCCTGCCGGTGTCGTCCGATTTCGTCTGGCGCTTCATCCGCTGGTTCCACCGCCCGGCGCAGCATATCATGGTCGCAACGCGCAGCCTCGCGCACGAGCTTGCCGATCAGGGCCTGACACAAACGATGATGTGGGAGCGCGGCGTCGACCATGCGCTGTTCCGCCCGGACCGCCGCGCGCCCCCTGCATTCGAGGGCCTGCGACGTCCGATCCAGCTCTACGTCGGTCGCGTCGCGGTCGAGAAGAATATCGAGGCTTTCCTCGAAACCGCGCAGCCCGGCACGAAGGTCGTTGTCGGCGACGGCCCTGCGCTTGCCGAACTTCAGGCGCGCTATCCCGAAGCCCGGTTCCTCGGCAAACTCGGCGGCGAAACGCTTGCCGCGGCCTATGCCGGCGCTGATGTCTTCGTCTTCCCGAGCCGCACCGACACCTTCGGGCTTGTCGTCATCGAGGCGCTGTCGTGCGGCACGCCGGTCGCCGCCTATCCGGTTCCCGGTCCCGGCGACATCGTCCGCGACGGCGCGGGCGCGCTCGACGAGAATCTCGATCGCGCGATCGCTACAGCGCTCGCCTGCAACCGCGCCGACGCCGCCGCGCTCGGCGCGCGTTACAGCTGGGAATCCTGCACCGCACAGTTCGTGCAGGCGCTGACCTTCGTCCCGTCAGGTGCGGCTTCGGAAGCCGAACCCCTGATCGGAACGCCCAGCCTCGCCTAGAAGGATTTGCGCCACTCAAGTTCGATATAGCGGCCCAGGGGGTCGGTGTATCCGGGTTGATAGTTGATCGGCACCAACCCGTTCGCGTCGGTGATGCGGCGCTGGGCATCGAACAGATTGTCGACCGACAGGCGCAGGCGCGATCCCTTCAGGAACGGCAGGCTCTTGGTGATTTCGGGCTTCTGGCTGAAATCGACGAAAAAGCGCAGGTTGAAGGTCGCAAGGTCGCCAAACTTCAGATCGCCCGCGCTGCCGCCGGTGACTGTGCTGCCGCTGTCGTATTTCGCGCTGACGCGCGCGCCGAGCCCCTTGTAGAAGACGCCGCCGTCCAGCTCGACGAGATGACGGTTACTGCCGCCGCCATTGCCCGTGGCCGATCCGTTCAGGAGGTCGAGTTCGGGCACGCCCGGCCGGATCAGCACCGTGTCGGTCAGCTTGATCGTGTGATAGAGCGACACCTGCCAGCGCCCGCCCTGCGGCTGGCCGAACAGACCCGGACCACCGCCGGGACCGCGACCTCGAAAACCGCCGCCTCCACCGCCGCCCGGACCGCCGGGGCCGCGCGGACGCTCGGCGCCGGGAGCCCCGCCGCCGGGAGGCGGACCGCCCTCGCCGCGCGCCGCGCCGCCCCCCGGGCGCCCCGCACCAGGCCCGCCCTGCGCGGGCTGGCCGAAGCTCTTGCCGAAGTTGAACCCCCAACGGATCTGCGAATTTTCGGTGCGGTCGAAATTGACCGGCCGCTGGTCGAGCGCGACGAGGACGCCGTTCGCATCGCGCGTCACGCGGTCGGGGAACGCCGCCTCGATCTCGGGGGTCAGGAGCGGAAAGCTGTTCGCCGTGTCGTTGCTTTTGTTGCGGTTGTAATTGACCGAGACATTCAGCCCGTCGACCATCGGCGGCGACCAGTTCAGCCCGAGCTTGAGGTCGCGGCGCTGCTCCGCGCGGAGGAAGGGATTGCCGCCCGTCGTCGTCGTGATCTCGACCGTCTGGCCGGTCGCGAAGTCGTAATAGGTCACCGCAGGCGTCACCAGCGGCGCTGCGCCGAGTTGCTGGATGCCGGGTGCGGCCTCGTCACTGTTGAAACTGGCGATCAGCGAAAAATTCCGGGTGATCCCCCAGTTGAGGTTTGCGCCCCAGCTCGTCAGCGACTCGAAATCGCTGGGGTTCGCCGCCTGACCACTGAGCGTCAGCGACACTGTGCCGATCTTTCCCACATTATAATCGGGATCGAGCAACGGAATCGTCAGCGACCCGAACACGCTCGGCAGGTCACGGCCCAGGTCGCTCGTCGTGATCGCGCCCGAGCGTTCGGAGCGGCTGTCGTAGCGGATGCCCGAATAGCTCCCCGTCATCGACAGGCGGATCGGCCCCGCCCAGCCCTCGGTCACGGTGCCCGACAGATTGCCGCTGCCCCCAAAGGTCTGCTGGCTGCTGTCGAACCGGTCGCGCGCGCCGCTGTCGCGGTCGGTGAAGGTCCGCTGGTCGGCATCGGCATAATTGCCCGACAGCGACCAGCGCCAGTCGCCGAGCATGCCATTGACGCTCGCGGTCGAGGTCAGGTTCGTGCTGCGGCTGTCACGGGTCAGCGGATCGTCGACATTGCCGTTCCGCGGCCCCAGGAACGACAGGCTGTCGGTCTGGTCGAAGCGAATGTTGAGCGACGCGTCGGTGACCTTGTTGAGGCTGCGCTGGATCGTGCCGTCGATCGAATAAGTGTCGGATTCGGGGAGCAGGCTGCGCCCGGTGTCTCCCAGATTTCGTTCGCTTTCGAGGAGCATCGTGCTGTGCTCCCAACCGCCGTTCAGATTGACGCGGCCGTTCTTGCCGATCGCGACGAAGCTCGGTTCGATCTCGCTCTGGAAGCGGCCGCCCTGCGTCGGGATGCCGCCCTCGGCCTCGATCGCAAGCTGACGGAAATTGGGCTTGAGCACGAGGTTCACCACGCGCTCGTCGGCCGAATAGCCGTATTGGAGCGCGACTTCCTCGGGGAAAATCTCGACCTTCGCAATCGCCTCGGGCGGCAGGTTCCGCACCTCGCCAAAGCCGCCGATACGGCGCCCATTGACCAGGATCACCGGCCGGCCGCTTCCGCGCCCGCGGCCCGAGCGCGTCTGCGGCGCCAGCGCGGTGATCAGGTCGGCGACGTTGGAGACGCCATAGCTCGCGATCGCGGCCTCATCGAGTTCGGCCTCGGCCGCGATATCGGTCTCGAGCTGGCCGGCAAGCCGCGGCGCGGTGACAACGATCTCGTCGCCGTCGATATCGTCATAATCGTCGTCGGCCGCCGACGGCGCCGGATCGGCGGCGGGCTGATCGGCAACCGCGACGGCGGCAGCGGCTCCTTCTTCCTCCGCCATCGCGGGCATCGCCAGCGACGCGCCTGCGGCCAGCAAGATCGCGCGCGTGGAAAGGGAGAGGCGATATTTTTTCATTGGGGAGAGGCCTTGTTCTTTGTCTATCTTGGTTTTTTCTTGCCACGCCGGGGCTTAACGCGGCCTGACACGGCTCTTTGTTCGCGGTTCAGCTATGTCGCAATTGTCGCAACAATGTGTCGGGGCCACCCCCGTTCCACGAACGACCGATATCGACCGCTGGACAGCAGGGGCGCGCCTCTTTATCGGCCAGCCATGCCGACTCCCGACTCTCCCATCGCCCCTGAATCGATCCTGATCATCGACTTCGGAAGCCAGGTCACCCAACTTATCGCCCGCCGCGTTCGCGAAGCCGGCGTCTATAGCGAGATCGTCCCGTACAGCGCCGCCGAAGCCGCGCTCGCGCGGATGCAGCCAAAGGGCGTGATCCTCTCGGGCTCGCCCGCATCGGTTCCCGCCGACGGCAGCCCGCGCGCGCCGCAGTCGGTCTTCGACAGCGGCCTGCCCGTCCTTGGCATCTGCTACGGCCAGCAGGTGATGAGCCAGCAGCTCGGCGGCCGCGTTGAACCCGGCGGCGTCGACGGCGAGCGCGACGGCGAGTTCGGCCGCGCCTTCCTGACCGTCACCGAACCCTGCGTGCTGTTCGACGGGCTGTGGAGCGTCGGCGAACGCCACCAGGTGTGGATGAGCCACGGCGACCGCGTGACCGAGTTCGCGCCCGGCTTCCGCATCGTCGCCGTCAGCGACGGTGCGCCCTTCGCGGTGATCGCCAATGATGAGCGCCGATATTACGGCACCCAATTCCATCCCGAGGTCGTCCATACGCCCGACGGCGCCAAGCTGATCGCCAATTTCGTCCGCCACGTCTGCGGCTGCGCGGGCGACTGGACGATGGCCGAGTTTCGCGCCACCAAGATCGCCGAGATCCGCGAACAGGTCGGCGACCAGCGCGTGCTCTGCGGCCTGTCGGGCGGCGTCGACAGCGCGGTCGCGGCGGTGCTGATCCACGAAGCGATCGGCGAGCAACTCACCTGCGTCTTCGTCGACCACGGCCTGCTCCGCATGAACGAACGCGAACAGGTCGAGCGCCTGTTCCGCGACCATTACAATATCCCGCTGGTGGTCGTCGACGCCGAGGAACGCTTCATGAGCGGCCTCGCGGGCGTCACCGACCCCGAGGCGAAGCGCAAGTTCATCGGCGGCGAATTCATCAACGTGTTCGAGGAAGAGGCGAAGAAGATCGGCGGCGCCGACTTCCTTGCGCAGGGCACGCTCTATCCGGACGTCATCGAGAGCGTCAGCTTCACCGGCGGGCCGAGCGTCACGATCAAGAGCCACCACAATGTCGGCGGCCTGCCCGAACGCATGAACATGGAGCTGGTCGAACCGCTGCGCGAACTGTTCAAGGACGAGGTAAGACTGCTCGGCAGGGAACTGGGGCTGCCCGACATCTTCGTCGGCCGCCACCCCTTCCCCGGCCCCGGCCTCGCGATCCGCATCCCCGGCGAGGTGACGAAGGAACGCTGCGACATCCTGCGCAAGGCCGACGCGGTCTATCTCGAGGAAATCCGCAACGCGGGCCTATACGACGCGATCTGGCAGGCGTTCGCGGTGCTGCTCCCGGTCCGCACCGTCGGCGTGATGGGCGACTATCGCACCTATGACAGCGTCTGCGCGCTCCGCGCCGTCACCTCGACCGACGGCATGACGGCGGACATCTATCCCTTCGACGCGAGCTTTCTGTCGCGCTGCGCGACCCGCATCATCAACGAGGTCGAAGGCATCAACCGCGTGGTCTATGACTATACGTCGAAGCCGCCGGGCACGATCGAATGGGAATGATTCGGGGCACGAAAAGCCCCGAAACCATGTCCAACTTCGAATTCCAACTATTTGAAAAATTTATTTTGTTGTCGATATCGATCGACGACAATCGGTGGGCAGCCTTCGTTTCTAGCGGACCGGCTGACGGTATTTTTCAGTCGGGGAGGTCTCGGACCGTGATGGCACGTATGTGCTGGTCAATCCCCGCTGCACGATTTCCTTTGTGTGTGGACTACCGTCTGCATAGCAGCGAGAAAAGAGGCGCATCAAGAAAGCAAAGAGCTTTGGCCAGTTCGGCGAGAAATGGCTGCAAGCGGCTCCCATGGCCGACAGCACGCGAGCTATGCGACGGTCGATTTCCGCACGGGAGTTGCTTCCGATCAAGCCAGTCTTCTTACCGAGATCACCCCCGTTGTCAGGTCGGCCCGGACGAACTCGACACCGCCGATGGGCTCGGGGTTGTCGCGGGCCGCGGTGATGACCCGGGCGCCGCCGGCGAGAAAGCGATCGACGGTGGCGCGACCGAGACCCGTGGTGCCGCCGCTGACGAGCACCCGCTTCCCCGCAAATTCGTTCGGATCAGCCTGGATGCTCACAGCGTGATCTCCAGCGCCTTGATGGTCTCGTTTTCGAGCGTAAAGGCGTAGGTGAAGCGGATCGGGCTGCCTTTGAAGTCGCCATGGGCGGGCCCTTCGACGACAACCTTGCCGTCTTCATGACGGAGGCTGTTCGGCGTGAAGATTGCTTTCACGGCCACGACTTCCTGTTCGAACAAGGTCCGGAGTGCTGCTTGGCCCGCGTGCGGACGCCCGATGTCGAAGAGCACCGCATCGGCGGCAAAAGGCTTCAGCATGGCGTCAACGTCGAGCCGTGCGTTGGCCTCGATATAATCGGCGATGGGTTTCGGCAACGCGTCGAGAAGCGCTTCGCCGCCGCCGCGCTGATTGTCGTGGGCACTGGTCTGCATCTCGTGTCTCCTTCGGTTTGGCTTGCCTCCCAATTAGTGCTTGAACATTGTACGAATAAGTAGGTCAATTTTGGATGATATGATGAAGGATTCGGGATAATGAACCGATTGGCGCTTCGAGATTTTGATGCCGTGATCGCTGTGGCGCGGCGGGCATCCTTCCGGCAGGCGGCCATCGATCTGGACATGTCGACGACCGCGCTCAGCCATATGATTGCGCGGATCGAAGCCGAGCTTGGGGTGCGGCTGTTCAACCGGACGACGCGGAGCGTGGCACTGACCGACGCTGGACGGATCTTCGTCGATCGCCTCGGCCCCTCCCTTCAGGATGTCCGCGACGCCATCGAGATCGTGCGCGAGCGCCGCGGGACGCCGACGGGCATACTGCGCATCAACGCGCCACCCTTCGCCGCGCGCTCGCCCGTCTTCACCGATCTTATCCTCGCATATGCCCGCCGCTACCCCGACATGCATGTCGATCTGGTGACCGAAGGGCAGCTGCGCGATATTGTCGCCGAAGGTTTCGATCTGGGCGTTCGCGTCGCTTCCCTTGTGCCGTCCGACATGATCGCGCTGTCCCTCGGCGAGGCCCAGCGCTTTGCCGTCGTCGCCTCACCTGCCTATCTGGCCGAGCGACCGCATCCGTCGATACCGACCGATCTTGCCGGCCACGCCTGCATCCGCGTTCGCCTTCCCGATGGCTCGCTCTACCGCTGGCATTTCGCAAAAGGCGGCGACACGGCGCAGGTCGAGGTGAGCGGGCCCATGACCTTCGATGACCTTCCGCTATCCCTTGCCGCGGTCCGGGCCGGCCTGGGCATCGGCTTCTTTTTCGAACAGGACGTCGTCCAAGATATCAAAAAAGGGACACTTGTCCGCCTGCTCGCAGACTGGACACCGCCCTTCCCTGGGCTTTGCCTATATTACCCCGGGAGGCGTCACCCTTCAGCCGGCCTCTCCGCATTTCTTTTGCTCGCACGCGAATTGGGGAAGAAGAATTAGCGGCGCTTGGCCAAGTTGATACGGTCGGGTCTCAACGCACCATTCACGATGACCGCCGTTCCCCAAAAGTCGGGAAGCTGCGGGCTGCTCGGCTTCGGAACCGCCGGCAACGACACGCATTCGGTGCAGTTCGAAGGGTCAGTCGCCTATCAGCTGTCGCGCCGCGCAGTGATCGGCGGCGAATATCGCACCAAGCCCGACAATCTGGCGATCGCGCGCGAGAATGATTGGTGGGATCTGTTCGCGGCCTATGCGTTGACAAGAAACCTTACCGTCACCGCGGCTTATGTCGATCTCGGCTCGATCGCCACCTTCGACAAGCAGCGCGGCGGATTCCTGTCCGCCCAGCTCGCCTTTTAAGGGGTCCGCCATGTTTCTGATCGCTGCCGCCCTGCTCCTGCAACCCGCCGCCGAACCGCCCACCGATTGGGACAAGGAATTCGGTGTCGAGGAAAAGCAGCGCGACCCGGCCACCGGCGAATTGCCGGTCGACCCTTATGTTCGGGACAATCGCAATGCGGGCGCAACGCCCTTTGCCGACACCGCGATGGCCGAGGCCTTTGGCGGACAGGACGGGATCCGCCGCATCGCCAGCCGCACGGTCGAATTGTCGGAAGCCGATCCGCGCATCGCCGCAATCTTTGTGTCGCACGACATGGTCCGGCTGAAACGCACCTTGTTCGAACAATTCTGTTATATCCTGAACGCCGGGTGCGATTACAGCGGCCGCGACATGGCGGCATCGCACAAGGATCTGGGCATCCGGATGCGCGACATGAACGCGCTGGTAGAAAATCTGCAGGCCGCGATGCGTGAGGAAGACATCGCCTTCGCCGCGCAGAACCGGTTCCTGAGCAAGCTGGCGCCGATGTCGGGGGACGTAATCGTGCGGTAAATCCGCCCAAGGACTGCCAGTTCCAAGTCAGTCTGGGCCGGTGCGGATCTTTCAGATTCCCGGCCTGCGGCGCGCGACGATCTTGATTTCGACCAACCCGCGATCGGGGACCAAGCGGGTCACGCCGATCGCGGTCCATGCGGGGAATGGTCCGCGAATATAGCGATGCTTCACCTTCTTGAAGACTTCGATTTGCGCGGGCATGTCCGTGTGAAAGCTGGTCATCTCGACCACACCGTCAAAGCCCGCCCCCGAACGTTCGAGCACGTCGCCGATCCTCTGGAAAGCCCGCTCGAAAGCGGCCTCCTGATCGGCGATCGTCTCGTCCGGGCGAAGCCCCGCCACCACACCCGACAGCCAAACACGGTCTCCGTCGACAACCGCGTCCGCATAGCCCCATTCTTCCAGATCGCGTTGGCGTTCGCGTTGCACGGGGACGATGACATTCTGCGACGTGCGCGCATAAGGCTCTTCGGTCGCGCCGGCGGCCGGCTGTATCGCGGCGCCGGCGGCTGCGAGCAGGGAAAGCAGCATTGATTTTTCCTTATCGACGATGGTCACGGGATGGCGTGCGCGGATTGGCCCGCCTCAGGCGCTAGCGCGGGCGAAGCGCCGCGATCGCTCCGCTGTCCAGCATATCATGGATCGTCCCGGTGATGTCGGCGCCGGGATAGAGCGCGTGCGCAGCCGCCGTGGACACGCCGATCGTTTCACCGATGCGCAGGCCCGACAGGATACGGTGTGCGGCAGGGCCGATCCGGCGGGCCTCGACGCGGTCGGCTGGACGGGTGATCAGCACCCCTTCCGCTTTCCATTCGGTCGCAACCTCGGCACGCGACGGTGCGAAATGGCCGAGCCAGATCGACGGAGCGGGTACCGCGAACCATCCGAAACGCGTCGCGGCGTGCAGTTTGACGCGGCTCGACGACCATTGCTGGGCTGTCATGGCCGCGATGACGTCCCGCGATACCGGCGTGTCGGCGGGCGCACGCGCCGCGGCTTGACGCAATCGATCGATCGCCGCGACCGACGACAGATAGGGCAACACGCGGCCCAGCTTGCGGCCCACGATCCATTCTGGAAAGCGACAGCCATAGGCGGCAAGGTTCGGGTCGGTCGGCGGCACTTCCGCGACGAACTCGGCCGCGAGGTCGGCAAAGGACAGATGTCCCAGGATCGCGCCGACCACCGGATAATTTGCGGCGAGCGCTTCGGCGGCGGCGGCCGACGGAATCGCATGATAGGCGGCGTGCGATACGCACGACCGCGAGCGCGTGTCGGCGACCGTCCGCCGGACGGCAGCAAGATCAGACATGATAGCATCCTCTCCACAGGATGGGTGTCGCGGCGCAGGGCCGCGACGCCTCGAAGATATTGGCGCGTCAGCGCTTTTTGGGGGTCAGCGAGCCGACGCCCTTCGGCGTCCTGATTTTCGCGCAGCTGCCCTTCGCGACATATTTCCAGGCATTGCCCTGATAATCGGTGGTCGAGGTCCCGGCGCAGCTCGTACCCGGGCCTGCAGCGCAGTCATTCTTGCCCTTGAGCGCGATGCCGTAGCATTTGTCCTTGCCAGGCTGCGGCGCGACCGGGCCCGCATGGACGGCGGCGGTGGCGAGAACCGAGAGGGTGGCGGCGGCAAGCGCAATGGTCGACTTGTTCATGATGAAAACCTTTCCGTTGTTGGCGCCTGAAGGGCGTATCCGTTCTTTCGACCAAAACGGGTGCCGCGTCCGCTACCCAGAGCGCATCGTTTCGATGCGAAAGCCGTCAACCGCAGGTCGGCTCGACCATGTGGCCGCCGATCGCCTCATGCAGGATGAAGCCTTCGAGCGGGTCGAAATCGCCGCGCCACGGCGCCGCCTCCAGCGTCCGCATCGTGTCGGCATATCCTGCCTCGCGGCGCTGGCGAATGCCCGACGGGCTGAAGTCGATATCCTTGCTGTGATCCTCGTTCGCGAGCGCGGGCGCCAGCAGCCGGATCACATGCATCCGCGTCGGGCAGCCATAGGCCGCCAGTTCGGCGACGCCCGGCTTCGCGCGGCTTCCGTCGGGGAGCAGCGCGGTCAGTTCGGTGATAACGTGGCGGAGGCGGTGGAGCTGTCGCTGGCGGCGGATGTGCGTGCCTGCGCGGCTCGCATATTGGACATCCTTCTGGCGGTTCATCACGTCCCAGATCGTCTCGGGCTCGGGTCCGTGCGAATTCCAGATATGGACCGCATAGACCATCGAATCGCGGCGCGGATTGTCGTCGAACACGACCTCGACCGGCGTGTTCGAGAGGATCCCGCCGTCCCAGTAAAGCTCGCCGTCGATCCGCACCGCGGGGAAAGCCGGCGGCAGCGCGCCCGACGCCATGACATGGTCGAGGCACAGCGGCCGGTCGCGCGAGTCGAAATAATGCATCTCGCTTGTCGTCACCGCCGATGCGCCGACCGTCAGCCGCATGTCGCCGCCGTTGATACGGTCGAAGTCGATCAGGTCGGAGAGTGTCGTGCGCAGCGGCTGGGTCGAGTAATAGCCCGCCTGCTCGGCGCCGAGTGTCGCATAGACGCTGCCGAAGGCGCCGGGATTCGGGGTAAAGAAGGTCGGCAGGCCGCCGACCACGGTCGTGAAGTTGCGAAAGAAGCTCGCGACCTGCGCGGGCAGCGCTTCGTCGAAAACATGGCCATGTTCGACGCGGCGCCAGAATTCGGTGAGGCTGTCGAGCCGGTCGTCGAACGCATTGCCGGCGATGATCGCGGCGTTGATCGCGCCGATCGATGTCCCGATCACCCAATCGGGCTCGACCCCCGCTTCGTGGAGCGCCTGATAGACACCGACCTGATAGGCGCCGAGCGCGCCGCCGCCCTGCAGCACGAGCACCTGTTGGCCGTGCGCTTCGAGTTCCTTGGAAAGATTCATGCTTGGTCTCCATGCAGCGAGGCGTCGCCACCGGTGATCAGCCGCGCGCCGCGTTCGAAAGTGAGGTAGTTCCAGAGCCAGTTCGCACCGACGAGCAGCCGGTTGCGAAAGCCCGCGAGGAAGAAGATGTGCGCCGTGGTCCAGACGAACCACGCGAACACGCCCGACAGCCGCAGCCAGCCGAAATCGATGACCGCACGGTGGCGACCGATCGTCGCAAGATTGCCATAGTCGCGGTAACGGAAGGGCGTTGTGCGGCCGCGCAGGATCTGCTCGCCGACATGGCGTCCCTGCTGCTTCGCGACCGGCGCGATGCCGGGCAGGCAACGCCCCGCGGCATCGGTGAAAGCGGCAGTGTCGCCGATCGCGTAGACGCCGTCATGCCCCGGTACCGACAGGTCGGGATCGACGACGACGCGGCCGACGCGATCGGCTTCGACATTCAACCACGTCGCCGCAGGCGAGGCGCGAACCCCTGCCGCCCAGACGACGGTATGCGTCGGCACGCGAGTCCCGCCGACTTCGATATAGGCATCGGTGATCGCGCTGACGCGTTGATCGGTCATCACGGTGACGCCGAGATCCTCGATCGCCTTTCGCGCCTTGTCCGACAGCGCGGGTGGAAAGGAGGCGAGCAGGCGCGGGCCGGCCTCGACCAGCAGCACCTTCGAGCAATGCGGCGTGATGCTGCGGAAATCCTGCGACACCGATCGCCGCGCAAGCTCGGCGACCGCGCCCGCCATCTCGACGCCGGTGGGCCCGCCGCCGACGATGACGAAGGTCAGCAACGCCTGCCGCCGCAAGGGATCGGGCTCGGTCTCGGCGCGCTCCAGCGCGATCAGCACCTTGCGGCGCACCGTCGTCGCGTCGTCGATCGACTTGATACCGGGGGCGTGCGCCTCCCACTCCTCGCGCCCGAAATAGCTGTGCCGCGCGCCGGTCGCGACGATCAGCCGGTCGAAGCGCAGCGTGCGGCGGCTGGCGAGCAGTACCCGGCGTTCCGCCGCGTCGATGTCGACGACGGTGTCGAGCAGCACGCGGACATTCTTGTGATGGCGCAGGATCGAGCGGATCGGCGCCGCGATATCGGCCGGGGACAGTCCGGCCGTCGCGACCTGATAGAGCAAGGGCTGGAACAGGTGATGATTGCGCTGGTCCACCAGCGTCACGCGCACATTGCCGCGCGCGAGCGTGCGTGCGGCGGCCAGGCCGCCGAAGCCGGCACCGACGATCACGACATGGAGGGGGGAGCCGCCGGTTTTCATCGCCCGATGCTTCGCCACGAGAACCGGACCGGGACGCCGCGCGGGGGGACAGCCCCCTCGCCGCGCGGCGCCGGTTGCACCGGCCTGGACACGAAGAAAGCGGCAAGGTGCGGCGGCAACGGCGCGCGCATTCTGGCCGGGAGCGTCATTGCGCCGTCCATCCGCCATCGACCGGCAGCGCGGTGCCGGTGATCGACTGCCCACCCTCCGAACAGAGGAACGCCGCCAGCGCGCCGAGCTCGTCGACGCTCGCAAATTTCTTGCTCGGTTGCGCGGCGAGGAGGACGTTTTCGATCACCTCTTCGCGGCTGATCCCGCGCGCGTTCGCGGTATCGCCGATCTGGTTCTCGACCAGCGGCGTCCAGACATAGCCGGGGCAGATCGCGTTGCAGGTCACGCCGTGCCGCGCGCCTTCGAGGGCGACGGTTTTCGTCAGCCCGACGATGCCATGTTTTGCGGCGACATAGGCGCTCTTGAAGGGCGAGGCGACGAGGCCGTGCGCGGAAGCGACGTTGATGATGCGTCCCCAGCCCGCTTTCTTCATCGGGCCGAAGGCGGTGCGGATCGCGTGGAAGGCGGCCGACAGGTTGAGCGCCAGGATCGCGTCCCATTTATCCGCTGGAAAATCCTCAATCGGGCTGACGTGCTGGATGCCGGCGTTGTTGACGAGGATGTCGACGCGACCGAAGCGCGACAGGCTGTTGTCGACCAGCGCCACCGCGCCATCGGGCTGCAGCAGGTTGGCGCCGTCATAATCCACCCGGACGCCGTGCGCGTCAGCAAGCTCGCTGCGCACCGTTTCGATCTGCGCGGTATCGCCGAGCCCGTTGATCACGATGTCGGCGCCCGCGGCGGCTAGCGCGCGGGCGATACCGAGGCCGATCCCGCTCGTCGATCCGGTAACGATGGCAACGCGCCCGGCGAGCGACCGGGCGGGCTTGAGTTCGGCCAGCGGCTGAACCGTCATCATGCTTCTCCTCCATTGGGTCGGGAGAAACTATGCCGACGCCGACCCGGCCGCTGAAATGCCGTTCGTGCATCGAAACGATGCGGACAATCGAATGTCCGCGCGGCGGGGCCCCGGCTAGTTTGATGAAGCCCCGGGAAGCGGCGCAGCCGTTACCGACCCCCGCTCCCCTGCGTCGGCGTCGCCGCTTTCCGGGGCTTCAGTTTTCTTTCAGGCAAAAGGAATATCGCAATGACGTTCAATCGCATGACCCTCGCGGTTCTCGCCGCAACGGCCAGCTTCGTGGCCGCGACCCCGGCCTTCGCCGGCACCTGCCCCGCGGGCAAGACAGCCGCCAACGCGCTCGACGGCGCGCCGACCGCGCCCTCCAACGTCACCGACACCGTGATCGGTTCGGTCGACCTCGCCAAGGAAATCGGCGTTGCGAACCGCGACCTCAGGATGCGCCGCCTCGTCGTCCAGCCGGGCGGCATCGTCCCGCTTCACAGCCACGCCGGACGCCCCGCGCTGATCATCGTCGTGTCAGGCGCGGTCACCGAATATCGCAGCAGCTGCTCGGTCGGCATCGACCACGCCGCCGGCGACATCTCGAGCGAGTCCGACGGTATTTCCCACTGGTGGCGCAACAACGGAAAGACTCCTGCCGTGCTCCTGTCGGCCGACGTCAAGGCGCGCGACTGACCCAGGGCCAAGCGAGTGTGTCCAAGCCTCCGTCCCGGACCGCTCCCGGCGCGGCCCCGGCGCATTGTCGCCGGAGCCGCGCCGTCCCCGTTTTCGCGCCCCATATCCTTGCCCAAGGAAAACTGATTTGACCGACTCCTATCGCACCGGGATCGACATCCTCTCGCAAACCGGATCGACGCAGGACGAGCGCCGCAACCGCGCCGCCGAAGTCGCGCCCGACTTCGTGCGAACCGCCGTCGGCTTCACCTATGGCGATATTTTTGCCCGCCCCGGGCTCGACCTCCGGGTGCGCGAAATGGCGGCGATCGCCGCCTTCGCCGCGCTCGGCCGATCGACATTGCAGCTTCGCCAGCATGTCGAGGCCGCGCTCCATGTCGGCTGGAGCAAGGAGGAGGTGATCGAGGTGCTGATCCAGACCGCCGCCCATGCCGGTGTCGCGATGGCGATCGACGCCATCGCCGACTGCCACGACCTGCTTGTCGAATCCGCCGGCGCTTCTTCCGACTGCTGCTGATCTCAGACCGCGAGCGCGGGCCAGCCGTGCCGCCGCGCCTCGCGGACGAACGCGCCCACCGCGGGCGAATGCGGGCGGCCGCGCACCGTCGCGAGATAGACCGTGCGGCTATATTCGGGCTCGATCAGCGGCCGGACCACCAGGTCGGGATCGGTGACGCTGGACTCGGGGAAAAAGCCAAAGCCGAGACCCGCCTTGATCATCTTTTGAACCCATTCGTCGCGCGGCGAACTGAACACCTTTTTCGGAAAGACTTGCCGCTTCGCGAAATCGCGCGCGACCGTCTTGAACACTTCGCAAGTCGATCGCCCGACATAGGGTTCGCCGTCGAGATCGGCGACCCGGATCGCGTTGCGTTCGGCAAGGCGATGCCCCGGCGGCAACAGGATGACGAAGCGTTCCTCGAAGATCGGCAGCTGATGGAACTGCTCGGGCAAATCGTCGGGCACGCCGACAAGGCTCAGGTGGATATCGCCTTTTTCCAGCGCGTCGATCATCATCGACGCCTCGCCGTCGATCACCCGCACCTCGATATCGGGATGCGCGGCCCGGAAACGGACAATCAGGTCGGCGACCAGATCGGGACCGATCGTGCACATCGCCCCCAGGGTCAGCGTGACATGCTCGGCCTTCTTCGCCGACGCTGCGGCCGCCTTGGCCGCGCGCGCGCTTTCGGCGACGCTTTCGAGATAGGGCATCATCATCCGCCCGAGTTCGGACAGGTGCGTGTTGTTGCGCTCGCGGTGGAACAGCGGCCCGCCGAGTTCATGCTCGAGCTGCTGGATCGCGCGAGTCAGCGCGGGCTGGCTGACATTGCAATGTTCCGCCGCGCGCGTGAAGTTGAGCGTCTGCGCGAGCGCGACGAAATAGCGGATCTGTTGCATTTCCATAAGCGTCGTCCCCAAGGCAACGCGGCATCAAGACTATCAGCAACCAAGCGCGGCCGCCAGTTTTCAAGGCTTCGCGGTGCGAGCCTCGCCGGTTACAGCCGAAAGCCGGATCGCGAGCGCGATGGCGAGCGCCATCGTCGCGACCGCGACCCACGCATGCGGCAGCAATGCCGGCAGCCCGAGCAGGATCAGCCCGTCGTTGCTTCCCGGCACGAGCGAGGCGCCGATCCCCATCAGCGCGCCGCCGACGAGGCAGCGCAGCACGTCCGGACCGCGCGGTCGCTCGCGGCGCAGCTTGCCCGCGATCGCGCCGCCCGCCACCGCTCCGCCGAACAGCGCGGCGACCATCAGCACGCGCAGCGACAGCATCGCATCCATCGACCGCGCGAGCGCTGCTAGCGCGTCGGTATAGGCCCAATAGCCCGCGCTGAGCAGCGTCGTCACGAAGGTCAGCGCGATCAGCAGCGTCGCTCGGTGCGGGTGCCACAGATGGCGTCCGATATGCCGGGCCGACATCGCCTGGATGACGCGCCAGATAGCGAGGAGCGCGAACAGCACCATGATGATTACGCCGTCGGGCCCGGCGCCGAACGATGATCCCGCATGGCCCATCGGTACCTCCACCGGAATCAGGCAGCCGAGGAAGAAACCGACCGGCGTCGCCAGCCACGCCCATTGCCCCGCCCCGATCCGGGCGACCGCGCCGAACACGCACGAGCGATTGACCCACGCGCCGACACCGAGCAGCACGCCGCCCGCGACGGTCCAGCCAGTGACAGCATAGGCGGCGGGAGTCATATGCAGCCATCCCGCCGCCGCCGCGATCGCAGCGAGCCCGCCAACCCAGATCGCGGCTTCAGCAAGCGCGGCGGCGCGACCGAAGCGCCGCTCGCTGATCGCCTCATCGACCGCGGCCACCATACAGGTCGCACCGCGCTGGATGGCGAGCCCCATCAGCGCGGCGGAGACGAGCGCAACGGCAAGGATGCCGGCGGAGGGGATCATTGCGTGGCGGCGCTCGCAATCGAGGCGGCGACCTCGCCAGCCATCTTGAACTGCGCGGCGCGGTCGGTGATGCGGTAGCGCCTGGCGATCGCGCCGAAGTCGGTCCACGACACGGTGACGGCGCCCGCAGCGTCCTCGGTCACGAGCATCCGCACCGGCCAGTCGAGCCCTGCCAGCGGGTTCGATTGCAGGAATTGCACCCCGAGCGGCGGGTTGCCGAACAGGACGAGCGTCGAGCGCTTCAGCGGCAGGTTCGCGCCGCGCGCGAGGTCGGCCTGGTCGATCGTCGCGAAGTGGCGAATGCCCTTCACAGCGACATCGGCGGTAAGCTTCGCGACCGTTTCGTCGAAGCTGTTGGCGCTACGCAGCGAGAGGACATCGGCGGCTGTTTCGGCGCGGACGGGCGCCCCCTGTGCATGAGCGATCGGGACGGCCGCTACGAAGGAAGCGGAGATGAATAGCGGGATCAGAAACTTGAAGCGGTTCATGGGCGAACTCCTGCGAAAGATTGTCGCGGGCGTTATCGCGCCCCGCCGCCGCGCAGGAAAATCGCCCTTGGCTATCGGTTCGATGCACGGCCGCTATTGGAGCGCCGCGCCCGCAATTCTGCCGCCGACCGGCCGATTGCGGAGATTCGGCAGACGGGTGGCGAACAGTTTTCGACGAGATAATTTCCCCGCCGCTGTTTCGGTGCTTAAAGGACCATCGGACAGTTCAACCGGAGTGAGAAGAGATGGACAGCCCCCAACGCATCGAAACCGAAGCCTCGGGCGGCTGCCAGTGCGGGGCGGTGCGCTGGCATGTCACCGCGGTGCTCGACACGTCGCACATCTGCCACTGCCGCATGTGCCAGAAGGCCGCCGGCAATTTCTTCGCGGCGCTGATCGGGGTGCCGCGTGATGCGCTGACCTGGACGCGCGGGAGCCCTGCGACCTTCAACAGTTCGGACAAGGCCGCGCGCGGCTTTTGCCACGACTGCGGCACGCCGCTCACCTATGATTATTTCGACAGCAAGCACATCAACCTGACGACGGGCTCGTTCGACGAACCCGCGAAGTTCGCGCCGCGGATGCAGTTCGGCGTCGAAGGCCAGCTTGCCCTCTTCGCCGACCTGCCGATCAGCGCAGAAGGCACCACCGAAGAGACGATGAGCAGCGTCGCCGACGCGATCAAGGCGAGCAATCACCAGCATCCCGACCACGACACGCCGCACTGGCCCGCATAATTCGTCAAGCGCCTCCCCGTCGCCTGTGATATCTCCCTCATGGCTTTGGGGAGGGCTTGCGAATGGCGACACTGCCGATCGGAACGCGCATCAGCCGCGCACGACTGACGTGGGTCGTCGCGCTGATCGCACTGTCGGTCCTGCTCAACTACGTCGATCGCGGCGCGATCGGCGTCGCGGCGCCGCTGATGAAGGACGAGTTGCAACTCACCGCGACCGGCTTCGGGGTCGCGGTGTCCGCCTTTTTCTGGGTCTATGCGCCCGCCTGCCTGTTCGTAGGCTGGCTGTGCGACCGCTACTGCGTCTATCGGGTCTTCGCGTTCGGCGTCGCAATCTGGTCGATCAGCACCGCGCTCACCGGTTTCGTCGGCGGGCTCGCCTCGCTCGTCCTGTTGCGGCTGTTCCTCGGGCTCGGCGAGAGCATCGCCTTTCCGGGCAGCAGCAAGATTTTCGCTGCCGAAGTTCCGGTCGAGCGGCGCGGAATCGCCAATGCATCGGTGTCGGCGGCGCTCGCCTTCGGCCCGGCCGTCGGCGTCCTGCTCGGCGGCGTCATCCTTGGCGGATGGGGATGGCGCGCGGTGTTCTGGGTGTTCGGGCTCGGTACCCTCTTGTGGCTCGTACCTTGGCAAATCGCTTCCGCCCCGCTTCGCGCCCAAAGCATCGTCGCTCCGCCCGGCGAGCGCGTGTCGATCACCGGCCTGCTCCGTATTCCAACGCTTTGGCGCATGGGGTTCGTGCATTTCCTGTCCAACTACGGCTTTTATTTCGTCCTCGCCTGGCTACCGCTCTACCTCGTCAACTCGCGCGGCTATTCGATCGCCGAGATGACCGCGCTGACGACATTGAGCTTCACGACGCAGGGTGTCGTCGCGCTCGCAGGCGGCTGGTTCTCCGATCGGATGGTGGCCGGGGGCGCGAACGAGGGCGAGCTTCGCCGCTCGCTGATGATCGCGGGCCAGCTCGCGACCGCTGCGGCGATCGCGGGGATCGCGGTCGCTGAAAGCTCGCTGATGCTCGGGATATGGCTCGCGCTCGCGGGTTTCGGAACCGGGCTGATCGCGACCAACTTGTTTGCGGTCGCGCAGATTTTTGCCGGTCCGCGCGCAGCGGGAAGCTGGGTCGGCGTCCAGAACGCGCTTGGCAATGTGTCGGGGATCGTCGGACCGATTATCACCGGACTGATCGTCGATTATCTCGGTGGCTATACCTATGCCTTCGCGACCGCGGCTGCGCTTGCCGCGCTCGGCGCTCTGCTCTGGTGGGTGCTGATCCCCGAAATCCGCACCCTCGACATCTGAAACCCGCACTGGCGAATCCCGGCGCGCGCGACTAGAGCCGCCGCATTCCAGCCACCGACGGAGCGCGCCCATGACCCCCACCGCCAAAATCCTGCTGCTCGGTTCGGGCGAACTCGGGCGCGAGTTCGTGATCTCGGCAAAGCGGCTCGGTTGCCATGTCGTCGCGTGCGACAGCTATGACGGCGCCCCCGCGATGCAGGTCGCCGACGAGCACGAGGTCTTCTCGATGCTAGACGGCGACGCGCTGCGCGCCGCAATCGAAAGGCACCAGCCCGACCACATCGTGCCCGAGGTCGAGGCGATCCGTACCGAAATCCTCGCCGAGGTCGAAGCAGAGGGCTTCCACGTCGTCCCCTCGGCGCGCGCGGCGCAGCTGACGATGAACCGCGATGCCATCCGCGACCTTGCCGCGAGCGAACTCGGCCTGAAAACTTCGACCTTCGAATATGCAACGAGCCGCGAGGAACTCGCCGCCGCCGCCGCACGCATCGGATTTCCGCTCGTCGTAAAGCCCGTCATGTCCTCGTCGGGCAAGGGGCAGAGCACGGTCAAGGACGCCGAGGGGATCGATGCCGCGTGGGATTATGCCGCCGCCGGAATGCGCGGCGACCGCCTGCGCGTGATCGCCGAAGCCTTCATCGACTTCGACTATGAAATCACGCTGCTGACCGTGCGCCACAAGGATGGCGTCGCTTTCTGCCCGCCGATCGGTCACCGGCAGGAGCGCGGCGATTATCGCGAAAGCTGGCAGCCGGCGGCGATGTCGGATGCTGCGCTCGCGAGTGCGCAAGATATGGCAACCAAGGTCGTCGACGCGCTCGGCGGGCACGGTATCTTCGGGGTCGAATTTTTCGTGAAGGGCGACGAGGTCATCTTCTCTGAGCTGTCACCCCGCCCGCACGACACCGGCATGGTCACGCTGATCTCGCAGGCGCTGTCCGAATTCGACCTCCACGCCCGCGCGATCCTTGGCCTGCCCATCCCCGCGATCGACGTTCCCGACGCCAGCGCCAGCGCGGTGCTGCTCGCCGACCGCGACGCGCAGGATTTCGCGATCACCGGCCTCGCCGACGCATTGACCGCTCCCAATGCGGCGACCTCGGTCGATGCCCGTATCTTCGGCAAGCCCGTCACCCGCCCCTACCGCCGCATGGGCGTCGCACTCGCGAAGGTCGAAGTCGGCTCGACCGACGAGGCGCGTGCGGCGGCGGTCGCGGCGGCGGCCAAGCTGACGATCGAGTATCGCTGACAATTCCGCCGATCGGCGCTATGACGGCGCCGGAGGATGGCTATGCTCCGGTGGCTGGTTCGCATCGTCGCGCTGTTGGTCGCGGTCGCCGCATTATTGTGGTTGACCGTTTCTTACGTGACGCCGCAGCCTGCGATCTGGGCGATCCGCGCCCTGTTCGATTCAGGATCGGATGCAGCGAGCGCAAAGCTGCTCCCGAAAGTCCCAGCCAATATCGAGACGACGGGCGCCGTCCGCTATGACCCGTCCGATCCCGACGCGCTGCTCGATGTCTTTCGCCAGAGAGGTGCAGCGGCGTCCCAACCCGCGATCATCTGGATTCACGGCGGCGGTTTCGTTTCGGGTAATCGCCATATCGTCGCCGAATATCTGAAGATTCTGGCAGCCCGGGGCTTCGTCACCGTGACGGTCGACTATACGATCGCGCCCGAGGCGCATTACCCGACCCCGATACGCCAGACGAACAAGGCGCTAGGCTATATCGTCGCCAATGCGGCGCGTTACGGCATCGATCCCGACCGCGTCCTGATCGGCGGCGACAGCGCCGGGGCCCAGATTGCGGCGCAGGTGGCGGCGCTGGCCACCAACCCCGCTTATGCCAAGGCCGTAGGCATTTCCCCTTCGGTCGGGCCCGATCGGATCAAGGGCGCGATCCTGTTTTGCGGCGCGCACGACGTGACGATGCTCAATCTCGACGGCAAACTCGGCCCCTTTCTGCGCGCGGTCGTCTGGGCCTACGGCGGCAAGCGTGACGCGATGAGCGACCCGGCGTTCCGCCTGATGGCTGTCCCCGATCATGTGACAAAGGATTTCCCGCCCGTCTTTATCACCGCCGGCAATGCCGACCCGCTCCTCGGCCAGTCGAAAAGGCTCGCCAATCGGCTGAAAGCCGCGGGAGCGATAACCGATCCGCTATTCTTTCCTGCGGATTATTCGCCCGCTCTCGGCCACGAATATCAGTTCGATCTCGACAGCCCGGCGGGCCGGCAGGCCTTCGAGCGCACCGTCGCCTTCGCGCGCCGCGTGACAGAGAAGAAAGCGGGACCATCACGCTAGGCCGCCCGCGCCGCCGCTGCTACACCGCCGCCATGTCCGAGAAGAATCATCTCTATCTGGTCGATGGCTCCAGCTACATCTTCCGCGCCTATCACCGCCTGCCGCCGCTGACGAACCCGAGCGGCGTGCCGGTCGGCGCGGTCTATGGCTATACGACGATGCTGTGGAAGCTCGCGAAGGACCTGCACGACGCCGACGGGCCGACGCACCTTGCGGTCATCCTCGACCATAGCAGCCAGTCGTTTCGCAACGAGATTTACGACCAGTATAAGGCGAACCGCCCCGAACCGCCCGAGGATCTGCGCCCGCAATTCCCGCTGATCCGCGACGCGACCCGCGCCTTCTCGCTGCCGTGCATCGAGATGGAGGGGTTCGAGGCCGACGACCTGATCGCCAGCTACGCCGAAGCCGCGGTGCGCGAGGGCTGGGACGTTACCATCGTGTCCTCGGACAAGGATCTGATGCAGCTGATCCGCGAACCCGCCGGCGGCCCGCACGTCGACATGCTCGACACGATGAAGAATGTCCGCCTCGGGCTGGCGGCGGTCGACGAGAAGTTCGGCGTCTCCCCCGACCTTGTCGGCGACGTGCTCGCGCTGATGGGCGACAGCGTCGATAACGTCCCCGGCGTGCGCGGTGTGGGACCGAAGACGGCGACCAAGCTGATCCAGGAATATGGCAACCTCACCGCCGCGCTCGACGGCGCCGGGACGATGAAGGCCAGCAAGCTTCGCGACAATCTGATCGAGCACCGCGGCATGGCTGAACTGTCGCGCATCCTCGTCGACCTCAAGCGCGACGTGCCGCTGCCCGATCCGCTCGATTCGCTGAAGCTCGGCGCAATCCCGCCCGCGCCGCTGAAAGCCTTCCTCGACGAGCATGGGTTCCGCTCGCTCTCGGCCAAACTCGACAATGGCGCGACGCCAAGCGGGCCGCCGACGTTGCCGCGCGCGAACGCGAAGGTTGCGCCCGCGGCTCTCGCCGTTCCGTCGACGCCCACCCTGCCCGCGTGGCCGGCGATCGACCGTGCGCTCTATGAAACGGTGGCGACGCTCGATGCGCTCGACCGCTGGATCGCGGAGGCGCGCGCCGCGCATGTCGTTGCGATCGACACCGAGACGGCAAGCCTCGACAGCGTCACCGGCGACCTCGTCGGGGTCAGCCTGTCGACCAGCGCCGGCAAGGCCTGCTACATCCCGCTCGGCCACGGAGGCACCGACATGTTTGCCGAAAAGCCCGAGCAAATTCCCATGAAGGAAGCGCTCGCACGGCTCGGCGCGCTGTTCGCCGACGATGCAGTGCTCAAGGTCGGGCACAACCTCAAATATGACATCGGCGTGCTGGCGCAGCATGGGCTGACCGTCGCGCCCTATGACGATACGATGGTGATGAGCTTCGCACTCGACGCGGGCAAGCACGGTCATGGCCTCGACGAATTGTCGAAGCTGCACCTCGACCATGTCTGCCTGTCGTTCAAGGAAGTGTGCGGCGCCGGCAAGTCGCAGATCAGCTTTGCCGAGGTGCCGCTCGACCGGGCGACCCAATATGCCGCCGAGGATGCCGAGGTCGCGTGGCGGCTTTGGAAGCTGCTGAAACTCCGCCTGCCGCTCGAAGGCGGGACGCGCGTCTATGAAATGGTCGATCGCCCGCTTGCCGCCATCGTCGAGGGGATGGAGCGCGTCGGCATCACCGTGAACCGCGACTATCTGGCGAAGCTGTCGGCTGAATTCGCAAGCGAGATGCTGCGTATGGAAGGCGAGATTCACGCACTCGCGGGTCAGCCATTCACGATCGGAAGCCCGAAGCAACTCGGCGAAATCCTGTTCGACAAGCTCGGGCTCAAGGGCGGGCGCAAGGGCAAATCGGGCGATTGGTCGACCGACCAGAGCGAACTCGAACGGCTCGAACGCGACGGGGTGCCGATCGCGAGGCTGATCCTCGAATGGCGCCAACTCGCGAAGCTCAAATCCACCTATACCGACGCGCTGCAACAGCAGATCAACGCGAAGACCGGACGCGTGCACACCAGTTACAGCCTCGTCGGAGCGCAGACCGGGCGACTGTCGTCGACCGATCCGAATCTGCAGAATATCCCGATCCGCACCGAAATCGGCCGCCAGATTCGGGACGCCTTCATCGCTGCTCCGGGCAAGGTGCTGATCGCGGCCGACTATAGCCAAATCGAACTCCGCCTGGCTGCGCACATGGCCGATGTTCCCGAACTCAAACAGGCCTTCGCCCAGGGGCAGGATATTCATTCGGCGACCGCGATCGAACTGTTCGGAGAGGTCAACCGCGACACGCGCGGCAAGGCGAAGACGGTCAATTTCTCGATCCTCTACGGCATTTCGCGCTGGGGCCTCGCGAACCGCCTCGAAATCACGCCCGACGAGGCGCAGGCGCTGATCAGCCGCTATTTCGAGCGCTTCCCCGGCATCTCGGACTATATCACCGACACGCTCGAAACGGCGCGGGCGCGCGGCTACACCGAGACACTGTTCGGGCGGAAGACCTGGTTCCCGCGCATCAAGGCGCCGAACCAGAACGAACGCGCGGGCAGCGAGCGCGCCGCGATCAACGCGCCCATTCAGGGCACCAGCGCCGACCTGATCAAGCGCGCGATGGCACGGATGCCGAAGGCGCTGGCGGACGCCGGCCTCGCCGACGTCAAGATGCTGTTGCAGGTCCACGACGAACTCGTCTTCGAGGCGCCCGAGGACAAAGCCGAAGCCGCGGGCGACGTCATTCGCCGCGTCATGATGGGCGCCGCCGAGCCGGTGCTGACGCTCTCGGTCCCGCTGGAGGTCGAGATCGGCATCGGCAAGAGCTGGGGCGAAGCGCATTGATCGCGGCCCCTATCCTCCTGCTGATCGCCGCGCTTGAAGGCGGTCCAACGATCGCGGCCTCGGCTGCGGCGGCAACCGAAACCGCTCCCCCCGCGATCGCCGACGCGGATATCCGCGAATATGCTGCGGTCGCGGGGCGCAAGGTCGCCGGGCGTCCGGTCGGCGGCCCCTATCCCACTGCCGACAAGGTGTTGCTGATTGTCCGCGACGCGAAGGGCTATCCATCGATCGCGGGCAGCTTCGGCTTTCCGGTCAAGCAGCCGCTTCGGCCGCCGCCCGAGGGCACCCTGGCTGTCATCCGCCTGCACCAGCGGTCGGAAACCGTCGTGCCCGGCCCGACTGCCGACGACCTCGCCTTTGTCGTCGCAAACCGCCTGCCGCTGTTCGTGATCGGCGAATGGGCTCGCCCAGCGCCGATGTGGGAGGTCGCGTGGGTCGACGGCGCCGTCCGTTATCGCACTATCGGGGACATCGGCGAAATCGGCCCCTGGCAGGATTAGCCGGGCTTCATTCAGGCGCTGGGCCGAAGCGATTGGGACCGTCGGTCCCGGCGCGCGCCAGCTCGATCGCCAACCAGGCAAGCAGCAGCCCGCCGACGATCGCCGGCCAATCGGGGCCGTGCGTCGACGCGTTCGCCTGCGCCACCCAATCGATCATCGACGCCGGATTGCCGGGCTGACGTTCCATTTTTTCCATGAGCGCCGGTAACCGCTCGGCCGCCTCGGCCGTGCGGCGCGCCTGCCCCAGCCCCGTCGCGAACAGGCCGAACGGCAGGATCAGCGCCCACCAGCCCGCGCGCGCGCGATCGTGCAACCGGCGCGCCGTCGCCGAGAGCAGCAGCAGCGCCCCGATCAGGAAGATGCCGATACTGGCGTAGGCCGCGCTGACCATGCCCTTCATCTGGCTCTCGAACATCGCGCGGCTCGCCTCGGCATCGCCTGGCGCGTTCGCCGCAAGAACGTCCATCGATGGAAAGGCCAGCACGATCTGCATCGCGAACTGCAGGACGATCAACGGGCCGAACACGAGCGCGACGAAAATCCAGAAATCCATCCGGCTGTCGCGGCCGTACGCGCTGAACAGCCGTCCGAACCCGCGCCGCGAAATCCGTCCAACCGAAAAGTCCGCCATATCCCCCCACTTCCGCGACAGTCTATCGACCGCGCGGACAGGTGCCAATCGCCCAACCGCCCCGAATTGGCGGTAAAAGGCCTGCTATTGCGTCAAAGAGGCCCGCCGCCTCTTCCCCACTTGCCCCGCACCATCTATGACAGCGCGATGACATCCCGCTGGCACTTTTGCGACAGCAGCGACGAAAGGCTTTCATGACGACGACCCCGGCGGCGACTGCGCCGACCCGCATTCAGCAGAATATCCTCGCGCGCAGCGAACGCCGCCTGCTTAACTGGATCTGTCCCCGCCTGCCCCATTGGGTCACCCCCGACCAGCTCACCGCGCTCGGTTTCGCGGGTGCGCTGCTCGTCGCCGCCGGCTATATGCTGAGCTGGATCGAGGGTGAGTGGCTTGTGCTTTCGCTGATCGGCTATGTCGTCAACTGGTTTGGCGATTCGCTCGACGGCAGCCTTGCCCGCTGGCGGCGAATCGAGCGCCCCGCTTACGGCTATTTCCTCGACCACAGCGTCGACGCCGTTGGCACGCTGCTGATGATCGGCGCGATCGGCGCAAGCCCCTACATGCGGCTCGACGTCGCGCTGATGGCGGTGATCGGCTATTTCCTGTTGTCGATCCACACCTTCCTCGCCGCGAAGGTCGTCGGCGAGTTCCGCCTGTCCTATATGGCCGGGGGGCCGACCGAATTGCGGCTGATGCTGATGGCGATGACGGTCGCGATGCCGCTTATCGGGGGACACAAAGTTCTTGGCAGCAGCTTCTCGGCCTTCGACCTGTTCGCGCTGGTCGTCGCGAGCATCCTCGTGACGCTGTTCGTGGTCCAGAGCCTCGCGACCGCCCACATGCTCCGCAAACGCGGAGTCTAGAAAGCCCTAGGGTCAGTACCCTAGGGCCGCAGGCGCGCTTGGGGATAAGTGCCGAGCAGGCGCAGCGATTTCGTCTGGAAGTCGAGCTCCTCGAGCGCGCGGTCGATGCGCTCGTCGCCCGGCGCGCCGACGATGTCGGCATAGAATTTCGTCGCGGCGAAGCTACCGCCGACCTGATAGCTTTCGAGCTTGGTCATGTTGACCCCGTTCGTCGCGAAGCCGCCAAGCGCCTTGTAAAGCGCAGCGGGAATATTTTTCACCTCGAATACGAAGGTGGTCATCAGCGGCATGCCCGCCGGCGGTTCGGCCAGCGGTTCCCGCGCCAGAACGACGAAGCGCGTCATATTGTGATCCGCATCCTCCATTCCGGTCCCGTGCAACGTCAGCCCGTACAGTTCGGCGGCGTGCGGCGGCGCCAGAGCGGCGAGCCCAACTTCGTCGCTGTCGGCGACCCATGCGGCGGCGCCCGCGGTATCGCTGTGCGCGATCGGAGAGATATTGTTGGCGCGCAACCATTTCCGGCACTGTCCAAGCGCCTGCTCGTGGCTCATCGCGCGGGTCACGGGACCGAGGTCGCGGCTCATCAGACCGTAGCGGATCGGCAGGAAATGCTCGCCGACGATATAGAGGCCGGATTCGGGGAGCAGGAAGTGGATGTCGGCGACGCGGCCGTGCAGGCTGTTCTCGATCGGGATGATCGCGCGGTCGACGCTACCGCCCAGCACCGCCTCGATCGCATCCTCGAACGAATAGCAGGGCAGCGGGAGAGAATTCGCGTCATATTCGCGCGCGGCAAGGTCGCTGTTCGCACCGGGCGCTCCCTGAAAGGCCAGCCCGCGCGCCGGATCGGCGAGCGCCGCCGCCTTCATTTCGTCCACCAGATGCTGCGCCGATGCCGTGTAGCTACCCATGACCGCCCTTCCCAACTGCGCCGCGGCGCATAGCGAGGCATGGCAGCGCGCGCAACCGGCGCTGCGTGCGATTTCATCCCCTTGCGCCGCGCATCATGCCCCAGTAAGGGAGCGACCAAATCATATCACGCGCTCAAGGGCGGGCGCCAGCGAACGGGGCTGCAAGCATGGACAATCGCAACAACACTATTGCCGGCTGGGTATTGTTCGCCGGTATTTGCGCACTGGGCCTGACGATCGGCTCGGGCATGTTGTTTGCCAGCCACGATCCCCACAAGCCCGGCTATCCGATCGAGGATGCCGAGGGCGGCGAAGGCGGCGGCGCGTCGGCTGTTCCGCTCCCCAACCTGCTCGCTGCGGCCGATGTCGCAAAGGGTGAGGCGGTGTTCGCCAAGTGCGCGGCGTGCCACACGATCAATCAGGGCGGTGCCAACGGCATCGGCCCCAACCTCTATGCGACGATGGGTGAACCGATCGGCCAGGGCAAGGCGGGCTTCGCCTTTTCAGACGCGCTCAAGAATGTCGGCGGCACCTGGGACTTCGAAAAGATGGACCATTGGCTGACCAGCCCGCGCAAGTTCGCCAACGGCACCAAGATGTCGTTCGCGGGCCTGTCGAACCCGGAAGACCGCGCGAACCTGATCGTCTATCTCAACGCCCAGGGTTCGAACCTGCCGCTGCCCGCGGCCGAAGCCGCTCCCGCTACCGACGCGGCCGCTGCCCCGGCTGCAGGCGCCGACAAGGCCGCGGCTCCCGCCGACGCCGCCAAGGGTGCCGAAGGCGCGCCCGCTGCTCCGGCCGAAGCCAAGAAATAATGCGCCTCGCGCCCGTCCTGCTGGCGGGCGCGTTGCTGCTTGCCGGCTGCGGCAAGAGCGAACCGCCCGCCGACACGTCAAGCCCCGAAACGGCTTCTGCCGAAACCGCCGCACCCGCGGTCGAGCCGACCGCCGCGATGGGCGAGCAGGTCTTCAAGCGATGCGTCGCGTGCCACACGATCGACAAGGGTGGCGCCAACGGTATCGGCCCCAACCTCCACGGCGTCGTCGGCCGCGCGGTTGCGGCGCATGAGGGCTTCTCCTATTCGTCGGCCCTGAAGGCGAAAGGCGGCACCTGGGACGCCGCGCACCTCGACCGGTTCCTTGAAAGCCCAATGAAATACGCCCCGGGCACGCGCATGGCGTTCGCGGGCGTCATCGACGCATCCGATCGCAAGGCGCTGATCCTGTATCTGGAAGCGCAGTCGAAATAATACGATCCTCCCTGCGCGGCAGGGAGGGTCGTTAGATCAGTGATGTTCGATATTCGCGTAGAAGTCCTGGATGATCGCCCAGGCTTCGTCCGCCGTCTCGACGAATTTGAATAGGTTAAGGTCGCGTGCGCTCACCACGCCTTCTTCGACCAGCGCGTCGAAATTGACGACGCGCTGCCAGAATCCCTTGCCGAACAGGACGATAGGGATCGGCTTGATCTTGCCCGTCTGGATCAAGGTCAGCAGCTCGAACATCTCGTCGAAGGTGCCGAAACCGCCGGGGAACACGGCGACCGCGCGCGCGCGGAGCAGGAAGTGCATCTTCCTGAGCGCGAAATAGTGGAACTGGAAGCTCAGCGACGGCGTGACATAGCGGTTCGGCGCCTGCTCGTGCGGCAACACGATGTTGAGCCCGATCGACTCGCGACCCTCGTCGGCGGCGCCGCGGTTCGCGGCCTCCATGATCGACGGACCGCCACCCGAGCAGACGACGAAATGGCGGCAGCCTTCCTCGTCGCACGGCACTTGGCTCGCGATCCGCGCGAGGCTGCGCGCTTCGTCGTAATATTTGGCCTTGGCCTTCAGGCGCCGCGCGATGTTGCGCTGGATGTCGTCGGTCGCCGCGGCTTCGAGCGCGTCGGCTTCGGCAGGCTCGGGGATGCGCGCGGAGCCATAGATGACCAGCGTCGACTCGATCCCGGCCTCGTCGAGGAGCAGTTCGGGCTTCAGGAGCTCGAGCTGGAAGCGGACGGGACGCAGATCCTCGCGCAGCAGGAAGTCGGTGTCCTGGAAGGCCAGCTTGTAAGCCGGGTCGGCGGTCTGCGGGGTGGTCGTCGCCTGCTTGGCGAACTGGGCGTCATCCTTGGCCTTGTGGAAGCGCGAACGATGGGGTTGCTTGTCTTTTGTCATTGGCGGACGGCTAGCCGTTTCGCGTGACTTTGCCAAGTCAGGCGCCTTATCGGCAGTATCCGTTGCCGCTCATGTCCATGTGGAAATGATTGTAGTGCGCTGCGTTGTAATCGGGGCTCAGCACGGTCCCGAAACGGCGGCACGCCGACTTGTGCAGCGCGCGCAGGAAATCGCGCGATGCCTGATCGCCGTTCCAGCCCCCGTCGAGCATGATGCGGCGCCCGTCGGCGAGCACGAAACCTGCGACGTCGATCGCGTTCGAATAGGCGTGCTGCGAGATCCGTCCCGACCGGCCGCCATAGATGTTGCGACAGCTGTAGGTGCCATAGGTCTCGATCTTCACGACATCCTGCCCGAAGAACTGGCGCCCCGCCGGCTTCACCGCATAGCGCGCCCACGCCGCAAAATTCTTGGCTAGCGGACAGGTCATCGGGCCCAGGTTGGTGACCGGCGTGCCGATGTCGAGCAGCTTCACCGAATCGATCGAGCTGCATCCGCCGCCATGGTCCGCGTTCGGCAGCGGTGTAAATCGCACCCCCGCCTGCTTGAGGTCGAAGGCGCATTGCCTCGCCTCCGGGCTGGTGAAGGACGGCGTTCCGGTAACTTGCGGCCGCTGCGGCGCATTGGCGCCCGTACGCTTCCCGCCCCCCTGTTTCATCACGTCCGGCGCGCCGAAACAGGCCGAAAGCGCCAGGGCAGCAGTCGCCGCGACAAGCACCCGAGGCCGAAGGAAAGCAGGGAATGCCATGGCGCCAATCTGTAACGAATATGGTTAACAAATCGCTAACCCCCGCCCTCGGCTCATCGAAAATTTCGCCCGGCTCGCGCATTTTGTTTGACAGTTGCGCGTCCATCCCTAAACGCGGCGCCGGGCCACGCGGTCCCAACGCCGCGCGAGCTCTCTGTGAGGAGAGTATGACATGACTGACGTGCGTAAACCGCAGGCAAGGCCTGCGCGTCCTTTCTTTTCCTCCGGTCCGTGCGCCAAGCCGCCGGTCTGGTCCCCCGACAAACTCGCCACCGAATCGCTCGGTCGCTCGCATCGCGCCAAGATCGGCAAGACACGCCTCGCCTATTGCATCGACCTGATGCGCGAGATGCTGCAGCTCCCCGACACGCACCGCATCGGCATCGTTCCGGGCAGCGACACCGGCGCCTTCGAAATGGCGATGTGGACGATGCTTGGGCAGCGGCCCGTCACGACGCTCGCTTGGGAGAGCTTCGGCGAGGGCTGGGTCACCGATGCCGCGAAGCAGCTCAAGCTCGACCCCACCGTCATCCGCGCCGACTATGGCGAGCTTCCCGACCTGACGCAGGTCGACTGGTCGAACGACGTCCTCTTCACCTGGAACGGCACCACCAGCGGCGTCCGCGTCCCGAACGGCGACTGGATCGCCGACGACCGCGAAGGGCTGAGCTTCGCCGACGCCACCTCGGCCGTATTCGCCTACGACCTGCCGTGGGAGAAGATCGACGTCGCGACCTTCAGCTGGCAGAAAGTGCTCGGCGGCGAAGGCGGCCATGGCGTGCTGATCCTCGGCCCCCGCGCGGTCGAGCGGCTTCAGAATTACACCCCCGCCTGGCCGCTGCCCAAGGTCTTCCGCCTCGTCAGCAAGGGCGCGCTCGCCGAGGGCGTGTTCAAGGGCGAGACCATCAACACCCCGTCGATGCTCGCGGTCGAGGACGCGATCTTCGCGCTCGAATGGGCGAAGTCGCTCGGCGGTCTCGACGGCCTCAAGGCGCGTAGCGATGCGAATGCCGCGGCGCTGGACAAGATCGTCGCCGATCGCGACTGGCTCAGCCACCTCGCCGCCGATCCTGCCAGCCGGTCGAAGACCTCGGTCTGCCTGTCGGTTGCAGGCGCCGACGAGGGCTTCATCAAGACGTTCGGCGGTCTGCTCGAAGCCGAAGGCGCGGCCTATGACATCGCGGGCTACCGCGACGCCCCTCCGGGCCTTCGCATCTGGTGCGGCGCGACCGTCGACACCGCCGATATCGAAGCGCTCGGGCCGTGGCTCGACTGGGCCTACGCCTCGCTCAACGCATAACGTCGTCCCAGCGAAAGCTGGGACCGCCATCGATCATCCCCATTCCCAACGATCCCAGCTTTCGCTGGGATGACGGAGAAAATGACATGACCGCTCCCAAAGTTCTGATTTCCGACAAGATGGACCCCAAGGCCGCCACGATCTTCAAGGAACGCGGCATCGACGTCGACGTCATCACCGGCAAGACCAAGGACGAGCTGATCGCGATGATCGGCGCCTATGACGGCCTCGCGATCCGCTCGGCCACCAAGGTCACCGCCGACGTTCTGGCCGCGGCGACGAACCTCAAGGTCGTCGGCCGCGCCGGGATCGGCGTCGACAATGTCGATATCCCCTCGGCGTCGAAGCAGGGGGTCATCGTGATGAATACGCCCTTCGGCAACAGCATCACTACGGCCGAACATGCGATCGCGATGATGTTCGCGCTCTCCCGCCAGATCCCCGAAGCGAACGCGCTGACGCAGGCGGGCAAATGGCCGAAGAACGACTTCATGGGCGTCGAGCTGACCTCGAAGACGCTCGGCCTGATCGGCTGCGGCAACATCGGGAGCATCGTTGCCGAGCGTGCGCTGGGCCTCCGCATGAAGGTCGTCGCCTTCGACCCCTTCCTGACGCCTGAGCGCGCGATCGAGCTCGGCGTCGAAAAGGCCGATCTCGACACGCTGCTCGCCAAGGCCGATTTCATCACGTTGCACACGCCGCTGACCGATCAGACGCGTAACATCCTGTCGGCCGAGAATATTGCCAAGGCAAAGAGGGGTGTCCGCATCATCAACTGCGCACGCGGCGGCCTGATCGACGAGGCGGCGCTCAAGGACGCGCTCGACAGCGGCCATGTCGCGGGCGCGGCGCTCGACGTGTTCGCGACCGAGCCGCCTCCGGCCGATCACCCGCTGTTCGGTACCCCGAACTTCATCTGCACCCCGCACCTCGGTGCCTCGACCGACGAGGCGCAGGTCAATGTCGCCATCCAGGTCGCCGAGCAGATCAGCGATTACCTCCTCACCGGCGGGATCACCAACGCGCTCAACGTCCCGAGCCTATCGGCCGAGGAGGCGCCTAAGCTGCGCCCCTATATGAGCCTCGCCGAAAAGCTCGGCAGCCTCGTCGGCCAGCTCGCGCACGACAACCTCACCACCATCTCGGTCGAGGTCGAGGGCGCTGCGGCCGAGCTCAACCTCAAGCCGATCACCGCCGCGGTGCTGACCGGCCTGATGCGCCGCTATTCGGACGCGGTGAACATGGTCAACGCCCCGCACCTCGCCCGCGAGCGCGGGCTCGACGTCCGCGAAGTGCGGCACGACCGCGACGGCGATTATCACACGCTCGTCCGCGTCACCGTCGCCACCGAAGCGGGCGACCGCTCGGTCGCGGGCACGCTGTTCAGCAACGGCGACCCGCGCCTGGTCGAGATGTTCGGGATCAAGGTCGAAGCCGACCTCGACGGTCACATGCTCTACATCGTCAACGAGGATGCGCCCGGCTTCATCGGCCGCATCGGCACCGCGCTCGGCGAAGCGGGCCTCAACATCGGCACCTTCCACCTCGGCCGCCGCGCCGCGGGCGGCGAAGCGGTGCTGCTGCTCAGTCTCGACTCGCCGATGCCGGAACCGCTCTTGTGGCAGCTCTGCCAGCTGCCCGGCGTGAAGACGGTGAAGGGTTTGAAGTTCTGAGCTTAAGTCTCCCTCCCGCTTGCGGGAGGGGCAGCGAGACTTGGAAGCTTGTTTCCTAGTCGTAGCGGGGTGGGCCACTGAAACGTCGTTGCCCACCCCACTGCGGCTAGCCAGCAAGCTGGCGAGCCTCGTTGCCCCTCCCGCCTGCGGGAGGGGAGATTTGATTGATCGTCCGCCCTTAGACTTCTAAGGCCCCACCATGCCTCGTACCCCTGCCCTGCTGCCCGAAGGCCTTCGCGATCGCCTCCCCCAACAGGCCGAGGCAGCATCGCGTGTCACCCGCGCGCTCGTCGATGCGATGCGCGCGCATGGTTATGGCCGCGTATCGCCGCCGCTGGCCGAGTTTCGGGAGACGCTGGGCGGCGATGATGATCGCACCACCCGCGACCTGCTGCGCTTCACCGATCCGGTGTCGCAGCGTACCCTCGCGCTGCGTCCCGACATCACCCGGCAGGTCGGGCGAATCGCCACCTCACTGCTCGCGGGTGCCCCGCGCCCATTGCGCCTCTGCTATGCCGGCCAGATCGTCAAACTGCGCGCGAGCCAGCTCCGCCCGGCGCGCGAAATGCTGCAAGTCGGCGCCGAATTGATCGGCAGCGACAGCGTCGCCGCGGCGCGCGAGATCGTCGGCGTCGCGATCGACGCGTTGGAGGCGGCGGGCATCGGCCCGGTGACGATCGATTTCACCCTGCCCGATGTCGTCGATCTGCTCGCGAACGGCCCGCTGCCCGTCGATACCGATATCCAGCAACTGCGCGATGAGCTCGATGCCAAGGACGCCGGGGCGCTGACCCGCATCGGCGCCGCCGCCTATCTGCCGCTGCTCCGCGCTACCGGGCCGTTCGATCAGGCAATCGCCGATCTGCGCGCCGTCGACGTATCGGGCGTGCTCAGCGCCCGCATCGACGCGCTCGAAGCGATCGCAGCGCCGGTGCGCGATCGCGTCGCGCTCACTCTCGACCCGACCGAACGCCACGGCTTTGCCTATCAAAGCTGGTTCGGCTTCCAGATCTTCGTCCCCGGCCAGGGCGACGCGATCGGCCGCGGCGGCGGCTATGCCATCCCGGTCGGCGACGAACAGGAAGAGCCCGCGGTCGGCTTCTCGCTCTACCCCGACCCGCTGATCGACGACGGCCTCGGCGCCGAGGATGAGGCCGAACGCCGCATCTTCCTGCCCCTCGGCCACGATCCCGCGCTGGCAACAAGCCTGCGCGCCGACGGCTGGCAGACGGTCGCAGCGCTGACCGACAGCGAGGACGCCGCACGCCTCGGCTGCGGCTTCACGCTCGGCCCCGACGGGCCCGTCGAAGTCTAGAAATCCGAAATCCCGAAACGCGGAATCCCCTGGTTCACACCGGGTGGATCGAGCACGGTCACGTCGAGCTCGACCGGCTCGCCGATCCAGTGCGCAAGGCTGGTGTGGTCGGCGAGATCGTCGTCGGTCAGCGGATGAACAAGCGCGCGCAGTCCCGTCGCCTCGATCGCCGCGACCACCGCAGGCCGATAGCTGGCCAGGAAGTGCACCTCATATTGCGCGATCGGATGCGGCCCCGCCGCGCCATCGGTCAGCGCGCCGACGAACAGGATCGCCGGATCCGCGCCGAACGCATCGCGGAGCGCGACCGCCGCCGACCGCTCGGCGGGGTCGTAATAGATATGCGCATGATAGGGCGCGTCGGGGTTCGTCATCTCGGCATCGCTTTCCACTTGTGTCATCTCGGGCTTGACCCTGGGTGCGTCATTTGAAGGAAAAGGCGGGTTCCGGGTCAAGCCCGGGATTGGCCCCGGCCCGACGATCATTTCGAACGCTTGGGCTAGCCCGACGCTGCCGAAGGGAACAATCGTAGCGAACGACGGTTGTCAGAACACCGAAACCAAAATGGGGGCCGATCGCCCTCGTCGCCGGAGAGAGACAATGAAAAAGCTTCTGAAAATTTTCGCAATTGGCAGCTCGATATTGATCCTGTCGGCTTGCAATACGATCGAAGGCGCCGGGAAGGACGTAGGGTCTGTCGGCGACTGCGCCGATGGCGTGAAGGGCAACTGCTAGCCGGCGGGGAACGCTATCAGCGGATCACCATTATTGTCGGGTCGCTGCCGTTTCCGATATCGTCATCCCGGGCTTGACCCGGGACCCGCCTTTTCCTTCCAGATAGGCGGCCCGAGGTGACGTTCATCGGAGCCGCAACATCCGACTCTCGCACCAAAGCTGACCCTACCGCGCTGCAAACACCTGCTTCAACCACGCATCGACCGTCGCGGTCGGCGCATAGGTCGGATCGCCCAGCCGCCGGTTGATCTCGGCATGGCCCTGCAACCCCTCGCCCGGGAAGCTCCCACGCTCGACCTTGCTGCCGCCCGCTGCCAGGGCCTTGCCCAGCGCTTCGGCCTGCCGCACGCCGTCGGGGCGTTGCACATAGAGCAGCAGGAATTGCGGCGCATTCGGCCGCGGCGCCTGCAATGTCGGTGACAGCGCCTTCTGCCGCGCCGGATCGGTCCCGAACGCCTGCTTGTACGTCGCCTGCATGATTGGCGGCCCGTCCTTCATCTGCGCGGGCACGTCATAGGCCGCGCCGTCGATCGGTATGACGCCGGCAATATCGGAAAAACTCAGCCCCGCGCCGCGCAGATATTTTTCGTCGGTTCCCACCAAGGCCACCAGATGCGCGCCCGCGCTATGCCCCATGAGGACGATCCGCCGCCGGTCGATACCCAGCGCGCCGGCGCGGTCGACAAGCGCCTTCACCGCCCCCGCGACATCGGCCGCCTGCTGCTCGACCGTCGCGTCGGGAACGAGCCGATAGTTGATCGACGCGAAGGCATAGCCCAGCTGCGGATAATGCACCGGCTTGTATTGTCCCGTCGCATTGTCCTTGCTGCCCCGCTTCCAGCCGCCACCGTGGACGAAGACGACCAGCGGCGCCGGCCCCTTCGCGTCCTTCGCGCGCCAGATATCGAAATTTTGCAGCGCGTTGCTGCCATAGGAGATCGTCTCGCCGCCCGGCGCCTTCGGACCTTCGTCGGCGCCCATCCGCTCGGCGATCCGCTCGCGCAGCCGGTCGCGCATCTTCTCGCGCGCATCTGCAAAAGGCACTGGCACGGTCACACTCGCGACCGCAAAGGCCGTCAACAGGGCATATCCAAACCAATTTCGTTTCGTCATCGCCTGTCTCCACTATCCCGGCCGTGCAGGTCTTGCCTGCAATTGTCGCAAAATCATCCCGCTTTGGGTTGCCTCCGTGCCCAAATCCGCTAAGGCCGCGCCGGGCCCGCACTGGTCGTTTTTGGCCCGGTTCAGCAGGACAGCATCATGGCAAATGTTACCGTCATCGGGTCGCAATGGGGCGACGAGGGCAAGGGCAAGATTGTCGACTGGCTCGCCAGCCGCGCCGATGCCGTGGTGCGGTTCCAGGGTGGTCATAATGCCGGTCATACGCTCGTCGTCGGCGACCAGGTGTACAAGCTGTCGCTGCTTCCCTCGGGTATCGTCACCGGCACGCTGTCGATCATCGGCAACGGCGTCGTCCTTGATCCGTGGGCGCTGCGCGATGAAATGGCAAAGCTGCGCGGCCAGGGCGTCGAGATCAACGCCGACAATTTCGCGATCGCCGACAATTGCGCGCTGATCCTGCCCTTTCACCGCGACCTCGACGCGCTGCGCGAAACCGCCGCAGGCGCGGGCAAGATCGGTACCACCGGGCGCGGCATCGGCCCGGCCTATGAAGACAAGGTCGGTCGCCGCGCGATCCGCGTCTGCGACTTGGCCCACCTCGACAAGCTTGAACCGCAGCTCGACCGCCTGACCGCGCATCACGACGCACTCCGCGCCGGTTTCGGCCAGCCGCCGATCGACCGCGACAAGCTGGTCGCCGACCTGTCCGAAATCGCCGATTTCGTGCTCGAGTATGCGCAGCCCGTCTGGAAGCGGCTGAAGAAGGTCCGCAAGGCCGGCGCGCGCATCCTGTTCGAGGGTGCGCAGGGCGTGCTGCTCGACGTCGATCATGGCACCTATCCGTTCGTCACCAGCTCGAACACCGTCAGCGGCACCGCTGCCAGCGGATCGGGGCTCGGCCCTTCGTCGGTGGGCTTCGTGCTCGGCATCGCCAAGGCCTATACGACGCGCGTCGGCAGCGGCCCCTTCCCGACCGAGCTCGAGGACGAGATCGGCCAGCGGCTTGGCGAGCGTGGGCACGAGTTCGGCACCGTCACCGGGCGCAAGCGCCGCTGCGGCTGGTTCGACGCGGTGCTCGTGCGGCAGAGCTGCGCGGTGTCGGGCGTCACCGGCATCGCACTCACCAAATTGGACGTGCTCGACGGCTTCGACACGATCCGCATCTGCACCGGCTATCGCCTGCGCGGCAAGATCCTCGACTATTTCCCCTCGCACTCGGCCGATCAGGCCGAGGTCGAGCCGATCTACGAGGAAATGGACGGCTGGCACGAATCGACCGCCGGCGCGCGCAGCTATGCCGACCTGCCCGCGCAGGCGATCAAATATATCCAGCGCGTGCAGGAACTGATCGAAACCCCGATCGCGCTCGTCTCGACCAGCCCCGAGCGCGAGGACACGATCCTGATCCGCGATCCGTTCAGCGACTGATCGCCGCCGCGACGTCGCGGATCGCGGTGACGAACCCTGCCGGATCGTTTTCCTGCACGAAATGGCCGCCGTGTAGCGTCCGGTGCGCCATGCCCCGCGCGCCCGGGACGCGGTCGACAAACGGCGCATCGCCGCCGCGAGTGATCGGATCGCCATCGGTGAAGCAGCACAGGAATGGCTTGTCGAATGCTTCCAGCGCGGCCCAGGCGCGCTTCTGGTCAAGGACCGCGACATTGTCGCCGAGCGGCACGAAGGAGGGAAAGACGCGCGCCGCGACTTTCGACGCCCGTGTCGGGAAGGGCGCATCATAGGCGGCAATTTCCTTTGCCGTCAGTTGCTTCTGGGCGCCCGCATTGACGATCCGGCCGATCGGGAACAGCGGACTGAAGCGGGAAAAAGCGCGCCAGATTGCAAAGGCGCGCGGCGCCGGTTGCCCCTCGGGAAGCCCGCCGTTCGACAGCGCGACCCCCGCGAACCGCTCGGGCATTTCGGCAACGAGGCGGAGGCCGATCAGCGAGCCCCAGTCCTGGCAGGCGAGGATGATGTCCTTAAGGTCGAGCGCCTCGATCCACTGCCGCATCCACGCGACCTGCGCGGCGTAGCTGTATGCCGAACGATCCAGCGGCTTGTCCGAGCGGCCGAAACCGACAAGGTCGGGCGCGACGACGCGAAAGCCGGCCTGGACCACCGGACCGATCATATGGCGGTAGAGATAGGACCAGGTCGGCTCGCCGTGCAGCATCAGCACCGGCTGCGCGCCCGGCGCGCCCTCGTCGACATAGTGGACGCGCAGCCCGCCCGCGATCTCCACATAGTTCGGCTTGTACGGCCAGTCGGGCAGCCCCTCGAAGCGCGCGTCGGGCGTGCGATAGATCTGCATAGTGTCCCCCCTCTTCCTGGAGGCAGCTTAGCGCCGGGCGCGGCCTTGTCCATGCGCGGCGATCGGTTAAGGTACGGCGATGCGCTTCGCCGTCGCCCTGCCCCTCCTGCTGCTGTCGGCCTGCGGGACGGCGCAATCGCAGCCGCTCGCCGCGGGCACAAAGCTCGACCGACTGATCGTCGACAAGAGCGACCGGGTGTTGATCGGTTATGCGAAGGGGCGCGAAATCGTCCGCTACGCGAATGTTCAGCTCGGCGGCTCGCCGGTCGCGCACAAGCGCTTCGAAGGCGACGAGAGGACGCCTGAAGGCGCCTACACGATCGATGGCCGCAACCCGGCGAGCGCCTATCATCTCTCGCTTCGCATTTCCTATCCCAATGCCGCCGACCGCGCTTATGCGGAGGCACGCGGGCGCTCGCCGGGCGGCGACATCTTCATCCACGGCCAGCCCAATGCGTGGCGCGGCCCGGCGATCGCGCGCGACTGGACCGACGGGTGCATCGCGCTGTCGAACGCGGAAATTAAACAATTGTGGGACATCGTGCCCGACGGCACCCCAATCGTCATTCGTCCCTGAGGGAGCAAATATGGCCCGCGATATCCTGGTCCTTTATGGCAGCTACCGCCGCGACCGGCAGGGCATCAAGCTTGCGCACTGGCTTGTCGAGGCGATCAAGGCCCGTGGCGACAGCGCCGAACTGATCGATGCCAAGGCGGTCGGCCTGCCGATGCTCGACCGCATGTACAAGGAATACCCGCGCGGCGAGGCACCGCCCGCCATGGAAGAATTGGCCGCCAAGATCCGCGCCGCAGACGGCTTCCTGTTCGTCACCGGCGAATATAATTGGGGGCCGCAGCCGGGGCTCAAGAACCTGACCGACCATTTCCTCGAAGAATGGTTCTGGCGGCCCGCGGCGATTGCCTGCTACTCGGCCGGTCCCTGGTCGGGGGTGCGAGCGATGATGGGGTGGCGCGACATATTGGGCGAGATGGGCATGGCCGTAATCTCCTCGATCCTGCCGGTCGGGCGGATCGGCGGCGCCTTCGATGCCGACGGCAAGCCCACGGGCGACGATGGCGCGCGGCTGGAAAAGAGCTTCCCCCGCTTCGCCGACGACCTCGACTGGTGGATCGACGCGGCGAAAGTGCAGCGCGCCGCGAAGGCCCCGCCCTACTAGCCCGCCTTCAGTTCCGCATTGAGCCGCAGGCTGGCGCGCCAGAAGAAGAAAGCCGGGATCAGCCCGAGCCACGCCGCGCCGTAGAGGACGTAGCGCACGCTTTCCTGCCCATAGGTCGGCGCGAGCTGATCCGACAGCACGCCGAACAGGAACGGCCCGAAGCCCAGCCCGATGAGATTTTGTCCGAATAGCATGATCGACGCCGCAACCGCCCGCGCCTGCGGGCGGACGAGCCCCTGAACACAGGCATAAGCCGGGCCGTAATAGGCGGAGTTGAGAATCGTCGGGATGATCAGCAGGGCGACCGCGACGCGCCAGTCCTCCATATAATAGCCGAGAAACAGGATCGGCGCCGCGACCGCCATCCCATAGGCGGGAAAGGTCAGGATGTGCCGCTTGTCGCGCGCGCCGAACCGGTCGGCCATCTTGCCGCCAAGCCACGTACCGAACACCCCGGCGAGGCCGAGGACGACCGCCATCGACAGCCCAGCCTCGGTGGTCGACAGCCCGTGGCTGCGAATGAAGAAGCTGATGGTCCACAGCGCCTTTCCATAACCGAGGAAGGCGACGACCGACGACGCGATCAATATGTAGATGAACGCGCGCGAGGCGAAGATTTCGCGCATCGCCTCGCCGGTGGAAAGCCGGGTCACTGCGGCGGCGGTCGCGACGGCTTCGGCGGTGCGGCTGTGCCGCGGCTCGCGCATCACGAACAGCACGACGAGCGCAAGCGCCAGACCCGGTGCGCCAACGAGCATCAGCGCGATGCGCCAGCCGTAGAGATCGTTGACGATCCCGCCGATAATCAGCCCGAGCAGCGATCCGATCGGCACACCGAGGCCGTAGAAGGCGATTGCCGACGAACGCTTTTCGGGCGCCACGCTGTCCGAAATCAGCGAATGCGCGGCGGGCGTGCAGCCGGCTTCGCCGACACCGACGCCGATGCGCGCAAAGAGCAATTGCACGAAATTCTGCGCGAGCCCGCACACCGCGGTCATCGCCGACCAGATCGCGAGCGCGAGGGCGATCAGGCGGACGCGGTTCGTGCCGTCCTTGTCGGCATAGCGCGCAATCGGGATGCCGAGCAGCGCATAGAAGACCGCAAAGGCCGGCCCCGCGAGCAGGCCGAGTTCCGTATCGGTAAGGCCCAGGTCGGCTTTGATCGGCTCGGCGAGGATGTTGACGATCTGCCGGTCGAGAAAGTTGAAGATATAGACGATCAGCAGAATCCACAGCATCGTCCGCGCGTGCGCGGCGGCGCTGTCGGAGGGCGGCGGGGCGATGCCGGCGGCAAGCGCAGGTTTATCCGTCATTTTTCTCTCCCGGACGGCCAAGGTGCAGACCGGAGCGCAGCCTGTCAACGCCGCCAAGGCGGGGCGAAACAAGGCGCTTGCAATTGCCGCTACGGCTGCCAGCCTGCGGCTATGAAGAAAATTTCCCTCGCCGCCGCCGTATCGCTTCTCGCTCTCGCGCCCGCCGCTGCAATGCCGCCGCCGCTGCCCCCCGTCGCCGAGAAGGATGCTGCGACCTTGCAGGCGGAGATGACGCAGGGTTCGATGTCCGACGAACTGCTCACCACCCTCTATCTCGACCGGATCACGAAGATCGACGACCATGGTCCAAAGCTCGACGCGGTCATCGCCACCTTTCCCGACGCAGCGAGCGAGGCGAAGCGCCTGTGGGAGGAACGAAAATCCGGCAAGGTCCGCGGGCCGCTCCATGGCATCCCGGTGCTGATCAAGGACAATATCGAGGCGAAGAGTCCGCTGCCGACGACCGCGGGCAGCCAGGCGCTCAAGGATAATGTCACGAACCGCGACGCGCCGATCGTCGCGCGTCTGCGCAAGGCGGGCGCGGTCATCCTCGGCAAGACGAACCTCAGCGAATGGGCGAACATTCGCTCGGGCGATTCGACGAGCGGGTGGAGCGCGGTCGGCGGGCTGACGAAGAACCCGCACGCGCTCAACCGCAACGCCTGCGGCTCGTCATCGGGCAGCGGCGCCGCGGTCGCGGCGAGCCTCGCGCCACTCGCGATCGGCACCGAGACCGACGGATCGATCACCTGCCCCGCCGCGATCAACGGCATCGTCGGCTTCAAGCCGACGGTCGGTCTCGTCAGTCGCACCTTCATCGTGCCGATCAGCCACAGCCAGGATACCGCCGGCCCGATGGCGCTGACGGTGCGCGACGCGGCAGCGCTGCTGGGCGTCATCGCGGGCAGCGACCCCGCCGATCCCGCGACCGCCGAGGCCGATGCGCGCAAGACCGACTATGTCGCGACGCTGTCGCCCGGCGCACTGAAGGGCAAGCGCATCGGCGTGCTGCGCGACCGCATCGGAAGCCGCGCCGACATTTCGGCGCTGTTCGACGCGGCGCTTCAGGCGATGCAGGGCGCGGGCGCGACGATCGTCGAGATCAAGGACAGCAAGACGGGCCTAGACGGGCTCGGCGCCGCCGAGCTCGAAGTGCTGATGACCGAGTTCAAGGCCGATATTGCGACCTATCTCGCGTCGCTGCCGGCGAAGGACGGGCCGAAGACGCTCGCCGATCTGATCGCGTTCAACAAGGCGCATCCCGAAGAGCTGCGCTGGTTCGACCAGTCGCTGTTCGAACTCGCCGAGACCAAGGGTGGGCTCGACGGCAAGGACTATCTGGAGGCGAAGGCCAAGGCGGCGCGGCTGGCGGGGCCGGAGGGCATCGATCGATTGCTCGCGGAGAATAAGGCCGACTTCCTCGTCGGCGTGACCAACGGCCCGGCATGGACCACCGATCTCGTCAACGGCGATCATTATACCGGCCCCAGCGTCAGCCAGATGCCCGCCGTCGCGGGCTATCCGCATCTGACGGTGCCGATGGGAGCGGTCGAGGGCCTGCCGATCGGGCTGTCGATCATCGGGCAGAAGTGGAGCGACGCCGACGTGCTGGCGGCGGGCTTTGCCTATGAGCAGGTCAGCCGGAAACGCGTGACGCCGACGTACAGGCCGCAATGATCAGCGGCGGCTCTGCCGTTTCTTCCAGCCCATTTCCTCGAGCTCGAGCAGTTCCATCGGGACGTGGATCGTCCGGATGGCGAGCCGAACCTCGATCAGGAACAACGCGAGCGACAGCAGCAGCAACAGCATCGCCACCGCAAAGACCCACGCTGCCGCGAGGCCCAAGTCGAAGCCCGCCACCGCTTGCGTAAAGAGCAAGGCGACGAGCAGGCAAACGACGATCCCGCACGCTACCGCCGCCGCAATCGAATTGTTGATCACGTCGATGCGGCGGTCGACGACGCGAAGCTCGGCGACGACACGCTCATGCTCGGCGCCTTGGGTCTCGGCCCAAAGCTCCATCAGCCGGCGCGACCGGTCGACGACGCGCGCGAGCCGGCCGGTGAAGACGTTGAGCAGACTGCCGGTCGCGACCAGCAGGAACACCGGCGTGACCGACAGCTGGATCGTCTCGGCAATCGCGCCGAGCCCGGACGCCATTAGCCGCCCGCCGCGACCGATGGCGTGTTCACACCGTGCATAGCCAGGAATTTCCTGAGGTTGCGCGCCGCCTGACGGATGCGTTGCTCATTCTCCACCATCGCAATGCGGACGAAACCCTCGCCGTCTTCCCCATAGCCGACGCCGGGCGCAACCGCGACCTTGGCGTGGGTGAGAAGCTGCTTCGAAAATTCGAGGCTGCCCATCTCCTTGAGCGCGGGCGGCAGCGGTGCCCAGGCGAACATCGACGCCTTCGGGCTCGGAATGTCCCAGCCCGCGCGGCCAAAGCTTTCGACCATAACGTCGCGGCGCTTCTGATAGAGTTCGCGGTTCTTCGCGACGATGTCCTGCGGCCCGTTGAGCGCCGCGCACGCCGCGGCCTGGATCGGCGTGAAGGCGCCATAATCGAGGTACGACTTCACGCGCGTCATCGCCGCGATCAGGCGCTTGTTGCCGACTGCGAAACCCATGCGCCACCCCGCCATCGAATAAGTCTTCGACATCGACGTGAATTCGATCGCGACATCCTTGGCGCCCGGCACCTGCAGAATCGAGGGCGTGGGGTTGCCGTCGTAATAGAGTTCCGAATAGGCAAGGTCGCTGAGAACCCAGACCTTGTTCTCCTTCGCCCAGGCGACGAGTCGCTCGTAAAAAGCGAGATCCACGGTCTCAGCGGTCGGGTTCGACGGGTAGTTGACGACGAGGATCGACGGGCGCGGCACGGTGAAGGCCATCGCGCGGTCGAGCGCACGCCAGTAATTCTCGTCGGGGGTCGTCGGCACACTGCGGATCGTCGCGCCGGCGATGATGAAGCCGAAGGTGTGGATCGGATAGCTGGGGTTCGGCGCGAGCACGACATCGCCGGGGCCGGTGATCGCGGTCGCCAGGCTCGCAAGCCCTTCCTTCGATCCCATCGTCACGACGACCTCGCTTTCGGGATCGAGTTCGACGTTGAAGCGGCGCGCATAATAATTGGCCTGCGCGCGGCGGAGTCCCGGAATGCCCTTCGACTGCGAATAGCCGTGCGCATCGGGCTTCATCGCCACTTCGCACAATTTCTCGATGACATGCGCCGGCGGCGGCAGGTCGGGGTTGCCCATCCCCAGGTCGATGATGTCTTCGCCCGCGGCCCGCGCGGCCGCTCGCATCGCATTCACTTCGGCGATGACATAGGGCGGCAGGCGCTTGATGCGATAGAATTCATCTTCGGACATGGGAAACTAGAACAACTCCTTTTCGTGTGCGCTGACCTATTCGTTCAAGTTGACGCTTGCGGCAGTCTCGCCAGCCGCATCGCGGCTTGTTATAGGCATTATATCGGCACTGACCAGCAGGAACGAGCATGAGCGATACGGGCAAGGACGACACCAGCGACACGCCGAATCCCTTCCTGCCCTCGCCCGAAGACATACAGCATTGGACGAGCGTGATGGGCCGCGCGCAGCAGATGATGCTCGAATATGCGCTCGGTCAGGCGAACCAGGGCAACAGCGCCGCCGCCGGCCTGTTCGACCCCGCCAGCTGGCTGCAGAACCCGACGACGCAGGCCTGGGCCGAGCAGTCGACCAAGATGTGGGAACAGGGCGCGCGCTTCTGGACCTCGCTCGCGACGCTCCAGCCGCCTTTCGCACCCGCCGCCGATGCGCCCAAGGACAAGCGCTTCGCCGACCCCGACTGGACGGCGAACCCGGTCTTCGCGCTGATCCGCCAGACCTATGGCCTGCTGACCGAACAATTGTTGACGACAACACGCACGATGGCGGGGCTCGATGACCATGCGCGGGCGAAGATGGAGTTCGCGGCACGGAACATGGCCGAGGCGCTGTCGCCCTCCAACCTCGCGATCACCAATCCCGAAGTGATCAAGCGCGCGGTCGAGACGCGCGGCGAAAGCCTGCTCAAGGGTTTGAAGCACATGCTCACCGACCTGTCGCGCGGGCAGCTCTCCCATGTCGATCCCGACGCGTTCGAGGTCGGCGTGAACATCGCGACGACGCCGGGGAAGGTGATCCACGAGACCGACCTTTACCAGCTCATCCAATATGAACCGACGACGAAGGACGTCTTTACCGTCCCGCTTGTCATCTTCCCGCCGTGGATCAACCGCTTCTACATCCTCGACCTCAATCCGGCGAAGAGCTTTGTCGCCTGGGCGGTCGAACAGGGGCTGACGGTGTTCATGGTGTCGTGGAAATCGGCCGATGCCTCAATGAGCGAAATCGTCTGGGACGACTATATTGCGTCGCAGGTCGATGCGATCGATACCGTGCGCGAATTGCTGGACGTTCCGCACGTCCACAGCATCGGCTATTGCGTCGCGGGCACGACGCTTGCCGCGACGCTGGCGATGCTCGCCGCGCGCGGCGAGGGCGACAAGGTCAAGTCGGTGACCTTCTTCACTGCGCAGGTCGATTTCGAGCTCGCGGGCGACCTCAAGATGTTCGTCGACGACAGCTATCTGGCGCTGCTTCAGCAGCTTTCGGCGGGCGGGTTCCTCGACGGGCGCTATATGGCCGCGACCTTCAATTCGCTGCGCGGACGCGACCTGATCTGGAACTATGTCGTCGGCAATTATCTGCTCGGCAACGACTATCCGCCGTTCGACCTGCTCTACTGGAACGGCGACGTCACCAACCTGCCCGCGAAGTGGCACCGGCAATATCTGATCGACCTCTATCGCGACAATCGCATGGTGATCCCGAACAGCCTGTCGGCGATGGGCACACCGATCGATCTCAAGAAGATCGAGACTCCGGCCTATATCCAGGCGGGGCGCGAGGATCATATCGCGCCGCTCGCCAGCGTCTGGCGGTTGATGGACCATCTGTCGGGACCGAAGACCTTCCTGCTTGCCGGCTCGGGCCATATTGCGGGCGTCGTCAATCCGCCCGCCGCTGGCAAATACCAGTATTGGACCGGCGACAACGATGCCGCGACGCTCGACGATTTTATCGCGAGCGCGACCGAGACCAAGGGCAGCTGGTGGCCGCACTGGATCGGCTGGATTTCGGAACAGGATAGCGCAAAAACGGCTGCAAAAGGCGCGCGCATTCCGGGAAAAGGTGCTAAAAAGGCGATAGAGGATGCGCCCGGCCGCTATGTCAAGCAGCGGTAATATCGGGAAATCATAAGGCCAACGAGATCGAGGCGAGTCTATTTTTGTGCACTGCACAAAAAATGTCTTGAAATCCCCGATCCACTCCTATATTGTGCACTGCAACATAAAGGAGTTGTCACGATGGCTACCAAGATGGATAGTGCCGAAAAGGCTTTCGAAGCCGCGACGCTGGAAACCGCCGCCAAGCCGGTGGCTGCTCCCGCCGCACCGGTTGCTGCTGCCGCGCCCGCGGTGGAAGCAAAGGCCGCTCCGGCGCCCGTGAAGACCAAGACTGTCGCGGCGAAGGCCAAGCCGGTCCAAAAGAAAGCCGCAAAGCCGGCACCGAAGAAGATCGCCGCCAAGAAGGCGGTCGCGAAGACCATTGCCCCGAAGCCCGTCAAGGCAGCGCCGAAGCCGGCCGCCGCCGTCACAAAAGGATTCAAGACCATGAACGACACCGTCAAGAAGTTCGCCGAAGAAGCCAAGACCCGCACCGAAGCGCTGACCGCCGATTTCAACGAAAAGGCGAAGGAAGCCATGGCGAAGACCAGCAAGCTCGCTGAAGAAGCGGTCGAATTCAACAAGGCGAACGTCGAAGCGCTCGTCGAATCGGGCAAGATCGCTGCCAAGGGCATCGAAACGCTCGGCCAGGAAGGCGTCGCCTTCGCTCGCAAGAGCTTCGAAGACACGACCGCTGCGCTCAAGGGCTACACCGCGGTCAAGTCGCCGGCCGAATTCCTGAAGCTCTATGCCGAAAACAGCAAGAAGGCGTTCGACGCCGCTGTCGCGCAGACCTCGAAGACCAGCGAACTCGTCGTCAAGCTGACGAACGACAGCTTCGCGCCGATCTCGAACCGCGTTTCGGTTATCACTTCGAAGATGAAGGCAGCCTAAGGCCTTCACCTTCCCGTTGGCGCGGGCCTTCCCCCCTCCTCTCCCCGTCCGCGCCGACACCATCAAGACCGCTCGCTTCCTTCGGGGGGCGGGCGGCTCTTGTTTCTCTGCTCCGCTTTTCTTCCAGCCGCTCCCCGCACGAGACGGAATTAACCACCCCGCCCTCTTGCGATTCCGCATCGGCTTGCGATATTCCCGATGATGATGCTTCCGGCTTCGATCCCTCATGTCGTCCGCGCAATGGCGGGCAAGGATGACGACACGTCCGGTGCGCCGGGTGTCGGCATCGCGACGCGCACGCGCGCGAAGCCCAAGAAGCCCTCGATGTACAAGGTGCTGCTGCTCAACGACGACTATACGCCGATGGAATTCGTCGTGATGGTGCTGCAGCGCTTCTTCAACATGGACATCGAACGCGCGACGCAGGTGATGCTTCACGTCCACCAGCAGGGCGTCGGCGTGTGCGGCGTGTTCAGCTATGAAGTCGCCGAGACCAAGGTCAACCAGGTGATGGACGCCGCGCGGCAGAACCAGCACCCGCTGCAGTGCACGCTGGAAAAGGCATAAAAATTCTTCGTCATTGCGAGGAGGCGCAGGCGACGCGGCAATCCAGCGGTGCGGAAACCGCTCTGGATTGCTTCGCTTCGCTCGCAATGACGAGATGACTAGCCGGCCCTTGCCGCCTGCTCGGCCCTGAGCGCTTCCGACGGCTCCCCTTTCAGATCGCCATAGCGCAGCGGCTCGCCGCACCCCGGACAGACGGTCGATGTGCCGACATCGGTTCCACACGCGCGGTGAACGTAGCGCATCGCCGGCCCGCCGATTTCGCCGTCTTCATAGGCCCAACGCTCAGCCCAGTTGCGCATCGCGTAGAGGACGTCGAACAGATCCTTGCCCTTTGCGGTCAGGCGGTATTCGTGGCGCGGCGGGCGGTCCTGATAGGCGTGCCGCTCGACCACTCCTTGCTTTTCCATCAGCTTGAGCCGCGCCGAGACGAGTTGCGGCCCGAGCCCGGTGTTCGCCGCGATCGCCTCGAACCGCCGCCGACCGAAGAACAGATCGCGCAGGATCAGCAGCACCGCGCGGTCGCCAAGCAGCTCGGCCGACCGTCCAACGGGGCAGAAGGTATCCGACAGATCCGTGCGTTTGGGCATCGCTCACCTTTACGGCGAAATAATCGCTTGTAACTATGATTATCATAGTTACTATCGGGCGCAAGAGGAGAGTCGCCCATGCCCAATCCCGCAGCCGTCATCATAGGCGCCGGCGATGCCACGGGCGGCGCGATCGCGCGCGCCTTCGCCGCCGAGGGGCTCACCGCCTGCGTCAACCGCCGCGAGCGCAACGCCGACGCGCTCGAAGCGCTGGCGCAGTCGATCCGCGGCGAGGGGTATCAGGCACGCGCTTTCCCCGCCGACGCCCGCAACGAAGAGGCGATGATCGCCCTCTTCGACCAGGTCGAAGCCGAAGTCGGGCCGGTGGAAGTCGCGGTGTTCAACATCGGTGCCAATGTGAACTTCCCGATCGCCGAAACGACGGTGCGCGTTTACACCAAAGTCTGGGAAATGGCCTGCCTCGGCGGTTTCCTGATGGGCCGCGAGGCGGCGAAACGCATGAGCCCGCGCGGCCGCGGCACGATCATCTTCACCGGCGCGACCGCCAGCCTGCGCGGCGGATCGGGCTTCTCCGCCTTCTCGGGCGCCAAGGGCGCTCTCCGCATGCTCGCGCAATCGATGGCGCGCGAGCTCGGGCCGCAGGGCATCCATGTCGCGCACACGATCATCGACGGCGCGATCGACACCGAGTTCATCAAGGGCCGCCATCCCGATTTCGACAATGCGAAGGCGCAGGAGCTGATCCTGAATCCGGGCGCCATCGCGGCCAATTATGTGATGCTCCACAAACAGCCGAGGAGCGCATGGACGCACGAACTCGACCTCCGTCCCTGGGGAGAGAAATGGTGACCAAAAGCCTTGAACTCATCTTCGATTTCGGCAGCCCCAACGCCTATCTGACGTTGAAGGTGCTACCCGAATTGCTCGAGCGCACCGGCGCCGACCTGATCATCACGCCGTGCCTGCTCGGCGGCATCTTCAAGGCGACGGGCAACAAGGCGCCGATGATCCAATATGCCGAAGCGCCCGCGAAACTGGCCTATGAAAACCTCGAAATGCGGCGCTTCATTGCGCGGCACGGCTTGACGAAGTTTCGCCTCAACCCGCATTTCCCCGTCAACACGCTGACGATCATGCGCGGCACGATCGTTGCCGAGGATGAGGGCAATCTCGACGATTATGTCGACGCGGTGAACCGCGCGATGTGGGAGGAAGGCCTGAAAATGGACGATCCCGAAATCATCGCGACCTTCCTCTCGGCAAACGGCTTCGATGGCCCCGCGCTTCTCGCGCGCACGCAGGAGCCCGGGATCAAGGCAAGGCTTGTCGCCAATACCGAAGCCGCGGTCGCACGCGGTGTATTCGGCATCCCGACCTTCTTCGTCGGGGACGAGATGTTCTTCGGCAAGGATCGCCTCGGTCAGGTTGAAGAGGCACTCGCCTGACCATCGCTCGCCGCCCCTGCCTCACGCGGGGCGGCGGCCCCAAGGCCGAAGCCGATGACCCTCAATTGAAATCGAGCTGGATGATGTCACTCGGCGTCGCGCGGCAATACATCTCGATCGGCTTGGCGCCATCGGGATAGGTCGCAGTCATCGCCGCGCGGATGCGCCAGCCGCCATTGCCCTGTTCGAGCGAAACGAGCTTGTCATAGGACAGCTTCGTCCCGCCGGTCGCACCGATCTGCCGCGCGGCATCGTTCATGCAATTCTGCACCGACGGCCGCGCCGCGCTCGGCAGGCCGCTCAGATTGGCGCTCAGTGCGGCCGGGCCGGCCGATGCGGGCGGTGGCGCACTTTCTTCCGGCGTGCCGTCGGCCTTTTTCTTCTTCTGGCTCGCCAGCAGCGCGAGCAGCCCGCCGGCGACGACGATCCCGCCGATGATCAGCCCGGTGCTCGGGCCCTTGTCCTTGTCGGGCTTCGGACCCGGCAGCGGCGCCAGATTGGCGTAGCCATAGCCGAATTCGGCGCGGCAGCCGTTGGTGACCCAGACATAGTCGGCGCCATAACCCCATTGCCGCCCGGCGTTGCATTTGCCGCCGAGCTTGCGCACGAGCTCGACGCGGCCATTGGTCTGCACCGCGCATTGTTCATAACGGTTGCTGCGCGATTCGCAGCGGAGCGTCCCCGCGAAATCATTCCCCGGATAGGCGCCGCCGGCATAGCCATAGCGAAATTCGGCGCGGCACCCGCCCGACACCCAGACACCGTCGGCATCGAATCCCCAATCGCGCCCCTTCGAGCAACGCCCGCCGATCACACGGGTCAGTTCGACGCGATTGTCGGTGCGGACGTTGCAGCGTTGCTGGCGGTTACCATAGGATTCGCAGCGGATCGTGCCCGCCCATCCCTGATCATAGCCCGAGCCGGGCGGCGGCGGATAGGGATAGGTGGTCTGCGCAAAAGCCGGGACGGCAAGCTGGCCCGTGACGAACGACGCGGCCGTGATGAGCGAAATGACGCGGTTCCGCATAGCTGTTTCTCCCCTGCTGATATCGTGCTTCGACCGTCCTCAATTGCTTCGACTATCGCCGTGTATAGTTTCATATTTCCTGCGCCGGCGCCACGAGCAAAGACGCCATTCCTGCACGCAGCATGGCTTCCCTCGCCCGCGCGCATCATCTAGCCTCGTTCCGGGTCGCGCCACCGCAAGCAAGGGAGCCGACATATGACGACATCGATCATCGACGGGCGCATCGAAGCCGCCGACCTCAAGCGCACAAAGGGAGGCGTCTCGGTTTTTCGCAGCCTCACTTTCCAGCCCGACACCGGCCCGACGCGCACGATCAAGAATGCGGTGGTGAAGGACAATGTTGCGGGCGAACTCGTGCCCGGCACGGCCGGCCGCTTCTATATCTACAACGCCTTCGACCTGAAGGGCGTCCACGGCGTCCGCACCCGCGACGGCCGCGCAACCTACGGCTTCGCCACGAACAACAAGAAAATTTTCCTCATCGTCGGCATCGTCAACATCGCGTGGATCGCGCTGCGCGTGTTCGCAATCGACGGACAGGTGCCGCTGCTCGCGATCCTGCTGATGATCCTCTCGGTCGCGGGCTTCACCTTCATGAGCAAGGGCGAGAAGGACGCGAAGGCGCAATTCGACGGCGACGCAGGCTATGCGCCGCCAGCATAGCTAGTCGGCTTGCGCGCGCCGTCGCATCGGCTAATGACGACGGATGGATCAAATCGTCATTCGCGGCGGCCAGCGACTCAAGGGCCGTATTCCCATCTCCGGCGCCAAGAATGCCGCGCTGACCCTGCTGCCTTGCGCGCTGCTCACCGACGAGCCGCTGACCTTGCGCAACCTGCCGCGCCTCGCCGACGTCGACGGCTTCGGCCACCTACTCAACCAGCTCGGCTGCTCGACGACGATCGAGGGCTCGCGGCCCGAAGATTTCGGCCGCGTGATGACCGCGCGCGCGACGACGCTGACCTCGACGGTGGCGCCCTATGACATCGTCCGCAAGATGCGTGCGTCGATCCTCGTCCTCGGCCCGCTCCTCGCCCGCGCAGGCGAAGCAACGGTGTCGCTTCCCGGCGGCTGCGCGATCGGTAACCGTCCGATCGACCTCCATCTGAAAGCACTCGAAGCCTTCGGTGCCGAGATCGAGCTCGCCTCGGGCTATGTGAAGGCCATCGCGCCCGGCGGGCGGCTCAAGGGCGGCAAGTTCACCTTCCCCGTCGTATCGGTCGGCGCGACCGAAAATGCGGTCATGGCGGCGGTTCTCGCCGGCGGCACCTGCGTCCTCGAAAATGCGGCGCGTGAGCCCGAGATCGTCGACCTCTGCAACTGTCTCGTCGCGATGGGCGCGCATATCGACGGGATCGGCACCGAGACACTGACGATCGAGGGCGTCGACCGCCTCCACGGCGCGACCTACCGCGTGATGGCCGACCGCATCGAGGCGGGCAGCTATGCCTGCGCCGCCGTCATCACGCAGGGCGACGTCGAGCTGGTCGGCGCCAAGGCCGACGAGATGGAAGCCACGCTCACCGCGCTGCGCGAAGCCGGCGCCACCGTCGAGCCCACCAAGGGCGGGATCCGCGTCGCGATGGACGGCCGCGCCGAACCCGTCACGCTGTCGACCGCGCCCTACCCAGGCTTCGCGACCGATATGCAGGCGCAGTTCATGGCGATGGCGACGCTCGGCACCGGCGCGTCGCTGTTCACCGAGACGATCTTCGAGAACCGCTACATGCATGTTCCCGAGCTCGCGCGCATGGGCTGCGACATCCAGGTCAAGGGCCGTACCGCGATCGTCCGCGGCGTCGACCATCTGGTCGGCGCGCCGGTAATGGCAACCGACCTTCGCGCCTCGATGAGCCTGATCATCGCGGGTCTTGCGGCAGAGGGGCAGACCGAGGTCAACCGCGTCTATCACCTCGACCGCGGCTACGAACGGCTGGAGGAGAAGCTGCAGGCGGTCGGCGCCGATATCGAACGGATCAGCGCAGGCTGACGCCTCTAGTCCGGATCGACGGGCACCGACACCATATTGCCGCTGACCGACGGCCGCTCGGGCCGTTTGGCGACCGCGATCACCAGTCCGATCAACGCCACGAAGCCGCCCGCGATCGACAGCGGTGCCCAGCGATAGCCCTCGAACACCGTCGAAAAGCCCATCGCGATGATCGGGATCAGCACGCTCGACCAAGCGGCCTGCCCCGGCCCGACCGCGCGGATGACATTGAAATAGAGCGGAAAGGTCACCGCGCTGGCGATGATGCCCAGATAGAGTATCCCGCCCAAATAGACCCCCGTCTTCTCGATCACCGGCGGCCCGGTCGTGATCCATGCATAGCTTCCGTCGGCGAGCGCCCCGAACAGCATCGCCCAGGCGATCATCACGACCATCGACTGCGCGCGCGCAATTCCGGTCCCCTGCATCACATTGGCGGTCGACGCGCTCATCACACCGGCCAGCGTCAGCAGCGTCCCCATGATCACCTCGTCCGCCCCCAACGCAGCGGCGCGATATTCGTGCAGGATCATCAGCGCGACGCCGACGATCGCAATCCCCGCCCCGGCAAGGAAGCGGCGTTCGAGCGGCGTCTTCAGAAACAACCGCCCCAGCAACGTGTTCGGCACTATCAGCAGAGCGAAGAGCACTGCGACAAGGCCCGAAGTGATATGCTGCTCGGCGCGATAGACGAAGTTGAAGTTCAACGCGAACTGCGCCAGCCCGAGGACCGAGGCAAAGGCCATCGCGCGCGGTTCCAGCCACAGTCGTTCGCGCCGCGCCGCGGCAAAGACGAACATCGCCGCCCCGGCGACCACGAAGCGATAGGTCACCGACCAGCTCGGCGGCACGACACCCAGCTGACCCTTGATCACGATCCACGTCGATCCCCAGATCAGCGTGACCAGCGCGAAGGGCAGAAAGACGCGTGGCGAAAGCAGCGTCGTCGGCTGCTCGCTCATAGCCCGGCGATGGCGGCCGCCAGCGGCGCGACCGCGGCGGCATCCTGATCCCAGCTCACGACGAGGCGGATCGCGCCGTCGCCCCAGTCATAGAAATCGAATCCCTGCGCGCGCAGGTCCGCCGCCTCTTCGGCGCTGATCCGCACGAACAGCTCGTTCGCCTCGACCGGATGCATCAGCCGCGGACCGCACGCCGCCGCAAGCGCGGCCGCGCCGGCGTTCGCGGCGCGCGCGTTGGCAAGCCAGAGATCGTCCTTCAGCATCGCGCGGATCTGCGCCGCGACGAAACGTCCCTTGCTCAGCAGGTGCCCGCCGCGCTTCTTGAGCTCGCGCACCCCTGCGCCGCCGCTGCCGCCGAAGAAGACCAGCGCCTCGGCCATCATCGCGCCATTTTTGGTGAAGCCGAACGACAGCGCATCGACCCCGGCGCGCCAGGTGACGTCGGCGGGCGAGCAGCCGAGGAACGCAACCGCATTGGCGAAGCGCGCACCATCCATGTGCAGCTTCATCCCGCTCGCCTTGGCGACCTCGCTGATCGCGCCGATTTCGCTCGCACGCCAGGCGAGGCCATATTCGGTCGCGTTGGTGATGCTGATCGCGGCGGGCTGGACCTGATGGACGTCTTTGCGGATACCCGCGATCCGTTTCCTCAGCGCCTCGGCATCGATCTTCGCTCCCGCGCCGGGCAGCGTCATCAACTGCGCACCGCCCGAGTAGAAGGTCGGCGCGCCGCACTCGTCGACCTCGATATGCGCTTCCTCATAACAGAGTATGCCCTGCCAAGGCCGCACGAAATGCGCGAGGATGATGCTGTTTGCGGCCGTCCCGGTCGCGATCCACACGACCTCGCAATCGGTTTCGAACAGGTCGGAAAAGGCGGCATCGAGCGACTGGCTGAGCGCATCGCCGTCATACGCCGTGTCGACATGATTGGCGGCGGCGAGAGCCTCCATCACCGCCGGATGGACGGTGGCGGCATTGTCGGAAAAGAAGCGGAGCGCGGTCATCCGGCGCCCTTAGCGCAGGAATCGCGATCGCGCTAACACGTTAATATTTTGGCGGCTCGTTCGCCGGATCGAGTGGATCATCCTCAAATTTCCCACTTGCGAGCGTCACGCCGATGCTCTGCCAAGAAGAGACATCGAACCGCCGCATGCGCATGGCCGCATCCGATATGCCGCACGGCTCGCCGACAGATCAGCGGTCGCGTTTCGCCAGCAACTTCAGGCGCAGCGCGTTCAATTTGATGAAGCCGGCCGCATCCTTCTGGTCATAGGCGCCTGCATCGTCCTCGAAGGTCACATGCCGCTCGCTGTAGAGGCTGTTCGGCGACTTGCGGCCGACGACACTGGCATTGCCCTTGTAGAGCTTCAGGCGAACAGTGCCCGACACCTTCTCCTGGCTGAGGTCGATCGCCGCCTGCAGCATCTCGCGCTCGGGCGCGAACCAGAAGCCGTTATAGATGAGCTCGGCATATTTCGGCATCAGCTCGTCCTTGAGGTGCGCCGCGCCGCGGTCGAGCGTGATGCTTTCGATGCCGCGGTGGGCACGGGCATAGATTTCGCCGCCCGGCGTCTCGTACATGCCGCGCGATTTCATACCGACGAAGCGGTTCTCCACGAGGTCGAGGCGGCCGATCCCGTGCTTGCGGCCGAGGTCATTAAGCGCCGCGAGCAGGGTCGCGGGCGACATCGCCTGACCGTTGAGCGCGACGCCGTCGCCGCGTTCGAAATCGACCGCGATATATTCGGGCGTGTCGGGCGCATCCTCGGGATTGACGGTGCGCGAATAGACATAATCGGGCGTCTCGTCCCACGGGTTCTCGAGCACCTTGCCCTCCGACGAGGTGTGCAGAAGGTTCGCGTCGGTCGAGAACGGGCTTTCGCCGCGCTTGTCCTTCGGCACCGGAATCTGGTTCTTTTCGGCAAAGTCGATCAGCGCCGTGCGGCTGGTCAGATCCCATTCGCGCCAGGGTGCGATCACCTTGATATCGGGGTTGAGCGCATAGGCCGACAGCTCGAAGCGCACCTGGTCGTTGCCCTTGCCCGTCGCGCCATGGGCGACCGCATCGGCACCCACTTCCTTGGCGATCTCGACGAGCCGCTTCGAAATGAGCGGACGCGCGATCGAGGTGCCGAGCAGATAATCGCCCTCGTAACGCGCGTTGGCGCGCATCATCGGGAAGACGAAGTCGCGGACGAATTCCTCACGCAGGTCGTCGATGAAGATATGCTCAGGCTTGATCCCCATCAGCTCGGCCTTGGCGCGCGCCGGCTCGAGCTCCTCGCCCTGCCCGAGGTCGGCGGTGAAGGTCACGACCTCGCAGCCATAGGTGACCTGCAGCCACTTCAGGATAACGCTGGTATCGAGACCGCCCGAATAGGCGAGGACGACGCGCTTGAAGGACTCGGACATGATGGCACCTTTGGCGAGGGAAAGACGCGGGCGCGGCTAGCAGGGCGGGCCCGAAGGTGCAACATCAAGCCACGATTCGGCCAAGCCATCCGATCGCCCGGGCCTCGATATTTTGTTCGGAAGGTCACAAAGGTCACACTACGTCCCCCTCGTGTTTCCTCCCCGCGCCATCCAAACCCGAAGGCTGGCAAGACGGAAGACGGGCGATGCACGGCGATCATTCACCAGCATAAACCATGGCCCGACATTGTAGGAAAGGCGTCTTTGGGGCAGGATCCTCAATCACGCGATGCGGGTCCAGTCCATGAACCAGCCGTCGTCCCACGTCTTTCCGCCATCGCGCGAGACCCCTTGGAACCAACGGCAGCTCGCCGGCGTGATGCGGTCCCAGACGCCGCGGTTGAGCTCCGGTCCTTTCTCCCCCTCGCCCTCGGACAGAAATGTCCCGGCGCCATTTTCAAACACGCCCAGTTGGCCGGGCACCGCGACAACACCCGATTTGGCGTTCACCCAATGATCGGACCAGATCTTCTTTTCGACGTCGAGCAGGCGGAGCCCCATGCCCGAAAAACCCCGCGCCGGAATGCGCAGCTCCTCGATGCTCGCAATTCCGCCGAGGATGCCGTCCACGGTCGCCTCGCCGGGAAATTCGATCCACTTTTCGCCTTCGCGGAACTTGTTGTGGATGCGCCATTCGCCGGTCAGGAAATCGAAGTCGCCTGGCTTGCCGACTGGGGCGGGGTTGATCGCGGCGGATGCCGCGATGGGGATCAGGCTGGACATAAAGGCTCCTGCGCTAAGGGCGATGACGGTGCGGCGGTCGATACTGCTCATGGGTCGCTCCCTCGGTGACGCAACCTGCCTACGCCCCTTATCCTGACATTTTCTGTCAGTTATTTTCTGCTATGGAAGAAAAATGCGCGCGAGCCGCCTCCTCTCGATCCTGATCCTGCTGCAATTGCGGCAACGGCTCACCGCCGCCGATCTGGCCGCTGAATTCGAGGTGTCCGAACGCACCATCTATCGCGACATCGACGCGCTCTCGGCCGCCGGCGTGCCCGTCTATGGCGACCGTGGTCCCGGCGGCGGCTTTCAGCTGCTGGGCGGCTATCGCACCAAGCTTACGGGATTGTCGGCAAACGAGGCCGAGGCAATGGCGATGATCGGCCTTCCCGGCCCCGCCGCTGAACTGGGGCTGGGCGCGGCGACGAGCGCGGCGCGCAACAAATTGCTCGCAGCCTTGCCCGGCGGCGGCGGGGCGCTGGCCGACCGGATGGCGGCGCGCTTCCATCTCGACGCCGTCGACTGGTATCGCGGCAGCGAGGCGCTGCCGCATCTGCCCCGCCTCGCGCGCGCCGTGCTCGACCAGCAATGCGTGTCGATGCGCTACGAGAGCTGGCAGGGTGTGCGCGACTGGACCGTCGATCCGCTCGGTCTCGTTCTGAAAGCGGGCATCTGGTACCTCGCCGCGCGCGGCGCCGGAAAGGTGCGCGTCTTCCGGGTTTCGAATATCCGGAGCCTGATCGTCGAGGATACGGGCTTCGAACCGCCGGCCGATTTTCATCTGGCGGGCTGGTGGCAGTCCGAGCAGGCCCGCTTCGAGGCCGAGCTGTTCGCGACGCGCGCGACCGTCCGCGCGTCGCCCGAAGGCTGCAAGCGACTGGCCGCGCAGTCGCCCCGCGGCGCGGCGGCGGTTGACGGCGCCGGCGATCCCGATGCGGACGGCTGGCGGCAGATGACGATGATGGTCGAGGACGCCGACCATGGCGCCCGCGACATGCTGGCACTCGGCGCCGAGGTCGAGGTCGTGGCGCCGGCAGGCTTTCGGGACCGCGTCGCCGTGCTGGCGCGTGAGATTGTGGCACTCTACGCCGGAACCGGTTAGTCTTCGCCTGCGGGAGGCGCAGTATGGGCAAAGTCGAGATCAAGACCAAAGCGACCGAAGTGACCGTGGCGGACTTTATCGCCGCGCTCCCCGACGCGCGGCGCCGCGAAGAGGCGCCGGTCATCGACGCGATGTACCGCCGCGTGACGGGTCTCGATCCGAGGATGTGGGGGCCGTCGATCATCGGCTATGGCAGCTATGACTATCAATATGACAGCGGCCATTCGGGGACGATGTGCCGCGCCGGCTTTTCGCCGCGCAAAGCGGCGATCACGCTCTATCTGATGGAAGATTACGGCGACCGGCAGGCCGAAGCCGACGCGCTGTTCGCCGCGCTCGGCAAGCACAGGACCGGCAAGGTCTGTCTCTACATCAACAAGCTCGCCGACGTCGATCCGGCCGTGCTCGAAAAGCTGGTCGCGCTGACGTGGGACGCGACGAACGAGCGCTATCCGGGCTGATCGCGGGAAGGGTGGGAAGCGACCGTAAGCTGACCTATCCTGCATCGTCACCCTGAACTTGTTTCAGGGTCCATGGTCCGTCGCCTCCTTCACCGCAGCGGCCGATGAGAGGTCAGCCCATGGATGCTGAAACAAGTTCAGCATGACGAGCTTGGGGCGACCGCTGCCCCCCCCCTGAACCGACCTCGGTCCACTCGCGGCGATGCGGCGTTAGAGATAGCGCCCTTCGGCCTCGCCGATATAGTCGCGCGTCAGCGGTAGCGCGTGGCGGCTGCGCGCGAACTGGATCTGGTAATTGCCCATCCCGCCACTTTCGAACGCCGCGGTCGCGCCGGCGAGGTAGAAGCACCACATGCGGAAGAATCGCGCGCCCATCATCGCCACGATCTCGGCCTCGTGCGCCAGCGTGTTGGTGTACCATTGACGCAGCGTCAGCGCATAATGCAGCCTTAGCGTCTCGACATCGGTCGCGATCAGCCGGCTTTTCTCGCTGGCGGCGAGGGTCTCGCTGAGCGCGGGGATATAGCCGCCGGGGAAGATATATTTGCGCGTGAAGGCGTCGGTCGCGCCCGGCCGCCCGAAGCGCCCGATCGTGTGGAGCAACATCACCCCGTCGGCCGAGAGCAGGTTCGCACATACGCGAAAGAAAGTGTCGAAATTGGCCGCGCCGACATGCTCAAACATCCCGACGGATACGATGCGGTCGAACCCGCCGGTCTCGTGCGCCGCAAGGTCGCGATAATCGATCAACTCGAAGCGAACGCGGTCGGCAACCCCCGCCTCTTCGGCGCGCTGCCGCGCGAGCTCGAGCTGTTCGGTCGACAATGTGATCCCGAGCACCTCGACCGCTTCCAGTTTCGCGAGCGTGATCGCCATCCCGCCCCAGCCGCAGCCGATGTCGAGGATCCGCTGGCCCGGCCGCAGCGCGAGTTTCGCAGCGATATGCGCCTTCTTGGCCTCCTGCGCCTCGTCGAGCGTCATGCCCTCACGCGGCCAATAGGCGCAGCTATATTGCATGTCGCGGTCGAGAAAGAGGCGATAGAGGTCGTTGCCGATGTCGTAATGGTGCTCGACATTCGCACGCGACTGGCGCTGCCGGTTGATCGAGCCGAGCCGCGTCTTCACCCAGTCGCCCCATTGGCCGAGCCGCGTCTTGTCCTTGAGCTTCGCGCCGCGATCCCATGGCGTATTCATGCGCAGCAGGCCGATCAGGCCCATGATGTCGCCCTCGGTAATTTCCATTTCGCCGTCCATGAAGGCCTCGCCCGCGCCGAGCCGCGGGTCGAGGATCACGCGCCGCATCGCGCGGCGCGTCGCGAAGCGGACGCTGACTTCGGGAAAGCCGGGCGCGGGCGCGCCAAAGGTCTCGGCCCCGCCGTCAGGGTCGATGACGGTCAGCCTGCCACGATGGATAACACGCGAAAGAAACGGCCTGAGTATGGACAAAAGTGCGACCTCATCATCATTGCATCTGCCGCCCTGTTACCAACTAGATACCGGCATACCATTCATAATCAATGCGATCTTCCCAGAAACCGCCCTTTCCTGCCCCGATTTGGTCGAGACTCGCGACCGCTTCGATCCCGGTCAGATATTTCGCATGCTTATACCCCAGCTGCCGTTCGATCCTGAGGCGCAGCGGCGCGCCGTTGGCGATCGGCAGCACCGCGCCGTTCATCGCCCAGGCCAGGATCGTCTGCGGGTGGAGCGCATCGACCATGTCGCAGCTTTCATAATAGAGCGCGTCGTCGATCCTGTCGGCACAGCGGAACACGATATAGCGCGCGCGGTCCTTCACCCCCGCCGCCTCAAGGATGCGGCGGAGCTGCGGCCCGGTCCACTCGCCGATCGCGCTCCACCCCTCGACGCAGTCGTGGCGGGTGATCTGCGTGCGCTGGGGCATCGCGCGGATGTCGGCCATCGACAGCGACAGCGGCCGCGCGACGAGGCCCGACACGGCAATGCGCCAGTCGGCGAAGCCCGCCGCGGCGTGCGCGGCATAGGCGGCGCCATCCGGCAGCTTCGTTCCGTTCGAGCGGAAGACCGGCGACAGGTCGGCGCGGGTGAATTCGCGCGCCAGCGCATCGCGGTCCATCAGCGCGCGCTGGCTCGCCCGGTTCATCTCCTCGCCCATCGACAAGATCTTGCGCACCGCCGGCGCCTCGCTGATCGCGTCGCAACCCGACAGCAGCGGCAGTGCGCCCGCCGCCGCGACGAGCCCGCCCGCGCGTGCGATCAGCCGGCGGCGTGGCAGCAGGACGCCGCTCATGCCTCGCGCTCCCTCTCGGGCGGCAGCGTGAACCAGCCGCTGATCATCGAGCGCACCTCGTTGATCGGCCCGGCGAGGATCACCATCATGATGTGGACGAGGAAGAAGAGGACAAGCAGCCACGCCGCAATGAAATGGATCGAACGCGCCGACTGGCGCCCGCCGAACAGGTCGAGCAGCCATGGCCAGGCGGCATCCATTCCCGGCGACATGGTGAGCCCGGTGAAGATCATGAGCGGCAGCAGGCCGAAGATCACGCCGATATAACTAAGCTTTTGCAGGATATTGTACCGCGCTGCCGCCTCGCCCCGCGGAAAGCGCAGCCGCGCATGATCCTTGATGTCGTGCCAGATATGCCGCGGCGACCATTCGGCGCGGAGGACGTGCAAATCCCTTCGGATGTGCCCGCCGAAAAGGCTCCAGACCATATAGAGCGTCAGGCCGACCGACAGCACCCACGCGAAGAACAGGTGCCAGCGCCGCCCGGCCGCGAGATCGTAGCTGGTCGGGATCGTCGCCCAGCCCGGAAAGGCCCAGGTCTTTTCCTCGCCCCCGGCATTGGTCCAGCGCCCGAGTACGCCGGTCGTCTCGATCCGCGTCTCGCCGAAGCGGACATAGCCGGTGTCGGAAGTCGCCCCGATCGCGAACCACGCCCGATCGGGGTTCGCGCCATATTGCCCCCAGTAAAGCCGCGGATGCGCGTTGAAGATCATCAGCCCGCTCATCAGCATGACGAGCAGCGTAACCGCATTCACCCAATGCCAGATGCGCGTCGGCAGCCGGTGGCGATAGACGCGCACCGGCGCGGGCGTTTCCGGAACCGGCGCCGGCGGAACGTCGGGGGAGTCAGCTTCGGCCATATCCCTCTTTCGCTCCTTCGCCCGGTTCGGTTACGCGGTCACCTCCGACTTATACTCCTCGCGATAGCGATTGCGCAAAGACACTTTGTCGATCTTTTCGCTGCCGAGCTTGGGCAGCGCCTCGTTCGACATCCAGATCCGGCACGGCACCTTGTACGGCGCGAGGCGCGCGTTGAGGAACGCGGTCAGCTCGTCGGCGGTCAACGCGCTGCCGGGCTTCATCCAGACGACCGCGCCGACGCATTCGCCGAGTCGTTCGTCGGGCAAGCCGAAAACCGCGCATTCATTGACCTCGGCATGTTCGTAGATCGCGGCCTCGACCTCCTGGCAACTGATATTCTCGCCGCCGCGGATGATGATGTCCTTCTTGCGGTCGACGATGAACAGATAGCCGTCGGCGTCGAGATAGCCGAGGTCGCCCGAACGGAAATAACCATTGTCGAAGAAGGCCGCCTTGGTCGCTGCCTCATTGTTCCAATAGCCCTCGAAGTTGCAGACCGATCGCATGCAAACCTCGCCGACGCTACCCTGCGGCAGTTCGTTCCCCAGCTCGTCGAGGATCGCCAGATCGACGAGCGGCTTCGACGCGGGGCCGGTCGACAGCGGCTTCTCGACATAATTCTCGTTGATGATGCCGCAGCCGACGGCATTGGTCTCGGTGAGGCCATAGCCTAGCAGCGGCTTGGCATCGCCCATCTCCGACGCGAGGCGGCGGACATGCTCGGGCGGTCGCGGCGCACCGCCGCCGGCGTAGCTCTTGCAGGTCGACAGGTCGTAATTCTTGCGGTTCGGACTGACGAGAATTTCGTAGCTCATCAGCGGCACGCCGACGAAATAATTGCATTTCTCGTCCTGGATCAGCCGCATCGCCTCGTCGGCGTTCCACTTCGGCATCAGCACGAGCTTGCGACCTAGGGCGAAGCTCTGAAGAAACACGGGAATCTCGGCCGTTACATGGAACAGAGGCGTGCAAATCAGGGTGGCGGGCTGGATGTCCGACATCAGCCCGTCCTCGGTCAGCAGGTGGACGATGCTCGCGGTCTGCGTGACATAGTTGAAGATCGCCTGCACCACCGCCTCGTGGCGCGAATAGGCGCCCTTCGACTGGCCGGTCGAGCCCGAGGTAAAGAGGATCGTCGCCAGATCCTGCCCGGTCAGCACCGGCAGCGCGGTCTCGGCGCTGCCGCCCGCCGCCAGCGGCGCGATCGCTTCGTCGATCGGCTTCGTGATATCGAGCGCGACGACCTTGGCGCCATGGCTGATTCCCGGCTCGGCCAGCCGCGCTGCCCGCTGGACATCGGCAATGACGAGCTTCGCCTCGGCATCGTCGATTCCCGCCGCCAGCTCGCCGCCCTGCCACCAGCCGTTGAGCAGGGTCGCGCAGCCGCCCGCGAGCAGGATGCCGATATAGGCGACACACCACGCATTTGCGTTGCGCATGGCAAGGCCGACGCGGTCACCGCGCTGGACGCCGTGGCCATCGATGAGGCCCGCCGCGACCTTGCGCGCCGCGGCATAGACCTGTTTGAAGCTCAGCCGCTCGTCGCCCTCGACCAGAAAGGTGGCATCGCCGTGCATCGCGCTGAAATAGGCGACATAATCGGCCAGGTTCGTCGGCGCGTTGGTGATGAACGGCAGCTGGCGGCCGAAGCGTTCGACGGAACCGACCTGGATCGGACCGCCCGGCCCCGTGATCAGATTATACGCGGATTCCAGGCGCAGATCGAGCGCGGAAGGCATGGGGCATCTCTCCTCTTGGTCTCGCTCGCCTTACCCCCTATGGGGAAGGCCTCTCCTGGGGAAGGACAGCGCGACTATATGTTTCTTTTTGCAACCTTAGCCGAAGCGACGCAATATCTTAACTTTCATGACCTGATGGGTGAGCATAGCGAGGTCGCTTTCAGCGTGTTCGGCTGGCCGATCCGCTGGTATGCGCTCGCCTATCTGGCCGGTATTTTCCTCGGCTATTGGTATCTGCTGAAGCTGATCGCGCAGCCCGGCGCCCCGATGGCGCGGCGCCATGCCGACGACATGATCTTCTATGCCATGCTCGGGATCATCCTCGGCGGCCGACTCGGCTATGTCCTGTTCTACAATCTCGAATCCTACCTCAAGGAGCCGGTCGACATCTTCAAATTGTGGGATGGCGGCATGTCGCTGCACGGCGGCGTGATCGGCGTGCTCGTTGCGATCTGGTATGTGACGCGCAAGGAAAAGCTCAGTTTCCTGCGCTTCTGCGACTATATCGCGTGCGTCATTCCCTTCGGTCTCTTCCTCGGCCGCCTCGCCAATTTCGTGAATGGCGAGCTGTGGGGCCGCGTAACGACCGTGCCATGGGCGATCATCTTTCCGCGCGGCGGCGACCTGCCGCGCCACCCGAGCCAGCTTTACGAAGCCGGGCTCGAAGGACTGGTGATGATGGCCGTCCTCGCCTATTTCTTCTGGCGCACCGACGCGCGCTACAAACCGGGTTTCCTTGTCGGCATGGCGTCGCTGATTTACGGTCTCAGCCGCTTTACGGTCGAATTTTTCCGCGAGCCCGACGTCCAGCGCCAGTGGGTGGTCGATGCGACCGGCCTGTCGATGGGCCAGTGGCTGACGGTGCCGATGATCGTGATCGGCCTCTGGCTCATCGCGACCGCGAAGCGCCGGCGCCAGCGGGTCGAGCCGGTCGCCGGACCCGATGCCGTTGCCTGACGGCCCGCCCGCTCCCGAACAATTGCTCAAGGATATCGCTGCCGCCCGGCCGATGACGGTCGCCGACTATATGGCGGCGGCGAACGCGCATTATTATGCGACGCGCGACCCGCTCGGTGCGGCGGGCGATTTCACCACCGCGCCCGAGATCAGCCAGATGTTCGGCGAGCTGGTTGGCATCTGGATCGCCGACCTGTGGAGCCGCGCGGGCGGCCCACCGTTCCGCTATGTCGAGCTCGGGCCCGGGCGTGGCACGCTCGCCGCCGATGCGCTCCGCGCCGCCGCGCGTTTCGGCTGCACGCCGGTCGGCGCCCATCTCGTCGAAACCAGCCCCACCTTGCGCGCCGTCCAGTCGGCGCGCCTCGCGCAGGCCGAACATCATGACGAGGTCGACGCGCTCCCTGACGACGTGCCGCTGGTCATCGTCGCCAACGAATTCTTCGATGCGCTGCCGGTCCACCAATATGTGAAGACCGCCGACGGCTGGCGCGAACGAATGGTCGAGCGCCGCGATGGCAGGCTCGCGCCGAGAGCCGGTGAAACCCCGGCCGACGACGCGATTCCCGCCGTCCTGCGTGACCGGCCCGAGGGGACGATCGTCGAAACGACGCCGGTCTCGGCCGCGATCATGCAGCGCTGCGCCTTCCGCATCACGCGGCAGGGCGGCGCGATGCTCGCGATCGACTATGGCTATGCGGGGCCCGCCGCAGGCGACACGCTGCAGGCGGTGAAGGCCCACAAATATGTCGATCCCTTCGTCGATCCCGGCGAGGCCGACCTCACCGCGCATGTCGATTTCACCACCCTTGCCGACGCGGCCCGGCCAGCAGGCGTTACCATCAGCCGCCTCGCGACACAGGGCGACTGGCTGAGGCGTCTCGGCATCGACGCACGGCTGAAGTCGCTCACCGCGGCCGCCCCCGACCGCGCCGCCGAACTCGAAAGCCAGCGCGACCGCCTTGTCGAGCCCGGCGAAATGGGCGAACTGTTCAAGCTGATCGCGATCACCGCGCCGGGCTGGCCCGCGCCCGCAGGATTTTCAGGAGACCCCGCATGACCGCCATCGTCTTGGCGAAGCCCGAGGATGCCGAAGCGATCGCCATGTTCGCGAACGGCTCCTTTACCGATACCTTTGGGCATATCTACGACCCTGCCGACCTGTCGGCCTTCCTTGCCAACTGGAACCCTCCGGAGCGCGTCCGCGCCCAGATCGGGGATGCCGGGCACGACATCGCGCTGGTGCGCGACGATGCGGGCGCGATCCTCGGCTATATCAAGATGGGCCCGGTCGAATTCGACCTGCCGCCCGAGCAACCCACCGACGACGCGGTCGAACTCCATCAGCTCTACGTCGCCGAAGCCGCGAAGGGCACCGGCATCGCCGCCCGACTGATGGAATGGGGTATAGCATGGGCGCGCGAACGTGCGTCGATCCTTTACCTCACCGTGTTCACCGAGAACCACCGCGCGCAGGCCTTCTACCGCCGCTACGGCTTCTACGACGTCGGCCGCAACGAATTTCGCGTCGGCAATCATATCGACGAAGATCGCTTCTTCAGGCTTGATCTGTGACAGCGCCCTTCACGATCGCCCCGACCCTGACCGGCGTCGCGCACGGCTTCTTCGGCCGTCAGGGCGGCGTATCGTCGGGCGATCTCGCCTCGCTCAATTGCGGCCTCGGATCGGGCGACGACCCGGCGCTGATCGCCGAGAACCGCCATCGCGCCACCGAAGCGGTCCTGCCCGGCGCGGCGCTCGCCGGCCTCTATCAGGTCCATGGCAACCGCTGCGTGATCGTCGACGACGGCACCGACCTTGCCGCGCGGCCCGAGGCCGACGCGCTCGCAACGCGAACCCGCGGCATCCTGCTCGGTATATTGACCGCCGATTGCGTCCCCGTACTCTTCGCCGACGCTGAAGCCGGGGTCATCGGTGCGGCACACGCGGGCTGGAAGGGGGCTATCGCTGGGGTGACCGACGCAACGCTCGCCGCGATGGAAGGGCTCGGCGCGAGCCGCGCGAACATCGCGGTCGCTATCGGCCCCTGCATCGGGCGCGCCTCCTACGAGGTCGACGACGGCTTCGTGCAGCGCTTTCTCGCCGACGATCCCGAGAACGAGCACTTCTTCGCGGGCGGCAAACCCGGCCATGCGATGTTCGACATCGCCGCCTATGTCGCGGCGCGGCTCGCTGCGGCGGGGGTCAGCCGAATTGCCATCGGCGGGCAGGATACCTACGCCGAAGAGGCGGACTATTTCAGCTATCGCCGCGCGTGCCATCGAGGCGAGAATAGCTACGGCCGCCAGATATCGCTGATCGGCTTGAGGTAATTCTTCGTCACCCCGGACTTGATCCGGGGTCCAGCTTCATCGAAGACAGATGGATGCCGGATCAAGTCCGGCATGACGAACGAAGGATGGCGGGAGACAAGACGGATGAAGGCCTTGGCGATCCCGCGCAAACGGCTCGTATCGATCATCGGCGGATCGGCAGGGAATCTCGTCGAATGGTACGACTGGTTCGCCTACGCCGCCTTCGCCATCTATTTCGCCCCCGTCTTCTTCCCGAAGGCCGACCCGACCGCGCAGCTCCTCAGCACCGCCGCGATCTTCGCGGTCGGCTTCGTCATGCGCCCGATCGGCGCGTGGGTGATGGGGCGCTTCGCCGACACGCGCGGGCGCAAGGCGGGGCTGTCATTGTCGGTCGCGCTGATGTTCAGCGGCTCGATGCTGATCGCCGTCGCGCCGACCTATGCCGCCGCCGGACTGCTCGGCCCGACGACGTTGCTCGTCGCGCGAATGCTGCAGGGGTTGTCGCTCGGCGGCGAATATGGCGCCAGCGCGACCTATCTCTCCGAAATGGCGCCGAAGGATCATCGCGGCTTCTGGGCGAGCTTTCAGTATATGACGCTGATCGGCGGCCAGCTCTGCGCGATCTTCGTCGCGGTGATCTTGCAGGCCTTTCTGACGGAAGCCGAACTCACCGCCTGGGGCTGGCGCATCCCCTTCGTGATCGGCGCGGTGCTCGCGCTCGCGGTCTATCTCCTCCGCCGCAATCTCGCCGAAACGCCCTCGTTCGAGAATCAGGCGGTCGACCGCCCGGTCTCGACCGCGAAGCTGCTCTGGAAAGAGCATCGCCGCGAGAGCATCCTCGTCGGCATGTTGTCGGCGGGCGGCGGCCTCGCCGCCTATACCTACACCAGCTATATGCAGAAATATCTGTTCAACACCGTCGGCTTCGACAAGGCGACCGCGACCTACATCGTCGCCGTCGCGCTCATCTGGTTCACGCTGATGCAGCCGGTCTTTGGCGCGCTCGCCGATCGTTTCGGGCGCAAGCCGATGCTGCTCCTCTTCGGGATCGGCGGCGCACTGGTCGCGGCGCCGACCTTCCTGACGCTGGAAACGGTCAGCTCGCCGGTGGTCGCGACCTTGCTGATCCTGATCCCGCTGACCTTCCAGGCGGGCTACACCGCGAACAATGCGCTGGTGAAGGCCGAGCTGTTCCCGGCGCATATCCGCGGGCTCGGTGTCGCGCTGCCCTACGCGGTCGGCAATGCGATCTTCGGTGGCACCGTCGAAATGGTCGCGCTCGCGCTCAAGGGCGCCGGCGTCGAATGGCTGTTCTATTTCTATGTCGCCGCAGTGATCGGCATGGCCGGCATTGCGACCTTGTTGCTTCCCGAAACGAAAGAGCGCAGCCTGATCGTTGAGGATTGACGGATAACAGGGCGCAGCCGCTTTTATCCGTCATCGCGGCGAAGGCCGGGAATACGGAAAAGGGAAGAACGACCGGCGCAATATAGTTTCAAATGAAACCGGCGCTGCTATAGGCGGGGCAATCTCAAAGGAGCATCCCATGGCCATGCGCGGCACACCCAAGACGAACAGCAAGAAAATCGGCGACAAGGAGCTGAGCCCCGCCACGCTGATGATGGGACTCGGCTATGATCCCGTGCTCTCCGAAGGCTCGCTGAAGCCGCCGATCTTTCTGACCTCGACCTTCGCCTTTGAAAGCGCCGCCGCCGGCAAGCGCTTCTTCGAACATATCACCGGCAAGCGCGAAGGCCCCGCCGACGGCCTCGTCTATTCGCGCTTCAACGGCCCGAACCAGGAAATCCTCGAAGACCGCCTCGCGGTCTGGGACGGCGCCGACGACAGCCTCGTCTTCTCCAGCGGCATGTCGGCGATTGCGACCCTGCTCCTCGCGCTCGTGAACCAGAACGACGTGATCGTCCATTCGGGTCCGCTCTATGCTGCGACCGAAACGCTGATCGCGCGCATCCTGTCGCGCTTCGGCGTCAGCTTCCTCGATTTCCCGGCCGGCGCGACCCGCGAAGAGATCGACGCAATCCTCGACCGCGCGAAGGCGCTCGCCACCGAAAAGGGCGGCAAGGTCGCGCTCGTCTATCTCGAAAGCCCGGCGAACCCGACCAATGCGCTCGTCGATGTCGAGGCCGTCCGCGCCGCGCGCGACGCCGCTTTCCCCGGCGAGCAGAAGCCCGCGATCGCGATCGACAACACCTTCCTCGGCCCGCTCTGGCAGCAGCCGCTGAAGCAGGGCGCCGAACTCGTCGTTTACAGCCTCACCAAATATGCCGGCGGCCATTCGGACCTCGTTGCGGGCGGCGTCTCGGGCGACCAGAAGCTGCTCAACATCATCCGTCCGATGCGCAATACGATCGGCACGATCTGCGACCCCAACACCGCGTGGATGTTGCTGCGCAGCCTCGAAACGCTCGAACTGCGCATGAGCCGCGCGGGCGAAAATGCGCTGAAGGTCTGCACCTTCCTTCGCGATCATCCGAAGGTCGAGGGCCTCGGCTATCTCGGCTTCATCAGCGAGGCGCGCCAGAAGGATATCTTCGACCGCCATTGTTCGGGCGCGGGCTCGACCTTCTCGCTCTTCATCAAGGGCGGTGAGGCCGAGAGCTTCCGCTTCCTCGACGCGCTCAAGATCGCGAAACTCGCGGTCAGCCTGGGCGGCACCGAGACGCTGGCGAGCCACCCCGCCGCGATGACGCATCTGTCGGTTCCCGACGAGCGCAAGAAGGCACTCGGCATCACCGACAATCTGGTGCGGGTGTCGATCGGCATCGAGGACGCCGACGACCTGATTGCCGATTTCGCGCAGGCGCTGGACGCGGTCTAACGACCGCGCCGCGCGCGCCAGTCGACCACCTGCCACCCCATTTTCGGCGCGAGCTGCTTGAGCTTGCGCGACGGCGTCGTCGCGACCGCCTCGTCGGCGAAATGCAGCATCGGGTGATCGGAGACATGATCCGAATAGGCGCGGATATGTGCCTGATCGCGCGTGATGTCATTGTCGGCGAGCCAATCCGAAATGCGCGCAAATTTCGCATCGCCATAGCAATTGTCGCCCGCAAGCCGCGCGTGGATATGATCGGCGCCATCGGGCTCGTCGAGCCGCGTCGCGAGCACGTCGTCGATCCCCAGCCGCCGCGCGATTGCGTCGACATAAAGATGGAACGACGCCGTCGCGAGCAGCAGCCGGTATCCCGCCTCGCGGTCGGCGGCGATCTGGTCGAGCGCCGCCGCGTGCAACCCGCGCCCGATCACCTGATCGGCATAGCTTTCGGCAAGCGGGGCGATCTCGTCGCGGCTGAACTGCTTCCCGACGAGCAGCCGCAGATTGATCGCCTTCAGCCGCGAACGGTCGATCAACCGCAGCGAATAGGCCGCGCCCGCCAGCGCGACAAGCGGCAGCAACAGCATGCGCCATTGCTGGCGCCGGCGGACAACATGCATCAGGAATCCGCTGTAAGTCCCTGAACGCGTTATCGTTCGGTCCATGTCGTACATCGCAACGCGATGCCGGTATTCGGTCGGGACGATTGGCACGGGCGCATCCATGCCCCCGTCCATAAGGCGCGCGCAGCGAGGCGCCAAGCGGCTTCGGATTCGCTTGCCGTCTCGGGGCAAATAATACAATGTCCCCCGCGAGATGGTGGCCAGGGCGGACTTCGACTATGACGACGGCGCCGATGGCGCTGCGGTCCGCTTCACGGGTCGGCTGACGCTGGCGCGCCTTGGCGACGTGCCCGCGCGCCTCGACGAACTCGGCGCGATCGCGACAATCGACCTTTCGGCGATCGAACGAATCGACACCGTCGGCGCGTGGATCGTTACCCGCACCGTTAACGAACATGGCGCGAAGGTCATTGGCGCCAGCCCCGAGGCCGAACGGCTGCTGGAGGCGCTACGCGAAGACAAGAGCGAATATGCCGTTCACCGCGACCGCCGTTCGCCGATCGAGCGGATGCTCGAACAGGTCGGCACCGCTACCCTTGCCATCTGGCACGAACTGCTCGGCATCGTCGGCTTCTTCGGCGCGATGATTGTGGCGCTCGGCATCCAGATCCGCGCCCGCCGCCGCCTGCGCTGGAACGCCGTCGTCACGCGCTTTCAGGCCGTGGGCGTCGACGCGCTGCCGATCATCGGGCTGATGAGCTTCCTGATCGGCATCGTCATCGCGCAGCAGGGCGCGGTGCAGCTCGAACAGTTCGGGCTGGAGGTGTTCACGATCAATCTCGTCGGCCGCGCCTCGCTCCGCGAACTTGGCCTATTGATGACCGCGATCATGGTTGCCGGCCGCTCGGGGTCGGCCTTCGCCGCCCAGATCGGGACGATGAAACTGACGGAAGAGGTCGACGCGATGCGCACGATCGGCGTCTCGCCGATGGAGGCAATCGTGCTGCCGCGCGTCGCGGCGTCGACGATCACCATGCCGCTGCTCGGCTTCTACGCCAGCATCTGCGCGATCATCGGCGGCGGGGTCTTTTGCTGGCTCGGGCTCGAAATCCCGCCGCTGACTTACGTGCAACGGCTGCGCGAGATCATCCCTATGCACGATTTCTACATCATGCTGATCAAGGCGCCGGTGTTCGGGATCCTGATCGGCGTCACGGGCTGTTACGAAGGTATGCAGGTGCGCCAGAATGCCGAGGAGGTCGGCCGCCGCACCACATCGGCGGTCGTCGCCGCCATCTTCCTCGTCATCGTTCTCGATGCCTTTTTCGCCGTCTTCTTCTCCTCGCTGGGGTGGAATTGATGGCCGACGAAATCGAGCAGCAGGAAATTAAAGAGGAGCTGGCGGCCGCTGACGCGGTGCGTCCCGAAAAATTCGAATTTGCGATCCGCATTCGCGGCCTCAGAAACCAGTTCGGCGACGCGGTGGTCCACGACGATCTCGACCTCGACGTCCGTTCGGGCGAGATACTGGGCGTCGTCGGCGGGTCGGGCACCGGCAAATCGGTACTGATGCGCTCGATCGTCGGGCTCCAGACGCCGGCAGCAGGCGAAATCGAAGTCTATGGCAAGACGCTCGATACCATCACCGATCAAGAGGAATCGCGCGACCTTCGCCGCCGCTGGGGCGTGATGTTCCAGGGCGGCGCGCTCTTCTCGACGCTCAGCGTCGCGGAGAATATCCAGGTGCCGCTGCGCGAATATTATCCGCGCCTCGACCAGAAACTGCTCGACGAGATCGCCGCCTACAAGGTCGCGATGGTCGGACTGCCCCCCGACGCGGGGCCCAAATATCCCGCCGAGCTGTCGGGCGGGATGGTGAAGCGCGCCGGCCTCGCCCGCGCGCTCGCGCTCGATCCGGCCCTGCTCTTCCTCGACGAGCCCACGGCCGGTCTCGACCCGATCGGCGCCGCGAAGTTCGACGAGCTCATCCGCGGCCTTGCCGACACGATGGGCCTCACCGTCTTCCTCATCACCCACGACCTCGACACGCTCTATGCGACGTGCGACCGCGTCGCGGTGCTCGCCGAAAAGCGTGTCATCGCGGTCGGCACGATTCCCGAACTGCTTGCCACCGAGCATCCGTGGATACAGGAATATTTCAACGGCCCGCGCGGCCGCGCCGCCTCGAGCTGCAACCAGACCCAGGATAGGAAGAGCTGATGGAAACGCGGTCGAACAATGTGCTGGTCGGGGCCTTCGTCCTGCTCTTCACGCTCGCCCTCGCCGGCTTCGTCGTCTGGCTCGCCAACGACAGCGGCGGCACCAAGCGCGAATATGACATCTTCTTCAAACAGTCGGTCGACGGCCTCAACAAGGGGGCGCAGGTGCAATTCTCCGGCGTTCCTGCGGGACAGGTGCGCCAGATCGCGCTGTGGCCCGACGATCCGCAATTCGTCCGCGTCCGCATCGAGGTGAACGAGGGCGTGCCGATCCTGCAGGGCACCACCGCCGCACTGGAAGGCGTCGGCTTTACCGGCGTCTCGCAGATCTCGCTCGACGGCGCGGTAAAGGGCGCACCACCGATCACCGACAAGGGGCCCGCCGGCAAGCCCGTCATCCCGACGCGCGTCGGCGGTCTCGGCGAACTGCTCAACACGGCGCCGCAATTGCTGCAACGCCTCTCGACGCTGACCGAGCGCCTCGCCGAACTCGCCGACGACAAGAATCAGGAAAGCTTCGCCAACATCCTGGACAATGTGGAGGCGACCACCGCGACGCTCGCGCGCAACGGCCCGGCGCTCGAAAGGGCGCTCGCCGACGCGCGCATTGCGATCCAGCAGGCGGGCAATGCGGCCGAGCAGGTCGGCAATCTCGCCGCCTCGGCGCAGGGGACGATCGACCGCAACGTCGACCCCGCGATGGCAAACCTGCGCGATACTTTGAAGTCCGCCAACGCATCGATGAAGACGCTCGAATCCGCGATCGCCGACGCACGGCCGGGGCTCAAGACCTTCAGCGACACGACGATCCCCGAAGCCAATGCGCTGATCCGCGACCTCCGTCGCACCTCGGCCTCGCTGTCCAGCCTGACCGACAAGCTGGACCAGCAGGGCGCGGGCGCGGTCCTCGGCGGCAGCAAGCTGCCCGACTACAAGGAATGATGAGGATGTCCATGATGCAAACCACCCGCACCGCCCTGCTCGCTTCCGTGGTTGCCGTTTGCCTCACCGGCTGCATCGGGCTCGGCGGCAAGACGCCGCCCTTCCTCCTGACGCTCGACGCCGACGCCGCGCCGACCTCGGGCGAGGCGCGCACGGCCGCCGAGGCTGCGACCCTGACGATCCTGATCCCCACCGCGCCGCAGAAGCTGCGCACGACGCGCATTCCCGTGCAGCAGGACGACAGCAGCGTGACCTATGTGAAGGACGCGCAATGGGTCGAGGCGCCGCAGCGGCTGTTCCAGCGGCTGGTGTCCGAAACCGTCGCCGCGCGCACCGCCCGCGTCGTCCTCGACGAGGGGCAATATCTGACCGCACCCGGCGAACAACTCGCAGGACAGCTCATGGAATTCGGCATCGACGCGCGCTCGAACGAGGCGGTCGTCGTCTATCAGGCGATGCTCGTCTCGGCAGGCGGCAAGACCGTCACGCAGCGCCGCTTCGAGGTCCGCGAACCCCTGGCCGCCAAGATCGAGGCCAAGCCCGCGGGCGAAGCGCTGGCGCGCGCGGCAAACAAGGTCGCGGTCGATGTCGCAGCTTGGCTGGGAGGCTAATGCCGCCGGATCGGACCGCGATCCGGTTCGACCTGCCCGCGATCGCGAAGATCGTCCTCGGTCCGTGCTGGCGGGCGGGACCGCTCTCGATCATGGGCCGGACCCCAATCGCCGCAGGCTGATCCACGCCGCCGCCAGCTAGCGCCTATCTCCACCGCGGCATCGCGCGCCGGGAATTCGAACGGCGCTTCCAGCTGGCCGACTATATCGAGGTGGGCAGCGCAAGCTTCGCCGACGGGCTGCTCACGATCGAACTCAACCGCGTCGTTCCCGAAGCGATGAAGCCGCGCATGATCGCAATCGGCAGCAGTTTCGTCGAGCGGCAGCGGATCGCAGCGCCCGAGGATAAGGCGCTCGAAAGCGCGTGAGCATATCGAGGGAGGCATGCCGTCTGCTGCCTCCCTTTTCCCCACGATAAGGCGCGATTTTCCGAAGACGTGTTTTGGCGCGTCGCGACCGGCTCCCGAACTGCCGCGCTAACTGGAGAGTGAGGGGTGATCGGGCCGGCAATAATGGATCTCGGCGGTCGTCAGCCCATAGCCGTCCAGCTGCGCGATCAGCGCCCGGTCGGTCATGGCGCGCGCGCTTCGCCGCCGTCGAGCGAGCGGAGCGCCGCCAGCACATCGTCGACCGGCACCGCGCGCCGCACGCCCGGCGGCTTGCGGAGCGCCGGCCGGTTGCGGACCGCCGAGCGGTCCGATGCCCAGGATGCGAGGAGGGCGCGCTTGACCTCGGGCTCCAGGCTCGGGTGACGCGCCACGTCGAAGGGATGAAGAAAACGGAAAAATGGCTCGGACATGATCGTGCCTCCTTCCTTGTCGCCATTCCTTTCTCATCGTGCGGCAACAGGCCGCGGATACAGATTTTGGGAAGCCAGCGAGTCGAGTCAAGAGGGCTGAGGCCGTTGAAAAGGGGGCTTTGTTTCTCCGAGCCGGGGGAACAAAAAATTCTGCCCGATCCTCTTGAAGCGAAAAAATCCGCTTCCTAGCTTTTCGGCGCCGCGCGTCCCGGACAGGCGTGCGGTCTGTATCATATCGTTATGCAACATGGAGGTTATGCATGCATTTCCGTCCCTTGCACGACCGTGTGGTCGTCCGCCGCATCGAAGCCGAGGAAAAGACCTCGGGCGGCATCATCATCCCCGACACCGCCAAGGAAAAGCCGCAGGAGGGCGAAGTCGTCGCCGTAGGTCCGGGCGCCCGCGCCGAGGACGGCACCGTGACCGCGCTCGACGTCCAGGCCGGCGACCGCATCCTGTTCGGCAAATGGTCGGGCACCGAGGTGCGCATCAACGGCGAAGAGCTGCTCATCATGAAGGAGAGCGACATCCTCGGCGTGATCGAGCAGGCCGCGGCGCTCAAGAAGGCGGCCTGACGCCGCATCCATCCACAATTGAAAGGACATCAAGAAGGAGGTCAAAATGGCTGCCAAGGAAGTGAAATTTGCGTCGGACGCGCGTGATCGCATGCTGCGCGGCGTGGATACGCTTGCGAATGCAGTGAAGGTGACGCTGGGCCCCAAGGGCCGCAACGTCGTGATCGAGAAAAGCTTCGGCGCGCCGCGCATCACCAAGGACGGCGTCACCGTCGCCAAGGAAATCGAGCTGGCCGACAAGTTCGAGAATATGGGCGCGCAGATGCTGCGCGAGGTGGCCAGCAAGCAGAATGACAAGGCCGGCGACGGCACGACCACCGCGACGGTGCTCGCGCAGGCAATCGTCCGCGAAGGCGCGAAGGCGGTCGCCGCGGGGATGAATCCGATGGACGTCAAGCGCGGCATCGACCTTGCCGTGACCACCGTGGTCGATGACCTCAAGGCGCACGCCAAGTCGGTCGAGGCAAACAGCGAGATCGCGCAGGTCGCGACGATCTCCGCCAACGGCGACGAAGAGGTCGGCCGCATCCTCGCCGAGGCGATGGAAAAGGTCGGCAACGAAGGGGTGATCACCGTCGAGGAAGCAAAGAGCCTGGCGACCGAACTTGAGACGGTCGAGGGCATGCAGTTCGATCGCGGTTACTTGAGCCCCTATTTCATCACCAACGCCGAGAAGCTCAAGGTCGAGCTCGACGATCCGTACATCCTGATCCACGAGAAGAAGCTGTCGAACCTGCAGGCGATGCTGCCGCTGCTCGAAAGCGTCGTGCAGTCGGGGCGGCCGCTGCTGATCATCGCCGAGGATGTCGAGGGCGAAGCGCTCGCGACGCTGGTCGTCAACCGCCTGCGCGGCGGCCTCAAGGTCGCGGCGGTCAAGGCGCCCGGCTTCGGCGACCGCCGCAAGGCGATGCTCGAGGATATCGCGGTGCTCGCCGGCGGCAATGTCGTCAGCGAGGAGCTCGGCATCAAGCTCGAGAACGTCACGATCAACATGCTCGGGCGCGCCAAGAAGGTCGTCATCGACAAGGATAATACGACGATCGTCGACGGCGTCGGCGCGAAGTCCGACATCGACGCCCGCGTCGCGCAGATCCGCCAGCAGATCGAGACGACGACCAGCGATTACGACCGCGAAAAGCTGCAGGAGCGGCTCGCCAAGCTCGCGGGCGGCGTCGCGGTGATCCGCGTCGGCGGCGCGACCGAGGTCGAGGTCAAGGAGAAGAAGGACCGCGTCGACGACGCGCTCCACGCGACGCGCGCGGCGGTCGAGGAAGGCATCCTTCCCGGCGGCGGCATCGCGCTGCTCCGCTCGCTGAAGGCGCTCGACAGCCTGAAGGCCGCGAACGACGACCAGCAGTCGGGCATCGACATCGTCCGCCGCGCGCTGCGCGCGCCGGCGCGCCAGATCGCCGACAATGCCGGCGAGGACGGCGCCTGGATCGTCGGCAAGCTGCTCGAAAGCGAGGAGTATAGCTGGGGCTTCAACGCCGCCACCGGCGAGTATCAGGATCTCGTCAAGGCGGGCGTGATCGACCCCGCCAAGGTCGTTCGCACCGCGCTGCAGGATGCGGCGTCGGTCGCGTCGCTGCTGATCACGACCGAGGCGCTCGTCGCCGAACTGCCGAAGGAGGAGAAGGCGGCGCCGATGCCGGCGATGGACTTCTGACGATCGGAGGGCGGCGGGAGACTGCCGCCCTCACCCGCAGGTCGAGCGCAACAAGACGAGGGCACTTCCTCGAGGCCGATTGCGCCGCCCTGATCAGAAGCTGCCTGCTATCCCCTTCCCGCGCTGATCCCGTCGACGATCGGGTCGGCAAGGAACAGGCTGTCTCCAACCTTCACGGCCGCGATAGGATGCGTCCGGCCGTTACCCGCCCCTCGCGAGAACTGCGATGATTTCATAATCGGCCATAGGCGAAGGAATCGAACCTTCTCGTCGGGACGCGCTAGTAGCGGATCGGCACGATGCGGATGCGATCGATGGCGCCGGGGGACGCACGCGACCTTGCGATCGCCGCGGCCCGCAGTTCGTCGAGAATGATCGCGTCATAGCCGCTTTCGTCGGGCTGCATCGGGATATCCGTTTCGACGACGAGAATGACCTTGCGCGCGAGGCCATCGAGTTCCCATTCGAACCAGCTTCGGACGATATGGTCCGCGAGCTGCCGGTTATCCGGCATGGGGTTCGCTTCCCGACACGGATCGCGAACGGATTTCCCGCTCGACGCTCGCATAACCCGCATCGCTCTGGGTCGCTAGAGTGATCGGCCGACCGCCCAACGCACTGCTTTCGGTATTCAGGAAGGCGAGTGCCGGGTCCCGGCCGCCAAGAAGCTGGAAGGCCAGCGCACTGATGGCGCCCTGGCGCTGCGCGTCGCGCGGAGCGAGCGGCGACGCTGTGCGATGTCGCCGGAACGGGTTCGTACGCATATTCGCTGGCGCGGCGCGGGTTTGGTTCGGATCAGGCGTCATTGGCTTGCTCCCTTGCCGGACCGGCACCGGCGCTTTGGCGAGCGAGGGCGGCGCGGGCATCGTCGATGTTCGAGTATCGAAATGCTCCGACCCGGAACTGTTCGACGTAAAGATGTTCGATGCCTTCTTCGGATCGCGACCGGAAGGGCTCGAACGCTCCCGCGCCTGTCCGGTGCAGATCGGGTGGGGCGGGTAGCTTTGCCGCAAGCGCGGCGAGCTTTTCCTCATCGAGGCCGAGCGCCCGGTAGATATCGCGGCCGACGATCCAGACATCCTCCTGGATATCCGCAAGGCGGCCGATGACATCTTCTAGCGCGAAGGAAGCGCGTTCCTCCGCGGTCATGGCGAGCACCTCGTTGACGAGCAGTTCGGCGATCAGAGTGTCGCCGACGAACATGGGATAATCCGCCGCGGCCTCCGCTATCGGGGAATCGGCCCTGGGACCGCCGGATGCCCCGTCTGTCAATGCCGCGAAGCCGTCCGTCAGCCCTCTGCGCTCGCGATATTGATCGATCCGCTTCGCATAATAGCGTGGCAGGTCGAAATTCGGCAGCAAATGCCCGTCGCGTTGCGCCTGACTTACCGCCAACAGCGCCATCTGGTGATGATAGAGGAGTTGATTGAGATCCACATTCGCCTCCCTTTTGCGGGAGCGCGATCGTCTCTCAGGCGCCAACATGCAGAAACGAAGTCGGCGATGCACGAAAGATGGGGCTGACGATGCGCGTTTTCAAGTGCGCCCCGCAAGCGTCGTCGCTACGGTTGTGGCGGCCGATTGGGACGGCCCGCTTTTGAAATGATCGCTGCAAAAACAGACAAGCACGCCTTCAATGCTATCTCTCCGGCCTCCGATAACCCCCAATTCAAAGGGGGCGGTTTATGGACGAGAGTGCGGCAGCTCGTCGGCGGCGCAGCGCCGGTTCCTTCGATTGGTCCTCCTCCGCTCCCGTCAGGATCGCCTGATCGAACGAGCCGGCGCGGCCGCAGCGAGCTTGGCTCGATCCTTATCGCGGTAAGCAATCATGGCTTCGCCAGTTTCTTATTCTGCAAGCCAGTTTGCGGCGATCGATTATGCAAGCGGCTGGCGCATATCCGGCCGCCCGATCATGGGTGACCTCGACGATCGAAAACATCGCACCGCCCTGTGCGGTCGACGGCCGCGAGGCCAGGATCCTGATGCTCCAAGATTCAGGACCGGCAGAGGCGTTCGATTTGCCATATCGCCTGTTTCTCGTCGATGACTTCCGCATATTTGGCCTGAAGATCGAACAAGCTGGCCTGGTGGGGATCGACGTGGCGATCGGCACACGCGTCCTCGACGACGAACGGGGCGAAGCCGTGCTGGAGTGCATCGAGTGCAGAGGCGCGCACGCACCCCGATGTCGAAACCCCCGCTATCATCAAGGTGTCGATACCATCCCCTTCGAGAAGGGCGCTCAACCCTGTGCCAAAAAACGCCGACGGATATTGTTTGGTTATGACATGTTCGCCGGGCCCCGGCGAAAGTTCGCGCGGAAATTCGCCGAGAGGCGAACCTCTGTCCAGACAACTGAGAGCGGGAACCTTCTTGTAGAACAATCCGCCGTCGGAGCCGCCGGGCTCGAATATGACGTTGGTGAAGACGATCGGCATGCCCGCTGCCCGGGCGGCCGCCAAAAGTCGCACCGTCGATGCAAGAGCATTTTCAGCGCCTGCAAATAACGGCGAAGCGGGGTCCAGATAGGCCATGACGAAGTCGACGATGAGCAAGGCGGGCCGAGTGCCAAAGGGCAGGTGTCCGTCAAAGGCACCGCGATAATTCTCTCCGAGATCGTCGCGTCCGGCCATCATATGACCCCGGCAGCGGCGAGCGCGTCTCGCTCCTCCGTCGATATACCGAGCAAATCCCCGTAAATCGCGTCATTATGCTGACCAACGAGCGCTGGCGCCGGCGACCGGACCGCGCTCGGGCTCCGCGAAAGGCGCGGAAAGGCATTCTGCATCTTGAGCGGGCCAAAGCGTTCGGTTTCAACTTCGACGATCGCTTCGCGAGCGGCAAAATGGGGGTCGGCGAGCATCTCTGGCGCGCGATAGACCCGGCCTGCCGGTACCGAATGTTCGATCATCAGCCGATCGACCTCCGCCACGGGCAGCGTTTCCGTCCACCGGTTGATGAGAGCGTCAAGTTCTGCTTGGTGATGCCCCCTTGCGATATGGGTCGCATAGCGCTCGTCGTCGGCGAGCGCGGGCTGCTCCATGGCCTGGGCGAGGCGCCTGAAAATGGCGTCATTATTGGCACCGATCATGAATTCGCCGTCAAGGCACCGATACACATTGGATGGTGCGATCCCCGGCAGGATGGAGCCCGAACGCTCACGTATGATGCCGGCATGATCATATTCGGCCACGAGCCCTTCCATCACTTGCAGCACCGATTCATAAAGCGCTGCGTCGACGATCTGGCCAAAGCCGGTCTTTTCGCGATAATGAAGCGCGGCAAGAACGCCCATGCAACCATATGTGGCGCACAATGTATCGCCGATCGAAATTCCCATGCGCGAGGGCGCGCGGTCGGGCTCGCCGACAATATAGCGCCAGCCCCCCATGGCTTCACCGATGCCGCCAAATCCAGCGCGATCCGAATAGGGACCCGTCTGACCATAACCCGACATGCGCGCAATGATCAGGCGCGGATTGTCCCGATGCAGGTCTTCTGGCGAAAGGCCCCATTTTTCGAGCGTTCCCGGCTTGAAATTCTCGATGAGCACGTCGGCCGTGGCGATCAGTCTCCGCGCGAGCGCTTGGCCCCCGGCAACACGCAGATTGCAAGATACCGACTGCTTGTTGCGCGCAATGACTTCCCAGTGAACCTTGTCTTCGCCCTGGCCCCACAGGCGCATCGGGTCTCCGGCTCCCGGCGGCTCGATCTTGATGACATTAGCGCCCATGTCGCCAAGAAGTTGGCCGCAAAAGGGACCGGCCAGCAGCTGACCCATTTCCACGACGCGAAGGCCGTGCAGCGCGCCTGCCCGGTCCATATTCACTGCGCGGCTTCCAGCTCCGGCCATGCCGGCTGTATCGGTGCCGGGAGCCCCGTCTCGGCTTCGCAGGCGCTGCGCAAGGCATCGACCCCCGGGCCATAATCGAAAAGCGACAAAGGTGCGCGGGTGCTGCGCATGTGATGGCGCAGCGCCTCGGTTGCGGCGGCGTCGATCTCGCCGTCCTCGCTGGCGACCACCCCATAAGCGCGGGCGCCAGCGACGGTTACAAGCCCCTGCAAGACTTCCAGGCCGACCAGCGATGGATCGCGCGCCAGCGGGTCGCCCCAGCCGCCACCGCCCCAAGTGATGAAATGGAGCTGGTCGCCGACTGCAACATTGATGTCTTCGACCTTATTGCCGATCACGCAATGCGACCCGTCGGCTCGCTCCAATATTTTCCGCGCACGCTTGCCCGGCGCCCCGCCGTTCACGCCCCAAGGCGGAACGAACCAGCGATCATCGTGGATCGAAATCGTGCCGGGACTGAGAAAGCGGTAGGTCATATGAATACCGTTGCCGCCGCGATGAAGCCCCGCCCCTCCGCTGTCGGGATCGGTCTCGTAGCGCTCGATCATGAGCGGAAAGTAACGCTCCAGAAATTCGTTCGGAACATTGGTAAAGCCCGGCCACAGGGAATGTCCGTCGGGGCCGTCACCCATCGGGCGGCCCGGAATGCCTCCAAATCCGATCTGGAACAGCTGAAACCACTCCCCCCCTTTACCCGGGCGGTGATCGTTGCCCGAATAAAAGAGATGGGGACTCGACGAAAAGCCCGCCGCGTTCAAGAATTCGGGTGTTTTTTGCCCAAGCAGCCCACCCAAAATGTCGAAAATACGGCCCAGTGCATGCGTGCGGCCCGACAGGGCGGCGGGAAAATGAGGCTTCAGCAGGGATCCGGCGGGAATACGGACGTCAATGAGGTCATAGAAGCCATCGTTGAACAGGATCTGCGGGTCGAAGACCATGATCATGTAGATCCCGAAGAACATCTTGAACATGTTTTCATTGAGGTAGAAATTGATCGAAGCGCTGCTCTGCGGATCGGTACCCTGAAAGTCGAGGATAACCTTGTCGCCGTCGCGCCACATCGTGCATTTGATCTTGTACGGGCCATAGCCCATTCCATCATCGCATATATAATCCTCGAAGCTTACCGGTTCCTCGGCGACCGCCATTGCGATCAACTGCTTCATGGCCCGGTGATTGCGAGCGAGCAGTTCCTGCGTTGCCGACACATAGACGTCATCGCCAAACCGGTCTGCCATTTCGACGACCCGCCGCGCCGCAACCCGGCACGCGGCGATCAGCGCGTTCAAGTCGGCCTGGCACCAGTCGGGTTTGCGCGTCTGATGCATGACCAGCTTGATCAGATCCTCGTTATATTCACCCTTTCGCCAGATTTTCACCGGGGGAATCCGCACTCCTTCCTCGAAGATCGAGCGAGCGTTTATCGGCATCGAGCCTACCACCTTGCCGCCGATGTCGGACTGGTGGCCGAACATGGCGGTATAGGCGATGAGGCGGCCTGATTTGAAAACCGGGAGCAGAATAAGCCAGTCATTGGAATGGCTGACAGCCCCTTCGCAGCTATAGGGATCGGACAGAAAAATCATGTCGCCATCTTCCAGCGTGCCGTCGAACTGCTTCAGAAAACCGCCGATGAAGCTGCCGAACTGACCCACTATCATCTTGCCATTGTGATCGGCGATGAGCGGAAAGGCATCGCCCTGCTCGCGAATTCCCGGCGACATCGCGGTCCGCACCAGCGTTGCATCCATTTCGACACGAGCGTTGCGAAGTGCGTTTTCGATAATGTCGAGTGTCACCGGATCGATTTCGGCGGGGGCGAACGGTTGCGAGTTTGTCTGGACGATCGTCGCGGGCATGGTCTTGCTCCTCAGGCCAGATAGATCAGGATGTTTCCGAACGCGTCGACGCGGGCGACGCAGCCATTTTCGATCAGCGTCGTCGAATCCATCTCGATCACGATCGCAGGGCCCGGGATGATGTCGCCCTGCTTGAGCTTTGACCGGTCGTAAATGATGGCCGATCGCTCCTCGCCGTCCATCCAGAGCCGGTGGTCGCGGATTTTCGCAGCAGCGGGATTACCATCGCCGTGCGGCAATTCAGCCGCCGGCAGGTTCAAAACCGGTCCCAACGCCACGGCGCGCAGATTCACAATCTCATGCGGCGTTTCCATATTGAACGTGAAAAGGCGCAGATGCTCGGCGTCGAACCGGGACAATAGCCCTTCGATGCCGTCGCGTTCGAGCGCGTCGAGGGTCGTGGTCAACGGTACTTCGAACGCCTGTCCCGCGTAGCGAACGTCAATTTCAAACTCGGTATCAATCTCATCGGCATTGAGGCCGTCACTTTCCAGTTCGGCGCGAATTTGCGTCGCCATGTCGCTGAGCATCGAGACCAGATCGCGGGCGTCGGTGTCCTGCGCCAAGCGCGAAAAGGACCGCGCGGTCTCGGTGCGCATTCGGGTGGTCGCGTCGCCCAGCGCACAGAGCACCCCGGGCGATACCGGCGATATCGCTGGCCAGCTTCCCATCAGCCGCGCCACCGCATTGACATGGAGAGGGCCGGCGCCGCCGAACCCCATCAATGCAAAATGCCGCGGGTCATAGCCCTGCTGGACCGAGATCATGCGCAGCGCCCCGAACATATTTTCGTTGACGATGTCGATGATCCCGCGAGCCGCGCTCATCAGATCGATCCCAAGCGCGTCCGCGATCGTCTGGACGGCCTTTGCGGCGCTCTCGCGATCGAGTTGAAACGAGCCGCCGAGCAGGTTCTCGGGCAGATAACCGAGGACGACGTTGGCGTCGGTCACCGTCGGCGCACTGCCGCCCTTGCCGTAAGCGACAGGGCCGGGCACCGCGCCGGCCGATTGCGGCCCGACGCGAAGCGCGCGCGTAAGTTCCGGAACATAGGCGATCGAGCCCCCGCCAGCTCCGACCGTCTTGACGTCTAGCGAGGATGCCCGAACCGACAAATGGCCGACATCGGTCGTACGCGCGCGGCGGGGCTCGAGATTTTCGATGAGCGCCACGTCGGTGGACGTGCCGCCGACGTCCAGCGTCAGAATGTTGGAGAACCCGGAATGTTTCGCGACCCATAGCGCACCCGTCACACCGCCGGCCGGCCCGGACATCAGAATATTCACGGGATGCTCCTCGGCCTTTGCCGAAGACATGAGTCCGCCGTCGGACCGGAGCAGCGACAACTTCCCTGCCATCCCCCGCTCGGCGAGCCGGTTGCGAAGGCTCGCTATATATTTGCCGACGACGGGCCGCACGGCCGCGTTGGCAACGGTCGTCAACGTCCGTTCATATTCCTGCATTTCAGGAAGGATCTCATGGCTCAATGATACCGGCACGCCGGGCATGATTTCCCGGGCCAGGGTCCCGATCCGGCTTTCATGGTCCCCGTTGGCGTAGGCATTGATCAGGCTGATGGTAATCGCCTCGACACCCCGTCCCTTCAACGCCCCGAGCGCCTGCCGAACGTCCGTTTCGTCCAGCGGGCGGACCTCCTCGCCTGCCGCGCTGATCCGGCCTTTTACCGTGACCGTATCTTCGAGCGCCGCCAGCGGCACTGGCTTGGGCCAGACGATCCACGCGGCGAGGCCGCCCGGCACATAGCTTCGGGCAATCTGCATGATATGCCGATGTCCCTCGGTGGTCACCAGTCCCACTCGGGCACCCTTCCCCTCGAGCACGGCGTTGGTTGCAACCGTCGTGCCGTGGAGGAGGTAGCTTATGTCGCTGGCGGCGATGCCGGCCTGGGCGCAGATGGCATCGAGCCCCGTGACAATGCCTTCGGAGCTGTCCTGCGGCGTCGATGGGGTCTTGTGACGCCAGAAGGCGCCCGATGCGTCGTCAAACAGGAGAAGGTCGGTAAATGTTCCTCCGACATCGACGCCCAAACGATAGCCCATTGCGTAACCTCCTCAGGCGCCCGGCGGAAAAGCCGGCGCGCGCGCCGCCATGCCCGGCAATTGCTTGTCGATCAGGCTGCCAAGCCACTGGCTGGTCGCGATCAGCGCATCGATACGCATGCCGGTCGCAATCCCCGCGCGCTCAAGCATGTAGACGACGTCCTCGCTGCACACGTTCCCCGCGGCCCCCAGCGCGAAGGGACAGCCGCCGAGGCCGCCGACCGACGCATCTAAGATCGTCGCGCCCGCCGCGACCGCCGCCCAGACATTCGCCAGTCCGGTGCCGCGCGTATTGTGAAAATGAACCCTGACCGGAAGCGGCGCGACCGCGTCGCTCACGCGGCGAACGAGCTCGGTCACGCGCCACGGATCGGCGACGCCGATCGTGTCGGCGAGCGCTATTTCTGCCGGGCCCGATTGCGCCAGGGTCCGCGCCATTTCGACGACATGCGACGGGTCGACTTCGCCCTCATAGGGGCAGCCGAACGCAGCCGCGATCGTCACTTGCCCCGACGCGCCCCCACGGTTCGCGAGTGCCACGATATCGCACGCCGCGGCGACCGAGCCCGCGCATGTCTGCCCCTGATTGGCCATGGCGAAGCTGTCCGTCGCGACCGCCACGGCGCCAAGCTGATCGATCCTGCCGGTCGCAAGCGCTCGCTCCGCGCCGCGAAGATTCAGCACGAGCCCGACATAGGTGACGTCGCCGCGCGGCGGCAGTCCGGCGCAGACATCTTCGGCATCGGCCATTTGAGGCACCCGGCGAGGATTGACGAAACTTGCCACCTCGATCCGCCGTGCCCCGGCGTCGATCAGGCGTTCGATCAGCGAAAGCTTGTCGTTCGTGGCAAGGATAACGGGCTCGTTCTGGAGCCCGTCGCGGGGGCCCACTTCGACGAATTCGATGGCGGATGGCAGAATCATCGCTTCCTCATTCGCATATATGTATACAAAATCAACCTCCCTCGACCTGACGCCCGCTCCCGCGCTTGTGGGCATCGGCATAGGCATGGAAGGCGCGCCGGATATGGCTCTTCATGACCGCGGCCGCCCAATCGGGATCGCGTCGGCCGAATGCGGCAAGCAGTTCGTCATGCTCTCGACCGGAGCTTTGCAGATCTTCCCGATCATATTGGAGCGCTGTCCGCAGGACGACGGGCTGCTCAATGATCCGCGACAGCATGAGCGCGAGCCGTTGAGACGCCGACGCTTCCATGATGATCGCGTGAAATATGCGGTTCTGCTCCAGAAACGCCGGAATGTCCGGCGCGTCACCCGCGATTGCCCTGTAGATCGCCTGGTTGCATCGCCTGAGCTGCTCGACTTGCTCGGGGCTGACGCGGACAGCGGCGCGGGCTGCCGCGTGCGATTCGAGCATTGCGCGAAGCTCGAACGCCTCCTCCATGTCGTCCAGCGACCAGTCCGCCACGAAACTGCGCTGGGAGTCGTTCCGGCGCACGAAAGACTCGCTTTCGAGGCGCCTGAGCGCGTCGCGAATAGGCGTGCGCGAAACACCGCAAATTTCGGCCAGTTGCTCCTCGCGCAGCTGCTCGCCAGGCGCCAGGTCACCCGACAACACCATGTTCCGGATCTGCGAATAGGCCCGATCGGATGCGCGCGACATTCTTGCCTCCTTTGAGCACTTGACGCTCGATGTTTGTATACAATATGACGTAGCGGGGGCAACGTCCAACGTGTCTTTGCAGGGGCGGCGCCGAATTTGACACCGAGGAGTCAACGATGCGCATCACGAAAGCCGTCTTGCTGTCTTCGATCGCTGCCATCGCAGCCCAATCTGGTCCGGCCGCCGCGCAGGAGAGCGCCGGGATAACAGATGAAGGCGATATCATTGTCACGGCGCGGCGACAGAATGAGCGGCTCGTCGATGTCCCTGCGTCGGTGACGGTGTTGACGTCCGACACGCTCGAAACCACGGGTGTCGATAATGCGCAGGGCTTTGCCCAGTTGACGCCGGGCGTGACGATTGTGACCGGGACCGCGGAGGCGGGGGATACGCAAATCAACATCCGGGGGATCAATGGCGCGCGCGATGCCGAAAGCTCGGTGGCTCTCGTGGTCGACGGGATATTGAAAACCAACAGCGCTCAGCTCAACCAGAACCAAGGCACGCTGCGCCAGATCGAAATTCTGAAAGGGCCGCAAGGCGCCATCTATGGCCGCAACGCCGCCGCCGGGGCGATTGTGATAACGACCGCAAAACCTGGCGACCAGTTCGAAGGCGCGGTCAAGGCGAGTTACGCCAACGAAAATACCTTCGAGGGCTCCGCTTATGTATCGGCGCCGATCGGCGGCAATGCCGGCGTTCTCGTGTCAGGCTATTATCGCACGACGGACGGCTTTTATCGCAACAGCTTTCTCGATCGCAAGGTGGTCGACGACCAGGAAATATGGTCGATCGACGGACGCTTTGTCGCGGACCTGGGCGAGGCGACCGAGATCGATGTCAAGACCCGCTATTCGAAGCTGTCGGGAGCCTCCATCAACTTCAACGCGGCCTTTCACCTGCCGGCATTGGGCGGCGCCTTCAACGAAGACGTCGATGATCACCCGTTCAACTACTATAGCAATATCCGCCCCACCAACGACCAGAAGTCGTTCGATGCCTCGATCAAGCTCGACCATGATTTTGGCTCGGCGCGGTTGACGGCATGGGCGCTCTACTCCGATGTCCGGCAGTCCTTGTCGGCAGACGGCACCTCGGCGGATTTTGCGCGCTACATTGCCCCGGCATTTGGCGCGCCCGCAAACCCGACCAATCTTGCGGCTCAAAATGCCTGTTTCGCGTCGACAGCTGCCAATACCGGATACCCCGTCAATCCGCCCGGCGCGATAGGGCAGATCCCTGTCCCCTTCATTTTCGACTTCTCGGGATCGACCTTCGGCCCCTACAGCCCCACCACATGCGATGGCACGCAGTTTCAGGTTCGCAACCAGAAGGACATCAGCGGAGAAATCCGTTTGGCCTCGAACGGGGACGGTGCCCTGAGCTGGCAGCTGGGGGGCTATGTTCTCCACATCGACCGCTCGGTCGGGGTAAGTTTGGGAGCCGATCTGGGCCTGGGACTGATACAGCAGCTCTACAATGCACCCGGCAGCAGCAATCCTACCTCGCAGCTTTATTCGGACAAGTTCAAGACCAATGTCTACGCCGTCTTCGGATCGGCAGACTATGACGTCACCGACCGCCTCAAGCTGAGCCTTGCGCTCCGCTACGATATCGAAGACCGAAACGTATCGAGCCGCGTGCCGAATGTGCTCGATCCGATTACCGGGACGAAGATCAATCCGGGGCTTCCGGCGACCGGGAACATCCCCGATCAATCGAAAACCTTTCGGCAGCTCCAGCCAAAGGTCAGTCTGAGCTACTCGCCGACGGCAAACTCCAACATATATGCCAATTGGGGCGTGGGATTTAAATCGGGCGGGTTCAACAACCAGGGTTCGTCAGCGACAGTCGACCAGTTCTTCAACAACGGCGTCGATTTCGGGACGATCGATGCCAATGTCGCAATCGACGACAATTATCGCAAGGAACGATCGAGCTCGTTCGAAGCCGGCGTCAAGGGGGCGCTCTTCGACAATCGCGTCACCTTCGATCTTGCGGGATATTACACCCGGATCACGGACATGCAGTTCTTCGAGTTTTTCGTGGGGTCCTTTGGCCTCCTGCGCGTCGTCTCGAACATCGACCGGGTGGATATCAAAGGCGTCGAATTGAACGCCAGCGCCCGAATTGTCGACGGTTGGAAAGTGTTCGGATCGGTCAATCTGACCGACAGCGAGATCAAGCGGAACAGTTCGCGAGCCTACACGGTAGGAAACAAATCTCCCTACACGGCGGACTATACGATCAACCTCGGCACCCAGATCGACGCGCCGCTGGCCCGCAACTTCGATCTCGTTCTGCGCGCCGACTACCGCATCACCGGGCCGACATGGTTCCATACCGTACAAGATCAGAGCAGCCCCACGGTCTTCAGCGCGCTGCTTCCGGCTTCGTTGTTCGCGCTGCCGCCGTCGGCCGGCAACGGCAGTTACATCAATGCTCGCCGTGACGCATTCGGCGTGCTCAACCTTCGTGCGGGACTGCAGAGCGACAGATGGTCGCTTATGCTGTTCGCCGACAATATGCTCGATCGCAAATATATCAACGAGGCCATCCCCGCGATCGAGTTTGGCGGGTCTTTCATCTCGCCAGGCGCACGCAGGCTGATTGGCGTCGAAGCGGGCTTCAAATTCTAGCGCGGCCCTATGCCGCAAAACCCCTCGCCGCCTTTGCCAGTGACGAAGGAATTGATTGGCGACTGTCGAAGGAGGCGGCCCGGACCTGATCGGGTGCGCCAACGCTGGGGCAAATCTGCTCGCGGCAAGCCGTCTTCCGTCTGATAACTCGACGACAGTCGCCCACGGGGCCGTGAAAAAGTCAACGAGCGAAGGAAACCTGTATCGGGAGCCTGTACCGCCACCGTCGACTATCGGCCCGTGGCCTACCGTCAGCGTCCCGGGCATAAATCCAAAATGGCTGACGTTCATCGGAATTTTGCTTGGATGACCTAAAGCGACCGGAGCACGACATTTCTAGTATCGTCATCCTGAACTTGTTTCAGGATCCATGGTCCGTCGCCTCCTTCAACGCAGCGGTCGATGAGAGGTCAGCTCATGGATGCTGAAACAAGTTCAGCATGACGAGCTTCGGTTAGCCGCTCACCACCCCAAATCCGCCATCGCCTGCAAATAGGCCTTTCCTACATTATCCCGCTGTGTCAGCCTTCTTCCGGCTCTTTCATCTGGTAGATAAAAGCGGTCGGGACGAGGCGTGCGAGATGCGTTCGGCATGCTCCCGGTCCAAAAAGAGCGCTCAATGGGCTGAACTTTCCTGAACTTTGGGATTCAGGCCGCGATGACCGGGGAAGCCATGACAGATCCCCACCCCATCTTGGCCGTCAAAGCCGCCGGCGAGCGAAAAATTGGGCTTGCAGGGTATCGCGGCGATGCTAGCCTCGCACAGCAACAGGAGAGCCAATGATGCGTCACGTCCTAGCTCTGCCGGCCGCATTTGCGGTGATCGCACTTGCCACATCCGCCACGGCCCAAGGCGCCTCCGATGTCGAGGATCTTGTCGGGGCCCGGGCGGCCGGTGGCGAGACCCAGCTTCTTTCGCGCGGATATGAGCAGCGTCAGTCGAACGACGTGCGCGATCAGCGTTTCACCTTCTGGTGGAACAAGCGCCCCGGACGCTGCATCTCGGTCTCCACGATGGAGGGCCGCTACGCCGCGATCATCGGGGTGCCTGCCGGGAACTGCTCCGAAGGGTCACAGGGCGACGACCGGAACGATCACGGCGCACCGCCGCCCGCATCCGACTATCGCGACCCCAATTCGATGGTCCTCGTCTGTTATGGCGGCGGAAATCGCCCGACCGTAACCTCGCAGCCGACTTACACCTGGAACCATTCCAATCATAAATGGGAATGGAGCAATCAGGTAGCGAGCGGCACAGAGGCATTCAACAGCGATATCCAGATCGAACTCTACGGAACACAGGGCCGCATTCACCTCGGGCCCAAGCTTGTGCCGCCGATCCATTCCGGCGGCGATCATGGGTGGTGGGATCTGGAAAACCTGGTCGTTGGACGCGACCAGATCACCGCTACTTATCGCCTCAATGGCATGAACAAGCCCAAGCTGACGATCGATCGCCGCACCGGCCTCATCACCATCAAGGCGGTCACCGACTTTTCCGGGCGCTGCGACATTGGCAACTGGGGCAACGGGCAGCGCCGCTTCTGATATGGAGCCAAGGTCGACCGCGCATCATTTCGGTCGACCTTAGGGGTCGAGACACGGCACGAAGCGCAGACTTGACGTCACGCCTTTGGCTGCTGGTGGTCCGCTTTGATCGCCATAGCTGCGATAGAGGCATGAACCGCGTGGGCTTCGATCGGCTTGCTCAGCAAATGGCCCTGGATCTGGTGGCCCCCCTCCTGCCGGAGGATTTCGGCTTGCGCTTCATCCTCTACGCCCTCGGCCAGTGTCTCCATGTCCGGCGCGTCGGCCAGCGCCGTGATGGCGCGGATGACATTGTCGGCCTTCCCGGGACATTGGGGCGGTGCGCCAGATGCACTCGCCGCCTCTTGAAACCGAAAAAGGCCTACCTAATTTTTTCCCGGACGCCGCATTTTGCGGGTCCGAAGGACATAGAGAGCGCCGGCTCTACGTCCCGGCGCATCTCATGCCCGAATTGCTTCACTCAGGAGGATTTGGAAATGAGAACCGACTTCGACTTTACCCCCTACCGCCGCTCGACGGTGGGTTTCGACCATCTCTTCGACCTGCTGGAGAAGGGGCAGCGCAGCGAGACGTCCGACGGCTATCCTGCCTTCGACATCGTCCGCGACGCCGACGACCGCTATCGCATCACGCTGGCGGTTCCCGGCTTCAAGGCCGACGAGATCGAGATCGTCGCGCAGCAGAACCAGCTCACTGTCACGGGCAAGCCGGCCGGGGAGGATGCGAAGCGCGCCTATCTCCACCGCGGCATCGCGCGCCGGGAATTCGAACGGCGCTTCCAGCTGGCCGACTATATCGAGGTGGGCAGCGCAAGCTTCGCCGACGGGCTGCTCACGATCGAGCTCAACCGCGTCGTTCCCGAAGCGATGAAGCCGCGCAAGATCGCAATCGGCAGCAGTTCCGGCGAGCGGCAGCGGATCGCAGCGCCCGAGGACAAGGCGCTCGAAAGCGCTTGAGCGCCTAAGAGGGGGCACCGCATCGTGCCCCCCTTTTTCAGGAAGATTGTCGGGGGCGGGGGGTTAGGCAGGCAGCGACCTGGCCGGCCGCTCGCCCTATTCCAGCGACCGCAGAATATCGGCCGCGCGCCACTCGGCGGGTCCGATCAGCGCATGATGCGCGATCCGTACCGAATGGAGCGCAGCTTCGATCTGGCGCCGCCACATGGCCAGAAAATCGAACAGCACCGGAAAGTCCGGCGGAAGATCATAGTCCTGCCAGACAAAGAGCTGGAGCAGCGAGGGATGATCGGGCCGGTAATAATGGATCTCGGCGGTCGTCAGTCCATAGCCGTCCAGCTGCGCGATCAGCACCCGGTCGGTCATGGCGCGCGCGCTTCGCCGCCGTCGAGCGAGCGGAGCGCCGCCAGCACATCGTCGACCGGCACCGCGCGCCGCACGCCCGGCGGCTTGCGGAGCGCCGGCCGGTTGCGGACCGCCGAGCGGTCCGATGCCCAGGATGCGAGGAGGGCGCGCTTGACCTCGGGCTCCAGGCTCGGGTGACGCGCCACGTCGAAGGGATGAAGAAAACGGGAAAATGGCTCGGACATGATCGTGCCTCCTTCCTTGTCGCCATTCCTTTCTCGTCGTGCGGCAACAGGCCGCGGATACAGATTTTGGGAAGCCCGCGAGTCGAGTCAAGAGGGCTGAGGCCGTTGAAAAGGGGGCCTTGCTTCTCCCAACCGGGGCACAAAAAATTCTGCCCGATCCTCTTGAAGCGAAGAGGTGCGCTTTCGGTGGCCGTCAGTAACCCGCTTCGACCGCCAACCGGATGGCATCCGCGGTGGTCTCGACGCCGAGCGCACGCAAAAGTGCCGACCGGTGCATCTTCACCGTGCGCTCCGACAATGAAAGTGCGAATGCGATCTGCTTGTTGAGCTGCCCGCTCGCCATATGCTTCAATACCTCGCGCTGCCGCGGCGAAAGCGCCTCGATCAACTGGCGCGCCCTTGCGGTGCGCTGGGCAGCCGCATCCTCGACGCCTCCTACTTCCATCTGGGATCCAAGGAAATATTCGAGCTTTCCGGTGACCCCGAATATCGGCGCGACGAGGACGGCGTTGCGGAACGGCGAGCCGTCCTTGCGATAGTTCAGGATGTCCACGAGCGCGGGCCGGCGCGCGCGGATTGAGGCGCGCAACGTCTCGGTCAGTTCAGGCTCGGTGCCGGGGCCGGAAAGAAAACGGCAATTCCGCCCGATAATCTCCTCGCGTGCATATCCCGTCAGCGCCGCGAACGCCGCATTGCATTCGACGATCGGATTGTCGGGCAACCGCGGGTCGCTGATCACCGCAGCGATCGGGCTCGCCGCGATCATCGTCTTCAATGACATAGCTTCCTGCCTGCTCCTCGCCTCATGCCCCAAGGGACATGTTGCGACACTTGCCCCCTGTCATGCAAGCCTCGTCGGCGCCGGAATGCGGCGGAACGAGAAAAACCCAGATGATCCATGATGACCGGGGCCGCGTTGCGGCTCGCGATACTTCCGCTTCCTGCATTCCGTTGTCGATCGACGCTATGGTCCGGTGCCCTCCATGCATGTAGCGATCGTGGGCGCCGGAATCTCCGGCCTCGCCTGTGCCCACCGGCTGCGGGACGCGGGCATTGCCGTCTCCGTTTTCGACAAGGCTCGCGGCGTCGGGGGGCGTCTTGCAACGCGGCGCTCCAAGCTCCGGGGCCGGGCGGTCGGCTTCGACCACGGCGCAACACATTTCACGGCCCGGTCGGACGGTTTCCGGCGCCTCGTAGGCCAGTGGGAGGCAGCGGGGCTTGCCGCGCGCTGGCCTGCCGCGGGCGCCGACAGCTGGGTCGGGACGCCGACGATGACTGCCCCGATAAAGGCGCTCGCCTCGGGCATCGATGTCAGCCTCTCGACCCCGGTTACCGCCCTGACCCGATCGGGCGACGGCTGGACGCTGCACAGCGAAGCGGTGCGCCTGGGCGATTTCGACGCGGCGGTGGTCGCGATCCCTTCCGAGCAAGCGGCGCCGCTTCTGTCGCTTCACGACTTCGAGATGGCGCGCGCCGCCATGTCGGTGCGATCCTATCCATCGTGGAGCGCGATGTTCGCCTTTCGCGAGCGGATTGCCGATCTTCCCGACTTCCTGCGCGGCGCAGGCCCCATCGTGACCGCCGCTCGCGACAGCGCCAAGCCGGGACGCACGCCCGGTGAGCGGTGGGTCGTGCAGGCCGACTGGACGTGGTCGGAGGCGAATCTGGGCCGCGACAGCGCGGATGTGTCGGAGGCACTTCTTGCTGCTCTCGGGGATGCGGCCGGCCGCCCCCTGCCGCGCCCTTTCCATTCGGCCGCGCACCGCTGGCTGTTTGCCCAGCCCTCGGGCCGGGACCTCACGACGCTCTGGAACGATGCGATCGGGCTCGGCGCCTGCGGTGATTGGCTTTATCATGGCTTTGCCGAATATGCATGGTTGTCCGGCCATGTGCTGGGCGCGGCGATCGCTGCGGGAGCAAACCGATGACCGCTGCCGTCGTCATCGGCGCGGGCTTCGGCGGTCTCGCTTTGGCGATCAGACTGCAGTCGGCGGGCGTGGAAACACTGCTGGTCGAGGCACGCGAGCTTGCCGGGGGCCGCGCCTATATGTTCGAGAAGGAAGGCTTCCGGTTCGACGCCGGCCCGACCGTCATCACAGACCCCTCCTGCCTCGCCGAGCTCTGGGCGCTGAGCGGCGACACGATCGATCGCGATGTCGACCTGCTTCCCGTTGCACCCTTCTATCGGCTCAGCTGGCCCGACGGATCGCATTTCGACTACAGCAATGATCGCGGCGCACTGGACCGGCAGATCACCGCCCTCGAACCGCGCGATGTGGAAGGCTATGAACGTTTTCTCGGCTACGCGGCCGTAGTCCATGAGGAAGGATATGTGAAGCTTGGGGCGGTGCCGTTCCTCGATTTCCGCTCGATGCTGAAAGCGGCGCCGGCGCTGGCGCGGCGCCGTGCCTGGCGCTCGGTTTACGCAACCGTCGCCGGCTTCGTGAAAAATGAGAAGCTCCGCGAGGCCTTGTCGTTCCACACCCTGCTGGTCGGCGGCAATCCGATGACGACGAGCAGCATCTATGCGCTGATCCACAAGCTCGAGCAGGATGGCGGCGTCTGGTATGCCCGCGGCGGCACGAACCGCCTCGTGACCGGCATGTCGGCGCTGTTCGAGCGCATTGGCGGAACGATCCGACTGGGTGATCCGGTGGTGCGGATCGAAACGCGGGGCGACCGCGCGACGGCTGTCGTGACGAAGAGCGGCTTCCGCGCGGAGGCCAGCGTCATCGCATCGAACGCGGACCTATTGCACAGCTACCGCGATCTGCTCGATCATCCCCGCGGGCCGCGAGAAGGCGCGCGCCTGGCTCGCAAAAGCTGGTCCCCAAGCCTTTTCGTTCTCCATCTGGGCGTGCGGGGGCGCTTCCCCGACATTCCGCATCACATGATCCTGTTCGGACCTCGATACCGCGGACTTCTCGACGACATCTACCGTCACGGGAGGCTTGCGGACGACTTTTCGCTCTATCTCCATCATCCCAGCGCGTCCGACCCCACCGTCGCGCCCGATGGGCACAGCAGCTTCTACATTCTCGCGCCGGTTCCGCATCTCGGCCATGCTCCGCTCGACTGGGACGTCGAAGGGCCGAGGCTGGCGGCGCGCATGATCGCCGAGATCGAGCGGCGGCTGATTCCGGATTTCGGCGACCGGATCGTGACGAGCCTCGCCTATGCCCCGCCCGATTTCGAACGCGATCTTGCTGCCCATCACGGCAGCGCCTTCAGCCTTACTCCGTCGTTGACGCAGAGTGCATGGTTTCGCGGCCACAACCGCGACGACCGTATCTCCAACCTCTACTTCACCGGTGCCGGCACCCATCCCGGCGCCGGCATTCCCGGCGTCGTGGCGAGCGCGAAAGCAACGGCCGGTCTCATCCTCGACGATATCGGCGCACGGCCGGCCGCGCACGGCCGCGGCCCTGTCGCTCGGAAACAACAGGGGCCGGGAAGATGACCGCGACCGGCCTATTGAGGAGCGAGGCCGGCGCGCCGGCCACGGGCATTGGCGGTTCCACCGGCGGCAGGGCCCTTGCGACCTTTACCTTGCCGCGGTGGGGGGCGATGGATTGTCATCGCCGGGCGGTGCGGCGCTGCGCCGCACCGCCCGAAACCCTGGCCCATGATGGGCGCGCGGACCGGGGAACGGGATGACCCGAACATCGATCTTGTGGTTCCGGCAGGACCTCCGGCTCACCGACCATCCGGCGCTGACGGCGGCGATAGCCGAGGGCGCTGTCGTGCCGGTCTATATATTGGACGATGAGGCGCCCGGGGATTGGTCGATCGGCGGAGCGCAAAGGTGGTGGCTTCACCACAGCCTCACGGCCCTCGACGCCAGCCTCCGCAAGCGGGGCAGCAGGCTGGTTCTGCGGCGCGGCGCAGCGGCGGCCGAGCTGGAGAAGATCATGATCGAAACCGGCGCGCGCCATGTCTTGGCCACGCGCTGTTACGAGCCATGGTGGAAACGGATCGACGCGGCACTGTCTGCCCGCGCAGACCTCGTGCTGCACGACGGCAATTATCTCGCCCCGCCGTCGGCCATCACGAACATGAACGGCGAGCGTTACCGCGTCTTCACCCCATGGTATCGCCGGCTGCTCGAGCGAATGCCGCCCGCGCTGCCGCTGCCGGCTCCGGACCGCATTGCGGGCCCCGAGCTGTGGCCGGAGTCGGAAGGGCTTTCAACGTGGCGCCTCACGCCGACCGGGCCCGATTGGACCTCGGGCTTCGGCGCGTGGGTGCCCGGCGAGAAGGGGGCTCTTCGCGCACTTCGCGACTGGCTCCCGGCCGCTGGCGATTACAAAACCGATCGCGACTATCCCGCTCGGCCCGCGACATCGCGGCTCTCCCCCCATCTCCACTTCGGCGAAATCAGTCCGCGAACGCTTTGGCATGCGCTCGGGGACCGCGACGATCCCGGCGCCGAAGCTTTTCGTTCCGAAATCGGCTGGCGCGAACATGGTCTCAATCTCGTCGATCAAATGCCCGATTATGGCGAACGGAACGGCCGCGCTCCCTTCGACCGCTTCCCGTGGCGAACGGGCGCGGCGGCGGATCGGGACTTTCGGGCATGGCGCCGGGGCCGGACCGGATATCCTGTCGTCGACGCCGGGATGCGCGAACTCTGGAGCACCGGATGGATGCACAACCGCGTCCGGATGATAACCGCGTCCTTCCTGGTCAAGCATCTCCTCATCGACTGGCGGCGCGGCGAGCGTTGGTTCTGGGACACATTGCTCGACGCCGATTTCGGCTCAAATGCGATGAACTGGCAATATGTCGCCGGCACGGGCGTCGATGCGCCCGTCTTTTCGCGGATCATGTCGCCGCTCCTGCAGTGCGAGAAGTTTGCGATGGGAGATTATGTCCGCGCGTTCGTGCCCGAACTCTCTCGGCTCGGTGACAGCGAGATTGCCGCAATGCATGGCGGCGGGACCGGCATTGTCGGCTATCCGGCGCCGCTCGTCGGCCACCAGGAGGCTCGGAGCCGTGCACTGGCCGCGTGGGAGTCGCTGCGCGCCTGACGAAGATCACGCCGAAGCCCGTGGCGGCGCGGTTTGCCCGAAAGTCCAGCTGTCGGTGCCGCTCGAAAGCGCTCAAGACCCTTCGGATGAGCATCGGGAAAGTTATCGCCCGGATATGCGGCGGCCGGCAGGTCGATGCGCATCGTCTCCGGATGGCCGCAGCGCGAGCGAAGCGGGATTGAAAAACCAGCTCGTCCTCATCCTCGGCGACCAGCTTACCCCGGCCATCTCGTCGCTGCGCGGGCTCGATCCGGCCAGGACGCGTGTCCTGATGGTCGAGGTCGCAGCCGAGGCTGGCTATGTCGCTCATCATCGCAAAAAGCTGGCCTTCGTCTTCTCCGCCATGCGCCACTTCGCTGCCGAGCTGCGCACGGACGGGTGGGACGTAGAGTATGTGCGGCTCGACGATGCTGGAAATAGCGGCTCGCTTGCATCCGAGATCGAGCGGTTCAGACGGCGTCATGGCAAATTGCCGCTTCGGGTGACCGAAGCCGGCGAGTATCGCGTCGCCGAAATCCTGCGGTCGGTCGCCGACGTGACAATCGTCCCTGACGATCGCTTTTTCATCAGTTCCGCCGAATTCGCCGCGTGGGCCGAAGGGCGCTCGCAGCTTCGCATGGAACATTTCTACCGGATGATGCGGCGGCGCACCGGCATTCTCATGGACGGCGACAAGCCGCTGGGCGGCAAGTGGAATTTCGATAGCGACAACCGCAACGCCGCAACGCGCGATCTCATGATGACCCAGCCGCTGCAATTTACGCCGGACCGCGTGACGCGCGAGGTCCTTGCGATGGTGACGGAAAACTTCCCCGACAATTTCGGTAATCTCGAGCCCTTCTGGTTCGCGGTCGCCCGCCGCGACGCCGGGGCCGCGTTCGAGGATTTCGTGAGCACGCGTCTCTCGCGCTTTGGCGATTATCAGGATGCGATGCTGGCGGGCGAGAAATATCTCTACCACGCGGCGATCGCCCAATATCTGAACGCTGGTCTGCTCGACGCGCGCCATCTGTGCCGGGTCGTCGACAGCGCGTATCGCGCCGGAAAGGTACCGATAAATGCCGCCGAGGGCTTCATTCGGCAGATTCTTGGCTGGCGCGAATATGTTCGCGGCATCTACTGGTGGCGGATGCCGGGCTATGCGGACGAAAATGCGCTCGGCGCGTCGAGGCCGCTCCCCGCGCTCTATTGGACCGGCGACACCGATATGGCCTGCCTTGCGTCCTGCGTCGCGCAAACCCGCGAGGAGGCCTACGCCCACCATATCCAGCGGCTAATGGTGACCGGCAATTTTGCGCTGCTGGTCGGCGTGGCCCCCGCCGAAGTGCATCGCTGGTACCTCGCCGTTTACGCCGACGCCTATGAGTGGGTCGAATTGCCGAACACCATCGGGATGAGCCAGTTTGCCGACGGCGGCCTGCTCGCCTCCAAGCCCTATGCCGCAAGCGGCGCCTATATCAACAGGATGTCGGATTACTGCCACGGCTGCCGATATGACGTGAAGAGCCGGACCGGCACCAACGCCTGTCCGTTCAACTTCCTCTACTGGGACTTCATCGCCCGCCACGCGACGATGCTCCGCGCCAACCCGCGCATGCGGATGGCCGCAGACAGCTGGATGCGGTTCAGCGACGCCGAGCGGAAAAATGTGCGCGCCAGCGCTCGCAACTTCCTGCAGGCCTTGCGGTAAGTCGGAACCGCGGGCGGATCGCACCGTCGGCCGCGTTCGCCGACGGCATCGCGGGCTGCCCGAAGAGGCATATTGTTGCCCGGGCTTTCGCGCGAGAGACGTCGGCGGCGGGGCTATTCTGCCCCGATCCTCAGGAAGCGCCGACGGCACGCGAGCCCATGCCAGCCAAATTCCCAAGCGATGCGCCGGGCCGCGAGCGCTCCGGCACGGTTCCCCCCGATGTCATCGAAGCCATTCGGACCATGCTGCGCTGGATCGGGGAGAACCCCGACCGGGAGGGCTTGCGCGAGACGCCGGGCACGGTCGCTCGATCCTTGCGCTCGGCCCTTTCGGGACACAGGGAAGGCGTGATGTTCGATGTCAGGCCAAGAGCAAGCGAAGAGTCCGGGGCCCCGGAAATGATAGTCTTGCGAAATACTCCCTTCGACACAGTCCGGGAAACCGATCTTGCTCTGGTGACCGGTGTGGCGACGGTCGCCTATCTGCCCGATGCGATGATCGCAGAAGCCTCCGCGATCCGGCATGCCCTGGCCATTCTTGCCCGGCGCCTTCAGACGCAGGAGCAGCTCACCGCGGACTTCGCGGAAGCGATTTGGGACCGGCTGTCGCCAGCGGGTGTCGCGGTGATCATGGAAACCAGACATGTCGATTTGGTCACCGGCATGCCCGCGACCGACCTCGCGGTGACCACACGCATCATGCTCGGCCGCTTCAGGGATGATCCGGATATGCGCCGCGCCGTTGCCGCGCTGATAGGTTCCGGCCCACTCGCATCCGGAACGCGCGCCGCCAATGCGAGCCGCTCCCGCCAGAGAATTGCGGTTCCCGGGGACGATGGCGAGGCCGGAACACGCTAGATGAAAGCGAAGGCGAGCCCCGAAACGCCGAGGCCGATCGAAAGGCGCCATCGCAACCTGTTCCAATCGGTCGCACCGGCATGCCCGCCGACGATGGCCCGATCGACGAGCGGCGACAGGATGAGGGCAAGCGACAGCACCGCGAGCGAGGGCTTCGGCCACGACCAGCCGACAAGCCAAGGCAAGAAACTCGCCCAAACGGCAAGCGAGGGCAGCACCGCTGCTACGGGGGTCCAGCGCGGCGCCGACGGCCGGGACGATGCCAAACCCCACCAGAGGCCGCCGAGAAAGGAGAGGATCGAGGCGAGATAGAAATAAAGAAGAGCGAGCGCGGTCCAGTAATAGTCCAGGCCGCACGCCAGCGGCAACAGCAGGCATGCGGCGGGGGGAAGCAGGCCGGCGTAACCAAGCGTTTCCTGCATCCGGGAGACGGAGAGAATAGGTTCGGCCATCGTCGGATTATTCCGCCCACCCTATGCTGGCGCAATCTGCCCTTTAATGCATCCCCCGCCCGAAAGGACATGTCGCCGCCACAGCCACGGGAACGTAGACAGGCGGTGTCCCCTTCCCCCCAGGGACGGTTTGCAAAGGAACGACATATGTCCATTTCCCGCATTGCGTTTTCGATCGCGGCCGCGAGCATGACCATCACCGCCGGTACCGCCGCCGCCAAGAACCCCGCAGTCGGCGGCGCGGCCATGTACGAAACGAAGAATATCGTGGAGAATGCCTCCGCCTCGAAGGACCACACGACGCTCGTCGCCGCCGTTAAGGCGGCCGGCCTTGTCGACACGCTCGCGTCGCCGGGACCCTTCACGGTATTCGCGCCGACCAACGCCGCTTTTGGCAAATTGCCGGCAGGCACGGTCGATACCCTGCTGAAGCCCGAGAACAAGGCAACCCTGACCGGCGTGCTCACCTATCATGTCGTTCCCGGCCGTCTTACCGCCGCGGACCTTGCGGCGCAGGCACAGGCCAATGGCGGAAAGGCCGTCCTGACCACCGTCCAAGGTGGAAAGCTCACCATCTGGCAGCAGGACGGCGCCTGGTATGTCGGCGATGCCAAGGGCGGCAAGGCAAAGATCGGCCCTGCTGATGTACTCCAGTCGAACGGCGTGATCCACGTGATCGACGGCGTCCTTATGCCGGGCTGATACAAAAGGCGCGATCGCGCTCGTCGATCGCGCCGTCTCCCGGGCCGGCTCGCGGCTGTTTGCGCCAGCCGGCCACAGGCGCCTGAATGCCTCGATGCGGCCGCGCGGCGTGAATGCCCGGCCGGATTAGGCTATCCTGCCTTCGGCGCCGCCGCCACGGCCTTGCGCCTCCACGGCGCGGTTCGCGCCCGCCACAAGCTGGCCGAGCTAGTCCCATTTTCAAGAACAGCCGCTCGCCAATTTGGTGCGAGCCGGGATTCGCCAATGCGACCTTGACCGCGACCGCTGTGAGTCCCCCCGCGGGATTTACCCCCAGATTATCTCGTCGGAATTGGGGGAAGCACTGTGCGGGGGAAAGCCTATCCTCCCCCACTCCTCCACACACTATGGTCCGGCTGCAAGCGGATTTGCTCGGACGCGAGGGGCGAAGAGGGCATATCGCCCCAGGTTTTCTAGGGTCAGGACTCATTGATCAGAGCCAGCCCGCGCCCGATCGGATAGCGGCCGTCAGTCGCGACCGGATAGCCGCCGAAGCTCGCATTTATGTCCTTCAGAGCATCCCTGCCGAAAATTGCCGGCGGCCCGTAAGGATGAGCCGCCGGTCAAAGTTATGAGCGCGTGCCACACGCTCGGGGAGGATCAGGGAAGCGTCCGGCGACCGCGCCCAAACACGAGAGCAACGACGAACAGCACTGCGGCGATGATCAACAGGATCTTGGCGAACTCCGCCGAAAGGCCGGCGATGCCGCCGAAACCCAGAAGCGCCGCGACGAGCGCGATTACGGCAAAAATGATAGCCCAGCGAAACATGATCTTCTCCTTCTTTCAGGGCGCGATTCCGGATGACCCGATGCGCGCGCCGGGGCAGCGACTGCGCTGCCCCCTTACTTGTTCTGATGGACGGATAACGTTGAATCCCGACGTTTGGTTCCGCCGCCGCGCCGCCGTTCGTCTGTTTCGGGATCATCCTGCCGATAATCGATCTCCGCCCACGAACGTGATGCCATCGATCGACATATCTGACCCACGCTGGGAACCAACGGTTCGCCTGCCGCATATCCCCCCATATGTTTGCCATTGACTCGCTGCTCGTCAAAATCGCCCTCATCGGCATCATCGGCCTCGGTGCGCAGTGGATTGCATGGCGGACGGGTCGCCCTGCGATCGCGCTGATGCTAATCGCGGGGATCATCGCCGGCCCCGTTCTTGGGCTCATCGATCCCGAGCGCGATTTTGGCGCGCTGCGCGAACCGATCATCAAGCTCGCGGTAGCGGTGATCCTGTTCGAGGGCGGTCTCAGCCTCAGGTTCCGCGAGCTGAGACAAGCGGGTACGGCCGTCTTGATGCTCGTCTTCATCGGCGTGCCGCTCGGCTGGGCGCTGGGGACCGCCGCGGCCTATTACGGCGCCGGCCTGCCGCTCGAGCTCGCCGCGCTGTTTGGCGGCGTCATGGTCGTCACCGGCCCCACGGTGATCTCGCCGCTGCTGCGCTCGCTCAACATTCCGCCGCGCGTCAAGCATATGCTCAAATGGGAAGCGATCGTGAACGACCCGATCGGGGCGCTGATCGCGGTCGGCGTCTACGCCTATATCACGCACGGCGGCGGCGCGAGCGCGACCACGGTCGTCGCCGATGTCGTTGCCGCAAGTGCGCTGGCGATCCTAATCGGCATCGCCGCCGGCTTCGCGCTCACCACCGCCTATCTGCGCGGCTGGATTCCCGAATATCTGAAAGCGCCGATCCTCCTGACCTCGGTTATCGCAGTGTTCGTGCTTTCCGACCTCGTGATGCACGAGACTGGGCTCATCACCGTCACCGTGATGGGAGTGGTGATGGCAAACCGCGAAACCTATTCGAGCCACATGCTTCGCCGGTTCAAGGAGGATCTGACCATCCTTCTCGTGTCGGGCGTCTTCATCATCCTGTCGGCGACGCTCGACTGGCAGGTGGTGCAAAACTTCGAGCTGCGTTTCATCCTATTCCTGTTCCTTCTCCTGTTCGTGGTGCGCCCGCTCACGATCATGACCGCGCTGCTCTTCACGCGCATTCCGATCCAGGAAAGGCTGTTTGTCGCATGGATCGCGCCGCGGGGCATCGTCGCGGTGGCCGTGACCGGTTTGTTCGCGCTGCGCCTCACCGACTATGGCGTGCCCGGCGCCGAGGCGCTCGTGCCTCTGGGGTTCGGCGTCGTGATCGTCACCATCTTCGCACACGGCTTCACCGCCGCCGCCGTCGCCCGCTTGCTCGACCTCGACCGCGGTAAGGGCAACGGCGTTCTTCTCGTCGGCGCCAACAGCTGGACGATCGCCTTCGCCGAGTTCATGAAGAGCCAGGACCGCGAAGTGCTGATCGCCGACGAGGACAAGCTCGCGCTCCGGCGCGCGAGGCGCGTCGAGATTCCCGTCCATCATGGCAATATCCTCGACGAGGCACATGAGGACGAGATCGAGCTCGGTCAATATCGCCAGCTGATCGCCGCCACCGGTAGCGACAGCTACAACGCGCTTGTGTGCAGCGAGCTGGCGCCCGAGATCGGGGCCGATCGCGTCAGCCGCACCGGCGGCCAATCGCGCCTCAAGGGCTTGCGCCGAGGCCGCATCTTCACGCTCGCCGGCACCTCGATCGAGGAGCTACTCGACCGCCTTCAGGCAAGCTGGACCTTCGGGCGGACGCGGATCACCGAGAAGTTCACCTATGAGGATTTCGTGGTGCGCATGAAGGCGAATGGCGGCGACAGCCTCGCCGTCGCCAAGGCGTCGGGCGATCTCGTCATCTTCTCGAGCGACCGACGGCCCGCCGTTGAAGTCGACGACGTCATCTGGACCTTCGTCCCACCCGAAGGTCCCGCGAAGCCGGTGTCGTCGCCGATTACCGGCTCGGCGGAGATCGCAGCATGAAAGCCCATTGGAGCGCCCTTGCCGAACGAACCAAGGCTCTAACCAACGCTCTGCCGCGCAAGGTGAAGATCGCGCTTGCTGCCATAAGCGGTCTGCTCCTGTCCGCAGTCCTGCTCCTCGGCGCATTCCCGGTCGGGCTGCTCCGCGGCGCAGCCGAACGCAGTCTGTCGAACCAGTTCGGTGCGGCGGTGGAACTCGGCGCGCTTGAACGCGACGGTCTGCTTTCCTTCACGCCCCTCGTCACCGTGCGCGATCTTCGCATCGGCCAGCCGAAGTGGGCGGGTCCGGGCGACATGGTGAAGGTCGAGCGCGCCAGCGCCCGCGTGTCCATCTTCTCCCTCCTGACGGGTGATGCCACACCGCGCACGCTCGACATCGACGGGCTCGATCTGGCGCTCGTCCGCGATGCAAAGGGCAACAGCAATTGGGGCGGCCCCGCCGACGGGGGGGGCGAAGCGAGCGAACCGCTCCGCATTGCCGAAATCCGCATCCGGAACAGTCGCTTCACGCTGAAGGACAAAAAGCGACGGCTCGATATCGCCGGAACAATCGAGGCCGACGATCGCAAGGGCGTGAGGATCGCGGCAAGCGGCAGTTTCAACGGCGCCGCCGCGACGCTACGGGCCGACGGCGGCGGTCCATCGATCACTGCCACCGGCTGGCCCTTCACCGCCCGCCTGTCTTCCCCCCTCCTCGATGTCCAGGCTACCGGAAGCATGGCCGCGCCGCTCGACGTTTCGGCGATGACAATGAAGATGTCCGCACGCGGAACCAGCCTCAAGGAGCTCGACCATATCATCGAGGCCGGGCTGTTCGGGACGCAGGCGATCGCGCTCGATGGCGATGTCCGCCGCAAGGGCGAAGACTGGTTCATCGACCGGCTGCAGGGCCGCATCGGTCGCTCAACGATCCGCGCCAAAGCGACGGTGGTCAAGCGCAGCGGCCGCACCAGGATCGACGGGACGATCGATGCGCCGGAACTCGACTTCGACGATCTCGCCGACGATGCGGGCCTCGCGGCGGCGCGCGCAAAAGAAGCACGCATCGGCCCGCGCATTATCCCCGACACGCGCATCAATCTTTCGAAGATGGGACCGACGGACGGAACCATCCGCGTCTCGATCGCCCGCCTGCTGATCAAGGGCGGCTCGGTGTTCCGGAGCCTTACTGGAACGCTCAGCCTCGACCGCCGCGTGCTTCGCCTCGACAATGCCGTCGCCGGACTCGAACGCGGAAAAATGACCGGTTGGGTCAAGGTCGATTCTCGACATCCCGTGCCGATCCTCACGACCGAACTTCGCATTGAGGGTGCATCGTTCGACGCTTTCATCGGTCAGCCCGAGGTGATCCGCGGTCCCGTTCGCGGGCTCGTCCGCATCACCGGTCGCGGCGACACCATCCGCGAGGCTTTCGCAGGCGGCAGCGGCACGATCGCCTTTGTCGCTAACGCGGGGGCCATGAATAGCGCTGCCGCCTATGTCATCGGACAGGATCTTGGCGGCGCGATCGGCCAGAAGCTCGGCGACGACGACGAGATGACGCCGATACGCTGCGCGATCCTCGCCTTCAGCGCGAAGGGCGGCAAGCTGACCCCCGCCCCGCTCATCATCGACACCGCAATATCGCGCGCGACGGGCCGCGGCCTGATCAATCTCGACGGCGAGACGGTCGCGCTGTCGATGACCGGCGCGGCCAGCCAGAAGCCCGGCCTCAAGCTGGTCGATCCGCTGAAGGTCGAGGGTACCCTGTCGAAGCCCGAGATCAGCTTCGCACCCGCGGGCAAACGCGGCAAGTCGGGCGGATTGCTCGGCGCGGTCGGGCGCTCGATCGGAACCGCGCTGGGCCTGCGCAAGGACCCCGACGCCGATGCGCCGCGCCCCAAGCCGGGTTCGGTCAATTGCAGAGCGCTTTCGGCGGCAGCGCTCCGATAAGCATTTGGCTGGCGAAGGCCTCAATCGGGTATCGAAGACGCCGCAAAGCTCGCGGCGTCGAGCTCGGTCGCGTTCCATTTGCCGTTGGGAGAATCTCAAAATCTTGCTACAGATACGGCATTGGACGAGAACCAGTGAATGAGCATCCGTCTGACTGAGAGACTGCGCGCTCCCGCTTGCTTCGACGGGATCGCGCCATGCACAAAGACTATTCACACGATCTGATGGCTCCTGGGGCAATGCCGGTTGCGGCGCTCGACGCACTCCCCATTCTAACGATTGTCCCGCCATCGATGGCCGAGCGCATAGAAGCCTTCGACTGGTCGGCGACGCCTCTCGGACCTCGCCATGCCTGGCCGAACGAACTGACGATCATCGTACGCCAAATCCTCGATTCAAGCTTTCCCAAGGCGGTCGTCTGGGGATACGATTTAACGACAATCTATAATGATGCCTTTGTTCCTATTCTTGGCCAGAAGCCCGATGCGCTTGGTCGTGCATGGCCCGATATCTGGTCTGAAGCGTGGGACCATATCCGGGGGTATACCGAGCGCGCGTTTGCGGGCGAGAACACATATATCGAGAATCTGCCGCTGACGATCGAGCGCTCGGGAGCGCCGGAAGAGGCCTGGTTCACCTTCTGCTACAGCCCGCTGCGCCGCGCCGATGGCAGCGTTGCCGGCATGCTCGACACGGTGGTCGAGACGACGGCGATGGTCCGTGCACAGAATGATCTTGCTCTGGTCAATCAGGAGCTCGGCCATCGCCTCAAGAATACGCTCGCGATGGTGCAGGCAATCGCATCGCAGACGTTGCGCGACCATAGCGAAGGGCCAGCGTTGGCTGCCTTCAACGAACGCCTTGCCGCACTCGGCCATGCGCATGACGTGCTGCTCCGCCGCGACTGGACGGGTGCTTCGCTCGCCGAGGTCATCCGCGCCTCCGTCGAACCGCATGATGCGGGCAGCCGCGTCGCGATCGATGGCCCCGACATGCGCATCGGGTCGCGAACAGCCGTGGCGCTCTCGCTGATGCTCCACGAACTTGCCACCAACGCGATTAAATATGGCGCGCTTTCGGTTCCGGAGGGCTCAGTGAGGCTCGGCTGGCGCATTGACGCCGACACGCTGCACTTTCATTGGCACGAAACAGGCGGACCGCCATCGACGCCGACGGAGCGTAAGGGATTTGGCACGCGCCTCATCGATCGGGGGCTCGGCGGACGCAGCAAGGTCGACCGCCATTTTCTGCCGACGGGCCTTACGATCGACATCACAGCGCCGGCCAACGAGCTTGTTAGCTGAGACAGCGAATGGCCGCTTCCGGTCGGACTGCTTCTCGCACGATCTTCGGTAAAGCGGACAGCCAGAGACTTGGGAGGTCTCGAAACGGTCAAAACGGGATGGGCCTTCCATCCCAGCCAAAGAAACCCCCGCTATCCGTCGGCGCTAGCTGGTCAATGACGGCCAGAATGCTTGCCGCACTGTGATCCGCACTAAAGAGCGATGATCCAGCTATTCGCGCCTGAAATGGCTCCGAGAGCGGCGTGTCCACAGTTCCCGGGTGCAGTGCCGCGACGATCGCATCCGGACTGTTGCGGGCGAGTTCTATTGCGAAGCAGCGAACCAAGGCATTGAGTGCCGCCTTGGAGGCCCGGTAGCTATGCCATCCGCCAAGCCTGTTGTCCGCAATCGAACCAACGCGCGCAGAAAGAAATATGGCGACCGCCCGTTGCCTCCGGGCCAGCAGAGGAAGAATATGCTTTGCGACGAGCGCGGGCCCGATGCTGTTGACCGCAAAGACCTCGGCCATCACCGAGGCGTCGAGCTGCCGAAGGCTCTTTTCAGGGCGGATGTCCGTTCCGCGGTGCAGGAGCCCCGTCGCCACGATCACAAGGTCGAGGGCGCCATCCCGGGCGATTTGACGACCTGCCCCGGCAAGCGTGGCGTCGTCCAATATATCGATCGTCAGCCTTGTCACATTGGGATGATGGCACGAATGGGGCCGCCTGTTCCCGGCATAGATGCGGTTAAATCGACCCGATGCGACCAGCCGATCGACAAGCGCGGCGCCGATACCACCGCCGCTCCCGATCACCAATGCCCGCTTGCCGCCCAAATGCCTCTCCTTCCGGCTACTGGACCCACCCAGGTGACGGAACCCTTAAGGGGCGGCGGCAGAATATCCCACGTGTCTCAAAGGGAAGGTAGAGCGGTTGCCTAGAAGCCAGCCTCGACCGCCAGCCGGATCGCGCTGCCTTCAAGATGTCTGAATACCGACTCATCGCAGCTCCTAGAACAACGTTCCAGATACATCGAAGGTTGTTCTAGATCCTCATGCCAGCGAACTCAGCATGGTCTCCTGCGGAAGACCGGCGAACACTGACGCTGGTCCTGCCGCTTGCCGTCGCGTTGCGGGCGTAAAAGCCAACAAGCCCCGCCCTGCTTGTCCACCTTCAGGAACAGTCCGTCGCCGTCCTGATATATGCCAGGATGGCCCATAGCTGTCTTGATCGCCAAAGCCGTCAGCTTCTTCATAGATTAACCCTCATATTTTCCTCCACACTCGGGAGGCTAACTTTGAAGGCCCGAGAAATTTACCCCCACATCCCCCCACACTTCTTGCTGGCTGCGGTGGAAGGAAATGGGATATTGGGAGCCGACCAATACGATTATACGCCAGATTTTCTGGGGCTTTCATCGATTTTAGGAGATGCCCTCGGACCAGAGGGTGGTGGACAGGGCTGGATTCGAACCAGCGTACGGAAACCCGGGCAGATTTACAGTCTGCTGCCTTTAACCACTCGGCCACCTGTCCATTGGGGCCCGCTTTGGGAAGAGGCCCAATGGCGAAACGAGACTTGCCTGTCAATGGCAGTCATGGGAAAGGCGCGGCCATGAGACAATTTTCCCGTCACCGCCGCCCGCAGGGCTCGGGCCAGCGCGGCCAGGCCATCCGTTTCTGGGGACGCCACGCCGTTCTCGCCGCGCTCGCCAACCCGGAGCGCACCGTAAAACGCATCTGGGGCACGCGCGAAGCGTTGGGCCAGCTCGACCTGCCGCCGGTGATTCCGATCAGCTACGCCGACGTCGCCGACCTGGCGCGACTCGTCGCGCGCGATGCCCCGCACCAGGGCCTCGTGATCGAGGTCGATCCGCTCGAAGAAATCTACCTCGGCGACCTGCTCCAGGACGAGGTCGACGCGGGAAGTACGCGGCCGCTCGTCGTCCTCGACCAGGTCACCGACCCGCACAATATCGGTGCGGTGCTGCGCTCGGCCGCCGCTTTCGATGCCGCGGCGATCATCACACAGGATCGTCACAGCCCGCCCGAAAGCGGCGTCATCGCGCGCTCGGCGTCGGGCGCGCTCGAAACCGTACCGTGGGTGCGCGTCGTCAACCTGTCGCGCGCGCTGGAGGAGATCGCCGAGGCGCAATATTGGCGCATCGGGCTGACAGGCGACACCGAAACGACTCTGGGTTCGACGCTCGACGGCAGCAAGGTCGCGCTGGTGCTGGGGTCGGAAGGCGACGGCATGCGCCACAATGTGATGGAGCATTGCGACGTGCTGGCGAAGCTCCCCATCTCGCCGCGGATGGAGAGCCTCAATATCTCGAACGCCGCGGCAATCGCGCTCTACGCGGTCGCGACGTCGGGCCGGTAAGGCTCAGTCCTCGGCGGCGATCCGCACGCGAAGGCCGTCGAGCGCGTCGCTGAACGGAATCTGGCACGACAGGCGCGAATTGTCGTCGCGATCGGTCGTCGAATCGAGCAGGTCGTTCTCGTCCTCGCTCATCGCGGGGATCGCGCTCTTGTCGCCGCCCTCGATGTGCACATGGCACGTCGCGCACGAACAACAACCGCCGCACAGCGCCAGCAGCTCGTCGAAGCCTGCGTCGCGGATATTCTCCATCACGGTCAGGCTGGTGTCGCCCTCGATCTCATGCTCGGTCCCGTCACGCGTCACGACAATCAGCTTGGCCATGCTAGTCCCCATCGGTTTCTTGTCGCAGGCGCTATGTCGTGCGTTGCGCGGCAAATCAAGCGTTGCTATCAGCGGCGGCAAGAACAAATGGAGAATATGCGATGGGCCTCAGCCAGCGGCAACTGAACGCGGGAATCGACGCGCTGGCGGAACGCGACGCCAATTTCGCGCGTGCGCTCGGCCATGCGGGCTATCCCGAACCGCGCATCCGCGAACCGGGATACACGACTCTCCTGCGCACTATCGTCGGCCAGCAGGTGAGTGTCGCGGCGGCGAATTCGATCTGGAACAAGCTCGAGGCCGGGTTCGGCGAAGGATGCCCGGCCGAGGTGATGGCGGCCGCCGAATTCGACGCGCTGCGTGCCTGCGGCCTGTCGGCGCAGAAACAGGGCTATGCGAAAAGCCTCGCACAGCTCGTGATCGACGGCGAACTGAAATTCGACGCCCTGCCCGCCGATGACGAGGAGGCGATCGCATTGCTGACCAAGGTCAAGGGGATCGGCCGCTGGTCGGCCGAAATCTATCTGCTTTTCGCCGAAGGGCGCCCTGACATCTGGCCCGCGGGCGATCTTGCGGTGCAGGAGGCCGTCGGCCGCATCCTCCAGCTCGGCGAGCGACCGGGCGAAAAGGCCGTGCGCGAACTCGCCGAGCCGTGGCGCCCGCACCGCGGCGCCGCGGCGATCTTCAGCTGGCACTGCTACAATATGGATGTGATCTGATCATCTCTTCAAGGACGCCATGGAATGACCACCCGCGACATCGTCACCGCTTACTACGCTGCGTTCAATGCCGGCGATACCGACGCGATGCTCGCGCTCGTCGCCGATGATATGCGTCATGACGTCAACCAGGGCGAACCGCGCCACGGCAAGGCTCTGTTCGCGGAATTCAACGCGCATATGACGCGCTGCTACCGCGAGCAACTCACCGACATGGTGATCTTTGTCGAAGGCAATCGCGCCGCCGCGGAGTTCATCGTGAACGGCACCTATCTCGCTACCGACGAGGGCCTGCCCGAGGCAAATGGCCAGACCTACCGCCTTCCCGGCGGCGCCTTTCTGTCGGTCAACGCCGACGGCCTGATCGACCGCGTGACGACCTATTACAACTTGCAGGACTGGCTGAGGCAGGTCGGCGCGTGACGCTCGCGGTTGCGGCGGTTACGGGCGCGGAATTGGCCGGGGTCATCCCTGCCCTCGCCCGGCTGCGCATCGCGGTATTTCGTGACTTCCCCTATCTCTACGATGGCGATGCGGCCTATGAGGCCGATTACCTCGCTCATTTTGCCGCAGCCGAGGGCGCGGTCGTCGTGGTCGCGCGCGACGGCACGGACATCGTCGGCGCCGCCACTGCCGCGCCGCTTGCCGCGCAGGACCCGGCGTGGCGCGACCCGCTCGCGGCGGCAGGATTCGATATCGGCCGCACCTTTTACTTCGGCGAATCCGTCCTGCTCGGCGAATATCGGGGCGAAGGCATCGGCCACGCCTTCTTCGACCATCGCGAGGCGCAGGCCCGCGCGCACGGCGCATCGCATGCCGCCTTCTGCAGCGTCATCCGCGCCGAAGACCATCCCATGCGCCCCGCCGACCACCGTCCCCTCGACGCCTTCTGGCGCAGCCGCGGCTACGCCCCGCTGGCAGGCGTGACGGCTACCTTCGACTGGAAGACAGTCGGGAGCGCGGAAGAGCAGCCGCACCGGCTGCAATACTGGACGCGCGGGCTTTGACCTTGGACAATGGCCTAACGACGGGTGACAGCTTTCGGCCGGAGGTGGACATTTATCCTCCCTGTGCCGCAGGCATGGGGAGGTGGCAGCGCGAAGCGCTGACGGAGGGGCTTTTGCGCCGCCGTTGCGGCCCCTCCACCACCGCCTGCGGCGGCGGTCCCCCTCCCATTGCTTCGCGACAGGGAGGATAACTCCTTCTTCGTCACCCCGGACTTGATCCGGGGTCCATGACTTCGCCGCCGCCGTGGATCCCGGATCAAGTCCGGGATGACGAAGGTGGGTGGCCAAACGTCCGCTCGCCACCCCAAAACAGCCAGTCGTCCGGCGCTCTACCAGAGAGCTAATAAAAAGGCCGGATGGATCGCTCCACCCGGCCTTTTTCATTCATCAAGTGCGAAGCTTACTCGGCCGGAGCCGCCTTCTTCGCTGCCGGTTTCTTGGCCGGCGCCTTCTTCGCGGCGGCGGGCTTTTCCTCGGCCTCGGCCTTCGGAGCCGCGGCTTTCTTCGCCGGAGCCTTCTTGGCGGGCGCTTCTTCGGCCTTGGCCTCTTCCTTCACCGCTTCCTTCTTGGCGGCCGGCTTCTTCGCGGCCGCCTTCTTGGCGGGCTTGTGATCGTGGTCGTGATGTTCGTGGCCGCAGCCCGGGCCATGAACGTGACCGTCATCATCGGCTTCGATCGCGGCTTCCAGCTCCTCGCGGGTGGTTTCGCGGTCGCTGATCTCGGCCTTCTCGAACAGGAAGTCGACGACCTTGTCCTCATACAGCGGGGCGCGAAGCTGCGCGGCGGCAAGCGCGTCCTGCTGGACATATTCGACGAAACGCTGGCGGTCCTCGGGTCGATACTGCTGCGCCGCCTGCATGATCAGGCGCTGCATTTCCTGGTTCGACACCTGCACGCCGTGCGCCTGGCCGATCTCGGAGAGCAGCAGGCCCAGACGGACGCGGCGCACCGCGATCGCATGATATTCGTCGCGATCCTTTTCGAGTTCGGCCTTCGCCGCCTCGGGATCGGCTTCGTGGCTCGCCTCATGCTCGAGCTGCTGCCAGATCTGGGCGAATTCGGCCTCGACCATCGTCGGCGGCACGTCGAAGTCGTGCGCGGCGGCGAGCTGGTCGAGCAGCTTGCGCTTCATATAGGTGCGCGTCAGGCCATTGAGCTCCTGCTCGACCTGGTCCTTCATCAGCTCTTTCAGCTTGTCGAGGCTTTCGAGGCCCAGCGACTTCGCGAACTCGTCGTCGATCTTCGACGCGGCCGGAACCTTCACTTCCTTGACGGTGATCGCGAATTCGGCGGGCTGGCCCTTCAGATTCTCGACCGGATAATCTTCGGGGAAGGTCACCTTGATCGTCTTTTCGTCGCCAACCTTCGCGCCGACGAGCTGGTCCTCGAAGCCGGGGATGAGCTGGCCCGAGCCGATCTCGACCGCCATGTCCTCGCCCGTGCCGCCGTCGAACGCGACGCCGTCGACGCTGCCCGCGAAGTCGATGATGACCTGGTCGCCGGTCGCGGCCTTCTTCGTCTTCGGAGCTTCCTCGAAGCGCTTCATCTGCGCTGCGAATTCCTCGATCTTCGCCATCACCGCCGCGTCGTCGGCGGGAACGGTCAGACGCTCGAGCTTCAACCCGTCGACCGACGGGGCCGCAATCTCGGGCAGCACCTCGAGCGCAACGGTCAGTTCGGCATCCTTGCCGCGCTCATAGTCGTCGGCGAGCGTCACGCCGGGCTGGATCGCCGGGCGCAGCTTTTCCTTCGCGATCAGGTCCTTGACGCCCTGATCGATCGCCTTGTTGAGCGCATCGGCCGACAGCGCCTCGCCATGCATCTTGCGGATCAGGTTCGGCGGAACCTTGCCGGGGCGGAAGCCGGGCATCCGCACGGTCGGCGCGACAGCCTTCACTTCCTCATCGACGCGCGCGTCGATATCCTTCGCGGTGATGGTCAGGCGATATTCGCGCTTCAGGCCTTCGTTCAGCGTTTCGACGGTCTTCATTGCCTTGGTCTTATCCTTGCTCAAAATCTCGTATCGAACCCCGCCTGACAGACGAAGTTCCCCATTCCCGGCCTGCTGCTCGCGAAGGTGGTGCGGGCGAAGGGACTCGAACCCCCACATCTTGCGATACTGGTACCTAAAACCAGCGCGTCTACCAATTCCGCCACGCCCGCAGGAGCTTTCGGCCGGGGTGCACGACATCGCGCGCTGCCGCGCACGCCCGTGCGGGCCGCGCGGGGCTATAGCAGACACGCGGCCGAGGGCAAGGCCGGAAAGCCCCCTTTTCCGCCCGAATGCGCGAGGCGGAACATGCGCCGCGCCGGTTCGTTGGGGAATCGAGGAGAATCATCATGACGACCGGCGCCGACCCGCTTCCGAAGCCGAAGCCCGATACGATCGAACCACAGGCGCCGCCCGAACAGCCGGTACAGCCGACGCCGCTGGAAGACCCGGCGGGGCAGCCGCAGGAAATCCCCGGCGGGCCCGGTGGCGGCGATGTGGACGAACCGGGACGCGGGCCGAGCGAAGTGCCGCCCGGTCAGATTTGACAGCGCCGACTGCGCGTCAGATTTTCAGCGTATCGAGCAGCTTGTTCACTTTCGCGGCATCGCGGTCGAAATAGTGGATCGAGGGCGCGACGAAGCTGACCAGATGGAGCTGACCCTTTACCACCGCTGCCTTGGCGATCCCCTTGCGCGGAAGCTGGTCGCCCTCGACCGCATAGGTGAAGGTAAAGCGCACCGCATCGTGCCCGCTCATCTTGTCGGGTTCGACCTTGCCGACCTCGAACAGCGACGTCGAGGCGAGCGGCCACTGAAATCCATTCGCCAGCTCTCGCAGGAGCACATGGCTTGCCAATACCCCGGCGCGGAACGCCGTAGAACATCTATTGTAGTCGGCTAGGTTTCATCGAGGCAATGCCGCGCATTCGCCAACGAAGCCAAAATAGCGACAATCATGGGCCGATCAGAAATGCGAGGATCGTCGCCGTCTAAAGAAATCTTGACACTGGAAACACATTTAACAGCGCCAGCGCCCAAATCCGGCGCTGACCATGCAATCTCCAACGACATCTTTCCTTTAGGCTTCGTGGACGCGATTCCCTTCCACGAGGTACAGAGCGAAACATCAAGATTCTGAAGCTCACCCCGCAATTTCCGATCCCCAAGCCAAATCGCCTGCCGCTGCGCCTCCTTTTCTAAGGCGCCCGGCGCGGGCATACGCATCTGAAACGCTCGTATTTTCCCGGCAGGAAGGCAAA
>NZ_CATKOZ010000004.1:0-255626 GCF_949769135.1 Sphingopyxis sp. Geo25 | reverse complement strand
GTCCCTAATACGGATCGCGTACACGGGGGATATGGCCACATTCCACCGGTAATCCGACGCGCAATCATCCCGGGGGCTTGTTCCCGCTACGCGAACTACTGAGGGACGATCCCGTTTCGCCAGAATTCTTGCGTCAGCCCGACAGGGAATGCTCCCATGTGAAAACCACCATAGGGAGCGGGTACGCCGTCTCTTTTCGGCGGCAACTGCCGCCGATAGGTGCCTACTGCTCGCACATAATCTGGAAGGCCGGGGCCTAGCCTGCTTTCTTGGCTGTCGCACCAGGTCGAGAATGACCCACCATCTAGGATATCGAGTTTCAAGGCTGGTGCCAAAACAGCGCAAGTTAGCCCTACGCGTTCACGTCCGCGCACGTCACGATTAGCAATTAAGTGCCTGACCACCAGAACTGTGCCGTTGGCAAACCATGCATAGCGCCATTGTATCGCGCCCTCGCGCTGGTAGCTGTCTCTCCAGTCCTCTCCCCGCACCACGCTTGCCGTCGTACCGGCCTGCAATTCGATATCACGCACAAGGATCGGAAATAATCCAGACAGTTCGTCGGTAGCATAGATTCGGACTTCGGCGCTGGGGTTCTCTGGCAAGAAATCCGTACCGATTGACATCGGCCGATTATGGCCCGCGGCGCCCCAGCTACGTTCTTCGGTGGCTCGGCATGCCCGTGCGGCAAGTGGAATGACCAAAGAGGTGTCGACCCCACCGCGCAAATTCGACGTAGGCACTTCGATCCGGCAAATAATGTTGTTCGAATATATGTTCGATACGACGATCAGGGCATCGGGATAAACGAGCCGGACCTGCCCGTCCTTGAGGGAACCCTCTTGGAACAAGGCTCTGCCACGCGCGGCCACCACGTCGCGCACGGCCTTTTCGGCGACATCTTCCCTGGATGCACCATCGGCTACGGGATACTCGCGTACCACAATTTCGTGGCCCAAAGTTTCGAGCGGCCGACGGTTCTGCTCCTCCGCCGAACATGGTTGCGCAATAAGTGAAACGAAAGCGGCTCCCAAAAGGAGCAACTGCAACTTTAGGAACGAGGTCAGCATTAGGCGAATATGTTCTCTAACGTGCGGTCATACAAACTTTTTATATCGCGGCACTGCTTTGACGATGTCGATGGTTATGGCCGGGAGCGGAATGGCAGCTTTCAGCGTCAGATCGGCGAAATTGAAGCCCGCCCCAAACGCGAAATTGACTCGCCAGCGGGTCGACAGCACTGATCGAGGCCATGACCGAGCAAACCCCTCAAGAGGCTCAGCCCGACTCGCTCACGTTTGAGCTGCTGCGCGATGCATGGGCTGCGCAAGCGATCGACTTCGACAATGCCAGCGAGGATCATGTGCTTTTCCAAGATGAGGCGCGCGTGATCTATCTGGATTCGAGCTTGGGCCCCCCGATTGGCTATGGCCCGGCTCGCAGGCCCGATGGCAATCAGAACCACGGCTATGTTGGGACCAAGGGCAACCCGGAGGCAATCGCTGCGATCCCCGAGTTGCAGGACTGGCCCGAATACGAGGCTCTAATCCTGGCCATCAACAGCGCCACAGGTCCGACCGAGACTGTCGGATGCGAAAAGCACTTTTTCGACTGCGATGCCGGTGCGGCCAAGATCTACCTCGGCAGCTACACCGACATTGTTTTCACCGATCCCACCGACAGCACCGCAGAGAATTGCCTGCGCCTAGCGAGCGAAATCGGACGCGCCATGTTCGACGCACGCAATTGGTGGGGGCAGGTGCAGCTCGGCATTCAAAGGATGAGGGGCGCCAATCGGCCTCCTGATGGTGGCTGGGGGCTCATGTTGAAGATCATCAATCACGGGCGCGATGCCGACGAGGCCCGCAAATGGTGGGGCCATTCGACAGGCGTGGTCGGAGAGGTATTTGCGGCGAAGGGGCGCGCGGCTGATGGCGCTCTTTGACGGCACTGAGCTTGAGACGGATCACCGCTATTTCCGAAATCTGGGCAAGACTGATTTCCGGCCCGATATAGCGGCATGGTGCGAGGCCACATTCGACCGCGCTCAGATGCTCCTAGACGACGATTTCCCAGCGCGTTTCCGCCGTGAGACGCCCCAGCGCATATCCGAGCTGCTTTTCGCGGCTGCATTCCTCGATGCAGGCTGGGAGCCGCTAGGCCGGGTGCCGGGCTTCGATCTCGCCTTCAAGCTGGGAGAGGGGCGCCTGCTAGTCGAGATTACGACCCCCGAGCCGCATTCGCCGGATACATGGACCGAGACAAAGGGCGACGGCTACACTTCATGGTCAACCGACGCCAAGACCGAGGATGCGGCGCTGCGGAGACTAACAGGCGGCTTTGCCACGAAGGCCGAGGCGATCCGCAATCACTGCGATGCGGGCGAGATTTCGGCAGCCGATTACATTGTCGTGGCGATCTCGGGATTTCGGCTCAGCCAGGAATCGCCTGTTGCGCCGGAAATCGGCGGGCCTGTTCCCGATTTCGCAAAGGCATTCCTGCCCATCGGCTCCCAATATGTGACGGTGCGGCTAGGCGACGATGCCGACACGCCGATGGATGGCGGCTGGCACTTCAAGGCGACGATCGACCAAGAGGGCAAGAATCCGGTCGATCGCGATTTCTTCCTGCGACCTGAATTTCAGCACATCCATGCGGTCGCCTACACGCCGCTGCATTTCGGTGAGCCGATCTCGCCGGTCAAGGAATGCGCGGCCCTGCACAATCCCATGGCAAAGCCAAAGGGCGAAGCCATCGCCCTCGGACTGGGCTGCGAATTCGGGGTCGATATTGGCGAGAATGAATTCGCCATTGGGCCTCTCAAGCCAGCGGCATAAATCCTGAAACAGCAAGGTGGAGCGAGGGAAATGGCAAAGCCAAAACAGGCAACCAACGAAGAAATCCTAGGCGAACACCTTCCTTACGAACTTTGGATGCTCAGAGAGACCGACGCGAGACTGAAATCTCCGCCTGAAGATTATGTCCTGCGGAACGCATTGATCGAGGCTTTTTGCATCCATGCGCGTCAGTTGCTCGAATTCTTCGACAACAAACAGGGCAAGCACGCAAAAGACTTCACGGGCGGTAACTACGCAGCCGCGCACCTATCGGGACTCACAAGGTCTGAGCGCGACAAGCTCAACACTCAGATCGCACACGTCACGGCAAAGCGGACGATCAATCCTGCTGAGAAGATTGGTCATGCACTGCGAGCAAAGCTTCTCACCGCTCTGGAGCGAGAGGCACAGCATTTTGAAGGAGAGCTCGCTTCGGAATTTCAGGGCATGTTTAGGGCCGCAGTGCCCGGTCAGGTCATCACAATTGGAGGCAGCCCGAGTGCCACCAATGCGCCAACATATGTGACGACATCATCCAAATGAGACCACGCTAGGTAGATTGGCCTTCGATTCGAGTGACTGCTTGTAGGTGCCTCGGAGGCGAACTCGAATGACCGAAATCAGGCGCGAAGCAGACGCTAGACTTACACAAAACCTTACACAGTTTTCAGTTGTGCCAAGAATTATATAATGTTATCAGCATTATACGGAAGTCTCGCCGCACTCAAAATCGAGTTCCGCAAGGAGTGCTGGTTCGAGTCCGGCCAGGGGCACCATAACCGCCGCGCAAATCCTCCATTCGTCGTGCGACGAACCGCTCGTCCGGTCTGGAAAACGGCCGGGCTCATGAATCGGGCGCGCCGCCTCCTGTAACAATTGACGCCATGACGGCCAGCCAACATGCGTGGGTTTAGAGGCGGGGGCCTTGGGGCGGGTCTGCCCCTTACGGGCGCTTTTTCGCGCCCCAGCAACAGGGTGTCGCCTCGCTTATGAATATGTTCCGGCGCTTCTCATCGGCCGCGCATGATATCGCCATCGACCTCGGGACGGTGAATACCGTCATCTACGCCCGCGACCGCGGGATCGTGCTCAACGAACCGTCGGTCATCGCGCTGGAGACGCGCGACGGCGTCCGCCGCGTCAAGGTGGTCGGCGACGAGGCGAAGCTGATGATGGGCAAGACACCCGCCAATATCCAGGCGCTGCGCCCCTTGCGCGATGGCGTGATCGCCGACATCGACATTGCCGAGCAGATGCTCAAGCATTTCATCGAAAAGGCGGTGGGCGTCGCCGGGCCGCTCCGCTCGCGCAGCCACATCGTCGTCTGCGTGCCGTCGGCCTCGACCGCGGTCGAGCGCCGCGCCATCCGCGATGCCGCGACCAATGCCGGCGCGGCGAGCGTGCGGCTGATCGACGAACCGCTTGCCGCCGCGATCGGCGCCGGCTTGCCCGTCACCGAGCCGCGCGGGACAATGGTCGTCGATATCGGCGGCGGGACGACCGAGGTCGCGGTGCTGTCGCTGAGCGGGGTCGCCTATTGCAATTCGGTGCGCGTCGGCGGCGACAAGATGGACGACATGATCGCCTCCTACATCCGCCGCAAGCACAATATGATGATCGGCGAAATGACCGCCGAGCGCGTCAAGCTGCTGCTCGGTTGCGCGCTCCCGCCCGAGGGCGCGGGGATGGCGATGGCGGTCAAGGGCCGCGATCTGGTCAGCGGCCGTCCGTCCGAAATCACCGTGTCGGAGGCGGAAATCGCCGAAGCGCTCACCGAACCCGTCGGCCAGATCCTGATGGCGGTGATGGCGGCGCTCGAGGAGACCGCGCCCGAACTGTCGGCCGACATCATCGACGACGGCATCACGCTGACCGGTGGCGGCGCGCTGCTCGGCCGGATGGACCAGGCCATTGCGAAGCGGACGGGCCTGCCGGTACGGGTCGCGTCCGACGCCCTGATCTGCGTCGCGATGGGGGCGGGACAGGCCATGGAAGAAGTCGTGTTTCACGGAGCTTTGGCTGCCGCCTGACCCGCCGCGTCGAGGCGAGTGCCCGCACCGGCCGTCATTTACCCATTTCTGCACTTAATGCCGCCGTTCTGGCGCCGTTAAATTTAGCAAATTGGGGATTTTATTCATATTCGGCAGGCAATGTCGCGGTGGGATCAGGTTAACTCGTTGATGAACCGTTAACTGCGGGACGCGACGGCGTTGAGTAATAAGAAGATTTTCGCTATGCATATGGTGGCGTTATTCATGCGTACTGAAGTATAACGATGACCTATTCCCGCTCTCCCGGCGCTATTCCGAATGAGGATGGCATGAAGAAACCGATCGCTGCCAATGCCGTGTCCCAGCCGGTCGCCGGAGCGGACGCCGATCGTCGCGGCGGCGATCGCTATCGCACCGTCTGGCGCATCGCAAAGGTGACGCGCGACGGCGACGTCGGGCTGTGGCGCGTCCGCAACATGTCGGATCGCGGGATGATGCTCGCCGCCGACGTGCCGGTTGAGGTCGGCGAGAAGCTCGAAATCGCGCTGTCGGACGCCGTCGTCGTCCGCGGTAAGGTCGTGTGGTCGGAGGGCGGCCGACTTGGCGTCGAGTTCGACCGGGAAGTCGATGTCGCCGACGTGCTGAAGCAACTCGCCGCCGAACAGCGTGCCAGCGGCTATCGCCAGCCGCGCTTGCCCGTGCACACGCGGGCGAAGGTCACGACCGAAGAGGGGACGAGCGACATCGAACTCGTCGACCTGTCGCAGAGCGGCGCCGGGTTCGTCCACGACGGTGCGCTCGAGGTCGGCAAGGAGGTCGACCTGGCCCTCGCCAGCGGCATTCACCGCAAGGCGATCGTCCGCTGGGCGCGCGGGACGCGTGGTGGCTTGTGGCTGACCCAGCCGCTCGACCGCGCCGACCTTGAAAGCATCCGCCGCTTCCAGAGCTGATCGTTATGCCCTGCCTTTGGCGATCTTCGCCCAGGGATTGAGATCGGGCTCGCCGATCTTGCTCAGCCGGTTATGGTCGCGGTGAAGGAAAGGCTCGTCACGGCCCTTCACCATCAGCATCGTGTCGGAGACATAACTCCACGACCCGTCGTCGTGAAAATCGATCGTCAGCTGGTAGCTGTCGGTGCGAAAGGCGAGGTCGAGGAAAGTCGTCGAGCAGATACCGTATTCGGTCTGGCCGCGCTCGGCTTTCAGGACCAGTTTCCTGTCGCCCGGCTTGGCGTGGCCCGCCGCGATCGCGATCTGCCCGCGCGGGATCGCCAGCGTCTGCAGGATCAGACCGGTCGCGGCCTCATAAAGCCAATAGCCGACCTGGTCGTGAAAGGTGATGTCCTCTTCGCGCGTATTGATATGAACATGATAGCGCAGGCCATAGAAAAGCTGGGGGCCGTTCGCCTGCGGGTCGATCGGCTGCATCTCGATCCGCTCATAATATTTGCGCGTTTCGGGGCCGTCGGCCTTCGGATTGACGTCGACGCCGCGCTGGCCCTCCCATATGCCGGCCAGTCGGCGCAGCGGGCCGAGATTGTTCAGCGTTTCGGGATCGACGTCCTCGGGCTCGGTGAAGATATCGTCAGGTAATTCCATCGCTCGCCCCCTTGGTCGCAATCAGATGTCCTCGACCAGCCGCCCGTAAAGCTGCGGCCGGCGGTCGCGGAAGAAGCCCATGCCGGCGCGGTGCTTCGCCGCGCGGTCGAGGTCGATCGTTTCGACCAGCACGCCGGTTTCGCTTGCGCCGAACGCCTGCGTCATGTCGCCCCATTCGTCGGTGATGAAGCTGTGGCCATAGAAGTTCGCGTCGCCCTCGGCGCCTATACGATTGGCGGCGATCACCGGCATGCAGTTCGACACCGCATGGCCCTGCATCGCGCGGCGCCACATGCGGCTGGTGTCGAGGTCGGCATCATAGGGTTCGCTGCCGATCGCGGTCGGGTAGAAGAGCAGCTCGGCCCCCATAAGCGCCATTGCGCGCGCGCATTCGGGATACCATTGGTCCCAGCACACGCCGACGCCGATCCGCGTCCCGAACACGTCCCAGACCTTGAAGCCCGTATTGCCGGGGCGGAAATAATATTTTTCTTCATAGCCGGGGCCATCGGGAATGTGGCTCTTGCGGTACGTCCCCATAATCGCGCCATCGGGACCGATCATCGCAAGCGTGTTGTAATAATGCGGCCCGTCCTTTTCGAAGAAGCTGGTCGGGATCGCGACCTTGAGCTTCGCAGCGAGCGCCTGCATCGCGATGACGCTCGGATGCTCGGCGGTCGGGCGCGCGGTTGCGAAGAGTTCTTCCTCCTCGACCTGGCAGAAATAGGGGCCTTCGAAGAGTTCGGGCGGCAGGATCACTTGCGCGCCCTTTGCCGCCGCTTCCTCGACGAGCGCCGTTACGGCGTCGATATTGGGCTGGAGGGGGCCGGGCAGGCGGAGCTGTAGCGCGGCGACGGTGATGGTGCGGGTCATGGTTCGTCCGTGGTGGCGCGAGAATCGAGCCGGAATATAGGGCGCTTCGCCCCTTATGCTAGGCCGGAAGCTGCTGGCTCGAGCAATGGAAGCTGCCGCCGCCGACGATGATCCCGCGCGCGGGCACGCCGACGGCGCGGCGATCGGGGAAGAGCGCGGCAAGCATGTCGACCGCGGCCTGATCGTTCGCCACGCCATAGGTCGGGACGACAACGACCGTATTGCCGATGTAGAAATTCATATAGCTCGCGGCCGCGATTTCGCCGTCGATTTCGACCCGGCCCGGCGAGGGCAGGTCGACGATCTCGATTCCGCCGAACGCCGCGGTGCGGGCGCGGGCGTCGGCATAGACATGGGCGTTGGGGTCATCGTTGCCCGCGGCAACGGGAAGCGCGAGGCGACCTTCGCCGACGAAGCGCGCGAGATTGTCGACATGGCCGTCGGTGTGATCGCCGATCAGCCCGTTGCCGAGCCACAGCAGCCGGTCGATGCCGAGCGACTGGTGCAGGCGCACCGCGATATCCTCGCGCGTCAGCACCGGGTTGCGGTTGGTGTTAAGGAGGCATTCCTCGGTCGTGACGCAGAGGCCGCTGCCGTCGACGTCGATCGCGCCGCCTTCGAGCACCCAGTCCTGATCGTCCACGGGCAGGCCCGATCCGGCGGCGAGCGCCGCACCCACTTCCTGATCGCCCGGCATGACGAATTTCTCGCCCCACCAGTTGAATTCGAAATTGCGCGCGCGCCGCGTGGCGCCGATGCCGGCGATGATCGGCCCGGTGTCGCGCAGCCAGATATCGCCGAGCGGCTGGACGAGGATGCGGACGCCCGCGTCGACGAGGCTTGCGGCGATTTCCGCCTGCCGTTCGTCGTTGACGACCAGCCGGACCTCTTCGCCGCGGCCGCCATCATGAACGGCGTTCGCGAAGGCGGCGACGTCGGCGCGGGCCGCGTTGATGGCGCCCGCCCATTCGTCATCGAGGTGCGGAAATCCGATCCACACCGCCTCATGCGGCGCCCATTCTGCGGGCATCTTGAGCGTCATGGGCGCTTGTCCTTTATCTCGTCATGGCGAGGAGCGAAGCGACGCGGCAATCCAGAGCTGCCTATACCGCTCTGGCTTGCTTCGCTTCGCTCGCAATGACGAAGCTCTACTTCGCCGGGCGCGACTTGTCGCGCGCGGCGCGGAACTCGTCGCCTTCGTTCCAGTTCGGCCACGCGTCGGTCGATGCGAGCATGCGGCCGGCGGCATAGAAGAGCTTCAGGTCGGCGAGCATGCCGTCCCAGTTCTTGATCGCGTCATATTCGTCGCCCGGCGCGTGATAGCGGTTCTTCTCATAATCTTCCGCGGCCTTCTTGCCCGCTTCCTTGCCGCCATCGACCAGATCGTCGCCCGCGCCGAAGTTGAAGAAGGGAACGCCCAGCTTCGCGAAGCTGAAGTGGTCCGACCGATAGTAAAAGCCCTTTTCGGGGGTCGGTTCGTCGACGATCGCGATGTTCGCGGCCTTGGCGATCTTTTCCAGATAGCTGTCGAGCTGCGACTTGCCGCGGCCGACGACGACGATGTCCTTCGCCGGGCCGTTCGGATTGAGCGAGTCCATATTCACGCCGCCGACCGTCTGGCCGAGCGGGAAGATCGGGTTTTCGGCATAATATTTGGAGCCGAGCAGACCCGATTCTTCTGCCGTGACGGCGAGGAACACGATGCTGCGGTCGGGCGCGCCGGCCTTTTTATAGGCCTGTGCCAGCGTGACGAGACCCGCGATGCCGCTCGCATTGTCGACCGCGCCGTTGCAGATGTCGTCGCCGTTCACCGGCGTGCAGCGGCCCAGATGGTCCCAATGGCCGGTATAGAGCACATATTCGTCGGGCCGCTTGGCGCCCGGCAGCACGCCGATGACGTTATGCGACATCTTCTTGGCGATCGCGTTGTCGAAGCTGAAGTTGGCCTTCACGCCCGTCAGCGCGACGGGCTTGAAGCCCTTTTTCGCGGCGGCGGTGCGCAGCGCCTCGAAATCCTGTCCCGCGCTCGCGAACAGCTCCTTCGCCTTGCCGAGCTGGATCCAGCCGTTCGCGGCGGTTTCCTTGGCGCCGCCGTCCTTGCTTTCGGCCAGATAATTGGCGCCGGTGTTGCTCGATTCGACGACGTTCCAGCCATAGGCGGCGGGTTCGGTGTCGTGGACGATCAGCGCGGCGGCGGCGCCCTGACGCGCCGCTTCCTCATATTTATAGGTCCAGCGGCCGTAATAGGTCATCGCGCGGCCGTTGAATTCGCCCTTGGCTTCCTTTGTCTGCCAGTCGGGGTCGTTGACGAGGATGATGACGGTCTTGCCCTTGACGTCGAGCCCGGCATAGTCGTTCCAGCCCTTTTCGGGCGCGTTGATGCCATAGCCGACGAAAACGACGTCGCTGTCCTTGATCTCGGTCTTCGGCTGCACGCGGTAGCTGAAGGCGACATAGTCCTTCGCATATTGCAACGTGACGGGCGCCTTGCCGCCGGTGAAGGCCAGCGGGGTTGCATTCTTCGTCGTGATCTCGACCAGCGGGACATCCTGCGTCCACTTGCCGTTGTTGCCGGGCTTCAGCCCCGCCGCCTCATATTGCTTGATCAGATAGGCGATCGTCTTTTCCTCGCCCACGGTGCCGGGCGCGCGGCCCTCATAGGCGTCGGAGGACAGTTCCCTGGTGACATCCTGCAGCGTCTGCAGCGACAGATCGGGGAACTGGACGTCGGGCAGGGCGACGGCGGTGGCCGCCTTGTCGGCACCGCCGCACGCCGCGACGGACAGGAGGACCGCAAAGGCTGCGGTGGTTCGGGGGAAGCGAAGCATGGAATTCCTTGGGGTTTCGTTTGCGGGCGACCGGGCTTGTGCCAGCCGCCGCGCGTCGATGCAAGGCGCAGCGCAAGAGGCGAAGCTGCCGATAAGGTTCCAAAGACGCTTGATAATTCCGGTGCGGGTGGCAGTCATTCCCCATAAGATTCTAACGGGGGAATATATCTTGGTTTCGCATAAATTATTCGTTCGGGGCCTGTCGGTGCTGGCCCTGCAGGCGTCGCTTGCCGCTGTCCCGGCAGCGCAGGCGCAGGAGAATGATCTCGCGGCGCGGTTCGGCGCGCTCGAATCGATCCTCGACGTCAGCCTGTCGCCCGATGGTCAGCATCTTGCCTTCATCGGGCAGGGTGCGAAGCAGAAGCGCCAGCTGTTCATCGTCGATACGGCCGAAGGCGCGCAGCCGCGCGTGATCCTGTCGAGCGACGGCGGCGCCGACGGCAGTCTCGGCTGGTGCGGCTGGGTGACCAATGCCCGCCTTGCGTGCCAGACCTTCCAGCGCGATGTGGTGGCCGGCGACATCATGGGGGCGAGCAATATCATTGCCGTCGACGCGACGGGCGGCAATCTTCGCCTGCTCAGCAATCGTCGCAGTGATCGATCGCTCTACGCCGATTTTCGCGGCGGCAATGTGATCGACTGGTCTTCGACCGACAATGGGTCGCTGTTGATGACGCGCAGCTATGTTCCCGAGGCCGCCATCGGTACGAATCTCGCGAAAAAGGCAGAGGGGCTGGGCGTCGACCGGGTGGATTCGGTGAACGGCACGGCGCGCCGAGTCGAATCGGCCAACCGTGATGCGACGAACTATCTGTCGGACGGGCAGGGCAATGTCCGCATCATGGAGACGCAGGGCTATACAAGCAGCGTCGGGCAATATGATCCGGTCGTTCGCTATTCCTTCCGGCCGAAAGCCGGCGGCAGCTGGCAATATCTCGCGCAGCGCGACGTCGTGACCGAAGAGGGATTCCGGCCGGCAGCGGTCGATGCCGCGACGGATCGCGTCTATGGCTTCCAGAAGATCGACGGCCGCCAGGCGGTGGTCGCGATGGCGCTCGATGGCAGCGGGACGACGACGACCATCTACAAACATCCCGAAGTCGACGTCGACGATATCGTCCGCGTCGGACGTAACGGTCGGATCGTCGGCGTGTCCTATGCCACCGACCAGCGCACCGCCGTCATGACCGACCCCGCGATCGCGAAGATGACGAACTCGCTGTCGCGGGCGCTGGGCGGGAAGCCCGTGGTGATCGTCGACGCGTCGGCCGACGAGAGCCGCTATATCGTTCGCGCCGAATCCGACACCGATCCCGGCGCCTATTATCTCTATGTACCTGCCGCCAAGGAACTGCGGCCGCTCTTGCTGTCGCGCGAACAGCTTGCGACCGTGAAACTGTCGCCGGTAAAGGCGATCACTTATCCTGCGGGCGATGGCACGCTGGTGCCGGGCTATCTGACGCTGCCGCCGGGGCGAACCGACGCGAAGGGACTGCCCGCGATCGTGATGCCGCACGGCGGACCCTCGGCGCGCGATGAATGGGGTTTTGACTGGCTGGCGCAATATTTCGCGCAAAGCGGCTATGCGGTGCTGCAGCCCAATTATCGCGGCTCGGCGGGCTTCGGTGACCAATGGTATCAGAACAACGGTTTCCAGTCGTGGCGCACCGCGGTGGGCGATGTGACCGACGCCGGCCGCTGGCTGGTCAAAGAGGGCGCCGATCCTGCGAAGCTGTCGATCGTCGGCTGGTCCTATGGCGGCTATGCCGCGCTGCAATCGGGGGTACTCGCACCCGACCTGTTCAAGTCGATCGTCGCGATCGCGCCGGTCACCGATCTCGCGCAACTGAAGGATGAGGCGTCACGCGACGGCACCGGCCGTATCGAGGGCAAGTTCATCGGGACGGGGCCGCATATTCGCGAGGGATCCCCCGCAGAAAATGCGGGGGCGATCAAGGCGCCGGTGCTGATGTTTCATGGCACGCTCGACCAGAATGTCGCGATCGCGCAGTCGCGCACGATGAAGCGTGCGCTCGAGGGCGCGAAAAAGCGCGTCGAACTTGTCGAATATCCCGACCTCGGCCACGCGCTCGAGGCGTCGGAGGCGCGTACCGAAATGCTGCGGAAGATCTCGGCCTTCCTGCCGCATTGAGGGAGGCAGGCTAAACGAAAAGGAGCGGCCCGTTTCCGGACCGCCCCTTCTTGAATTCGATAGCGAAGCCGATCAGCGCGAATAGAATTCGACGACGAGGTTCGGTTCCATCTTCACCGGATAGGGCACTTCGTCGAGCGTGGGCACGCGGACGAAGGTCGCCTTGGTGCCGTCGAGCGCCAGATATTCGGGCAGGTCGCGCTCGGGCAGGCTCTGCGCTTCGGCGACCAGCGCCATTTCCTGCGCCTTCTTGCCGAGGGTGACTTCGTCGCCCGGCTTCACGAGGCGGCTCGCGATGTTGCACTTCACGCCGTTCACATAGACGTGGCCATGGCTGACGAGCTGGCGCGCCGAGAAAATCGTCGGCGCGAACTTCGAGCGATAGACGATCGCGTCGAGGCGGCGTTCGAGCAGGCCGATCAGGTTCTGGCCGGTATCGCCCTTCATGCGCGACGCCTCGAAATAGTTCTTCTTAAACTGCTTCTCGGTGATGTCGCCGTAATAGCCCTTCAGCTTCTGCTTCGCGCGGAGCTGGATGCCGAAGTCCGACATCTTGCCCTTGCGGCGCTGACCGTGCTGGCCGGGGCCATATTCGCGGCGGTTGACCGGGCTCTTCGGGCGACCCCAGATGTTTTCGCCCATCCGGCGGTCGAGTTTATACTTGGCGCTCTGGCGCTTCGACATATGTCGTCTCCAATTTGCTGTGTGCCGAAGGATTTCGGCGTTTATCCCGGATCGCACCACATAGGCTTGCCATGTGCGACCACCGCTTCACCGGGGTGCGGGGTCAATCTGCGAAGGCGCGCCGTTAGACGGTGGGGAGGGAGGAGTCAAGCCCGCGTCCCATGCTGGACGGCGCGGAAAAAGCCGCTAAAGGCAGCCCGCATGACCGTCATCAAACTACCCGACGATTGCGAAACGATGATCGAGGTGCGCGCCGGGGTCGACCAGATCGACCGCGAACTCGTCGCGCTGCTGGCGCGCCGGTTCGGCTATATGGATGCCGCAGCCCGGATCAAGACCGACCGGAATTCGGTGCGCGACGAAGCCCGCAAGGCCGAGGTTCTCGACAATGTCGCGCGCGCAGCGGAAACGGCGGGGCTGGAGCCCGCGCGGCTGCGCGCCGTCTGGAACGAACTGGTCGAACAGTCGATCGCCTATGAAGCGATCAAGTGGGATGCCCTTCGCCGCTGACGCCCGCCAAGACCCTGCTCCTTGCTGAAACAGGGTCCAGGGCTCAGTTGCCGCCGCCGGCGCCGTGGGTCAGGCGCGCATCGCTGCCGACGTTGGTCTGCTGCTCGCTTTCCCACTCCTGCTGCGTCTTGCAAGTCTGGCGCTTCATGCGCGAGCCGGTGTTGGTGTGGCTCTGGCAGATCTTCTTGGGCTTCTTGGCCTTGATGGTGGTCGTCGCGGGATCGGCAGGGGGCGCGGCTTCGGGGGCGGCCGCGGACAGCATCAACGAAAGAACGAGAGAGAGCATCATAATCTCCGCATGAGGATGCGCTCCGTTATCGCGGCCGGGGCGTCCTGCCAAGTATCGTAATGATGCCGTGCATCATCCTGATATCATTATACGACCAGCCGGTCTTGGTGAGCGCCGTCCGCAAGGTGCGCAGCGTCGCTTCGGTGCGGTCGGCGGGAAAGAAATAGCCCGCGGCGTCGAGGTCGCGAATGAAATGCTGGATCAGCTGCTCCATCTCGCCATGCTCGGCGGGCGGGTCGAGCGGCACTTCGGGCGGGCTCGCCAGCGCGACGCCCTTCGACCATTCATAGGCGAGCAGGATCACCGCCTGCGCCAGGTTCAGCGAGCCGAATTCGGGGTTGATCGGCACCGTTACGATGGTGTGCGCGAGCGCGACATCGTCGGTTTCGAGCCCCGATCGTTCGGGGCCGAAGACATAGGCCGACCGGCCCGCCGTCGCGTGGACCTGCTTCGCCGCCTCCTCGGGCGTGAGGACGGGCTTGCTCACGCCGCGCTTGCGCACCGTGGTCGCGTAGATGGTCGTGCAATCGGCCACTGCGTCGGCCAGCGTGTCGAAGACCTCGGCCTTTGCCAGCACGATATCGGCGCCGGACGCCGCCGGCCCCGCATCGGGATTCGGCCAGCCATCGCGCGGCGCGACGAGGCGCAGCTCGGTCAGCCCGAAATTGAGCATCGCGCGCGCCGCCTTGCCGATATTTTCGCCAAGCTGCGGTCTTACGAGAACGATGACGGGGGGCGGGGCGGCCGCGCTCATTTGCCGGGCCGTGCTGCCTCGGTGATCGAAGAGGCGAATTCCTCGAAATCCTTGGCTTCGGTGAAATCGCGATAGACGCTGGCGAAGCGGATATAGGCGACATTGTCGAAGCCCTTGAGCGCTTCCATCACCATCGCGCCGATTTGCGCCGCCTGCACCTCATTTTCGCCCGAGGTTTCGAGCTGGCGCTGGATGCCCGACACAAGCCGCTCGATCCGCGCGCCGTCGATCGGGCGCTTGCGGCAGGCGATCTGGACGCTGCGCATCAGTTTCTCGCGGTCGAAGGGCTCGCGGCCGCCGCCAGCTTTCAGCACGGCGACCTCGCGCAGCTGGATTCGCTCGAAGGTCGTGAAGCGCGCGCCGCAGTCCTCGCACTGGCGGCGGCGGCGGATCGCAGCACCGTCCTCGGTCGGGCGGCTGTCCTTCACCTGGCTGTCTTCATGTCCGCAATAGGGGCAGCGCATGGATCAGCGTTTCACCCGCGAATAGAGCGCGATCGCGGCGCCCGCGAACAGGCCGACCGGCCAGGTGACGACCGGCAGGATCGCGCCCGCAACCGCCCCGAGCCCACCGCCGATCAGCACCGGGCGCGTCGAGGGATGGTCCATCCCCTGCTTGCCCATCGCCTTGACCTCTTCGATCGTCAGCTCGACCAGCGTCGGTTCCTCGGGGTGCTGCCGCGCCATTGGATTATCCCTGATAGATGGGGAAGCGTTCGCAGAGCGCGCGGACGCGGCCGCGCACGTCGGCCTCGACATCGGCGTCGCCATGCTCGCCCTTGTCGCGCAGCGCTTCCAGAACGTCGGCAACCATGTCGCCGATCTCCTCGAACTCGGCGATCCCGAAGCCCCGCGTCGTCCCCGCGGGCGATCCGACGCGGATGCCGCTGGTCTTGACCGGCGGCAGCGGATCGAAGGGCACGCCATTCTTGTTGCAGGTGATCGCGCTGCGTTCGAGCGCCTCGTCGGCGTCGCGGCCCGTGATGCCGAGCGGGCGCAGGTCGATCAGCGCGAGGTGCGTGTCGGTGCCGCCCGCGACGACATCGGCGCCGCGCGCCTTCAGCCGGTTGGCGAGTGCCTGTGCGTTGGCGATCGTCGCCTTTGCATAGTCCTTGAACTCGGGGCGCAGCGCTTCGCCGAACGCCACCGCCTTGGCGGCGATGACATGGACCAGCGGCCCGCCCTGCAGTCCGGGGAAGACCGCCGAATTGATGCGCTTGGCGATCGCCTCGTCATTGGTCAGGATCATGCCGCCGCGCGGGCCGCGCAACGTCTTGTGCGTCGTCGTGGTGACGACATGCGCATGCTCCATCGGCGACGGATGCGCGCCGCCGGCGACGAGACCGGCGAAATGCGCCATGTCGACCATCAGCAACGCGCCGACGTCATCGGCAATCGCACGGAAGCGCGCGAAGTCGAGCGTGCGCGGATAGGCCGAGCCGCCTGCAATGATCAGCGAGGGACGGTGTTCTTTCGCGAGCGCCTCGACCTGGTCGAAATCGACGAGATGGTCGTCGGCGCGGACGCCATATTGCACGGCATTGAACCATTTGCCCGACATGGCGGGCGGGGCGCCGTGGGTCAGGTGACCGCCGGCGTCGAGGCTCATACCGAGGATCGTCGCGCCGGGCTTGGTCAGCGCGAGCATCACCGCGCCGTTCGCCTGCGCGCCCGAATGCGGCTGGACGTTGGCGAAATTGCAGTCGAACAGCTTCTTCGCGCGGTCGATCGCCAGCGTTTCGACTTCGTCCGACGGCGCGCAGCCCTGATAGTAGCGCTTGCCCGGATAGCCCTCGGCATATTTGTTGGTGAAGACCGAGCCCTGCGCCTCGAGCACCGCCTTCGAGACGATATTTTCCGAGGCGATCAGCTCGATCTGATATTGCTCGCGCTCGAGCTCATGCTTGATCGCGGCGGCGACCGCCGGATCGGTCGCGCCGACGCCATCGGTGAAATAGCCGGCCGACTTGATGGGCTTGGCGAGCGTTTCGGTGGTCATCGGCTGGTCTCCAGAATGGGAGGGTGGGAAAGCTTGTCGACGCGGCGTGCGTGGCGGTCGCCCGCGAAGTCGGTGGTCAGGAAGGCGGTGATGCACGCCTTCGCCATGTCGATGCCAGTCAACCGCGCGCCGAGCGCGATGACATTGGCGTCATTATGCTCGCGCGACAGTTTCGCCGACAGCGGTTCGGAAACGAGCGCGCAGCGGCACGCCGGATTGCGGTTGACCGAGATCGAGATGCCGATGCCCGATCCGCAAAGCGCGACGCCCCTTTCGGCGCTGCCGCTCGCCACAGCCTCGGCAAGGCGATAGCCATAGTCGGGATAATCGACGCTGTCGGGGCCGTTGGTGCCGAGATCGGCGACCTCGTGGCCGTCGGCGCGCAGCCAGTCGGCGAGCAGGGCCTTGAGCTCGTAAGCGGCATGGTCAGAGGCTATCGCGATGCGCATGGCGCGGCTCCCGTGTGGTCGAAGGGAATCGATGAGCGCGCTTTAGGCGAAGCGTCGCGAATTGGCCATAAGCCGCGATCCATTATTTTGTCACAAAGCGGGCCCGACCGGAGAGCGGGTTTGACCGGGCAGGGGACGCCGCGTAGAGCGCCGCCATGGGTGACACGCTGCTTTCGATCGCCATGCTAGGCGGTTTCGCGCTGCTCGGCGGCGCGTTCATGGTCTTCCGCCACGGCGACCGCCGCCGCGCGTTCCTGATGGTCGTCGCGGCGCTGGTGCTGTTCGCCAATGTGGCGATCTGGATGATCCCGACGAAGTGAAAAATCCTCCCTGCCGCGTAGCGGTGGGGACGGGGACCGCCGAAGGCGGTGGAGGGGCGGATAGGCACCAGCCCCTCCGTCAGCGCTTCGCCAAAGGCGAAGTTTATGCTGAGCGCCTATAAGGCAGCCGAAGGGGGCTGCCACCTCCCCATCGCTGCGCGACAGGGAGGATCTGAATGTCAGCGGATCGGCGAATCGGGTGCGAGCCGCATATCCAGATAGTTGTCCAGCGACTTCATCAACTGGTCGAGCTCATGCTCGAAGAAGTGATTGGCGCGCGGGATCTCGTCGTGATGGATGGTGATGCCCTTTTGCGTGCGCAGCTTGTCGACGAGCTTCTGGATCGCGGCCGGAGGAACGATCTCGTCCTGACCGCCCGCAACGATGATGCCCGACGAGGGGCAGGGCGCGAGGAAGCTGAAGTCGTACATGTTCGCCGGCGGCGCGACCGACAGGAAGCCGCGGATTTCGGGGCGGCGCATCAAGAGCTGCATCCCGATCCACGCGCCGAAGCTGAAGCCCGCGACCCAGGTCGTCTGCGCCTCGGGATGGATCGACTGCACCCAGTCGAGCGCCGACGCGGCATCGCTGAGTTCGCCGATGCCGTTGTCGAACGTGCCCTGGCTGCGGCCGACGCCGCGGAAGTTGAAGCGGAGCACAGCGAAACCGCGCGCGACGAAGCTCTTGTACATCGCCTGCGTGATGCGGTCGTTCATCGTGCCGCCGCCCTGCGGATGCGGGTGCAGGATCAGCGCGACGGGCGCGCGCGGACGCGGCGGTGGCGAGAAACGGCCTTCGATGCGGCCCTCGGGGCCGGGGAAAATGACGTCGGGCATGGGAGCACCTCTTATCTTTTTGAGCTCAAGGCCGAATCGCCGGCTGGCGGGGTGGCGGAGCGAAGGTGGCGCCTATATAGAAAATAGGTGGCAAGTTGCAACTTTTGCGAATCGCTCGCAATAAGGTGGCGACACGCTCCCCGTTTCCGTTCGTGTCGAGCGAAGTCGAGACACCCAGAAGGCATGTGCCACCGATGGGCATCTCGACTTCGCTCGATGCGAACGGGGTTTGATTGGTTCCTCACAGACGATTGCCGCGCCCCATGATTTACCTCGACTATCAGGCCACGACGCCGCTTGCCCCCGAAGCGCGCGAGGCGATGCTGCGCTGGTTGGAAGGCCCGGGGGAAGGAGACGGCTTCGCTAATCCATCGAGCACGCACAAGGCGGGCCGCGCCGCGGCGGCAGCGGTCGAAGTCGCGCGCGATCAGGTCGCGGCGCTGCTGCCGAACGGCGGTCGCGTCTTCTTCACATCGGGCGCGACCGAGGCGCTCAACTGGGCGCTGTTCAGCGGCGCGAAGGCGAAGCCGGGCGGCGTCGCGGGGCTGAGCGTCGAACATGCCGCCTCGCTGCAATGCCTCGAACGGCTGGACGCAAATATTCTGCCGGTGGACGGCGAGGGGCTCGCGCTGCCGCCCGACGACACGCTGATTCCCGAAAACGGTATCGTCGCGACGATGCTGGTCAACAATGAGGTCGGAACGATCCAGCCGGTCGCCGATTTCGCCGCCGCCGCGCATGCGAAAGGTAGCTTGCTGCTCTGCGACGCGGTGCAGGGCTATGGCCGCGTGGCGATCCCGGCGGACGCCGACCTGATCGCGGTCTCGGCGCACAAGATCCACGGACCCAAGGGCATCGGCGCGCTTTGGGTTCGCGACGGCATCGACCTTGAACCCTTGATGTTCGGCGGCGCGCAGGAGCAGGGGATGCGATCGGGAACCGTCTCGCCTGCGCTCTGCGCCGGTTTCGGCGCCGCGGCGGCGCTCGCCGCCGAGCGGTTCGACAAGGATGCCGAGCATGTCGAGCGACTATGGTCGCTCGCGATGGACGCACTCCCCGAATGGACGCTCAACGGCGCGGAAAGCCCGCGTTATCACGGCAATCTCAACATCCGCCGCGAGGGCGTGAACGGTCTCCGCCTGATGTCCGACGCGCGAAACATCGCCTTCTCGCTGGGCAGCGCGTGCGGCAGCGGGTCGGGCAAGGTCAGCCATGTTCTGCGCGCGATGAGGGTCAGCGAAGCCGACGCCCGTGCCTCGATCCGCCTCGGTTGGGGACGCTACACCACCGAAGCGGAGTTGCGTGAGGGGCTGCAAGCGATCAAGGATGCCGCGCGGCTCCAGGGAGTTAATTGATGCGCGTCACCTTCATCCACGCCGACGGCAAGGGGCGCACCGAGGCCGAGGCGAAGCCGGGCGATATCCTGCTCGACGTCGCGCAGGCGCGTCTGATGCCGCTCGAGGGGACGTGCGAGGGGCAGATGGCTTGCTCGACCTGCCATGTCATCGTCGACAGGCAGGATTTCGACCGCCTCCCCGAAGCCAGTGAGATGGAGGAAGACATGCTCGACCTCGCCGCCGGAGTGCGCCGGACGAGCCGACTGTCGTGCCAGATCGTGCTGACCGAGGATCTTGACGGGCTGACGGTCCATATTCCCTCCGAAAGCCGCAATATGCAGGGGCCGCGCTGACAGCTAACGACCGGTTGCCGTCTTGGTGATTCCCGGCGAAAGCCGGGATCCAGGCAATGAGCGCTGCGCTTGCTTCATGGGCCCCGGCTTTCGCCGGGGTGCACATTATGACTGCAAACGACCGATCTTTGCCGCTCAGGCGATTGTGCGGACCTCTTAAAAGCGGCCTTTCCGAAATCAGTCGTCATTGCCAATTGCTGGGTTATGAGAAGGCCACATCTTATTTAGGATTTACTGCCATTTCCCGATCAGCCGTTAAGGCAAGGAAGCGATAGACGGCAGCACAATGGAAATTATCGTCGACTTCCTGAAAACGATGCAGTTCCTTCTGCTCGTCAAGGTTGCCCTATTCCTAATCATCGGTTTTGGGCTTGGGGCTGCCGGCTTCATAACTCGTAAGTGGTGGCTCGTGGCGATCGGCTTGGTTCTAGCATTGGGGCAATTTGTTTGGCCGTGGGTCTCCAACAGGAGCTATGAGAACGAAATCGAGGCGCGAAGGGAGTATTTCCAGAAGCTTCCAAAAATCTCACTTACGGGAAATTATCCCCGTCTTCTTGTGCTAGAAGGAGACTTGAGCCCGGTTCCACCAAGCTGGTTTATCGCGGCGGGATACTTCGACAAAGTGGATTTCTTGGGCCGCCGATTGGCTGCTAGCCAATCAGCCGCTTCTTGTCGCGCAGCTGCCCTTGCGATTCACGACCCCAGCAATCCTAGAATGCCAAGGCGATTTGGTAAGAATTCCCGTCAATGGCTGGAGAAATGTACCGAGGACACCGGGCCGAGCACACCTGACGCCGATGCGCTCATTCTTCGTATAGATCGAAAGACGACCCTCTATGACCGTAAACACGTTCGCCTACGGGGCATCCCGAGATCTATCCAGTTGTCGCTTCGCAGAAACAAGAATGAGAAATTGGTCCACTACGACGAAATTCCGACGCTTGCTTATCCAGAAAGCGCCACGAGGCTGCTCCCCGAAGGATACTATCAAGCCTGTAAGCAATTCAACAATCTGCAAATCGTCTCTAATATTCTCGATGCAGCGATGTCGCCGAATCAGGCTAATTCTCTGATGAAAAGGGGGTCTGTTCGCAGGTCTGAATATGATTCCTGCATTGCATCCATCGCTCCCCAGATCAAAGTGAGTGACTGATCGCCGCGCAATAGACTGCCAACGACGGCCGCATTTCCGGTCGCGTGACCGGAAGCTGCCTGCCCGCTTCCCACCCCAAAACAGACGAAACGCCGGTCGACCCGGCCGATCTTGCATTTCATCACCATCCCCGCCATATGCGCCGCGGGAGTCGGGCGGACGCAGTCTTCGCCAACCCGGTCAGGTCCGGAAGGAAGCAGCCGCAACGAATTCGCTGCGGGTCGTTCCGGCTCCCACCCTCACCACATTTCGATCGAGGCGCCCTGCTTGCGCTGATAGGCTGGGCGAAAACGTTTGATTGCGCGCAGTCGGCGATAGGGCAGCCGCGTCGCAAATTTGCTTAGCTCATAGGCTGCATCTTTATCACCCAGTCGCGCGGCACGACCAAGCCAAAGTCGATAGCCTTGCAGATTATTCCGCGCAAAACAGTCCATTGCCATATGCTGCGCGGCGCTGGCGTTGCCGCTTCGCCACGCCCTTCGATACCAATAGGGCGCGAAGGCCGGATGGCTGAACCCGGTGCCATCCATGGCGAAGTCGCACGCATGCACGACCTGCCCATGTTGATAGCCACGGCACGCCAATGCGTTGAAAAGAGGCTGGCAATTCCCGTTCTTCAGCCCGGACTGAATACGCAGGGCGCGGTCGTAAAGCGCGTCGAGTTTGCCCGTGTCGCGAAACATCTGCTCGTGATGCATCTTGCTTTCGACAAAGGCAAGCCGACCCCCTAAGACAAAGCGCATGAGCGATTCCGCCGACGACGATACCCCGATGCTGGGAATGGACCTGCCCGAGACGGCGCCGCAGCCGTCGAGCGGCCCCTATCGCGTTCTCGCCCGCAAATATCGCCCGCAAACCTTCGCCGAACTGATCGGTCAGGATGCGATGGTGAAGACGCTCGGTAACGCGATCGCACGCGACCGGCTGGCGCATGCCTTTCTGATGACGGGCGTGCGCGGGGTCGGCAAGACCTCGACCGCGCGCCTGATCGCCAAGGCATTGAACTGCATCGGCCCCGACGGGCAGGGCGGGCCGACGATCGATCCGTGCGGAGTGTGCGAACCGTGCCGCGCGATTACCGAAGGCCGCCATATCGACGTGATCGAGATGGACGCCGCGTCGAACACCGGCGTCGACGACGTGCGCGAGATCATCGAGGCGGTGCGCTATGCCGCGGTGTCTGCGCGCTACAAGATCTATATCATCGACGAAGTGCATATGTTGTCGCGTAACGCGTTCAACGCATTGCTGAAAACGCTCGAAGAGCCGCCGCCACACGTCAAATTCCTGTTCGCGACGACCGAAGTGAACAAGGTGCCCGTGACAGTGCTGTCGCGCTGCCAGCGCTTCGACCTCCGCCGCATCACCCCCGATATGCTCTTCGCGCATTTCAGCTCGATCCTGCAGAAGGAAGGCGTCGAGGCCGAGGCGCCGGCGATCTGGCTGATCGCCAACGCCGCCGAAGGTTCGGTGCGTGACGGCCTGTCGATCCTCGACCAGGCGATCGCGCATGCCGACCTCGATGGCGGAGGCAAGATAAGCGCCGATCAGGTGCGCACGATGCTGGGGCTGTCGGACCGCACCGCGATCACGCAGTTGATGGCGGCGATCCTCGAGGGCGACAGCGGCGGCGCGATCGATCTTGCCCGCGCCCAATATGCGCTGGGGATCGAGCCCGTCGCGATGGTGCGCGGGCTGATGGACCTGACGCACGCCGTGACGCTCGCCAAAGTATCGCGCCACGACGATCCCGCGCTCGCCGCGAGCGACCGCGAACGCATCGGCGACTGGGCGAAGAAGCTCGGGTTCGCGCCGCTCAACCGTCTGTGGCAGCTCTTGCTCAAGGGGCATGACGAGGTGCTGCGCGCGAACAATCCGCTCGAACATCTCGAAATGCTGCTGCTTCGTGTAATTTACGCCGCGTCGCTGCCCGATCCGGGCGAGCTTGCGAAGCTGCTCGAATCGGGCGGCATGCCCGCGATGCCGCTCGGTGCGCCGCCCGCACCGAGCGGGCGCGAGAGCGCGGCTGCGGCCGCACCGGTGCCGGAAAGCGCCGAAACACCGACCTCGGCGCTCACCATCGCGCAAATCCACCAGCTTCTGGAAAGCGCCGGTAATCATCAGCTTGCGCGCCAGGTTTATGACGACCTCAAACTTGTGGAGCTCGAACCCGGCTTGCTCGTCTACGCCCCCGTTCCGGCGCTCGACGGCGATTTCGCGCGCCGGCTGGGCGAGGCGCTGCTTGCCCAGACCGGCAGCCGCTGGCAGGTGCGGGCGGGCGAGGGCGAGGGGCGCCCGAGCCTCGGCCAGATGCGCGCCGCAAAGCTTGCCGACAATGAGTCCCGTATTCGCGAACTGCCGGTCGTGAAGGCCGCGCTCGCGGCTTTCCCCGACGCAAGGCTTGTCGAAGACGACGCCAACCATAAAAGGCTGAACCCATGAAATCGATCGAAGAAATGATGAAGGCGGCGCAGGAAGCCGCCGCGACCGTGCAGGCGCAGATGCAGGAGGCGCAGGCGAAGCTCGACACCGTCGAGGTCGAGGGCGTCTCGGGCGGCGGCCTCGTTAGGATCACGGCGACCGCCAAGGGCCGGATCAAGGCGATCAGCATCGACGACAGCCTGATGGTCCCCTCCGACAAGCAGATGCTCGAGGATCTGCTCGCCGCCGCCTTCAACGACGCGCGCGAAAAGGCCGATGCCGCAAGCAATGAGGAAATGGGCAGGATGACGAGCGGCCTGCCGCTCCCGCCGGGGTTCAAGCTGCCGTTCTGACGGTCTTGTCCCCAGCTTCCGCCGTCCGTTCAGGCTTGCGTCATTGAATGCGCGGCAAGTTACGCCATATTAGCGATGAACCGCCTATAAGAAGGATGGCGCGCCGGGTCGCGGCGCGCGTCCAGGAGCCCTGATGACGCAATCCTATCCCCTGTTGCCGCTGCGCGATATCGTTGTTTTCCCGCACATGATCGTTCCGTTGTTCGTGGGCCGCGACCGCTCGGTCGCCGCGCTCGAAACCGCCATGGAAAGCGACAAGGAAATTTTCCTCGTCGCCCAGCTCGATCCCGGCGAGGACGACCCGCAGCGCGACGATCTTTATGACACCGGCGTAATTGCCACCGTTTTGCAGTTGCTTAAGCTTCCCGACGGCACCGTGCGCGTGCTCGTCGAGGGCAAGGAACGCGCAAAGCTGACGAGCCTTGCCGATGACGGCAAGGCGGTGATGGCGACGGTAAAGCCGATCTCCGACACGCTCGACGACAGCGTCGATACCGCCGCGCTGATGCGCTCGGTCGTCGACCAGTTCGAAAGCTACGCCAAGCTCAACAAGAAGATGCCGGCCGAGACCGCGGTGCAACTGTCGCAAATCGACGACGCCTCGCGCCTTGCCGACTCGGTCGCGGGCAATCTCAACATCAAGGTCTCCGACAAGCAGGCGTTGCTCGTCGAGGATGCGCCCGCGAAGCGGCTCGAGATGGTTTTCGCCTTCATGGAGGGCGAACTCGGCGTGCTGCAGGTCGAGAAGAAGATCCGCGGCCGCGTGAAGCGCCAGATGGAAAAGAGCCAGCGCGAATATTACCTCAACGAACAGTTGAAGGCGATCCAGCGCGAGCTTGGCAACGACAATGGCGAAGGCGGCGACGACCTCGCCGAGCTGCAGCTCAAGATCGACAGCCTCAAGATGTCGAAGGAAGCCAAGGCCAAGGCGAACGCCGAGCTCAAGAAGCTGCGCGCGATGGCGCCGATGTCGGCCGAAGCGACCGTCGTTCGCAATTATCTCGACACGCTGATCGGCCTGCCTTGGGGCAAGAAGTCCAAGCTCAAGAAGGATATCGCGAAGGCGCAGGCCGTCCTCGACGACGACCATTATGCGCTCGAAAAGGTCAAGGACCGGATCGTCGAATATCTGGCGGTGCAGGCGCGCACCAACAAGCTGAAGGGGCCGATCCTCTGCCTCGTCGGCCCTCCGGGCGTCGGCAAGACCTCGCTCGGCCGCTCGATTGCGAAGGCGACGGGCCGCGAATTCGTCCGCCAGTCGCTGGGCGGCGTGCGCGACGAGGCCGAAATCCGCGGCCACCGCCGCACCTACATCGGCTCGCTGCCGGGCAAGATCGTGACGAACCTCAAGAAGGCTGGCACGATGAACCCGCTGTTCCTGCTCGACGAGATCGACAAGCTCGGCCAGGATTTTCGCGGCGATCCGGCCTCGGCGCTGCTCGAGGTGCTCGACCCCGAACAGAATGCGAAGTTCCAGGACCATTATCTGGAGGTCGATGTCGACCTGTCGGACGTGATGTTCGTGACGACCGCCAACTCGCTGAACCTGCCGCAGCCGCTGCTCGACCGCATGGAGATCATCCGGCTCGAGGGCTATACCGAGGACGAGAAGGTCGAGATCGCCAAGCGTCACCTGATCGCGAAGCAGATCGAGGCGCACGGCCTGAAAGCCGGTGAGTTCGAGCTGACCGACGAAGGCTTGCGCGACCTCATCCGCTACTACACCCGCGAGGCAGGCGTCCGCACGCTCGAGCGCGAGATCGCGCGTCTGGCGCGCAAGGCGCTGCGCAAGATCCTCGAGGGCAAGGCGGAAAGCGTCGTCGTTACCCCCGACAATCTCGCCGAATTTGCCGGCGTGCGGAAATTCCGCCATGGCGTTTCGGATCGCGAGGATCAGGTCGGCGCGGTCACCGGGCTCGCCTGGACCCAGGTTGGCGGCGAACTGCTGACGATCGAGGCGGTCACCGCGTCGGGCAAGGGCCAAGTGCGGACTACCGGCAAGCTCGGCGAAGTGATGACCGAATCCGTGCAGGCGGCGCTGTCGTTCGTGAAGGCGCGCGCCCCGGCCTATGGCATCAAGCCCAGCCTGTTCGCGCGCAAGGACATCCACATCCACCTGCCCGAGGGCGCGGTGCCGAAGGACGGTCCGTCGGCGGGCGTCGGCATGGTCACGGCGATGGTCTCGACCCTCACCGGCATCGCGGTCCGCAAGGATGTCGCGATGACCGGCGAGGTCACGCTGCGTGGCCGTGTGCTCGCGATCGGCGGGCTCAAGGAAAAGCTGCTCGCGGCGCTGCGCGGCGGGATCACCACCGTTCTCATCCCCGAGGAGAATGAAAAAGATCTGGTCGAGATTCCGGCGAACATTACGTCGTCGCTGAAGATCATTCCGGTCAGCCATGTCGACCAGGTGCTCGCCGAAGCGCTGGCGGCGCCGGTCGAACCGATCGAGTGGACCGAAGCCGACGAACTCGCCGCATCGCCGCCCATTTCGCCCGGCAGCGACCCCGAATCCGCGATTCGGCACTGACCCCGAAGGGCCGGCTCGCGCCACCGGCCCTTTTTGGACCCAAATTCGTCGCATAATCGGCTTTTTGGGGCGTTTTTCGGCCTTTTTTGCTTTGACAAGGCGGGGGGAAACATCGTTAGTGGCGCGCCATGGCTTCGGGCCATGAATCGATTATCCAACCATAATGCAGGGGTTCCTTAGGCATGAACAAACAAGACCTGATCGCCGCCGTCGCTGACTCGAGCGGCCTGACCAAGGGCGACGCGAGCAAGGCTGTCGAAGCCGTGTTCGATTCGATCACCGGCGCGCTCAAGAAGGGCGGCGAAGTTCGCCTCGTCGGCTTTGGCACGTTCGCGGTCAGCAAGCGCAAGGCCTCGACCGGTCGCAACCCGCGCACCGGCGAAACGATGACCATCGCGGCGTCGAACCAGCCGAAGTTCAAGGCCGGCAAGGCCCTCAAGGACGCCGTCAACTAAGTTGGTCGGACCCTTTTGGTGAAAACATCTCGGGCCGTGGCGCAAGCTGCGGCCCGATTTGCATCGGCGGGTGAATTTTCGGCAAATGGACATTGCATTACCGGCGCGAGCGGCTATGGCCGTCCGGCTTTCGGACGCGCCGGACAGTCAGCCGGCCTCGGAATGGGCGCGTAGCTCAGCGGTAGAGCACACCCTTCACACGGGTGGGGTCACAGGTTCAATCCCTGTCGCGCCCACCATTCCCCGAAGCGCATCGATGCGAGGCGGCAAAGGCCGACTATCGCCTATTCCCCCATTCATCGCCTATTCAATGCGTTCGCACTAGGACCATGGGCATGTTCCGCATTCTGACCATAACCCTTGCATCCGCCTCGCTGCTCGCCGCGGGCACGCCCGCGTTCGCCCGCGGCGATCGTGACCAGGACAATCTGCGCGAAGCCGCGGCGCAGGGGCAGGTGATCCCGCTCAACCGGCTGGTCGCCGACGTCAAATCGCGCCCGCCCTACAGCGGCATGACCTATCTCGGCGGGCCGCAGTTCGATGCCGGCCGGATGCTCTATGCGTTGAAATTCATGGACGGCGCGCAGGTCGTCGTCGTCTATGTCGATGCGCGGACCGGCCGGATCGTCGGACGCAAACCCTGACATTTTTCGAGCGCAACGACATTTTGCGATGATCGTTGGGACTTGGTACAGAGTTGCACTATCGCGGCGCGGGACGCCCGGCCGCGCAAAGGAAAGGCGCCTGAATGCGGATTTTGATTGTCGAGGACGAACCCACGCTGGGTCCGCAGCTCAAAGCGACGCTCGAAGGGGCCGGCTATGCGGTTGACCTCGCCACCGACGGCGAGGACGGCCATTTCCTGGGTTCGACCGAAAATTACGACGCGGCGATCCTCGACCTCGGGCTGCCCGAAGTCGACGGGCTGACGGTGCTCGACCGCTGGCGCAAGGAAAAGCGCAACTTCCCCGTGCTCGTCCTGACCGCGCGCGACAGCTGGTCGGACAAGGTTGCGGGGCTCGACGCGGGTGCCGACGATTATCTCGCCAAGCCCTTCCAGACCGAGGAATTGATCGCCCGCCTGCGCGCGCTGATCCGCCGCGCCGCGGGCAATGCATCGAGCGAGCTGATTGCGGGCAATGTCCGCCTCGACACCCGCTCGGGCCGCGTGACGCTCGACGGCGCGCCGGTGAAGCTCACCGCGCAGGAATATAAACTCCTGTCGTACCTGCTCCATCACAAGGGCAAGGTCGTGTCGCGCACCGAGCTGATCGAGCATATCTATGATCAGGATTTCGACCGCGATTCGAACACGATCGAGGTGTTCGTGACGCGCATCCGCAAGAAGCTGGGCGCCGATATCATCACCACCATCCGCGGTCTCGGCTACCAGCTCGACGATCCGCAGTAAGGCATGGCGGAGGCCGATGCCGCCCCGGCGATAGCGACCGAAGCCGCAAAGCCCGCCGCGCTGACGCGCCGTATCACCGGCTCGCTCGCGCGGCGCATGATCGCGATCGCGACGATCTGGATCTCGGTGCTGCTGATCGGCGGCGGCTTCGCGCTCGATCGCGTGCTGACCGGCGCGATCACGCGCAACTTCGACTCCAGCCTCGAATATGTGCTGATCGCGATGATCCGCTCGTCGGAGATCGGGCCCGACGGCGAGGTGCGGCTGATCGAACCGCTCGGCGACCAGCGCTTCCTTGAACCCTATAGCGGCCTTTACTGGCAGATCAGCGGCGGCGGGCAGGAACCCTATCGTTCGCGCTCGCTGTGGGAACGCACGCTGAAGCCGCCGCAGCCGCATATCGACAACGCGCTTCACACCTACAACAGCAATCAGTTTCCCGACGAACAGCTTCGCGTCCTCGAGCGCAACGTCATCCTGCCGGGCAGCAAGGTGAGCTGGCGGTTCCAGATCGCCCAGTCGCGCGACGCGCTCGACCTGCAGATCCGCGCGGTACGCGCGACGCTGATCCCCAGTCTCGGTCTGCTCGGGCTCGGGCTGATCGTGCTTGCGGCACTCCAGACCTTTTACGGCTTGCTGCCGCTGCGCCAGATCCGCCGCGCGATCGCGGCGATGCGCGGCGGCGAGAACCGCCGGATCGTCGCGCCGCTGCCGCTCGAGGTGCAGCCGATGGTCGACGAATTGAACGCGCTGCTTGCGCACAACGAGAAGCAGGCGGAGGAGGCGCGGCTCCACGCCGGTAATCTCGCGCACGCGCTCAAGACGCCGCTGACCGTGCTCGTCAACAGCGCGACCGGGTCGGACAGCGAGCTTGCGCAAACGGTGCGGCGCGAGGCGGCGACGATGCAGCGGCAGGTCGACCATCATCTTGCCCGCGCGCGTGCCGTCGGGCGCCGCGGCGCTGCGCAGGCACGCGCAAATGTTCGCGACAGCGTCGACAGCGTCTCGCGCGCGGTAGGGCTGCTTTACCCCAACGTCCGGCTCGATGCCGAGGGCGACAAGACGCTGGTCGTGCGCGTCGAGCGGCAGGATCTCGACGAGCTGATCGGCAATCTGCTGGAAAATGCCGCCAAATATGGCGGCGGCAGCGTGTTCGTCACCATCCAGCGCGCCGGCACGATGGCCGAAATCCTCGTCGAGGACGATGGGGCGGGTATCTCGCCCGCCGATCGCCAGCGCGTCATCGACCGGGGCGTCCGGCTCGACAGCGGCAAGCCCGGAACGGGCCTCGGCCTCGCGATCGTCCGCGACGTCGCCGAAATCTACGGCGGCAGCATCGCGCTCGAAGAGAGCGAGGATCTGGGCGGGCTGCTGGTAAGACTGAGGCTGCCGGCGGGGTAAGCGGCTTAGGGATGGGGAGCGGACGTCTCCGATCCTCCCCGGCACGGGGAGGGGGACCATGCGAAGCATGGTGGAGGGGTACGTGCAGTCTGGCGCGGCCTATGATCTCCTGTGCCCCTCCACCACCCTGCGGGTGGTCCCCCTCCCCCGGTAGGGGAGGATCGTCTCTGACCGCAATCGGTCGTTTGCGGTCATTCCGTCCAAATTGGTGACGACGGGCTAGTTTGAGGTGGAAGCGGTCGTAAGCGGGCGCTGCCAGTCAGGCCGAGCAGACCACCAGCCCGCGCTGCACGGCCGGGCGCGCCAGCCCGCGCTCCAGCCACGCCTGCACATGCCCGAACCGCTCGAAGCCGACGATCTCGGCGGCGTCATAGAAACCGATCAAATTGCGCACCCAGCCGAGCAGCGCGATGTCGGCGATGCTGTAATCGTCGTCCATGATCCACGTGCGCCCGTCGAGCCGCCCGTCGAGAACGCCCAGCAACCGCGCCGATTCGGCCGCGTAGCGGTCACGCGGACGTTTATCCTCATATTCGCGCCCGGCGAATTTGTGGAAGAAGCCGAGCTGGCCGAAGATCGGTCCGGCGCCGCCCATCTGCCACATCAGCCACTGGATGGCCTCATAACGCCGGCCCGGAGCGGCGGGCAGGAACTGGCCGGTCTTGTCGGCGAGATAGATGAGGATCGCCCCCGATTCGAACAGCGCCAGCGGCGTGCCGCCCGGCCCGTCGGGGTCGTAGATCGCCGGAATCTTGCCGTTCGGATTGAGGGCAAGAAACGCCGGGTCGTGGCTTTCGTTCGCCATGATGTCGACGCGGTGGGCTTCATAGGGCAGGCCGGTCTCTTCCAGCATGATGCTGGCCTTGACCCCATTTGGCGTCGGCGCGCCGAACAGTTGCAGCCGGTCGGGATGCTGCGCAGGCCATTTGGCGAAAATCGGATGCGTCACGCCTCGGTCTCCCGCTTCGCCTGCTGATGGTGGCGGATCACCTCGTCGATGATGAAGCGCAAAAACTTCTCGGTGAAATCGGGATCGAGATCGGCATCGCGCGCCAGCTCGCGCAGCCGGCCGATCTGGCGCTCCTCGCGGCCCGGATCCGCGGGGGGCAGGCCCTCGCGCGCCTTCAGCTCGCCGACCGCCTTCGTCACCTTGAACCGCTCGGCGAGCATATAGACGAGCGCCGCATCGATATTGTCGATGCTCTGGCGGTAACGGCTGAGTTGGTCGACCATGTGCGGCTCCTCTTATGTGGGGAACGCTTGGCACCGCGCGGGCCTGCAAGGCAAGCTGAAAGTCGTTGCAAAATGCCGGTCCTCCGGCCAAGGCGGCGCTTGTCATGACTGCGGAAATCCACCTCCTCCACGGCGACCGGCCGCCCTCGCTCGACCCGATGATGGCGCTCGTCGCCGCCGATATGAACGAGGTGAATGCGGTCATTCTCGACCGGATGCAGTCCGAAGTGCCGCTGATCCCCGAGCTGGCGGGGCATCTGATCGCGGGCGGCGGCAAGCGGATGCGCCCGATGCTGACGCTCGCCTGCGGCAAGCTGCTCGACTATCCGGGCCGCCGCCACTGCAAGCTCGCCGCCGCGGTCGAATTCATCCACACCGCGACTTTGCTCCACGATGATGTCGTCGACAAATCGGACCTCCGCCGCGGCCGCAAGACCGCGAACACCATCTGGGGCAACAGCGCCTCGGTGCTGGTCGGCGACTTCCTGTTCAGCCGCGCGTTCGAGGTGATGGTCGAGGACGGGTCGCTGAAGGTGCTCAAGATCCTCAGCCGCGCCTCGGCGGTGATCGCGGAGGGCGAAGTCAACCAGCTCTCGGCGCAGCGCCGGATCGAGACGAGCGAGGACCAGTATCTCGCGATCATCAACGCCAAGACCGCCGAATTGTTCGCCGCCGCGTGCAAGATCGCGGCGGTCGTCGCCGAACGCGACGACGCGACCGAAGCGGCGCTCGACACCTATGGACGCAATCTCGGTATCGCATTCCAACTCGTCGACGATGCGATCGACTATGTCTCCGACGCGGAGACGATGGGGAAGGGCGTCGGCGACGATTTCCGCGACGGCAAGGTCACCTTGCCCGTCATCCTCGCCTATGCGCGGGGTAGCGCCGAGGAGCGCGAATTCTGGAAGCAGGCGATTGTCGGGCACAAGACGTCGGACGAGGATCTCGCCTACGCCAAGTCGCTGCTGCTGAAGCATGACACGATCGCCGACACGCTCGCACGCGCACGCCACTATGGTCAGCGCGCGGTCGACGCGATCGGCGGCTTCCGCGCGAGCCAGGCAAAATCGGCGCTGACCGAAGCGGTCGCCTTCGCGGTCGCGCGCGCTTATTAGCGCGGTCTCGGGTAACGTTATGTTTCTGTGCCCCTGCGAAGACAGGGGACCATCACCGGCCGGTGCTATCTTGACCTAGCCGCAGATGGGTCCCTGTCTTCGCAGGGGCACGGGACGGAAATGCTTCGGGGACGACAAATGCCGATGATGGGTCCAGCCGCCGAAACGCCCGACGCCTATATCGCCGCCCTGTCCGGTTGGCAGCGCGAACGATGCGCCATGATGCGCGCCGCGATCATGGGCGCCGCCCCGTTCGAAGAGACGATCAAATGGACCAATCTCGTCTTCATGGCGAACGGTCCGTGCATCCTGATCCGCGCCGAGGAGCATCGCGTGCTGCTCGGTTTCTGGCGCGGCAAGCGGCTGCGCGCGCTTGATCCACGGATCAAGGCGAGCGGCAAATATGAACTCGGCAACCTGGTGATGACCGAGGCGACCAAGGTGACGGCCGAACAGGTCGCGCGCCTCGCCGCCGAAGCCTTCCGCCTCAACGCCGAACTGGGCAATCCCGCAGCACGCACATGACGCAGCCGCTTCCGATCGATGCCGTGCTGCCCGACATCATGGCGGCGCTCGTGCTCAAACCCAATGTCGTCGTCGTCGCGCCGCCGGGTGCGGGCAAGACGACGCGCGTCGCGCCGGCGATGCTAGACCAGCCGTGGTGCAAGGGGACGGTGTGGTTGCTCTCGCCGCGCCGGCTCGCCGCGCGCGCCGCGGCGGAGCGGATCGCCGAGGAAATGGGCGAGGCGGTCGGCGGCAAGGTCGGCTATGCGACGCGCCTCGACAGCAAGCAGTCGGGGGCGACGCGGCTGCTGGTCATGACGCCCGGCCTGTTCCGCAATCGCATCCTCACCGATCCGGAGCTGCAGGGCGTCTCGGCAGTGCTGTTCGACGAGGTCCACGAACGCAGCCTCGACGGCGATTTCGCGCTCGCGCTCGCGATCGACGCGCAACAGGGGCTCCGCGACGACCTGCGCCTCGTCGCGATGTCGGCGACGCTCGACGGCGCGCGTTTCGGCGCACTGCTCGGCGGTGCGCCGGTGGTGAAGAGCGAAGGGAAGAGCTGGCCGCTCGACTTGCGCCATATCGGCCGCCGCGCCGAGGATCGGCTCGAGGCGTCGGTGTTGGCGGCGGTGCGGCACGCGATGGCCGACGAGGCGGACGGTGACGTGCTCGCCTTCCTGCCCGGCGCCGCCGACATCGAGCGCGCCGCGGCGGCGGTCGAGGCGGCGGGGCTGCCGCTCGTCGTCCACCGCCTCCACGGCCAGATCGACCCGGCGCAGCAGCGAAAAGCGCTCGTCCGCGATCCCGACGGCGGCCGCAAGCTCATCCTCGCGACGAGCATCGCCGAAACCAGCCTGACGATCGAGGGCGTGCGCATCGTGATCGACGCCGGCCTGTCGCGGCGCCCGCGCTTCGACAAGGCGGCGGGGATCGCAAGGCTCGTGACCGAACGCGCCAGCCAGGCGTCGGCGACGCAGCGCGCGGGACGCGCGGCGCGGCAGGGGCCGGGCGTGGCCTATCGCCTGTGGGAAGCCGCGGCGACCGCGGGCATGCCGCCGTTCGACCCGCCCGAAATTCACGAGAATGACCTGATGCCCGTGGTGCTCGACTGCGCGAGCTGGGGCATCATCGATCCGCGCCAGCTCGGCTGGCTCGATCCGCCGTCACCCGCCGCGATCGCCGAGGCGAAAATGCGCCTGCGGGCGATCGGCGCGCTCGGCGACGACGGGCGAATCACGGCGCACGGCAAGGCGCTTGCTTCGATCCCGTTGCCGGTACCGCTCGCGCACATGCTGCTCGATGCGGCGCGGGCAGGCGAGGCCGACCTCGCCGCGAAGCTCGCGGTGCTGCTCACCGAACCGGGGCTCGGCGGGCGCGGCGTCGATGTCGAGGCGCGGCTCGGGCGCTGGCAGGCCATGCGCGGCGACCGCTCCGAAGGCGCGTGGCGGCTGGCGCGGCGCCTCGCCGAGCTTGGCAAGAAACGCGCATCGGGCGAGAGCAAACTCGGCGAACGGTCGGTGGGTGGCTGGATCGCGACCGCCTGGCCCGACCGTGTCGCGCGCCGGCGCGCCGGCCAGCGCGGCGACTATCTGAGCGCGGGCGGCCGCGCCTACAAGCTCGACCCGCTCGATCCGCTGGCGAACAGCGAATGGCTGGCCATCGCCGACGCGCAGGGCCACGCCGCCGGGGTGCGCATTCTGGGCGCGGCGCCGATCGGCTTGGCCGAGGTCGAAACGATCTTTGCCGATCAGATCGAAAGCCGGTCGGCGAGCCGCTACGATGCCGAGGCCGACCGCGTCGACCATCGCCGCGAACGCCGCCTCGGCGCGATCGCGCTGTCGAGCGGGCAGACGGCGCGAAGCGGGGGCGCCGAAGATGATGTCGCGGTGCGCCTCGCCGCGGTGCGCGAAAAGGGCCTAGGCCTGATCGGGTGGGGGCCGGTGTCGCAGGCATTGCGTCAGCGCGCGTCCTTCGCGGGGCTCGATGCGCTGTCGGCGCCCGCACTTTCCGACAGCCTCGATATCTGGCTCGCGCCGCTGCTCGAAAAATCGCGCGGCCTGCGCGACATCGGCGACCAACGGCTCGCGGATGCGCTCTCGGGCCTGCTCGACTGGCCCGCGCGGCAGTTGCTCGAAAAGCTCGCGCCCGCCGATTTCATCACGCCCGCGGGCAGCCGCCATGCGATCGACTATGGCGCCGACGGCGGCCCGACGGTCAGCGTGCGCGTGCAGGAAATGTTCGGCCTCGCGCGCCATCCGGTGATCGGCGATCCGCCGATCCCGCTCGTTCTCGCGCTGACCTCGCCCGCGCATCGCCCGATCCAGACGAGCCGCGACATCGTCAGCTTCTGGAGCGGCAGCTGGTCCGAGGTCGCGAAAGAGATGCGAGGCCGCTATCCCAAGCATAGCTGGCCCGACGATCCGGCGAACGCGCGGGCGACCCTGCTCACCAAGGCGGCGCAGGCGCGCCGTGATACGCAATAGGCCTCGCAACCATTCGCACGGCTTTCCCTCTTTTCGTCTGAAATGCTTGACGCTAAGGCGACGGCAGAAGCATCCCAGTCAGGACGACCACCCATGAAAGCGCGTATCTTCCAGAAGCCCAAGAATGCAATGCAGTCGGGCCGTGCGGGCACGCAGCGCTGGTTCCTGGAATTCGCGCCCGCCGAGGCGCGCAAGGCCGATCCGCTGATGGGCTGGGCCGGCAGCGGCGACACGCAGCGCCAGCTTCGCCTCGGCTTCGCGACGCAGGAAGAGGCGGTCGCCTACGCGCAGAAAAATGGCATCGAGGTGGAGGTTATGCCGACGCCCGTCCGCAAGCTGAAGATTCAGGCCTACGCCGACAATTTCCGTTGATCAAATAAGCGTCGCCCCCGCGAAGGCGGGGGCCGTTGGAGAAGCGGCGCGGAGCTTGCTAGCGGCCCCCGCCTTCGCGGGGGCGACGGATCATTCCGCCTCGGGCTGCAGCAGCTTGTGCAGGTGGACGACGACATATTTCATCTCGGCGTCGTCGACGGTGCGCTGCGCGGCGCTGCGCCAGGCCTTTTCGGCGGACTTGTAGTCGGGATAGAGGCCGACAATATCGAGGTTGTGAAGGTCGACGAAGTCGAGGCCTTGGGGGTCGCTGACGCGTCCGCCGAAAACCAGGTGGAGCTTGCTCATCTCGGGATTCCTAAGCGTAAAGAGACTGGGGAGGGGAAGCGCAGCCCCCTATTCCCGAACGAGCCAATAGGCAAGCTAGCTGTCCGCAACCTGTCCGTCGAAGCCCGGCTCAATCGTCCTTCGTGCCGCCTTTCGGCAGCAGCGAGCCGAGCAGCGCCCCGATCGCGACCGCGCCCGCGACCAGCGCCAGCGGCTGCTTTTCGGCGACGTCCTTCAGCTTGCTGTTCGCGCGCTTGGCCTGGACCTTGCCCTTCTCATAGAACTCGCCCGCGACTTCGCGCGCAGCCTCGGCCTGTTCGCGGCCTTTCGCGGCGAGTTCGCCAGTCGCGGTGCGCGTGCGGTCGGCGAGATCGCTCGTCACGGCGCGGGCGCGGCCATAGCCGTCCTGGATGCGCGCCTTCGCCGCCTCGGCCGTCGCGCGAGCATTTTCTGCGGTTTTCTCTGCAAGCTCGCTCGCTTTTGCGCGAGCTTCGTTGGCGGTTTCACTCAGGGGCTTCATCTTGGTCCTCCGTCAAATCTTCGTCGTCCGTCGGCTCTTCATCTCCGACGGGCTGAAATTTCGCCATCGCCGCGTCGGCCAGCTCCTGCGCTTTTTGCACGAGTTTCGGCGCATGCTCCTTGATCGGCTCGCGCAGCAGCCAGACGAGCCCGGCGGCCGCCGCGATCGCGATCGGCAGGCGGTTGTCGCGGAACTGCTGCCGGACGGTCTGTGCGGCTTCGTCGACCTTCACGTCGACATTATATTTCCCGCGTGCATAGAGCGCGGTTGGCGTGAACGCCGCCTTCGCGACATCGAGCCGCCGATGCAGCTCGGCGCGCTGGAGCATCGAGCGCCGTGCGGCGTTGATCAGGCGGTTGCGCGTGCGCGGCATCAGTCGTCGGGCTCCTCGTTTGTCAGGTCGCGGCGCAGCGCGGTGCGGATGTCGCCATAAGCGACCTGCGCCCGCCATCCGGCAAAGGCCGCGATCGCCAGCAGCACGCCGACGACGATCAGGGTCGCGAGCAGCGGCCCGACGTGCGGCAGCAGCACCAGGATCGCGCCAAAGGCCAGCGCCAGCATCGCAATTCCTGCGGCCGACGCGGCGACCGCACCCCAGCCAGCGGTCCAGCTGACGCCATGCAGCGCCAGCTCGCTCCGCGCCTCGAGCAGCGCAATCTCGGCCTTCGCCGTCGCCGAGAGATTGTCCACGACCTCGTCGACGATGTCCTTGAGCGGAACGGGCGGCGTCGCGAGCGGCCGCCCGTCCGGCGCATAGCCGTGGCTCACGCGGTCATAGCCACGCGCATCGCCCTGCAGCGGCGTATCGGAATCGGGTGGAGGCATCGCCGGGCGACTGTAGCGGTCAGTCGCTGCTCGAACCACCCTTGAGCAGGCGGGCGAGCACGAAGCCGACCACCGTCGCCGCGCCGACCGCGATCGCCGGGTTCTTCTTGACGAGGTCGCGGGTCGAAGCCGCGAGTTCGTCGAGATCCTTCTTGTCGAGGCTCGAGGCGAGGCCGGCGACGGTCGCGGCGGCCGAGCGGGCGTAGTCGCCGTACTGCTTGCCGAACTTGCTGTCGACGGTGCCGGCGCCGTCCTCGAGCAGCTTCGCGAGGTTGCCGACCGCTTCGGCAGCCTTGTCCTTGCCCTTGGTCGCCGCATCGCGCGCCTTGGCCGAGGCCTGGCTCTTCAGGGCCGCCGCTTCGTCCTTCAGCGAGGCCGCCTTCTTCGACGCTTCGGACTTGATCGTGTCGCGCGTCGCGGCGAGCTGGTCGCGGATCGGATGATCCTTGGCGACGGCCTTCTTCGCCGCGGGCTTGCGCGCGGGCGCAGCCTTGGTTGCGGCGGGCTTGGCAGGGGCCTTGGGGGCGGGTTTCTTGGTGGCTGGAGTAGCGGCTTTGGCCATCGGTCGTCCTCTTCTTTTTATGCCGGGCGTCGCATAAGCGCGGCGGTTTTTCCTCTGTCTGCCTTAATATAGCAACACGCGATGAATGGTTCCATCCCCACAGAAAAATCCGCCGAAATTCCCGTGCGGACGGTTGCACTGGCGGCGAGGCGCCGATAACAGGCGGGCGCCTTTCCCACCCGGCCCGTCACGGGCCGTTCAGCAGGACGATCCTCCATGACCGCCATCATCGACATCCACGGCCGCGAAATCCTCGACAGCCGCGGCAATCCGACTGTCGAAGTCGATGTGCTGCTGGAGGACGGCAGCTTCGGCCGCGCCGCGGTGCCCTCGGGCGCCTCGACCGGCGCGCACGAGGCGGTCGAACTGCGCGACGGCGACAAGGCGCGCTATCTCGGCAAGGGCGTGACCAAGGCGGTCGCGGCGGTGAACACCGAAATCGCCGACGCGCTGATCGGCCTCGATGCCGAGGACCAGCGCGAGATCGACATGGCGATGATCGATCTCGACGGCACCCCGAACAAGGGCCGCCTCGGCGCCAACGCGATCCTTGGCGTCAGCCTCGCCGCCGCAAAGGCCGCCGCCGACGCGCGCGGCCTGCCGCTCTATCGCTATGTCGGGGGCGTTTCGGCGCGCACCTTGCCGGTGCCGATGATGAACATCATCAACGGCGGCGAACATGCCGACAATCCGATCGACGTGCAGGAGTTCATGATCATGCCCGTCGGCGCCGGCAGCCTCGCAGAAGCCGTGCGCTGGGGCAGCGAGATTTTCCACACGCTGAAGAAGGGCCTGTCGGCGAAGGGCCTCGCGACCGCCGTGGGTGATGAGGGCGGCTTCGCCCCGAACCTCGCCTCGACGCGCGATGCGCTCGACTTCATCGCCGCCTCGATCGACCAGGCGGGCTTCAAGCTCGGCACCGACGTCGTGCTCGCGCTCGACTGCGCCGCGACCGAATTCTTCAAGAACGGCAAGTACGAGATCAGCGGCGAAGGCCTGTCCTTGAGCCCCGAACAGATGGCCGACTATCTCGCCGCGCTCGTCAAGGATTACCCGATCAAGTCGATCGAGGACGGGATGAGCGAGGATGATTTCACCGGCTGGAAGGCGCTGACCGACCTCATCGGCGACAAGTGCCAGCTCGTCGGCGACGATCTGTTCGTCACCAATCCGGCGCGTCTGGAGGACGGCATCAAGACCGGCCTCGCCAATTCGCTGCTCGTCAAGGTCAACCAGATCGGCACCCTGTCGGAAACGCTCGACGCGGTCGATATGGCGCACCGCGCACGCTACACCGCCGTCATGTCGCACCGCTCGGGCGAAACCGAGGATTCGACCATCGCCGACCTCGCGGTCGCGACCAACTGCGGCCAGATCAAGACCGGCAGCCTCGCACGCTCGGACCGGCTCGCAAAATACAACCAGCTGATCCGTATCGAGGAGGAACTGGGCGACATGGCGCGCTATCCGGGCGCGTCGATCTTCGGATAAGGCCATACTGACGGATAAGTGCTGTTTGACGCCTTGACGCCGCGAATCAACTCTGATTCAAGGGCTGAAATGACGCAGCGGCACAAATTCCGGAAATCGATGAATCGGGCGGTTGGCCCTGCGGTGGCGCTGATCGCGGTGCTGGCGATGATCGGTTATATCATCTTCGGCCCGACCGGGCTCTATGCCTGGGGCGATTACAGCCAGTCGGTCGAGAAGAAGCGCGTCATCCTGAGCGAACTGACGAAGAAGCAGACCGAGCTGCAGAACCGCGTCAACCTGCTCGACCGGCGCCGCGTCGATCCCGACCTTGCCGACGAATATGTGCGCGAGAAACTGGGCGTAATGCACCCCGACGAGATCGCGATTCCGCTGGAGCCCGGCGCGAAGCCCTGAACGGCATCGCTGCCTTCGCTGCATACGAAAACAGCAACATTGCTATACCCAAGCGGGCGTTGCCAAACAGGGCTTCGCGCTCCTATAGGGGAGCCCTGCCGTAACGGCTAACCGTAAAGGAAACCCGCCTTGGCCAAAGCCCCAGCGCGCAAAGCTGCTGCGCCGAAAAACACCGCCTCCACCCCGGCTCCCGCAACCAATCGCGAGTCCCCGCGCGATCCCGCGCCCTATGACGCGACGCCCGCGGAACTCGAGAAATTCTATCGCGAGATGCTGCTGATACGCCGCTTCGAGGAAAAGGCGGGCCAGCTCTACGGCCTCGGTCTGATCGGCGGCTTCTGTCACCTGTACATCGGGCAGGAAGCCGTCGCGGTCGGCCTGCAGTCGGCGCTCGACGGCGACAAGGACAGCGTCATCACCGGCTACCGCGACCATGGCCATATGCTCGCCTACGGCATCGATCCAAAGGTCATCATGGCCGAACTGACGGGCCGCGCCGCCGGCATTTCGCGCGGCAAGGGCGGTTCGATGCACATGTTCAGCGTCGAGCATAAATTCTACGGCGGCCACGGCATCGTCGGCGCGCAGGTGTCGCTCGGCACCGGCCTCGCCTTCGCGCACAAGTACCGCGGCGACGGCGGCATCGCGATGGCCTATTTCGGCGACGGCGCCGCGAACCAGGGCCAGGTGTACGAGAGCTTCAACATGGCCGAGCTGTGGAAGCTGCCGATCATCTTCGTGATCGAGAACAACCAGTACGCCATGGGCACGTCGGTCAACCGCTCGTCGGCCGAGGACCAGCTTTATCGCCGCGGCGAGAGCTTCCGCATTCCCGGTATGCAGGTCGACGGCATGGACGTGCTCGCGGTGCGCGGCGCGGCCGAGGCGGCGATCGAATGGGTCCGCGCGGGCAAGGGCCCGGTGCTGATGGAGCTCAAGACCTATCGCTATCGCGGCCACTCGATGTCCGACCCCGCGAAATATCGCAGCCGCGAGGAAGTGCAGGCGGTGCGCGACAAAAGCGACGCGATCGAACATCTCAAGAAGCTGATGGAAGAGGCCGGGATCGGCGAGGACAAGTTCAAGGCGATCGACAAGGAAATCCGCCAGATCGTCAGCGACGCGGCCGACTTCGCCGAAAGCGCGCCCGAACCCGAACTGCATGAACTTTATACCGACGTGCTGGTGGAGCAATATTGAGATGGCCATCGAACTGAAGATGCCGGCACTGTCGCCGACGATGGAAGAGGGCACGCTCGCCAAGTGGCTCGTCAAGGAAGGCGATACGGTCAAGTCGGGCGACATCCTCGCCGAGATCGAGACCGACAAGGCGACGATGGAATATGAAGCCATCGACGAAGGCACGATCGCGTCGATCCTGGTCCCCGAGGGCACCGACAATGTGAAGGTCGGCACCGTGATCGCGACGATCGCCGGCGAGGGCGAAGAGGCTGCCGCTCCGGCACCTGCGCCCGTTGCTGCCCCGGCGCCTGTCGAAACGCCTGCACCGGCCCCGGCGCCGGCCGCCGCGCCGGCACCCGCCGCACCGGCGCCGGTCGCCCGCGCGGCCGATCCGTCGGTCCCGGCGGGCACCGCGATGGTCAAGCTCACCGTCCGCGAGGCGCTGCGCGATGCGATGGCCGAGGAGATGCGCGCCGACGACCGCATCTTCGTGATGGGCGAGGAAGTCGCCGAATATCAGGGCGCGTACAAGGTGACGCAGGGGCTGCTCGACGAATTCGGCGCACGCCGCGTCATCGACACGCCGATCACCGAATATGGCTTCGCGGGGCTTGGTTCGGGCGCCGCAATGGGCGGTTTGAAGCCGATCATCGAGTTCATGACCTTCAACTTCGCGATGCAGGCGATCGACCACATCATCAACTCGGCGGCGAAGACCAACTATATGTCGGGCGGCCAGATGCGCTGCCCGATCGTGTTCCGCGGGCCCAACGGCGCCGCTTCGCGCGTTGCCGCACAGCACAGCCAGAATTATGCGCCCTGGTACGCGAGCGTCCCCGGCCTGATCGTGATCTCGCCTTACGACGCCGCCGATGCGAAGGGACTGCTCAAGGCCGCGATCCGCAGCGAGGATCCCGTCGTCTTCCTCGAGAACGAGCTGCTCTACGGCCGCAGCTTCGAGGTGCCAGACGTCGCCGACTATGTCCTGCCGATCGGCAAGGCGCGCATCATGCGCGAGGGTCGCGACGTAACGATCGTCAGCTATTCGATCGGCGTCGGATTGGCGCTCGAAGCCGCCGACGCGCTCGCGGGCGAGGGGATCGAGGCCGAGGTTATCGACTTGCGCACGCTGCGTCCGCTCGACACCGCGACGGTGCTCGAAAGCCTCAAAAAGACCAACCGCCTCGTCGTCGTCGAGGAAGGCTGGCCGGTCTGCTCGATCGCCAGCGAACTCGCGATGGTCGCGATGGAGCAGGGCTTCGACGATCTCGACGCGCCGGTCGTGCGCGTCTGCAACGAGGATGTGCCGCTCCCCTATGCGCACAATCTCGAAAAGGCGGCACTGGTCGACACCCCGCGCGTCATCGCGGCGGTGAAGGCGATCACCAATCGCGCCTGACGCACCGGAAGCGGTAGCCTACCCCGACATTCGTGATCCGCGGGTGATGGTGGCGGTGCCGCGCGAGCGGCGCCCTGCTATCGCTGGGCTGTGGGTGCTTGCCGAACGGCTGACCAAGCTGTTGCAGGATGCGCGTGAGCCGCTGATCGGGCAGATCAAGCTCGCCTGGTGGCGCGACATGATGGCAATGCTCGCGAGCGATCCCGCGGCGCTGCCGAAGGGCGAGCCGTTGCTTGCCGAACTGCAGGCGACGTGGGCGGGGCAGGGGGGGCTCGACACGCTTGTCGATGCCGCCGAGGCGATGCTGCTGGCCGAGGATGCGACGGCGCGCCGCGATGCTGCGGCGGCATTCGGCGACGCGCTGTTCACCCTGTCGGGCGGCGGCGGTGGCGCCCGCTGGGGCCTGGTCTGGGGCGCGATGCTGCAGGAAGGCGAGCAGGAAGGCCGCGATTTGTTTGCCGCCGCGCGTAACCGGCCCGCGCCGCCGCGCGTATCCTTCGGCGGAAACCGTGCTTCGGTGATGCTTGACCGCTGGGCCGTCGCCATCGCCAGACATGGCGGCGAACGGCGCTGGCGAGGCGAAGGATTGTTGCTGTTGCGGCTCGGGCTGATCGGCCGCTGACCGAATAAATGCGGTCGGGACTGGAAAAGCCGCTGCCGAACATCTATCTTGCGCGGTACAGAAATAGGGTCGCAGGGGACATAGGGATGTTCAACGGGCTGATCGCCTATCTGGATTCGATCAAGGCGCGCGATCCGGCGCCGCGGTCGCGCTGGGAAATCCTCCTTTATCCGGGGCTGCTCGCCGTGGGTATGCACCGCGTCGCGCACTGGCTGTTCGAGGCGGATCTGTTTTTCCTCGCGCGTTTCGTCAATCATTTTTCGCGCTGGATGACGGGTATCGACATCCACCCGGGTGCAAAGATCGGCCGCCATCTTTTTATCGATCATGGTTTCGGCGTCGTCATCGGCGAGACCGCCGAGATCGGCGACAATGTGTCGATCTATCAGGGCGTGACCCTCGGCGGCACCGATCCCGCCAACGGCATCGGCGGCAAGCGCCACCCGACCCTGGCCGATGACGTGATCGTCGGTTCGGGTGCGCAGGTGCTGGGCCCCATCACCGTCAACCCGCGCGCGCGCGTCGGCGCCAATGCGGTTGTTACCAAGGATGTGCCCGAAGGCGCGGTGATGGTCGGCATTCCGGCGCGCTCGACCCTGGTCGATGCAGCCGAATATGCGCGCGAATTCGTGCCCTATGGCACCCCGTGCAGCGAAACCTTCGATCCGGCGACGCAGAAGCTCGAAATCCTGCAATGCCAGCTCGAGCAGATGCAGAAACAGCTCGCGACCCTGCTCGAGGAACGCGATACGCTCGCCGCCGAACTCGACGCGCCGCGGCGCAAGGGGAGCCGGAAAAGCGCCTGATGGGGACTGTCACGCCCCTGCCGTTCGCTAACAACAGGGCGGCACCGCAGCAGACCGGCTTCGAGCGCACCGAGCTTTTACGCATTCTCGATCTCTATGGCCGGATGGTCGCGGCGGGGCATTGGCGCGACTATGCGATGGATTTCCACCGCGACGTCGCAATCTTCTCGGCCTTTCGCCGCACCGCCGAGCGTCCCGAATACCGGATAGAGAAACGCCCCGCCTTGCGGAGCCGGCAGGGCATGTGGGCCCTTGTCTCCGAAGCCGGGGCGATCCTGAAGCGCGGGGACGAGCTGTCGAACGTGCTCGCCCCCGTCGAACGCAAGCTTATGAAGCTGGTTGGGGGCTGATCGCGCGGATCGTTGCGGGCAGCTGGTTCGCCAGATGGTCGGGAAGCAGCCCGACGACCGCCGCCCGCGCATTCTGCCAGAAGGCCGAGAGCAGCAGCAGCGCCGATCCGATCACGAACGCGGTCAGCGCGACGTTGAGCTCGACCGCGCCGAAGGTGCGGAACAGCTGCGTCATCGCGAACAGCACATAGGCGAGCGCCGAGACGAGCAGCGCGCGGCGGTCGATCGCGAGCGCGATCAGGCCGAAGGCGATATAGATGCCGACCACCAGGATCGCGGCGCCGCTGCCGATATCGTCGCCCCGCGTGACGCCGAGCAGGTGGAAGATCGGGTGGACCATCATCGGCGCGGCGAGCAGGTGGAGCCAGAAGGCGACGTCGCTGCGGCGCGTCTGGCGCAGCCGGTCGCTCTTGTCCCACCACATGGCGAGCGCGAAGACGCCGATGCCCGCGATGAGGACGAGGATCATCGGCAGCGTGCCGTCGGGGCTCGGGACGCCGGTGATCGCGAGCACCAGCGCGACCGCGGTCGCGGCCAGCGCCGCGGTGCCTGCCGCAACGGTGATCGGCACCATGAAGCGCTTCCAGTGGAACCAGGTCGCCGCCGCAGTCACCGCGGCGATCGTGCCCGCCACCACGGCAAGCGTCGTTTCGCCGGGGTCACGGCCGAAAATATCCTCGCCATGCTTGACGAGGAAGCCGATCATCGTCGCGCAGACGCCCGCCGAAAAGGCGAGGACGAGGACGATGCTGGGCAGCGCCATGCGGCGCACGCGGGTGAAATATTCGGCGAGAAACCACGCCGATCCCGCGACGAACGCGCCGGCGAGGGCCGGGTGGATCGACTCGCCGATCCACGCCACTGCGACGAGCAGGATCACCGCGGCGATGCTGACGAAGATATCGTTGAACCCGGTGATCAGGCGGAACGATTCCTCGTCCGCTCCGGGGGCGGCGCGCACCGATGCGATATGCGACCGGAAAGCCGCGGCGGCCTCCGGCGTCAGTACCTTTGCATCGACCGCGGCTTGCAGGTCGGTTTCACTATACATCGGGGTCGTCCTTCTTAGACCGATCCCCTTGCCCCGCGGATTTTATGGCATGGGCGTATTGGTGTGTCAATACAGTGACGCGCCATGATCCTCCCTGTCGCGAAGCGGTGGGGAACGGAACCGCTCGCGAAGCAAATGGTGGAGGGGCGGCGACGTTGTGCCAAAGCCCCTCCGTCAGCGCTGCGCGCTGCCACCTCTCCATCGCTGCGCGACGGAGAGGATGTTCACGTCAGCCCAGCGCCTGCAAGGCGCGCATCACGCCCATCGACTGCTCGGCGCCCGATTGCGGGACAATCTCGCCGTTGCGGTCGATAATCTTCTCCCACGCCGCGGCGACGCCCTCGGGCGTGCGCTCGCCTTCGGGCAGCGCGACGCCGGGGGTCATGGTGACATAGGCGGCGTGGAACGCGCCTGCGCCCGCGCCGACGATCATGTTCGTCGGGGCATCCTCGCTCACCAGATACAGCGCCGCCGGGACGACATTCTCGGGCGTGAACTTCTCGAACAGTTCGGGCGGGAAGATGTCTTCGGTCATGCGCGTGCCCGCGACCGGCGCGATCGTGTTGCAGCGGATGTTGTACTTCGCGCCCTCGAGGTGGAGCGTCTTGGTCAGCCCCGCAAGGCCCAGCTTCGCCGCGCCGTAATTGGCCTGCCCGAAATTGCCGTAGAGACCGGTCGAGGAGGCGGTCATCAGGATGCGGCCATAGGCCTGCTCGCGCATGATGTCCCACGCGGCCTTGGTGACATTGGCGCTGCCGAGCAGGTGGACCTTGACGACGAGGTCGAAGTCGGCGGGCTCCATCTTCGCGAAGCTCTTGTCGCGCAGGATGCCGGCGTTGTTGATGAGGACGTGGACGCCGCCCCATTCTTCCTTCGCGCGTGCCACCATCTCGACCATCTGCTCATATTCGGTGACGCTGCCGCCGTTCGACATCGCGGTGCCGCCCGCCGCCCGGATTTCCTCGACCACGGCGAGCGCAGCGTCCGAATGGCCGGTGCCGTCGCGCGCGCCGCCAAGGTCGTTGACGACCACCTTCGCCCCGCGCCGCGCGAGTTCGAGCGCATAGGCGCGGCCGAGCCCGCCGCCCGCGCCGGTCACAATGGCAACACGTCCGTCAAATTTGATCGTCATGATGGTCTCCTTGGGGGGGCAGCGAAAGGTTGCCCGATAAAACCGGAACGTCCTTACCCGTTCGGGCCCGGCAGGCAAGGGGTCAGGAAAATGAGTCGCTGCAACAAAAATGTCATCGAAACGACGTGCAAATGTCATTCTATTGTCATAGCGGCGCAGCGAGATTGTCACCTTTCGCAACGGAGCAAATCCCCCATGCGTCACGTCCTTGCCGCCAGCCTGCTGGCGACCACGATGCTCAGCCTGCCGTCGACCGCCCATGCGCAGGCGATGTCGGCCGACGAAGCCGCCGCGCTCCGCGCCGAACTCGATGCGCTGAAGGCAAAGGTACAGACTCTCGAGGCGCGGCTCGACGCGGCAACGACCCCGTCCGCGCCCGCTCCGGCCCCCGTGATTGCTGCTCCGGCGCCCGCCGCACCGAGCGTCACGGCCAAGCCTGCGACTGAAATCGCGTGGAAGGGTGCCCCCGAGCTCAAGACCGCCGACGGCTGGAGCTTCAAGCCGCGCGGCCGCCTGCAGGTCGATGTCGCCAGCATCGACGCGCCCGCGGGCGTGACCGGCACGCACGGCGGCCTCGCCACCGAATTTCGGCGCGCCTATCTCGGCATGGAAGGCAAGATTCCGGGCGGTTTCGGCTATCGGATCGAGGCCGATTTCGCCAATAGCGCGGTCGACCTGACCGACGTGTATCTGACCTACGCGACCGGCCCGCTGACCGTCACGGCCGGGCAGCAAAAGCCCTTCTGGTCGCTCGACGAGCTGACCAGCGACCTCTTCACCTCGATGCTCGAGCGCGCGGCCTTCACGCAGGCCTTCGGCTTCGAACGCCGCGTCGGGCTGTCGGCGCAATATAAGGGCAAGGCGCTGCTGCTGCAGGGCGGGGTCTTCGGCGACAATGCGAACGACCTGAACAGTGATTCGAACAACAGCGTCAGCCTCGACGCGCGGGCGATCTGGATGCCGAAGTTCGGCAACACCCAGCTCCATCTCGGCGGCTCGGGCCACTGGCGCAACATCAATGACGCGCCCGCCGTGCGGTATGCGTCGCGGCCCTTCGTCCACACGACGAACAGCCGCATCGTCGACACGGGCACGTTCAACGCGACCAGCGAACGCGGCCTCGGCGTCGAAGCGGCTGCCCTCGCGGGCCCGTTCCACGTCGCGGGCGAAGGCTTCTGGCAGACCGCGCGCCGTCCGGGCTTTGCCGATCCGACCTTCTTCGGCGGTTATGCCGAGGTCGGCTATGTGCTGACGCGCGGCGACGCGCGCATCTACAAGGACGGCGCCTTCGACCGCCTCGCCCCGTCGCGTCCGATCAACGCGGGCGGCCCCGGCGCGATCGAGGTCAATGCGCGCTACGATTATCTCGACCTCAACGATGCGGGCATTGTCGGAGGCCGCCAGCGCACGCTCGGCGTGTCCCTCGTCTGGGCCCCGATCTCCTACGTCCGCCTCACCGCGAACTACGGCCGCCTGATGTTCGACGACGCGGCGATCGGCACCCCGACCGGCGACCGCGACTATTCGGCCGACGCCTTCGGCCTCCGGACGCAGATCGACTTCTGACTTGGTCGGTATTGGGGTGGTTTCCAGCCTTTCAATTCTCGTCATGCTGAACTTGTTTCAGCATCCATGGCCGGGTCTTGCATCCGGCGCCGCGCCGATGGAAACGGCAGACCATGGACCCTGAAACAAGTTCAGGGTGACGATGCAGGATAGGTCAGCAATCGGTCGGTAGCCGTCATTCGATCCAGATCGTCGGCGAACCGCCGAAATGGGGTGGATTCCAGACATTCGTCACCCCGGACTTGATCCGGGGTCCACGACTTCAACGCCGCGATGGATCCCGGATCAAGTCCGGGATGACGAAGAGGGGATGTCTAAATTGGGGTGGGGAGCGGACGTCAGCGGACATTCGCTAATGTTTGTGGCTCGTTTGGCGCCCACTTGTAGAGCGCAACGATTATCCGCCAACCGGCCAAAGCTAAGATGGCCAAGCCCACTGGAACCAGCAACTGCAACAACACGTTCGGCGAAAACGACGTGATGACTACCTCAAAAAGGACCACCCATGCCAAGGCTCCGAGCAGCATGGCAATTATGAACGCAACAGCGAAACGGCGAATCCATATCCTCATTCGCGAACTATGAGCTTCAATCCGCATGCCCGCAACCGGTCGTTAGCCGCCGTCCCCCGTATCCGTTCGCTTTGAGCCAAGTCGAGACACCCATCGACTTCACGCCACGACGAGGTGCATCCCGACTTCGCTCGATGCGAACGGAGTTAGTTAGGGCCGATTCCGGCCGAAACCGCTCAGATGCTCTTCCCCGCATCCAGCGCATAGCCCGCCGAGCGCACGGTGCGGATGATATCCGCGGTGCCCGGCAGGTTGATCGCCTTGCGCAGGCGGCGGATATGGACGTCCACGGTGCGCAGTTCGATGTCGCTGTCCTGGCCCCACACGCTGTCGAGCAATTGCCCGCGCGAAAAGACGCGCCCCGGATGCTCCATGAAATGACGCAGCAGGCGAAACTCGGTCGGACCCATCGCGACGATCTGGCCGCCCCGCACCACCTTGTGCGCGACCGAGTCCAGTTCGATATCGGCATAGGCGAGCAGCTCGCCCGCCAGCGCCGGGCGCAGGCGGCGCAGCACCGCCGAGACGCGCGCGACGAGTTCGCGCGGGCTGAACGGCTTGGTGACATAATCGTCGGCGCCGGTTTCGAGGCCGCGGATGCGATCCTCTTCCTCGCCGCGCGCGGTGAGCATGATGATCGGGACGTTCGCCGACTTGGGGTTGCGGCGCAGGCGCCGGCAGACCTCGATCCCCGGCAGGCTCTCGATCATCCAGTCGAGCAGAACGATGTCGGGCACGCGTTCCTCGACGAGGACGAGCGCCTGCTCGCCGTCGGGGGTCTGGCGGACCGAAAAGCCCTCGCGTGCGAAGTGCCAGACGATCAGCTCGGCGATCGCCTCGTCGTCCTCGATCAGCAGCAGGTCGGGCTGCGGCATCAGCCCTTCTCCTGCCCCGAGGAGGCCGCGCTTTCGGGCGTCTCGCCGCGTTCGCGTTCCTCCATCCGCTCGCCGGTCACGACATAGTAGACCATTTCGGCGATGTTCGTCGCATGGTCGCCCATGCGCTCGAGGTTCTTGGCGACGAACAGCAAATGCGCGCTCTCGGTGATGTGCTTCGGATTTTCCATCATGAAGGTCACGAGCGTGCGGAAGATGCTGTTGTAGAAGTCGTCGACATTCTTGTCGCGAACCGTAACACGCACCGCGAGTTCGGCGTCGCGCGCCGCGAAACTGTCGAGCGCGTCGTGGATCAGTTCGGCGACCGCCGCCGACATCGACATCAGCACCGGGATCGCCTCGATCGAGCGCGTCTGGTCCATCAGCGCGACGCGCTTCGCGATATTCTTCGCATAATCGCCGATCCGTTCGACGACCGAGACGATCTTCAGCGCCGCGATCATCTCGCGCAGATCGTCGGCCATCGGTGCGCGCAGCGCGATCGTCTGCGTCGTGAGCTGCTCGATTTCGGCTTCGAGCGCGTCGATCTTCTTGTCGCCCTCCACCACCTGCGCCGCGAGTTCGAGGTCGCCATTGTTCAGTGCGCTCATCGCCTGCAGCAACGCCTGTTCGGCGCGGCCGCCCATTTCGCTGATCAGGCCGCGGAGGCGGTTCAGATCCTCGTCGAACGCCTTGACGGTATGATCGTTGGTAACTGCCATTGCTTCGTCCTTGTTCGCCCGGGGTTTAGCCGTAGCGGCCGGTGATATAGTCCTTGGTGCGTTCCTGCTTCGGGTTGGTGAAGATGTCGGTGGTCCTGCCATATTCGACCAGCGTCCCGAGGTGGAAAAAGGCGGTGCGCTGCGACACGCGGGCCGCCTGTTGCATGTTGTGGGTGACGATCACGATCGCATATTTGCCGCGCAGTTCGTGGATCAGCTCCTCGATCTTCGCAGTCGCAATCGGGTCGAGCGCCGAGCAGGGCTCGTCCATCAGGATGACTTCGGGATCGACCGCGATCGCGCGCGCGATGCACAGGCGTTGCTGCTGGCCGCCCGACAGCGCGGTGCCGCTCTCGCCCAGCCGGTCCTTGACCTCGTCCCACAGGCCGGCGCGCACCAGCGCGCGCTCGACGATGACGTCGAGGTCCGCCTTCGACGGCGCCAGGCCGTGGATGCGCGGGCCGTAACCGACATTGTCATAGATCGACTTGGGGAAGGGGTTCGGTTTCTGGAACACCATGCCGACGCGCGCGCGCAGCTGCACGACGTCCATCGACGGCGCATAGATGTCCTCGCCGTCGAGCAGGATCGTGCCGGTGACGCGCGCGCTGGCGACCGTGTCGTTCATGCGGTTGAGCGAACGCAGGAAGGTCGACTTGCCGCAGCCCGACGGGCCGATGAAGGCGGTGACCAGGTCGGTCCCGACGTCGATCGACACGTCGTTGATCGCCTGCTTTTGCCCATAGAAGACGTCGACGCCCTTGGCGGTCATCTTGGGGTCGGCGATGGTCAAATCATCTTGGGTCATGGTCACCAGCGTTTTTCGAACTTGTTGCGAAGATAGATCGCCAGCGCGTTCATCGACAGCAGCACGATGAGCAGCACGATGATCGCGGCGGAGGTCTTCTCGACGAAGCCCCGGTCGACTTCGTCCGACCAGAGGAAGATCTGCATCGGCAGCACCGTCGAGGGCGAGCAGATGCCGCCCGGCACGTCGCCGATAAAGGCGCGCATCCCCACGAGGAGCAGCGGCGCGGTCTCGCCCAGCGCGCGCGCCATGCCGATGATCGTGCCGGTCAATATGCCGGGGAGCGCGAGCGGCAGCACATGATGGAACACCACCTGCACCGGGCTCGCCCCGACGCCGAGCGCGGCGTCGCGGATCGAGGGCGGCACCGCCTTGATCGCGTTGCGGCTGGCGATGACGATCACCGGCATCGTCATCAGCGCCAGCGTCAGCCCGCCGACAAGCGGGCTCGCCTGGCAGATGCCGAACCAGTTGATGAACACCGCGAGCGCGAGCAGGCCGAAGATGATCGACGGCACCGCGGCGAGGTTGTTGATCGACACTTCGATGAGGTCGGTCCAGCGGTTCTTCGGCGCATATTCCTCGAGGTACAGCGCCGCGAGCACCCCGGTCGGGAAGGCGATCAGGAAGGCGATGAAGATCGTCAGCACCGACCCTTTGAGCGCGCCCCAGATGCCCGCAACCGCGGGATCGGTCGCGTCGGCATTCTTGAAGAAGGGCCAGTGAATGCCGGTCGACAGCTTGCCGTCGCGCTGCAGCGCGTCGACCTTCGCCCCCAGCGCGCCTTTCGCGCCTTCCTTGGCGGCGATGTCGACTTCGGACGAGGCGGGGAGATGGAAGACCGTCTTGCCCTGCAGGATCGCGGGGTCGGCCTTGATCTGCTTGCGCACTTCCTTCCACGCATTTTCGCTGATCATCTTCGCGCCGTCGGCGCCGAGCGCCTCGTCGGCGGCGAAGGCGACGATATCGGCGAGCCCGGCATTCGCGATCGCCTGATCGGCGTCGGCATCGCCGAGCCGCGACGCATCGACCGTCAGCGGCATCGCCTTGAAGTCGATCGGCACCTCGACGTTCGTATAGGTGAAGCCGCGCAGGCCGTTGCCGACCATCACGAACAGCAGGAAGGCGAGGAAAAAGCCCGACAGCAGCACCGCGCCCAGCCCGAACAGCTTGAAGCGGCGCTCGGCGGCATAGCGGCCCGCGATGCGCTTCTGCATCGCGGCGCCTTTCCAGTCGGTCGGGGCGGTGTCCCTATTCATAAGCTTCGCGATACTTTTTGACGATGCGCAGCGCGACGATGTTGAGCAGCAAGGTCACGATGAACAGCACGAGGCCGAGCGCGAAGGCGGCGAGCGTCTTGGCGCTGTCGAATTCCTGGTCGCCGGTGAGCAGCTTGACGATCTGCGCGGTCACCGTGGTGACGCTGGCGAAGGGGTTGGCGGTGAGGTTGGCGGAGAGGCCCGCGGCCATCACCACGATCATCGTCTCGCCGATCGCGCGGCTGACCGCGAGCAGGATGCCGCCCATCACGCCCGGCAGCGCGGCGGGGATCAGCACCTGGCGGATCGTCTCGTTCGGCGTCGCGCCGAGCGCGAGCGATCCGTCGCGCATCGCCTGCGGCACCGCGTTGATGCTGTCGTCGGCCATCGACGAAACGAAGGGGATGATCATCACGCCCATGACGATCCCCGCGGCGAGCGCGCTTTCGGTCGAGGCGTTCGGAATGCCCAGCATCACCGCGAATTCGCGCAGCGCCGGCGCCACGGTCAGCGCCGCGAAATAGCCGTACACCACCGTCGGCACGCCCGCGAGGATCTCGAGCAGCGGCTTCACCCAGCGGCGCACGCGCGGCGCGGCATATTGCGTCAGGTACACCGCGGTCATCATCCCGATCGGGATCGCGACGATCATCGCGATGATCGCGCCGATCAGCACCGTGCCCCAGAACAGCGGGATGCCGCCGAAGGTGTCGGGCTGCGGCGCGCCGCTCGTCGGCGCCCATGTCGTCCCGAACAGGAGCTCGGCGGGCGAGACGAGGCGGAAGAAGCGGATCGATTCGAACAGCAAGGACAGCACGATGCCGAAGGTCGTCAGGATCGCCACCAGCGACGCGAGCAGCAGCACCGCCATGACGATCTTCTCGACCCGCGTCCGCGCGCGGAAGTCGGGCCGGATCCGCGTGAAGGCGTAAAGCCCGCCCGCCAGCGCCAGCGCCAGCATCGCGGCGATGCCGATCCACGCATAGAAATGCGTCGCGTCGGCATAGGGCTGGACCAGCGGCGCCGCGGCGGGAATCCGCACCGCGGCCTGCGCCCCCTGCGCGACATTGCGCGCATCGCTCAGGATCGCCCCGCGCTCGAACCCGAAGGCGGGCAGGCCCTGCGCCGCCTCGCTCGCGAGCACGCTGTTGGTGATGAGGCCGGGCGACACCGCCGACCAGACGGCAAGGAAGATCGCGGCGGGCGCGAACAGCCACAGCGCGACGTACCAGCCGTGATATTGCGGGCGCGAATGCAGCTTGGCGTGCGCGCGGCCCGCCAGCATCAGCGAGCGCGCCCGGCCGGCAAGCCAGCCGATCAGGGCAAGCCCCGCGATCAGCAGCAGTAAGGCGGCGGCGTTGAAAGTCACTGTGTCCCCGTTATCCTGTCCGGATCCCCCCGTCACCCCAAGCGGTATGACGTGGCAGTTTCATGACTCTGCGTCACAATTTCCAAAATCACCGGATCTGCCAATCCCGTTCGCATCGAGCGAAGTCGAGAAGCCCCTCGACCATGCGCCGACCCGATGGGTGTCTCGACTTCGCTCGACACGAACGGGGTGGGAAGGTGACGTAAAAAACGGTGGCCGGGGAAGGGGATGTGGGCCCCTCGATCCCGGCCACCCGCGGGGGAGATTACTTCAGCTCCGCGCCGTCCAGCACGGTCATGCCCTTGGCGTTCGCCGCGGCCTTGTCCGCGACGTCCTTCGGCGACACGACGAGGCCCTTGGCGGCGAGATAGCCGCCCGAAGCCGCTCCCTTCAGGAACTCGGCGACATATTCGGCGAGGCCCGGGATCACGCCGACATGCGCTTTCTTGACATAGATGAACAGCGGGCGCGAACCCGGATAGCTGCCGTCGGCGATCGCGGCATAGGTCGGCGCCACGCCCTGCACCGGCACCGCCTTGATCTTGTCCTTGTTGGCATCGAGATAGCTGAAGCCGAAGATGCCAAGGCTGTCGGGGTTCTTGTCGAGCTTCGAGATGATGAGGTTATCATTCTCGCCCTGCTCGACATAGAAGGGCGCGCCGCGCAGCGTGGTGCAGGTCGCCTCATGCTTTTCCTTGTCGCTGTCCTTCAGCGCCTTCATCTCGGGGTTGGCGTCGCAGCCCTTGCCGAGGATCAGCTCCTTGAACGCATCGTACGTGCCGCTGGTCGACGGCGGGCCGAAGACCGAGATCGCGACCGCGGGCAGCGCCGGGTTGACGTCCTTCCACGTCTTGGCGGTGTTCGGCTTGCCATAGGGGTTGGCAGCCAGAGCCTTATAGACATCTTCTTCCGACAGCTTGAAGCCGGGGCCGCGCTGCGCTTCGCCCAGCGCGATGCCGTCGATGCCGACCTGGACTTCGACGATGTCCTTCACGCCATTTTTGACGCAGGTATCGAATTCCTTCTTCTTCATGCGGCGCGAGGCGTTCGCGATGTCGGGCGTGTCGCCGCCGACGCCGGCGCAGAAGCGCTCGAAGCCGCCGCCGGTGCCGGTCGAATCGATCTTCGGCACCTTGTTGCCGGTCGCCTCGGCGAACTTCTCGCCGACCGCGGTCGCAAAGGGATAGACGGTCGAGGAGCCGACCGCGCTGATATAATCGCGCGCCGCGCCGCCCGAGGACGCCTGGTCCTGACAAGCGGAAAGCGCCAGCGCGGCAGTCGCGACGCAGGCGATGAGGGCAAATTTCTTGGCCATGGGATATGTCCTGTAGAGGGGGTCGTTACCGAACCAAGCCGCCACCCCTGCGGCGACTCGCTGACTGCCCTCTGATGGATTTGTGTGACGTGTTTGTGACAGCGAGTGTCATGGAAGTGTCATGGATGCCGCGGTTATAAGAAACCCCTTTCCTACAAAAAGGGAGTGTCGCATCATTGAACAATGATCTCAGTGAATCTTGAAGGATGGGCGAAGGACGCCATGTTTTCGCCCTATCCGGAAGGGTCGCGAGACAAGTACGCCGTAATTGCGCCAGAAGCCCCAGATAATTCGGCAATTATCCCGTGCCACCGGTATCTGATGAAGTTTTCAAATCCGCGATATCCAGCTCAATTTTGGTCGGAAATAATCGCGGCTGAGATTGGATGCGAAATTGGCGTTCCAGTGCCTCCTTGCTTTTACTCGCTGGACCCAGCCACGGGTACGCCAGGATCATTGTCAGAATGGTTTTTTGGCGATGCAATTGAAGCGGCGACGGCGTTCACTGCGGGACCGATTATTGCAGACCCGCATGATATTCCAGACGTGCCAGAAAGTGCGCCGACGACACACAGCTTATATGTCGCTGGAAGCGCCTATATGGCCCGGCACATCAAGGATTATGATCTCAAGACCGGGAAGCAGCACAATCTTCGCAGTATAAGCGTGCTCATGAAGAGGTTTGGCCAGATTTGGCCTCATGATCATTGGCCTCATTGGGCAAAGGTTTTGACCTTCGATGCAATAATCGGAAACACCGATCGACACCAAGATAATTGGGGCATCCTGTGGAGGTCGGACGAAGCAGGGAAATTGGCGCCCCGCTTTTCACCAGCGTTCGATAATGGCACGTCATTGCTGCATGAGATCATGGAAGAGCGGCTCGATCGATTTGCAGATTCCGAGGCGGTAGAGCGTTACATAAAACGAGGACGTCACCACATGAAATGGAATGTGGATGACGTAAAATCTGCTGGGCATATCGAGATGATCGAATCGATTATAAAGGACCGGCCCGCGCTTATCGAGACGATTGCTGCTACAATAAATGTGGATTGGGGCCAGGTTTTTGAGAGAGTGGCTGTGCTTAGAGACGTGGCTTCGCCCGTGCCGCTGACGCAGGCTAGGTTGGAAGCAATACTCTCTGTTGTCGCTCGTAGAGTAGAAATTTTAAAGAGTGTGATTTCGATATGAACCAGATAGCATTTGCAATTGAACCAAATAGGCTGAAGTTAATTTGGCAAAGCAGTGGCGAGAATCGAAAGAAGTTTGTTGTTGGAGAACTTGTTCGTTCTGACCAAAGCGTATCCTTGTCTTACTTTAGGTTGAGCATGGATTTTGTAGAAGCAGTTAGTGTTGGATTTTCTGGACACCCTGCCTTTGATGTGGCGTTTCCTGTTCACCATCACAACGTTATTGAGGTATTTTCTAAGCGGATACCGCCTCGAAATCGAACGGACTTTATTGCATATCTTCAAAATCACCGGCTTGAGCGATTTCCAAATTTATCAAATTTTGCTCTTCTCGGATATACCGGTGCCTACTTGCCCGGAGATGGATTTTCGTTTGCTATAGATTTTTCTTATCAAAATCTTCCTTTCCAGTTTTTAATGGAGGTTTCTGGATTTCAATATTACGAAGGAATGAATCTTGGGATAAATGATCTTATAGGAAACTATGTATATTTTGTTCCCGAGCCTGAAAATCCTTACGATCCTTCTGCGGTTAAGATATACAATGGATTATCTCATATTGGGTATGTCCCAAGGTACTACAGTCCTATATTTAATTACTGGATGCAGTATTGTGAATGCTATGCTTCCATAGAGAAGGTTGATGGTATACTTGCTAAGCCACAAGTTTATTTGATCATAGCGATCCATCCGAAGTCTGGAAATCAACTGACTTAAATGTTTGATAAAAACAAGATCCTCATTATCGGCCACGTCATCCTGACCCCCGAGCATCGCGAGCGCATGATTGCGCTCGGCGCCGAGCATAGCGCGCGGTCGCGGGGTGAGCCGGGGTGTCTGGCGCATAACTGCCATATCGATGTCGAGAACCCCGACCGGCTGATGTTCGTCGAGGAGTGGGAGAGCATCGACGCGGTGCGCACCCATTTCGCGGTCCCCGCGTCCGCCGCCTTCGTCGCCGAAATGCGCGCGCTCTCGCCCGAGCCGCCCGCGATCCGTATCTATGCCGCAGAGGATATCACGGCAAAGCTGATGGGGGCTTAGACAAGATTATCTCACGCGAAGGCGCGAAGGCGCGAAGGGGTTGCGTGGGGTTTCTGGCGGCGGGTTTGGCCGCTGGCGGCGTCAGTCTCACACAAAGACACAAAGAGGGCCGTTGGAGGTTCTGAGGCCGCGTGTCCGTCGCACGTCGGCGGGATTATAGCCGGACTTCGTCCGGCCTTGATCGACGCAGCCGTCGTTCGGCAATCGACCGGTAGCGCCCGAAAACATCCCTCTTCGTGTCTTTGTGTGAGAAATCCCTTCTTTTCTTCTTCGCGCCTTCGCGCCTTCGCGTGAGATAATTCTTCCATGATCCGGGGTCCATGACGTCAACGCCGCGGTGGATCCCGGATCAGGCCTGTCCTGAGCTTGTCGAAGGGTCCGGGATGACGAAAAGGGGAAGGGCGGACGCGCCCCTACTTTCCCCGGCACGCGCGGCGCATCGTCAGGCGAAGGAGACCGTCGTCCGGACCGTGCGACGGCGGCGCATGCCGAAGCCGATGGCGCCGAGGCCGCCGAGCATCATCAGCCAGGTCGCGGGCTCGGGCACCGCAGCGGCGGTTTCGATGCGCAGCGTCGGCGACCCGAGGCGGACGACCGCACTCGTCGTCTGGGTCAGGCTCAGGTCCGCGCTTCCGTCCATCAGCGATGCGAAGGACGCCGACGACAGCGCGATGCTGAACGGCCGCAGGGGGTCGCCGCCGCCGTAACAATTCGGGCTGAACAGCGCGCAGACGGTGAAGCTGTTGCCGTCGATCGACGCGTCATACGATGCCGTGCTCGATGAGAAAGCGGCATTGCCATATGTGCCTTCGAAAAAGGCCGCGATGATCGTCTCGCCGACGGGGATCGCATAGGTGAAAGTGCCGACGGTGCCGAGGTTGATCGGGAAGCCCGCCGATGCCTGCGGGCTGCTATAATCCGGCAGCGTTGATACGATCGTCGCGGCCGAAGCCGGCGTAGCGCAAACGGCGGCAGTGGCGGCAAGCGCCGCAAGATAATGCTTCTTCATTTATTCCCCCCGGTCCTTGGATAACAACATGTTAATCACAACGAGCGCGAACACCAGCCCCGCGCGTTCCGTAACTGTATCGATTTGATACATAAATCACCGCGAGGCCGCGTCCTGCCGCGCCGACGTCGCTATCGGGGATCGCGCTTGCGGCGCGGCTGGTTCGACCCCGGATCAGGCCTGTCTTGAGCTTATCGATGGGTCCGGGGTGACGAAGAAGGAAAGACGGTCAGGCCTTCCCCAACAGCGGCGCCAGATACTGGCCGGTGAAACTCCGCGGCTCCTTCACCACCTGCTCGGGCGTCCCCGCCGCGACGATCTCGCCGCCCTTGACCCCGCCTTCGGGGCCCAGGTCGACGATCCAGTCGGCGGTCTTGATGACGTCGAGATTATGCTCGATCACCACGACGCTGTTGCCCTGATCGACGAGCGCCTGCAGCACTTCGAGCAGCTTGCGGACATCCTCGAAATGCAGGCCCGTCGTCGGCTCGTCGAGGATGTAGAGCGTCTGCCCGGTCGAACGCCGCGACAGCTCCTTCGCCAGCTTCACCCGCTGCGCCTCGCCGCCCGACAAGGTCGTCGCCTGCTGCCCGACCTTGATATAGCCGAGCCCCACGCGGACGAGCATTTCCATCTTGTCGCGGATCGCGGGCACCGCCTTGAAGAACTCCGCCGCATCCTCGACCGTCATGTCGAGCACGTCGGCGATGCTCATCCCCTTGAACTTCACCTCCAGCGTCTCGCGGTTGTAGCGTTTGCCGTGGCACGTCTCGCACGTCACATAGACGTCGGGCAGGAAGTGCATCTCGATCTTGATCAGCCCGTCGCCGGTGCAGGTTTCGCAGCGCCCGCCCTTGACGTTGAAGCTGAAGCGTCCGGGCTTGTACCCGCGCGCCTGCGCCTCGGGCAGCCCGGCGAACCAGTCGCGGATCACCGTGAAGGCGCCCGTGTACGTCGCGGGATTCGACCGCGGGGTGCGGCCGATCGGCGACTGGTCGATGTCGATCACCTTGTCGCAATGTTCGAGGCCGGTCAGCGCGTCGTGCGGCCCCGCGACCAGCCGCGCGCCGTTCAGCGTCCGCGCCGCGCTGGCATAGAGCGTGTCGATGACGAGGCTCGACTTGCCCGATCCCGACAGGCCGGTGACGCAGGTGAAGGTGCCGAGCGGGATCGTCGCGGTGACATTCTGAAGATTGTTCGCGCGCGCGCCCTTCAGCACCAGGTCGAAGCCGTTGCCGGGGCGGCGGCGCGTCGGCACCTCGATCTTCTTCGCGCCGGTCAGATACGCCGCGGTCAGGCTCTTCTTGTTCGCCAGCACCTGCTTCAGCGTCCCCTGGGCGACGATCTCGCCGCCGTGGACGCCCGCGCCGGGGCCCATGTCGACGACATAGTCGGCGTGGCGGATCGCGTCCTCGTCATGTTCGACGACGATCACCGTGTTGCCAAGGTCGCGCAGCCGCTTCAGCGTCGCGAGCAGCCGGTCGTTGTCGCGCTGGTGCAGGCCGATGCTCGGTTCGTCGAGCACGTAGAGGACGCCCGACAGGCCGCTACCGATCTGGCTGGCGAGGCGGATGCGCTGGCTTTCGCCGCCGCTCAAGGTGCCCGACGTGCGGTTGAGGTTCAGGTAATCGAGCCCGACATTGTTGAGGAAGCCGAGCCGTTCGTTGATTTCCTTCAGGATCGCCTTCGCGATCTGCCGCTGCGTCTCGTTCAGCTTCTCGTCGAGCGTGCTGAACCACGCGAGCGCGTCGGCGACCGAGCGCTGCGCCGACATGCTGATATTCTCGCCCGCGATCTTCACCGCCAGCGGTTCGGGGCGCAGCCGCGCGCCGTGGCACGTTTCGCACGGCTGCGCGGTCTGGTACTTGCCCAGCTCCTCGCGCATCCACGCGCTCTCGGTCTGCAGCATCCGGCGGTTGAGGTTGCCGATGACACCTTCGAACGCCTTGTGCGTCGTATAGGTGCGCTTGCCGTCCTTGAAGGTCAGCTCGACCGGCATCCCGCCGGTGCCGTGGAGGATGATCTGCTGCACCGCGCCGGGCAGGTCCTGCCACGGCGTGTCGAGGCTGAAGTCATAGGCTTTGCCCAGGCTTTCAAGCACTTGCATATAATAGGGGGAGGGCGGGTTCGATTTCGCCCACGGCACGACCGCGCCCTTCTTCAGGCTCAGCGCATGGTTGGGGACGACCAGGTCGGGGTCGAACTCGAGCCGCTCGCCGAGGCCGTCGCACGCGGGGCAGGCGCCCTGCGGCGCGTTGAAGCTGAACAGCCGCGGCTCGATCTCGGCGATCGTGAAACCCGACACGGGGCAGGAGAATTTCTCACTGAATATCAAACGGTTGGCCGGTATGCCCGCGCCCTTCATCGCCCCCCCGGCATCCTCCTCCTCCCGCCCCGGCACCGGCCCGTCGGCCATGTCGACATACGCGACACCTTCGGCAAGTTTCAGCGCCGTCTCGAAACTGTCGGCAAGCCGCGTCTCGATCCCCTCGCGCACCACGATGCGGTCGACCACGACCTCGATGTCATGCTTGTACTTCTTGTCGAGCGCCGGCGCGTCCTCGATCTCGTAGAACTCGCCGTCGATGCGGACGCGGGTGAAGCCTTCCTTCTGCCACTGCGCCAGCTCCTTGCGATACTCGCCCTTGCGCCCGCGCACGACCGGCGCGAGCAGATAGGCGCGCGTGCCTTCGGGCAGCTCCATCACCCGGTCGACCATCTGGCTGACATTCTGTGCGCTGATCGGCTCGCCGGTGACGGGCGAATAGGGGATGCCGACGCGCGCCCACAGCAGGCGCATATAGTCGTAGATCTCGGTGACAGTCGCAACGGTCGAGCGCGGGTTTCGGCTCGTCGTCTTCTGCTCGATGCTGATCGCCGGCGACAGCCCGTCGATATGCTCGACGTCGGGCTTCTGCATCATCTCGAGGAACTGGCGGGCATAAGCCGACAGGCTCTCGACATAGCGCCTCTGACCCTCGGCATAGATGGTGTCGAAGGCGAGGCTCGATTTGCCCGAGCCCGACAGGCCGGTGATCACGATCAGGCTGTCGCGCGGCAGGTCGACGTCCACGCCCTTAAGATTATGCTCGCGCGCGCCGCGCACCGAAATATGGGTGAGACTCATGGGAGGGGTATGTTCCAGATTTGTTCTATTGGCGCAAGAGGCGGTTCCGCGCCGGTTCGCCGGTAAGATAGGAGGCCCGGCGCCGCACCGCAATGTGGTGGCATTCCACCAACATGCCAAAGGCTTCGACCAATGCCGGCCGGCTTGCTTGACCCCGTGACGTCGCAGGCGGACAAGAATGGCCATTCGCGCCGCCTCGACCCGGCGGTGCAGAACAATCAGGAGACGGGGTAATGAAAAGCTTTCTAACGAGCGCCGCAGGGCTAGCGATCGCGGCCGCCTTGGCTGCGGCGCCTGCAATGGCGAGCGACAACACAATGTCCGCGACGCTGGTCGCCAAGGCCGATGGCGAAGGGGACGCCGCGGTGAAGGGCGATGCGTCGCTGAAAGCGCTGACCTTTGGGACATGGGGCGTCGACCTTGCCGCGCGCGACACCAATGTGAAACCCGGGGACGACTTCGACAGATATGCGAACGGTGGCTGGTTTGCGCGCACGGAGATTCCGGCCGATCAGGCGTCGGCGGGTGTCGACTATGATGTTTACAACCTGACGCAGCGCCAGCTCGGACAGCTTGTCACTGGAGCTCCCGCGACGACGCAGGTCGGCGGCCTATACCAGAGCTTTATGGATGAGAAGCGGGTCGACGCGCTGGGCGCCAGGCCGCTGATGGCCGACGTCGATGCCGTTGCGGCGATCAAGGACAAGGGCGCGATGGCGCGCTTCATGGGCTCGACGCAGGGGACGTTTGGCGCGACGATCGTCTCCGGCGGCCCCTATGCCGACACAAATGATCCGACGGTGAACGTCCTGTGGCTCGGCCAGGCGGGGCTCGGGCTTCCCGAACGCGACTATTATCTGAACGACAGTTTCAAGACGCAGCGCGATGCCTATCGCGCCTATATCGTGCGAACGATGAAGATGGTCGGCAATGCTGCGCCCGAGAATGCGGCGGATGCGATCATGGGCTTCGAAACCGAGATCGCGAAGGTCAGCTGGGCGATCGCCGACCGCCGCGACATCGGCAAGATCAACAATCCGATGTCGTCGGACGAACTCGCGGCCTTTGCTCCGGGACTCGACTGGAAGGCGTGGTTCGAAGGCGCCGGCATCGGACCGCAGAAGCGGATCATCGTCAACGAGAATACGGCGGTGCGCGACATTGCGGCGCTCTATGCAAGGACGCCGCTCGACACGATCAAGCTGTGGCAGCAATTCCACATCGCCGACAATGCGGCGCCCTATCTCTCCAAGGCATTCGTCGACAGCCGCTTCGAATATACCAAAGTGCTGAGCGGCGTCGGCGAACTTCGTCCGCGCTGGAAGCGCGGGCTGACGCTGGTCGACGGGAGCCTCGGCGAACTGGTCGGCGAAACCTATGCGAGGCAATATTTCCCGGCGAGCGCGAAAGCGAAGATGGAAGCGCTGGTCGCGAATCTGAAGCTCGCGATGGGCGATCGCATCCGCAGCAACAGCTGGATGGCGCCCGAGACCAAGGCGGCGGCGCTCGACAAGCTGGCGAAGATGGACGTCATGGTTGGCTATCCCGACAAATGGCGCGACTATTCGGGGCTCAAGATCGATCCGACCGACCTCTATGGCAATGTGAAGCGCAGCGCGGCGTTCGAATATGCCTATTCGCTGTCAGACCTGAACAAGCCCGTCGACCGCAAGAAATGGTCGATGAACCCGCAGGAGGTGAACGCCTACAACGGCGGTCTCGAGAACAAGATCGTGTTCCCGGCCGGCATACTGCAGGCGCCTTACTTCAGCGAGAGCGTCGACGATGCAGTCAACTATGGCGCGATCGGCGCCGTTATCGGCCACGAGATCTCGCATGGCTTCGACGATCAGGGGCGCAAGATCGACGCCAATGGTGCGGTGCGCGACTGGTGGACCGCGGCAGACGCGGCGCGCTTCGAGGCGCAGGCGAAGGCGTTCGGTGCGCAATACGCGACCTATGAGGCGGCGCCCGGCGCCTTCATCAACCCCGACCTGACGATGGGTGAGAATATCGCCGATCTCGCGGGGCTGGAGATTGCCTATGACGCCTACCACCGCTCGCTGGGCGGCAAGGAGGCGCCGGTGATCGACGGTCTGACCGGCGACCAGCGCTTCTTCCTCGCCTTTGCGCAGGCGTGGCGCGACAAGGCACGCGAGGATTCGATCAAGCAGCAGGTCGCAAGCGATGAACACGCCCCGGCGCGCTGGCGGATCATCGGCCCGGTGCGCAACGTCGATGCCTGGTACAAGGCGTTCAACGTCACGCCCGACAATAAATATTATCTGAAACCCGAGGCGCGCACGCGCATCTGGTGATCAGCCGGAGACGACGGGGGCGACCGCCGGTCGCCCCCGTACCAGCATTGCCGTGAGCGACAGCGCCGCGCCAATGATGACGAACAGCGCGGGAAAGCCGCCCAGTACCGACATCATGCGGATGCCGTCGAGCCCCGAACCCGCGACGAGAACGATCGCGACGAGCCCGACCGCAATTCCCCACACGCTTTGCACGCCCATCGGCGCTTCGGGCGCGTCGGGGGCGATGCCGCGCGTCGAAAGCGCACTCATCGCCGAAACATTGGCGTCGGCGCCCGCGACATAGGACAGGAAGATGGTGAAAAGAATGAGCCCCGCCGCAGCTGGGCCGCCGCCGAGCGCGTCGAACAGGCGGAAGAGAACCGAGTCCGGGCCCTTCGCCGCGATCACCGAATAGAGGCTGGCGCCGCTCTGCTGGTCGATGACGATGGCCGAGCCTGCGATGGCGGTCATCCATAGCGCGCCGAACAGCGATGGCAGGACGAGATTCATCAGTATGAACTCGCGCACGCTGTAACCGATGGCCAGCCGTCCGAGGAAGAGCGCGGTGACCGGCGCCCAGGCGAACCAGTTGCCCCAATAGAAAATCGTCCACTGCCGGCTCCAGGCGCCGTCGACGTCGAGGCCGAGATTGCGGGGAATGAAGGTGGAGAAATATTCGCCCGCCGCGCGCAGCGACAGGCCGAACATCTTGGCGGTCGGGCCAGCGACGAGCGCGAAGGCGATGATCGCGAAGAACAGCCAGGTGTTCAGCACCGACAGGCCGGCGATGCCCTTTTGCAACCCCATCGCAGCCGAGATCAGAAAACTCGCGACGATCAGCGCCGCAATTCCCCATTTGAGCGGCATTCCACCGCTGAAATGGCCCAGATTCTCAACGCCGCCTGCCAGCGCCAGGATTCCGGCACCCATCGACGCTGCCATTCCGGCGACGAGCGCATATAGGCAGACGATGTCGATGCCCGTGCCGACGGGTCCGTGCGCGCGATTGCCGAGCAGCGGGACGAACAGCGAAGACAGGCTGAACGGCTCGCCGCGGTTATAATAGACAAGCGCGAAGGCGAGCGCCGCGACGGTGTAGATTGCGTAGGGCGTCAACGTCCAGTGCAGGAACATCGTCGACATGGCGAAGGTCGCGGCAGCATCGCTGCCCGGCTCCATTCCCAGCATCGGAGGCGGCGCGTTGAGATGGAACAGCGGCTCGGCCGCCCCCCAGAAGAGGATACCGGTCGCGATCGTCGTGCAGAGCATCACCGCGAACCAGCGCCAGCGCCCGAGTAGCGGCTTGGCGCCCGCTCCGCCGATGACCGTCTGGCCGAACGGCGACAGCGCTGCCAGTGCGAGAAGAGCCAGAAAAGCCAGACCGGCACCCGCGAAGAGCGGGCCGAAATGCTCCAGTATCCAGTCGTTGGCCGCAGCCTCAGCCGCGACGAAACGCGTGCCCTGCCAGAGGCTGAGGACGAGCGCCGCAGAAAGGGTCGCCAGCGGAACAAAAAAGACCGCGCGATTGATGGGGTGACGGGTTGAGGCTGGCAAATGTTCCGCCGTTCGGACATGGACAATGTCGTCAGCATGGCCGCTACCGGACCCGGCGTCAAATGATGTGCCGGGAACGGGATTTGCCGCAAGACGTTGGACGCACAGGTGCCTTGATGGAAGGAGAGCTTCGATGATCAGGACGATTTTCACGGCAACAGCGGCCATGGCGCTGCTGGCGGCAGGACAGGCAGCCGCGTGGCAGAAAAATCCAGACGGCACGACTGCGGAGGAAAAGGCCAATACCGCGAAGCTGAATGCGGACCAGCTGGCGAAGGCGCAGGCGGAAACCGACGCCTACAACGCCCGTGTCGCGGCTAACGCGCAGCAGGAGGCCGCCGCGCAGTCGACCTTCCTTGAGGAAACCTCGGCTTATGAAGCGGAAAAGGCGCGGGTCGCCGCCATGTCCGCCGAAGAACGGATCCAATGGGAAGCCGACGTCGCGGCCTGCAAGGCCGGCGACAAGACGCGCTGCGCGCATCCGGAATCCAAGCCCAAATAGGCCTTGTGTTTCCTAATCGCGATTTTCTGAAGGCTCCGGCGTTGCGTCGGGGCCTTTTCGTTGTCCGTCGGGGGGCGGTCCAGCCTCCGCCACCGGCGGCAGCGCGACGGGGATCACCATCGCCGGCCGCGGCAAATCGGGAAAACGACCACCATAGCGGTAGTCGTCATCCGTCCCCTCTGGCGGTGAGGGGACGGCGCCTTCGTTGACCTCGCCGAGCCGGCGGAACGGCTCGCTGAGCCGACTTACGCGTTCCGCCCTCAGCCGCGCACCCACACCATAGCTGTCGGCGCATTCGAGGCATGGCGGCGCCGAGGTCGCATCGGCGACCGCCGCCTTGGGGTTGGCGCTGAGGTCGGCAAAGGACGCCGAGCCGGCCCCCTTGCCGCTCAGCCCCTGGCCGATGACGATGAAGGCCAGTAACGCGCCGGCGCCCAGCCCGGCGACGACGACGATCAGCCCGAATGCCAGGCGATGGCCCAGCCGGTCGCGACTCGAAGGATGTCGACGTTTCCCTGCCATGGCCGAAGAAGGCCATGATGACAGCTTCGTTGCAAGCTTTCGGCCACTGGTCGATGCGGGAACGCCTTTCGTCTCCACATCGACCGCACGACCGGCCCCGTCGAACCCGACGTGCGTGGCCGTGGCAAAGCGGGCATCCAAGGATCGCGGGATGCGGGAGGATCCGGTCTTCCCCGGTTTCGGATCAGCTCGTGTCCCGCATCATCCCCCCAGATGAGAGGACTCCCCATGTTGAAATCCACCCTGATCACGATGGCGGCCATCGCCGTTTGTGGCGCAGCAGCTCCCGCCGTGGCGCAGGAAAGCGATGCGCCGCAAGTCGCCGTCCGCTACGACGACCTCAATCTTTCGACCACCGCCGGTCGCGATCGGCTCGACACACGGGTCCGCACCGCGATCCGCGCGATGTGCACCGACAGCAGCCGTCTTACCCTGCGCCAGCGAGCGGTCGCGCAGGAGTGCATGGCGCAGGCCAAGCGCAGCATCGAACCGCAGCTCGCGGCCTTGTTGAACGGCAGCACCGCCAAGTTCGCGAGCGACAAGCCGCCCGTCGTCGCTGCTCCCTGACGACATCCGGTGACGCGGCCGTCCTGAAGCAGGTGGCGGCGGCCGAAGAAGGCGATCATGCTCCGTGCATGATCGCCTTTACGTCATGAAGATAGGTGCGGCCGATGCGGTGCACGCCGCCTTCGCCCAGATCGACACTCCAAGCGCCGTCGCCGTGGTGTTTCAGCCCGACGATGCCTTCGCGGCGGATCATCTTCGACCGATGGATGCGCATGAACTGGTCGGGGTTCATGCGCGCTTCGAGTGATTTGATCGTCTGATGGATCAGCCAGCTGCGCCCGCCGACGTGGAGGCGCATATAATCGCGCTCGGCCTCGATCAGGTCGACCTGGGCTGCATCGATGCGCAGCATCTCGCCACGGTTCTGGACCCAGAACTCGCTGATCCACTTGCTTTTCGGCGCAGGAGCGCGCTCGCTGGCGCGCCATTCGCGAACTCGCGTCAGCGCCCGACCAAGCCGGTCGGGCGAGACCGGTTTCAGCAGATAGTCGACCGCGGCGACGTCAAAGGCGGCGACCGCGTAGCGATCGAACGCGGTGACGAATACCACGGCGGGCGGATTGTCGAGCTTGTCGATGGCAGCGGCGACCTGCAACCCGTCGAGATCGGGCATCGCAATATCGCAGAGTACCAGGTCGGGCGCGAGGGCGTCGACCATGCGCAGCGCGGAGGCGCCGTCGCTCGCCGTCCCGACAAGCGAGACGCCGTCTTGCTGACCTGCGAGAATCTGCAACCGTTCGATTGCGAGCGGTTCGTCGTCGACAATCAGGGTCCGAAGCGTCTGGAGCATGTCAGCACCTCTCTCGTGCCAGGGGGAGCCACAAGGATACGAAGAAGCCACCGGTGTCGGACCGGCCCCATTCGCATCCTGCGCTGGGGCCGTAGCGCGTCAGCAGCCGTTCGCGGACGTTGCCTAGGCCGAGGCCAGTGCCGGGGGCGGGGATCGGCGCCTTCGGGTCGAGGTCGTTTTCGATCCGCAGCACCAGCAAGCCATATTCGCTGCTCGCGGTCAGACGGATTGCGATCGTTCCCTTGCTGGGGGCGACGCCATATTTGATCGCATTTTCGATGATCGGTTGCAGGATCAGCACCGGGACGCAGGCGTTTTCGAGCTCGTTCGGCATCGTCACCTCGACATGCAGCCGGTCGGGGAAGCGAACTTGCTCGATATCGAGGTAGAGGCGCTGGAGCGCGATTTCCTCGTCGAGGCTGACGAGCTGTTCGGGGTCGACGGCAAGGCTCGAGCGGAGGAAGGACGACAGGTTCATGATCATCGTCTCGGCCTCGCTCTTCGATCCTTTGAGGACGAGCGTCGACAGCGAATTCAGCGTGTTGAACAGGAAGTGCGGATTGACCTGATAGTGCAGCGCGCGGAGCTGAGCCGCTTGCGCCTCGATGCGGAAATGGTTCGCGCGACGTTCGACCGCGCGCATCTCGTTGGCATATCCGAAGGCGACATAAAGCGCCGCCCAGACCGCGAAGAAGAAATACCAGCGGATCGAGCTGTCGAGGATCAGCACTGTTTCCCACGATATAGGGAATTTGGATTGCACTTCGGCGATGATCTTTTCGGCGTCGGTGCCGGGAAACCAGTAGAAGAAGACAAGCAGGTTGATGGTTGCATAGACGGCGACGAGCGGAACCGCCGCGCCCAGCGCGACGGCGAGCCGCGCCCCGAAACCGCGCGGCTGGACGCGCTGGATAAGCTGGTAAAGCACGAAGGTGCAGAGGATGCCCGCGACGACGACAAGGGCGCGGCGGCCGGCATATTCCCACTGCTCGGCGCCGGCGAGGATGCCGAGGCCGGTAGTGATCAGGAAATAGAGGAACCACATGGCGAGTATCGAGCCGATCGCGACGCGCGGGTTGACGCGGGCGTCGGAGGCGCGCCAATCGGGCGCCGCGGCCAGCATCTTCGCCCGCTGGTCGCGCAGCGCCTCTTTGCGGATGGTCATGTTCATCGGGGCTGCTTTAGCGTCGGTCATCGCGCCGACGCTAGCAGACGCCGGGCCGCCAGTCGAAGGGGTGGGTGCTTTGGTCGAAGAAAAAGGCTTTGGATCCGGGAAAGCTCAGGACAAGTCGGGCCGGGTCAACGTCCGGCGCCAGTTTCCGCGCTTGTAAACTATCCATGCCATCGCCAACGACGCGAGCGAAGAGAGAGGGAAGCTCCACCACAATATGTCGCTGCCGATGATCGGATAGCCGAAGTAGTAGATGCCGAGGCGGATCGGGAACATCGACAGGAACAGAATAATCAGCGGCGGGACGACCGATCCATTGGCGCGGAGCGTACTGATCAGGACGATCGTCGTGCCGAAGGGCAGGAAGGTCCATGTCGCGATATATTGGATGTTGCGTGCGACATCGATCGCCTCGCTGCCGCTACCAAGGAATAGCGACAGGGCTGCGCGGTCGAACAGCAGAAGCAGCGCGATGAGCACGCCCGTCATCGTCAGGTTGATCGCGATGCCGCTGTTGGTGACCCCGCTGACGCGGTCCCAGCGCTGCGCACCGATATTCTGCGCCGCCATCGAGCTGACGGCCGCCCCGACCGCGAGCGCGGGCATCTGGACATAGTTCCAGAGCTGAAGCGTTGCACCATAGGCAGCAGCGGTAATGAGCCCCTCGCGGTTGACGAGCCCGACCATGATCAGCCCGGCGCCTGAAATGACGAGCATCTGCGCGCCCATCGGCAGGCCGCGCCCGACAATGAATCCGAGCTCGCGCCAGTTGGGAAGAAGATAGGCGAATTCGCGGCCGCGCAGCCGCAGCACATGGTTCCTCGCATAGAACCAGCCGATCATCGCGATCAGGCTGATCGTTCCGGCGATGGCGGTCGCGAGCGCGCTGCCAGCGATGCCGAGGCGGGGCAAGGGCCCGATCCCGAGGATCAGCATTGGGTTCAGCACGATGTCGAGGACAACGGTCAGGATCATGAAGCGCAGCGGCGTCACAGCATCCCCTGCGCCGCGCGAGGCCATCGAGAGCATGACCATCAACATGCTTGCCGGCACCGCGATGAAGGTGACGCGCAGATAGTCGTGCGCGAGTGCGAAGGCCTCGGGCGGGGTTTCGAGCCAGCGCAGGATGCGATCGGACGCGAACCAGCCGATCACGGCGATGACGAGCGAGAAAGCGACCGCGAGTCCGATCGCGGCGCCGCTGGCGCGCCGGGCGGCGTCGATGTCGCCGCGCCCGATCGACTGGCCGATGAGGACCGTCGCGGCCATGCCGAAGCCGAAGAAGGCCCCGAACATGAGGAACATGATGATGTTGGCGTTGGCGGTCGCAGCAAGCGCGCTTTCGCCGAGAAATTGCCCGACCCAGATCGAGTTCACCGACCCCGACAGGGTCTGGAGAATGTTCGACGCGAGCGTCGGCAGCGCGAAGAGAATCAGCGTTTTGGCGATGGGCCCGTGGGTCAGATCCATCCGCCCGCCGCCGCGCGCGGTCTGGCGCGGCGGAACCGGGCTGGCCGCAGGATCGGCAGCCGCCGCGACGGGTGTCGGCGTGGCGGGCGTTTCGCCGTCGGTCACCCCAGACGCGCCAGTGCGGCGGTCAGGCGGTCGGCCTCGGCTTCCTTCGCGGCGTGGTCCATGCGGGCCTTCTCGACGGCTTCGGGTTTCGCGCGTTCGACAAACGACGGGTTGTTCAAACGGCCGGCGAGGCCATCGCGTTCCTTCGCCGCGGCGGCAAGCGCCTTGGTCAGGCGGTCGCGTTCGGCGGCAATGTCGATCACGCCTTCGAGCGGCACGGTGATCGTCTCGCCCTCGACGACGAGCTGCGCCGATGCGCCCGCGGGGGCGGGGTCGAAGCGGATCGCTTCGAGACGTGCGAGGCGATCAAGCTGGGCTGACAGCTTGTCGGTGCGATCCTTCAGCGACGCAGGAAAATGCGCGGTCAGGCGCGCGCCGGGCGGCAGACCGAGTTCGGCTTTCGCGGTGCGCAGTTCGCTGACGAGCTTGATCAACCAGTCGATGTCGGCGCTGGCATCGGCGTCGCGCGCGGCGTCCGGCGCCGGCCATTTCGCGGTGATCAGCGGATAGTCGGCGCGGTCGCCAAGGCCGGTCCACAGCTCTTCGGTGATGAAGGGCATGAAGGGGTGGAGCATGACGAGGATCTGGTCGAGTACCCAACCGGCAACGGCCTTGGTCTCGTCGTCGATCGCACCCTTGATCAGCTCGAGATACCAGTCGCAAAAACGGTCCCACGCGAAGCTGTAGATCGCGTTCGCGGCCTCGTCGAAGCGATAGGCGGTAAAGGCGGTTTCCATCCCGGCGACGGTATCCGCGACCTCGCCGATGATCCAGCGATTGACCGGCAGCGTCGCGGCGGGCGCCTCGAAGCTGGTAGAGGCCGCAATGCCATTGGTTTCGCAGAAGCGCGCGGCATTCCAGAGCTTGGTCGCGAAATTGCGATAGCCCGCGAGGCGCGCGTCATCCATCTTGATGTCGCGGCCCTGGCTTTCCATTGCGCTCATGAAGAAGCGCAGCGCGTCGGCGCCGTACTGGTCGATCAGGCCGAGCGGATCGACGACATTGCCCTTCGACTTCGACATCTTCGCGCCGTCGGGCGCGCGGACGAGGCCGTGGAGATAGAGCGTCTTCCACGGCACGTCGCCCATGAACTCCATGCCCTGCATCGCCATGCGCGCATCCCAGAAGAAGAGGATGTCGAAGCCGGAGATGAGAACGTCATTGGGGTAGTGGCGCTTCAGCAGGTCGGTGTTTTCGGGCCAACCGAGCGTCGCGAAGGGCCAGAGGGCAGACGAGAACCAAGTGTCGAGGACGTCGGGGTCGCGGATCAGCGGAAGAACGTCGTCATCATAAAGGCCGGGTTTTCCGTCGAGCCAAGCCTGTTCAGCTTCATCCCAGGAGTCGAATACCATGACTGTTCGGCCATTGGCGTCCGCGGAGGCTTGCTGAATCGCCTCCTCCTCAGTCTCCGCCACATAAACGCCCTTCGTACCGACTTGGATCAGTCGGCCTTCATCGGCCTTGTAATCAGGAGTTGCCCAAGCCGGAATCCGGTGCCCCCACCACAGCTGGCGCGAGACGCACCAGGGCTGGATATTCTCCATCCAATTGAAGAAGGTCTTTTCCCACGTCTTGGGGACGATGTTGATGCGGCCGTCGCGGACTGCCTGCATCGGCGGCTGCGCCAGCGTTTCGGCATCGACATACCATTGGTCGGTCAGCCACGGCTCGATCACCACGCCGCCGCGGTCGCCGAACGGCGTCTGGATCGTGCGCGGCTCGGCGTCATGTTCGTTGCCGTCCTTGTCGATGTGCGGGATCAGGAAGCCCGCTTCCTTCATCCGCGCCACGACCAGTTCGCGTGCGCCATCGACACCATCGCGCTTGAAGCGGTGGAGGCCGAGATATTCCTGCGGCACCAGCCCGTCGGCGGTCTGGATGACGTTCGCATCGCCATCGAGCATGTTGAGCATCTCGGCGGGTTTGAAGCCCGCGCGCTTGCCGACCTCGAAGTCGTTGAAATCATGCCCGGGCGTAATCTTCACCGCGCCCGAACCCAGTTCGGGGTCGGCATGTTCGTCGGCGACGATCTTGAAGCGGCGGCCGGTGATCGGCTGGAGGATGTCCTTGCCGATCACGCTCTGGTAGCGGGGATCGTCAGGGTGCACCGCGACCGCCATGTCGGCGAGCATCGTTTCGGGGCGCGTCGTCGCGACCTCGATATAATCGCGCCCGTCGTCGAGTTTCACCCCGTCGGCGAGCGGATATTTGAAGTGCCAGAAGCCGCCCTGGACCTCGTGCGTTTCGACCTCGAGGTCGGAGATCGCGGTCTTGAGCTTCGGGTCCCAGTTCACGAGGCGCTTGTCGCGGTAGATCAGGCCCTTCTTGTGCAGGTCGACGAAAACCTTGACGACGGCCTGCGTAAAATGCGGGTCCATCGTGAACTGTTCGCGGCTCCAGTCCATCGAGCAGCCGAGGCGGCGGAGCTGGCCGGTGATCTGGCCGCCGCTTTCCGCCTTCCACTGCCACACCTTCTCGACGAATTCGTCGCGCGTATAGTTGGTGCGCTTGTCCTGCCGCTCCTCGAGCTGGCGTTCGACGACCATCTGCGTGGCAATGCCGGCATGGTCCATGCCGACAACCCACAGCGCGTCCTTGCCGCGCAGCCGCTCGTAGCGGACGAGCACGTCCTGCAGCGTGTTGTCGAGCGCATGGCCGATGTGGAGCGCGCCGGTGACGTTCGGCGGCGGGTTGACGATCGTGAAGGGGGTGGCGTCGGGACGGTGCGGGCGAAACAGCCCGCGGCTTTCCCATTCATGGGCCCATTTCGCCTCGATAGCGGCGGGATCGAAGGTTTTTTCCATCGGCATAGCCGCGCGCCTTTGCCAGCCGGGGGCGAAGGCGGCAAGGGGGAACAAGCCCACTACTCGTCATGCCGGACTTGATCCGGCATCCATCCAACCCGCGCGAAGATGGACCCCGGATCAAGTCCGGGGTGACGAAAGAAGGGAGCCCAGTCTTACTGCTTCAAATAGCTTCCCAGCCAGTTGAACACCGTCTGGTGCCACTGGACGCTGTTCGCGCCCTTCAGCACCCAGTGATTCTCGTCCGGAAAAACGAGAAGTTGCGACGGAATGTTCCGGCGCTGGAGCGCGGTGAAGGCGGCGAGACCCTGCGTATAGGGAATTCGGAAATCTTTTTCGCTGGTGATGACCAGCATCGGGGTCTTCCACTTGGCGACATGATTGACCGGGTTCCATTTCTCATATTCCTCTGGAACCTCGAAATAGGGGCCGCCATGCTCCCATTCGTCGAACCACAGCTCCTCGGTTTCATAGGCCATCGCGCGCGCGTCGAAGACGCCGTCGTGCTGGACGAGACATTTGAAGCCGTCGGTCCACTGGCCCGCGATCCAGTTCATCATATAGCCGCCATAGGAGGCGCCAAGCGCGCAGGCATTGGCGATGTCGAGCTGCGCATCCTGCTTGCCCGCCGCCGCCAGGCCCAGCTTCAGATCCTGCAGCGGCTTGCCGCCCCAATCCTTGTTGATGCTGTCGGTAAAGGCCTGGCCGTAACCGGTCGAACCGTGGAAATCGACGCTGACGACGCCATAGCCCTGCTGGGCGAACAGGCGCGGATTCCAGCGCGTCGACCAGCCGTTGCCGAAGCTGCCCTGCGGGCCGCCATGGACGATGAAGGCGACCGGCAGTTTGGCTGTGGTATTCGCGGGCTTCAGGATGATGCCCCAAACCTTGTCACCGTTGGCGCCGGCGAATTGCATGCGGTCGAACTTTACAGGATCGAACTCGGCGAGGGTTGCGGCGTTCACCGCCGTGAGTTGCTTCGCCTTGCCCTTGGCGTCGCGGACATAGAGGTCGGTCGGAAGCAGCGCGGTATTGCGCGTATAGAGCAGCGCCCCGCCCGGCATCACCGTGACGTCGCCGACCGTGCCGTCGAATGCCTCGGCCGAGGCCTTGAGCTTCTCGACCTTGCCCGTCGCGGCGTCGACCCTGAACAGCGGATGGTCGAGGACATCCTGCGCGGTGACGAAAAGCGACTTTCCGTCCGCCGCCCAAGCGATCGAATCGACCGAGCGATCCCATGCATCGGTGAGCTTCTTGGTCTCGCCGTTTTCGAGGTTGCGCAGCATCAGCACCTGCCGGTCCGCTTCGTAGCCGGGACGCGCCATCGCGGCATAGGCCAGCCACTTTCCGTCGGGCGACGGGGTGGGCAGCGTATCGGTCGCCTGATTGCTCTCGGTCAGGTTGACCGGCATCATCCGGCTGTCGACCAGCCAGCTGTAGATATCGAGATTGGTCGAGGTCGGCTCGTGGCGGTCGGCCTTGCGCAGCGTGAAGAAGACGGTGCGACTGTCTGCGCCCCACGCGAGTTCCTCACCGCCGCCGAACGGTTTCGACGGGCTGTCGCCGATCAGTCCGGCATCGACCGGGCGCGCGATGCTGGCCTTGCCGCCTTCGAGATTGAAGACGAACGGGCGGCTATAGGTGCCCGGGGTCTCCCATGCGTCCCAGTGGCGAACGAAGCCGGTGCCATCCTTGTAGAGTCGGCCGCTGCCTGGGCCGACGAGCGCGCCCTTGTCTTTCGCATCGCAGCCGAATTCGGTGCATTCCTTCGGAATGTCGCCCCATGCGAGCAGCCTCTTGCCGTCAGGAGAAATCTTGAAGCCCGCGACGTCGGCCTGGGTGTCGGTCACCTGCGTCGCGGCGGTGCCGGCCGCAAGATCGATGCGCCAGATCTGGTCCTTGCCCGACGCGTTCGAGAGGAAGTAGAGGCTGCCGTCGGGCGCGAACGCGGGTGCCGTTTCATTCTTTCCGGCGGTGTCGGCGATCTGAACGGGCTTCGCGTCTTTGGCATTGCGGTCGATCAGCCAAAGCCCGGTCGAGCGCTTGTAGCTCTCCTTCTCGGTATCGGTCTGCTGGAAAACGACCCAGCGCCCGTCGGGGGATGCGGCCGGCGCGGCGACGCGCTTCATCGTCGCGAGGTCGACCTCGGTCATCGGGCGAGCAAGCGCGGGGGAGGAAAGGGCGGCGGTGAGCGCGATGGCGCTGGTAAGGAGCATGGTACGCATGGACGCGGTTTAGCGATGCGGTGAGTGCGTTCAAGCCGTTACGTTGTTGAACTGCCCGTCGGAGTTCGGATTTGGGGTGGGAAGCGGACGTATCAACAGCGTCGCCCCCGCGCAGGCGGGGGCCGATAGCCGCCTATTCCTGCGCGGCCGCGTAAACCGACAGCGGCCCCCCGCCTGCGCGGGGGCGACGGCTTATTTCGATCGTTAGCTACCGATACTCATCCAACGACCGGACTCTGCTGCGACGGCCGTCAGCGCACCAACGCGCCGCCCTTCATCACATGGTCGATCTTTTCGAGCGACCTTATGTCTTTCAGCGGATCGGCCTTCACGGCGATCATGTCGGCGTAACGCCCTGGGACGATAGCGCCGACGTCGGCGCGGCCGATTTCTTCCGAAGCGCGGCCGGTTGCGGCCTGGATCGCCTGCATCGGGGTCATGCCATATTTGACCATATAGGCGAATTGCCGCGCGTTGAGACCGTGCGGATAGACGCCCGCGTCGGTCGCGAAGCCGATGTTGACGCCGAGTTCGACCGCGCGTTTGAAGGCCGCGCGCTGGGTGTCGGTCGTCTCGCGGTTCTTCCGCAAATATTCCTCGGGCCAGCCCTCCTTCCGGCCCTCATCGTCGATATAGTCGCCGTTGTAGATGTCCATCGCGAGCCAGGTGCCGTGCTTCTTCGCGAGTTGCAGCGTCGCTTCGTCGGCAAGGCTGGCATGTTCGATGCTGTCGACGCCGGCGTTGATCGCGTTCCGGATGCCGATCGCGCCGTGCGCGTGCGCCGTGACGCGTTTGCCGCGCGCATGCGCGACCTTGACGATCGCGGCAAGCTGTTCGGGCGTGAGTTCGGGCGCGCCGGGTTCGGTACCGATCGCGAGGACGGCGCCGGTTGCGATCGTCTTGATGAAGTCGGCGCCATGGTCGAGCAAATATGCCGTCTTTTCCGCCGCTTCCTCGGGCGTTGCGGCGACGCCGAGGCGCATGTCAGCGGGCAGTTGATCGTTCGGAACGACGCCGTTCAGCTCGCCGCCGCCTTTCGGAATCGTGAGATAGGCACCCGCAACCCACATGCGCGGCCCCGGGACGTCGCCGCGGTCGATCGCGTTGCGCAGCGTCACGTCGGTGAGCCCGCGATAGGCGCCGACGTCGCGGACGCTCGTGAAACCGGCGTTCAGCGTGACCCGGGCGTTGCGCGCGCCGACCAGCGCGGTCTCGGCGGGCGAGGCCTTCATCGGGGCGGCAATATCTGCGCTCTGGCCGAGATCGGCGAGATGGGTGTGGAGGTCGATCAGCCCGGGCAGGACGGTATAGGCCGACCAGTCGACAATTGTCGCCCCGTCGGGCGCCTTGCAGCATGGCCCGACCTCCTTGATATGTTCGTCGACGATGGTGACGCACTGACCGGTGCGCACCTCGTTCGACAGGCCGTCGATCAGCCGTCCGGTCTGGACATAGACGGTTTCGGCGGCAGCGGGGGCGGCAGAAAGCGCAGCCGCCGCGATCAGAGCGACGCGTTGAAAGTGTCGCACTGACGCGGATCCCCCGTTTGCAGCCCGCGGCGCAGCCATGTCATGCGCTGCTCGCTCGTCCCGTGGGTGAAGCTTTCGGGGACGGGGCGCTGGCCCGCCGAGCGCATCAGCGTGTCGTCGCCGATCGCGTTGGCGGCGCGCATCGCTTCTTCCATGTCGCCCGGCTCCATCACGGTCTGCCCGTCCTTGTTGCGTGCGCGGTTCGCCCACACACCGGCGTAACAGTCAGCTTGCAGTTCCATGCGGACCTGCAGCGCATTGCCCTCGGCCTGCGACGCGCGTTGCTGTGCGCGGCGGACCTGATCGGAAATTCCAGTGATCGTCTGGATGTGATGGCCGACCTCGTGCGCCACCACATAGGCCTGCGCTGCGTCGCCCGCAGCGCCGAAGCGGTTCGCGAGTTCGCTGAAGAATTCGGTATCGAGATAGATGCGTTGGTCGGCGGGGCAATAGAAGGGGCCCATCGCCGACTGCGCCGCGCCGCAGCCCGAGGTGTTTTCCTTCGTAAAGAAGCGGAGCCCCGGTTCGCGATAGCCGTTGATTTCGCTGGCCCAGAAACGGTTGGTCGAGCTGAACACCTGACAGGCGAAGCGTTCGGATTGCGTGTCGCACGCCGCGGCGCCCGCCGGTGCGCTGCTGCTGTCGACGGCGGGGTCGGACGTGCTGCTGCCGCTGAACATGCTGAGACCGGGACCGAGCAGGAAAAAGGCAACCACGCCGAGCAGCAGGATCGTCCCGCAGCCCATCCGGCGCCCGAGCAGCATCGGCAGCAAACCGAAGAGCAGGCGGCCCATTCCGCCGCCTCCACCGCCCCCGAACCCGCCGCCTCCCCGTCCGAGGTCCTGAATGTCGTCGCCGGGATCATAATCGTCGAGGCGCATGGGGCTCTCCCGCCGCTAAATGTCTGTGCGGAGGCGATTGTGGCAGCAGCGCGTTGCAATTGGAAGGGTCTTCGCGCCGTGACACATGCCTTGCAATTGTTCCTGCTGCGGTGCACAAAAGGCGAGGGTGCCGAACGCAGAAAAGGATCGTCCGAGTCCATGCCCCGCCGTGCCGCCCGCGCCTCCCTTCCGCTTCCCGATCTGGTCGTGCTCGTCCTGCAAGGCGGAGGGGCGCTCGGGGCGTTTCAGGCCGGGGTTTACGAGGCGCTGATCGATCTCGGCATCGAGCTGGACTGGGTCGCTGGCATCTCGATCGGCGCGGTCAACGCTGCGATCATTGCCGGGAATCCGCGCGACGAGGCGGTTGGCAAGATGCGGCAATTCTGGGAAGGCGTGTCGTCCGCGCTGCCGCCGCTGCCGATCGCCGACAATGATCTGCTGCGCGAATGGACGCATCTGGGCGCGGCAGCGCAGGTCGCGACCTTTGGCGTGCCGGGCTTCTTCATCCCCCGTATCCCGCCACCGATGTTCGCCGAGAAGCAGACGCCGGCAGCGGTGAGCTTTTACGACACGGCGCCGCTGGTCGCGACGCTCGACCGGCTTGTCGACTGGGACCGGCTCAACAATGGCAAGGTCCGCCTGTCTGTCGGCGCCGTGGCCGTCGAGACCGGGAATTTCCGTTATTTCGATACGACCACCGACACGATCGACGCCCGGCACATCATGGCGTCGGGCGCGCTGCCGCCGGGACTGCCGCCGGTCGAGATCGACGGCGCGTGGTATTGGGACGGTGGGCTCGTGTCGAATACTCCGCTCGAACATGTCGTCGAGAGCGCGAAAGAGGATATGCTCGTCTTTCAGGTCGACCTGTTCCCGGCGCGTGGCGAGCGGCCGCACGATCTGGAAGAAGCGTGGTCGCGCGAGAAGGACATTCGCTTTTCGAGCCGTACGCGGCGCATTTCGGACGGGCTGGTCCGGCGGCGCAAGGAGCATCGGCTAATCGACCGGATGCTTAGGAAACTGCCGCCCGAAGCCCGCGACCTGCCCGAGGTGAAGGCGGTCGAAAAGATGGTCGACTGCAAGGCGCTCAATGTGGTGCAATTGATCCACCAGCCCCCCGCCTGGCAGACCGGAGCGCGCGATTTCGAATTTTCGCGTTCGACGATGGAGGTCAACTGGGCGCTCGGCCGCGACGCGGTCGAGGCGGCGATGAAGGAAGGGCAATTGCTCGCCGAAAGCATCGCCGAGGGGCGTTCCGACAGTTTCGCCGTCCAGTCGGACATGCTGCGCCCGAAAAACGGCTGAATCTCCCCGAAAAATCCCCCCGCCTGAAAGGAAATATCATGCGTCTCCAAGGAAAGACAGCCCTTGTCACCGGATCGACCTCCGGCATCGGCCTCGGCATCGCCAAGGCCTTCGCTGCCGAGGGCGCGAACATCATCATCAACGGCTTCGGCGATGAAGCGGCGATCGAGGCCGAGCGCGCGGCGCTGGCTGTGCTGAACGGCGGCAAGGCCGTCTATGACGGCGCCGACCTCACCAAGCCCGACGAGATCGAGGCGATGTTCAAGCGCGCCGACAAGGATCTCGGCGGGGTCGACATCCTCGTGAACAATGCCGGGATGCAGTTCGTCTCGCCGGTCGAGGATTTCCCGCCCGAGAAATGGGACATGATCATCGCGCTCAACCTGACCGCGGCGTTCCACACCATCCGTCACGCCGTGCCGGGGATGCGCGAGAAGAAATGGGGGCGGATCATCGGCACCGCCTCGGCGCACTCGCTCGTCGCGTCGCCGTTCAAATCGGCCTATGTCACCGCGAAGCATGGGCTTGCCGGCCTGACCAAGACCGTCGCGCTGGAGGTTGCCGACGCCGGGATCACGGTCAATTGCATCAGCCCCGGCTATGTCTGGACCCCGCTGGTCGAAAACCAGATTCCCGACACGATGAAAGCGCGTCACATGACGCGCGAGCAGGTGATCAACGATGTGCTGCTTGCGGGGCAGCCGACGAAGCAGTTCGTCACTGTCGAACAGGTCGCGGCGATCGCCGCCTTCCTGACGCGCGACGAGGCGGCGAACATCACCGGCGCGAACCTCAGCGTCGACGGCGGCTGGACCGCCGCCTGAGCATCGCGCTTGAGCATTGACCTTTCGCCTCCTAAGCTCCGGCAAAACGCCGGGCAGGAGGCAAAGGCAATGGGGGGTCGCATCCCGAAATTTTTCATGTTTTGCGCGGGTGCGCTGGGACTCGGCGCTTGCACCACGATCGCGGCGCAGCCGCCTTCGGCCACCGATGCCCCGGCGGCCGCACCGGCGGCGGAAACCGCCGGAACCTGGCGCGCGACCGCGACCGATCGGGATCGCGAGCGCGTTCGCAACTGGTATTCGAGCTGGACCGCCGCCCTCGCCGATGCGCGCGCCAAGGGTTTTGGCGGGGACGTCGATCGCGAGGGCGTCCTGCTGCAGCCGGCGGCGGCACTGCCCAACCCGCATCTTCCCGCGGGCGATTACCGTTGCCGCACGGTCAAGATCGGGACGCAGGGGCGCAGTACGCTCGCCTATGTCGCCTATGGCTGGTTCGACTGTCGCGTGGCGTCCGAACAGGGGCTGATGAGCCTGACCAAGCTGACCGGGTCGCAGCGGCCGGTGGGGCTGATCTTTCCCGACAGTCTCAACCGGCAGATCTTTCTCGGCACGCTCGAACTCGGCGACGAGACGATGCCGCTGAGCTACGGCACCGACCGGATGCGCGACATGGCGGGGCTGGTCGAGCGGATCGGCGACAATCGCTGGCGGCTGGTGCTGCCGGCGCCGGCTTATGAATCGTTGCTCGACGTGATCGAACTCGTGCCTGCAAGCTGAACAGGGGAATGACGATGCGGATATGGTGGACCGGCGTGGCTGCGCTCGCGCTTTCGATGCCCGCGGCGGCGCAGGAGCTGGCGCCCGAGGTGCAGAAGCAGATGCCTTCGCTCATGGAGATCTACCGGGATCTTCACGCCAATCCCGAACTCAGTTTCATGGAAGTCCGATCGGCGGGGATATTGGCGGCCGAGGCGCGCAAGCTTGGCTATAAGGTGACCGAAAAGGTCGGCGGCACCGGCGTCGTCGCGGTGCTGGAAAACGGACCCGGTCCCGTGGTGCTCGTCCGCGCCGACATGGACGCGCTGCCGGTGATCGAGCAGACCGGGCTTCCCGGCGCTTCGAAGGTCCGCGTGACGACTAAGGAAGGCGTCGAGACGGGCGTGATGCATGCGTGCGGGCACGATACGCATATGACCGCGTGGATCGGCGCCGCGCGGCTGATGGCAGCCAACAAGGACAAATGGTCGGGCACGCTGGTGATGATCGGGCAGCCCGCAGAGGAGCGCGGCGCGGGCGCGCGGATGATGCTCGCAGACGGGCTCTATACCCGCTTCCCGCGACCGCAATATGCGCTCGCCTTCCACGACGCCGCGCAGTTTCCGGCGGGGATGATCGGTTATACGCCGGGCTATGCGCTCGCCAATGTCGACAGCGTCGACATCCTCGTGAAGGGGCTGGGCGGACATGGCGCCTATCCGCAGGCGACGAAGGATCCGATCGTGCTTGCAAGCCGGATCGTCACGACCTTGCAGACATTGGTTTCGCGCGAAATCAGCCCGCTCGACAGCGCGGTGGTGACGGTCGGCAGCTTCCACGGGGGCGCCAAGCACAACATCATCCCGGACGAGGCGCGGCTGCAACTGACCGTGCGCAGCTACACCGACGAAGTGCGCGCGAAGCTGCTCGACGGAATTGCGCGGATCGCGAAGGGCGAGGCGATCGCGGCTGGCATGCCAGAGGACAAGATGCCGGTGGTGACCGTCGAAAAGGACGAATTCACGCCCGCGATGTTCAACACGGTCGACTTCACGAACGAAATGGCGGGCTTCCTCAAGACCCGCTTCGGCGAGAAGCGCGTCATGCAGTTGCCGCCGGTGATGGGCGGCGAGGATTTCAGCCGTTTCTCGCGCGAAGAGAATAAGGACATCAAGAGCCTGATCATCTGGGTCGGCGGGGTCCCGCAGGCCGAATATGATGCGGCGAAGAAGGAAGGCCGGACGTTACCGAGCCTGCATTCGCCCTTCTGGGCGCCCGACGCCCCCGTCGTCATTTCGACAGCGACCGAGGCGCTGACGGCGATGGCAATGAAGCTGATGCCGAAGACATAGCGAACCCGGCGGGGCCACCAGCCGCTTTGCCGGGCCGCGCTGCCGTATTCCAAATAAATTGGGATGGACCTGTCCGTGACGCTGTGGTCAGCAAACGACATGCCTGCCCATGAATCTGCTCCCGGCTTGTCTGCATGCCTCACCGACCGGGAAATGGAAATTCTGCGCCTGTTGGCCGCCGGGCATACAGTGAAGACGATCGCCGCGCGTCTGGATCGTTCGGAAACATCGATCAACGAGCGTTTGCGCTCCGCCCGCCGCAAGACGGGGGTCGGCGGCAGCCGCGAACTGGCGCGCCTTCTGGAACCCCAAAAAACTTGTGACGAAAATATCGGTCTTTCGAACCAGCGTGCCGCCGGAAAGGATCCGGAGCACACCGCGGCCATCGGGGTTCGCGGCTCGAAAGGAATGATCGTCATGCTCATCGCACTACCCATTGCCGCTGCCGGATTGATGATCGCGGTCGCACCGTCCGCCGATCCGATCGCGAAGCGGGACACGGTTTACAGCACGGCATGGCGGCGACCGCCGCTCGCCGGAAGCTGGTCGCTGGACGCATCGCAGCTGCCGGAGGAGGAGCGCCCGCAACGGGTGACGATGACCTTCCGGGCGTCGCCAGACGGCAAATGGACGACGCGCGTCGAAATCGTCGCGCCCGACGGCTCCAGCCGTCACGCGGAATCGACCGCTGCCCTGGACGGCGTCCCGGTACCGGTCTCCGGAAATATGGAACTCATCGACAGCGTTGCGCTGCGACAGCCGGCTCCGAACACACTGGTCATGACGCTGGGAAAGGCGGGCGCGCGGGTGTCGACGCGCGTCTACACCGTCGCCAAGGATCGAAAATCGATGACGGAAACCATCGTCTGGTCCGGCGATAGTCGTCAAAAACTGGAAACCACGCATTTCAATCGCGTCGATTGATCGCAACCGCCGGTCCCACCACTTTCGCTCTCCCGGGCTTGTCCCCGGGGGCCGCCGCTTCCCATCGTGATCGGGGCGCGGCGGCAATGCGGCGGCCGCGGGCTCCTGGTCCTACTTCCCCTTGAAAGCGTCGAAGCTGCCACCGCGACCGGCGCCCTCGGTAAACTTCTTCGCTCCCGCCGCCGCGCCTTCGCGAAGCGGCGCGACGCCGGCGCGGGCTTCGTGCGCAAGCGCGGCCTCGATGTCGAAGTCCCATTGGCGGTAGGCGCTGAGCCGGTCGCTGTTCATGCAGATTTGCGGGAAGGCGGCGACCTGTTTCGCGAGATCAATCGCGGCGACGAGCGCGTCGCCATCGGGCACAATGCGATCGGCAAGGCCGATGCGCAGCGCTTCGTCGGCGGCCACGGGCCGGCCGGTCAGGATCATATCCAGCGCGCGTCCTTGCCCGACGATGCGCGGCAGGCGCACGGTGCCGCCGTCGATCAGCGGCACGCCCCAACGGCGGCAATAGACACCGAATATGGCGCCTTCCGCCGCGACGCGCATGTCGCACCAGAGCGCGAGTTCGAGCCCGCCCGCGACAGCGTGACCCTCGACTGCGGCGATAACCGGTTTCTCGAGCAGCATGCGGGTCGGCCCCATCGGGCCGGGGCCATCGGGGTCATAGTGCGACGTGCCGACCGCGCCGAGGTCGAACCCCGCGCAGAACTGGCCCGAACTGCCGGTCAGGATGGAGACGCGCGCGCTATCGTCCTTCGCAAAGGCGGTGAAGGCCTCGCGGAGGGCCAGCGCGGTGAGCGGATCGACGGCATTGCGTTTGGCGGGGCGGTCGATGGTGACGATCGTCACTGGGCCATCAAGGTCGATCCGGACGGTCATATTTTCTCCCAAAAGCTCGGTGATCCGATAGCCTGACGGGCTAGCACGACCGGAGGGGGAGGGGCAAAGCCTTGCAACGCGTCCGCCGTTACCCTATATAGTGCGTATGCGGGCCGGGCCCCTCTGGCGTCGGCGGAAGTCTCTTCCGCCACGTGATGTCGGACCGCATCGGGTGACACCGATGCTTGGCCTACCTCCCCCCTCAATCCCGGGTCCGGCATCGGCGTCACCTGCTTGATTTCATCAATCAGGAGGCCCTTCATGACTTTCAAATCGCGCTTCTACCGGCTGACCGAACTGCATCGCCAGATCGACGATGCGCTGCGCCGCGAGCATCGGCGCAGCGGCGCCGATCCGTTCCGGCTTTTGCGGCTGAAGACGCTGAAGCTCGCGGTGCGCAAACGCCTGGCGAGCCTGTCGCGCCAGCCCGCGCCCGCCATCTAATCACCATAAGATAGAGCCGGAGACGCTGCCCCGCTCCCCGCCAAGGGAAGGGGCGGCGCCTTTGGCGCATCCCAGGGATCATCATCATGGAATTTCTCTTCGTGGACTGGCTGGGAACCCCGGTCTGGTTCTGGCTCGCCTTCATCAGCCTTGTCGTCGCGCTAACCGCGTTCGACCTCGGGATCCTCCACAAGGAGAATAAGGAGATGGGGATCGGCGAGAGCCTGAAACTCTCCTTGCTTTACATCACGATCGCGCTCGCGTTCGGCGCGTGGATCTGGATCGAGAAGGGCGGCGAGGCCGGCCTCCAATATTACACCGGCTTCTTCATCGAGAAGGCGCTGTCGATCGACAATATCTTCGTCATCTCGTTGATCTTCGCGACCTTCGCTATTCCGCCGCGCTACCAGTATCGCGCGCTCCTCTGGGGCATCGTCGCAGTGATCGTGCTGCGCGGCATCATGATCGCGGGCGGCGCGGCGCTGGTTACCGAATATGGCTGGCTGCTCTATGTGTTCGCCGCCTTCCTCGTGTTCACGGGCATCAAGATGCTGTTCGCGGGCGAGAAGCCGATGGATGTCGCGGGCAATCCGGTCGTCAAATGGCTGTCGCGCCATATCCCGATCACGCACGAACTGCATGGCGAGAAATTCTTCGTCCGCGTGCCCGATACGAAGACCGGAAAGCTCGCGCTTGCCGCGACGCCGCTGTTTCTGGCGCTGGTCGTCATCAACCTTGCCGACCTGGTGTTCGCGGTCGACAGCGTGCCAGCGATCTTCGCAATCACGACCGACACCTTCATCGTCTATACGTCGAACATCATGGCGATCCTCGGCCTGCGCGCGCTTTACTTCGCGCTCGCGGCGATGGTGCATCGCTTCCACTATCTGAAATATGCGCTCGCGCTGGTGCTGGTGTTCATCGGGTCGAAGATCTTCGTCGCCGATTTCGTGCTGGGCGGCGGCAAATTCCCGCCGCTCATCAGCCTGGGCGTGACCGTGGCGCTGATCGCGGGGGGCGTAGTCTGGTCGCTTGTGAAGACCAGGCCCGGCGAAGCGGCTGCGGGTTGATGGGGCAGGGGGCGGGCGCAGCGCCCGCCCCTTATACCGCCATCAGCAGGACGTCGTCATCGCGCGGGGCGGCGGCTTCGAAGGTCGGCAGCGGATCGAAGCCCGCTTCTTCGACCTCGGCGGCGCCGAGGCCGTCGAGCTTGAACAGGCCGAGACGCGGTTCCTCGTCCTCGCGCCAGCTTTTGCCAAGATTGAGCGCGCTGACGAACAGGTCGCCGTGGCGTTCGAACAGCTGGTGCGGCGCGAGGGTCATGCGGTTGCCGTTATAGTCGGCGGTCACGGTGCGGCGCCGGGCAATCGCTTCCATCATCTTGAGGCGCGTGTCGCTCATGCGCCAGCCGCCCGGGAGAGGGGATTCTTGTTGTGCATCGCAACAAGATGCCGGCGTCGGCCGCGCGGGGCAAGGGTAAACGTTGTCATATTCAGGTCACAAACGACGAAAATGCCCGCCGGAGGCCAAATGGCTTCCGGCGGGCAGGCTTTCCTCCCCAGGAAAGCTCGGGAGGCGCGGAGCATTTGTGCAAGGGCTCCGCGCCAAACCGGGTGGCACGAGGGGGTGCAACGGGCCCCTCGCGCCGAACTGGTCAGGCCGCGAATTGATTCATCGTATTGTCTTTGCCCGCGGCCTTCAGGGCTGCCTCGCCGGCGAAATATTCCTTGTGGTCGTCGCCGATGTCGCTGCCCGACATATTCTGGTGCTTCACGCAGGCGATCCCCTCGCGGATTTCCTTGCGCTGGACGCCCTTGACGTAGCCGAGCATCGCTTCGTCGCCGAAATACTCCTTGGCGAGATTGTCGGTGCTGAGCGCCGCGGTGTGATAGGTCGGCAGCGTGATAAGGTGGTGGAAGATGCCCGCCCGCTTCGCCGCGTCGCGCTGGAAGGTGCGGATGCGGTTGTCGGCCTCTTCGCCCAGCGGCGTCGCGTCATAATCGACGCTCATCAGCTTGGCGCGGTCATAGGCGCTGACGTCCTTGCCTTCCTTCTCCCACGCGTCGAACACCTGCTGGCGGAAGTTGAGCGTCCAGTTGAAGCTCGGCGAGTTGTTGTACGCGAGCTTCGCATTGGGGACCACTTCGCGGATGCGGTCGACCATGCCGGCAATCTGTTCGATGTGCGGCTTTTCGGTTTCGATCCAGAGCAGGTCGGCGCCGTTCTGCAGGCTGGCGATACAGTCCATGACGCAGCGATCCTCGCCGGTTCCGGGGCGGAACTGATAGAGGTTCGAGGGCAAGCGCTTCGGGCGCAGCAGCTTGCCGTCGCGGTTGATGAGGACGTCGCCGGGGTTGCCCGCGCCCTCGACCTCTTCGCAATCGAGGAAGCTGTTATACCGGTCGCCAAGGTCGCCGGGTTCCTTCGAGAAGGCGATCTGCTTGGTGAGGCCCGCGCCGAGGCTGTCGGTGCGCGTCACGATGATCCCGTCCTCGACGCCGAGTTCCATGAAGGCGTAGCGGCAGGCGCGGATCTTCGCGATGAAATCCTCGTGCGGCACCGTGACCTTGCCGTCCTGATGGCCGCACTGCTTTTCGTCCGAAACCTGATTTTCGATCTGCAGCGCGCAAGCCCCCGCTTCGATCATCTTCTTCGCCAGCAGATAGGTCGCCTCGGCGTTGCCGAAGCCGGCGTCGATGTCAGCGATGATCGGCACGACGTGCGTTTCATGATTGTCGATCGCGGCCTGGATCTGCTTCGCCTTGAGTTCGTCGCCGTCGGCGCGTGCGGCGTCGAGGTCGCGGAACAGAAGCCCGAGTTCGCGGGCGTCGGCCTGACGCAGGAAGGTGTAGATTTCCTCGATCAGCGCGGGGACGCTGGTCTTTTCGTGCATCGACTGGTCGGGGAGTGGACCGAATTCGCTGCGCAGTGCGGCGATCATCCAGCCCGAGAGATAGATGTAGCGGCCCTTGACGGTTCCGAAATGCTTCTTGATCGAGATCATCTTCTGCTGCGCGATGAAGCCGTGCCAGCAGCCCAGGGACTGGGTGTAGTTCGCGGGATCGGCGTCGTAGGCGGCCATGTCGGCGCGCATGATGCGCGCGGTGTAGCGGGCGATGTCGAGCCCGGTACGGAACTTGTTCTGGGCGCGCATCCGGGCGACGCTCTCGCCGCTGATGCCGTCCCAGGTGCCGTCATAGTCGCGGATGAGGCGGCCGGCCTGCGCCATGTCTTCGGTGTAGCCCATCGTTCGAGTCCCTTGTCGAGAGGTGATGGGTGGAAGTTGGCGAAGGTGCCGCGCAAAGTGAAAAGCTTTGTCAATAATATTTGTGAAATATGCCGGTTCGGTGTAAATCGTCGTGTAAAGTAGTAAAGAAAGTTACAAGCGATGGCGGAGCGGCGGGTGTTTGCGGGGCCGGCGGTGCGCAAGGTGCGGCGCGAGGCGGCGATGACGCAGGCGGCGATGGCCGAGGCGCTCGATATTTCGCCGAGCTATCTCAACCTGATCGAGCATGGCCAGCGGCCGCTGTCGGCGACGGTGATCGTGCGGCTGGCCGAGCGCTTCGGGTTCGACGCGGCGAAGCTGGGCGCCGAGGATGTGCCGGGCGGGCTTGCGGGCCTGAGACGCCGGCTCGCCGATCCGCGCTTTGCCGACTTGGGCATCGGGCCGCAGGAGGTCGAGGAGTGGCTGCAGACCGCGCCCATGACCGCGGCTGCGTTCGCCCGCCTGTTCGATGCCGCGCCCGAGGGGCGCTCGGAAGGCGAAGGTGACGCGCCCGAAGTTGCCGCGGTGCGCCGCGCGATCGAGAAATGGCGCAACCATTTCCCCGACCTCGACGCGCGCGCCGAGGAACTGGCCGACGAGCTGCGGCTCGCGGGCGGCGACCTTTATGGTACGATTTCAGAGCGTTTGCGCACGCGGCACCAGCTCGGCATTCGCATATTGCCGAGCGACGTGATGCCCGACCGGCTGCGCTGGCTCGACTGGCACGCGCGGCAGTTGATGCTGAACGAGCTGCTGCGCCCCGCGTCGCGCACCTTCCAGGCGGCGGCGACGCTGGCGCAGATCGAGGCGAAGGACGAGATCGACGCGCTCGTCGCGGGCGCGGGGTTCGCCGAAGCGGCGGCGGCGCGGATGTTCGAGCGCCACCTGGTCCACTATTTCGCGGCCGCGCTGATGATGCCGTACAGCCGCTTCCTGCGCGCGTGCGACGCGACGGGATATGATTTGCTGTTGCTCCAGCGGCGCTTCGGCGCGGGCTATGAGCAGGTCGCACACCGGCTGACGACCTTGCAACGCGTCGGCGCGCGCGGCTTGCCCTTTTTCATGCTGCGCATCGACCGCGCGGGGCAGGGGAGCAAGCGTTATGCGGGGGCGAGCCAGTCGCCGCTGGTCGATGGCGATGCGCGCTGCCCGCTGTGGGGCGTTCACGAAGCCTTTTCGCGCCCCGGCGAGGTGATCGCCGATCTGGTCGAGCTGGAGGATGGCTCGCGCTGGTTCACCCAGTCGCGCTCGGTCGCCGCCCCCGGCGCGACGGGGAGCGGGACGCCCGCGCGCTTTGCCGTGTGTGTTGGGGTCGATGCGAAGGTCGCCGCACCTTTGATCGCGGCACGAGGGCTCGACCTGATGCGCAGCCCCGCCACGCCGATCGGGCTCGGCTGCCGGCGGTGCACGCGCAGCGGCTGCATCCAGCGCTCGATGCCGCCGCTCGGCCGCCCGCTGCGCTTCCGCGAAGGCGAGCGCGGCGTGAGCGCGTTCGACTTCGCGGGCGACTAGAAGACCAGCCAGCGCGGCGTCGCGCGGCGGAAGTCGTGGTGGCGTGCGCCAAATTCGCGGGCGAGATGCGCTTCGTCGACGCGCACCTGCAGCGCGCGGGCGATCACGAAGATTCGTCACCCCGGACATGATCCGGGGCCCACGACTTCAACGCCGCGCTGGATCCCGGATCAAGTCCGGGATGACGAAGAGGGGATGTCTAAATTGGGGTGGGGAGCGGTCGTTACCAATAATCGTCGCCCCCGCGAAGGCGGGGGCCGCCATCGGCCTTTTCCTGCGCCGCAGCGTAAACCGACTGCGGCCCCCGCCTTCGCGGGGGCGACGGCTAGTTCCGGTCGCCAGCTGCCCTGTGCGATCCCCGGCAGAGGCCGGAGCGCAGCCACGCCGGGAAGCCGAATGGCTTTGCGCTCTGGACTCGACGCATCGGGGCGATAAACAAGTGTAAAATTAACCGACAGTTGACGCCTGCGCGCTAGGTATATCCGCGAAAGGGCCAGACTTTCCGATGTTCCGACTGTTCAAACATTATGTGCCGCACGCGGTCGTCTGGCTGGCGCTCGTAGAATTCCTGGCCTTGCTGGGGTCGGCCGAGGCCGCGTGGCATCTTTATGCCCGTTATGCCGATTTCGACCCCGGTGCGCTGACCGATCGCTGGTTGCCGCTTGCGACGTTCGCCATTTCCAACTCGCTCGCGATGATGGCGACCGGGATGTATGGCAACGAGGCGCTGCGGTCGATGAAGTTCGCGACCGCGCGGCTGCTCGCGGCGATTTCGCTGGGGGTGATCTTTCTTGCGGTCGTCGGCTTCCTGTTGCCGACCGCGACCTTGTGGCGCGTCAACAGCCTGTACGCGATGGCGTTCGCAATCGCGTCGCTGTCGCTGATCCGGCTGGCGCTGACGCAGAGCGCGGGGGCCGAGGCGTTCCGTCGGCGCGTTCTGGTGCTGGGCGCGGGCAAGCGCGCGATGCGCCTCAAAAAACTGGCCGAAGCGCCCGGAAGCGGGATCGTGATCGCCGGTTTCGTCGCAATGACCGAGGGCGAGCGCGCGATCGCGGACGCGATGCCGCGCGCGATGATCGCCAGCATCGCCGACCATGTCGTCGACCTGCGCGTGGGCGAGGTGGTGCTGGCGCTCGAGGAACGGCGCGGCGCGCTGCCGCTCGACGACCTGCTGCGCGTCAAGACGACGGGCGTGCAGGTCAGCGACATTGCGAGCTTTATCGAGCGCGAGACCGGGCGCGTCGATCTGGCGACGACGAACCCGAGCGCGCTGATCTTTTCCGACGGCTTTTCGGCGGGCCAGCGGATCTCGCGCGTCGGCAAGCGATTGTTCGATATCGGCGCGAGCCTTGCGGTGCTGGTCGTCGGGCTGCCGCTGATCCTGATCGCGGGCGTCGCGGTGAAGCTCGATAGCCGCGGGCCGGTCTTTTATCGCCAGTCGCGCGTCGGGCGGTACGACCAGCCGTTCGAGGTCGTGAAGATCCGGTCGATGCGCACCGACGCCGAGGCGGCGGGGCAGGCGGTGTGGGCGTCTGAGAACGACCCCCGCGTCACGCGCGTCGGCCATGTCATCCGCAAGCTGCGCATCGACGAGCTGCCGCAGCTCTGGTGCGTGCTGAAGGGCGAGATGAGCATCGTCGGCCCGCGCCCCGAGCGCCCGGCCTTCGTCGAGGAACTCGAGCGCGAGCTGCCCTATTATGCCGAGCGTCACATGGTGAAGCCGGGGCTGACCGGCTGGGCGCAGATCAACTATCCCTATGGCGCGTCGATCGAGGATGCGCGGGCGAAGCTGGAATATGATCTTTACTACACGAAGAACTACTCGCCCTTCCTCGACCTGCTGATCCTCCTCCAGACCGTCCGCGTCGTGCTGTGGCCGGAGGGCGCGCGCTGACCATGCCGACGCTGGGAGCCCTTGCCGACATTTTATCCGCGCTGGCCTTTGTCGGATATGGCGGGGTAACCTTGTGGCTGCTGGCGCGGCCGCGCGAGCGGATGGCGGCGCTGATGCCCGCACCGCGCTGGCTGGCGATCGCCGCCGCCGCGACGATGGCGTGGAGCGCGTCGCTCTATGTCTTTGCGCCCGGCGCGTCGCAGGTGCTGGTCGCGCAGGCGCTGCGCGACATGGCGATCCTGGGCTGGCTGGCGGCGACCTTCTGGCCGAAACCCGCCGCGATGGCGGGGGCGCAGCGGCTGATCTTTCGCCTGCTCGTCACGATCAGCGGCATTTCGCTGGTCGCGGGCCTGATCGCCCATTGGCGGAGCGCGGTGGCGAGCGAGTGGCTCGGGCCGTCGCTTGCCGTCTCGACGATGCTCGTCGCGATCGGCGGGCTGCTGGTGATCGACAGCGGGGTCCGCCGCGCGAGCGCGGGCCTCCGGATGCCGGTGATGGCGGTCGCGGGCGGCTTTGCGATGCTGTGGGGCTATGAGCTCAACGTCCAGCTGATCGGGGCGATGACCGGCAGGGCGGCGACGACGCTGATCCATCTGCTGCCCGCGGTCGCGCTGGCGATTCTGCCGACCTTCGTGATCGCGGCGATGGATATCGGGCGCGAGCGGATGCGGCTGTCGCGCCCCGCCGCGGTGCGCACGCTGATCCTGCTCGGCGCGGCGCTCTATCTGGTCCTGATCGGGCTGTCGGGTGCGGTCGCGCGGCAGCTCGGCGGCGATTATGGCGACCTCGCGCAGGGGGTGTTCCTGACGCTGGCACTGGGGGCGGGCGGGCTGCTGCTGCTGTCGGCGCGCGCGCGGGCGTGGCTGTCGGTGATGATCTCGAAGCATTTCTTCGAGCATCGCTATGACTATCGCGCCGAATGGATGCGCTTTACCGCGACGCTTGCGCAAGGCGACGGCGAGGACGATCGCAACCTGCATCGCCGCGCGGCGCGCGCGCTGGCCGAGCTGACGGGCAGTCCTGGCGCGCTGCTGATGCTGCCCGATCCGCTCGGCGCGTTTCGCGTCTCCGACCAGTGGCATTGGCCGGCGGGTATCGATGAGGGCGCCGAGCTGCCGCTGCGATCGGCCTTCATGCTGCAGGAAACGCGGCACATCGTCGACCTCGATGCCGAGCGGCGCGGCGAGAAGGGCGAGCAGGATCTGGCGATTCCGGGCTGGCTGCTTGCCGACCCGCGCGCGTGGGTCGTCGTGCCGGTGCTGCATTTCCACCGGATGATCGCGGTCGTCGTGCTCCATCGCCCACCGGTGTCGCGCGCGCTCGACTGGGAGGATCTCGACGTGCTGCGCATCGCGGGTCAGCAGGCGGCAAGCTATCTGGCGGAATCGCACAGCCAGGCGGCGCTGTCGGAGGCCAAGCGTTTCGACGAGTTCAACCGCCGCTTTGCCTTCATCATGCACGACATCAAGAATCTGGCGAGCCAATTGAGCCTGCTCGCGAGCAATGCCGAGCGTCATGCCGAAAAGCCGGCGTTCCGCGCCGACATGATCGAGACGCTGAAAATCTCCTCGCGGCGGCTGTCCGACCTGCTCGTCCGGCTGTCGCCGCGCGAACGCGGGCCGTCGGCCGATGCCGTGCGCACGCTGGTCGAACCGCTGATGCGCGACGTCGCGGCCGAGGTACGGACTCGGCGCGCGCTGTTCGTCGGATGTCAGGCGGGTCTTGCGGCGTGGGGCGATACGGGATCGATCCGGCAGGTCGTCCAGCATCTGGTGAGCAATGCGATCGACGCCTCTGCCGACGACACGCCGGTGCAGCTGATCGCGGTCGCCGAGAATGGGCGCGTCCGGATCGACGTGATCGACCAGGGGGCGGGCATGACCCGCGCTTTCGTCCGCGACGAGCTGTTCAAGCCCTTCGTCTCGACCAAGGAAGGCGGCTTCGGCCTGGGGGCGTTCGAGGCGCTGCAGCTCGCGCAGGCGATGGGCGGGTCGATCGAGGTCGCGAGCGAGCCGGGCAAGGGCAGCAATTTCACATTCTGGCTGCCGCTGGCCGAGGCCCATGCGGACGCGGGAATGCCGGCAGGAAGAGTGGCATAGACATGAACGACAGCGGGACCGCGCCGAAGAAATTGCTGGTCGTCGAGGACGACCCGGGGCTGCAGGCGCAGCTCAAATGGGCGTATGACGATTATGAGGTGCTGATCGCGGGCGATTTCGACAGCGCGATCGAGCTGCTGCGCGCCGAGGAGCCGGGGGTGGTGACGCTCGACCTCGGGCTGCCGCCCGATCCCGACGGAACGCGCGAGGGATTTCGCGTGCTGAAGGCGATCCTCGAGGTGAAGCCCGATACCAAGGTCATCGTCGTGTCGGGGCATGGCGAGCGCGCCAGCGCGCTGGCGGCGATCGCGAGCGGGGCGTGGGATTTCTACCAGAAGCCGATCGATATCGAGGAACTGGGACTGATCGTCCGCCGGGCGTTCCATGTCCACGAGCTGGAGGTCGAGAACGGGCGGCTCGCCGAGCGGGGTTCGGGCGACAATCGCGTGCTGGGCGGGATGATCACCGGGGCGCCCGAGATGCTGAAGGTTGCGCGGACGATCGAGCGCGTCGCGAACCTCGACGTGTCGGTGATGCTGCTCGGCGCGAGCGGGACGGGCAAGGAATTGCTGGCGCGCGGGCTGCACGAGGCGAGCGGGCGGCGCGACGGGGCGTTCGTCGCGATCAACTGCGCCGCGATCCCGGAGAATCTCCTCGAAAGCGAGCTGTTCGGGCACGAGAAGGGCGCGTTCACCGGCGCGGTCAAGACGACCGAGGGCAAGATCGAGCTGGCGCATGGCGGTACGCTGTTCCTCGACGAGGTCGGCGACATTCCGCTGCCGCTGCAGGTCAAGCTGCTGCGTTTCCTGCAGGAACGGACGATCGAGCGGATCGGCGGGCGCAAGGCGATCGCGGTCGATACGCGCATCGTCTGCGCGACGCACCGCGATCTCGACGCGATGATCGCCGAGCAGCGCTTTCGCGACGACCTCTACTATCGTCTCGCCGAGATGGTGGTGAAGATCCCGTCGCTCGCCGAGCGGCCGGGCGACGCGGTGCTGCTGGCGCGCCATTTCCTGCACCATTATGCGCCCGAGATGAACCCGTCGGTGCGCGGCTTCGCGCCCGACGCACTGCAGGCGATCGACGAGGGGCGCTGGCCCGGCAATGTCCGCGAACTCGAAAACCGGATCAAGCGCGCGGTGATCATGGCCGACGGCAAGCTGGTGATGAAGGACGACCTCGACCTTGCCGGCGGGAGCGAGGCGGACGGCGAGGATTATCTGAACCTTCGCAGCGCGCGCGAGGCCGCCGATCGCGTCGCGATCCGCCGCGCGATGACGCAGAGCGAGGGCAATATCTCGTCGGCGGCGAAGCTGCTCGGGATCAGCCGCCCGACGCTTTACGACCTGCTGAAGCAATATCGGATGCAGGCCTGAGTGGTCCGTGTCCGCGTCCTGCTCGCCGCATCGCTGGCGGCGCTGGCGCTCGCCGGCTGCGGTGAGGCAACGAAGGAGGGCGCGCATAGCGAACTTCGCGAGCGCGCTGCAAAGCTGCAGGGCGACGTCGCGGCTGACCCCAGGGATATTGCGACGCGGGTCCGGCTGGCGCGCGTGCAGATCGCGCTGGGCGATGGCGTGGGGACCGAGGCGACGGTGAAGGCGGCGCTCGCGGCGGGCGCCAACGCCGACTATTTGCGCCCGCTGCTGGCGCGGGCTTATGCGTTGCAGGGGAACGGGACGCGCGCGCTGGAGACGCTCGCCGACGGACCCGTCGCACCCGAGATGGCGGGCGAGGCGGCGTGGGTCGAGGGCGATGTCCAGCTTGCGGGCGGCGATCTCGGCGCGGCGCGCGCCGCGTTCGATCGCGCGGTCCGGGCGCTGCCGAACGAGTCCGCGCTGTGGGTGTCGGTCGGGCGCTTTCGGGACGCCAACGCCGACGCCGCGGGCGCGCACGACGCCGCCGACTATGCGATCGAACTCGACGCGAAGAACAGCGCCGCCCTGACGCTCAAGGCGAAACTGGTGCGCACGCAGCAGGGGCTGAAGCCCTCGCTCGGCTGGTACGAGGCGGCGCTGGCGGCCGATCCGGCCAACGCCGACGCGCTGATCGAGCAGGGCGCGACGTTCGGCGACCTCGGCCGGTACAAGGATATGCTGGCGTCGCTGCGCGCGGCGGCCGAGCTGGCGCCGGGCGATCCAAGGATATATTATCTGCAGGCGGTGCTCGCGGCGCGCGGCGCGAACTATCCGCTGGCGCGCAGCCTGCTCCAGCGCACGCGCGGTGCGATGGACGATGTGCCCGGCTTCATGCTGCTGAGCGCGGTCGTCGAACTCGAACTCGGCGGACAGGCCGTGGCGGCGACCTGGGCCGACCGGCTGCTGACCGAACAGCCAAACAATTTCACCGCGCGCCGGATCCTCGCGGTGGCCGACTGGGCCGATGGCGATGCCGGGGCGGCGGCCGATGCCCTGACGCCCGTCGCGGCACGCGGCGATGCCGATAGCTGGGCGTTGCTGCTCGCGGCGCGGCTGGCGGCCGAGACGGGGGACGCAGATGCGTCCGCAGCCTATCTGGCGCGCGCCGCGACGCTGGCGCGCGGCGAGGCGGCGCCGTTCGCGGCGAGCGACAGCTACGGTCTCGCTTCGCTGTCGGCCGATGGCGATCCGCTCAATCCGGCGAAGGCGATCCCGGCGATCTCCGCCGATTTGGCGGGAAGCAATTATGCGGGAGCAATCGCGCGCGCGACGCGGCTGCGCGATGCCAACCCCGGCGTAGCCGACGCGCACGTGCTGCTGGGCGATGCGGCGCTGGCCGGAGGGCGGCTGGACCTTGCGGTGCAGGCGTACCGGTCGGCGCAGGCACTCGATGCGAGCGAGCGGGTCGCCTTGCGGCTGGCCAATGCGCTTTACCGTATCGGCGATGCCGCGGCGTCGCGCCGCGTCGTGTTGCGGCTGCTCGCAAATGATCCGTCGAGCGTGGCGGGCGAGCGGATCGCCGCTGCGCTGGCGATGGACGCCCGCGACTGGGACTCCGCGATCGCGCATTATGAGCGCATTCGCCGCCGGATCGGCAATCGTGACGCGGTGGTGCTGCGCGAACTGGCACGCGCGTGGATTGCAAGGGGCGACAGCGAGCAGGCGCTGCCGATGATCGCGCTCGCCTATCGGCTGCAGCCGCTGAATGCAGAGATCATGCGGATTTATGCGGATTTGCTGGACCGGCGCGGGAATGCGCAGGCGGCGGCGGATTTGCGCGAAAAGGCGGCGCAGGTCGGGCGGTAGGGGGCTGCTGACGAGCGGCTGCGGCCGTTCGTCTCCCCTCCCGCGGGCGGGAGGGGTTGGGGGTGGGGCGACGACGGCGCGCCATGCCCACCCCGCTGCGGCTAGCCAGCAAGCTGGCAAGCCTCGCTGCCCCTCCCGCCTGCGGGAGGGGAGGTTATCTCTTTTGTCGTCATTCCGGATCGGATGCGCGATCCGCGGCAGCGCGGACCTTATGGACCCCGGATCAAGTCCGGGGTGACGAAATTCCGCTCACCCCACGGCAGAAAGAAACGTCAGGCCTCGGTCAGGTCGAGCAGGGTGCGCGCGTCGAGGCCGATGCGGCGCATCTGCTGCGCGACGGGGGGCCAGACGTTGGCGAGGAAATCCTCGCGCATCAAGGTGCGTAGGCGGTCGGTCGCGCCTTCGGCGACGAACATGCCGACGCCGCGCTTTACCGTGACGAGCCCTTCGTCCTGAAAGGTCTGATAGGCCTTGGCGACCGTCAGCGGATTCGCCCCTTCCTCCGCCGCGAGCGAGCGTACCGACGGGAGCATATCGCCGTCGGCGTAGGTGCCGTCGAGAATGGCGTTGGCGATCACGTCGCGGAGACGCTGATAGACGGGTTTGGACTGATCGAGCATGGCGCCTTAATGCCATAAGACAGCAGCACAGTCAAATCGCGAAAATTAGCAAAATGTCGTCAACATTGAAATTAAATATCCCAAGAGCTTACGACGTCGTCATATTCGGGTCGCGGACGCTCCGAGAGGTCGGCGGCGGCGGTTCCGAAGAAGAAATAGCCGACGATCATGTCGCCGTCGGCGACTCCGAAAGCTTTCGCCACATTGGGGCTGTACGCGGCCCAGCCGGTGAGCCAGCTGCCGACGAAGCCATGCGCGTGCGCGGCATGGAGCAGATTCATGCCGACCGCGCCGGCCGACATCTGTTGTTCCCAGACCGGAATCTTCGCACCCCGCACCGGGGTCGAGATCAGCACGACGAGGCTCGGCGCCTGATGCGCGAACTGGTCGAGCGCCGACAGGTCCATCCCCGCGGCACCGGGATTCTCCGCCACCCATGCGTCCTTGAGCACGGTGGCGAAACGCTCGCGCCGGTCGTCGGCGATGGTGACGATGCGCCACGGCGCGAGCTTGCCATGGTCGGGGGTGCGCAAGGCGAGGGCGATGATGTCATGGAGCTGCCCGGTGTCGGGGCCGGGGGCGACCATGTCGCGTGCCTTTCCCGAGCGGCGGGTGGCGAGGTGTGCGCGGAGCGAGGAGATGTCGTTGAACATGGAGCGCATTTGGGCGCCTTTGGAGGCCTGCGCAAGCGTTGCGAACGATTCGCAACAAATTTCCTCCGCGTGCCACATGGTTTCACGCGCAATTAGATTCTTCCCTTGAGCAATTTTCGCGCTAGGTTGAGCCATTCGCGCGGCGGAAAGCCGCCGCCAAAACAATCCGGGAAAAGGGACGCGTTTCAATGAAATCTATGGGTATGTGGGACGAGGGTGACTGGATTGCGGTCATCGCACTCGTCGTCCTCGCGGTGTTTCTGAGCATCGGTGCGCTGATCGCCGGCAGCAAGAAACCGGAGTTCGCCGGCCATCCCAAGGGCCTCTACATGCTCTTCTTCGCCGAAATGTGGGAGCGTTTTTCCTATTACGGCATGCGCGCGATCCTGATCTTCTACCTGACCCAGCACTGGCTGTTCAGCGACAGCAAGTCGAACCTGATCTACGGCGCCTATACCAGCCTCGTTTACATCACCCCGGTTCTCGGCGGCTATCTCGCCGACCGGTACCTCGGCCAGCGCAAAGCCGTGCTGTTCGGCGGCCTGCTGCTCGCAGCGGGGCATAGCCTGATGGCGGTCGAAGGGGGCGGAGGGCAGGAGGACGCGACGATCAACGTCTTCTGGGCCGCGCTCGCCTTCATCATCGTCGGCTCGGGCTTCCTCAAGGCCAATATTTCGGTGATGGTCGGTCAGCTCTACCGGCTCACCGACGTCCGCCGCGATGGCGCCTATACGATCTTTTACATGGGCATCAACGTCGGCGCCGCGCTCGGCACGATCCTCGTCGGCTATCTCGGCCAGCGGATCGGCTGGGGCTATGGCTTCGGGCTTGCCGGTATCGGTATGCTCGCCGGTCTCGTCGTCTTCGTCCTCGGCAAGAGCGCGCTCCTCGGCGCCGGCGAGGCGCCCGCGCCGCTCGCAAGGTCGCGCGAATGGACACTTTACGGCATCGGTTTTGCCGCAGTCGCCGTGATCTGGGCGCTCGTCCAGTATCAGGACGTCATCCAGTCGTTGCTCGCCATCTCGGGCATCGCGCTGCTCGGCTATGTCCTTTACGAAAGCTTCAAGCTGGAAAAGGAGCCGCGCGAGCGCATGTTCGCGATCCTGTTCCTGATCGCGCTCAACCCGCTGTTCTGGGGCCTGTTCGAACAGGCGGGCGGGTCGATGAACCTGTTCACGGACCGCTATGTCGACCGCGGCGCGGTTCCCGCCTCGATCTTCCAGTCGATCAACCCGATCTACATCATCCTCTTCGCGCCCTTCTTCGCGGGGCTGTGGCAATGGCTCGGCAAGCGCGGCATGGAGCCGTCGGCTCCGGCGAAATTCGGTCTGGCGCTGGCGCAGATGGGGCTTGCCAACCTCGTCCTCGTCTGGGGCGCCGAAGCGTTCGGCGTGGCGGCGATGACGCCGGTGCTGTTCGTCTTCCTCTATTATCTCCTCGCCACGACCGGCGAGCTCTGCCTCAGCCCCGTCGGCCTGTCGGCGATGAACCGGCTGGCGCCGTCCTATCTCGCGTCGCTCATCATGGGCGCGTGGTTCTATATGACCGCGGTCGGCAATTTCGTCGCCGGCAAGATCGGCGAGGCGACCGGCGGCCATGGCGGCGAGATGAGCAAGGCCAAGCTGCTCGAAATCTACGAGATGTTCGGCTGGATCGCGATTGGCGCCGCGGTCGCGGTGCTGCTGGTCAGCCCGATCGTCAAGCGCTGGATGCACCTCGACACGCTGCGCGACCGCGACGAGGGCCTGGCCGGTGTCGGCGAGGCCGAGCCGCAGGCCGCGGGCATCCATCCCGAACCGAAGGGGGCGTAATCGATGGTCGGGCGCGTGAAGGGCGGCCTGCTGGCTGCAGTGTCGCTGGCGCTCGTCGGCTGCGCGGCGGGCGGCGAGGCGCCGAAATCGGCGGGTGCCAAGCCCGCCACCGCCGCAGCCGAAAAGCCGGTCAAGTTCAACAAGGATCCCTATCCCTCGACCTACAAGGGATATCCGACGCGGCTGACCGTAGTGAAGGGCGCGACGATCTTCGACGGCGAGGGCGGGCGGTTCGACAATGGCTCGGTGGTGCTGTCGAGCGGCAAGGTGCTCGCGGTCGGCGGCCCCGATCTGGAGGTGCCGACCGACGCCGATGTCGTCGACGGGACGGGCAAATATGTGACGCCGGGTGTGATCGACATCCACAGCCACCTCGGCGACTATCCCTCGCCGGCGGTCGACGCGCATTCGGACGGCAACGAGGCGACCTCGCCCACCACGCCCGAGGTGTGGAGCGAGCATAGCGTGTGGCCGCAGGACCCGGGCTTTGCCCGCGCGCTCGCCAATGGCGGGGTGACGACGCTGGAGATCCTGCCGGGCAGCGCCAATCTGATGGGCGGCCGCTCGGTCGTCCTCAAGAATGTGCCCGCGCGCACGATGCAGGGAATGAAGTTCCCGGGCGCGCCGTACAGCCTGAAAATGGCGTGCGGCGAAAATCCGAAGCGCGTCTATGGCGCGAAGGGCCGGATGCCCTCGACCCGCATGGGCAATCTGGCGGTCAATCGCCAGACCTGGGCGAAGGCGGCGGCGTACAAGAAGAAACTCGACGAGGGGAAAGCGGTCGACCGCGACCTGGCGATGGAAACGCTCGCGGGCGTGCTGTCGGGTGAGATTCTGGTGCAGAACCATTGCTACCGCGCCGACGAAATGGCGATCGTCATCGATATGAGCCACGAGTTCGGATACAAGGTGGCGGCGTTCCACCACGCGGTCGAGGCGTACAAGATCGCCGACCTGCTGAAGAAAGAGGGCATTTGCGCCGCGATGTGGGCCGATTGGTGGGGCTTCAAGATGGAAGCCTATGACGCGGTGCCCGAGAATATCGCGCTAATGTACAAGGAAGGCGCGTGCACGATCGTCCATTCGGACGATGCGAACCAGATCCAGCGGCTCAATCAGGAAGCCGCGAAAGCGCTCGCTGCAGGCCGCCGCATGGGGATGCAGATCAGCGACGAGCAGGCATGGACCTGGCTCGCGATCAATCCCGCGAAGGCGCTCGGCATCGGGGACAGGACGGGCAGCCTGAAGCCCGGCAAGATGGCCGACGTCGTGCTGTGGAACGGCAATCCGTTCAGCGTCTATACGCGGCCCGAAAAGGTCTGGATCGACGGCGCGCTGATGTTCGACGCGATGGACCCGAAACGGCGTCCGGTGACCGACTTCGAGCTTGGCCAGCCGGGCGAAGGAGACGTGAAATGATGCGGCTCCCGACCGTCCGGTCCAGTCTCTCCTGTGCCCCTGCGAAGGCAGGGGCCCATCTCCTTCGCTCTCGCTTGTTCACCGCGGCTTGTTTGAAATCGACAGGACCGGAGATGGGCCCCTGCCTTCGCAGGGGCACGGTGCTAACCGGGTTGGCGAGCGCCCTGGTTGCTGCTCTGGCCTTGTCTGCTCCGGCTCACGCGCAGGACGTCGCGATCACCAATGCGAAGCTCGTCATCGGCGACGGCAGCGCGCCGATCGAGGGCGGCACCGTCGTCGTGCGCGGCGGCAAGGTCGTCGCAGCGGGCCGCGGTGTGGCGGTGCCTGCGGGGATCGAGCGCGTCGATGCGGGCGGCCATTATGTGACGCCGGGCATCGTCGCGGCGTTCAGCCGCGTCGGGCTGGTCGAGGTCGATGCCGTTGCCGGCACCAACGATCGCTCGGCGACGCGGTCGCGCTTCTCGGCGGGGCTCGATATCGCGCCCGCGCTCAACCCGATGGGATCGCCGATCGCGGTCAATCGCGCCGCGGGCGTGACGCGCGCGATCGTCGCGCCGGGCAGCAGCAGCAATTTGTTCGCCGGGCAGGGCGCGGTCGTCGACCTTGGCGACGACAACGACATGGTGACGCGGCCGCGCGCGCTACAGTTCGTCGCGTTCGGCGAGGACGGGTCGGCGAAGGCGGGCGGCAGCCGCGCCGCGACCTTCCTTCTGTTCCGCGAGCAATTGCTGGCGGCGCGCAGCTATGCCCGCAACCCCGCGACGCTGGCCGAATGGAGCAATGATTCGCTGATCCAGCGCGCCGATGCCGAGGCGCTGGTGCGCGTGATCAATGGCACGACCCCGCTGTTCGTGCGCGTCGACCGCGCGGCGGATATCCTGAACGTGCTGAAGCTCAAGGGCGAATTCCCGGCGCTGAAGCTGGTGCTCGTCGGCGCGACCGAGGGCTGGCTGGTCGCGCGCGATATCGCGGCGGCCAAGGTGCCGGTGCTGGTCTCGCCGCTCACCGACCTGCCGGGCAGTTTCGAGCAGCTCGGCGCGACGCAGTCGAACGCCGGGCGGCTGAAGGCGGCGGGGGTCGAGGTGTCGGTCGGCGTGTTCGACGACGACGATGCGCACAAGATGGGATATACCACTCAATATGCCGGCAATCTGGTCGGGCTGTCGAAACTGCCGGGCGCGAGCGGGCTGACATGGGATCAGGCCTTCGCCGCGATCAGCAGCGTGCCCGCGAAGGCGGTGGGGATGGACGGCGCGATCGGGTCGCTGCGCGCGGGGCGCGCCGGCGATATCGTGATCTGGGACCATGATCCGCTCGAACTCGGCAGCCGTCCGACGATGGTGTGGATCGATGGCAAGCGCCAGTCGCTCGTCACGCGGCAGGACCGGCTGCGCGATCGCTACCTGACCCCGACCGAAGGGGCATTGCCGAAGGCATATGATCGGTGATTATAATGGTTGCGGGCGTTCGTCCCCATTTCGTCATCGCGGCCCGTCGACTGCGCGGGTGAGACCCCGGCCTTCGTCGGGGGTGACGATTTGAAGGGAATGGCGCCAAAGGGAGAGGGGCCGTCCAATGCAACCCATGTCGCTTTTGATCACGACCTGCGCGCTGTTCGTCGGATCGCACCTGCTGCTGTCGCATCCGATGCGCGCGGGGCTTGCCGGGCGGCTCGGCGAGCGCGGCTTCATGATCGTCTATTCGATCGTCGCGATCGCCACCTTCGTCCTGATCGTGCAGGCATGGCGCGGGATGCCGCCCGAGCCGCCGCTGTGGGCCGTCGACGATCCGCTTTGGATCCTCGCTTCGCTGCTCGTCCTGGTCGCTAGCATCCTGTTCATGGGATCGCTGATCGGCAATCCGGCGATGCCGGCGCCAAACGCCGCGGCCGCAGCGCAGGCGGCGCCGCGCGGCGTTTTTGCGATCACCCGGCACCCGATGATGTGGGGGTTCACCCTGTGGGCGCTCGCGCACGCGCTGGTGATGCCGACGCCGGGGCAGATCGTGCTGTCGGCGACGATCGCCTTCCTCGCGCTCGTCGGATCGGCGGGACAGGATGCGAAGAAGGCGCGGCTGATGGGCGACAGCTGGCGGCACTGGGCGGCGCGGACGAGCTTCGTGCCTTTTGCGCGCCAGGTTGCAGGTACGACGCCGTGGGGCGATGCCATGCCGCGCAGCCATGCGCTGTTCGGCGGGATCGTTCTGTGGCTTGCCGCGACATGGGCGCACGGCGCGCTGGGATATATGGTTGCGGGGATATGGCGCTGGGTGGGATAGGGCGTGCATGAACAGCACCGCGCATCTCAACGATTTGTCGCTGCGGCTGCTTGGCCGCGCCTATGACGATCTGGATATAGAGGAAAGCCGTGTCCTCGAGGCCATCGCGGCGCGGGCCCCCAGCAGCCGCGATGCGGCGGACCTTGGCGACGCGCAGGCGAGCCGCGGCGACCGGCTGGCCGACCGCGTCGCGGCGGTCGGCGGTTCGTGGGGGTTCATCACCGTCTTCACGCTGGTGTTGTTCGGCTGGATGCTGCTCAATTCGGAGGTGCTGCAGCGTTTCGGGCTGGCGTTCGACCCCTATCCGTTCATCTTTCTGAATCTTATGCTCTCGACGCTCGCCGCGGTGCAGGCGCCGATCATCATGATGAGCCAGAACCGGCAGGCGGCGAAGGACCGGCTGACCGCGAGCGTCGATTATGAAATCAACCTGCGCGCCGAGCTGGAGATCATGCGGCTGCACGAAAAGCTGGACCAGATGCGATTTCACGAGCTGCGCGAGAAGGTCGACGAGCTTTGCGACCGGCTGGATCGGAAGGAGTAGGCGGGAAGGCGGCTTTGGGGTGGTTTCCAGCCCTTCGTCATCCCGGACTTGATCCGGGATCCATTGCGGCGCCGAAGTCGCGGACCCCGGATCAAGTCCGGGGTGACGATGAAGGATAGGTGTGCTTCCGGTCGTCTGCAGTCGTAATGTGCACCCCGGCGAAAGCCGGGGCCCATGAAGCAAGCGCAGCGCTCGTTGTCTGGATCCCGGCTTTCGCCGGGAAGCACCAAGGCCGCAACCGGTCGAGAGTCGCGCTACAACCGCACCATCCGCATTCCCATTTCGCCATAGCGCGGCCCGCTTGTCCCGCCCATCGGCGCTGCGGCGTCGATCGTGGCGAGGTCGTCGGCGGTCAGCGTCACGTCGGCGGCGGCGACGCTGTCTTCCATCGTGACGCGGCGCTTGGTGCCGGGGATCGGGACGATGTCGTCGCCCTGCGCGAGCAGCCACGCGAGCGCGATCTGTGCGTTCGAGACGCCATGCTTTGCGGCGACCCCGGCGATGGCGTCGACGATCGCGAGGTTGGCGGGCAGATTCTCGTCCGAATAGCGCGGGTCGTTGCGGCGCCAGTCATTCTCGGGCAGCTCGTCGCGGCTGCGGATCGTGCCCGCTAGGAAGCCGCGTCCGAGCGGCGAATAGGGGATGAAGCCGATACCGTTGTCGCGGCAGGCTCGCAGGATTTCCTCTTCGACGTCGCGTTCCCAGATCGAATATTCGCTCTGCAGCGCGGTGATCGGCGCCGCCTTGGCGGCGCGGCGGATCGTTTCGGGCCCGGCTTCGGAGAGGGCGATGTGGCGGACCTTGCCCTCCTTCACCAGCTCCATCATCCCGCCCACGGTCTCCTCGATCGGCACCGAGGGATCGACGCGGTGCTGATAGAAAAGGTCGATCGTGTCGATGCCGAGCCGCTGGAGCGAGCCCTCGCACGACCGGCGCGCATTCTCGGGGCTGCCGTCGACGCCGACGATCTGCTTGCCGTCGAACTTGAAACCGAATTTGGTGGCGATGACGAGGCCGTCGCGCTTGCCCCTGATCGCCTCGCCGAGCAGCTCCTCGTTGGTGAAGGGGCCATAGATTTGCGCGGTGTCGAAGAAGGTGACGCCGAGGTCGATCGCTCGGTGGATCGTGCGCGTCGATTCATCGAGGTCGGCGGCCTCGCCATAGAGGATGTTGCCGCCCTTGATCATCGGCATGCAGCCGATGCCGATCGCGGAAACTTCGAGGCCTTGGCCGAGGGTGCGATATTTCATGAAACGACTCCTGCGGGGGATGCATCCTCTTCTACACCATCGGCGGCATATTTGGTTGCGGCGACATCGGCGACGACATTGCCGAGGGTGCGGAAGATGTCGGGGAAGGTTTCGACCGCGACGAGCAGGCCGAGTGGCGCGACCGGAACCCCCATCGCGATCGCGATCGGCGCGATCGAGGTGACGAAGCTGATCGAACCGGGAAGGCTGACCGACGACAGCGCCGCGGCGAGCGCGACGGCGAGGCCGACCGCCATCTCCCACGGGGTCAGCTCGATGTTGAACAGCCAGGCGACATAGATGACGACCGCGAGGTTCATCGCCGGGCTGGTGAAGCGGAACAGCGCCACCGCGAGCGGCAGGACAATGTCGGCTTTCTTGGGATCGACATCGAGCTCGGCCGAGGCACGGAGCATTGCGGGCAGGCTGGCGAGCGAGCTTTGCGTGCTGAGCGCGACCGCGAAGGTCGGGACCATCGCGCGGACGAAGCGCGGCAAGGAGACGCCGACCACGAAGACCGCGAGCAGCAGGGCGAGGATGATCGTGCCGGTTCCGATCATCGAAAGCATCAGCACATAGTGGAGCAGGCCGCCGAACGCTGCGACCCCGGCCTTGACCGCGAGCGCATAGCCGAGCGCGAAGACGCCGATCGGCGCAAGCGCGAGCACCCAGCCGATGACGACGAGCATCGCGTCGCCGAGGGCCTTGAAGAAGCCCGACAGGGTTGCGCGCTCCGCCGTGCCGACGCGCGTGATCGCGAAGGCGAAGATCGTCGTGAAGACGATCAGCGGCAGGATCGAGGTTTCGGCGGCGGCGGCGATCGGGTTGGTGGGGATCAGGCCGAGGATGAAGTCGGCGAAGGTCGGCGATGCGGCGGTTTCGGTGTGGCCGCCGAGTCCGTGGCGCAGCCCCTCGGCGGCGGCGGCCGACATCGGAAAGGCGCGCAGCAGGAGGGGTAAAATGAGCAAGGTCATAAGCCCCGCAATCAGGTTGCCGGCAATGAAGATCGCGACCGCGCGGCCCGCGAGCTTGCCCGCGCGCGCCGCATCGCTGGTCGCGGTAATGCCGGTGATGAGGAGAGCGACGATCAGCGGGATGATCGTCATCTTCAGCGCGTTGAGCCAGAGCAGCCCGGCGGTCTCCACATAGGGGAGGCTTGCGGTTCCGGCGGCGGGAGACAGGCTTTCGACCGCGACCCCCAGCAACATGCCGACGACGAGCGCCGAAAGGATGATCCATGCCGATTTCAAGTTCGATTCTCCCGGTGCCGGTCCCGGCCAGCTTGCCAAGCCAAAATGGGTGACCTAGGGCCGTCCGGTATTACGGGTGGGCTCTTGTCCTGCCCACCGGATTAGGTAGCAGAGGTGCCATGCGCAAGTTTTTCGGAACCGACGGGATTCGCGGGCTGACCAACCGGGCTCCGATGACCGCGGAAACCGCGATGCGTGTCGGAATGGCGGCGGGCGCACACTTCCTGCGCGGCGACCACAAGCATCGCGTCGTGATCGGCAAGGACACGCGTCTTTCGGGCTATATGCTCGAGAACGCGCTCGTCGCGGGGTTCACCAGCGTCGGCATGGACGTGGTGCAGGTCGGGCCGATGCCGACCCCGGCGGTCGCGATGCTGACGCGGTCGATGCGCGCCGATCTGGGCGTGATGATCTCGGCGAGTCATAATCCGTTTCTCGACAACGGCATCAAGCTGTTCGGCCCCGACGGTTACAAGCTGTCGGACGAGGACGAGATGCAGATCGAGTTCCTGCTGACGCAGGAAGCGCGCCTCGCCGACCCGTCGCATATCGGGCGCGCCAAGCGCATCGACGACGCGCGCGGCCGCTATATCCACGCGGTGAAGCAGAGCCTGCCCGAATCGGTTCGGCTCGACGGGCTGAAGATGGTGCTCGATTGCGCGAACGGTGCTGCGTACAACAGCGCGCCGACGGTGTTCTGGGAGCTGGGCGCCGACGTCGTCGCGATCGGGGTCGAGCCCAATGGCACCAACATCAACGCGAATTGCGGATCGACGTCGCCCGGCCTGTTGCAGGAAACCGTGGTCGCGAGCGGCGCCGACATCGGCGTCGCGCTCGACGGCGATGCCGACCGCTTGATCATCGTCGACGAAAAGGGCGCGATTGTCGACGGCGACCAGATCATGGCGCTGATCGGCGCGAGCTGGGCGCGGCAGGGGCGGCTGAAGGGCGGCGGCGTCGTCGCGACGGTGATGTCGAACCTGGGGCTCGAGCGCTTCCTTCAGGGCGAAGGACTGACCCTCGAACGGACGAAGGTCGGCGACCGTTATGTCCTCGAGCGGATGAAAAGCGGCGGCTTCAATGTCGGCGGCGAGCAGTCGGGGCATATGATCCTGTCGGACCATGCGACGACCGGCGACGGGACGCTGGCGGCGCTGCAGGTGCTGGCCGAGCTGGTCGGGGCGGGGAAGCCCGCGAGCGAATTGCTGCACCAGTTCGATCCGGTGCCGCAGCTTTTGAAGAATGTCCGCTTCGCGGGGGGCAAGCCGCTGGATAATGCACAGGTGCAGGCGGCGATCGCCGAGGGCGAGGCGGCGCTGAACGGACGCGGACGCCTCGTCATCCGCGCGTCGGGAACCGAACCGGTGATCCGTGTGATGGCCGAGGGCGACGACGCCGGCCAGGTCGAGCGGGTCGTCGATTTGATCTGCGACGCGGTGCGCGTGGCGGCGGCCTGATGAATCATCCCGTCCGTACGGACGGAACTGGAAGGAAAATACCATGCTTGAAATGCGACCCGATTGCGAACGCTGCGGCCGCGACCTGCCCGCGGATATCCACGGCGCGTTCATCTGCTCGTTCGAATGCACCTTCTGCGCCGATTGTGCCGACAAGCTCGACGAGCGATGCCCCAATTGCGGCGGCGATTTGCTCGACCGGCCGCTGCGCGAAGGCGCGGCGCTCGCGAAATTCCCCGCCTCGACGGAGCGGAAGTTCAAGGGGTGACAATTCCCCATATTCGTCATGCCGGACCTGATCCGGCATCCTCCACCGGCCTGTCGTCATGGGCCCCGGATCAAGTCCGGGGTGACGATGATTTTGGGGGCATGTCGTGACCGCACGCGTTCTGATCATCGCCGGTTCCGACAGCGGGGGCGGTGCGGGAATCCAGGCCGACATCAAGGCGGTGACGATGCTGGGCGGTCACGCGATGACCGCGATCACGGCGATCACGGCGCAGAATACGCTGGGCGTGCAGGGCGTCCATGCGGTCCCGACCGACATGGTTCTCGCGCAGATCGACAGCGTGGTGGCCGATATCGGTGTCGATGCGGTGAAGATCGGGATGATCGGCAGCGCAGCGACCGCGGCCGCTGTCGCCGAGCGTTTGACCCGGCCCGACCTTGCGCACGCGGCGGTCGTCTTCGATCCGGTGATGGTGGCGACAAGCGGATCGGCGCTCGCCGATGACGCGACGATCGCGGCGTTCAAGGCATTGCTGGGTCGCGCGATGGTCGCGACGCCGAACCTGCCCGAGCTCGCAGCGCTCGGCGGCGAGGAGGCGGTGCTGGCGCATGGCTGTTCGCTGCTGATCAAGGGTGGGCACGGCGAGGGCGAGACGGTGATCGACCGCCTGCTCGAAACCGGCGAGGGCGAGGTTGCGCGCTGGGAGGCGCCGCGCATCGACACGACAAGCACGCACGGCACGGGCTGTACGCTGGCCAGCGCGATCGCGACGGGACTTGCGCAGGGTATGCCGCTCGAACCCGCGGTTGCGCGGGCGCGCGATTTCGTGCGGCTCGCGCTGATGGGCGCGCCGGGGCTGGGGAGCGGCCATGGCCCGATGGGGCAGCAGTTCGTGCGCAACGACGGGCTGTTTACCGGTCCGGCGCTCAACCAGATCACCTTGCCCGCGAACGACTATGCGGTGTCGGTCGCCTTCTACAAACAGATGGGGCTCACGCAGATCGTCGATAGCCCCGGCAATGGGTACGCGCGCTTCGAGGCGGCGAACGGCGTTACGCTGTCGATCCATGTCGGCGACGGCACGGCGGGCGGCGCGACCGCCTATCTGGAGAGCGGTGCGCTCGATGCGTGGGTTGCCTATCTCGCGCGGCGCGGGGTGCAGTTCGAGCAGATGCCGAAGGACGAGGAATGGGGCTGGCGCGAGGCGCGACTGAGCGATCCCGCGGGGAACCGCCTCTGCCTCTATCAGGCGGGCGAGTATCGGAGATATCCGCCGTGGCGCATTTAGCTCCCCTCCCATTCATGGGAGGGGCCGGGGGAGGGCATGTTTTGGCAGCGCTCGCCTTCGACGGACCCTCCCCTAACCCCTCCCGCAAGCGGGAGGGGAATCGGTGATCGTCGGCGTCGACGAAGCCGGGCGCGGGCCGCTCGCCGGGCCGGTGGTCGCAGCCGCCGTCCTGCTCTGCGAGGGCGGGATTGCCGGGCTCGATGACAGCAAGAAGCTGACCGCGAAACGCCGCGCCGAACTCGAAGTCGAGATCAAGGCGCGCTGCCGCTGGGGGATCGGCGAGGCGAGCGTCGCCGAGATCGACAGCATCAACATATTGCAGGCGACCTTCGTTGCGATGACTCGCGCGGTCGAGGCGCTGGGGTTCGAGCCGGGAGAGGTGCTGGTCGACGGCAACCGGCTGCCCAGATGGCGCTACAGGGCGCGGGCGATCGTCGGCGGCGATGCGTCGCACCCGTGCATATCGGCGGCGAGCATATTGGCGAAGGAGCATCGCGACCGGTTCATGGTCGCGGCGGCGCGCGACCATCCGGGCTTTGGCTGGGAGACCAATATGGGCTATGGCACGGCGCAGCATCTCGCGGCGCTGCGCAAGCATGGACCGACGCCGCATCACCGGGCCAGTTTCGCGCCGGTTGCGCAACTGAGCCTGATCTGACGGCGGGAGAAAGACATGCGCAGCGGGTTTACGGCCGACGATGTTGCGCAGCAAAGCGGACGCCGCTTCCTGATCACGGGGGCGAATGCCGGGCTCGGCTTCGAGGCCGCGAAGGTTCTGGCGGCGCGCGGTGCGCATGTCATCCTCGCCTGCCGCGACGCCGGGCGCGCCGAGGCGGCGATGGATCTGATCCGCGACGAGATGCCGGCCGCCACGCTGAGTTTCCAGCCGCTAGACCTTGCCGATCTGGACCAGGTGAGGGAGGCGGCCGCCGCTGTCGTCGCCGGGCCGCGGATCGACGTGCTGATCAACAACGCCGGGGTGATGATCCCGCCGCGGACGCTGACCAAACAAGGCTTCGAGCTGCAATTCGGGGTCAACCACCTCGGAACCTTCGCCTTCACCGGGCTGATCCATGGTCATGTCGACGACCGGATCGTCGTCACTGCCAGCATCGCGCACAAGAGCGGAACGATGGATTACAGCGATCTCGATGCGAGCCGCAGCTATCATCATTGGCCGCGCTACCAGATGAGCAAGCTTGCGAACCTGCTCTTCATGTACGAGCTCGACCGGCGGCTCAGTGCAGCGGGCCGCGCGACGCAGGCGATCGGGTGCCATCCCGGCGTCGCGATGACCGAGCTGACGCGGCACCTGCCGCTGCCGCTGCGCTATATGACGCCGCTCGCGACGCCGTTCTTCAACAGCGCGGCGCAGGGCGCGTGGCCGACCCTGCAGGCGGCGACCGGCGCGCATGTGCAGGGCGGCGACTATCTGGGGCCGCAGGGGCTGGGCGAGATATCGGGGCGTTCGGGCCCGGCGCGCGCGACGCGCGATGCGCGCGATCCGAAGCTGGCGCGCGATCTGTGGCGCCGTTCGATCGATCTGACCGGGGTCGATCCGGGAATCTGAAAATATTTTCGCGGGTGAGTCCTCATCGCCACACCACCAGTGGTTGAGTCCGCGCGGCGCGCATGACTCCATATGTCGTGGCAGACTCGTTTCGTTCTCGTGCCGTTAACCATTATGACACCTGGAATCCTTAGAATCCCGAGCTTGACGGCGGACTCCGCCGGACTCATCAGAGGCTTCTTTCGGGTTTGAACAGGGGCGAAACATGGGTGTGATGGAACGGGTCAAGGCCCCGGCGGCGAGGCGTGCGTCGAAATCGGCGCCCAAAATCAGCCACGCCGATTTGCCGCTCGACGGCATCCTGCAGGGCGACTGCGTCGAAATGATGCGCTCGCTCCCCGCGGCGTCGGTCGACATGATCTTTGCCGACCCGCCGTACAATCTCCAGCTCGGCGGCGACCTTCATCGCCCCGACGGCAGTCAGGTCGACGCGGTGAACGACGAATGGGACAAGTTCGACAGTCTCGCGACCTATGACCGCTTCACCCATGCCTGGCTCGCGGAAGCGAAGCGCATCCTGAAACCCGGCGGCAGCATCTGGGTGATCGGCAGCTATCACAATATCTTCCGCGTCGGCGCCGCGTTGCAGGATCAGGGCTACTGGATCCTCAACGACATCGTCTGGCGCAAGGCGAACCCGATGCCCAATTTCAAGGGCACCCGCTTCACCAACGCGCACGAGACTCTGATCTGGGCGTCGATGGGCGAGAAGGCGAAATATACCTTCAACTATCGGGCGATGAAGACGCTGAACGACGAACTCCAGATGCGCAGCGACTGGCTGATCCCGATCTGCGGCGGGCAGGAGCGGCTGAAGAAGGGCGGGCACAAGGTCCACCCGACGCAGAAGCCCGAAGCCTTGCTCTATCGCATCCTGCTGGCCTGTTCGAACCCCGGCGACGTCGTCCTCGATCCCTTCTTCGGCACCGGTACGACCGGCGCGGTCGCGAAGCGTCTCGGTCGGCATTTCATCGGGATCGAGCGCGAGGATGATTATATCGCGGCCGCGCTCGAGCGGATCGAGATGGCGCTGCCGCTCGACGAGAGTGCGGTGAAGACGATGATGGCGCCCAAGGCCGCGACGCGCGTCGCGTTCGGGACGCTCGTCGAATGCGGGATGGTTCCGCCGGGCTCGGTGCTGACCGATGCCAAGCGTCGCTGGAAGGCGGTCGTGCGCGTCGACGGATCGCTCGATTGCGCGGGGCAGGATGCGGGCTCGATCCACAAGGTCGGCGCGGGCGTGCAGGGCGCGCCGAGCTGCAATGGCTGGACCTTCTGGCACGTCGACGACGGCAAGCAGCTCCGCGTGATCGACGCAGTGCGGCAGGACTGGCTGCTCGCCAACGAGGCCTGATGTTCCAGCCGCTGACCAAGTCCGATTTCGGCAAGACGCGCGAGGATGCCCGCGTCTATTGCCGCCCGGCCTGCTTCGTCGACCGGCCGCACGAGCTGGACGACGATTGCCTGCGGATTGCCGATACGCTGGTCTGGTTCGCGGCGTGGCACGTCAGCCTGCGCGACACTGACGAGGTCAGGTCGGCGATCGTGCCGGTTCCCGAACTCGATGGCTGGATCGCCGCGATGCCCGATCGTCTCGCCGCAGCGGCGACGGCGCAGCGGTCGGCGGTCGCGCGTCCGCGCGGCGCTCTGCAACTCGGTGAACGCACGGTGCGGCTCAATGAGCCGCAGATCATGGGCATCCTCAACGTCACCCCCGACAGTTTTTCGGACGGCGGCAAGCATGTCGACAATGCAGCGGCGAACGAGGCCGGCTATGCGCTGGCCTCGGCCGGCGCCGCGATCGTCGATGTCGGCGGCGAATCGACGCGCCCCGGCGCGCCGCTGGTATGGGAAGGCGACGAGATCCAGCGCGTCGAGGGCGTCGTTTCGGCGCTCGCGAAGGGCGGCGTCGCCGTCTCGATCGACACCCGCAAGGCAGCGGTGATGGAAGCCGCGCTCGCGGCGGGTGCGACGATCGTGAACGATATTTCGGCGCTCCGCTATGACGAGCGCGCGATGGAGGTGGTCGTGCGCGCAGGCTGCCCGGTGGTGCTGATGCACGCGCCGTCGGCGAAGAGCGATCCGCATGAAGGCGGCACCTATTCGAATATTTTGTTCGACGTTTACGACATGCTCGCCGAGCGCATCGCGGCCTGTGCCGCGGCGGGGATCGATCGTGCCAAGATCATCGTCGACCCCGGCCTCGGCTTCGGCAAGGGCGTCGCCGACAATCTGGCGCTGGTGAACGGGGTGGCGTTGTTCCACACGCTCGGCTGTCCGATCCTGTTCGGCGCAAGCCGGAAGCGGATGATCGGCGCGCTCGATAATGAGGCGCCGGCCGACCAGCGCCGCGGCGGCAGCGTCGCGCTTCACTATCAGGCGGCGACGCAGGGCGCGCAGTTGCTGCGCGTTCACGACGTTGCGGAGACCCGGCAGGCGCTGAGGGTGTGGCGCGGCCTGAGGGACGCTGCGCTGACGGCCTAGAGCGAATAGCCGCCATCGGCGGCCAGCACGGCGCCGGTGATACTGGCAGCATCGTCCGACAGCAGGAATGCAATCTGGCGCGCGGTTTCGTCGGCGCTGGCCCAGCGGCCGAGCGGCGTTGCGGCTTTCGCCATCGCATCGATTGCACCCTCTCGGCTGCCTTGTTCGGCGATCATCGCCGGAAAGAAGTCGACATCATCCCAGATCGGCGTGTCGACCCCGCCGGGGGCGATCGCGTTGACGCGTATGGCGTGCGGCGCGCCTTCTTTGGCAGCGATCCGTGCGAGCTGGATGACGCCTGCCTTCGACGCACCATAAGCCCCGACACCAGGTTCGGCCTTGATTCCCGAAATCGAGGCGGTGACGACGATCGCGCCGCCGCGGCCGTGCGCGATCATGGCGCGCATCGCGGCGCGCAAGGTCAGCATCGCGCCGTCGAGATTGACCGAGAGCGTGCGGCGCCAGTCGGCGAAATCGATGTCGGCGATCTGTCCCGCGGTGGCGATGCCGGCGTTGACGACGGCGATGTCGGTGTCGACAAGCTCGCCCGCAAGGGCGTTCCACATGTCAGGGCTGGCGACGTCGCGGCCTTGCGACAGATCGACGCCGATGATGCGCGCGCCCTCGGCTTGCAGCAGCGCGGCGGTTGCCGCCCCGATGCCCGATGCGCTGCCGGTGATGAGCGCGGTTCGTCCTGAAAATCGCTTGTCCATAGGCCCGGACTAGTCAGGCCGATCGGGACCGTCGATGCCAAAAATCAGGCTGCGGTGTCGATCCCGAGATCGCTGAGCTTGCGGTAGAGCGTCGAGCGGCCGATGCCGAGACGCCGCGCGACTTCGCTCATGCGGCCGCGATAGTGGCCGATCGCGAGGCGGATGACGTCGGCCTCGATCTCCTCGAGCGGACGGAGGTTGCCGTCGGGCAGGTAGAGCGTGACCCCGATCGCTTCGCCGTTGATCGCGACATCGCCTTCGCCGCCGGGCGTGCCGCCGCCGAGTGCGGCCTCGATCGCCTTGAAATCGGCGCCGGTCAGGACGTCGGTCTTGCTCGACGTCGCGGCGCGGAACAGCACGTCCTGAAGCTGGCGGACATTGCCCGGCCAGGCATAGGCGGCGAGCAGACGCAGCGCGTCGTCGGTGATCCCGATCTGACCCATGCCGGGCAGGCCGCCGATGCGCGCGAGCAGGTGGCGGGCGAGCGGGCCGACATCGCCGCGGCGTTCGGAGAGCGAGGGCAGGGTAAATTGCGCGGTCGAGAGCGCGTAATAGAGATCTTCGCGGAAGTGGCCGGCCTCGATCAGCTTGTCGAGCGGGCTCGCGGTCGTCGCGATGATGCGGACGTCGACGCTCTGGCGGATCGAGCCGCCGATCATCTGGACTTCGCCGGAGTTTATGAACTCCACGAGCTTGGCCTGCGTTTCCAGCGGGATACATTCGACATGGTCGATGATGATGCTGCCGCCGTCGGCCTGGACAAGGCGGCCGATCTGGCGGTCGAAGGCGCCGGGAAAGGCGCCGCGTTCGTGGCCGAACAGGCCCGAGCCGATCAGGCCCGGCGATACCGCCGAGCAATCGACCATCACAAGCTGGCCGCGCGCGCGCGGCGATGCGCTGTGGATCGCGCGGGCGAAGACCTCCTTGCCGGTGCCGGGTTTGCCGTTGATCATCACCGGAACGCGTGCGCGCGCAGCCTTCGCGGCGATCGCGAGCGCGCTGCGGAAATTGGGACTCGACCCGATGATCTCCTCGAATGCCAGCGGCGCGCGGAGCTTTTCGGTGAGCGGGCGGAGTTCGCCCTGCGGTCCGTTCGGCGAGACGATGCGGTCGAGCGCGCCGAGCAGGCGATCGGGGGCGATCGGCTTTTGCACGAAATCGCTCGCGCCGGCGCGCATCGACGACACGGCGACCTCGACGCTGTTGCGCAATGTGATGACGATGAGGGGCAGGGCAGGACGCCAGCGTCGCAGTTCGGCGACGAATTCGCCGATCTCCATGCCCGGCGTGCCCTGGTCGACGAGGACGGCGTCGAGCGCCATGCCCTCCTGCGTGCCCAGCTTCGCAAGCGCGGTGTCGGTGTCGCCGGCGACGATGCTGCGCCAGCCGCCGCGCGACAGCAGCGCCGACAGGAACCGCTGCTGTGCGGGTTCGCTATCGACGATCATCACTGTTCGCGTGTCGCGCTGGCTGGCCATAATCCCCGTTCTGCCCCTATGTTCGGATGTCTGATGCCGTGCCATCCGTTCAAGCGCTGTGATCTACGGCATAGGGGTAAAGGGGCTATTAAGGCCGTTCGGCTTTCGCCACGATGAAGGGCTTTTTCCCGCCAGCGCCCCTTGAGCATCGCGAAAGGCGTGGCTAAGACCGGCGCGACGCTCGATTCTGGGGCGCGCCACCCGCGCATCCGAAGTAATTTTGGCGAAGCGATTTTGGGCGCGCGGGCGCGCCTTTCGGCGAACAGGCAAAGGGGACAGGGCATGGCGGAACAGGAAATGAAAGCGGCGAACGAAACCTATGCGGGTTTCCTCAGCATGCTGAAAATCGGCACGATCATCACGGTGGTCGTCGCGGCCTTCGTCGTCCTCATCATCTCCTGACCGGCCCTTTGCCATGCGCATCGCCGTCCTGAAGGAACTCGCCCCCGGCGAGACCCGCGTCGCCGCGACCCCCGAAACCGTGAAGAAATTCATCGGGCTGGGCGCTGAATTGGCCGTCGAGACGGGAGCGGGGGAGGCGGCATCGATCGCCGACGCCGACTATACCGCTGCCGGCGCCAGCGTCGGCAGCCGTGCCGAGGTGCTGAAGGGTGCGAACATCATCCTCGGCATCCAGGGGCCGGACCCCAAAGACCTCAAGGGCTTTGCCGAAGGCGCCTGGCTCGCCGCGGGGCTCAACCCGTTCGGCGAGCGCGCGCGCGTCGACGAATATGCGAAGCTCGGGATCGAAGCGCTCGCGATGGAATTCATGCCGCGCATCACGCGCGCCCAGTCGATGGATATCCTGTCGAGCCAGGCGAACCTCGCGGGGTACAAGGCGGTGCTGATGGCAGCGAACGCCTATGGCCGCGCCTTTCCGATGATGATGACCGCCGCGGGCACCGTCAGCGCCGCCAAGGCGTTCGTGATGGGCGTCGGCGTCGCGGGGCTGCAGGCGATCGCGACCGCACGGCGTCTGGGCGCGCAGGTCAGCGCGACCGACGTGCGCTCGGCGACCAAGGAACAGATATTGTCGCTCGGCGCCAAGCCGATCTTCGTCGAAAGCGTCGAGGGGATCGAGGGCGAAGGCGCTGGTGGCTATGCCACTGAAATGTCGGAAGAATATCAGAAGGCGCAGGCCGAACTGGTGTCGGGACATATCGCCAAGCAGGATATCGTCATCACCACCGCGCTGATCCCCGGCCGCCCCGCGCCGCGGCTTATTTCGGACGCGCAGCTTGCGACGATGCGGACGGGCAGCGTGATCGTCGACATGGCGGCCGAAAGCGGTGGCAATGTCGAGGGTGCGGTCGCCGGCGAGGCGAAGCGCATCCACGGCGTTACCGTGATCGGCGCGAAGAATATCGCGGCGCTGATGCCTGCCGATACCAGCGCGCTGTTCAGCCGCAACCTGTTCAACTTCCTGTCGGCTTTTTGGGACAAGGAAGCCGGCAAGCCGGTGCTCGACGAGGAAATCGGCAATGCCGTGCGCCTGACGCAGGGCGGCAAGGTCGTGAACGAGCGGTTGCTGGGATAAGCAATTCCGCGCTGTCTTTCTTCTGAAACTTTCGCGCCGCAGGGCGCGTTTCGCTGCGAGTGGCCGCGGATTCTTCGAATCCGCGGCATTTCGCCTTTGGTTTCAAGGAGAATGACGAGATGACGAAACATATGCTGCTTGCGGCCGTAGTGGGTGCCGGTCTGGCGCTCGCCGGGTGCAACAAGGCCGCCGAGGCGCCCAAGGCCGAGACCGACGCCGCCGCAACCGGCGATGTCGCCACCGCGAGTGGCAACCCGACCGTCGGCGGCGCCGAGATGTTGCCGACCCGGAACATCGTCGAAAATGCCTCGGCCTCGCCGATCCACAAGCAGCTTGTCGCGGCGGTCAAGCAGGCGGGTCTCGTCGAGACACTGTCGGGTCCCGGCCCCTTCACCGTCTTTGCGCCGACCGATGAAAGTTTTGCGCAGATTCCCGCAGTGACGCGCGACGGCTGGATGCGCCCCGCGCAAAAGGATGTGCTCGCGGGCGTGCTCAAATATCATGTCGTGCCAGGCAAGCTGACGATCGCCGATATCGAGGCGAAAATCGCGGAGGGCAAGGGCAGCGCGACGCTCGAGACCGCCGACGGGCAGGATCTGACCGCGACCAAGAGCGACGGCGCGATCCTGCTGACCAGCGCAAGCGGCAACAAGGCGCTGGTGACGCAGGGCGACGTCGCCCAGTCGAACGGCGTGATTCACGTCGTCGACGCGGTGCTGCTGCCCAAGATGTAGCTTGTCCCGCGCAATTTAATTACGCCCCGGGCGCGCCTTTCCTCCGATCGCGAAGGGTGCGCCCGTTTTTTTGACAGCTTTGGAGTCGACACGCCCCCTCGCGCACGGCAAGAGGTGCGCCAAGCGGAATCAGCAGGGGAGCCGGCCGTGGACTTTATCTCGATTTTCTCGATTTTCCTTCTGGCCTGTTTCGTGGGCTATTTTGTCGTCTGGTCGGTGACGCCCGCGCTGCACACGCCGCTGATGAGCGTCACCAACGCGATTTCCTCTGTCATAATCGTCGGTGCGCTGATCGCCAGCGCGGCCGCCGGATCGCCGCTGTCGAAATGGCTTGGCCTTGCCGCCGTGGTGATGGCGAGCATCAACATTTTCGGCGGCTTCGCGGTCACCGAGCGGATGCTCGCGATGTACAAGAAGAAAGAGCGCTGAGGCGCGGCAATCCTTGGATTTGACGGGCCGGGGACGGACGGCCCGACGGGGGAATTAGAATGCACGAAGTAGCACCGATCAATCCCTGGGTGGCGCTGGCCTATCTGGCCTCGGGCATCCTTTTCATTCTGGCGTTGCGCGGGCTGTCGAGCCCGGCCTCGTCGCGACGCGGCAATCGCTACGGCATGATCGGCATGACGATCGCGGTCGTCACCACGCTGCTGACCCACGTCCCGCGGACGGGCGAGGGCGCGTTCGACACGATCGCGATCGCCGAAGTGCTCGGCGCGATCGGTATCGGCGCGGTGATCGGTATCGTCATGGCGCGCAGGATCGCGATGACCGCGATGCCGCAGCTTGTCGCGGCCTTCCACAGCCTTGTCGGCCTTGCCGCGGTCGCCGTGGCGGCGGCAGCCTATCTCAACCCCGGCGCCTTCCACATTGCCGACGCCGCCGGCGAAATCTTCGCCGTCAGCCGTGTCGAAATGGGCCTTGGCATCGCGATCGGTGCGATCACCTTCTCGGGCTCGGTCATCGCCTTCCTGAAACTGAACGGCAATATGTCGGGCTCGCCGATCATGCTGCCGGGGCGCCATATCATCAACCTCGGCACGCTCGCCGCGATCATCGGCCTTGTCGCCTATTTCCTGACCGACCAAAGCCCATGGGTCTTCTGGACGATCACGGCGCTGAGCTTCCTGATCGGTTTCCTGCTCATCATCCCGATCGGCGGCGCCGACATGCCGGTCGTCGTGTCGATGCTGAACAGCTATTCGGGCTGGGCGGCGGCGGCGATGGGCTTCACGCTCGGTAACACCGCGATGATCATCACCGGCGCGCTCGTCGGCTCGTCGGGCGCGATCCTGTCGTACATCATGTGCCGCGCGATGAACCGCAGCTTCATCAGCGTGATCGCGGGCGGCTTCGGCGCCGACGCGGCGGCCGCTGCGGGCGGGGCAAAGGAACAGCGTCCGTGGAAGCCGGGCAGCGCCGACGACGCGGCCTTCCTGATGAGCCAGGCCGAGAATGTCATCATCGTCCCCGGCTACGGCATGGCGGTCGCGCAGGCGCAGCACGCGCTGCGCGAGATGGCCGACCAGCTGAAGAAGGAAGGCGTCAATGTCAAATATGCGATCCACCCGGTCGCGGGGCGTATGCCGGGCCATATGAACGTGCTGCTCGCCGAGGCGAATGTGCCGTATGACGAGGTGTTCGAGCTCGAGGACATCAACGGCGAATTCGCGCAGGCCGACGTCGCCTTCGTCATCGGCGCGAACGACGTGACCAATCCGGCGGCGAAGACCGACAAGACCTCGCCGATCTATGGTATGCCCGTGCTCGACGTCGAAAAGGCCAAGACCGTGCTGTTCGTGAAGCGTTCCATGGGCGGGGTCGGCTATGCCGGCGTCGACAATGACGTCTTTTACATGGACAATACGATGATGCTGCTCGGCGACGCGAAGAAGATGGCCGACGACATCGTCAAGGCGTTGAGCGGCAGCGGGCACTAGGACCCGCGGAGCTCCGGGCGCTGACGGCCTGCCGCAAAACTTCGCTCGCGGGCTTGCCCGACGGCGACAGTTTTTCTAGCCAAGTTCGGGACCGGGTCGGACGAGACCCGGTCCCGTTGCATTTCGGAGGACCATTTTGCGTAAAATCGGCCTGATCGGGGGAATGAGCTGGGCATCGACCGAGCTTTATTACAGGCATCTCAACAAGGGCGTGCAGAAGCGTCTCGGCACTGCCTGTTCGGCGCCGATCCTGATGGAGAGCCTCAATTATTGCGAGCTTTCGCGCATTTCGACGCCCGAACAATGGGCGCATGCGAAAGAGGTGCTGATCGCGTCGGCGAAGCGGCTGCAGGATGCGGGCGCGACCGCGCTGATGATCGCCGCCAATTCGATGCACAAGGTCGCCGAGGATGTCGCGGCGGCGATCTCGATCCCGCTACTTCACATCGTCGACGAGACCGGCGAAAAGATGAAGGCCGACGGCATCAAGGCGGCGGCGGTGATCGGCACGCGCAACGTGATGACCGAACCGTGGTTCCGCCAGCGCCTCGTTCGCCACGGCCTGACCCTGGCGCCCTATGACGCGAGCCGCGCGGAGGAGATCGACCGGATCATCTACGAAGAGCTGATGCTGGGCAAGGTGAACGAAAGTTCGCGGCGCACGATGAAGACGTTCATCACCGACATCGCAAAACAGGATGTGCAGGCGATCGTGCTGGCCTGCACCGAACTGGTGATGCTGGTCGATACCGACGCCAATGTCCTGCCGATCTATGACACGACGCGTATCCACGTGGCGGCCGGGGTCGACTGGATCCTTGGGGATGCGCCCTGAACTCCAATCCTCCCTGCGGCGCAGCCATGGGGAGGGGGACCATCCGAAGGATGGTGGAGGGGCGGCGACGTTGCGCTAATTGCCCCTCCGTCAGCGTTTCGCGCTGCCACCTCCCCATCGCTGCGCGACAGGGAGGATCAAAGGATCAAGCGATCCGCGTCCAGGTGACGGTCTTGCAGAAGACCGCGACGCAGCCCTTCATCGTCAGCTTGTTGCCCTTCACGCGCAGATGCGCGGTGTAATAGCGGCCATCTTCGGGGCTGTAGCCCGGCCCTTTCCAGCCGTCGTCATGCGGCACGAGATCCCAATATATCTGCAGGCCGGTGACCTGCCGGCCGCGCTTCGCCTTGTCGGGATTGCGTTCGTCGAGCTGGCCGCCGGCGGGCTGTTTGATCAGCAGGCGCTCAACGCGTCCGCACATCTTCGTGCCGCAGGGCGCCATCGCGACGATCGCCTTGCCGTCGTCGGTTTTCCAGCGCCCGCTGACCGCCGCCGGTGGCGCCGCAGCCATCGACGGAACGGCGATGAAGGCTGCAAGCGCGAATCCAATTCTCAAATACAAGGCGACCACTCCCGGTTTTTATTAGCTACACGCATGTCAGCAACCCGCTTGGCATCCGTCAAGTCTTGCCGCATGCTCCCCCGAAACAAGGGGAGAGACTCATGCGATTCCAAAGCCTGCGCCACGCGGCGACGCTCTGTTTCGTGGCGGCTTTCGTTGCCGCTCCGGCGGCGGCAAAGACGATCAGCGTCAAGGCAGGAACGCCCGACGCCAATGAAAAGCTGCAGGAAGCGCTGATCCTCGCCGAACCCGGCGACACGGTCGAACTGGGCGCGGGGGTGTGGAAGCTGACCGACGGGCTGTCGCTCGACGTCGACAATGTGACCGTGCGCGGCGCGGGGACGAAGGACGGCGCAGGATCGATCCTTGATTTCTCGGGCCAGCAGGGCGCCGGCGAGGGGCTGCTGGTCACCAGCGACGACGTGTTCCTGACCAATTTCGCGGTCCTCAACACCAAGGGCGACGGGATCAAGTCGAAGGGCGCGAACCGCATCGTCTATCACCAGCTTCGCGTCGAATGGACCGCGGGGCCGAAGGAAACCAACGGCGCCTATGGCGTCTATCCGGTCGAGAGCAGCGACGTGCTGATCGACAGCGTCTATGTCCGCGGCGCGTCGGACGCGGGCATCTATGTCGGCCAGTCGAAAAATATCGTCGTTCGCGAATCGATCGCGACCGAGAATGTGGCGGGGATCGAAATCGAGAACAGCTTCGACGCCGACGTCCACGACAATATCGCGGCGAAGAATACGGGCGGCATTCTGGTCTTCGACCTGCCGAGCCTGCCGCAGCAGGGCGGGCATAATGTCCGCGTGTTCGAGAATATCGTCAGCGACAACAGCACGCCGAACTTCGCGCCGAAGGGCAATATCGTCGCGAGCGTCCCGACCGGCACCGGCGTGCTGGTGATGGCGAACCGCAATGTCGAGGTTTTCGGCAATGTCTTCGACCAGAACGGCACCGCCAATGTCATGATCGTCGGCTATCGCTACGATCACAAGGATCCGAACTACCAGCCGCTGCCGAAGGCGATCGTCGTGCGCGGCAACCAGCATGGCAAGGCGGGCTATGCCCCCGCGTTCGATGGCGGGGCGCAGATCGCGGCGGCGATGGGCGGGGCGATCCCGCCGGTGCTGTGGGACGGCGCGGGCGACGCGATCGTTCTCGACGAGGTCGGGGTGCTGTCGCTGAACCTGCCCGATGTGAAGACGCCGCGCGATCAGGCGAAGCCGACGCCGGTGACGCTGAAGGGCACGCCCCCGGCGGCGCTGCCCGAGATCAAGCTGCCCGCGAGCATGGAGGCGAAGGTCCAGTGAAGCCCGTCGTCGCGGCGCTTGCTGCTGCGCTGCTTTTTGCAAGCGGTGCGGGCGGTGTCGCGCCGCCGGCCGTCGATCAGGCGCTGATCGACGGCGACACGATGCCGCCGAAACTGTCCGCCTTTGGCCTGTTCGCGGGCAATGATCCGGCGCGTCCGATCGCGAGCTTCGCCTATACGCTGAACACGCCGCTGTTCAGCGACTATGCCGAGAAGCATCGCTTCGTTTCTATCCCGGCGGGCAAGAAGGCCGAGGTCGCCGACGACGGCACGATCGCGTTCCCCGTCGGCACGGTGATCGTCAAGAGTTTCGGCTGGCACGACCGGAACGGCGGCCGCCCGGTCGAGACGCGGCTGCTCATCCACCGCGCGAAGGGCTGGGTCGCGCTGCCCTATATCTGGGACGCCGACGGCAAGGATGCGTCGCTCGCGATCGCGGGCCGCCGCGTGCCGGTGAGCTTCGAGAGTCCCGACGGCGGCGCGCACAGCATCCAATATGGCGTGCCGAACAAGAATCAGTGCAAGGAATGCCACAGCCGCGCCGGCGCGATCGTGCCGATCGGTCCGAAGGCGCGCAACCTCGTGCTGCCGGCGACGATGAGCGCGGATGCGAAACGGTTGTGGTTCGACCGGCCCGAGGCGCTCAAGCCGGTCATGCCGCGCTGGGACGATCCGGCGAGCGGCAGTTTGCAGGACCGCGCGCGCGCCTATCTCGACGTCAACTGCGCGCACTGCCACAATCCGGAAGGCAGCGCGTCGAACAGCGGCCTGTTCCTGCGCTGGACCGATCCGGTGAATGTCAATTATGGCATCGGCAAGCGCCCGACCGCGGCGGGGCGCGGCAGCGGCGGGATGGATTTTGCGATCGCGCCGGGCGAGCCCGACCGCAGCTTCCTCATCTATCGCCTCGAAAGCACCGAGCCGGGGATCGCGATGCCCGAGCTCGGCCGCTCGACGGTCCATAAGGAAGGCGCGGCGCTGCTGCGGCAATGGATTGCGGAGATGCCGAAAGCATCGCATTAGGGCGCGCATGACCAGCCTCGTCCTCCACGATTATTTTCGCTCCTCGGCCAGCTTTCGCGTCCGCATTGCGATGAACCTGAAAGGGCTTGAATATGAGCGCGTCGAGGTCAGCCTGATCGCGGGCGACCAGCGCAGCGACGCCTATCTGGAACAGAATGCGCAAGGATTCGTGCCGATGCTTGTCGTCGATGGCGAGCCGATCATCCAGAGCATGGCGATCATCGACTGGCTCGACCGTGCCTATCCCGAGCCGCGCCTGATCCCCGACGAACCGATGCCGCGCGCGGTGGCGCTGGCGCGCGCGCAGGTGATCGCGAGCGACATCCATCCGCTCAACAACCTCCGCGTCCTCAAATATCTGACGAAGGATCTGGGGCTCAACGAGCAGACCAAGGATCGCTGGATCGCGACATGGATCGCGCAGGGGTTCGAGGCGCTCGAAGCGATGGCGGGCGAGGGGCGCTATCTGGGCGGCGATGCGCCGGGGATCGCCGACTGCTGCCTCGTGCCGCAGATGTATAATGCGCGGCGGTTCGAGGTGCCGCTCGATGACTATCCGCGGCTCGTCGAGATCGATGCCGCGTGCATGGAACTGGCGGCGATCCAGCGGGCGCATCCCGATGCAGTGAAGCCCGTATGATCCGGTTGTTCGCGGGGGCGGCTGCGCTGGCGCTGCCGGCGGCGGCCGCGGCGCAGGAGGGTGCCTCCTCCGGTCCGAGCGACGAGATCGTCTTCGCCGACTACCGCATCGACCCTTATGATATTGTCGTGCGCGGCGGCCTGCTGCCTCACAATCAGGACGACGGGGTGCAGAGTTCGGCCATTCTTCGCAACCTCGATCCGGGTTTCGGCTCGCGGGTCGAAAATCGCCTGCGCGACGAGGCGGGAATCGTCCAGTTCCGCCGCTCGGACGGGCGCAGCGCACATCCGACCAGCCAGGGCGTTACCTTGCGCGGGCTGGGCGGCAATGCGTCGAGCCGCGCGCTGGTGACGCTCGACGGGGTGCCGCAGGCCGACCCGTTCGGCGGCTGGGTCGCCTGGTCCGCCTATGATGCGATCAATCTCGGCGGCATCGTCGTGACGCGCGGCGGCGGTAGCGGGGTCGATGGACCGGGCGCGCTCGCCGGGACGATCGGGCTCTATTCGACGATGACCGACGGCGTCGAGGCGAGCGCGGCCTATGGCAGCCGCGATAGCTGGGACGTCTCGGCTTCGGCGGGCGGCGAACTGGGCAGCGGGCAGGTCGTGATCGATGGGCGGTATAGCCGCGGCGATGGGTTCATCCCCATCACGAAAGGCCAGCGCGGCAGCGTCGATCGCGCGGCGCCCTATGAACAGGGCGGGGTCGGGCTTCGCCTGCGCTTCGATGCCGGCGACGACAGCCGGATCGAGGCGAGCGTGCGCGGCTTTTCGGACCGGCGCGACCGCGGCACCGATTTCACGCAGAGCAAGGTCGACGGCGTCGATGCGAGCGTGCGCTTCGTGCACGATCCCTATGACGCGACGCAATGGCTCGCGCTCGCCTATATCCAGCTCCGCGATTTCGAGAGCGGCTTCGCGAGCGTCGCGGCGGGACGGAACAGCGTGGCGCCCGCGCTCTTTCAGCGCGTGCCCGCGACCGGGCTCGGCGCACGGGTCGAATTTCGTCCGGCTTTCGATGGCGGGAACCCGCTGCGTATCGGCGCCGACTGGCGCCGTACCACCGGCCGCACCGAAGAGGATTTCTTCTTCACGGGCACCATCCCCGGCCGCCACCGCATCGCCGGAGGCAGCAGCGATACCGTCGGGGCTTTCGCCGAATGGACCGCGGGCGACGCGAGCGACGGGTTCCTCTGGACGCTGAGCGGGCGGGTCGATCGCTGGTGGCTCGGCGAGGGCTACCGGCTCGAGCGCAATATCGGCGGATCGCTGATCACCAACCTGCGTTTCGCGTCGCGACAGGGCTGGGAAGGCAGCGGCCGCGCGGGCGTGCGCTGGACGTCGGACGCATTCGCGCTGCGCGCCGCGGGGTATCGCGGTTGGCGCCTGCCGACGCTCAACGAACTTTACCGGCCCTTCCGCGTCGGCGCCGAGGTGACGACCGCGAACGAGGCGCTGGAACCCGAGCGCCTTTGGGGCGGTGAAGTGGGCGCCGATTGGCAGCGGGGCGGGACGAAGCTGTCGGTGACGCTGTTCGCCAACCATCTGTCGAACGCGATCGCCAATGTGACCCTCGCGCCCAACCTCAACCAGCGCCGGAATCTCGACGCGATCGACAGCAAGGGGGTCGAATTCAGCGCCGAGCAGCGCGTCGGCCCGGCGACGCTGCGCGCGACCTATGCGTTCACCGATGCCAAGGTCGACGCGTCGGGTGCGGCCGTCGCGCTCGACGGCCGCCGCCCGGCGCAGATCGCGAAGCATGGCGGCAGCGTCTCGCTGCGCAGCAATGGCCAAGGCCGCTTCGGCGGCTTCGCGACGCTGCGCTATATCGGTAGCCAGAATGAGGATGACCTCGGCCTGCTTCGCCTCGACGATGCGCTGACGCTCGATGCCGGGCTGTCGTGGCGCGTGACCGATGCGGTCAGCATCGAGGCGCGCGGCGAAAATCTGACCGACGAACTGGTCCCTGCCGCGATCTCGTCAGCGGGGATCGTCGAACGCGCGACGCCGCGCACGTTGTGGATCGGCGGCCGCGTTACATTCTGACCTTCACAGGCCCGAAACAGGCGATAGGATGATCCTGCCGGGGAAACGGCATTTGGGGGTTTGCAAGGCATGGCCGCGAAGAAGCTGAATCTCGACAATTTCCTGCCCTATCGTCTGTCCGTCGCCTCCAACGCCCTGTCCAGCCGGATCGCCGCCGAATATCAGAACCGGTTCGGGCTCAAGATTCCCGAATGGCGGTTGATGGCGGTGCTGGGCGAGGGCGTGCCGCGCACCCAGCGCGAGCTTGTCGCGATCACCCATATGGACAAGGTGACGGTCAACCGCGCGGCGAAGGCACTGGCCGACCGCCAGCTTATCGCGCGGCAGGCGCACGAGGTCGACGGGCGCTCGCACCATCTCGAGCTCACCGAAACCGGTCGCTCGCTGTATGACGCGATCGTCCCGGCGGCGCTCGCGGCGGAGGAAAAGCTCGAATCGGCCTTGACCCGCGACGAGCGCGCGAAACTGATGGAAATCCTCGTCAAGCTGCTCGCGACCGCCGAAAATTATGCCTGATCGTGCCTATCGCGCCGCGCCCGCCGACGCGCTGCGCATCGAGACGCTGGGCGAGCTGACCGCGATCTTCGACCGGCGGTCGATGCAGACGCATCTCGTGATCGCGCCGATGCCCGAGATATTGGCGGCGATGGGAGGCGACGCGTGCGGAGCGGATGCGATCGCCGCGCGGCTTGCCGGCGAATTCGACCTCGATGGCGAGGGTGATGTCGTCGCCATCGTCGCCGACCGGCTCGCCGAGCTCGCCGCGATGGGGTTGGTGGCGGAAGCGTGAGGCAAAGCGCGCGAATCCAGGTCGGCCCCGTCCAGTTCCGTATCGGCAGTGACTGGCGGCAACCGATTGCGGCGCTCGAGACATTATACGCCGGTTATCCGCGCGACGATGCGCGGCCCGCCGATGCGACGGTGCGGCTGTTCGCGGCGCGGCCGTGGCGGCGCTGGCTGCGGCCGTCGGTGCATATCGGCGGCGACTTCGTCGTCCCTGACGCGCTGCCGTTGCCACTCTCGATGGGGCTGCTCGCAGCCGAGATGGGGATGAACCTGCAGGTGGCGCTCGGCTGGCGGCGGCATCTGCTGCTCCACGCAAGCGCCGTCGCTAGGGACGGGCGCGCCGTGATCATGTCGGGCGAATCCGGATCGGGGAAATCGACCCTCGCAGCGCTGCTCGGTGAAGGCGACTGGCGGCTGATGGGCGACGAGTTCACGCTGGTCGAACCCGCGAGCGGCGATGCGCTGGCCTTTCCGCGCGCGGTCAGTTTGAAGAATGAGGCAATCGCCGAAATGGCAGCGCGCGTCGATGCGGCGCGGCTCGGCCCGCTTCTCGCCGGAACGCCGAAGGGCGACATCCGCCACCTGATCCCGCGCGCCGACGCGATCGCGGCGATGCACGTGCCGGCGCGTCCCGCGCTGATCCTATTCCCGCGCTTCGGCGGTGAAGCGGCGATCGAACCGATGGGCGAGGGCGAGGCCTTTGTCCGGCTGACCGAGGCGTCGACCAACTATATCGCGCTCGGCGAGGCGGGCTTCGCCGCGCTGACGCGGCTGGTGCGCGAGACGCCCGCTTTCGGCATTACCTATCCCGACAGCGCGGCAGGGATGGCGCTGGTCGAACGGCTTTGGGCGGAGGCGGCGCGGTGAGCGCGATCGATACTCTGGTGGGCCTGCTTGCGGGACGGATCGATGCGGTATCGCTCGCGCCGCGCGACTGGGACGGTGTGATCAGCGTCGCGCGCGCCGAGGCGATGCTGGCGACGCTGGCGCACCATCTGCGCGAGGCAGATCTGCCGCCGCCGGTCGCGGCGCTGTTCGCCGACCAGCGCGCCGCCGCCCAGGTTGCAAAGGATCAGGCGCTGTGGGAAGCGGAGATGGCGCGCCGCGCGCTCGCGCCCGAAGGGATCGAGTTCGTGCTTCTGAAAGGCACCGCCTATGCCGCCGGCGGCCTGCCTTGCAGCGCGGGGCGCCAGATCGGTGATCTAGACATCCTCGTCCTCGCACACGACATTCGCCGCGCCGAGAACGAGCTGCTCGAAGCCGGCTGGGAATGGGTCAAGTCCGACCCCTATGACGATTTCTATTACCGCGAACATATGCACGAGCTGCCGCCGCTCATTCACAAGGCGCGCGACCGGATGATCGACGTCCATCACACGATCCTGCCGAAAACGCACCGAGTCACGCCCGATGCGCTCGCGCTGGTCGGCGACGCGGTGACGACGGCGAGTGGCTTTGCCATTCTCAATCGCGAGGACATGGCATGCCATTGCGCCGCGCATATGCTCGCCGACGGCGACCTGCAGGGCGGACTTCGCAACCTGTGGGACTTCCATTGCTTGACGCGCGATTTCGCCGCGGCGGATTCGGGTTTCTGGGGCAGGCTCGACGCGCGTGCGGACCTGCACGGGCTGCGCGGGGCTGTGCATCGCGCAGCGCGACTGGCACGCGATCTTTATGGCGCGGACTTGCCCTCCGGCTGGGATCGGCAGGACGCGGGCGACGTCTGGTATCGCCGCCGCCTCCTCGCGCGCGACGACTGGGGACGCTCGACCGATTTCCTGCTTCAGCAGGCCTTCTACATCCGCTCGCACTGGTTGCGGATGCCGCCGACGATGCTGGCGAAGCACCTCTGGACGAAGTGGCGGAAGCGCTGAAGTTGTGATGTGATCCCCGGCGAAGGCGGGGGCCCATCTCCGAAGCTTGCCAATGGACCCCGGCCTTCGCAGGGATCACAGTGCTTCGAGCAGGGGAACCAGTTCGTCATAATGGCCGATCACATGATCGGCGCCGAAGTCTTCGGCGGGCCGGTCGAGGAAGCCGAAGCCGACGAGGATGCTCGGTACGCCGGCGGCCTTTGCAGCCATGACGTCATAGATGCTGTCGCCGACGAAAGCCGTCCGTCCACCGTCGCTTTGCTCGATCATAGCGTGGATGGGGTCGGGTGAGGGCTTGCGCACGCCGAGCGTGTCGCCGCCGATGATCGCGCTCATCCGGTCGACGAGGCCGAGTTCCGCAAGCAGCTGGCGCGCCAGCCCCTCAGCCTTGTTCGTGGCGACCGCAGTCCGGACCCCGAGCGCGTCCAGCCGGTCGAGCGCGTCGATCAAGCCGGGGAAGGGACGGCTGTGTACCGCGATATGCTGGCCATAATAGCGGAGCAGCTCGGGATAGAGCCGCTCGACCGCGCCGTCAGGAACGCCGCCGGTCGCGGTGAGGCCCTGTTCGAGCATATGCTTCGCCCCGAGCCCGATCATCGGCCGCACCTTTGCTTCGCTCAGCGGCGCACGATCGAGCAGCGCGAGCGCATGGTTCACTGCCGCGGTCAGGTCGCCCGCGGTGTCGACCAGCGTGCCGTCGAGGTCGAAGCCGACGATGCGGAAGGGAAAGTTCATGTGCAAACCTCTTTTTCCGTTCGTGTCGAGCGAAGTCGAGACACCCAAGGATCGAGCGCGCCTTCGCGGCATCTCGACTTCGCTCGATGCGAACGGGATTTGCACGATCGCATGGCGCGATGTGCTGGAAACCGCAATGATTTGCTGGCATGGCTCGCGCCATGAGCAATCCCATCGCCGCCATCATCCTTGCTGCGGGCAAGGGCACCCGCATGAAGTCCGACCTCCACAAGGTGCTGCACCCGATCGCGGGGCGGCCCATGCTGCTGCACCTGATGGCCGCGGTCGATGCGCTGGCGCCCGCGAAGAAGGTCGTTGTCGTCGGCGACAAGGCCGACCAGCTCGAGGCAGCGCTTGGCGGCAGTGCCGATCTGGCGGTGCAGGAACCGCAACTTGGCACCGGTCACGCGGTGCAGCAGGCGGAGCAGGCGCTCGCCGGTTTCGACGGCGACGTGCTGATCCTCTATGGCGATGTGCCCTTCGTGCCGACCGCGACGATGCAGGCGATGATCGATCGGCTCGGCGCCTCCGATGCGCCCGCGGTCGTGGTGCTGGCGTTCGAGCCCGACGATGCGTTGCAATATGGCCGCGTCATCACCGAAGGCGACCGAGTCGTGAAGATGGTCGAGCATAAGGATGCGACCGACGCCGAGCGCGCGGTGCGACTGTGCAATTCGGGGCTGATGGCGGCGAAGGCGCGCGACCTGTTCGCGCTGCTCGCGCGGGTCACCGACGACAATGCGGCGAAGGAATTTTATCTCGTCGATATCGTCAATATCGCGAACGCCGACGGGCGCCATTGCGCGGTGGTCAGGACCGACCCCGCCGACGTCGCCGGGATCAACAGCCGCGCCGAACTTGCCGCCGCCGAGGCGCAGTGGCAGGCGTTCAAGCGCGACGAGGCAATGGCGGGCGGAGCGTCGCTGAAGGCGCCCGAAACCGTCTGGTTCTCGTGGGACACCGAAATCGGCCGCGACGTGACGATCGAGCCCAATGTATTCTTCGGTCCCGGCGCGAAAGTCGCCGACGGGGTCACGATCCGCGGCTTCAGCCATATCGAGGGTGCGACCATCGGTGTCGGCTGCGAAGTCGGCCCCTTTGCACGCCTGCGTCCCGGCACGATCCTCGGCGAGAAGGCGAAGATCGGCAATTTCGTCGAGGTCAAGAAGGCGATCCTCGGCAAGGGCGCCAAGGCGAACCATCTCACTTACCTCGGCGATGCGACCATCGGCGCAGGGGCGAACATCGGCGCGGGGACGATCACCTGCAATTATGACGGCTATTTCAAATATCGGACCGAGATCGGCGAGAATGCCTTCATCGGATCGAACAGCGCGCTCGTGGCGCCGGTGAGGATCGGCCGCGATGCGATCGTCGCCGCGGGCAGCACGGTGACGCGCGACGTGATGGACGGCGAACTCCGCCTCGTGCGCGCCGAACAGTCGGTCAAGCCCGGCTGGGCCGACCGCTTTCACGATGCGATGCGCAAGAAGAAGGCAGCGGAGAAGAAATAGACCGATGCCCGCGCCGACGCTGACGACCGCGCGGCTCGTGCTGCGCCAGCTTCGCGAGGACGATGCCGGCGCGCTGTTTCCGGTGTTGTCCGATCCCGAGGTGATGATCTGGTGGTCGAGCGGGCCGCACACGTCGTCTGCGGAGACGGCGGATTACGTCAAAGGGAATGCCAGCGAAGGGCAGGGTCATCTCTGCTGGGCGATCACCGCGGGCGACGATGCCGCGCTCGGCTGGGTCATCCTGATCGACGGCAGGCCTCAGGTGAAGGAAGTCGGCTATATCCTGCATCGCGACCAATGGGGCAAGGGCATTGCGCGCGAAGCGGTGGCGCGAGTGATCGACTATGGGTTTGACGAGTTGGAACTGCGCCGCATCTTTGCCGACACCGACCCCGAAAATCGCGGTTCAATCGGGCTGCTCGAACGGCTGGGGTTCCAGCGCGAAGGCCGGCTGCGCGGCGAGTGGGAAACGCATATCGGCGTGCGCGATTCGCTGATCTACGGCTTGCTGCGCGACGAATGGAAGACGGAGAAGACGAGATGAGCGACCGCTACGACGACAAGCCATTCCTTCGCTACGTCGACGCGTGGGTCCTGAACGCGATCGGCCATCTCGACGAGCCGACGCGCGCCTATTGCGTGGCGATGGAGCCGACGATACGCCAGAGCCTGGGGCTGACGGGCAGCTGGGTGCAAATGGTCGCGCAACAGATGAAATTCGGACCCGAATTGCCCGATCAGGTCCGCAAGATCTGGGAAGAGGGCAGGCTACGTTTCGAGCAGGGCAACGGCCGCCCCGCCGATCCGGTGCAATTTGCCATGACTTTCGTCGACAGAAATTTCGGCAGGACTTGATTTGATATCATGATATGATATCAGAACTACATGCGCTTTCTCGCGGACATTCCCGATTCTGACGTCGAATGGCTCGATGCACTCGCCAATGAGCAAGGCGTCTCGCGCGCTGAGCTGGTGCGCCGCGCGGTTGCCGCCTATCGCGCCGACGTGTCGGGTGACGCGATCGACAATGCGTTCGGTATCTGGAAAGACCGCGACGATATCGGTGACGGCCTCAAATATCAGCGCCGCCTGAGGGGCAAGCGCGAATGATCGATGCGCAGTTCGACAGCGACATCCTGATCGACGCGCTGATCGGCGTCGAGGCCGCGCGGGGCGAGATCCGCCGCGCCGGACGCAAGAGCGTCAGCCGGGTGAGCTGGACCGAGGTGATGTCCGCCGCCGACCCGCAATCGGTCAAAGCCGTCGAGGCCTTTCTCGGCTGTTTCCAGGTCGAGGAGATCGGCGACGCCGTTGCGCGCCGTGCCGCCGCACTCCGCGCCGAACGCAAGGGCTTGACCCTTGCCGACGCCTTCGTATTGGCGACCGCGCAGATCAGCGGCCGCATCCTCGTCACCCGCAATATCAAGGTGTTTCCGGCGTCGATGCCGGGTATTCGCATTCCCTACACGCTCTAGAAGAAAGCCCAGCCCCCATGTGCGGAATCATCGGAATCATCGGCAAGGACCAGGTGGCGGACCGCCTCGTCGACGGGCTGCGGCGCATGGAATATCGCGGCTATGATTCGGCGGGGGTATGCACGGTCGAGGGTGGCCAGCTGATCCGCCGCCGCGCCGAGGGGAAGTTGAACAATCTCGTCAAGGAGCTCGCGGGCAACCCGGCGCCCGGCACCGTCGGCATCGCGCACACGCGCTGGGCGACGCACGGCGCGCCGACGACGAGCAATGCGCACCCGCATGCGACGGGCGAAGTCGCGCTGGTGCACAACGGAATCATCGAGAATTTCAAGCCGCTGCGCGAGGCGCTGCAGGCACGCGGTCGCACCTTCGAGAGCGAGACCGATACCGAGGTCGTCGCGCACCTCGTGAGCGAACAGGTCGAGGCAGGCAAGTCGCCGCAGGAAGCGGTGCAGGCGGTGCTGCCGCAGCTCCGCGGCGCCTTCGCGCTCGCGATCGCCTTCCGCCAGCATCCCGATCTGCTGATCGGCGCGCGCCTCGGTTCGCCGCTCGTCGTCGGCTACGGCGAGGGCGAGACCTATCTCGGCTCCGACGCGCTCGCGCTTGCGCCGCTGACGCAGAAGATCGCCTATCTCGACGAGGGCGACTGGGTCGTCATCACCCGCGACGGCGCGCAGATCTACGATGCCGCGAACAACCCGGTGGCGCGCGAGATCACGACATCGGGCGTCACCGCTGCGGCGGTCGAGAAGGGCAATTACCGCCACTTCATGCAGAAGGAGATTTTCGAGCAGCCGACCGTGGTTGCGCAGACGCTCTCCTCCTACATCCGCCCGCTCGAACAGACCGTCGCGCTGCCGCAGATGGACTTCGACCTCTCGACGGTCGAGCGCATCACGATCGTCGCGTGCGGCACGAGTTTCTATGCGGGCATGGTCGCCAAATATTGGTTCGAGACCTTCGCGCGCGTCCCCGTCGACATCGATGTCGCGTCGGAATTCCGTTACCGCGACCCGGTGCTGCAGCCCGGCGGGCTCGCGCTCTTCATCTCGCAGTCGGGCGAGACCGCCGACACGCTCGCGGCGCTCCGCCATTGCAAGGCGAACGGCCAGACGATCGCGGTCGTCGTCAATGTGCCGACCAGCAGCATGGCGCGCGAGGCCGACCTGCTGCTCCCGACCCACGCGGGGCCGGAGATCGGGGTCGCGTCGACCAAGGCCTTCACCTGCCAGCTCGCGGTGCTCGCCGCGCTCGCTGCGCATCTTGCGCTCAAGAAGGGCAAGCTCAGCGCCGATGAGGAGCGCGAGATCGTCAAGCATCTGGTCGAAGCCCCCGCCGCATTGAACGCGGCGCTGGCGCATGACGAGGATATCGCGAAGATGGCGCATTTGGTCGCGCCGGCGCGCGACGTGCTGTATCTGGGCCGCGGTCCCGACTATCCGCTGGCGCTCGAGGGCGCGCTCAAGCTCAAGGAAATCTCCTACATCCACGCCGAAGGCTATGCGTCGGGCGAGATGAAGCACGGCCCGATCGCGCTGATCGACGAGGCGGTCCCGGTGATCGTCCTCGCGCCGAGCGGGCCGTTGTTCGAAAAGACCGTCAGCAACATGCAGGAAGTCATGGCGCGCGGCGGCAAGGTCGTGCTGATCAGCGACGCCGAAGGCCTCGCCGAAGCCGGCGACGGCTGCATGGCGACGATCGAGATGCCCAAGGTCCACCCGCTGATCGCGCCGCTGGTTTATGCGGTGCCGGTGCAGTTGCTGGCGTACCATGTGGCGGTGGCGAAGGGCACGGATGTGGACCAGCCGCGCAATCTGGCGAAGTCGGTGACGGTGGAATAGGCCGATGGCTGCCGACTCCCCGAGTTCGGTGCCTGTGGCTCTCAGCCTTTTACTCACCGCGACTTTTCTGTGGGTTGTGTTTGGCATCATAATCCGCCGCTGGCGTGGGCGCCCTGTCGCCGATGGCCCCGAAGGGGAGCCTTATCGTGTGTACACGCGGGAATATGATCGTGTTTTGGCCGCGACAGATCTGCCGCTTGCCCTCTACGAAGCGAGTCCTGATCCTGAAAAAGGTCATGTCGAGACCGACAACGAGCAGTGGCGCTCGCAGATTGCGAACGCAGAAGACATCTATCGCGGACTGCACGACCTTCCTTCGCTCGCCGGAACTGAGGCGGGCGAGTTCCATGATGCGGCTGTCCTACTGATGGTTGACCAGTCCGGCTCGATGCGCGGCGAACCCATGGCTTGGGTTGCCGCGGGCGTCCGGCGATTGTCGGAGGAGTTGGGACGGTGCGGTGCCAGTGTCGCGGTTGCTGGCTATACGACTGCCGGGTGGCATGGAGGTTTCGCGCGGCGCAAATGGCTGCGCGAGGGACGACCCCGGCGACCCGGCCGTCTGTGTGCGCTGCTTCACATCCTCTATCAGCCATTCGACGGTGCGGGTCTGGACGACAATGGTTGGAGGCAGATGCTCAACCCTGACCTTCTGCGCGAGAATGTTGACGGGGAGGCGCTGGAATGGGGCGCTCATTATCTGAACCAGCGGCGCGAAAGACGCCGTATCCTGATGGTCGTCAGCGACGGGGCGCCGGTGGATGACTCGACGCTTCTTATTAACGGCGCGTCCTATTTGCATCGCCACTTTCTGAAGGCGCGGGATGCATTGATCGAAGCGAAGGAAGTGGAATTGCTCGCGATTGGCGCGGGATATCGTGTAGCGGAATTTTATCCCGTATCGCGCGAAGCGACTTCGGCCGCGGAACTCGTTGAGGCGGGGCTCGAAATGTTGAGAGGCAGGGTGATTTCGGAATGACCTGGAACACCACCTGCCACTGCGGCGCCGTCTCCGTGCGGCTTGCCAAAGCGCCCGAAGAGATTGCCGAGTGCAATTGCTCGCTTTGCTTCTCGCACGGCATCCTCTGGGCCTATTATTCGCCGCGCGATGTCGTGATCGAGGGCGAAACGCGGACCTATAATCGCGCCGACCGGCCGAACCCCAATTCGGACCTGCATTTCTGCGCCATCTGCGGCTGTTCGACGCACTGGTCGGCGACCGCGGGCCTGATCGAGCGGATGGGCGGCGCGGTCGACCTGATGGGCGTCAACATGCGCCTGTTCGATCCGGCGCAGCTAAGCGGGATAGCGCTGACCTTCCCCGACGGACGCCATTGGTCGGGCGAGGGCGCGTGGGGTTATGCCCGCGATCCGGTGCTCATGCCGTGACCGGCGGTCCGTCACCGGCTCGGCGCCCGGAGGCGTTGGCCTGCGCTAGGATCGAGGCCGAAACTTCTTCGATGGTTCCGGCCACGAGCAGCGGCGTGCTGCCGACCATGCCGACCTGCGTCTGTCCGTTTTCGGCAGACCGGAGCCACGCGACATTCTCCGCGACAACCAGATAGTTGCCGCCACGCGAGTTTAGCGAAATGAATTTCATGATGATGTTTCCTGACCCGTTCAGTCTCTAGCGCCCAAGTATGAAGATTGTGCACACCCGATGACCTTCGCCGCCATCATCTTCGATTTCGACGGCGTGATCGCCGACAGCGAGGTGCGCGCGAATATGTCGCTCTCCGAAAGCTTGACCGCGGCGGGGATGCCGACAACCTATGACGAAGCCTTGCGCGACTATTACGGCCATAACTGGCAGGAAACGCAGCGGCGGATCGAGGCGCGCTTCGGCCGCGCGCTGCCTGCCGATTTTCGGGAAACGCACCGCGCCCGCGCGCGGGCGCGTTTCATGGAGGGGTTCGACGCCGTTCCCGGCGCGCCGGCCTTTCTCGACACGCTGGGGTCGCTGCCGCGCGCGATCGCCTCGTCGAGCCGCGCCGAATATATCGACTGGGCGCTAGTGCTATTCGGCCTTCGGCATCATTTCGGCGAGCATATCTACAGCGCCGATGGCTGGGATCGCGGCAAGCCGCATCCCGATATCTATCTCGCTGCGGCCAAAGGGATCGGGGTCGATCCGGCCGACTGCCTCGCGATCGAGGATTCGCCGACCGGCGCGCAGGCGGCGCTGGCTGCGGGGATGACCGTGGTCGGATTTTGCGGCGCGGGTCATATCGTCGACCGTGCGGCGCATGGCGAGATATTGCGCGGTGTCGGCGTGCATCATGTGGTGCATAGTTACGACGAGATACGTCTCAACGCCTGACCCCCTGTCTCGTCATCCCCGCGAAGGCGGGGATCCAGCTGAATAGCCGCGTTGGAGGAAGCGGGATCCCCGCCTTCGCGGGGATGACGAAATGGGACCGATAACCCTTTCCTATTATCTTGGGCCGTGCTTAGCTGCCCCTATATCCATCGGTGCGCGTATTGCGATTTGTGAGTGAAGTTGCCTAGTTTTCTGCGCTTTCGGGGGAATCGGCAGCCTTTGGCTTTTTGGCGCGTATCGGGGTTCGGGAAGAGGAGAGAGCGTATGTGCAATGACATCACCGAAGCCGATCTCGACCGCGCGGGGCTGCCCGTAAACCGCCGTAGTTTCGGCACGCTGGTCGGCGCGGGTGCGCTTGCCTCGATGTTGCCGGTGTCGGCGGCCGCCGCCGGGCCGGTGAAGGGCCGCGACGTCGAGATACGCACCGCCGACGGCACCGCCGATGCCTATTTCGTCGCGCCCGCGAGCGGCAAGCATCCAGGCGTGCTCGTGTGGCCCGACATTCGCGGCCTGCGTCCTGCCTTTCGCCAGATGGCCGACCGGCTGGCGGGCGAGGGCTATGCGGTGCTCACCGTGAACCCCTTTTATCGCTGGCAGAAGTCGCCCGTCGTCGACGCGACGAACGACTTCAACGACCCCGCGATCCGCGACAAATTGTTCGGCTATCTGAAGCAGCTGACCAAGCCATTGGTGACGACCGACGCGACCGCGCATCTCGCCTTCCTCGACGCGCAAAAGGAGGTCGATACCAAGCGCAAGCTCGGCACGACCGGCTATTGCATGGGCGGTGCGATGACGATCTACACCGCGGCGTTGAAGCCCGACCGCGTCGGTGCGGCGGCGAGCTTTCATGGCGGCGGGGTCGGCACCGACAAGCCCGACAGCCCGCACCTGCTGATCCCCGGAACCAACGCGGGCTATCTGTTCGCGATCGCCGACAATGACGACAAGCAGGACCCCGAAGAGAAGAACCGGCTGAACGCCGTGCTGACCCCCCGCAAGCAATGGCACGAGGTCGAGGTCTATGCCGGCGCGATGCACGGCTGGTGCCCGCCCGACGGCCGCGCCTACAACGAAGCGGCGGCTGAAAAGGCGTGGGGCCGGATGCTCGAACTGTTCAAGATCGAGCTCGCCTGACGCCCGCCTAGAATCGATTCGCTTTCTCCAGCGGAAAACGTAAGTTTGCTGCGGGAGAGACAAGATGAACGATATGCTGGTCTATGACTGGATCGCGGAGAATGCGCGCCGTTTTCCCGACAAGGTCGCGACGATCGACATCCACAGCGGGCGGCAGCACAGCTATGCCGCGATGCACGAGCGGGTGGCGCGGATCGCGGGGCATTTGAGCGCAATCGGCGTCGCGAAGGGCGACCGAGTCGGCCTGCTCTCGATGAACAGCAGCGACATGCTCGACATCATGTTCGCCTGCTGGCGGATCGGCGCGGTGCTGACGATGCTGAACTTCCGCCTGACCGCGCACGAGCTGGCCTTCATGGTGAGCGACAGCGGCGCGAGCGCGGTGTTTTACGACACCGATCTCGAAGCGGTGATCCCGGCGCTCAGGGAAAAAACCGATGTCGCGCACTGGATCACAATGGACCCGGCGGGGAAGGGCGGCGATCTGGAGGCGGCGATAGCAGCGGCGACGCCCGTGTACGACCAGCTTCCGCAGCTCGGCAGCGATCTTTGCATGATCATGTATTCGTCGGGCACCACGGGAACGCCGAAAGGGGTGATGTTCAACCACGCCCAGTTCCTGTTCATCAATGCGGGGTCGGGCGGCATCTCGAATGCGTCGAACCGGATGGTCGGGCTTGTCGCGCTGCCCCTGTTCCACATCGGCGGGCTCGTCGCCTATACAACGATCAGCTTCGGCTTCGGCGGCACCGTCGTCGTGGTGCGCGCGTTCGAGCCCGGCGCCATGCTGCGGCTATTCGGCGATCCCGACATGGGCGTGACGCACTTTCTCGGCGTGCCGGCGATGTACAACGCGATGCAGGCGCATCCCGATTTCGCGACCACCGATTTCTCGCGCACCCAGACGATGAGCTGCGGCGCCGAGAGCGTCCCCGAAAGCCTGCTCCGCACCTGGTTCGCGCGCGGAGTGCCGATCCGCGAGGGATACGGGATGACCGAGACGTGCGCCGCGGCGCTGATGCAGGAGGCGCGCGACATCCCGGGCAAGATCGGCGCCGCGGGCAAGCCGGTACGGCATTGCGAGGCGAAGATCATGCGCGGCGATGGCACCGAGGCGCCGGTCGGCGAGCTTGGCGAGATCTGGATGCGCGGGCTCAACATCACGCCCGGCTACTGGAACCGGCCCGATGCCAATGCGTCGAGCTTCGTCGACGGCTGGTTCCGCTCGGGCGACGTCGGGCGGCAGGATGAAGAGGGCTATTTCTACATCGAAGACCGGGTGAAGGATATGTACATCACCGGCGGCGAGAATGTGTATCCGGCCGAAGTCGAGAATGCGCTCTATGCGATGGATGCGATCCACGAGGTTGCCGTCATCGGCCTGCCCGATCCCAAATGGGGCGAATGCGGCTGCGCGGTTGTCGTGCCGCGCCCCGGCGCGAGCGTGACGATCGAGGACATCAAGGCCTACTGCGGCGAGCGGCTCGCGCGGTACAAACACCCCGCGCGGCTCGAAATCGTCGACGCGCTGCCGCGCAACGCGACGGGCAAGGTGCTGAAGTTCGAGTTGCGCGAGCGGTTCGGCGGCGCGCCTCAGCCCATCGGGTAGAGGATGTCCTTGCCGACCTTGTGCAGCGCCTTCATCAGTTCGTCGCTCAGCACCAGTTCCTTGGCGGCGAGAATCGGGTCGACCTGATCATAGGCGCTGACCCCGACGATCGTCGAGGCGACGAAATCGTGCTGCTTCGACCAGGCGGTCGCCATCGTCACCGGATGCAGGCCATGCTCCTCGGCAATCGCAAGATAGCGAGCCGTCGCGGCGAGGCTCTTGTCGTTGACGAAACGGCGCCCCATCGCAGCCTGCCGGCCTTCCATGCCGAGATAGCGCGAGAAGCGCGCGCCTTCGGGCCGGGCGCCGTCCTGATATTTGCCCGACAATACCCCGCCGGCGAGCGGCGAATAGGGGATCAGGCTGATCCCCTCCTGCCGGCAGACCTGCGCGAGTTCGTCCTCGAAGCGGCGGTTGTTGAGACTGAAATTATTCTGGATCGTATGATAGCGCTGGGCGCCGAGGCGTTCGGATGCGGCGAGCGACTTCATCAAGCCCCAGCTCGTCTCGTTCGAACAGCCGAGGATTCGCACCTTGCCCTCGCGGACCAGTTCGTCGAGCGCGTCCATGATCTCGTCATAGGGCGCATCATGGTCGGGCCAGTGCGTCTGGTAGAGGTCGACATAATCGGTCTGGAGGCGCGTGAGGCTCGCTTCGATGGCGCTGCGGATATTGTGGCGGTCGAGCGCGGTCATTCCGCCGCGGCACGGCGACTTGAACCAGACATGGCTCGGTCCCGACACCTTGGTCGCGAGGATGATCGCGTCGCGGTTCTTGGTCTTGAGCCAGCGGCCGACGATCTCTTCGGTGCGGCCGACCCATTTCGTGTCGGGCGGCACCGGATAACCCTCGGCGGTGTCATAGAAATTGATCCCCTCGTCGAAGCAGCGGTCGAGAATGCGGAACGCTTCGGCCTCGTCGGTCTGGCTGCCGAAGGTCATCGTCCCCATGCAGATGTCGGAGACGTGGATGGCGCTTTTTCCGAGGCGGCGGCTTTGCATGGCTCTCTTCTCCTGTGAGGGGAGCGCCGTGTTTAGGTTGCGGATCGCAACCTTGCAATCGGATCAGATAAGAAGCGCGAGCGACCCCACCAGCAACGCCGCCATCGTCCAGTTGAACGCGCGCAACCGTGCCGGGCTCGACAGCCAACCGCGGAGCGACACGCCCATCACCGCCCACAGACTGGTCGAGGGGAGGTTGATGATCCCGAAGATGACCGCGACCAGCAGCACCGCCGCGAAATTGCGGTTCGGGGCATAAAGCGCGATCGCAGTCAGCGCCATCGACCAGGCCTTGGGGTTCACCCACTGGAACATCACCGCCTGGAAAAAGCTCATCGGCTTGCCGCGCGGGCTCTCGCCGTCGCCAGGCGCGCCGGCGTTGGCGATCTTCCAGGCGAGCCAGAGCAGATAGACGACGCTCACCACCTTGAGGGCGATGTTGAGCACCGGAAAGCGGTCGAACAGGCCCATGAGGCCGACGCCGACGAGGACGATCATCAGCGTGAAGCCGATGCCGACGCCGAGGGCGTGCGGCACCGTGCGGCGAAGGCCGAAGTTCGCGCCCGACGCCATCAGCATCATATTGTTCGGCCCCGGCGTGATCGACGAGACGAGAGCGAAAGCGGAGAGCGCGGCAAGGGTGGTCTGTTCCATGTGGCGCAACATAATGCGTTTCGATGCGCCACGGATTGCAAAGATAGGTAGTTTTGGGATAGATTGTGCAATCCATGATCAAGATTGATGCCATTGGCCGCAAGATATTGCACGAATTGTCCAGCGATGGACGAATCTCTAACCTCGAACTCGCCGATCGCGTCGGCCTGTCTCCCTCGGCGTGCTTGCGCCGCGTGCAGGAGCTCGAGCGCAGCGGCGTTATCAAGGGCTATCGCGCGGTGGTCGACCCGGCGAAGCTGGGGCTGACGTTCCTGGCCTATGTAACCGTCGGCCTGTCGTCGCACACGAAGAAGTCGCAGAATGATTTCGAGGCGGCGATGGCGCTCGCTCCCGAAGTGCGCGAGTGCCACAATCTCACCGGCGCGATCGAATATCTGCTGCGGGTCGAGACCGAGGATCTGGCCGCGTACAAACATTTCCATACCGAAGTCCTCGGCGTGCTGCCGCAGGTTCATTCGATCACCACTTATGTGCTGATGGAATCGCCGAAGGACGAGCGGGCGTAGTTTTTCTTGTGTCCGAGCGTGGAGGGCTGCGCTTGAACCTCACGGACCGCCAACGCATATCGGTTGCATGACGAAACTGTCCTTTCTCGACCTCGTGCCCGTCACCGATACCGGCACCATCTCGCAATCGCTCGCCAACGCTGCGGATCTCGCGAAGCACGCCGAGGCGCTCGGCTATGAACGCTATTGGGTTGCCGAGCATCATGGCATGGCGGGGATAGCGAGCGCGGCGACCTCCGTCGTGCTCGCGCATATCGGGCAGGCGACATCGACCATCCGCATCGGCGCGGGCGGCATCATGCTGCCGAACCATGCGCCGATAGTGATCGCCGAACAGTTCGGCACGCTCGAAGCGCTGTTCCCCGGCCGGGTCGATCTCGGTCTTGGGCGGGCGCCGGGTTCGGACGGCGTCGTCGCCCGCGCGCTCCGCCGCAATCTTGCGAGCGACGAGCGCCAGTTCCCGCAGGACGTCGTCGAGTTGCAGGCGTTCCTCGCCGGCGACGAACGGCTGGGCATCCGCGCGGTTCCGGGCGAGGGGACAAAGGTGCCGCTCTGGATTCTCGGATCGAGCCTGTTCGGCGCACAGCTCGCGGCGATGCTCGGGCTGCCCTATGCCTTCGCCAGTCACTTCGCGCCGGACGCGCTCGACGAAGCGCTCGACATCTATCGGCGCCAGTTCAAACCCTCGGACCAACTTGCCGAGCCCTATGCCGCGGCGGCGTTCAACGTCTTTGCCGCCGACACGCGCGAGAAAGCCGAACTGCTCGCTTCGTCGCAGCAGCAGGCGTTCGTCGCGCTGCGCACCGGCAATCCCGGCAAGATGAAGCCGCCGCTCGAAGGCTATAAGGACAGCCTGCCGCCGAATGCACGCGCGATCCTCGACCATGTGCTGCAATGCTCGGCGGTCGGGACCATCGACGATGTCGCCGCGGGCCTCAAGGCGTTCAGGGCGCGTACCGGCGTCGACGAGATTATCATCGCTTCTTCGATGTATGATCACACCGCGCGCAAGCATTCGGTCACGCTCGCGATGGAAGCGGCGAAATCGCTCTAACCCCCGTGTTGACGCGGCTCCGGCCGCGGCAGTATAGGGGCGGCCCCACCAAGGGCGGCCCGTTCGGGGTCGCCTTTTTACGTTTGTCTTTCTCGAAAGGTGCCCGACATGTCGATCACGCCGCTGATGCCCGTTTACCCCCGGTGCGGTGTGCGTCCGGTGCGAGGCGAGGGCGCCTATCTGATTGGCGAGCGCGGCGAACGCTATCTGGACTTCGCGAGCGGCATCGCGGTCAATCTGCTTGGCCATGGCCATCCACATCTGACCAAGGCGATCCAGGATCAGGCCGCGACGCTGATGCATGTGTCGAACCTTTACGGCAGCCCGCAGGGCGAAGCCTTTGCGCAGCGTCTGGTCGACAACACCTTCGCCGACACCGTCTTCTTCACCAACTCGGGCGCCGAGGCGGTCGAGTGCGCGATCAAGACGGCGCGCGCCTATCATTCGAGCGCGGGCAATGCCGAGAAGCACACGCTGATCACCTTCAACAACGCGTTCCACGGCCGCACGCTGGGCACGATCTCGGCGACCAATCAGGAAAAGCTGCGCAAGGGTTTCGATCCGCTGCTGCCGGGTTTCGCCTATGCGCCGTTCGACGACCTCAACGCGGCGCTCGACCTCGTCGACGACAACACCGCGGGCTTCCTTGTCGAGCCGGTGCAGGGCGAGGGCGGCATCCGTCCGGCGTCGCAGCCTTTCCTGCAAGGCCTGCGCGACATCTGCAACGAGCGCGATCTCGTGCTGGTATTCGACGAAGTCCAGTGCGGCGTCGCGCGCACCGGCACGCTCTATGCCTATGAACAGTATGGCGTCACCCCCGACATCATGGCGACCGCCAAGGGTATCGGCGGCGGCTTCCCGATGGGCGCGTGCCTCGCGACCGAAAAGGCGGCGCGCGGGATGGTGATCGGTACGCATGGCTCGACCTATGGCGGCAACCCGCTCGCGATGGCGGCGGGGCAGGCGGTGTTCGATGTCATCCTCGAGGAAGGCTTCCTCGACCAGGTCAAGGCGACCGGCGAACGCCTTCGCGGTGCGCTGGAACAGCTCATCCCCAACCATGACGATCTGTTCGAAAGCACCCGCGGCCTCGGCCTGATGCTCGGTCTCAAGCTCAAGAGCGACAGCCGCGCCTTTGTCGCGCACCTGCGCGACAATCACGGGCTGCTGACCGTCGCGGCGGGCGAGAATGTCGTGCGCGTGCTGCCGCCGCTCAACATCGAACAGGCGCATATCGACGAATTCATCGAGAAACTGTCGGCGGGGGCGGCGAGCTATACGCCGCCCGAGGCGTAAATGCGGAACTTCCTGAACCTGTCCGATGCGGGCGGGGATGCGGTCGCGGCGATGCTGGCCGACGCGATCGATCGCAAAGCGGCGCGCGCGGGCTGGCCGAAGGCGAAGCCCGACGCCGACGCCCCGCTCGCCGATCATGTGCTCGCGATGGTGTTCGAAAAGAATTCGACGCGCACGCGCTGCTCGTTCGACCTCGCCATCCGCCAACTGGGCGGCGTGCCCATGATCCTCGACGCCGGAACGACACAGCTCGGCCGCGGCGAGACGATCGCCGACACCGCGCGCGTGCTGTCGCGCTATGCCGATGCGATCATGATCCGCACCGATCATCACGAGAAGATCGAGAAACTGGCGCAGTACGCCGACGTTCCCGTGATCAACGGTCTGACCGACCTGTCGCATCCGTGCCAGATCGTCGCCGACCTGCTGACGATCGTCGAAAGCGGCAAGGCACTGCCGGGGCTCGAACTCGCGTGGCTCGGCGACGGCAATAACGTGCTCGCCTCGCTGATCGAGGCGGCGGGGCTGTTCGGCTTCAACGTTCGTGCGGGCGTGCCGCAGGGTTATGAACCCGATGCGGGTTTCGTCGAGGCGGCGCGCGCAAGGGGCGCGCGCATCGACATCGTGCGCGACGCGCGCGAAGCGGTCGCGGGCGCCGATTTGGTCGTCACCGACACCTGGGTGTCGATGGGGCAGGATCATGCGCACAACAAGCTGGCGGCGATGGCGCCCTATCAGGTTGATGAGCGGCTGATGGGTGCGGCCAAGGGCGACGCGCTGTTTCTTCACTGCCTGCCCGCGCATCGGGGCGAGGAAGTGGTCGACGCGGTGATCGACGGCCAACAGTCGCGTGTCTGGGACGAGGCCGAAAACCGCGTCCACGCGCAAAAATCGGTGCTGCTTTGGGCCGTCGGGAAATTATGAGCGAGATTATCGAAACCTGGTTCGACCAGCCGCTGCTGTTCACGATCAGCGAGCGCCATGTTCGTGGCCGCCTCGTGCGTCTTGGGCCGACGCTAAACACGATCATCGCCGCGCATAACTATCCGCCGGTCGCCGAAAAGCTGCTCGCCGAGGCGCTCGCATTGACCGTGCTGCTGGGCTCGACACTCAAGGACGAGGGGAGCCAGCTGACGCTGCAGGCGCAGACCGGCGGCGGGCCGATCGAACTGCTTGTATGCGACTATCGCGGCGGCGAACTGCGGGGTTACCTGAAATTCGACGCCGAGCGACTGGTCGGCGTTGGCGCCGATCCGACGCTGTTTGCGCTGTTCGGTGAGGGGTTCCTCGCGATCACCTTCGACCAGGCGGTGACCGGTGAGCGCTATCAGGGCATCGTGCCGCTCGAAGGGTCGTCGATCGGCGACGCCGCCGAGCATTATTTCGAGCAGTCCGAACAGATTCCGAGCCTGATCAAGCTGGCGGCGCGCCACGATGCCGAGGCGGGGTGCCTTGCTGGCGGCCTGCTGCTCCAGCACCTGCCCGAGGGCGAAGTCGGACGCGACCGCCTGCATGTGCGGCACGATCACCCCGAGTGGGAACATGCCAAGACCATCGCCGCGACGCTGAAGGACGAAGAGCTCACTGACCCGGCGACCTCGCTCGAGACGCTGGCATGGCGGCTCTTCCACGAAGACGAGGTGCGCGTCCAACCGGGTGTAGCCGTATCGCGCGGCTGCCGGTGCAGCATCGACTATTTTGCCGGCGTTCTCTCGAAATTCCCCGAAGGCGAACGCCGCGAGATGGCTGATGACGATGGGCTGGTGCAGGTCGATTGCGCTTTTTGCTCGCGCGTCTTTCCGATCCCGCTCGACGATATCGCGGCGCACGGCTGAGTGTTTTACCCCCTTGATTTCACCGGGGTGACGACGAGACGAGGCATATCGGCGCCAAGCGGTTGAAATGCCTGCCCTGGCTTGCTAGCTTATGGGAACAGGGGTCGCGTTTTGCCCGGACCAGGGCAGCCAGATGGAAGGTGTAATGGCGATCTTCTCTCCCATGTTTCGAACGGCCTTGCTGGCTCTCGGAGTTGCCGGAGCAACCGCGGTGCCGGCGCAGGCGCCGTCGCTCGCGATGCTCGACCGCCTCGAAAAGGGCAGCTGGCAGCTTCGCGAACGCGGCAAGGATGCGGTGCTGCAGACGGTCTGCCTCGGCGACGCAAGGCGCCTGATCCAGGTCTATCATCCGCAGCAGGGCTGTTCGCGCTATGTTATCGAGGATACGCCGGCCTCGGTGACCGTCCATTACACCTGCCCGGGCGCCGGGCACGGGCGGACGACGATCCGCAGCGAAACGAACCGGCTGGTTCAGATCGACACGCAGGGGATTGCCGACGGCCGCCCCTTCTCGCAGGCGATCGAGGCGCGCCGCGCGGGCGGCTGCTGATCACCGCGTTCTAACGGCTTGTTAACCATCGCCTGCTAGAGGGGTTGGACGACGCACCGATGTGTGTCCTTCTCCCTACGGCTTTATGCCGACCTAGGCCGTGCGGCTCGCGCCGTGCGGCCTGTTTCTTTGTGCGCCGCAATACTTGCACGCCTGCGGGCGCAGGCCTATCTGGCGCCGATGCAGGATGTTTCCGGAAAAAGCGTCATCGTCCTCCTGTCGGGCGGTCTCGATTCGATGGTGTGCGCGGGGCTCGCGCGCGAGGCGGGGGCACGGATTGTCGCGCTGACGATCGACTATAACCAGCGCCACCGCGTCGAACTCGAATCCGCCGCGCGGATCGCGGCCTACGTCGGCGCGGCCGAACATATCGTCCTGCCGCTCGACCTCCGCCGCTTCGGCGGGTCGGCGCTGACCGCCGACATCGACGTGCCCAAGGAAGGTGTCGGCAGCGATATTCCGGTTACCTATGTGCCCGCGCGCAACCTCATCTTCCTGTCGCTCACGCTCGGGCTTGCCGAGGCGCGGCACGCGCAGGATATCGTGATCGGGGTCAATGCGCTCGACTATTCGGGCTATCCCGATTGCCGTCCCGAGTTCATTCAGGGGTTCGAGAAGCTTGCGGCGCTCGCGACGCGCGACGGGGATCAAGGTATCGAGTTCCAGATCCACGCGCCGCTCCAGCATATGACCAAGGCCGACATCGCGGCCGAGGCTGCGCGGCTCGGCATGGATGCGGCGATGAGCTGGTCGTGCTATGACCCGACGCCGGAGGGGCTGCACTGCGGATCGTGCGACAGTTGCCGCCTGCGGTCGAAGGGCTTCTCCGACGCCGGGCTGCCCGACCCGACGCGCTACGCCTGATCCGATGACCTATTCCGTCAAAGAGATTTTCCTCACCCTGCAGGGCGAGGGTGCGCAGGCCGGCCGCCGCGCCGTTTTCTGCCGCTTTGCGGGCTGCAATTTGTGGACGGGACGCGAGCAGGACCGCGCGAAGGCGATCTGTAAATTCTGCGACACCGATTTCGTCGGCACCGACGGCACGCTCGGCGGCAAATATCGCGATGCGGCGGCGCTCGCCGCGGTGATCGCCGAAAGCTGGGGCGAGGGCGCGGACGACCGCTACGTCGTGCTCACCGGCGGCGAACCGATGCTGCAGGTCGACGCGGCGTTGATCGACGCGCTCCATGCCGAGGGTTTCACCATTGCGATCGAGACCAACGGCACGCAGGATGTTCCGCGCAGCATCGACTGGATTTGCGTCAGTCCCAAGGCGGGTAGCGAACTGGTTCAGAGAAGCGGCGACGAACTGAAGCTCGTCTGGCCGCAGGCGGGAAGCGATGTTGTGATGCTGGCCGATCTGGATTTCGCGCATCGGCTGATCCAGCCGCTCGACGATCCGAACGCCGCCGCGAACGTACAGGCATGCATCGACCTGGTGATGGCCGACCCGCGCTGGCGCCTGTCGCTGCAGACGCACAAGAGTCTGGGGCTGCGCTAAAACCCTATTGGGTCTTTTTCGTCGCGCTTTCGGCAGAGATGGCCTTTTGCGCGACGGGCGCCTCGACCGCGTCGGGATCGCCGCTCTCGTCAGATTCGGCGGTGTCGGCCGTTTCGCTGGCGGCGGCCGTCGGCGCTTCCTTCTTCGTGCCGTCGTCGGGGACGCTGTTATCGACTGCCGTGCCGTCGCCCGCCGCGTCGTCGAGGATGATCATCGAATCGCTGATCGTCCCCGGTTGCACCTCAACCGCGTCGAGCTTGGTCGTCGATTTGCCCGCAGGCTCGCTGTCGCAGGCGGCGAGCAGGACAAGGGGCAGGGCGATGAGGATGGTCCGCGTCATGCCGCCGTTCCTAGTCGCTTGCCCGAAGCTTGTCGAGAAAGGCGGGCAGCGTCTCGGCGAGCGCCCGGTCGACGTCGGCGAAGGTGGCCGGGTTGCCGAGCGCGGCGAGGCTCGTCACCGGGAATTCGGCGATCCCGCACGGCACGATCCCGGTGAAATGGGCAAGGTCGGGGGTCACGTTGAGCGAAAAACCGTGCAACGTGATCCAGCGCTTCACGCGCACGCCGATTGCGCCGATCTTCGCCTCGCGCCCGCCGGCGTCGTCGGTCCATATCCCGATCCGGCCTTCCGCGCGGCGCGCTCCGACCCCGAGCAGGCCGAGCGCGTCGATCACCCATCCTTCGAGCGCCGAAACATAGGCGCGCACATCGCGTCCGCGCCGCGTGAGGTCGAGCTGGACATAGCCGACGCGCTGGCCCGGGCCGTGATAGGTGTAGCGCCCACCGCGCCCGGCGTCGAACACCGGAAAGCGCGGATCGAGCAGTTCGGCGGGATCGGCGCTCGTCCCGGCGGTGTAGAGCGGGGGATGCTCGAGCAGCCAGATGCGTTCGCCAGCGTTGCCCGCGTGCATCGCGGCGGCACGCTCCTCCATGTCGGCAAGCGCCGCGGCATAGTCGGTCAGGCCCGGTGAAACATGCCATGCGGGGGTGGGCAGGATGGTCATAGGGCGCGCTTCCTGCCCCTTTGCGTGCGGTGAGGCAAGAGGGCGCAGCGGCCGTAGCGACAAGGCTGGACATTGGGGGCGAACAAGGTCAGTCTCCGATCCTTGGCATCTGCCGATAAATATGGGGTATCAATGGCAAAATTCGACATGGGTGCGGCGTGGGAAGACAGCGTGGCATTGCTGAAGTCGCACACGACGCTGACCGGGACCATCGCGGCGGTTTTCCTGTTCCTGCCGTCGCTTGCCGTCGCATGGTTCGGACCCGCACCGATCGAGCCGCCGCAGGGCGCGACACTCGAGCAGATATCGGCAACGTTCCAGCAGAATGTCTGGCAGATGCTGCCCTATCAGCTGACGGTCGCGGTGTTCGCGGTTGTCGGAACGGTCGCGATCTTGCGGCTCTGGCTGTCGCGTACCGCGACGAGCGTCGGCGAGGCGCTGGCCTTTGCTGCGCGGATGATCCCGACGCTGATCGGCCTGCAGATCCTGACCGGGCTGATCGTCGGGATCGGCTTCGTTCTTCTGATCATTCCGGGCCTCTATCTGATCGGGCGCCTCGCGCTCGTCTCGCCGCTGGTCGCCGACCGCGGCATCGGCAATCCGGTCGAGGCGATCCGCACGAGCTGGGACATGACGCGCGACAATGGCTGGGCGATCTTCTTCTTCCTGTTGCTGGTGACGATCGTGATCGTGATCATCATGCTGATCCTGATGGGCGTCGTGAGCGTCGTCACCGGAACGGGCCCCGGGGTCGGGCATATCGTGAGCGGTTTCCTCGAATCGGCGCTCGGCGTCGCCGCCACGATGGTGACGATCGCGATTTCCGCAGCGGCCTACCGGCAACTCGCGACGCGGGCGTCGACCTTCGAATAAGGGCATTACCCCGTCCGCGCCGGGGAAGGATGCGCGACTGGATGTGAAAAGAACATAGGAGGTTTGGGGTCGCCTGACGTGACGCAACAACAAGGTCAGGTATGAAAGGGGGAATGAGATGAACAAGATGAGTATCGGTGCGGCTTTTTCGGAGACGTTCGCGTTCCTGAAGGCCAATTGGTTGCAGATGTTGACGTGGATCGTGGGCGCTGTCGTGGTGCTCGGTTTGCTCGGCTATCTCATGCTCGGATCGACTATCACGACGATGGCGATGTCGGCCGGCGATCCGTCGGCGGTGATGGGGGCCATGGGGCGATTGTTCCTGTTCGGCGTCTTGGCCGCGGTCGTTCTATATGCGGCTTGCATGCTGATCTGGCGCAGCGGGCTTTATCCCGGCGAAGCGCCGAACTTCGGTTGGGCGCTGCAGGCCGGACCGGCATTTGCTTTCGGCATGTTGGTCGTATTCATCGCGATCTATCTTCTCGTGATCATAATCGGCTTCATATTCGTGCTGATTTTCGGCGCCGCCTTTGCAGGTGCTGGCGGCTTTTCGCCGAGCGCATTGGAGTCCGGTACGCTCGGTGGCGGGGCCATGGTGTTGATGGTCATCTTCTACCTCGCGATGTTGGTTTTCTTCCTGTGGGTATTCGGTCGCCTCTCGGTAGCGGGCCCGGTCATGGCCGACCGGCTGACGCGCAATCCGGTTACGGGCATCACCGAATCGTGGCGGATGACCGCCGCATCGCAGTGGTCCATCGTCGGCTTCTACGTCCTCATCTTCATCCTCTCGATCGTTTACGGGTTCGTGGTGGGGATGGTGTTTGGCGGAATCATGGGGGCCGCGATGTCGGGCGAGCCGGGTGTTGGCGCGTTCATCTCGATGATCGTGATGGCGCTCGTCGTCTATGTGCCGCAGTTGCTTCTGTCGTTCGCGATGCCGATCGGCATCTATCGGGCGATCGCGCCGAAGGCATCGGCCGACGTTTTCGCCTGAACGGGCTTCAGGCGAGGAAGGGGCGCTCCGGAAACGGGGCGCCCTTTTCGTCTCAGCTCCATTTCGCGAGGGGCGGCAGGCTCATCAGGATCGCGTCGATATTGCCTCCGGTCTTGAGCCCGAACAGCGTCCCGCGATCATAGACGAGGTTGAATTCGGCATAGCGCCCCCGCCAGATCAGTTGCTCCTCGCGCTCGGCTTCCGAGAAGGGCTGCGCCATCCGCCGGCGGACGATCTGTGGAAAGATGTCGAGGAAGGCCTCGCCCACCGCCTGCGTGAACGCGAAATTGCGGTCGAACTCGGCATCGCCGCCGCATTCGAGATGGTCGTAGAAAATGCCCCCGACGCCGCGGTGCACTCCGCGGTGCGGGATGTAGAAATAATCCTCGGCCCATTTGGCATAGCGTTCGTAGACGTCGGGCCCATAGGGCGCGCAGGCGGCACGGAAGCGCGCGTGGAAGGCGTCGGTGTCTTCCTGGTAGGGAATCGGCGGGTTTAGGTCGGCGCCGCCACCGAACCAGCGCTTCGTCGTCGCAAGGAAGCGCGTGTTCATATGGACGGCGGGGACATGCGGGTTCGCCATATGCGCGACGAGGCTGATGCCGGTCGCGAAGAAATTCGGATCGTCGCCCGCGCCATGGATCGATTTGGCGAAGTCGGGCGCGAACTCGCCGCCGACGGTCGACACGTTGACCCCGACCTTTTCGAAGACCTTGCCGGTCATCACGCCGCGGACGCCGCCGCCGCCTTCGCCCGGCGCGGTGCCTTCGGCCTCGCGATCCCAGGGCGTATAGGTGAAGGCGGCATCGCTGCCTGCCTCGCGCTCGATGGCTTCGAATTCGGCGCAGATGCGGTCGCGCAGCGATTCGAACCAGGTGCGCGCAGCCTGCTGCTGGGGATCGAGCGGGATCATCGGGGAAAGCCTTTCGTCTGCCGGAGCGCCTCGGCGAGCGCGATGCCAGCCGCGACCGCGACATTCAAGGATCGAAAGCCCGGCTGCATCGGAATCGCGACCCGCGCGGCTACGGCCTCGTGAACATGGTACGGAACGCCGGCGCTCTCTGATCCGAACAGCAGCACGTCGCCTTGACCGAAATCAAAGTCGGGAAGCGGCGTGGCGCCCGCGGTCGTCAGCAGCACGATGCGCTGTCCGCCGAGCTGCGACCATTGCCGGAAGGCCTGCCAGTCGGGGTGGCGCCGGACATTCGCACGCACCGCATAATCCATCCCGGCCCGCTTCAGCGCCGCGTCGCCGAACGGGAATCCGCAGGGTTCGATGATATGCGCGGGGACGCCGAAACAGGCGGCAGTCCGCAATATCGTGCCGACATTGCCGGCGATGTCGGGCTGGAACAGGGCGATTTCCATGCCGCTCCCATAGCGCCGGAAGGGCCGGGAATCGAGGGCAGGACGGCGAAGCGCAAGCCAGCATGGACAAAGCGGAAATTGCCTGTTGGCAAGCCCGGACAGTGCGGCTATCAGGCCCGCAATTCCCGGAGGGGCCGCCGGGCTGCGCCATTTCGCGTGCGCGTTGGCAGGGGCGGGTCATCCTTCTGGGGAGCTATGTCAGTTCACCCATGCAAGGGCAGTCGAATGACCAGTGAAACCGATATTTCCGCCGGCATCGAAGATGGCGTGCGGCGCCGGGACTTCATCAACATCGCAGCAGTGAGTTTTGCCGGTGTCGGTGCGGCCGCGGTGGTGCTTCCCCTGGTCAATCAGATGAATCCGTCGGCCGACGTGCTTGCGCAGTCCACCACCGAAATCGACATTTCGGCGATCCAGTCCGGGCAGGCGATCAAGACGAGCTGGCGCAAACAGCCGGTGTTTGTCCGCAACCTGACGCCCGTCGAAATCGCGGAAGCGAAAAAAGTGCCGCTGTCGGATCTGCGCGACCCGCAGACGATCGACGAGCGTACGAAACCGGGCAAGGAAAACTGGCTGATCACGCTGGGCGTCTGCACCCACCTCGGCTGCGTGCCACTCGGCGCCGCCGAAGGAGAGAATCGCGGCGATTTCGGCGGTTATTTCTGCCCGTGCCACGGTTCGCACTACGACACCGCGGCGCGCATCCGCAAAGGCCCGGCGCCCAAGAATCTGGTCGTGCCGCCCTATGAATTCAACAGCGACACCGTCGTGACGATCGGCTGAGGAGCGAGATAAGATGAGCTTTCCCTGGGCCAAGAACTATGAACCGCAGCAGCCGCTGATGAAGTGGCTGGACGAGAAGCTGCCGCTGCCGCGTCTCGTCTATAACGCCATCGGCGCCGGCTATCCGGTGCCGCGCAACCTCAACTATTTCTGGAACTTCGGCGTTCTCGCGGGCGCCGCGCTGGTCATCCAGATCGTCACCGGCATCGTGCTGGCGATGCATTATGCCGCCAACGCGGGCGTCGCGTTCAACTCGGTCGAGCATATCATGCGCGACGTGAACGCCGGCTGGTTCATCCGCTACGCGCACATGAACGGCGCGAGCATGTTCTTCATCGTCGTCTATCTGCACATCTTCCGCGGCCTTTATTACGGTTCGTACAAGGCGCCGCGCGAAATGGTGTGGCTGCTCGGCGTCGTGATCTTCCTGCTGATGATGGCGACCGCCTTCATGGGCTATGTCCTTCCCTGGGGCCAGATGAGCTTCTGGGGCGCGCAGGTGATCACCGGCTTCTTCTCGGCGATACCCGTCGTGGGCGAGCCGATCCGCGTCTGGCTGCTCGGCGGCTTTGCGCCGGACAATGCCGCGCTCAACCGCTTCTTCTCGCTGCACTATCTGCTGCCCTTCGTGATCGCGGGCGTCATCATCCTGCACATCTGGGCGCTGCACATCCCGGGCTCGTCGAATCCGACCGGTATCGAGGTGAAGGACGAACAGGACACCGTCCCGTTCCACCCCTATTATACTGCGAAGGACGGCGTCGGCGTCGGCGTGTTCCTGCTGCTGTTCGTCGCGCTGACCTTCTTCAGCCCGAACCTGCTCGGTCATGCCGACAACTATATCGCCGCGAACCCGCTTTCGACGCCTGCGCATATCGTGCCCGAATGGTATTTCTGGCCTTTCTACGCGATCCTGCGCGCCTTCACCTTCAACTTCCTGTGGATCGATGCGAAGCTGTGGGGCGTCATCGCGATGTTCGCGGCGATCGCTTTGCTGTTCTTCCTGCCCTGGCTCGACAGCTCGCCGGTGAAGTCGTCGAACTATCGCCCGCTCAACCGCATCTTCTTCTGGGTGCTCGTGGTCGACGTGCTGATCCTCGGCTATTGCGGCAAGAGCCCGGCCGAACAGCCCTATGTGCTGCTAAGCCAGCTCGGCGCGATCTACTACTTCGCCCACTTCCTGATCATCCTGCCGATCGTCTCGCGGATCGAACGTCCGCTGCCGATGCCGAATTCGATCACCGAAGCGGTCCTCTCAAAGCATGCCGACGACACGTCGGCGGCCACGGCCTGAGCGCCGGACTTTAATAGGAGCTGATACAGCCATGGTTCGTCCGCTCGGTTTCCTCGTCGGCCTGGGTTTCATTGCCGCGCTGCTGTTCGCGATCTTCACGACGCCGCTGACCAATGAGCCCAACGCTTCGCACGAGTTCCACAAACATCCGAAGCATCTGAAGCTGGCCAGCGATGGCCTGATGCCGCACTGGGACAAAGCCCAGCTGCAGCGCGGTCTTCAGGTGTACAAGGAGGTCTGCTCGGCCTGCCACAGCCTGCACCTCGTCGCCTTCCGCGATATTCAGGATCTGGGCTACACCGAAGGCCAGGTGAAGACCTTCGCCAAGGGTTTCCAGGTCCCGTCGGTCAACCCCGACACGGGCGAACCGGCGACGCGTGACGGCCTGCCGTCGGATTATTTCCCCGGCCCCTATGCGAACGAAGTGGCGGCGCGCGCAGCCAACAACAATGCGCTGCCGCCCGATCTCTCGCTGATCACCAAGGCTCGCGAAGGCGGCAAGGACTATGTCTATTCGCTGCTGACCGGTTTCCAGAACCCGCCGGCGAACCTGCCGAAGGAACTGAAGCCGGGCACGGGCCTGCACTTCAACCCCTATTTCGCGAACCTCAACCTCGCGATGGCGCCGCCGCTCACCAAGGGCCAAGTGACCTTCGCCGACGGCTCGCCGAACACGGTCGATGCGATGGCCAAGGACGTTACCGCGTTCCTGGTGTGGACCGCCGAGCCCAAGCTGGTGAAGCGCGTGCAGGTGGGCTGGGCGGCCTTCATCTTCCTGCTCATCTTCACCACGCTGACCTATCTGTCGTACCGCAACATCTGGGCCGACAAGAAGCATTGAGGACATAAGGGAGGGCGACCGGCACGATGATCGCCCTCCCGCCTCAGCCCGACCTCGACCTCGCGTCGCTCGTCCGCACCATCCCGGACTTTCCGAAGCCGGGCATCCAGTTCCGCGACATCACCACCCTGATCGGCCACGCCGCCGGTTTCTCCGAAAGCGTCCGGCGTCTGGCCGCGCGCGCTGCGACCTATCGTCCCGATTTCATCGTGGCAGTCGAGGCGCGGGGCTTCCTGTTCGGCGCGGCGATGGCGACCGCCTTGGGGATCGGCCTCGTCCCTGTGCGCAAGGCGGGCAAGCTGCCCGGTGTGACGATCGGCGTCGACTATGAGCTGGAATATGGCACCGACCGGCTTGAGCTACACGAAGGCGCGATCCTGCCGGGGCACCGCGTCGTGCTGGTCGACGACCTGCTGGCGACGGGCGGAACGATCCTCGCCACGGCCGCGCTGATGCGCAATGTGGGAGCCGAGGTCGCGGCGGCACTGTTCGTGATCGACCTGCCCGATCTCGGGGGATCGCAGCGGCTGGAGGCCGCCGGACTGGCGTGCGAGACGCTGATCGCCTTTGACGGGGATTAGGATAGCTGTCCGCTTCGGCGTGAAGAGCCGTCACGCCTGCCTTGGTCATCGCGGCATAGTTTGCAAAGTTCAGGAAAGTTCAGCCCATTGCAGCGCCCGTTTGGCGCCGGGAGGGTTGCCGAACGCATTTCGCGTGCCTTGCCGCGGCCGCAAGCCGAGCCGGACCACAACCGGATTTGTCCACCAGATGAAAGAGCCGGACGAAGGCTGGCATAGCTGGATAATGTAGGAAAGGCCTATTTGAGGGTAGTGGCGGCTTTGGGGTAGTGAGCGGTCACAGCCGGCCACCCCTCGTCACCCCGGACTTGATCCGGGGTCCATGACTTCGACGCCGCGATGGATCCCGGATCAAGTCCGGGATGACGAAGCGGGAAGCATCCTCCCTGTCGCGTAGCGATGGGGAGGGGGACCGTCGCCGTAGGCGGTGGTGGAGGGGCCGCAACGTCGCGCCATCGCCCCTGCGTCAGCGCTTCGCGCTGCCACCTCCCCATGGCTGCGCCACAGGGAGGAACGAATGTCCACCTTCGGTCGAAACCAGCCGCGCACCACCCCCTGGTCACAAAAGAAAAGCCCGCGCCGGAGCGCGGGCTGTATTCGCCCCCTTGGCAAGCGGCCTGCCCCTTAGAAGGGGATCCAGTTCTGCTTCTTGCGAATCTTCATATAGCCGGCGTTGATGCCCAGCCGCGCGCCGACGCCGACGCGGATCGGGATTAGCACCACGTCGCCGCGGCGCAGGTAGCTCGCGTTGAAGCCGCCGACCAGATAGGCGGCGCCTTCGCCCGCCGGATAGCGCTTGTAGAGATCCTCGGTGTCGAAGAGGTTATAGACGAGGACGAAGGTATTGCCCGCGTTGGCGCCCGCGTCGAAGCCGATCGACGGGCCGGTCCAGTAAGCGGGCTTTTCCCCTTCGACCTTGTGGTGGAGCGTACCCGAACCGTAGCGCAGCCCGATGCCGAGCGCGCCGCCGGCCTCGCGCCCGACGATATAGGCGTTGGGCTGGCCCTGCTTCTTGAGGATATCCTCGATAAGTCCGGCGAGGCCCTGCGCGCCCTTGCCGAACACGCCCTCCGCCGCCCCGATCAGATCGTCTTCCTTGTAGGTCGCGCTGGAATCGGCGGTTGTCACCGTTGCCGGCGGCGTTGCCGCGCCGGTGTCGGGGGTCGCGTCATATTGCTGGCTGCCCGTCGCAAGGTCGCTGCTGTAGCTGTCGTTCGCGGGCGGCGTCGATGGCGGAGGCGGCGAGGGATTGTTGAGATCGGCATCGATCGCCGTGTTCGGGTCGACCGAGGTCATCTGCGCGGCCGCCGGGAGCGGCGACAGCGCAAGGCCGATCGCGGCGATGGCCGCGGCGGTGAAGGTGGCAAGGGCTCTACGCATAAATTCCCCCAAAATCGGTCGGCGCCCGCGGCGCGTTACAGCTTAACCATGACTCGGACAGTGAATCCTCGGCAATGAACCGGCGATGACCCGAGTCGATTTTGCGCCAGACCGAATCATTTTTGCTGCGAACGGCGCAATCGGGGATCAAAAAAGAGCAATGTTTGACGTTGCGGGGCGCGAAACGCATGGCTATAGCGACCCGCCTGAGGCCAGCCTGTCGTTAGCGCGGCAGACCATGCGGAGACGTGGGTGAGTGGCTGAAACCAACGGTTTGCTAAACCGTCGTACTGGTAAATCCGGTACCGAGGGTTCGAATCCCTCCGTCTCCGCCACCTTCCTTCAAACCCTTTTGATCCTGCCGACGGGGCTCCGGTCACGGTTCTGGCGATCCGCGCCGCACGTCTCCGCACACAATGTTTTGTCGCGCCGACCCCCTTTTTTATTGTAATTGCGAATCGTTCTCGATAATGGCGGGCCTCCTTTTTCGATAGATTCTCTCCCAATGCACGCACCCCAATCCCGGCAATCGACAGCAAAGAAGGGCCGCAAGACCTTCTGGTTGAAACAGTTGCACATGTGGCACTGGATGAGCTCGGCGATCAGCCTGATCGGGCTCGTGCTCTTCGCGATTACCGGCTTCACGCTCAATCACGCCGCCGATATCGAGGGAACGCCCAAGGTCGTCGAGAAGAGGGCGCAGATGCCGGCCGCCGTGCTCGGCGAGCTTGGCGCCGATCCGGCGGGCGGCAAGGGCAGGCTGCCAGCACCCGTCGCCACATGGGTCGAGGATCATTTTCCGGTGAAGGCGTCGGGCGAGGCCGAATGGTCGGCGGACGAGGTCTATCTGCCCGCGCCGCGTCCGGGGGGCGACGCCTGGGTCGCGATCGACCGTGCGACCGGCGCGGTGACCAGCGAGGTTACCGATCGCGGCTGGATCTCGTACCTCAACGACCTCCACAAGGGCCGCAATTCGGGCGGCGAGTGGAGCCTGTTCATCGATATCTTCGCCTTTGCCTGCCTGGTCTTCGCGATCACCGGTCTGTTCCTGCTGTGGCTACATTCGGCGAAGCGCAAGAGCACCTGGCCGCTCGTCGGCGCGGGGCTCGTACTGCCCGCGGCCATCGCCATCATCTTCATCCATTAGGGAGAAACTTCATGCAGTCGTCATCGCGAACGATCCTGATCGGCGGAACGCTGGGCGCGGCGCTCACCGCACCCGTCATGGCCGCCGCGGCGCCCGCGACGATGGACGTCACGATCACGATCCCGCAGCTGAAGGTCGCCGAATATCACCGGCCTTATGTGGCGATCTGGGTTGAGAAGGCAGGGGCGCCCGCAAAGACGGTCGCGGTCTGGTACGACTATGACATGAAGGGCAACGAGGGCACCAAATGGCTGCGCGACGTGCGGCAATGGTGGCGCGCCTCGGGCCGCACGATGACCTTCCCCGCAAACGGCGTCACCGGCGCGACGCGCGCACCGGGCGCCCAGAAAATCTCGTTCAGCCGGGCGCAGCTCGGCGCGACCGCGGTGGGCGACTATACGCTCGTTATCGAGGCGGCCCGCGAAGTCGGCGGGCGCGAACTGCTCCGCATCCCCTTTACCTGGCCGGCCAAGGCGGGCGTGGGCGGGCGCGCTGCGGGCAAGACCGAACTTGGCGCCGTCACGGTTGCCTTCCGCTGAATTTTCGAAAGGGCAGGGACATGAAAAAGCAGATCCTGGGTTTGGTCGCGACGGTCGCGATCGCGGCAATGGCGGCGGTTCCCGCGAGCGCGCATCGCCAGTGGATGATGCCGTCGTCGACGGTGCTGTCGGGCGACGATGTGTGGGTGGCGGTCGACGCCGCGGTTTCGAACGACCTCTTCTATTTCGAGCACCAGCCGCTGCGGCTCGATGCGGTCAAGGCGTGGGCGCCCGATGGCACCGAGGTCACGATCGAGAACAAGGCGACGGGCCGCTATCGCAGCACCTTCGACGTCCATCTGACGCAGAAAGGCACCTATCGCATTGCGTCGGTCGCCGACATGCTGATGGGCAGCTATGACCTCAACGGCAAGACCGAGCGCCTGCCGCGCGGCACGACGACCGCGAATCTCGCCGAGCGGGTTCCCGCGGGCGCGACCAACGTGAAGACCGCCGAGGCGAACAACCGCAACGAGATTTTCGTGACGGTGGGCGAGCCGACGACGACGCTGTTCAAGCCGACCGGCAAAGGCATCGAGCTCGTTCCGGTGACGCATCCCAACGACCTGATCGCGGGCGAGGCGGCGACCTTCCAGTTCCTGCTCGACGGCAAGCCCGCGGCCGATCTGCCGGTGACGGTGATCCCCGGCGGCATCCGCTATCGCGACCAGCTGGGCGAAATGCACCTCAAGACCGGCGCCGACGGCAAGGTCGAGATCAGCTGGGCCGAACCCGGCATGTACTGGCTCAACGTCACGACGCCGCAAGCGGGCGGCGAAGAAGGCGCGCCGCCGCCGATCGCGCGCCGGGCAAGCTACGTGACGACGCTGGAAGTCCTGGCGCCCTGACCGACCGCATCCTGATTCCGCGCGCGTTGACGCCTGCGGCTTTCGCGGGGCGCGATGCATGCGCGGCGATCACCTCCTTCGCCGGCGAGACCATGGGGACAAGCTGGTCGCTGCACGCCGTTTCGCCGCCGGCAGGAACGATGGCGGGCGTGCAGGCGGCGTTCGACCTTGTCGTCGCGCAGATGAGCCAGTGGGAGCCGGAATCGGATCTGTCGCGCTTCAACCGCGCGCCTGCGGGCGAATGGCGCCGCGTGCCCGCCGAACTCGCGCATGTCGTCTCGGCGGCGCTCGAGATTGCGGCGGTTAGCGGCGGGGCGTTCGACCCGTGCTTGGGCGATCTGACCGAGCGCTGGGGCTTCGGCAGCACGGGGCCGGTGAACGCGGTGCCCGCCGATGGTGACGAAGCGGACCGCAGCATCGAATGGGACGCCGGCGCGTCGCGATTGCGTCGCGGCGAGGGGGCGTTCCTCGACCTTTCGGGGATCGCCAAGGGCTATGGCGTCGATCTGGCGGCCGAGTGGCTGCTTGGTAACGGCGTGCGGCATTTCCTGCTGGAAGCCGGCGGCGAGCTCAGGGGCGAAGGAATCCGGCCCGACGGTCAGCCCTGGTGGGTCGATACCGAAACGCCGCCGACGTCGTCGGCGCAGCCATGGCGCATCGCGCTGCACGATTTGTCGGTCGCGACGTCGGGCAGCTACCGGCGCGGCTTTACTGTCGGCGACCGGCATTATTCGCACAGCTTCGACCCGCGCTCGGGCCAGCCGATCGTCAACGGTGTCTCGTCGGTGACCGTGCTCCATCGCAGCTGCATGATGGCGGATGGCTGGGCGACCGCGCTTACGGTGCTCGGCCCGGATCAGGGAATTGCGCTGGCGGACGCGCGCGGGTTGGCGGCATCGATCCTCCGCGGCGACCGGGAGTTCACCTCGCGCGCGTGGCGCGATATGCTGGGTTAGCTGTCAGCCCAGCGCCGCAGCAGATTGTGATAGACGCCGGTCAGCCGCACGACGGTCGCGTCGCCCTGGCCCAGCGTCATCGCCGCGCCCTGTACCCCCATGTCGAGGTCGAACAGCAGGTCGCGCTGCCCCTGGTCGCGCACCATCGACTGGATCCACATGAAGCTGGCGACGCGCGCGCCGGCGGTTACCGGCTCGACGCGGTGGACGGTGCTCGCCGGGTAAAGGACCATATGCCCGGCGGGAAGCTTGAGCCCCGGCGGCGCGGTCATGCCTTCGATGACGAGGCCGCCGCCTTCGTAACTGCCGGGATCGGCGAGGAAGAGCGTCGCCGAGAGGTCGGCGCGCATCCGGAAATCGCTGCCGCGCCGCATCCGGATCGCATTGTCGATATGATCGCCGAACGTCTCGCCGCCCGCGTAGCGGTTGAAATAGGGCGGGTAGATTTTGAGCGGAAGCGCTGCCGCGATGAACATTGGCGTGCGGCCGAGCGCATCGAGGACCAGGCGTCCTGCCTCGGCCGCGGCTTCGCCCAATTCGGGGAGTTGCTGGTTGCGTTTGGCGAGCGCCGCCTGCGGGCCGGAGGTTTCGTTGCCGTCGATCCAGTCGGCGGCGTCGAGGATGGCGCGGAGCCGGGCGACGCCGTCGGCGTCGAGTACGTCGGGAATGATGCGGATCATGGCGCCGCTTCTAGGCAGAAAAGGGCGGGAACGGCAATGCGCCGTGCCCGCCCGTTTGCGATCAGAAGGTGTAGAAGAGGCTGAACACCGCCGAGCGTGCATCGCCGGGGGTGGCCCAGCCGCCGGTGACGACGCCGGTCGTCGCGTTCACATTGTTGCGGACGCCGGTGTAATAATCCTCGTTGGTCAGGTTGGTCACATTGAGCTGCGCGACCAAGCCGTTGTTGAAGTCATACGACACAAACGCACGATGGATGAGATAGTCGTCGACCATGAATTGCGTACGCTGGAGCAGGTTGCGCTGGTTGGTTGCAAACCTGCCCTGATAGGTCAGGCCATAACCGATCTGGAGGCCGAACGGAAAGGCGTAGGTGGTGAACAGGCTGCCCGAATGTTTCGGGGTCTGGATCAGGCGATCGCCGGCCTGCGGGTCGGGGATCGCAACGCTGTTGCTGCAGCCTGTCGCGCCCGGCGAGGTGAGGCAGAAGTCGGAGACGCTCTGCTTTACCTTGCTGTCGAGGTAAGTGTAGTTGGCAAAGATCGCCCATTCGGGAGTGAGATTGCCGGTCACGCCAATAGCAACTCCGTCGACGCGCGATTCGCCGTCAAGAACCTGAAGCGAGTTCGGCAGCGACGGGTCGTTCGAAGGCGTGCGGAAGTTGGTGCGTTCGTTGCGGAACAGAGCGGCGGTCAGCAGAAGCTTCTTGTTCGCCAACTCGGCTTTGGCACCGATTTCATAAGTGCGCGCCTTTTCCGGGGCGACAGCGCAGGGATCGGCGGCGCCCGTCGCGGGGATCACGCCGCAGCCGAGACGCACCGTAGCCGAGGACGGCGTCCTGGCGTTGCCATAGGCGCCATAGAAGCTGACGTTCTCGATCGGGTGGAACACGGCGCCGAAGCGATAGGAGAAGAGATTTTCGTCGCTGATCTGCGGTTCGCGCTGCGCCGGCGTCAGCGCGGTCGTGCCCGGCGGGACGACGAGCAGCGGAATGTTCCGAAACTCGGCGCGATTGCTCTCGTAGCGCAGGCCTGCGTTCAACTCGAACATGGTGCCGAGTTCGAGCGTATCGAAAGCGTAGATCGCCTTGTTGTTGCTGCGGCCCTTCGACCGTGCCGTAACGGTGAAGTTGATCGGGCCGGTGTATGTGGTGTCGGGATTGAAGAGATTGATCGGCGGCAGCGTCACCGCTGAACCATCGGGGTTTCGCGCCAGCGATGCGGTCGTGATTTCATAGTCTTCGCGTGAGATGGAGGCGCCGATTACCAGTGTGTTACGCGTGCCTCCCGTTTCTCCGGTTACGACGGTGAGGTCGGTCTGGTTGTGGAGCAGGTCGTTGACCTGATCGCGGACGAGGCCGCGCGGACCGCTGGGATAATAGGTACCGGGGGTGTTCTGGCCTGCGGGGCAAGCGATACCGACTGTGGTATTCGGTCCCGACCCGACCGGCTGCAGGCCATTCGCAAGACAGAAGACGCCCTGCGGTGCGCTCGTCTGGCTATACTGGTGGACACGCTGCCAGCGGGTAAGGTTGCGGATCGACACATTCTCGCTGAACGCATGGCGGAAGGTCGCGGTCAGGCGATTCACGTTCGTCCTTTGTTCGTCGAGATTGACGATGCCGAAATAGTCGCTGTCGTCGACCCCCGGCAGCGGCCCGTCGTTCACGCCGCTGAGGAAGAAGGGCACGCCATAAATCGGCGTATTGTCGTCGTCCTGGTGGATATAGGCGAGCGTCAGGCTGGTGTCGCTGTCGACACCGATCGTGATCGACGGCGCGACCCCCCAGCGTTGATAGGATTCAACGTCGCGGCCCGGAACGTCATTCTCGTGATACATGGCGTTCAGGCGGACGGCGATCAGGTCGTTCAGGCGCCAGTTGCTGTCGACCGACGCACGGTAATAATTGTCGGTGCCGACCGCGGCCTGCACGGTCGTCGCGCTGCGCGAGAACGGGATCTTGCTGACGAGATTGATCGTGCCGCCGACGCTGCCCGATCCGTTGAAGACCGAGTTGGCGCCGTTATAGACTTCGATCTGCTGCAGGTTGAAGGGGTCGGTGCGGCTGTACTGGGCGCTGTCGCGGACACCGTCGACGGTCAGGTCGTTGTTCGCCGAATAGCCGCGCAGGTTGATCGAGTCGCCATAGCCGCCACCGCCTTCGCCAGCGCCGAAGGTGATGCCGGGGATCGTGGCGAGCGCATCGCGCAGCGTGAGCAGATTCTGCTGGCGCAGCGCCTCCTGCGTCACGACGGTGATTGTCTGCGGCGTATCGACGAGCGGCGCCGTCGATTTGGGCGATTCGACTTCGGTCGCGAGCCTGCCGGTGACGACGATGTCGGTGCGGCCGCCGGGTGCGTCCTGCGCGGCATCGGCCTCGGTAGCGAGCGCGGGAGCACTGATCAGGCTGCCCACGCAGGAGAGAGCGAGGAACGAGGCGGACGAAGTTTTCACGGATAACCCCCTTGTTTTGGTTTGGTCGTCCACGCCGCTATTGAGAGTCGTTCGCAGTGTCAACCGCTATTGATAATGGTTCGCGATATTGTCGCAATTTCTGTGGGCGCTGAGGCCGTCGTCAAGGGGCTTCAGTTACGTCGCTCGAGCCACCAGGTCTGCCGCCAGCCATAGGGGCTGCGGATCGCTTCGCCCGCCGCGTTCGTCGCGGGCTTGAAGAGAAAGCGCTCTTCGATCAGCCGACAGGTCGTCGCATCGAGCGACGCATCGCCGCTCGATCGGCTGACGCGGCATCCCGTCACCCGTCCGGTCGCTTCTATGGTGAAGCGAACCTCGACCTCGCCGCCAACCCTGGCGCGGCTGGCTTCGCGCGGATAGTCGCTGTCGCGGATCGTGCCGCTGCGCCAGGCCGCCTTGCTGCCGCCACCGGTGCCGCTGCCCGAACCGCCGGCGCCGGTCCCGTCGCCGCGCCCGCCGGAGCCCGATCCCGGACCGGGGACGGGGGTAGCCCCGGCCGACGCATCGCTGCCCGTGCCTGGCCGGGGGGCGGCGCTGACCGGAGGCGGTTCGGGTGGCGGCAGCCTGGGTTCGGGGGCGGCGACGGGGGCTGCTCTTGCAAATCTGTTGGCGGCCGATGCCTTGCCGCTTGCCTTCTCGTGCTGCGTCTTGGCGGGCACGATGACGTCTTGCGGAGGTTTCGGCGCGGGGATGGCGATGGCGCTGATCGCCTCGCTGGCGGCGCGAACGACATGGAGGTCGAGCCCGCCGACAAGGCCGGTGCCGATCGCGAAAGCCGCGAGCAGCGCGGCGCTGCCAGCGAGAAGCCGCTGACGTCCGGTTATCTGCCCCGTATAGGCCATGACAACATCCGCGGCGAACGCCCTTCGTCCGCCTTCGCCATGCCGTTTAGAGGAAATCCTCTAGCGTGGACATGAACCGGTCGAACTGGTCGTGATGCAGCCAGTGACCGGCATTCTCGAATTCGATCACTCTAGCGGTATTGAAATGCGCGATGCGTCCGTCTTTTTCGGGGTTGGAAGCCCAGCTGTCGGCGCCATAAAGAAGAAGCGTCGGGCAGCTGATCGCTGACCAGAGCGATTCTATGTCGCTCTGCGGAAGGTCGACCACCGGCCAGACGTTCAGATAATTGTCGAACTTCCAGCTCCAGCTGCCGTCCTCGTTGCGGTTGATGCCATGGATCGTCAGGTGGCGCGCCTGATCGGGGGTCAGATAGCTGTTCTCGGCGATCATCCGCGCCAGCGCGTCGTCGAGCGTCGCATAGCGGCGCGGCGTGCGGCCCGCCGCCTGGCGCTTCTTGTCGATCCAGCCGCGAAAACGTTCGGCGAAGGGCGTCTCGGCACGCTCGGCCAGAACCTTGGGCGAGGGGCCGAGTCCTTCGATTGCGACGAGCTTGCGGACGTTATCGGGATAGAGGCCGGTATAACGCAACGAGACATTGCCGCCCATCGAGTGCGATACGATCGTCACCGGCGCGAGATCGAGCTGGTGGATGAGCTGCGCGAGGTCATAGACGAAGGCGCCCATCTCGTAATTGCCGTCGGGCGCCCAAGCGCTGTCGCCATGGCCGCGCAGGTCCGGCGCGATGACATGATAGCGATCGGCGAGCTTCTCGGCGACCCAGTCCCAGCTTCGGCAATGGTCGCGGCCGCCGTGGACAAGCAGGAGCGGCGGCGCGTCGCGATTGCCCCAATCGACATAATGGAGCTTCAGCCGCTGCGAAATGATGCTGTTCGAGGTCGGGCCGCTTGCCATCTTGTCGTCCTTGCTGTCTGATCGGGTTTCAAAAGGCGACTGAATGGCATCCGTCAAGCCCGGTCGCGATCATCGGGAAGGGAGCGGCAGGCGCATGACGACATTTCGGGACAATCTGCTTGCGGGCAAGACGGCCTTCGTTGCCGGCGGCACGAGCGGCATCAACCTGGGCATTGCGAAGCGCTTCGCCGAGCTTGGCGCCAAGGTCGCGGTCGCGGGGCGCGACCCCGACAAGGCGCGCCGTGCCGCAGACGAGATCGGACCGGGGGCAATCGGCCTGTCGGGCGATGTGCGCGACTATGCCGCGATCCGCGGCGTGATGGAGACCGTCGCCGACAGACTCGGGCCGATGGATATCGTGATCTCTGGCGCAGCGGGCAATTTTCTGGCGCCGGTGCTCGGCATGTCAGCGAACGCCTTCCGCACGGTGGTGGATATCGATCTCAATGGCACTTTCAACGTGTTCCGGGGATGCCATGACCTGCTGAAGCGGCCCGGGGCATCGCTGATCGCGATCACGGCGGGGCAAGCGGTCAACGCTTCGGCGCTGCAGGCCCATGCCTGCGCCGCGAAGGCCGGGATCAACCAGCTGATTCGCGTCCTGGCGCTCGAATGGGGCCCCGACGTGCGCGTGAACGGTATTTCGCCGGGACCGATCGCCGATACCGAAGGAATGAAACGCCTCGCGCCCGACGCCGGGACGCGTCAGGCGCATTATGACCGCATCGCGATGAAGCGCTGGGGAACGATCGCCGAGGTCGCCGAATCGGCGGTGTTCCTCTGTTCGCCGGCCGCGGGCTATATCACCGGCACGATCCTCGACTGCGATGGCGGCAGCCAGATCGGCGACGCCTCGCGCGGCGATCTGGCGAAGGGCATGGCCTGAACGCAAAAACGCCGCCAACCCATTGGGTCGGCGGCGTTTTTAATGGTGGGCGTGGCAAGGATTGAACTTGCGACCCCTGCGATGTCAACACAGTGCTCTACCACTGAGCTACACGCCCATCCCTTGGGGTGACGCGCCCCCTAATCTCCTCCGCCGGGCTTTGCAACCCCTTCGCGCGAAGAAGCGTCGTTATTGTTGGTGCGACTGGTCGGCGCGCCCGAACAGGCTGTCGACCTCGCGCACCAGATCCTTGAGGTGGAAGGGCTTCGACAGCAGCTTCGCCTGCGGCACATTTTCCTCGGCGCGGAGCGACACGGCGGCAAAACCGGTGATGAACATCACCTGCGTTTGCGGCGCGACTTTGGCGGCGTGCTGCGCCAGCTCGATACCGTCCATCTCGGGCATCACGATATCCGACAGCAGCAGGTCGAAGGTGCCCGATTCGACATAGGGCACGGCCTCGGTCCCGCGATCGACGGCGGTCACATGATAGCCGGCGCTGGTCAGCGCGCGCGCCAGATACTCGCGCATCACATCATCATCTTCCGCGAGCAAAATGCGAATCATGGCCCGAAATACGCTCCCTGGTCCTTCATGGCGCCCGTTCCCGGCGCCGTCCGTGGTGAAACTGTCCTATAGCGGGAGACATTTAACAAATTGCGGCGCGGCTGGATTTGCTTCTCCTTTTTTGCCACGCTTCCCGCAATGACCCTTTTCAGCATTCCGTCCAGCGCCATCGCTGTCAATCGGCCCGCGTCGGGCGGCCCCGTCATCGTGTCGATTCCCCACGCCGGGCGCATCTATCCGCCCGAGATACTGGCCGCCGCGCGTGTCGGGCTGGAGCAGCTAGAACGGCTCGAAGACAGTTGGTGCGACCTGATCGCGGGGCAAGCCGCCGATCGCGGGGCGACGGTCGTCCAGGCGGTATGGGCGCGTGCGGTCGCCGATTGCAATCGCGGCGAAGGGCAAATGGCGCCCGGAGATGTCGCGTTACCGCTGCGCGCGCAATTTTCCGCACCTGGACGGAAGGAACGCGCCGGGCTGGGCGTCATCCCGACGCGACTTGCCGATTGCGGTTCCCTCTGGCGATTTCCGATCGACCGGCATGGATTGAACTGGCGGCTCGAATCCTTTCACCGCCCCTATCATCTGGCGCTGTCGCGCGAACTGGTGCGCGCGCGCGCCAGGTTCGGCCATGCCGTTCTCATCGACCTGCACAGTATGCCGGCGATTCCCGCCGGTCAGTCGGGTCACGGCGCGCGGATTGTCATCGGCGACCGTTTCGGACGAACCGCCGATGACCGGATTACGGACGCTGTCGTCGAGCACGCCGAGAGGCTGGGCGTCGCGGTGACGCGGAACCAGCCCTATGCCGGGGGGCATATCGTGTCGGCGCACGGCCGGCCGGACCGGTCGATCCACGCGGTGCAGATCGAGATCGACCGCAGTCTCTATCTTCGCTCGGACCGATCCCCCGATCATGAGGCGGTTGTCCGGATGTCCGAATGGTTCGGTGGGCTGATCGACCGGCTGGCGGGCATTGCGCCCGGCGAAGACGAGGTGCCGCTCGCTGCCGAATAAAAAACCACCTCGTACCGAAGTACGAGGTGGCCAGGGTCCAGGGAGGACGCGCCCGCGTCGAACGACGGGGCACTCGCCGAAATGGAAAGGGGGAAAACCACGACGGCGTGGGGACAATCTAGGGATAGTCGCCGCGCGTTACAAGGTCTGTTGATTACAAAAGATACTGGTCGGGGAGAGAGGATTCGAACCTCCGGCCCCTGCCTCCCGAAGACAGTGCTCTACCAGGCTGAGCTACTCCCCGACCGATCCGGCGCCGGTAGTCCGGCGCGAGGGCAGGGCGGTCCTCTAGACGCGCATTTTGCGAACATCAAGCGCCAATCGGCATGGCGGTCACGATTGTTCGGTCTAGAGCAGCAGGGCATTGCGGAAGCTGAAATGTCCGCTTTCGACGAAAATCAGATGATCGGTGAGGTCGATGCCGACAAGCCGCAGGAACTGCGCGGCTTCGCGCGTGCATTGCAGGTCGGCGGGGCTCGGCCGCGCTATTCCCGACGGGTGGTTGTGCGCCATCTGCACCGCCACGACACGGCCGCCGAGCAGCCGGTGCCAGCATTGCGGCGTGATGACGCATCGGTCGGTTGCCTCGCCCGCAATGCGCTGGAAGCTGGCAAGCCGGGCATAGGCGTCGAAGCCTGCGAGGATCATGATTTCGCGATCGGCGGGGATCGTCGGGCGGTACAGCAGGCGCGCGATCTCGTCCTCCGCCTCGCGCGGTATGAAGCCGGCCGCGATCGTCGATCGGGACAGCTTGCCGATGGGCTCGATCAGGGTCACCGGGCTGCTCATGCGGCCGATAACGAAGCGGCGAAAGACGGGATTGGGCCGTATCGGACAATAGGTCCGTCCGCGAGGCCGCGCCCCTTGTAGCGCGGCGCGGGGCGGCCTAGCAAAGACGGTGAAAGCGAGGAGCGAGTCTTGCCCGAATCCATCCATTATGAACTGCAATATCTCGACCTGATGCGCCGCATCTGGGTCGAGGGCGACGAGCGCGTCGACCGCACGGGGGTTGGCACGCGGTCGCTGTTCGGCGAGACGATGCGATTCTCGCTGGTGGACGATGCGATCCCGCTCCTGACCACGAAGCGCGTCTATTGGAAAACCGCTCTGCGCGAGATGCTGTGGTTCCTGACCGGCGACACGAATATCCGGTCGCTGGTGGCGCAGGGGGTCCGGATCTGGACCGACTGGCCGCTCGACAAATATCGCCGCGCGACCGGCGACGAGATCAGTGCCGGGGATTTCGAGGCACGGATCGTCGCCGACGAAGATTTCGCGGCGCAATGGGGCGATCTCGGCCCCGTTTACGGCCATCAATGGGTGAATTGGCCGCGCTACGAACCGGTGGGCGACGGGCTCTTCCGCCGCGCGGGCCAAGGCTACAACCAGATTGCGACGCTGATCGACTCGCTGCGCACCAATCCGGGGTCGCGGCGGCACATCTTTACCGGCTGGAACGTCGCCGACCTCGACCGCATGGCCTTGCCACCGTGCCACATGACCTATCAATTCCACGTCCGCAGCGACGGGGGATTGTCGTGCCTGCTGTTCCAGCGCTCGTGCGATCTGGGGCTGGGATTTGCCTTCAATATCTTCGAGGCCGCGCTGCTGACGCGGATGATCGCGCAGCAATGCGATCTCACCGCGCACGAAGTCGTCTGGACCGGCGGCGACGTTCATCTCTATCTCAATCATGCCGAGCTGGTCGAACAGCAGCTGCGACGCGTTCCGCAGGGGGCGCCCAAGCTGCGCATCCTTCGCCGGCCCTCGAGCATTTTCGGCTACAGGTTTGAGGATTTCGCGGTCGACGCCTATGCACCGCAAGCGCATATTCCCGCACCTGTCGCGGTCTGATCGCTGCCGTTGCATTCGTATGGCGACCGTAATAATATGTCGTCACGCTGAAATATAACTAGGCACGCGATTCGCGGCCGAAGGGAAGAAGATATGCCTGAGTCGGACAGTCGACCGGCGAGCAATCTGCCGCCGCTCTCGCTCCATATTCCCGAACCTCGCTATCGCCCCGGCGACACGCCCGACTTCGGCGATATCGTCGTTCCGGCGGTCGATGCGACGCCGCGCCCGAGTGAAGATACGAAGCCCGATGCGATGCGCGATATGTGCTACGGCCTGGTCCGCGTGCTCGACTTCGACGGGGTTGCGAAGGGGCTGTGGGATCCCAAGCTTTCGGCCGAGCGCTTGCGTGCGATGCTGCGCTACATGATGCTGACCCGCGCCTTCGACGAGCGCATGTTCCGTGCCCAGCGGCAGGGCAAGACAAGCTTCTACATGAAATGCACCGGCGAAGAGGCGACGTCGGTCGCTTCGACGATGGCGATCGACCGGTCGGACATGTGCTTCCCGAGCTATCGCCAGCAGGGCATTTTGATCACGCGCGATTATCCGCTGATCCAGATGATGAACCAGATCTATTCGAACCGCGGCGACCACCTGCTCGGCCGCCAGTTGCCGATCATGTATTCGGCGCCCGAGCATGGTTTTTTCAGCGTGTCGGGCAATCTGGCGACGCAATATCCGCAGGCGGTCGGCTGGGCGATGGCGTCGGCGTCGAAGGGCGACACACGGATCGCGACCGTGTGGTGTGGCGAGGGCTCGTCGGCCGAGGGGGATTTCCATTCGGCGCTGACCTTCGCGACCGTCTATAATGCGCCGGTCATCTTCAATGTCGTGAACAACCAGTGGGCGATTTCGAGCTTTTCCGGCTTCGCCGGCGGCGAGCGGACGACCTTCGCGGCGCGCGCGGTGGGCTATGGTATCGCGGGCCTGCGCGTCGACGGCAACGATCCGCTTGCGGTCTATGCCGCGACGCAGTGGGCGGCCGATCGCGCGCGCACCAACAACGGCCCGACTTTGATCGAGCATTTCACCTATCGTAGCGAAGGGCACAGCACGTCCGACGATCCGAGTGCCTACCGCGCCGCCGACGAGGCGACCGCGTGGCCGTTTGGCGATCCGATCGCGCGGCTGAAGCAGCATCTGGAAGTGCTGGGCGAATGGGACGATGAACGCCATCAGGCGCAGGCCCGGGAGCTCGAAGATCTGGTAAAGACGACCCAGAAACAATCGGAAAAGCTCGGTGTTCTTGGTCACGGAATGCACCAGCCGTTCGAGACGATGTTCGAGGACGTGTTCGAGGAGATGCCCTGGCACCTCAAGGAACAATGCGATCAGATGCTCGCCGAGCAAGAGGCCAAGTTCGGCCCGAACTGGAAGCCCGAATGATGAGCGCCGATACCAAGACCATGAACATGATCGAGGCGATCAACAGCGCCATGGATATCATGCTCGAACGCGACCCCAACACCGTCGTGATGGGCGAGGATGTCGGTTATTTCGGCGGCGTCTTCCGCGCGACCGCGGGCCTGCAGAAAAAGCACGGAAAGACGCGGGTGTTCGACACACCGATCAACGAATGCGGCATCATCGGCGTCGCGGTCGGGATGGGCGCCTACGGCCTGCGTCCGGTCCCCGAAATCCAGTTCGCTGACTATATCTATCCCGGCCTCGACCAGCTCGTCAGCGAGGCGGCGCGGCTGCGCTATCGGTCGGCGAACGACTTCATCTGCCCGATGACGGTGCGCACCCCCTTCGGCGGGGGGATTTTTGGCGGTCAGACGCACAGCCAGTCGCCCGAGAGCATCATGACCCACATTTGCGGCGTGAAAACCGTCATTCCTTCGAATCCCTATGACGCAAAGGGCCTGTTGATCGCGGCGATCGAGGATAATGACCCGGTCGTGTTTCTCGAACCCAAGCGCATCTACAACGGCCCGTTCAGCGGCTATTACGACCGGCCGGTCGAGCCCTGGTCGAGGCATCAGGCGAGCGCGGTGCCCGAAGGCTATTATCGCATCGACCTCGGCAAGGCGGCGACGGTGCGTGCGGGCGAGGCGGTGACCGTGCTCGCTTACGGCACGATGGTTCATGTCGCGAAGACGGTGGTCGAGGAACGCGGCATCGACGCCGAAATCCTCGACCTGCGCACGCTGCTGCCCCTCGACATCGACGCGATCGAGGCCTCGGTAAAGAAGACCGGACGCTGCCTCATCATCCACGAAGCGACCCGAACCTCGGGCTTCGGCGCCGAGCTCGCCGCCTTGGTGCAGGAGCGCTGCTTCTATCATCTCGAGGCGCCGGTGGAACGGGTCACGGGCTTCGACACGCCGTATCCGCACAGCCTTGAATGGGCCTATTTCCCTGGACCGGTGCGCATCGCGACCGCGCTCGACAAGATTCTGAAGGACTGATCGCCATGGCTCGTTTTTCGTTCCGTCTGCCCGACATCGGCGAAGGCATCGCCGAGGCCGAAATCGTCGCCTGGCACGTGCGGGTCGGCGACCGCATCGAGGAAGATTCGCAGCTCGCCGACATGATGACCGACAAGGCGACCGTGGAAATGGAATCGCCGGTGTCGGGGATCGTCGTCGAACTGGCGGGCGAGGTCGGCGACATGGTGTCGATCGGCTCGACGCTCGCGGTGATCGAGACCGAAGGCGAGGGCGTTGACGACGCGCCGCCCGCCGATACGCCGGTCGAGGAAGAAATCGTCGCGGAAACACCGGGAACCGAGGAGGTTACGGTTGTCGAGGTTGCGCCTGCTCCAGCACCCGCGCCCGCTACGGCGCCCGAGCCAGTTCCGGCTCCTGAAACTCCGGCGGCTCATAGTCGCGCTGTTCTTGCATCTCCGGCCGTCCGCGCGCGCGCGCGCGATCTCGGGGTCGATCTCGGTCAGGTGCATGCCGACGGCGACCGCGTCCGCCACGCCGATCTCGACGCGTTTCTGCGGTATAACGGCGGGCAGGGCTATCATGCGCCCGGCGCATCGCGTGCGCGCGCCGACGAACCGGTCAAGGTCATCGGGATGCGCCGCAAGATCGCCGAGAATATGGCGGCCTCGAAGCGCACGATCCCGCACTTCACCTATGTCGAGGAAATGGACGTCACCGCGCTTGAGGATATGCGCGCCGACCTCAACGCCAACCGCGGCGGCCGTCCGAAGCTGACGATGCTGCCCTTCCTGATCGTCGCGATCTGCCGCACGATCCCTGAGTTTCCGATGATCAACGCGCGCTATGACGACGAAGGCGGCGTAGTGACGCGGTACGGCGCGGTGCATCTCGGCATGGCGACGCAGACCGACGCAGGGCTGATGGTTCCCGTGATCCGCGACGCGCAGGACAAGAATGTCTGGCAACTCGCGAGCGAAATCAGCCGCTTGGCAGAAGCTGCGCGCACCGGAAAGGCGAAGGTCGAGGAACTGACCGGTGGCACGTTAACGGTTACGTCGCTCGGCCCGCTCGGCGGCATTGCAACGACGCCGGTGATCAACCGCCCCGAAGTGGCAATTATCGGCCCGAACAAGATCGTCGAACGCCCCGTGTTTGACGGCGACGACATTCGCCGCGCCAAACTGATGAACCTGTCGATCAGTTGCGACCACCGCGTCGTCGATGGCTGGGACGCCGCAAGCTATGTGCAGGCGCTCAAGAAGCTGATCGAGACGCCGGTTTTGCTGTTCGCCGATTAGAGGCCGAGCCCCGCAAAGCTCGTCTGGTCGAACTTCAGCTTGAAGGTGACATAGGCCCCCGACCGCGAGAAGCGCGCGTCTTCGAAGTCGCGGTCGTGGAAGCCGGCGAAATTATAGCCGAAGGTGATGTTGGCGTTCTTCATCGGAGCCAGCGTCACCGTCGGGCCGCCCGCCCACGCGAGGGTGTCGCCGCCGGTGCCGATGCGGGCGGTGCCCGAGGCGCCGACATCGACATTCTCGGTCAGGTTGAAACGGACGTCGGCGCCGAGCAGGTTCGACCAGCCCTCGACATCGTCGGCGCTGAAGCGGTCGAAATTGTAGCGCGTGCCCCAGAACAGGCCGATTTCGGCGCGTTCGTACCAATTGTTGCCGCTGCCGATCCCGCGGTTGCCGAGCGGGGTCCAGTTGATCGACAGGCTGTTGAGCAGGCGGCGGCTCGTCGCGTCGCCGTCGATCGTCAGCACGGCGCCGCCGATCGGCCCGGCTTGACCCGCAATGGCATCGCGAACCTTGTCCGAGCGGAACTCGCTCTTGTTGAGCCACGAAATCTGCGAGTCGGCGGGGCGATGCGCCCAGCTTGCCTCGAAGGTGATGACTTCGGTCGTCGGGGTCGAGCCGCTGCCGCTGGCCTTCGCATAGGTGAAAAGCGCGCCGAGTGCCTGGCCCTCGCCGAGCTGGCGGAGGCCGCCGAGCGTCAGGCCATAGCGGTTGGCCAGCTCGCCATCGCGATATTCGGCGCGGCCGGTGATCGTCCAGCGCTGCGTGCGATACGTCGCCCCCGCGCTGATCGCGGTGAAATCCTCGGTCAGCGTGCCGTTGTCGCCCAGGAAGCCGCCCGATGCGACCGGCTGGTCGACATTGAGCACGTCGCTGGCGCGAATGCCGCCGATCGTGCGGTTGCCGTCGAGCGACAGGTCGACCGACCAATGCTCGTCGAGCTTCAATGACTGCGACAGGCCATAGGCGGCGAAGCTGCGCGGCCCATATTCGCCGATTTCCTGCTGGTTCGCAGTCGCGAGAAGTCGTGCGCCAGCCCACGGCGCAAGATCGAAGCCGATGCGAGCGGTGCGGGCGCGCACTGTGTCGCCATCGGCGATTTCATAGCTGCCGACGAGGTTCACGTCGCGCGTCACCGCATAGCGCGCACCGATGCGGTGGCGGGTCGGAAAATCGACGCTCGCGTCCTTGCCTCCGAGGGCGAATTCGGTCTGGGCGTCGAGTTCGAGCTTCTTGTCGAATAGCCGCTGCGTCGCGCCGAGCTGGACGATGTTCGAGGTGTTGCGCGAGCCGTCCGACAGGTGGTCGTCGGCGTGCATCAAGCCGGCCCGGATCAGCGTCGTGCCGTTGTCATATTCGACAAGCGCGCGTGCGGCGCGGCGGCGCGCATCGACGTCGAGATAATCTTCCTGCCAGGCGCTGCCGGTCACCGACAGATTGCGCGTTGCCTTCAGGCGCGCGTCGAAGCCGAACTTGCGTGTGCCATCCTCGCCGCTGTTAAGCTGGCCCGTGCCGAAGCCCGCTTCGCGTTCGCGGACGTAGGCAAGGAAGTCGGCGTTGCGGCTGTGGTGTTCGGCCTCGATCAGCCACGCCTTTGCCGTGCCGGCAGCGGCAGTGCTGCTGCCATTCCTCGCCTTTGCGTCGCTCATCGCATATTCGGCGCGTACTTCGGTATCGACGTTGGGGCGATAGCGGGCATCGACGCCGCCGAGGTTCGTCTTGGCGCTATTGTCCTCGTCATGGATGAAGGTCGCGCCAACGCGCAGCTTTTCGTCGCTCGACTGGTAGCTGACCCGCCCGCCTGCATTCAGGACGCGCTCGCCGACACCGTCGACCTCATATTCGGCGACAATGAACTGCGGATCGAGGATCGACGAGCGGCTGAGGACGGGGCTGCGGAAGCGCAGCGTGCCGGCCAGATAATCGATATCATAATCGACGTGGCGCGTCAGCGTGACGCTCTCGACAATCCGCTCGCTGTGCAGGCGGTCGCGCGTTTCGATCACGATGCGTTCGCTGTTCGGCAGGATGTCGCGCGCACGGAGCTGGTAGGGGCCGGTCAGGCCATTGCCCTGAATCTCGTCGCGGCGGAAGCGGTATGGCGTGTCGGCAATGAACGCGGTGGCGGCGAGGTTGCGGCCGCGATACTCGGCCTTGCCGCCATTCAGCGCGCGCCGGTAGCGGGCGAGCTGCGGTTCGGCGATGCCGGTCTCGATATCGCCGAACATCGCATAGAATTGCGGGCGTTCGAGGCGCAGATAGAGTTTGCGCACCGATGCGGCGTCATAGCGTGTCTCGTTGCGATCGGCGTAGATGGTGTAATAGGCGCGCGGATCGATCACACCGCCGAAGCGTGCGTCATCCTTGTCCTTGTCGCTGTCGTACGACAGCGTCATCAGCCATTTACCCTGCACGCGGCCCTTCGCATAGAGCGCGAGGCGGGCGTCGGCATTGAGATCGTCGAGCGTCTCGGCGACGGGCTCCATGCGGTCGTCGAGCGTGTTGTAACCGATCGTGCCGGCAGCGAAGCCGACGACGGTCCACGGACGATTGCCGGGATCGAGCCAGGTTTCGATCGTCTGCTTGCGCGTCACCTTGTCGTCGCGGAAATTGAAATCCATCGTCAGTGTGCCCGACGCGGTCGTCGGTTCGAGCTCGATATAGGCGATGCCGTCGTCGCCATCGATGCGCCAGACCGGCTGCGCGCGTTCGAGGCCGGCGAGTTGCCGCGCCTGCTGTGCATCGGCCTCGACGGCGGGATAATAGGGGGCAGGGACGCTGAAATCGCCGGTCAGGCCCGAACGGACCGGTTTGCCGTCGCGGTCGGTCAGGCGCACCGCGATCACCGGACGCGTCACGCCGTCGGCGATCAGTACCGACTTTTCGCGGATCAGCGTCGCGCGCATCGCGGTGATCGAATAATGGACGCTGCGTTCGAGCGTTTCGAGCACCGCGCCATTCTCGTCCGTCACCTGCGCGACTAGTCTGTTCTCGCCTTCGCGGATCTCGACGGCGCGCCACAGGCTGACCGCGACCAGCCCGTCGGCCGACTTGCTCGTGCCTTCGAACGTGAGCGGATCGACGGGTTTGCCGTTGATCGTCAGCGTCACCTTCTGGCCCGGTGCGTGCTTGATCGCCGCGCGGATCGCCTTGGTGCGCGGATTATGGCCGGCTTCGGGGAAGAGCCAGCCGATGCCCGGCGCCTGACCCGCAAGCCAATTGCGGTTCGCGCCTGCGGCTTCCGGGTCGCCGACCGGCTTGGGCGCTTCGAAGGCCGCGGTTTTTGGCGCTGCTCGCGGGGCGACCGCAATGGCGCGGAAGTCGGCGCGCTCCAGCGAGCCCCCGCGCCCCTCGACGAAGCGCGAGATCGTGCTGCCCGCGCTTGCGGTCGAACGCGCGCAATCGATGGCCTCGCGGTCGAGCGGCAGGGTCGACGGATCGATCTGGACCACATGGAGCCCGGGACGAACGCCCTCGAAATGGTAACGGCCATCCTCGTCGGTGACGGTGTAACTGCCGTCCTGCAGCATCACGCGGACGCCCGCGATGCCCGGTGCCTTGCCGGGGTTCACGCTGCAGCCGCCATCGGTGATACGGCCGATGATCGTCATGCGGTCGCCGAGCTGGTCGCGTTTGATCGCGATGGTCGCTTCGGCGATGTTGCTTTCGGTGCGGCGGTTGTCGACGGCGCTTGCGCGGTTGAGCGCGTTGCCGGGCTGGGCGGAGACCGTCACTTCGGCGATATAGGTCAGCAGGGCAGTCGCGCCGGGCGCGAGCGGGGGCAGGCTGACGGTGAAATCGCGGCCGTTGGCGGTCGCGACGGCGTCGATCCGTTGGCCGTTGGCGCGCACGGTATCGGGGCGCAGACGCATCCCGGCGGGCAGAGCGTCGCTGACGGTGACAGCGCCGGTCGAGCGGCGCGCATCGCGGTTCGTGACTTCGATGCGATATTGGACGACGTCGCCCGGCGCGGCGGACTGCGTCGAGGTCGTCTTGCGCAGGATCAGCGGCAGGCCGGGCTGGTCGACGGGAAGGTCGACGCGAACAGGCGCGGGGCTGTCGAGCGTGAACGTGCGGCTGTAGCTCGCATCGGTGATGGTGAAGGGCAGGCCGTCGTCGGGACGGCGCAGCGGCGCGAGGTCCGCGGGGCTTGACGTCGACGGTGCGGTGTAGGGCGCGGGGGGCTCGACGATCAGGCGATAGGTGCCGGGCGCGACGAACGGAAAGCGATAGTCGCCCGGCGGATAGCTGTAGAGCCTGCCGCTGCCGTCGGTGACGGTCTGACCCGTAACGACGGTCGATGGGTAAGCGGATACGCCGTCGTCGCCGAACACCTGCGCGGGCTGGCCGGTCGCGGCGTCGATCAGCGTGACGCGGCTGCCCGCGACCGCCGATCCGTCGCCGCTGTCGAACACGATGCCGAAGGGATCGACGAGGAAATCGATCGTCGCGGTGGCAACCAGGCTGGCGTTCGCCTGATCGGTGACGCGAAGCTGGAGCGGCGATCCTGGATTGACCGACAGGCGGCAATCGCCCTGGACGACGGCGGGCGGCACGCCGATCGTGTTGATGAAGCCGGTGAATTCGCCGCTGTTCGATGCGGTCTCGGTAAGCGTGATCTGTTCGCGATCGCCGTTGGCAAGATCAAGGACGACCGGCAGGGTATCGACCGCGTTCGGATCGGTATTGGCCGAGGCGAGGGTGAGGCCGACGACCAGCACTTCACCGGCGCGAAACGCGTTGCTGCTCTGGAGTGACGCCGGGTTGGTCGGCACGCTGGCATAGACACCGGCGAGCTGGATGAGATTGCCGGTACTGGCGCTTGCGGCGATGATCGAGCCCCCGCATTGCGTGGGACGCAGCGGCGCCGATTTGTTGCCGCCGTTTTCGAGCAGGCGATAGGTCTGGATCACCGGCTGTTCGGGCGGGCGCGACCGGACGGTCACGTCGACGCGGTTCGACAGCGTTTGACCGGCGCGGCCATTGTCGGTCCAGTCGGCCGTGGCGGTATTGGAAATGACCTGCGCATGGGCCGCCGGCGCCGCGGGCAGCAGCGCTGCCGCGACCGCGGCGGTCACGAACGACAAATATTTCCGGTGACACTGCATCGCTGGCCCAAGGACGGGCAGCGGAAGCACGACGGACGCCTTCCGCTGCCCCGCCGGATCAGTTGACCGTCGCGCGGAAGACAAGCGTGCGCGTGGCGCCCGCCGCGATCGTTGCGATGGTCCCCGACACGTTCGGCGCCGCGTAGCTGCCGCCGGCAGTGCCGTCGGCGTTGCAGGTGCTGCCCGTGACCGTGCCGTTCAGCAGGATGGTGCCTGCGTTGAACGTCAGCTGGCCCGGGACCGGGTCGGTGATCGCGACCGAAGTCGCCGCCGCGCTGCCGCTGTTCGCGACCGCGATGCAATATTCGACGACGGCGCCTGGGATCAGCTTCGGATTCGTCGTGTTGTTGAACGGATCCGAAATGACACGGCTTGTCTTTGTGACCGCCAGTGTCGCCGTCTGCACCGTATAGTCGTCGTTATCGCTGTGCGAGCCGTCGCGCGCGGCGTCGCCGGTGACGCCGGCGGTGTCGGCGAACACCGTGTCCTTGCCCGATGTATTGGCACCCGCCGTCTCGGTGATCGCAGCGCCCTGCGTGCTCGCGGTGCCGCCTTCGCGCGCTGTGGCGCGGAGCGTGACCCCGGCGACAGCATTGTTGGCGAGGCCCGTCGGAATGTCGGCGACGACGAACAAGGTCGCCGACGCATCGGCGGCGAGTTCGTCGACATAGGTGACGAGCGTGTCGGCCGCGTCCCAGCTGCCGACGGTGCCGCTGGTGCTGTCGCGATAGATGCGGACGTTCGTGGCATCGAACGTGTCGGTGCCGCCATGCGAGGCGGTGCCGCCGGTGATCTGCGACGCGACGAGCGCGAAGTCGAGCACCTCGTTCGAGTTATTGGTGAGCTGGAAGGTTGTGACCGCGTTGGTCTGTCCCGGTACGACATTGGTCGTGACGGTCCCCACCTCGGCGACGGTCAGGTTGATCTTGCGGTCGACCGTGAACGTATCCGAAGCGGTCTGCGCGCCTTGAGCGACGCCGCCCACCTGATAGTTGACGGTTGCTGTATTCGTGATCGAGGTTCCCGCGGTGGTCCCGGCCGCATAGGCCGGGCTGGCAGCAGCGCCGAACGCCACTGCCAGACCGATGGAACCCCAGTAAGTCAGCTTGCTGGTCATAGCTGAATCCCCAGGCTTTGCTGGTCGCCAAATTCCCCACCGCCGGCAACCGTTAAGCGGCTTACTTCAAAAGATTATTTGACGACCCCCCGAAACATGAGCTTTCCGGTGCCCCCCGCCGGAATGGGTTTCTGGAACGCCCAGCGGATGTGCGTGACATCGGCGGGCTGCGCCGGACGGCGGGTGCCGTCGGGCTGGATGACCGAGAGCGTATCGAGCGGTCCCCATGCCTTGCCGCCGTCGACCGAGACGATCGGGCTGGCGTCGGCCGCGCCCGCGAAGCGTACCGCCGACGGCATCGGATTGGTGATGACGAACTTGTCGGCAGGCTCGCCACCCGCGTTGCGGTAGTTGAGCACGAACACCAGCCGGTCGCCGGGAACGACGACCTTCGGTTCTTCGAGCAATACGCGCTGCTTGCCGCTGGCGTCGGTCGAGACGCGTTCGACGAACACATTGTTGTCGAGCGCGACCTGGTTGGCGGCGAACGCCGGTGCCGGCGCAAGTATCGCGAGCAACAGGATAAGGAGCTTTCGCATCAGTTGATCCTCGTGCGGAAGGTGACGGTACGGGTCTGGCCGCCGGCAACGGTGCCGAGGCCGACGTGAATGCGGGTGCCGTTATAGTCGCCCGCGTCGGCGTCTGCGGCGTCGGTCAGCGGACTGCCGCCGAGCGTGATCGATCCGGCGACATAGGCAGTGTCGGCGGGAATATTATCGTTGATCGCCAGCCCGCTCACCGACCCCGACCCGGCGATGGTGGCGGTGATCGTGTAGGTGATGATCGCACCGGGAACCGGTTCGCTGCCGCCGAAGGGATCGACGATCGTCGCCGATTTGACGAGCGAGACGGTCGCGGCGGAAACGAGGAAATTGCCATTGTCCTGACCGTCCGCGCCGGTAGAGCCGACAATCGCATCGCCGCCGCCTTCGCCCTGGCCGGCAAAGGATGTGCCGGGCGCGCCGGTTCCTGTCTTCGCGGCCGCGACGAGCGTAACGATACCGCGATTCCCGTCGGTGACGCTGCCCGGGGTCGTCGCGAGGACAAAGACGGTCATCGTCGCGTCGGGCTGCAGCGCGCTTTCCGATCCCGCGACATAGAGGGTGTCGGTCCCGGCGTCATAGGTGCCGTTGTTGTTGGCATCGATGTAGATCTGGGTGACAACCGGATCGTAGTCGTCGCCGCCGACATTCGCGATCGTGCTGAGCGCAAAGGCTTCGGGCCCGTTACCGGTGTTCGTAACGCGGTAGGTCAGAACCTGGTTCGTCGCGCCGGGGGTCGTCGGGACGTCGGTTGCCTGGTCGGCGACCACGACGTCGAGCACCTCGTCGACGCGCATGTCGACGGTGTTCGAATTGATCGTCTGGTTTCCCGAGCCATTGTCGAAGCTGGCGCTTGCGGTGTTGCTGATGGTCGTGCCCGCGAGCGTGCCGGCTGCTGCCGCCGGCATGGGCGTCATCAGCGCCACGGCGAGCGCAAGGGTTGAAGAGGGAAGTAGAAGCTTATGATGCCTCGCGCCCCCCACAGGCGCTTTCACCATGATCTTTGACTCCAAATGCTGGTCCTTGGTCTTTGGCATCGGCGAAAAAGGGTAATTTCTGGTTAAAATTCCGGTAGAAATCAGCAATCTGCTTCAAATGGGGACAGACGGCATGCGCATTTCGCGGCAAATACGGCCGGGTGGCGCGGCGGCCGAAGCTCGCGTAAGAAGAAGCGGTTAACCGGGAGGCTCGAGGCGTGGCTGAAGACAGGGGGAGGACGAAAGCGGATGCTGCGCGCGCGAGAACCCTGCGCCAGATCGAGGTCGACGATTTCCGGCGCGACCGGCTGCTCGCCGCGCTTGCGCTGATCCTTGGTGCCAGCTTCTGCCTGGGTTTTCCCTTTGCGCTGAAGGCTGGAGCCGAATTCTTCCTGCCGCTCACCGCCGCCATCGTGGTCTCGATTGCGCTCGTTCCGCTGCTCGAATGGCTCGAGCGGCGGGGGTTGCCGTCGGCGCTCGCTGCATTTCTGGCGCTCGCGGGATTCGTGGCGCTGGTGAATGCGGCGCTGGCGATCATCGTCCTGCCTGCGACCGGCTGGTTCGCCCGCATTCCCGAATCGATCCCGCGCATCCAGAGCAATCTGGCGCCGCTCATCGATTTCTATTCGAGCCTGCAGAAGTTCGTCGACCGGACGCTGACCTCGGTCGCGACGGGGACCGAGGCGACCGCGCAGGCGGTCGCGGCGACCGCGCCGTCGTCGGTCGTCGATTATTTCATCTCCGCGGCGCCATCGGCGGCGATCCAGCTCTTCTTCGCTGTGCTCGTGATCTTTTTCTTTCTGTCCGGGTGGACGCGATTGCGGCGCGCGACGATCCGCCGCCGCGGCAGTTTCGACGGCGCGATGCAGACCGCGCGCGTGATCCAGAATGTCGTCGATGCGACCGCGGACTATCTGGCGACGATCACGATGATCAACGCGATCCTGGGGCTTGTCGTCTCGCTGCTGCTGTGGGCGCTCGGGATGCCGTCGCCCTTCATGTGGGGCGGGATTGTCAGCATCTGCAATTTCGTGCCCTATCTGGGACCGATCGTTGCGGCCGCGTTGCTCGGGCTCGGCGGTCTGATGACCTTCGATGCCGTGGGATTCGCGCTGTTGCCGGCCCTGCTCTTCATCGGCGTCCATCTGGTTGAGGCGAATCTCGTCACCCCGCTGGTGCTCGGCAAGCGGCTGACCATCAATCCGCTGCTGATTCTCGTGTCCCTGAGCTTTTGGGGATGGGTGTGGGGTACGCCGGGGGCGCTGCTCGCGGTGCCGCTTCTGCTGATTTTGCAGACCATCCTCGCATCGACAGGAACGCCCGATCTGGCGGGTTTCCTGTTCGAACATGGCACGCTGACTACCGCCGAAGAGGTACGCGATCGGCTAAATCGAAAAAAGGAGGAGGGCGACGGTTGACAGGCCGGAGCGCGGCGCATATTGGCGCCTCTCCCAAGCACACGCGGGTGTAGCTCAGTTGGTTAGAGTGCCGGCCTGTCACGCCGGAGGTCGCGGGTTCGAGCCCCGTCACTCGCGCCATTTCCTGCCCTTCGGGGCGAAATGGCCACCGCAGCTTGGGACATTCCCCGATCGGAATTTATGGACTGGCGCGGCTTCTCAGCCGCGCCACCGTCCGAGCTCCATCCAGCGCAGCAGCGGCTTCAAGGGCAGCACCCAGATGATGCCTGCGACGAGATAAAAGACCGCCTGGACGAGCATCGGCCATTCGCCGACCCAGGGCGACAGCGCGACGACACCCGTCGCCCAGATCGCGATCAGCAGCAGGATCAGGAACATGCCCGCGGGCTTGCGCCAGCTTGGCTGCGGGTCGGGAAGGGGCGGGCTCACAGGCGGTCTCCGATCACGATGAATTCCTGTTCGGTCAATATGGCGTCGAGCTGCGCGTCGGTCGGTTCGGTCGGAACAGTGTCAACTTCCTGCACCGACCATGCGATTCCGATGCGCGGGATGCCGGGGTGGGCGGCGAAATAGCGATCATAGTGCCCGCCCCCTTGTCCTAGCCGCCCTCCGGCGCGATCGAAACCGAGAAGGGGGCAGAAGATGAGGTCAGGGACGACGGATTCGCCGGTTTCCGGGGGTTGTTCGGTGCCCCACGGCCCGCGCTCCAGCGCATCGCCCGGCCGCCAGCGGCGAAAGCTCATTGTGGCGACGCGCCCTGCGTGATGGGGCAAGGCGAGCATCTGGACGCCTGTTAACATCGGGAGAATGTCCGGCTCGTCGCGCCACGCGATATAGGCGGCGATGCACCGGGCGGCTGCCGTCAAATCCGCGAGTGGGGCTGGCAAGCTCCTGAACGCCGCAAACCGCGCCATAGGGTCGAGATTCGCCGCAAAATGTTTACAACGAAATCGAAGTTTTTCCCGTAATGCGTTCTTTTTATTTGAAAGACTATCGGATCGGTCTGTCATCGCCCTGATCCGGTCTTTCTGCCGCGCTTGGCGGGTGGGTGGCGGGACCACCATGGGTCGGTTGCCGGAAGATCCTCTGACGCCAGTAACGTCAGGTGGGGGCCATGTACGTCGGACCAGGGTCCGGGCAGGGACAGCTCCCTTGGATGATGTATCGCCTCAGGGATTTTCGCAACGGCTCGTGCCGGGCAGTTCCCGCCGCCTCCTATGTAGGGTGCGCGGGCCCTCGGCTCAAGGGATTTGCTCGACCTTTTCGGCCAGCGCCTCGATACGATCGGCGATCTGCAGCAGCGCGCGGTCGTTGCGCGTCGGGGTGTTGACGGCGTCAGCATTGGCTTTTTTGAGTGCGTTGAGCTCGCTGAGGGCCGATTTGAGTTCGTCGCGCGCTTGCGCTTCGCGGCTTTCGGCGAGCGCCACGGCGGCGCGGAGCGAGTCGGATTGAGGTTCGGCCTTGTCGGCCTTGCCCTTCGCCTCGATCGCCTCGTCGGCCAGCATCAGCGACGCGAAGAGCAATTGGCGCGTTTCGGTGCCGCCGGGCATGGCGCGCACCTTTTCGTCGACGATGGCGGCAAGCCCTATAAGCTGCTGCTCCTGGCCGTCCTCACAGTGAACGTCATAGATGCGCCCGGCGATGTTGAGCTTTACGTCACCCATGCTTCGCCTCCGATATCAGCCGGTCGAGTTCGCCGATCACGGCAACGACCTCGGCCTTCAGCGCCGATTGGTCATTCGCTGCGGGTTCGGGGGCGGGACGGTTCGCGCGTTCGGTCAGCGCCTTTTCGATCCGGCTGAGCGCCCGTTCGATGCGGCCAATGGCGAGGCTGGATTCGTCGAGATCGAGTTCCATGTCCAAGGGTTAGCAGCGCCGGCGGAGGGGTGCAATCGCCTCTCCGTACCGAAATGCGCGCTATTTTATGCCGCGGGCGGTTGACTCCTGCCCCTCCCGCCGCAAAGGGCTGTCCCCACCGAATCCCGTCATCTTCACTTCCTGTCCCGGGGGACCCATGACACTGCCCGAACGCCAGCTCGCCAACGCCATCCGGGCGCTTGCGATGGATGCCGTACAGGCCGCGAACAGCGGTCATCCGGGGATGCCGATGGGCATGGCCGATGTCGCGACGGTCCTCTATTCGGACTATCTGAAGTTCGACCCGACCGATCCGAAATGGGCCGACCGCGATCGATTCGTCCTCTCGGCGGGCCATGGTTCGATGCTCGCTTACGCGACGCTTCATCTCGCGGGCTATGCGCACCCGACGATCGATGAGATCCGCAATTTCCGCCAGCTGAGCAGCCCGTGTGCGGGGCACCCCGAGAATTTCGAGCTCGCGGGCGTCGAGACGACGACGGGGCCGCTGGGCCAGGGGCTGGCGACCGCGGTGGGCATGGCGATCGCCGAGCGGCATTTGAACGCGATCTATGGCGACGATCTTGTCGATCATCGCACATGGGTGATCGCGGGCGACGGCTGCCTGATGGAAGGCATCAACCACGAAGCCATTGGTTTAGCTGGGCATTTGCAGCTCGGACGGCTGATCGTGCTGTGGGATGACAACAAGATCACGATCGATGGCGCGACCGACCTGTCGACGAGCGAGGATGTGAAGGCGCGCTATGCCGCCACCGGCTGGCATGTCGAGAGCTGCGACGGGCATGATCCGGCCGATATCCGCCGCGCGATCGACGGTGCGCTGGCTGACAACCGCCCGTCGCTGATCGCGTGCAAGACGCTGATCGGCTTCGGGGCTCCGAACAAGCAGGGCACCTCGGCGACGCACGGTTCGCCGCTGGGCGCCGATGAGGTTGCCGCTGCTCGCGCGACGCTGGGCTGGACGGCCGAGCCGTTCGTCATTCCGGCCGATGTCGCGGCGACGTGGGCGGGCTTTGGCGAGAAGGGCAAGAAACTTCACGCCGAATGGAATGATCGCCTCGCAAGCAACGAAAAGAAAATGGAATTCGAGGATCGCCTGAGCGGCAAGATAGCGCCGGGCGATGCGTTCAAAGCCTATCTCGACGGGCTGGTCGCCGAGCCGCCGAAGGTCGCGACCCGCAAGGCGTCGGAGAACACGCTGACCGCGCTGACGGCCGATATCGCGTCGCTGGTCGGCGGCAGCGCCGACCTGACCGGCTCGAACAACACCAAGACCGCGTCGACCAAGCCGCTGACCAGGAATGATTATGCGGGCCGCTATATCTATTACGGTATTCGCGAGTTCGGCATGGCCGCGGCGATGAACGGCATGGCGCTGCACGGCGGCGTCGTGCCCTATGGCGGCACCTTTCTGGTCTTCGCCGACTACTGCCGCGCGGCGATCCGCCTGTCGGCGCTCCAGAAACAGCGTGTCGTCTATGTGATGACGCACGACAGCATCGGCCTCGGCGAGGACGGGCCGACGCACCAGCCGATCGAACATCTCCAGTCGCTACGCGCGATGCCCAACCTGCTCGTGATGCGCCCCGCGGATGCAGTCGAGACCGCCGAATGCTGGGCAATCGCGCTGGCGCAACAAAGCCGTCCGACGCTGCTCGCGCTGACCCGGCAGAACCTCCCGCCGCTGCGTCATGACGTCACGAAAAATCTTAGCGCGAAAGGCGGTTACCGCCTGCGCGGCGCTTCGGCGGCGCGCAAGGTGGTGCTGGTCGCAACCGGGTCCGAAGTGTCGCTCGCGCTCGAAGTCGCCGACAAGCTCGAAGCCGCCGGCCATGGTGCCGACGTCGTGTCGATGGTCTCGACCGAGCTGTTCGACGAACAGGCCGCCGCCTATCAGGCCGATATCCTGCCCGACGATACGCTGATCGTCTCGATCGAGGCGGGCACGACCTTCGGCTGGGAGCGCTACACCGGCCGTCACGGCCTCCGCTTCGGCATCGACAGCTTCGGCGCCTCGGCGCCGATCGAAGACCTATTCAGGCATTTCGGCCTTACCGCCGATGCTATCACACCCCAGATCCTGGCACGGCTCGGCGCGTAAGACCCAAGCCTCCACACGCAGAAAGGACTCCTCGACATGGCAGTGAAAGTCGCAATCAACGGTTTCGGACGCATCGGCCGCAATGTGGCGCGCGCCATTCTGGAGCGGACCGACCACGACCTCGAACTTGTGTCGATCAACGACCTGGGCGATGCCAAGGCGAATGCCCGCCTGCTTCGCCATGACTCGGTGCATGGTCCGTTCAACGGCAGCGTCGAAGTCGACGGCAACGACCTGATCATCAACGGCAAGCGTATCCAGGTGACCGCCGAGCGCGATCCCGCCGCGCTGCCGCACGCCGCGAACGGCATCGACATCGTGATGGAATGCACCGGCTTCTTCACCGACAAGGCCGGCGGACAAAAGCATCTCGACGCTGGTGCGAAGCGCGTGCTGATCTCGGCCCCCGCCAAGGAAGTCGACCTGACCGTCGTCTATGGCGTCAACGACGACAAGATCACCGCCGATCACCGGATCATCTCGAACGCCTCCTGCACCACCAATTGCCTCGCGCCCTTCGCCAAGGTTCTGCACGAGGCAATCGGGATCGAGCGCGGCCTGATGACGACGATCCACGCCTATACCAACGACCAGAAGATACTCGACCAGATCCACAGCGACCCGCGCCGCGCCCGCGCCGCCGCGATGTCGATGATCCCGACCTCGACCGGTGCGGCCGTGGCCGTCGGCCTGGTGCTGCCCGAACTCAAGGGCAAGCTCGACGGCTCGTCGATCCGCGTGCCGACCCCGAATGTTTCGGTCGTCGACCTGACCTTCACGCCGTCGCGCGACACGACGAAGGAAGAGGTAAACGCGGTGCTGAAGGCGGCGGCCGAAGGCCCGCTGAAGGGCGTGCTCGGCTATACCGACGAGCCGCTGGTTTCGATCGACTTCAACCATAATGCCGCGAGCTCGACCATCGACAGCCTCGAAACCGCGGTCATCGACGGCAAGCTGGTGCGCGTGCTGAGCTGGTACGACAATGAATGGGGCTTCTCGAACCGCATGGTCGATACCGCGGGCGTGATCGCCAAGTTTCTGTAAGTCGATATTTTGATGTTTCCCCGCGAAAGCGGGGGCCCATCTCCGACCATATCGAAATCGCGCGAACCGCAGTGGGCAACGAGAGCGCAGGTGATGGACCCCCGCTTTCGCGGGGGAGCATTTCAGGATTGGAGCGAGGAAAAGTGGTGAACTTCAAGACCCTCGACGATATCGGCGACGTCACCGGCAAGCGCGTGCTCGTGCGCGTCGACCTCAATGTCCCGATGATCGATGGCGCGGTCAGCGACGCGACGCGGATTCAGGCGGCGATGCCCACGATCCGCGAGCTTTCGGACAAGGGCGCAATCGTCCTGCTCCTCGCCCATTTCGGGCGACCCAAGGGCGCGAAGAACCCGACGCAATCCTTGAGCCTCGTCATGGGCGGGGTCGAGGATGTGCTCGGCCATTCGGTGATGTTCATCCCCGAAGCAGTCGGCGAGGGCGCGAAGGCGGGCGTTGCCGTCCTCGCGCCGGGCGACGTCGCGGTGCTCGAAAATACCCGCTTCTATCCCGGCGAAGAGACGAATGATCCGGCTTTCGCCGACGCGTTGGCCGAGGTCGGCGATCTTTATGTCAACGACGCTTTTTCGGCGGCGCACCGCGCGCATGGCTCGACCGAGGGCGTCGCGCACCGCCTGCCCGCCTATGCTGGCCGCGCGATGGAGGCCGAATTGAAGGCGCTCGACGCCGCGCTCGGCAATCCGGCGCATCCGGTGGCGGCGGTCGTCGGCGGCGCGAAAGTGTCGAGCAAGATCGATGTGCTGCGCAACCTTGTCGGCAAGGTCGACCATCTGATCATCGGCGGCGGGATGGCGAACACCTTCCTGGCCGCGCGCGGGGTCGATGTGGGCAAGTCGCTGTGCGAGCATGACCTTGTCGATACCGCCAACGCGATCTTCGACAGCGCCGATGCCGCGGGTTGCACGATCCATCTTCCGTATGATGTCGTGGTGTCGAAGGAATTCGCGCCCAATCCGCCGACGCGTACCGTCAACGTCCATGAAGTTGCGGCCGACGAGATGATCCTCGACGTCGGCCCCGCCGCGGTCGAAGCGCTGGCGGACGTGCTCAAGAACTGCCGCACGCTCGTCTGGAACGGCCCGCTCGGCGCGTTCGAGACGCCGCCTTTCGACACCGCGACCGTCGCGCTCGCCAAGACGGCAGCCGCGCTGACCCGCGAAGGCTCGCTGATTTCGGTCGCGGGCGGCGGCGATACCGTTGCGGCGCTGAACCATGCCGGCGTCGCTGATGATTTCTCTTTCGTCTCGACCGCGGGCGGTGCTTTCCTCGAATGGATGGAAGGCAAACCGCTGCCGGGCGTCAACGCGCTCAAAATCTAGTTGTTTTCTCGCATTTGCATCCCCGAAGCGGGGAAGCTATGCGCGCCACCGCATACCTATGCAAAGTCACGGAGAGTTTATGACGACCGCCAATGCCGAGATGCTGGAACAGATCAAGTCGGGGCAGGGATTTATCGCCGCGCTCGACCAGAGCGGCGGTTCGACGCCCAAGGCGCTCAAGGGCTATGGCATAGAGGAAGATGCCTATTCGAACGACGAGGAGATGTTCGGCCTGATCCACGACATGCGCAGCCGCATCGTGACCGCGCCCTGCTTCAACGGCAAGAAGGTGATCGGTGCGATCCTGTTCGAGCGCACGATGGACGGCGAAGCGGGCGGCAAGCCGGTTCCGGCGCTATTGTGGGAACGCGGCGTCGTGCCATTCCTGAAGGTCGACAAGGGGCTTGAGGACGAAGCCGATGGCGTCCAGCTGATGAAGCCCAATCCGGGGCTCGATGCGCTGTGCGAACGCGCGGTCGCCAAAGGCGTTTTCGGCACCAAGATGCGCAGCGTCATAAATCTTGCCAACCCCGCCGGGATCAAGGCGATCGTCGCGCAGCAGTTCGCCGAGGCGGCGCGAATCGCGGCGCATGGGCTGGTTCCGATCATCGAGCCCGAGGTGAACATCAAGAGCGCCGAGCGCGGCGCCGCTGACCGCCTGTTGCTCGAGGAAACGCTGGCCGCGCTCAACGCATGGACCGGCGCGCCGGTCATGCTGAAGCTGTCGCTGCCGACCGAGGCGGGGCTGTTCCAGCCCCTGGTCGATCATCCCAAGGTGCTGCGCGTCGTCGCGCTGTCGGGCGGTTTTGCGCGGCCCGAGGCTTGCGTCGAACTGGCCAAGAACCCCGGCATCATCGCGAGCTTCAGCCGCGCGCTGTTGGAGGACCTGCGCCACCAGATGAGCGACGAGGAATTCAATGCGTCGCTGGGCGGCGCGATCGACGAAATTCACGCGGCCTCGGTGGCCTGATGTGAAGGGAGAGGGATGGCAAGCCGTCGACGAATATATCGTCGGCAAACTGCTGGGCGCCGACGATGCGCTTGCCACCACCCTCGCCAACAATGAGAAGCAGGGCCTGCCGCCGATCGACGTGTCGGCGCCGCAGGGGAAGATGCTGTTCCTGCTCGCGCAGATGGCGGGCGCAAGCCGCATTCTCGAAGTCGGAACGCTTGGCGGCTATTCGACGATCTGGCTGGCGCGGGCGCTGCCCGAGGGCGGCCTGCTGGTGACGTTGGAGATAGACCGCACGCACGCGCGCGTCGCCGCCGAAAATGTCGAACGCGCCGGGCTGGCCGACCGGGTCGATATCCGCGTCGGTCCGGCGAAGGATAGTCTGGCCGCGATGGTGCCGGGCGAGCCGTTCGATTTCATATTCATCGACGCCGACAAGCAGGGCAACGCCCATTATGTGGCCGAGGCGATCCGGCTCGGCCGCAGCGGTACGACGATCGTCGTCGACAATGTCGTGCGCGAGGGCGGAGTACTCGACGCGAACAGCGGCGATCCGCGGATCGACGGCACGCGCGCCTTGTTCGAGATGCTGCACGGAGATTCGCGCCTCGACGCGACCGCCGTGCAGACGGTCGGATCGAAGGGCTGGGACGGTTTCGTGCTGGCGCGGGTGCTCTAGAGGCCGCCGGCGAAGCGGAAGCTGAACCGATAGTCGCCGGGTTTGATCGTTGCGTCGGTGCGCTTTTCGGGCCGGACCGATTCGAGAGTGAATTGGCCATCGGCAAGCTGGACAGGTTCGCCCAGCGTCGCCTCGAACGGCTGCTTGTTGCCATTGCCGCGAATCCACACCATCTGCACCTTCACGCGGCCCGCCCAGATGCAGCGCGCGTTCATCGGGCAGCGGCTGTCCTCCAGCACCGCGACCGGCTGAACCAGCGGGCCGTCGACATAGGCGCGCTGGCCGAGCGCGACGTCGCTGCCGTCGGCAAGCGGCGCATCGCGGCCCGCCGTGGCGCAGGCCGAAAGCGTGAGAAGGGCGGCGAGGGCCGGGGCGGCAATGCGGGTCAAGTTCTGCATTTGCCCACGTCTGGCGCCATCGCTATGAACCCGCCATGACCACGACTTGCCAGCTTTACCTGATCTCGCCGCTCGACGTCGGCGGCGACTTTCCCGACCGGCTCGATGCCGCGCTGTCCGCCGCGCCCGTTGCGGCGTTCCAGTTTCGCGTCAAGGGTCTCGACCAGCACGAGGCGGCGCGGCTTGCGGCGCCGTTGCAGGCGATCTGCGCGGCAAAGGATGTCGCCTTCATCGTCAACGACGATATGGCGCTCGCAAAGCGTCTCAAGGCTGACGGCGTACATCTGGGACAGGGCGACGGCGATCCGAAAGAGGCACGGAGCCTGCTCGGCCCCGGAGCACAGATCGGCGTGACCTGTCACGCGAGCCGTCACCTCGCGATGGAAGCGGGGGAGGCGGGCGCCGACTATGTCGCGTTCGGCGCCTTCTTTCCGACGACGACCAAAGAGGTCGAGCACCGCGCCGACCCCGAGATCCTGACCTGGTGGCAAGGATTGTTCGAATTGCCGTGCGTCGCGATCGGCGGGATCACGCCTGACAATGCGAAGCTGCTGGTCGATGCGGGCGCGGATTTTCTCGCGGTGTCGGGGGCGGTCTGGAGCCATCCCGAGGGGCCTGCCGCCGCAGTGAAGGCTTTTGCCGCGATCCTTAAGGGTCAGCCGACCGGATAGTCGCGGCCCGGCGATTTTTCCGGCTTGGCTTCCCGCGGCGGCGCGCCCTCCTTGCGCCAGCCGAACAGCCCGGCACAGGGAGCGGAACGCTTCGGTGGCTTGGCTGCCCGGAGACCGGACGGCTGGTCAGGGATATCCACGTTCATCATGGGCCGCCTTTTGCTCCGGGGCGACGGAAAGGGATTGGATCGATACGTCAAATCATCCTCGTCTCGTCGGTTTTTTGCTTGTGCGGGGCGCCAAGTCACCCCAACACGGCGGAATTGAAGAGGCGGAAGGACGATTATGAGCCGCGATGGCACGGCAATGCGCGAACTGACGGTCCGGGCGATCCTATTGGGCGGATTGCTGACGCTGATGTTCACGGCGGCGAACGTCTATCTGGGTCTCAAGGTCGGGCTGACGTTCGCGACCTCGATCCCCGCCGCCGTCATTTCGATGGCGCTCCTGCGTTTCATGGCGGGATCGACGATTCTCGAGAACAATATCGTCCAGACGATCGCGAGTGCAGCGGGCACGTTGGCGGCGATCATCTTCGTGCTGCCGGGGCTGATCATGGTCGGTTACTGGCAGGGTTTCCCGATGATCGAGACGACCGCCATCACGATGCTCGGCGGGATCCTCGGCGTGCTCTTTTCGGTGCCGCTGCGCCGCGCGCTGGTGGTCGAGGCCGATCTCCCCTATCCCGAAGGCCGCGCGGCGGCGGAGGTTCTGCATGTCGGCGCGGCGAGCGCCGAAGGCGCGGCCGAGAACAAGGCGGGGCTGTCGGCGCTTCTGTGGAACAGTCTGGTCGCCGCGGGTTTTACCTTGCTCACCCAGATGAAGCTTGCCGCGGCCGAAGTGTCGCACTGGTTCAAGGTCGGGACTGGCGCGACTGGCGTGGCGGGCGGGCTCAGCTTCGCGCTGTTCGGCGTCGGCCACCTTGTCGGCCTGTCGGTCGGTCTTGCGCAGCTCGTCGGCATGGTCACCGGCTGGTGGATCCTGCTGCCGATCCTGACGCAGGGCGCGAGCGGCGCCGATGTCGAGGCGATTGCGAACGACGTGTTCCGCGCGGACGTCCGATTCTTCGGGGCCGGCGTGATCGCCGTCGCGGCGATCTGGACGCTGCTCAAGATCGCCGGGCCAGTGATTGGCGGCATCCGGTCGGCGATGGCGGCGAGCAAGGCGCGCAACGCCGGCGAGGCGCTGGCGGTCGGCGAGCGCGACATTCCGATCGGCTGGGTGTTCGGCGGTTCGCTGCTGACCTTGCTGCCGATCGCCTGGCTGCTGTGGTCGGTGCTTGCGGGCGGGCCGCTTGCCGGTTCGGCAGCGATTCTTGTCGTCGGCGCCTTGGTGTTCGTGATCGTCATCGGGCTGATGATCGCGTCGGTCACCGGCTACATGGCGGGCCTGATCGGCGCGTCGAACTCGCCCGTGTCCGGGATCGGCATCCTCGCGATCATCGCCTCATCGCTGTTGCTCGTCGGCCTGCTCGGGCGCGGCGGGGGCGAGGAAGCGAGCGCGGCGATGGTCGCCTATGCGCTGATCGTCACCGGCGTCGTCTTCGGTATCGCGACGATCTCGAACGACAATTTGCAGGATCTGAAGACCGGCCAGCTCGTCGGCGCAACGCCGTGGAAACAGCAGGTCGCGTTGATGATCGGTGTATTCTTCGGTTCGCTCGTCGTGCCGCCGGTGCTCAATGTTCTGAACGAGACGCTGGGCTTCGTCGGCGTGCCGGGGGCGGGGCCCAATGCGCTGGCGGCGCCGCAGGCCGGGCTGATCTCGTCGCTCGCCAAGGGCGTGCTTGGCGGCGACCTCAACTGGACGATGCTGGGCTACGGCGTGGCTGCGGGCATCGGTTTCATCCTCATCGACGAACTGCTGGGCCGTGCGCGCAAGCTGCGCCTCCCGCCGCTCGCGATCGGGATCGGCATCTACCTGCCGATGACTGTGATCCTGCCCGTCGTGATCGGCGCGATCGGCGGCTGGTTTTACGACCGCTGGGCCGAGCGCCGCGCCAACCCCGAATTTGCGCATCGCATGGGTGTGCTGACCGCGACGGGGATGATCGTCGGCGAGAGCCTGTTCGGTGTTTTCTACGCCGGCCTCGTCTACGCCACCGACAGCGACGCGCCGCTCGCGGTCGTCGGCGACGGCTTCCATGTCCCGTCGATCTTCGTCGGCCTCGGCCTGTTCGTCGTCCTCGTCGCGATGAGCTATGCGCGGACGCGCAAGGCCGTCGCGACGACCGCGTGACGCAAGCACCGCTTGCCCTTCGCCGCACACGCGGCTAAGGGCGCGCTCCTGTGACCGGCGCATGCGATGCGCCGGCGGCTCTTTCCATCCTTGAACAGCGAGTGTGCGCGATGAAAATCACCGGCGTTGAAATCCGTCCCGGCAATATTATCGAATTTGAAGGTGGCATCTGGAAGGTCACCAAGATCCAGCACACCCAGCCGGGCAAGGGCGGCGCCTATATGCAGGTCGAGGCCAAGAATCTGATCGACGGGCGCAAGCTCAACAACCGTTTCCGCAGCGCAGACACGGTTGAGAAGGTCCGCCTCGACACCAAGGATTTCCAGTATCTCTATGCCGAGGGCGACGATCTCGTCTTCATGGACAAGGATAGCTACGAACAGATCACAATCTCCAAGGATGTCGTCGGCGACGCGCACGAATTCCTGCAGGACGGCATGGAAGTCGTCCTCGAGCTGTGGGAAGAACGCCCGATCTCGGTCGAACTGCCCGAGCAGATCGAAGCGACGATCGTCGAGGCCGATGCGGTGGTAAAGGGCCAGACGGCGTCGTCGTCGTACAAGCCCGCGATCCTCGACAATGGCGTGCGCGTCATGGTGCCGCCGCACATCACCAGCGGGACGCGCATCGTGGTCAATGTCTATGACCGCGAATATGTTCGCCGCGCCGACTAATTGAATATCACCGCCCGCATTTCGGGCGGGTGGAGATTTTGACATGGCCATTTCCGGCATCATCACCGTCATGGAACGCGCCGCGCGCAAGGCCGGCACGAAACTGCGCCGCGACTTCGGCGAGATCGAGCATCTGCAGGTCTCGCAAAAGGGGCCCGCCGACTTCGTGTCGAAGGCGGATCAGGCCGCCGAGCGCACGCTCTATGACGAACTGACCCACGCGCGTCCCGGCTGGGGCTTCCTGATGGAAGAAGCCGGCGAGATCGAGGGCGAGCCGGGCAAACCGCGCTTCATCATCGACCCGCTCGACGGCACGTCGAACTTCCTGCACGCGATCCCGCAATTCGCGATCTCGATCGCGGTGCAGGAGCCGAAGCTCGGCGGCGGCTGGGGCGACGTGACCGCGGCGCTGATCTATCAGCCGGTCACCGACGAAAGCTATTGGGCCGAGCGTGGCCGCGGCGCGTGGCTGCACGACCGGCGCCTTCGCGTCGCGTCGCGTCGCCACCTCAACGAATGCCTGATCGCCACCGGGATTCCGTTCATGGGCCACGGCGACATGGCGCAGTGGAGCCGCATTTTCGGCGCGGTCGCGCCCGAAGTCGCCGGCATCCGCCGCTTCGGCGCCGCCAGCCTCGATCTAGCCTGGGTCGCGGCGGGCCGTTTCGACGGTTTCTGGGAAAGCCAGCTCAACATCTGGGATGTCGCCGCCGGCATGTTGCTGGTGCGCGAGGCGGGCGGCTTCGTCAGCGATTTCCGCGGCGGCGACCGCGCGATCGAACGCAGCGAATTCATCGCGGGCAGCGGCGCGGTGCATTCCAAGCTTCAGAAGCTGGTCGCGGGCGCGCTGCGCAACGCCTGACGTGTCGTAGCTCTTCCATCGTCATGCCGGATTTGATCCGGCATCCATCTCGGCGTCGAAGCCATGGACCCCGGATCGAGTCCGGGGTGACGAAGGAGGGGCGGGGCTGACCTACGTGGCCATCATTTCTCGAAAACATACTCGCGAAAACTGTCCATCAGCGATGACCAGGTGTTGAGCGTCTCGCCCAGATTTTCGCGCGGGATCCCGGCAAAATCGACATCGACGTCCATTTCGAGCACCGGGTCGCCTTCGTCATCGCGATAGGCGCGGGCGAAGCGCTTGGTCCGGTTCCATTGGTTGAGTCGGTCGAGCGACACATCCTTCGCGTCGCTGAAACCCATATAATATTGCAGGGTCTTGCAGTTCCGGTTGTCCTCGCAGTTCATGAACAGGACGAGGAATTTCAGGCCGTTCCGGTTGCTCTCGATATAGGGATCGTCGCCGTCCTTGGTGACAAGCGTCGCCGGCCAGCCCTGCGACTCGAGGATCGCCTTGATCGTCGCGGGATTCTTCGCATTCACCAGTTCGGCATGGGCTGGCGCCGCCGACAGTGCCAGTGCGGCGGCCGCTGCGACGAGGGCGCGATGAAAAATTGGTCCCATAAAAGCTCCCCAGTTTCGAAACGGGCGCCAAAGGCCCGAAATATCGACCCCTGCCGTCCGCGTATCATGAGGATAGGGGCGCGTTCCAGCGCCGTTTGTGCTTTTGGTCACAACGGCAACGAATTTCCTCGCCGCAGCGCTTGCGAGGCGCGGCTTGCTGGCCTAAAGCGCGCCCAACAAAGGGGTGGTAAACGCCTTAAAACAGACTGCGAGCTCCCATGGTCGATCTGACGCAATATCTGCCGATCCTGATCTTTCTGGTCATAGCCGTTGGCCTTTCCTCGGCCTTCGTCTTCCTGCCGATGGGCGTCGCGCGCCTGACCGGCGCGCACAAGCCCGATCCGGCGAAGCTGACCGAATATGAATGCGGCTTCCCCGCGTTCGAGGATGCCCGCAGCCAGTTCGACGTGCGCTTCTATCTCGTCGCCATCCTTTTCATCATCTTCGACCTCGAAGCCGCCTTCCTCTTTCCCTGGGCGGTCAGCCTCAAGGAAATCGGCTGGGCCGGTTGGGCCACGATGATGATCTTCCTTGCCGAACTCGCGATCGGCCTTGTGTACGCGTGGAAAAAAGGCGCGTTGGATTGGGAATGAGCAGCTCCAGCATCATCATGCCCGGCCAGATGCCGGTCGCCAGCCCTGTCGCTCCGGGAACCAACCCGGATCAGAGCTTCTTCGACGATCTCAACAGCGAGGTTGGCGACAAGGGCTTCCTCGTCACCACGACCGAGGATCTGTTCAATTGGGCGCGTACCGGCTCGCTGTGGTGGATGACCTTCGGCCTCGCATGCTGCGCGGTCGAGATGATCCACGTCAACATGCCGCGCTATGACATGGAACGCTTCGGCGTCGCGCCGCGCGCCAGCCCGCGCCAGTCCGACGTGATGATCGTCGCGGGGACGCTCTGCAACAAGATGGCCCCGGCGCTGCGCCGCGTGTACGACCAGATGTCGAACCCCAAATATGTCATTTCGATGGGCAGCTGCGCCAACGGCGGCGGCTATTATCATTACAGCTATTCGGTGGTGCGCGGCTGCGACCGCATCGTGCCCGTGGACATCTATGTCCCCGGCTGTCCGCCGACTGCTGAGGCGTTGCTCTATGGGGTGATGCAGTTGCAGCGGAAGATCCGCCGCACCGGGACGATCGAACGCTGATGGCCAGTCCCGCTCCCCTGATCGCGGCCCGCGAGGGCGTTGGCCCCGCGCTGCACAAGCTGCTCGGCGAGGATCTCATCGAGCATGTCTTTGCCGTGGGCGAGGACAGCATAACCGTGCGCCGCGAAGCGGTCGCCGGTGTGATGGTCATGCTGCGCGATGAACTCGACTATCAGCAGCTGATGGAAATCGCCGGGGTCGACTATCCCGAACGCGCCGAGCGTTTCGAGGTCGTCTATCACCTGCTCAGCGTGACCAAGAACCACCGCCTGCGCGTCCGCGTGTCGACCGACGAAACGACGCCGGTACCGAGCATCGTGCCCGTCTGGCCCGTCGCCGGCTGGCTCGAGCGCGAAGTTTTCGACATGTACGGCGTGCTGTTCGCGGGCAACCCCGACCTCCGCCGCATCCTGACCGACTATGGCTTCCAGGGCCATCCGCAGCGCAAGGACTTCCCGCTGACCGGCTATATCGAGCTGCGTTATTCGGAAGAGGACAAGCGCGTCGTCTATGAACCGGTGAAGCTGGCGCAGGATTTTCGCAACTTCGACTTTCTCAGCCCCTGGGAAGGCGCCGACTATGTGCTGCCGGGCGACGAAAAGGCCGGCGGCACCGGCGAAGCGCCGGGCAAGGGTGCGCCGTCGCCGATGACCGCGCAGCAGGTCAAGGTCGCCGACGAAAAGGGGGAAAAGAAGGCGCCGCCGCCGACCCCCAAGACCACCGACAAGCCCGAACAGACCGGCGCGGGCGCGAAGGCGAATATCAAGGCCGCGAAGACGAGCCGCGACGGCGCCAAGGCGACGACGGCCGCCAAAGCGAAGACTCCGGCCACGAAGAAGGCCGAAAAGGCGCCTGCCAAGCCCAAGGCGCCCGCGAAGCCGCGCGCGCCGCGCAAGCCCAAGACAGGAGGTGACGCATGACCGACTCTCCTCAGGTCAAGCACCACGGCAGCGACATGTTCGAAGGCTATCCGGTCGACACCGCCGATACCGCGGGCGACCAGGCCGTCACCAACTATACGATCAACTTCGGCCCGCAGCACCCCGCGGCGCACGGCGTGCTGCGCATGGTGATGGAACTCGACGGCGAGATCATCGAGCGCGTCGACCCGCACGTCGGGCTGCTCCACCGCGGCACCGAGAAGCTGATCGAGTACAAGACCTATCTGCAGGCGCTGCCCTATTTCGACCGGCTCGACTATTGCTCGCCGCTCGGCATGGAACATAGCTATGTCCTCGCGATCGAGAAATTGCTCGACCTCGAGGTGCCCGACCGCGCGCAGTACCTGCGCACGATGTTCGCCGAGCTGACGCGCATCTGCAACCACATGCTCAACATCGGGTCGCACGTCATGGACGTCGGCGCGATGACCCCGAACCTCTGGATCTTCGAGCTGCGCGAGGATTGCCTCAACTTCTTCGAGCGCGCGTCGGGCGCGCGGATGCACAGCGCCTATTTCCGTCCGGGCGGCGTCCATCAGGACGTCCCCGAAAAGCTGCTCTACGACATCGGCAAATGGTGCGAGACGCGGCTGCCGAAGCTGTTCGGCGACGCGATGAGCCTGGTCATCGACAATCGGATATTCAAGCAGCGCAATGTCGATATCGCGACCGTAGCGAAGGAAGACGCGCTGGCGTGGGGCTTCTCGGGCCCGATGATCCGCGGCAGCGGCATTCCGTGGGATCTGCGCAAGTCGCAGCCCTATGACGCCTATGCGAAGATGGACTTCGACATTCCCGTCGGCACGCGCGGCGACTGCTACGACCGCTTCATGGTCCGCGTGCAGGAAGTCTATCAGTCGCAGCGGATCATCCTGCAGTGCATCAACGCGATGCCTTCGGGCCCGATCGCCAGCCTCGACCGCAAGGTCGTGCCGCCGAAGCGCGGCGAGATGAAGCAGTCGATGGAATCGCTGATCCATCACTTCAAGCTCTATACCGAGGGTTTCCACGTCCCGGCGGGCGAGGTTTATGTGGCGACCGAAAGCCCCAAGGGCGAATTCGGCGTCTATCTGGTCAGCGACGGCACCAACAAGCCGTACCGTTGCAAGATCCGCCCGACGGCGTTCAGCCACCTCCAGGCGATGGACATGATGTGCAAGGGCCACATGCTTGCCGACACCACCGCGATCATCGGCGCGATCGACGTCGTGTTTGGGGAGTGCGACCGGTGAGGTTCTGGACCCGAGCAGCCAGCGTTGTTTTCGCCGCTGCGCTACTTGCCGTGTTTGCGGCAAAGTACGTCTTTAACGTCCCCAATTTGGACTCCATCAGGGCATTTCTCTGGCCTCTTTTGTTAGCCAGCATTTGCCTTAATGCCTTTTTTGGATCTCGCGAAAGCAAAAGCCCGGAAGTAACAAATGGCTGACGCACCCCAAATCCCCGACGAAGCCGAAGTCCGCGCGCGCTGGGGCGCTTTTGCGTGGACGGCGGAAAATGCCGAGAAGGCGAAGGCCGTCATCGCGCGCTACCCCGCGGGGCGTCAGCGTTCGGCGGTGATGCCGTTGCTCGACCTCGCGCAGCGCCAGGTCGGAGCCGAGACCGAGACGCAGGGTTGGCTGCCCGTGCCGGTGATCGAGTTCGTCGCGGCCGAGCTCGATATGCCGTTCATGCGCGCCTATGAAGTCGCGTCTTTTTACACGATGTACAATCTGGCGCCGGTCGGCCGCTATCATGTGCAGGTTTGCGGCACGACGCCGTGCCTGCTGCGCGGATCGGACGACGTGATGGCCGCGTGCAAGAATCGCGGCATGACCAAGGGCAAGACCACGCCCGACGGTCTGTTCACGCTGACCGAGGTCGAGTGCATGGGCACCTGCACCAACGCGCCGATGGTCCAGATCAACGACGATAATTACGAAGACCTCGACTATGACTCGATGGTCCGCATCCTCGACGATCTGGCGGCGGGCAAGCAGCCGAAGACCGGTCCCCAGAACCCCAAGCGCCACACGAGCGAGCCCGAGGGCGGCCCGACGACGCTGAAGGAAATGGTCAAGGCCAACCATGACTATCGGAAGGAGTGGTGATGATGACAAACGCCTCATTCCTTCGTCCTGCCGGACTTGATCCGGCATCCATCGCAGCGCTGAAGTCGTGGACCCCGGATCAGGTCCGGGGTGACGAATTGGGAGCGGCCCGATGAGCCTCGCCGATAAGGATCGCATCTTCACCAATCTCTATGGCTTCCAGCCGTGGAACCTCAAATCGGCGCAGGCGCGCGGCGATTGGGACAAGACCAAGGACCTCATGAGCCGCGGCCAGGACGCGATCATCGAGGAGATCAAGGCGTCGGGCCTGCGCGGCCGCGGCGGCGCGGGCTTCCCGACCGGGCTCAAATGGTCGTTCATGCCGAAGGAACCGCGCGCCGACCGCCCGAGCTTCCTCGTCATCAACGCCGACGAATCCGAACCCGGTTCGTGCAAGGACCGCGAGATTATCCGCCACGATCCGCACAAGCTGATCGAAGGCGCGCTGATCGCGGGCTATGCGATGCGCGCGCGCGCCGCGTACATCTACATCCGCGGCGAATTCATCCGCGAGGCCGAGACGCTCTTCGCCGCGGTGCAGGAGGCGTATGACGCCGGCCTGCTCGGCAAGAACGCCGCCAAGTCGGGCTATGACTTCGACGTCTTCGTCCACCGCGGCGCCGGCGCCTATATCTGCGGCGAAGAAACCGCGATGATCGAAAGCCTCGAAGGCAAGAAGGGCCAGCCGCGCCTGAAACCCCCGTTCCCGGCGGGTGCGGGCCTCTATGGCTGCCCGACGACGGTCAACAATGTCGAGAGCATTGCGGTCGTCCCGACGATCCTGCGCCGCGGCGCGGTCTGGTTCTCCAGCTTCGGGCGTGAGAATAACAAGGGGACCAAGCTCTTCCAGATTTCGGGCCATGTCGAGCGCCCGTGCGTGGTCGAAGAAGAGATGGGAATCAGCTTCCGCGAGCTGATCGAAAAGCATTGCGGCGGCATCCGCGGCGGCTGGGACAATCTCCTCGCGGTGATCCCCGGCGGCTCGTCGGTTCCGCTCGTCCCCGCGGCCGAGATCATGGACGCGCCGATGGACTTCGACGGGCTGAAGGCGCTCGGCTCGGGCCTCGGCACCGCCGCCGCGATCGTGATGGACAAATCGACCGACGTCGTCCAGGCGATCAGCCGGATCAGCTATTTCTACAAGCATGAAAGCTGCGGCCAATGCACGCCGTGCCGCGAAGGCACCGGCTGGATGTGGCGCGTCATGGAACGCCTGCGCACCGGCGACGCCGACATCAGCGAAATCGACACGCTCTATGACGTCACCAAACAGGTCGAAGGGCACACCATCTGCGCACTCGGCGACGCGGCTGCCTGGCCGATCCAGGGCCTGATCCGCCATTTCCGCCCCGAAATCGAACGCCGTATTCGCGAGAATGGCGGCGCGCTGGAGGCGGCCGAATGAAGACGAAGCTGCTTCTCCTGATCGCGGGCGCAACGCTCGCGGCCGCTCCGGCTTTCGCCCAGCGCGAGGTCCACGCCTCGGGCGCAAATCCTTTCGACCGGACTTTGGCGGCAAATGCCGGTCAGTCCGAGCCAAAGAGCGATGAAGATACGGCGCCAAAGATCGATCCGCTCGCGGCGCAGGCGATGTATAATTTCGCCGGCTGCGTAGCCAAAACCAGCCGTCCGGGCGCGACCAAGCTGCTCGCGAAGGATTATCGGTCGAAGGATTATCGGGATCAGATCCGCGCGATCGCGAAGGGGCATGATCGCTGCGCGCCGAACAGCAAGCTGGCCTTTTCCGGTCTGGTCTTTGCGGGCAACCTTGCCGAGCATCTGCTCTCCGACAAGTTCACCGACGCCGCGCTCTCGGCCGATCTTGGCCGCGACCGGACAGCGACCCCGATCGCCTCGCGCGGCACCCTCGAGACGATCTCGATGTGCATCGTGATGAGCGCGCCGCAGCAGAGCGTCGCGCTGTTTCGTACCGAAGTGATGAGCGACGCCGAGCGCGACGCGATGAAGGCGCTGGCACCGCAACTGTCCGCCTGCATCAAGCAGGGTTCGGAGTTGCGGACGAATCGTCCGGGTCTCCGCGCGCTGATGGCGCTCGCGGCCTATCGCGTCGCGGTGACGAGCAAAGAAGGGTCCGCGGGCTGATGCCTAAAGTAACCGTAGATGGCGTAGAAATCGAAGTTCCGCAGGGCGCGACGGTCTTGCAGGCGTGCGAGATGGCGGGGAAGGAAATTCCGCGCTTCTGCTATCATGAGCGCCTGTCGATCGCCGGCAACTGCCGCATGTGCCTCGTCGAGGTCGCCCCCGGCCCGCCGAAGCCGCAGGCATCGTGCGCGCTGCCGACCGCCGAGGGGCAGGTGATCAAGACCGACAGCCCGATGGTGAAGAAGGCGCGCGAGGGGGTGATGGAGTTCCTGCTCATCAACCACCCGCTCGACTGTCCGATCTGCGACCAGGGCGGCGAATGCGACCTGCAGGACCAGTCGGTCGCCTATGGCCGCGGCGCGACGCGCTATGACGAGAACAAGCGCGCGGTCACCGAGAAATATATGGGTCCGATCGTCAAGACGGTGATGACCCGCTGCATCCAGTGCACCCGCTGCGTCCGCTTTGCGGAGGAAGTCGCCGGCGTCGAAGACATCGGCGCGATCTATCGCGGCGAGAATATGCAGATCACCTCCTACCTCGAACATGCGGTCGCGAGCGAACTGTCGGGCAATATCGTCGATCTGTGCCCGGTCGGCGCGCTGACCAGCAAGCCCTATGCGTTCGAAGCGCGCCCGTGGGAGCTGACCAAGACGCTGGGCATCGACATGATGGACGCGGTCGGCACCAATGTCCGCATCGACAGCCGCGGCCGTCAGGTGCTGCGCGTGCTGCCGCGCGTCAACGACGATGTGAACGAGGAATGGGCGAGCGACAAGACGCGCCACCATGTCGACGGCCTGATCCGCCGCCGCCTCGACCGGCCCTATATACGCAAGGGCGGACAGCTCGTCGAAGCGACGTGGGCCGAAGCGTTCGATGCAATCAAGGGGGCAAAGGCGGGCAAGTCGGTCGCCGCGATCGCGGGCGATCTCGTCGATTGCGAAACGATGTTCGCGGCGAAGGCCCTGGTGAATGCGCTGGGCTCGACGCTGCTCGAAGGCCGCCAGACCGGCCTCGACTATGACGTGTCGAGCCTGTCGGCGGTCAATTTCAATACCACCATCGCCGAGGCCGAGAATGCCGACGTCATCCTGCTGATCGGCACGAACCTGCGCTGGGAAGCGCCGCTGATCAACACGCGCATCCGCAAGGCAGCGTGGAAGAAGGGCGCGAAGGTTTTCGCGATCGGCCCCGAGAAGGACCAGACCTACAAGGTCAATTGGCTCGGCGACGACGCCTCGCTCGTCGCCAAGCTGCCCGCTGCGGCGCTCGATGCGCTCAAGGGCGCGGAACGGCCGCTGATTATCCTTGGCGGCGGCGGCCTTGCCGTTCCCGGCGTCCATGGCGCGGCGCTGGCGCTTGCCAAGTCGGTGAACGCGGTCAAGGACGGCTGGAACGGTTTCAGCGTCGTCCATATGGCGGCGAGCCGCATGGGCGGGCTGATGCTCGGCTATGCGCAACCGGGCGGCATCAAGGACATAGTGGCGGCGAAGCCGAAGCTCGCCTTCTTCCTCGGCGCCGACGAGGTCGATTTCACCGCCTTCGACAAGACGCTGAAGGTCTATGTCGGCCATCATGGCGACAAGGGCGCGCATGCCGCCGACGTCATCCTGCCGGCTGCGGCGTGGACCGAAAAGGACTTCACCACGGTCAATACCGAGGGCCGCGTCCAGCGCAGCGAGAAGGCGGTGTTCGCGCCCGGCGACGCGCGTGAGGACTGGAGCATTTTTCGCGCGCTCGCCGATGCGCTCGGCGTCTCGGTCGGCTTCGACAGCTTCGACCAGTGCCGTGCCGCGATGATCGCCGCGGTGCCCGCGCTCGGCACCGAGGGTCTTGCCGGTTACGGCTGGTCGGTGCCGAAGCTTGACGCCAAGCCTGCCAAGGGACCGATCCCGTCGCCGATCAAGGATTTCTATCTCACCAACGCCATTTGCCGCGCGTCGCCGACGATGCAGCGCTGCTCGGAAGAGCTGGTCCATGGCGCGGACTTTGCGGAGGCGGCGGAATGATCCACGCACCTATCGTCGCCGGCGCGCTGTTCGTCGGTATGGGCTATGCGGTGTGGCGCGGCTTCAATCCGCGCAGCAAGTCGGATGTGCCCGGTCCGCACAATGGCTGGCGTAATCAGGACGGGGCCAAGAAATGACCGAGACCTTCATCTCGTGGGGCATGGACCCGAACTGGGCGTGGGGCGTCGCGACGGTCGCGGGCATCCTGCTCATCGCGCTGCCGCTGATGCTCGCGGTCGCGATGATCATCTATGCCGACCGCAAGATCTGGGCGGCGATCGCGCTGCGTCGCGGCCCGAACGTCGTCGGCCCCTTCGGCCTGCTCCAGAGCTTCGCCGACGGTCTCAAGGTCTTCCTGCAGGAAACGATCATCCCGAGCTCCGCCAACCGCGGGCTGTTCCTGATTGCGCCGATCATCACCTTCACGGTGGCGCTGATGGCGTGGGCGGTGATCCCGTTCAACTCGGGCGCGATCCTCGCCGACATCAACGTCGGGCTGCTCTACATCCTCGCGATTTCCTCGCTCGGCGTGTACGGCGTGATCCTGTCGGGCTGGTCGTCGAACTCGAAATATCCTTTCTTCTCGGCGATGCGCGCGTCGGCGCAGATGATCAGCTACGAAGTCTCGATCGGCTTCATCCTGATCGGCGTCGTGCTCTTCGCCGACAGCTTCAACATGAACGACATCGTCAAGGCGCAGCAGGGCCACGGGCTCGGCTTCGTCAACGCCTTCGGCTTCAACCTGCTGCTGTTCCCGCTAGCGGTGATGTTCCTCATTTCGGCGCTCGCCGAAACCGCGCGCGCGCCGTTCGACCTGACCGAGGCCGAAAGCGAACTCGTGGCGGGCTATCAGACCGAATATTCGTCGATGAGCTTTGCGCTGTTCTGGCTCGGCGAATATGCCAACGTGCTGCTGATGTGCGCGCTCAACGCGATCCTGTTCTGGGGCGGTTGGCTGCCTCCCGTCGACTGGGCGCCGCTCTATGTCGTTCCGGGCATCATCTGGCTGTTCGCGAAAATCCTCTTCTTCTTCTTCGTCTTCAGCTGGGTCAAGGCGACCGTCCCGCGCTACCGCTATGACCAGCTGATGCGACTGGGCTGGAAAATCTTCCTGCCGATTTCGCTCTTCTGGGTCTTCCTGATCTCCGGCTATCTGATGCTGACGAGGTATTGTGTTGAAGTAGAGCAAAAGCCAACAGCACAAGCGCTTGTGGCGTTAGCGGCTTCCGACGCTTGTTCGCTCCGGTCGCCGGATGATTATGGGAAGGCGGCGGTTCCACCAACGATGGTGATTTACTTATATCGGCCCGCGGCGGGTGCGAGTGATTTGAATACCATCGAAGTGAAATATCCAGATCGTTTGAAGGGAAAGCTTCGATACGTTGAAGAATCCGGGGACGGCCTGCTCAGTGGCGGTCGGCTAGATTGGATCGAACCGGCGCGAAAAGCGAAACTCCGGATGGGCAAATCGGACGTCATCTCTGACGGCAGGCCGAGCGCGATTCTGACGCTAGAAGACGGCGCCCAACAATTGATGGGCGATTGCCAAAGCAAATCTGACCTCGAAAGGTCCGCAGCATGAGCACCATCGCCCATCTCGTCAAAAGCTTCACCTTGTGGGAGTTTGTGAAGGCGCACGCCCTCACGCTCAAATATTTCTTCAAGCCGAAGGCGACGATTAACTATCCGTTCGAGAAGAACCCGCTGAGCCCGCGTTTCCGCGGTGAACATGCGCTGCGCCGCTATCCGAACGGCGAGGAGCGCTGCATCGCGTGCAAGCTGTGCGAAGCGGTGTGCCCGGCGCAGGCGATCACGATCGAGGCCGAGCCGCGCGAAGACGGCTCGCGCCGCACGACGCGCTACGACATCGACATGACCAAGTGCATCTATTGCGGCTTCTGTCAGGAAGCGTGCCCGGTCGACGCGATCGTCGAGGGGCCGAACTTCGAATTCGCGACCGAAACGCGCGAGGAGCTGCTCTATGACAAGGCCAAGCTGCTCGCCAATGGCGACAAATGGGAGCGCGCGATCGCGGCGAATCTTGCCGCCGACGCGCCCTATCGATAAGGGCGCGCGCACATGATCCAGCTCATCGCCTTTTACCTCTTCGCGACCATCGTCATCGCCTCTGCGGCGATGGTGATTTTCGCGCGCAACCCCGTCCACAGCGTCATGTGGCTGATCCTCGCCTTCTTCAACGCGGCGGGGCTGATGCTGCTGACCGGCGCCGAATTCATCGCGATGCTGCTCGTCATCGTCTATGTCGGCGCGGTCGCGGTGCTGTTCCTCTTCGTCGTGATGATGCTCGACATCGATTTCGCCGAACTGCGCAGCGGTTTCGTGCGCTATCTGCCGCTTGGCGCGCTGGTCGCGATCGTCCTCGCCGCAGAGCTGGTATTCGCGGTGGGCGCCTGGCAGGCCGGGGGGGTCGATCTTGCGGCGCGCGCGGCGCCCGCCGCGACCGATACGAGCAACATCCAGCAGATCGGCGAGCTGCTCTACACGCGCTACATCTTCCTGTTCGAGGCGGCGGGGATCGTGCTGCTCGTCGCGATGATCGGCGCGATCGTGCTCACCCACCGCCAGCGCGGCGGGGTACGCATCCAGAATATCTCGGCCCAGAACCGCCGCCGTCCCGAGGACGCGACGCGCCTGGTCGATCCGGGCGTCGGGCAGGGGATGGAACTGTGATTTCGGTCGGCCATTATCTCGCCGTTTCGGCGGTGCTGTTCACGCTCGGCGTGCTCGGCATCTTCATCAACCGCAAGAATATCATCGTCATCCTGATGGCGATCGAGCTCATCCTGCTCGCGGTGAACATCAATCTCGTCGCGTTCAGCGCCGCGCTGAACGACCTCGTCGGGCAGGTCTTCTCGATGTTCGTGCTGACCGTCGCCGCCGGCGAAGCCGCGATCGGTCTTGCAATCCTTGTTATCTATTTCCGCGGCCGCGGCACGATTGCCGTCGACGATGCCAACCGGATGAAGGGGTAAGCCGGTGATCCAGGCGATCGTTTTCCTGCCGCTCTTGGCGGCGCTTGTTGCAGGGCTGGGCCAGCGCGCCATCGGCCCGTTCGCATCGAAGCTGGTCACGACCGGCGCGCTGTTCACCAGCTGCGCCTTGAGCTGGCCGATCTTCCTGTCGTTCGTCGCGGGAACGGGCGAGGCCGGCGTGACGCCGGTGCTGCACTGGGTCTCGTCGGGCGCGCTCCAGTTCAACTGGGAGCTGCGCGTCGATACGCTGACGTCGGTCATGCTCGTCGTGATCACGACGGTGTCGGCGCTCGTTCACCTCTATAGCTGGGGCTATATGGAGGAAGACCCGGACCAGCCGCGCTTCTTCGCCTATCTGTCGCTCTTCACCTTCGCGATGCTGATGCTCGTGACCGCGAACAACCTCGTCCAGATGTTCTTCGGCTGGGAAGGTGTCGGCCTCGCATCCTATCTGCTCATCGGTTTCTGGTACAAGAAGCCGAGCGCCAATGCCGCGGCGATCAAGGCTTTCGTCGTCAACCGCGTCGGCGATTTGGGCTTCATGCTCGGCATCTTCGGCACCTTCCTGGTGTTCGGCACGGTCTCGATCCCCGAAATTCTGGCCGCTGCGCCGGGCATTGCGGGCAGCACGATCACCTTCATGGGGATGCGTCTCGACACGATGACGATCCTTTGCCTGCTGCTGTTCATCGGCGCGATGGGCAAGTCGGCGCAGCTGGGCCTGCACACCTGGCTCCCCGACGCGATGGAGGGCCCGACCCCGGTGTCGGCGCTGATCCACGCCGCGACGATGGTCACCGCGGGCGTGTTCATGGTGTGCCGCCTGTCGCCGATGTTCGAGACCGCACCGGTCGCGCTCGGTGTCGTCACGTTCGTGGGCGCCGCGACCTGCTTCTTCGCCGCGACGGTCGGCACGACGCAGTGGGACATCAAGCGCGTCATCGCCTATTCGACCTGTTCGCAGCTCGGCTACATGTTCTTCGCCGCGGGCGTCGGGGCCTATGGCGCGGCGATGTTCCACCTGTTCACGCACGCCTTCTTCAAGGCGCTGCTGTTCCTCGGCGCGGGCTCGGTCATCCATTCGATGCACCATGAGCAGGACATGCGCTATTACGGCGGCCTTCGGAAGCACATCCCGATCACCTATTGGGCGATGCTGATGGGCACGCTGGCGATCACCGGTGTCGGGATCGCGGGCGTCGCGGGCTTCGCCGGCTTCTATTCGAAGGACGGCATCCTCGAGGCGGCGTTCGCGTCGGGCGGCGGCGGGCGGGTGGCCTTCTGGGTCGGCATCTTCGCCGCGCTGCTCACGAGCTTCTATTCGTGGCGCCTCGTCTTCCTGACCTTCTTCGGCAAGCCGCGCTGGGAGCAGAGCGAGCACATCCAGCATGCGGTGCACGGCGATCATCACGATCATCCCTCGGATGAGGACGCGGGTCACGGTCACGCTCACGCGCATCATCACGAGGCGCATGGTGACGGTACCGCGGGCTTTCATCCGCACGAAAGCCCGCTTTCGATGCTCATCCCGCTGATCGTTCTGTCGATCGGTGCGGTGTTCGCGGGTATCGTTTTCCACCACCAGTTCATCTATCCCGAAGAGGGCATGGCGTTCTGGAAGGGCAGCCTCGCGTTCGACGAACATCTGATGCACGCCGCACACGAAGTGCCGCTGTGGGTGAAGTGGATGCCGTTCACGGTGATGGCGATCGGGCTGTTCCTCGCGTGGAACAGCTATATCCGGAACACCAGCCTGCCGGCGAAGTTCGTGGCGCAGTTCCGGCTGCTGCACCAGTTCCTGTACAACAAATGGTATTTCGACGAGCTCTACACCATCCTCTTCGTGAAGCCCGCCTTCTGGATCGGCCGCTTCTTCTGGAAGAAGGGTGATGAGGGCACCATCGACCGCTTCGGTCCCGATGGCGCCGCGGCGCTCGTCGCTGGGGGGACCCGTCTCGCGGTCCGGCTGCAATCGGGTTATGTTTATGGATATGCGTTCGTGATGCTGCTCGGTCTTGTCGGCCTCGCCAGCTGGGCGATGGTGAGGTTCCTGTGAGCGGTGTTCCCATCCTTTCGTTGATGCTGGCGATCCCGACGGTCGCCGCCATCGCGTGCCTCTTTGCCGGCGACCGCAATGCGCGCCTGATCGCGCTGGTCGCGACGCTGATCGACTTCGCGCTCGGCGTCATGCTGTGGGCGAATTTTGATATCGGCGGCGCGCAGTGGCAGTTCGTCGAGTCCGCGCCCTTGTTCGGCCGCTTCAACTATGCGCTTGGCATCGACGGCATGGCACTGATGCTGATCATGCTCAGCGTATTCCTGATGCCGCTCTGCATCCTTGCGAGCTGGGAATCGATCACCAAGCGCGTCGGGCTCTACATGGCGATGTTCCTGATCATGGAGGTCGTCATGATCGGCGTCTTCATGGCGCAGGATCTGCTGCTCTTCTACGTCTTCTTCGAGGCAGGCCTGATTCCGATGTATTTCATCATCGGTATCTGGGGCGGGGCGAACCGCATCTATGCGGCGTTCAAATTCTTCCTCTACACGCTGCTTGGTTCGGTGCTGATGCTGATCGCGATGATTGCGATGATCCGCGAAGCGGGCACGACCGACATCCCGACCCTGCTCAACTACAACTTCCCGCCGGAAATGCAGACCTGGCTGTGGCTCGGCTTCTTCGCCAGCCTTGCGGTCAAGATGCCGATGTGGCCCGTCCACACCTGGCTTCCCGACGCGCATGTGCAGGCGCCGACCGCGGGTTCGATGATCCTGGCCGGCGTGCTGCTCAAGCTCGGCGCCTATGGTTTCATCCGCTTCATGATGCCGATGTTCCCCGAAGCGTCGGCGCAGTTCATGTGGGTCGTCTTCGCGCTTTCGATGGTCGCGGTGGTTTACACCAGCCTCGTCGCACTGGTGCAGAGCGACATGAAAAAGCTGATCGCCTATTCGTCGGTCGCGCACATGGCGATCGTCACCGCAGGTCTCTATGCGCTGAACCAGCAGGGGATCGAAGGCGCGCTGATCATCATGCTCAGCCATGGCGTCGTCTCGGCCGCGCTCTTCTTCTGCGTCGGCGTGATCTATGACCGGCTCCATACGCGCGAGATCGACCGTTACGGCGGGCTTGCCGTGAACATGCCGGCCTATGCGCTGTTCTTCATGCTGTTCACCATGGCGTCGATCGGCCTCCCGGGCACCAGCGGGTTCGTCGGCGAGTTCCTGAGCCTTGCCGGTATCTATGAGGCGTCGAGCACGGTCGCGTTCGTCTGCACCACCGGCATCATCCTCGGCGCCGCCTATATGCTCTATCTCTATCGCCGCATCGTGTTCGGCGAACTCACCAAGGACGATGTGAAGGCGATGCCCGACCTCAACCCTCGCGAATGGGCGATCCTTGCGCCGCTTGCCGCCGTGGCGCTGTGGATGGGTGTCTATCCCGAAAGTTTCCTCGCGCCGATGCGCGGTGACGTGACGACCGTGGTCGCGCGCCTCGCGCCCGCCAAGCCTGCCGGCGACGCGCATCTTGCCGCGGGCAAGCCCAAGCCGGCCGCTGCAGGCCACGGAGAAGCATCGGGCGAAGCGCATCATGCGGGAGGCGTCCAATGACCGCCGATCTCGCGCTCATCTGGCCCGAACTGATCCTGACGATCGGCGGGCTGGTCACGCTGATGCTCGGAACCTATGCGGGTGATCGCCAGGTCGGGCTCTATCAGCTCGCCGCGATGGTGACGCTGGCGGCGGCCGCCGCAGCGGTGCTGGCGCTGTTCGGGACCGACGCCACGGTCTTTTCGGGCACGCTGTCGGTCGACAGCTTCGGCGGTTTCGCCAAGCTGCTGATCTATGCCGCGAGCTTCATCTGCGTCGTCATCGCGCCGCGGTTCTTCAAGGATGCGATGCGCGCCGAATATCCCGTGCTGATCCTGTTCGCGGCGCTCGGCATGGGGATCATGGCGTCGTCGCGCGACCTGATGACGCTTTATGTCGGGCTCGAGCTCAACAGCCTGGCCTCCTATGTGCTCGCGAGCTTCATGCGCAGCGACGAGCGGTCGAGCGAAGCGGGGCTCAAATATTTCGTCCTCGGCGCGCTCGCGAGCGGAATCCTGCTCTATGGCATCTCGCTGCTCTATGGCTTCACCGGTTCAACCGATTTTGCCACGATCGCGGCCGCGCTGGGCGGTGAGCTGAACATCGGCATCATCTTCGGCATCGTGTTCGTGATCGCCGGCCTCGCGTTCAAGATCAGCGCCGTGCCGTTCCACATGTGGACCCCCGACGTTTATGAAGGCGCGCCGACCCCGGTGACGGCCTTTTTCGCCACCGCGCCCAAGGTCGCGGCGATGGCGCTGATGACGCGTGTCGTGATCGGCGCGGTTGGGCCGGCGGTGGGCGCATGGCAGCAGATCATCATCTTCCTCGCGCTCGCGTCGATCATCCTCGGTGCGGTTGGCGCGATCGGGCAGAAGAATATCAAGCGCCTGCTCGCTTACTCGTCGATCAACAACGTCGGCTATATGCTGATCGGCCTCGCCGCGGGGACGCAGCAGGGGGTCGAGGGCGTGCTGACCTATTTGCTCGTCTATATGGTGACGACAATCGGAAGCTTCCTGATCGTGCTGCAACTGCGCGACGACCGCGGCAACCAGATCGAAAGCATCCCGGCGCTCGCGGGTTATTCGCAGCGTCGCCCCGGCCTCGCCGCGGCGATGGCGGTGTTCCTGTTCAGCCTTGCCGGCATCCCGCCGCTCTTTGGCTTCTGGCCGAAGTATCTGGTCTTCGAGGCCGCGGTGAACGCCAACCTGGTGCCGCTGGCGGTGGCCGGTATCGTCGCTTCGGTGATCGGCGCCTTTTATTATATCGCCATCATCAAGACGATGTATTTCGACGAAAAATCGGACACCGAATTCCCGCGCGGAACGGGCACGGTGGTCGAGGATGCGGTGATCACCGCGAGTGCGCTGTGGCTCTCGGTCATCGGCTATCTCTTCATCGGCGTACTCGCCGCGCTATCGGCGACCGCGGCGGCGGTGCTGTTCTGATTCCGCCGATCGAGCGGATCGCGGAGACAGGTTCGACCAACGCCGACCTGCTGGCGCGACTGGCCAGCGGCGAGCATGTCGGCGAGGGGCATTGGCTCGTCGCCGACCGCCAGACCTCCGGGCGCGGCCGTCTGGGCCGGGCGTGGGGCGATGGTCACGGCAATTTCATGGGATCGACGGTCGTTCACCTGACCGCGGGCGACCCGTCTCCCGCGACCCTTGCGCTGGTCGCCGGGGTTGCGCTGGCGAAAGCCGTCGCAGCGCTGGCGCCAGCTGTCACCGCAACCCTCAAATGGCCGAACGATCTGCTGATCGACGGCGCGAAATGCGCCGGCATATTGATGGAGCGGACGGGCAACAGCGTCGTCATGGGTATCGGGGTCAATCTGGTCTCCGCTCCCGAACTCCCCGATCGCGCCACTGCATCGCTCGCCGGCAAGGGTGCGCTCCTCGACCGCGACCGCTTCGCCGAGGCGCTGGCGATCGCGATGACGGACGCTTTGTGGACGTGGCGGCAGGAAGGCGTCGGCAGCATCGTCAACGCCTGGCTGCCGATGGGGCATCCGGTCGGCACGCCGCTGCATGTTTCCGAACAGGGGATCGACGGCCTATTCGACGGTCTCGCGCCCGATGGCGCACTGCGCTTGCGCGTTGCGGGCGGGGGGACCATGCTGGTTCACGCGGGCGACGTCGAATTGCAGCGGCCCGTGGAGGGGAATTAGGTGTCCATGCAAATTCTGCTCGCGATCGATGTCGGCAACACCAACGCCAAATTCGCGCTTTTCCGGGGAACCGAACTGCTCGCGCGCTGGCGCATCGCGACCGACGACCGGCGCACGGCCGACGAATATATGGTCTGGCTCGACCAGCTTATGCGGATCGAGGGGCATGACCGCGCGGAGGTTGGCGCCGTGATCATCTCGACCGTGGTGCCCCGGGCGCTCCACAACCTGCAACTGCTCGCGGTCAAATATTTCGGCGTCGACGCGCTCGTCGCGGGGCGCGATCCGGTGAGCTGGGGCATCGCGCTAAAGGTTGACGAGCCGCAGTCGGTGGGCGCCGATCGCGCGGTCAACGCGATTTCTGCGCAGGCGGTCGAGCCGGGCAAGGACAAGCTCGTCATCAGCTTCGGCACCGCGACGACGCTCGACCATATCGGCCCCGAGGGCGCCTATCTCGGCGGGATCATCGCGCCCGGCGTCAACCTGTCGCTCGAAGCGCTCGTTGCCGCCGCCGCCAAGCTGCCGCGCATCGCGATCGAAGCGCCGGCGACCGCCAGCGTCATCGGCCGCACGACCGAAAGCCAGATGCTGATCGGCGTCTATTGGGGCTATGTCTCGATGATGGAGGGGCTGATCGCGCGAATGAAGGCCGAGATCGGCAAGCCGCTGACGGTGATCGCCACCGGCGGCCTTGCAACGCTGTTCCAGGAACAGGCGCACCTGTTCGACCGCATCGAACCCGATCTGACGCTGAACGGGCTGATGCATCTCTATCATCAACGAAAGCCGACATTATGACGACTCCGGGCAAGGAGCTGCTTTTCCTCGCATTGGGCGGATCGGGCGAGATCGGCATGAACGCCAATCTCTATGGCTGCGACGGCAAATGGATCATGCTCGATCTGGGCGTGACCTTCGGCAGCCAGGATTATCCGGGGATCGAGATCGTGATGCCCGACCTCGAATTCATCGAGGACCGCAAGGACGACCTGCTCGGCATCGTGCTGACGCACGGGCATGAGGACCATATCGGCGCCATCCCCTATCTTGCCGCCGACCTCGGCGTCCCACTCTACGCCAATCGCTTCACCGCCGGGCTGATCGCGCACAAGCTCGCCGAAGAGGGGCTGGAGAAAGAGGTCGAGATCAGGGTCGTCGATATCGACGAAAGCTTTCGCATCGGCCCCTTCGGTATCCGGCTGGTGCCGCTTGCGCATTCGATCCTCGAGATGAGCGCGGCGGTGATCGACACGCCCTATGGGCGCGTATTCCACACCGGCGACTGGAAGCTCGACGACGACCCGATCCTCGGAACGCCGGCAAGCGCGGCGGCGCTGACCGCGATCGGCGGCGAGGGGGTCGACGTGCTCGTCTGCGATTCGACCAATGCCTTCAATGCACAGGCATCGGGCAGCGAGGGCAGCGTGCGCGACGGGCTGATGGCCGCGGTCGGCGCGGCAAAGGGCAGGGTGGTCGTCACGACCTTCGCGTCGAACGCGGCGCGGCTCGCGACCCTGGGCGCGGTTGCCAAGGCGACGGGGCGGACTTTGTGCGTCGCAGGACGCTCGCTCGACCGCATTCTCGGCGTCGCGCGGACGGTCGGTTACCTCAAGGATTTTCCGCCGACGGTCGATTTCGACGAGGCGATGCGCCTGCCGCGCAACAAGGTGATGGTGATCGCGACCGGCGGGCAGGGCGAGCCGCGCGCCGCGCTGGCGCGCATGGCGGCCGACATCCACCAGATCAAGCTGGAGGCGGGCGACACGGTCGTCTTTTCGTCGAAGCAGATCCCCGGCAACGAGGTTGCGATCGGACGGATCATGAACCAGCTTGCCGCGAAGGACGTGCTGACCGTCACCGAGAAGCAGGCGCATATCCATGTCAGCGGCCATCCGGGGCAGCCCGAACTCGCCGCGCTCTATGGCTGGTTGCGGCCGAAGCTTGTGGTGCCGGTGCATGGCGAGATCCGCCATATGCACGAACAGGCGCGCTTTGCGCTCGAACGGGGCGTGCCCGACATGCTGGTGCAGGAGAATGGCGACCTTGTCCGCCTCGCACCGGGGCCGGCGCGGATCGTCGAACGCGTGCGTTCGGGCCGCCTGATCCTCGACGGCGACGTGATCCTGCCCGCCGATGGCGAGACGATCAACGAACGGCGCAAGCTTGCCCTTTACGGCCAGATTTCGGTCGCCGTCGTGCTGTCGGACGGCAAGTTCGAGGGTAGCGCGATCCAGTATCGCGGCGTGCCGGTCGAGGATGACCGCGAAAGCTTCCTCGAGCAAATGAACGAAGCCGCCGAGCAGGCGGCGAAGGGGCCGGCGCGCGACCGCGAGGCGCTGAAAGAGGCGATCCGCCTCGGCGTGCGGCGGGTCGCGACCGACTGGACCGGCAAGAAGCCGATTACCGACGTGCTGATCGTGGATGTCTGAGTCATGAAATGGACGTCTATCCTGGCAATCTACACGCTTTTCTGGGCTTTCAGCGCCTTTTTCGTGCTGCCCTTCCACGGCCGCCGCGCCGAGGATGATGCGACGCCGCTGGTGCGGGGGCAGGATCGGGGCGCGCCGGCCACCGTGCGTCCGGGACGCATCCTGCTGCAGATGACGATCGTCGCGACGATCGGCTTCGTGCTTTATTACATCGCTTATGTGAACGGCTGGGCCGACCCCGATGTGCTGAGCGGGCGGGCCTGAGCGGTAACCTGATTTGGCGGCTTTGGAGTGGGGAGCGGACATCCTTCTGTGATCCCCGGCGAAAGCCGGGGCCCAGGGAATTCTCACTCAAGCCTGGTGTTTTGCCGCTCTGGGCCCCGGCTTTCGCCGGGGATCACGATGTCCCCAACCGGTCGAAGGCTGCCGGGCCAACCGGGCTGCTTCAGCGCAATCAGCCCCGCAGGCGGTCGATCGCCTGCGCCAGCGCCACATAGAGCTTGCCGATATCCGACGAGAGCAGGGTGACGCTGATCGCAGACCCGTCGCGCGCGCCCATCAGCAAGCGCAGCATCGCCTCGAAATCGTGAATGAACTGGTTCACCGCGGCGTGGAAGCCGTCGTCATTCTGGTAGAGGCGCAGGATTTCCTTCGCCTCGCCATTTTCGATCAGCTTGACCGCGCGCCGCGCGAAGACGCCGCGGTCGCCCTTGAGATAAGCGTCCCACGCCGTGTCGCTGACCTCGCTCGACAATATCTTGGTCATGTCGATCGCGGTCGATTTGAGCGCTTCGGTCAGCACGCCGACCTGCTTCGCCATCGAATCGCGGTCGGAGGCGGCGATCGCCTGTTCGGCCTCGATCGCGCGCGCCTCGACGCTGGCGCTCGTGTCCATGATCGTGATCAGCTGGCGCATCAGCCGGTCGGTTGCAGCGTTGGCGGCTTCGACCGCGCGGCGCGAGGCTTCCTCGATCGCGGTGAGCTGCGTCATGATCTCGGTCTTGAACGAGGCGTCGATCGCTTCGCTTGCCGTCGCCTTCATCGCGTCGCGGGCACCCGAGACGAGCTTTTCGAGCGTCTGGCGCGCTTCCTCGGCCGCGCTGTCGGCGGTCGCGCGGACTTCGCCGAGCGTCGCGATCATTCGTGCGCCGCCCTGTTCGGCAAATTCGTCAGCGCCGCTGCGCAGCCGGGCGAGCGCGGTGTCGGCGTCGGCGAGCGATGCCTTGATGCGATCGGCGAGCGCCTGCTGGCTGTCGGCGTGCGCCGCCATCTGCTCTTCGTTCGACTGAAGCGTCGATTTGACGGCGTTCACGTGCGACAGCGTCGATTGCGCGACGAGCTCGGAGGCTTCGAGCATCGGCTTCATTTGCGACAGCGCGGTCTGCGTCGCCTTGCCGTGCGAATTCAGGCGGTCGATCGCGTGCGGCAGCGTCTCGTCGAGCTCGCGCGTTACCGCGTCGAGCGCAAGCAGCAGCGACTCCGCCTGCGTGATCAGTTGGTGCGCCGATCCGTTGCTCTTTTGCGCTTCGGCCATGAAGGCGGCGAGCTGGCCCTTGGTGTCGTCGATCGCGCGGCCGATGACGCCGGTGCTGGACGTAACGCTGGTGTCGAGCGCCGCGAGTTGTTCGCCGACCGTCGCCACATGCGAGCTGATCTGCCGGGCGAGCGCGTCGCTCGTTTCGCCATGTGCGGCGAGTTGGGCTCCGAGCGTGTCGCCGGCTTCGCGTGCAGCGGCAAGGCGCGCGTCGAGCAACTCGGCGGCAGAAGCGACACTATCGCGGAAATGGCGCCAGCTGCCGTCCATCTGCCCCGTCACCGCAGCGATCGTCGCCTTGAGGTCGTCGCGCGCGGTTGCCGAGGCCTGCGTCATCTGCGCCAGCGCGACGCCATGCGCGTCGGTCACCTGGGACGCGACCGCGATCAGGCTCATCTCGGCGTCGCTGGCCTGTTGCCGCAACACGCCGATGGCTTCGCTCAGGCTGGTAGCCGAGGCTTCGCCGATCTGCGCGGTTTTGCCGGCTTCCTCGGCAAGCGCGGCGAGCTTGGCCTCGAGGTTCGCGCCCTGCTGGTGCGCAACAAGGCCCGCCTCGCGGAAATTGACCGCAAGCCGCTGTGCGACGTCGTCGATCCGCGGCAGGCCCGCGAGCAGACCGTCCATCCGCTGCATCGCCACATCGCCCGAGCGCGCGAGCTGGTCGTGCGCGTTGGCGATGACCGACGCGTTCGTCGCGAGCTTGTCGCTGCTTTCGTTGAGGCGCAGAACGGTATCGACGCCGAGCTGCTGCACCGTGCGTGCCTGTTCGCCGAGCTGGCGCTGCGCATCGGCAAGATTTTCCGCGAGGGCCCGCATCGAGGCATTGAGCGCCATATTCTCGTCGCGGAGCGCGCCGGCAACCCGCGCGAAACGCGCCTGTTCGGACCGGCTCGATCGCAAGAGGGCCATCCAGAGCACGGCGATCAGGGTGAGCGGCATCGCGATCGTCGCGAGCAGCACCGGCCATGCGGCGAAGGCGGGCGCGCGGGTGAAGCGGTCGGTTCCGGCCGCAGCCGCGAAGGCGACCCAGCCGATGGCCACCATAATCAGAAGCGCGGGAACGATCCGGTCCTTCCACGACGAGCCTGCCGCATCGGTTTCGTCATAGTCCTGGGCGGCATGGGTGATGGCTGACATATCGAGCCAGTCGCGCTCCTCGGGAAGGGCGGTTTCAACCGCAGGCGCGGTCTCGGCCGCCGCGGCGGCCGCCTCGTTCTGCGCTTCGGCATCCGGATTGGCGGCGGAATCCCGCCACAGTCCGACGATCTTCTTATCCCCCGTCATCCGGCCATATTAGCATCAAATCGCGTTCATGGAACGGAAACTTAACCACAATCCGGCAAGGTTGTGGAATGTCGTTCGATAGTGGCCCCCTGGATCGGTATCTTCATGCGGCGGTCGGAGACGATCCCGCGGTAGCCCGAGAGCTGCGGGAGAGCTTCGCCGCGAACACGCGCGAACTGGCGGACCTGATGCGGCGCGCGCGCTGCGACGCCAACTGGCGCGTCGCCGCCGAGCGGATGAAAAGCCTGGCCGCGACCTTCGGGGTGATTCCGCTGATCCAGCTCGCCGAAGCGGCGATCGAGGGCGTGCCCGGCGATCCAGCGATCCTGCGCGACATCAACGCGGCGATCGACAGCTTCGCCTGAACGGCTTTCGCGGGTTCAATCCCCGTTCAGCCGCCCCCTGCCATTGGAAATATCGATCCCGGCCGTCTTGCCTTGGCAACGCTACGGGTCTAGCCGCGTTGTGAACCGCGGCTGACCCCCGCATGCTTCTGGCAAGGCGGCCGTTTCAGAGGAGAGATATCGATGTTCACCCGTTTCCGCCCGACGACCGCGACCGCTGTGGCCGCCGTTTTGGGCTGCGCGCTGATGGCGACGGCCACCCCCGTCATGGCGAAGGAAAAGCCGAAGAAGGAAGAGGCCGCGCAGGGGCCGAAGGTTTCGCCCAGCAAGGCATTCATGCCCGCTGTGAAGAAGATGGGCGACGCGACCAAGGCCAAGGATGCCGCCGCTTTGCAGGCGGCGCTGGCCGAGGGGCAGGCGACGGCGACCTCGAACGACGACAAATATCTGATGGGTTTCTACACGCTGCAACTCGGCATCCTGAACAAGGATGAGGCGACCCAGAGTCAGGGCCTGGAGACCGCGCTCGATTCGGGCCTCGTTCCGGCGGCCGACCTTGGCAACTATAATTTCTATTCGGGCCGTTTCGCCTATGTGAAGAAGGACTATGTCAAGGCCGCGACGCGGTTCGAGGCCGCGAAGGCGGCGGGATCGACCGATTCCGCGCTGCCGCTGCTGCTGATGGACAGCTATCTGAACTCGGGGCGCGTCGATCAGGGGATCGCGCTCGCCAAGGCGACGATCGATGCCGAGCGCGCAGCGGGCCGGGTGCCGTCGGAAGAATTGTATGTGCGTCCGGCGAAGGCGCTCCAGGCCGCGAAGCGCACCGACGAACTGCTCGACATTCTGACGCTCCGCGTCCGCGACTATCCGCAGCCCGCGGTCTGGCGCAACACATTGTACATCCTGCTCCAGCAGGCGGGTCCCGACAAGGAACTCAACCTCGACATCCTTCGCCTGATGCGAGCATCGGGCGCGATGACCGATCGCGGCGAATATCTGGAATATGCGGCAATGGCGACCGAAGCCGGCTATCCGGGCGAGGTGGTGTCGCTGGTTCAACAGGGCATCGCGAACAAGGTTTTCACCGACCGGGATGAACGCTTTTCGCAGATCCTGAGTTCGCAGACCGATCGGGCCAAGGCCGACCGTCCCGGGCTCCTCGCGGACGCCAGCAAGCCGGTGACGAACCCCAAAGCGGCGCGCGCAACCGCGGATGCCTTGGTCGGCATCGGTGAAATCGCCAAGGCGATCCCGCTTTACGAGGCGATCGCGGCGAGCGACCCCATCGCGCAATATCGCCTCGGCGTGGCGCAGGCGCTGTCGGGGCAGAATGACGCTGCGCTCGCCACCCTGGCGAAGGTGCAGGGCAATCGTACGCGGCTCGCCAAGCTGTGGACGGTCTATGTCCAGACCAAAACGGCTCCGGCCGCCGTGGCGGCGGCCCCCGCCACCTGATCCAGCGGCGATAACGTACAAAAAGGGCGCCATTCCATCGGGGGTGGCGCCCTTTTTCTTGGCGTGTCGGCCGCTCTCAGGTTTCGACCGGGATTCCGGCGAGCTGTTTCGCGGTGCGAATCGTCAGCGACGTCTTTACGCTCGTCACGTTGGGCGCCGACGTCAGGTGCGCGGTCAGGAAGGACTGGAAGCTCTGCAGGTCGCGCGCGACGACCTTGAGCAGAAAATCTATTTCGCCGTTCAGCATGTAGCATTCGCGAACTTCGGGAAGCTTTCCGACATAGTCCTCGAATGCCTTGAGGTCGGATTCGGCCTGGCTGCGCAGGCTGACCATCGCGAAGACGGTGATGCCATAGCCGAGCTTCGCGGCGTCGAGATCGGCATGATAAGAGCGGATGACACCCGATTCTTCCAGCGCGCGGACGCGGCGCAGGCACGGCGGCGCTGTGAGTCCTACCATTTGCGCCAGTTCGACATTGGTCATCCGCCCGTTTTTCTGCAGCTCCCCGAGGATCTGGAGGTCGATCTGATCAAATTTCTGACTGGCCATATTTGAAACATCCGCTTTCCAAAAGTGCAGCGACCATAATATTATTTCAGCCGATTGCAATTGTCCCACAATGTGACGTGGTCCACGATGGCACTTTCATGACCAGCGGATTCACGCTAGCCGGTAAACATACGCTAACCAACAAACTGGGTGTGGGGCCGGCCCGCGTGACTGCTGACTCGATGATCGCGACCATCTTGCGCCAAGCCCCGAAAGACGGCCGTGCGAGCATCGCTGCGTGGCGTCAGCTCAGCGATATCCTTGCCCAGCGCGGCAATCAGCTAGCCGGCGAGGATGTGCGCCGCGCTTTCCATGCCCTTGCTCTGCTGCGGCCGCAAGTCCCCGAAAAGATTCGCCGCGATTGCGCCGAGGCGATCGCGCATCATGGCCGTTTTGCGCCGCTGGTTGCCTTTTATGCCAATGACGTGCCGGCGGTTTCGGCGACGATGCTGAGCCGCGCGCGTCTGTCGGAGGGAGACTGGCTCGCGGTGCTTCCTGCGACCGCTGCGACAGCTCGCTCGGTCCTTGCAGGGCGCAAGGATCTTCCCCAGACGGTTCGTCGCGCGCTTGAGAGTCTGGGCGCCGGATCGGTCGCGCTGCCGCAGCCCACGGCCGTTGCCGTCGCCGTGCCGGAACCCGAGGCCGCCGCTGCCGGTCCGGTTCCGGCCATCGAGGGGGCTCCCAGCCAGATCAGCGAGCTCGTCCGCCGCATCGACAAGTTCCAGTCGACCCGCACGCAGCCGCCGCCGCGTCCGGCACGCACCGGATTCCTGTTCGAGACCGGGCCCGACGGTCTGATTCGCTGGGTCGACGGCATTACGCGCGGCGCCGCAATCGGCTTGTCGATCGCCGATGCGGCCTTCGGGGGCGAGCCCGGCGCCGACGGCGCGGCAGCGGGAGCGTTCCGCCAGCGCGCCGAAATCGTGAACGCGCGCATGATCCTTGAAGGCGCGGCGTCGGAGGCGGGCGAGTGGCGCTTCTCGGCGATGCCTTGGTTCGACCCGGCGACGGGGCAGTTTCGCGGGTATCGCGGCAGCGCGCGGCGCCCGCAGCGCAACGAGATGCCCTACGGCCGTCCGGCAGCCAGCCAGAATTCAGGCGACTCGATCCGTCAGCTGATTCACGAACTGCGCAGCCCGCTCAACGCGATCTCCGGCTTTTCGCAGATCATATCCGGTCAGATGTTCGGTCCGGTCAGCAACTCCTATCGCAAGATGGCGGAGGCGATTGTCACCGACGCGACGTCGATCCAGTCGATTATCGAGGATCTGGACACCGCCGCGCGCGCGATCGACCCCAGGCCCGCTCCGCTGGCGCCGGAGGAGGTTGCCGACCTGGGCCTGGTGATGACGCGCGTCGAGGAGGATCTCGCGGCGCTTCTTGCCGACCAGCGCGTCGACCTCAGTATCTCGCGCGTCGGCGGCCCCTTTCTCGCGCAGGGCGGCGACGCCAATTCGCGGCGGATGATCGGGCGGATGCTGACCGCGCTCGTCGACATTTCGGAGCCCGGAACCATCCTCGTCGGTCAGCTGGTGACCGAGCCGGGCGCGGACGACATGCTGCAATTGCGCATCGTTCGTCCGCTGGCGATCCGCTTCGCCACGGCGGCCGAACTGCTGGATCCGGGCTTCAGCCCCGAAGGGGAGGCGCCGGGGGCTGCGATCCTGAGCCTCGGCTTCTCGCTGCGGCTTGTTGACAGTCTCGCCCGCAGCGTCGGCGGTCGGCTCGACATCGGACATAACGCCTTGACCTTGCATTTGCCCTCGGCCAACCCGAGAGTCGATACCGAACTCGGTGTTCAGCAGGGCGAATAGCCCCCGGGGGCAAAGGGGAACGAAAGTGCAGCCCGCGGGCAGCTTTCAGACATATCCGGAGACGGCCGAGCAGATTGGTCTCGGCCATGACGGACGCCCACGTTTCTGGGTCACGATCGATACCGAAGAGGATTTCGACTGGTCGGCGCCCTTCGCGCGGAGCGGCTACCGGCTCGATTCGGTCCCGTCGCTTGCCGAATGCCAAGGCTATTTCGAGCGCTCCGCGGTCGTTCCGATCTATCTTGTCGACTGGCCCGTCGTGCAGGACGATCGCGCCGTCGAGATCCTTGCGCCGGCGCGCGCTGCCGGCCGCTGCGACGTCGGGGCCCAGCTTCATCCGTGGGTCACGCCGCCGCATGAAGAAGAGGTGAGCGAACGCAACAGCTATGCCGGCAATCTTCCTCCTTCGCTCCAGCGGGCGAAGATGGCGGCGCTGCGCGACGCCATTCGCACCCGCTTCGGCGCCGCACCGCAAGTCTATCGCGCCGGGCGTTACGGCCTCGGCCGCGATACCGCCGAGATGCTCGCCGAACTCGGTTTTGTCTGCGACACGTCGGTAAGGCCGGGTTTCGATTATCGCAAAGGGCATGGGCCCGATTATCGCGGCGCCCCGCTTCGACCCTGGTGGGTGGCGACGCGTCACGGGCCAGTGCTCGAGGTTCCGGTGACGACGGTTTTCGGCGGGCTCATGGGACCGAAGGGCGAGGGACTTTATCACCCGATCGCGCGGAACGGCCGCTATGCCGGCTCGGTGCTGGCGCGTCTCGGGCTTGTCGAGCGCATCGCACTGACGCCCGAAGGCATTCCCGTCGATCGCGCGTGCCGGGCGGTCGACATCGCACTCGATCAGGGGGTTCCCGTCCTCAACTTCTCGTTCCACTCGCCGTCGCTGCGTCCCGGTAATACCCCTTATGTGCGGACGGCGGCCGATCTCGACCGTTTCTATCGCTGGTGGGACGCGGTGCTCGACCATCTGGCGCGCCGCGGCGTCGTTCCAACCGATACGGCGGGCCTGCTGATGCTCGCGACCGCGAAGAGGCCGGCATGAACGCAACCGGCTTGCCAACGCCCGCTGCGCTCCGCTATCGCCCGCACATCCCCGGAACGGGGGCCTGTAGCTCAATGGTTAGAGCTGGCCGCTCATAACGGCTAGGTTGCGGGTTCGAGTCCTGCCGGGCCCACCATTCCCCTTGCAAATCGAAACCGATCGCTGTCCATTGCCCACCGAAAAGGAGAGGGGAATGGGAAAGCTTCGGATTGCCTTGATCGGCGGCCTATCGATCCTTGTCGTGGGGGCCGCCGTTGTCGGCGTGCGCACGTCGACCTTCGCGCCGGCCAATGTCGCCGACGGCCGCGATGTGAAGCTTGCGGCGGCGCCCGCCTATGATCTGGACGCGGCGGTTCGCCATTTGAGCGAAGCCGCACAGATTCGCACGATTTCGAACCAGGATCCGGCCGCCAACGAAGTCGCCGAATGGGACCGGCTCCATGCGTGGCTGGCGTCCACCTATCCCGCCGCGCATGGCGCGATGCAGCGCACGATCCTGCCGAACCGGACGCTCGTCTATCATTGGCCGGGCAGCGATGCTTCGCTCGCGCCGGTTATCCTGATGGCGCACCAGGATGTCGTGCCGGTGACGCCCGGCACCGAAGGCGACTGGAAATATCCCCCCTTCGCGGGGACGATCGCCGACGGGGCGGTATGGGGTCGCGGCACGGTCGACGACAAGGGCTCGCTTGTCGGTCTGTTCGAAGCGCTCGACGCGCTGGCGAAAAGCGGCTTCAAGCCGAAGCGCGGCATCTATCTGGTATCCGGCCATGATGAGGAGGCGGGCGGCTCTGGCGCGCTAGCCGCCGCCGCGAAGCTGAAGGCCGAGGGTGTGAAGGCGATCTATACGCTCGACGAGGGGAGCATTGTCCTGACCGACACGCCCGTCATCGATGGGCCCGCGATCATGATCGGCATCGCGGAGAAGGGCTATGGCACGCTGAAGGTCACTGCCCCTGCGCCCGGCGGGCACAGTTCGATGCCGCCTGCCGAAACCGGCGTGACGACGCTCGCGAAAGCGGTGCTGGCGATCGCGGGCAAACCGTTCCCGCTCGAATTCCGCGGCCCCGGGGCGTCGATGATCGAGGCGCTCGCCGCGAAAAAGGGCGGCGCGACAAAGATGGCGGTTGCAAACCAGTGGCTGTTCGGGCGCAGCCTCAAGAACCGTCTCGGCGCTGCACCCACGACCGCCGCGGCTTTTCACACGACAATCGCGCCGACGATGCTGGAAGGCAGTCCCAAGGAGAATGTCCTGCCGCAATCGGCGAGCGCCTTGATCAACTATCGCATCGCGCCGTGGAACAGCTCGGCCGATGTGATGGCGCGCGCGAAGGGAGCGGTGGGCGACATCAAGGTCGACCTCGCCTGGGTCAAGCCGCCGCGCGAACCCTCGCGCGTGTCGTCGACGAGCTCGCAGGGCTGGAAATGGATCGCCGCGGCCGCGCGCGCCGACGCGCCCGATGCGGTGCTCACGCCGACGCTGGTCGTTGCGGGGACCGACAGCCGGAGCATGGAGCCGGTGTCGGAGGACGTCTATCGCTTCATGCCGATGCATTTCTCGCTGAAGGAATCGGCGATGATCCACGGGACCAACGAGCATATGGCGATCGACAGCTTCAAGCGGATGATCGATTTCTACGCGCGGCTGATTGCGACATCGACGGGATAGGGGGATTGGTCGGGGAGACAGGATTCGAACCTGCGACATCCTGCTCCCAAAGCAGGCGCGCTACCGGGCTGCGCTACTCCCCGACCGGCCTCGCGGCCTTAGACAGGCGCGCGTGCGAAGTCCACCCGCAGGTGACGGGCAAAGAAAAAGGCGGCCTTCCCGAAGGAAGACCGCCTCTTTTCGTTTCGGTCATTGCCCCGAGGGGCTGTGACTTACTTCTTTTCTTCAGCCGGAGCAGCAGCGGCGTCAGCAGCCGGAGCAGCCTTGGCGTCAGCGGCCGGAGCAGCAGCGGCGTCAGCAGCCGGAGCAGCAGCAGCGTCGGCGCCAGCAGCGGCAGCGTCAGCACCAGCAGCGGCAGCGTCGGCGCCAGCAGCAGCAGCGTCAGCGCCTTCTTCAGCAACAGCTTCAGCAGCCGGAGCTTCGGTGGTGGCTTCTTCAGCAGCCTTTTCACCGCAAGCGGCGAGGGCGAACATGCTGGCAGCAACGGCGATAGCAGCAAACTTCTTCATGATGTGTGGGCTCCCTAAAATGCCTTTCCGCGCTGGGGAAACTTTCCCGTCCCGCGAGCGGCGGGATTTAGCCGTTCCGCGTGAATCGTCAACAAAAATAATTGAGATGGTCGGGGCGGGCGGAATTCTGTCATTTGGCGGAAACAATCACGGCAACTCGCCTTCCTCGCCGGTGGCGAGAATCGCCAGAGTCGCGGCCCAGACCACGACATTCCGCCGCAATTGAGCGGAATCGAGCTTGTCGGGCGTGTCGTCGGGCGCTTGGTGGATGTCGAAACAACGCGTGCCATCGCAGGCCAGGTCGACCGCAGGAACGCCTGCCGCGAGCAGTGCGCCGACGTTGGTCCCGCCGCCGGCGGGCGGCTTCGCGCGCGCAAGCGTCGATTGCCAACCGCGCGCCCATTCGCTAACCGGCGCCCAACTCTCCCGGCCGCACGACCGCGGCCCAGCCTCTACCGGAGCATATCCATGGCCGCCCAATATAGTTTCGTGATGAAGGGTCTGACCAAGACCTATCCCGGCGCGCAGAAGCCGACGCTCAACAACCTGAGCCTGCAATTCTATCCCGATGCCAAGATCGGTATCGTCGGCCCGAACGGCACGGGTAAATCGACGCTGATGAAGATCATGGCCGGCATCGACAAGGATTTCACCGGCGAAGCATGGCCGGGCGAGGGGATTACCGTCGGCTATCTGGCGCAGGAGCCGCAGCTCGACCCGACGAAGACGGTCAAGGAAAATGTCATGGACGGCGTCCGCCCCGTCGCCGACATGATGGACCGCTTCAACGAGATCAGCGCGCTGATGGCCGATCCGCCCGCGGACGCCGATTTTGACGCGCTCATGGAAGAGATGGGGACGCTGCAGGAAAAGATCGACGCGGTCGACGGTTGGACGCTCGACAACCAGCTCGAAATCGCGATGGAAGCGCTTCGCTGCCCGCCGGGCGACTGGAGCGTCGAGAATCTCTCGGGCGGTGAGAAGCGCCGGATCGCGCTGACCCGCCTGCTGCTCGAGAAGCCGTCGATCCTGCTGCTCGACGAACCGACGAACCATTTGGACGCCGAAAGCGTCGCCTGGCTCGAAAAGCACCTCGTCGACTATCCGGGCAACGTCATCCTCGTCACCCACGACCGTTATTTCCTCGACAATGTGGTGAACTGGATCCTCGAACTCGATCGCGGCCGTTACTTTGTCTACGAAGGCAATTATTCGACCTACCTCGACAAGAAGGGCAAGCGCCTCGAACAGGAAGCGCGCGAGGACCAGGGCCGCCAGAAGGCGATCCGCGACGAGCTCGAATGGATCCGGCAATCGCCGAAGGCGCGCCAAGCCAAGTCGAAGGCGCGTATCAAAAGCTTCGACCAGCTCGTCGAGGCGCAGGAAAAGCGTACTCCCGGCAAGGCGCAGATCGTCATCCAGATTCCCGAACGCCTTGGCGGCAAGGTGATCGAGGTCGCCGGCATCTCGAAGGCCTATGGCGACAAGCTGCTGTTCGAGGATCTGTCCTTCACCTTGCCGCCGGGCGGCATCGTCGGCGTCATCGGGCCCAACGGCGCGGGCAAGTCGACCCTGTTCAAGCTGATCACCGGGCAGGAAACCCCCGACAGCGGCAGCGTCACAATCGGCGACACCGTGCGTCTCGGCTATGTCGACCAGAGCCGCGACGCGCTCGACCCGAACAAGAATGTCTGGGAGGAAATTTCGGGCGGCCACGAACTGATGAACATCGGCAAGCACGAGATGCAGACGCGTGCCTATGTCGGGGCGTTCAACTTCAAGGGCGTCGACCAGCAGAAAAAGGTCGGCCAGCTGTCGGGCGGCGAACGCAATCGCGTCCATCTCGCCAAGATGCTCAAGGAGGGGGGCAACGTCCTCCTGCTCGACGAACCGACCAACGACCTCGACACCGAAACCCTCGCCGCGCTCGAGGAGGCGCTGGAGAATTTCGCGGGCTGCGCGGTGGTGATCAGCCACGACCGCTTCTTCCTCGACCGCCTCGCGACGCACATCCTGGCGTTCGAGGGCAACAGCCATGTCGAATGGTTCGAAGGCAACTTCGAGGCTTATGAGGAGGACAAGATCCGCCGCCTCGGCGACGAAGCGACGCGTCCGCACGCGACGACCTATAAGAAGCTGACGCGCTGACCGGTATGGCGGAGGACGCGGCACCGGTGTCGGCGCCCATATCGTCTGGCGCGATCCGCATGGATGCGGACGCGCTCAACGCCTTCATCGCGGACGCCTTCCCGCATTCGAAGCCCGGCTCGCGCGGCCATGTCGTCCTGGCCGAACCCGGCCATATCCGCGCACGGATCGACCCCAATGATCAGGCGCTGCGTCCCGGCGGGCTGATCTCCGGCCCGACGCAGATGGGTTTCGCCGATATGGCGGCCTATGCCCTCGTCCTCGCGCACATCGGCCCCGTCGCGATGGCGGTGACGAGCGCGCTCAACTACCAGTTTCTGCGGCCCTGCCGACCCGGCCCGCTGTTCGCCGACGCGCACATGCTCCGCCTCGGCAGACGGCTGGCGGTGATGGATGTCCGCATCTGGACCGATGACGCCGACAAGCCGGTCGGGCAGGCCAATGTGACCTACGCGATCCCGTGAGGGGCGAAGTGATTGGTACCGATGACCGCTAACGACCGATTGCAGTCGTTCAGAGATGATGCGACACTATCTAAATGCGGAGCCGGATATTATTTGGGCTAACGGCCCTTTGCCTTCTGGCCGCCTGTGCGCCGTCAAATGAAATCAAAGCTCAAAGCTATGGCGCCGATGAGGTCACAATGAAGCTCCATTTCTTCGAAGGCGACAACGATTTCTGGGCAATCACGATTGACGAAGCTGGCACGAACCTCCCTAGCAAGCATGGCCCATGGCAGTTTCGAAAATCCGTGTCGGTTCGCGAACTAAAGACAAATCGCGGCATGGATGAGCGGGCTTTGAAAGAAGTTCAAACGCGTGGCTTCTCCCTCACGCAAATAGCCGTGACGTTTGAGCCGAGCACGACCGTCCCGACGCGCAAATGAGAGCATGGCAGCAAACGACCGGAACTAGCCGTCGCCCCCGCGAAGGCGGGGGCCGCAGTCGGTTTACGCTGCGGCGCAGGAAAAGGCCGATGGCGGCCCCCGCCTTCGCGGGGGCGACGATTATTGGTAACGACCGCTCCCCACCCCAATTTAGACACCCCCTCTTCGTCATCCCGGACTTGATCCGGGATCCAGCGCGGCGTTGAAGTCGTGGACCCCGGATCAAGTCCGGGGTGACGAATGTCTGGAAACCACCCCAAAACGGACGCGCCTTCAAATAGCCTTTTCCTACATTATCCGGCTGTGCCAGCCTTCGGCCGACTCATTCATTTTCGCGCTTGATTGCAGGTGCGGCCACGGCGCGGTGGGCCGGGCGCTGGCAGTCTAAGGGAGGGCGAAGTAGCGCCGCACAGGGCTGAACTTTACTGAACTTTGGATCGTCGCGCTGCCTTCGCCCGTGCACGTCAAGGCGTCAGGCGGGCGCCACCTCCCACAGGATCAGCGCGGTCGCGTTGACATTCTCGCGCGCTTTCGCCGCGTCGAGGCGGGTCAGCTTCACGCTGCCCTTGAGCGCCCCCATCTCGATCATCGCGTCGATAACAACCACGCCGCCCGCGCCGATTTCGACATCCATCTCGGCCGCATTGGCGAGCTTCGCCTTCGCGGTCCCGACCTGGATGCGATGCGTGCCGGGTTCGACATCGGCCATCAACATCTGCCCCGACTTGATCTGGCCCGTCGCCGTGCCGTCCAGCGTGACGTTCATCCCCTGCAGCGCGGCGACGAAGCCGCGGCGGGTGATGTAGATGCGGCCCTTGCCTTCGGGCGCGCGCATTGCGCGGGCTTCGGCCAGCGCAGCGGTATCGCCCTTCTTGCCGCTCTTGTTGCTCGACAGCGCCCAAATGCAGAAGACGATCACGCCGATGAGGAGGAGGGGGGCGAGGATCAGCATCGTCGTCTCGCCGAGCAGGCTACCGAGCGACGGCCCCAGAAAGGCTCCGACAATCGCGGCTGCGAAAATGATCGTCAGCCACATCGCATTCTTGCTCATCGCGTCCTCCCTGTTTGTGCCCTCAGGCTGGCGCAAAATCTCCCGTCGCGTCGTCCATCACATGCAGCACGCCGTCGCTGATCGCGAAGAAGGCGCCGCGCAGTTTCAAGGTTCCGCGCTTTTCCTTCTCCTGGATACAGGGGAAAGTGCGCAGATTGGCTATGCTCACGCGCACAGCGGCCATTTCCATCGCACGTCCTGCCTCGCGATTGTCGATGTCGGGATGTGCGGCGCGAACCTCGGCACCCGCGTCGTCCAGCATCGCAATCCAGTCGGCGATGAAGCCGCCGCGACCGGGCTCTGCCCCTTCCATTGAGCGGTGAAGCGCCGCGTGGCAGCCGCCGCAGAGGCCGTGACCCATCACGACGATTTCCTCGACCTTCAGAAACTGCACCGCGAATTCGAGCGCGGCCGAGACGCCGTGGCGGCCCGGCGTCGTCTCGAACGGGGGGACCAGCGCGGCAACGTTGCGCACGACGAAGATTTCGCCCGGATTCGTGTCGAAAATCTGCGAGGGCTCGACGCGGCTGTCGGAGCAGGCGATCACCATCACCTTGGGCGATTGCCCCTCGGCCAGTTCGTCCCAGCGGTCGCGCTGCTGCTGCCAGCCGCCGTTACGGAAACGACGATATCCTTCGATCATGTCTGCAAAGTGAGTCATGTCCGCCCCTTAGCATAGGTAGAGAGGTTGAGAAGAGGCGCGCGCACGACTATGTGGGCGCCATGAACGCTCCTGCATCTACTCCCAGCCAGCGTGCGCGCAAGCCCGACTGGATCCGCGTCAAGGCTCCGACCAGCCCCGGCTATGCCGAAACGCGCAAGCTGATGCGCGAACTCAACCTCCACACGGTGTGCGAGGAAGCGGCGTGCCCGAACATCGGCGAGTGCTGGACCAAGAAGCATGCGACGGTGATGATCCTCGGCGACACCTGCACGCGCGCCTGCGCCTTCTGCAACGTCAAGACCGGAATGCCGCGTCCCGTCGATCTGCTCGAACCAGAGCATACGGCTGCGGCGGCAGCGAAGATGGGACTGACGCACATCGTCATCACCTCGGTCGACCGCGACGACCTGCCCGACGGCGGCGCCAGCCAGTTCGTGAAGGTGATCGAGGCGCTGCGCCGCGAAACTCCGCAGACGACGATCGAAATCCTGACCCCCGATTTCCGCAACAAGCCCGAAAGCGCGGTCGCGGCGATCATCGACGCGCGTCCCGACGTCTATAACCATAATCTGGAAACGGTGCCGCGGCTCTATCCGACGATCCGTCCCGGCGCGCGCTATTATGCGTCGCTGCGACTGCTCGAAAGCGTCAAGCGCCGCGATCCGTCGATCTTCACCAAGTCGGGCATCATGCTCGGGCTTGGCGAGGAGCGGATGGAGGTCCACCAGGTGATGGACGATATGCGCAGCGCCGATATCGATTTCATGACGATGGGCCAGTATCTCCAGCCGACGCCGAAACATGCGAAGGTCGCCGAATTCGTGACGCCCAAGGCGTTCGATGCCTATGCGCAGATCGCCCGTGCCAAGGGCTTCCTGCAGGTCGCCTCATCGCCGCTGACACGGTCGAGCTATCATGCCGGCGACGATTTCGAGCGGATGCGCGCGGCGCGCGAGGAACAGCTCGCGCGCGATGCCCGGCCGGGACGGGTTGGGGCGGACTGATTGCCGCGGCACCACGAGACGCGCGAACTGCCGCACAGCGCTGAACAGATGTTCGCGCTGGTGACGGATATTGCGCGCTATCCCGAATTCCTGCCGTGGGTTATCGCGCTGCGCGTCCGCAGCGACAGCGAACATGAATCGGTGGCCGACATGATCGTCGGCTTCAAGGGGCTGCGCGAAAGCTTCTCGTGCCGCGTCCACAAGGAACGGCCGCGGACCGTGACTGTCAGCTATATCGACGGCCCGATGCGCCATCTGGAGAATGAATGGCATTTCGCGCCGCTCGAAAACGGCGGCTGCCGCGTCGATTTCATGGTCGATTTCTCGTTCCGCAGCCGCGTCTTCGAAACGCTCGCCGGGCAGATGTTCGACAAGGCGCTGCGCAAGATGATCGCCGCGTTTGAAACGCGCGCGGGCGAACTCTATGGCGCCGGAAGCGCGATATCCTCCGACGGTCGCAGCGCGTCCCTTTCGGGCTGAAGCAGGTCGAGGGCGAAGAGAGTCGCGGCCTGGCGGATCGCGGCGCGGTCGGTCGCTTCGAACTGAACACGCTGGGTGAAATAATCGTCGGGATCCTGGCCGCGCAGCGCGCGCGCGAAGACGACAAGGCCGACTGGCTTGCGTTCCGACCCGCCGCCGGGGCCGGCGATTCCGGTGATCGCCACCGCGACATCGGCGTCGCTGTTCGCGAGCGCGCCGGCGGCCATCGCCCATGCCGTCGCCAGCGCCACCTCGCCGAAGGTTTCGAGTATCTCGCTGCTGACGTCGAGCTGCTTCTGCTTCGCGTCGGCCGAATAGGTGATGAAGCCCGCCGAAAAGACGTCCGAGCTTCCGGCAATGTCGGTCAGCGCGGCGCTGACCATGCCGCCGGTGCAGCTTTCGGCGACTGCAATCCGCCTGCCCGCCGCACGGTTGGCGGCGAGGACCGCCGTGGCCAGTTGGTCGCGCTCGGCAAGGCGCGCTTCTGCGTCGAAAACCACTCTCAATTCTCCGGAAGTTCCAAGGTCGCTACGGCCTGCGCGGCGATCCCCTCGCGGCGGCCGGTGAAGCCCAGCCGCTCGGTCGTTGTGGCTTTCACACTAACGCGTTCGACCGGAATCGCAAGGATTTCGGCAATCCGTGCCCTGATGGCGGGGCGGTGCGGGCCGATTTTCGGGGCTTCGGCGATGATCGTCAGATCGACGTGCGCGATATGACCATTGCGCGCCGCGACGCGCTCGCCGGCAAAGGCAAGGAAGCGGTGCGACGCCGCGCCGCGCCATTGCGGATCGCTGGGCGGAAAGTGGTCGCCGATATCCCCGTCCGACAGGGCGCCGAGGATAGCGTCGGTGATCGCGTGAAGCGCAACGTCGGCATCGCTATGCCCTTCAAGTCCATGACTGTGCGCGATTTCTATCCCGCCGATCCACAGCGGCTTGCCTGCAACCAGGCGGTGAACGTCATAGCCCATGCCGACCGCGGTTCGCATCGTTCCCGTTCCCAAAAGTCCCGCGAGGATTACCATATCCTCGGCATATGTCAGTTTGTGAAGCCGCGGGTCGCCCGGGACGGCAGCGACGGCAATGCCGAGCCGCCGGACCAGCTGCGCATCGTCGGTCGCCGCCGCTTCGACGGCCGCGGCGTGCGCGCGTCTGAGGATGCCCAGGCGGAATGCCTGCGGCGTCTGGACGCGCGCGAGGGCGCTGCGGTCGATGACCTCTCCCGCTTCGCCATGCGCCTGTTCGACGAGTGTATCGGGAACAGGCAGGGTCGGGATCGCCGCCGCCGAGGTTTCGAGCGCCGCAAGCAGCCGGTCGATCACGTCGGTCGTCAATCCGGGGCGCGCGGCGTCGTGAACGAGGACCAGCGCCTCGTCCTCCCAATCGGCGAGGGTCTGCAAGGCATTGCCAACCGATTGCTGGCGCTCGGCGCCCGGATCGGCAGAAATCCAGCCTTTCCCGATGCCATCCACGGCCGCCATGACGTCGCCATTCGCCACCAGTACGCCCAGTGAAATCGCCGGATGCGCGTCGAATGCATCGACGCTCCAGCGCAGCACGGCCTTGCCACCGAGCAATTCGAGTTGCTTTGGATGATCGAAACCCGCGCGCGTGCCAGAGCCCCCGGCAAGCAGGATCGCCGCGACGCGCGGAACGGTGGACGGCGTGGAGTCGGTCATCAGCCGCGCCGGTTAGCGCAGCCGCGCCTTGCGGGAAAGCCGCTTAGCGTGTAGGGGCTGCTCAAATTTTAGGCAATTCAACGAAAGCTCCCCGCCATGGCGCCGCTCAGGCCCATTCAGATCGGCAATATCACCATCGCGGATCCCGTGATCCTCGCGCCGATGACGGGCGTCTCCGACCTGCCGTTCCGCAAGCTGGTCCGCTATTATGGCTCGGGGCTCAACGTCACCGAGATGATTGCCAGCCAGGCAGCGATCCGCGAGACGCGCCAGTCGATCCAGAAGGCGGCGTGGGATCCGGTCGAAGAACCGGTGTCGATGCAGCTTGTCGGCTGCACTCCCTATGAGATGGGAGAGGCGGCGAAGCTCAACGAAGACCGCGGCGCCGCGATCATCGACATCAACATGGGCTGCCCGGTGCGCAAGGTGACCAACGGCGACGCAGGGTCGGCGCTGATGCGCGACCTGAAGCTCGCGGCGGCGTTGATCGACTCCTGCGTCAGAGCGGTGTCGGCTCCGGTCACGGTCAAGATGCGCATGGGTTGGGACCATGACAGCCTCAACGCCCCCGAGCTTGCGCATATCGCCGAGGATCTCGGCGCCAAGCTGGTCACGGTCCACGGCCGCACGCGCAACCAGATGTATCGCGGCGAGGCCGACTGGGCCTTTGTCCGCAAGGTCAAGGATGCGGTGTCGATCCCGGTGATCGTCAATGGCGACATCTGCTCGCCCGACGATGCCAAGACAGCGCTGGCGCAAAGCGGCGCCGACGGCGTGATGATCGGCCGCGGCGCCTATGGTCGCCCCTGGCTGCTCGGGCAGGTGATCGCGGCGCTGCGCGGCGAGGCCGAGCGGCCCGACCCCGGCATCGACGAACAATATGAAGTGATTACATCGCATTATCGTGCGATGATCGATCACTATGGCGAAATGACCGGCGTCAATATGGCGCGCAAACATCTGGGCTGGTACGTCAAGGGGCTGCACGGCTCGGCAGAGTTTCGTAACAAGGTCAACCAGATTCCCGACAGCAAGGGCGTCCTCGCTGCGCTCGAAGCCTTTTATGGTCCATATCTGAGCAAGGCCGCTGCGTGAGCGCGCTGACGTCGAGCATCCCGACGTTCGACCATGACGAGATCATCCAGTCGCACCCGATCGCCACGCTGCTGATCGACAAGGGCGGAGTGATCCTGTTCGTCAACGCCGCCGCCGAGCAACTCTGCAATATCGGCCGCGCCGCGATGGTCGGGCGCGTCGTCTATGACGTCATCGGAATGGATCGCAGCTATCGCCAGCGGATGAACGACCCCGCGACCTCGGCGCTGTTCGCACACCGCGCGGAAATCTCGCTCGGCGGGCGCAAATCGGCGTTCGTCGACATGCAGATGGTGCCCTATGGTCGCAGCGGCCACCGCATCCTGACGCTTGTGCCCTCGCAGAGCGATGCCGAGCTGATGGGCGGTGCGATCGGACGGTCGGGCCGCGCGGCGGGGGCCGCGGCGTCGATGCTGGCGCACGAGATCAAGAACCCGCTCGCAGGGATCAAGGGCGCGGCGCAGCTTCTGGCGCGCAAGACCGACGCCAGCGGCGAGCGCTTCACGACGCTCATCTGCGCCGAAGTTGACCGGATTACCACCCTGATCGACCAGATGGAGCATTTCTCGCGCGGCCAGCCGATCGCTTGTGCGCCGCTCAATCTGTATCAGCCGATCCACCAGGCGATCGAAACCGCACGTGCACGGCAGTTTCCGGGCATTCGCTTTGCCGAGGATTTCGACCCCTCGCTGCCGCTCGTCCATGGCAATCATGACGCGGTCGTGCAGATATTGCTCAACCTGATCACCAATGGCTGCGAGGCGCTCGGCGGGCGCGACGACGGCGTGGTACGCGTCGCGACGGCATTCCGCCACGGCCTGTCGATCGACAATGGCGACGGCCGCGGCCGCATCGCGTTGCCGATCGAGGTCAGCGTAAGCGACAATGGCCCCGGCGTGCCCGCCGACATCCGCGGCGACCTGTTCGATCCCTTTGTGACCACGAAGCGCGAGGGCAGGGGGCTTGGCCTCGCGCTCGTCGCCAAGCTGGCGCGCGACATGGGCGGCACCGTCCAGCACATGCGCGACGGTGAATGGACTCGCTTCCGCGTCCACCTGCCGGCCGTGCCCAAGAAAGGCCGCGGCGAATGATCGGCAAGACGATCCTGCTCGTCGAGGATGATCCCGCGATCGCGCTGATCATCCGCGAGACGCTGACCGGCGAGTGCGGTACGTTCGCGTCTGTCGGCAGTGTCGGCGAACGCAACGCGTGGCTTGCCGACAATCGGCCCGATCTGATCATCACCGATGTCGTGCTGCCCGATGGCGACGGCATCGACTCGCTTCCCGGTGCCGGGGTCGATCCAGAGACGCCGGTGATCGTGCTGTCGGCGCAGAATACCCTCGATACCGCGGTGCGCGCGACGGGGATCGGCAGCTATGATTATCTGCCCAAGCCCTTTGACCTCGAAGAACTGACCGCAAGCGTCCGCGCGGCGCTCGAACGCAGCAACCAGCCGGCGGCGAAGGTCGATCCGGGGCAAGCCGACAGCCATGGTCTCGTCGGCCGCGCGCCGTCGATGCAGGCGGTCTATCGGACGATCGCGCGGCTCGCGACGAACGATCTTGCGGTGCTGATCCTCGGTGAATCGGGGACGGGCAAGGAAGTCGTCGCGCGCGCCATCCATGCGACGGGGCTGCGCCGCGCCGGTCCCTTTGTTGCCATCAACATGGCGGCGATCCCGCGCGAGCTGATCGAGGCCGAACTGTTCGGCCATGAAAAGGGAGCGTTCACCGGCGCGCACAGCCGCAACGCCGGCCGTTTCGAACAGGCAGCGGGAGGCACGCTCTTCCTCGACGAGATCGGCGACATGCCGCTCGAGGCGCAGACGCGGCTGCTGCGCGTGCTCCAGAGCAATGAATATTCGACCGTCGGCGGCAGCCAGGCGCTGCGCGCCGACGTGCGCGTCATCGCCGCGACGCACCGCGACATGCGGACGCTCGTCGCCGATGGCCGCTTCCGCGAGGATCTTTTCTACCGGCTCAATGTCATTCCCGTGACCTTGCCGCCGCTGCGCGACCGGCGGAGCGATATCGCGGCGCTGGTGCGCCACTTCGTCGATGCCGGGCGCCATTCGGGGCTCCCCGACCGCCAGTTTGCGCCAGAGGCCATGCAATTGCTCGAACGGCACGACTGGCCGGGTAACGTCCGCGAGCTGGGCAACGTCGTCCAGCGGCTGGCAGTGCTGTCGCGCGATACGACGGTGACCCAGCGCGACGTCGAATCGGTGCTCCACGACAGCGGCGAGGGCGCGATGCCCGCCGACCCCGTCGACCTGATCGCGCGTGCGGTCGACGACTGGGCGCGCGAGCAGCTGGCCGCCGCGGATCATGACGGCGAGATTCACGAGCGGCTGGAGGCGATCGTCGAGGCGGCACTGATTCGCCGGACGCTGCGCGAAGTGCGCGGAAACCAGCTCGAAGCCGCTCGCCGGCTGGGAATTAATCGCAATACGTTGCGCAAGCGGCTGGGCCAGCTCGATATCGATCCCGCACAACCCTGACGATCTGATCGGCCGGAGCCGGTAATCGATCGCCGAGCGCACTTTGTGTGTTTTCTATGCAACAGCTTTGTCGTAACAAGGCAACAATGGAGCCCGCCGCTTCCCCCCTTCAAGCAAGTGAACTACCCGCCGCGGACGCCAGTTCGCGCGGTTGGCACTTTGCCGCGCCCGAATATTACACGCTGGCGGTGATCGTCAGCGTCGCAATCGCGACTTATATCTTCGTTACCGGCGACGCGCAGAGCGAGAGGCTGCTGACCCCGGGGCTGGTCGCGGCGATCATGGTCGTCAATCTGGTTCCGGCGATGGCGCTGATCGTCCTCGTCGGCAGTCGCGTCGCCCGCGCGCGCGCCGAGCGATCGATGGCGGGCGGCAATGGACGGCTGCACGTCCGGCTGGTCGCCCTCTTCTCGCTCATCGCAGCGGCCCCGACGCTGCTGGTGGTGATCTTCGCGTCGCTGCTCTTCCAATATGGCGTCGATTTCTGGTTCTCCGATCGATCGCGCGGCATGTTCGAAAATGCCGCGGGCCTCGCGCAAGGCTATTATCAGGAAAACCAGCGCGAAGTCGGCGCGAACACCATCGCAATGTCCAAGGATATCGGGGCGTTCCTGCAGCGGGTTCCGATCGACGATCCGGCCTTCTCCAACTATTATCTGCAGCAGGTCGTCGTCCGGAACCTCAATGAATCGGCGATAATTGAGATCGGTGCCGATGGCGTTGCCCGCACGCCGGCGATGATCGACCCGGACAACCGCGCGGCCGAAAGCCGTATCTCGCCCTCGATGGTCGAACGCCTCGATCGCGGGCAGGATGTCGTCGTCGTCCGGCGATCGGACCGGATCGAGGCGGCGACGCGCTTGCCAGGGACGCGGCGCGCCTATCTCTATGCCTCGCGCGACGCCAATGTGCTGGGTTTCCAGCAGTCAGAACGCGCGCGGACCGTCCTCGCCGATTACAACGGGCTGTTCCAGCGCTCGCAGCAATTGCAGCTTCAGTTCAACGGCGCGCTTTATCTTGGATCGCTGCTGCTTCTCGCGCTCGCGGTGATCGCCGCGATCGTCGTTGCCGACCGCATCGTGCGCCCGCTCGGTACCTTGATCGGGGCGACGCGGACCGCGGCGGGCGGCGATCTGTCGGTGCGCGTGACGCCGCCGGCGCGCGACGACGAAATCGCGGTGCTCACGCGCGCGTTCAACCGGATGACCGAACAGCTCGAGGGGCAGACGGGGGCACTCGTCAGCGTCAACGAACAACTCGAAACGCGCCGCAGCTTCATCGAGGCGGTGCTGTCGGGCGTCTCGTCGGCAGTCGTCTCGGTCGATGCCGAACACCGCATCCTGCTCGCCAACTCAGCCGCCGAGCATCTGATCGGGCAGAGCGCCGGGGAATTGACCGGCCAGCCCCTCGCCGATGTCGCGCCGGAACTCGCGCGGCTGCTGACCAGCGAAGAGCATGAGGCGATCGTGCAACTGGCGCGGCGCGACGCGGAGCCGGCGACGCTTGCGGCAAAGGCGGTGGCGCAGGGCGACGGCTATGTGCTGAGTTTCGAGGATATCACGCAGCAATTGCTCGACCAGCGCCGCGCGGCCTGGTCCGACGTCGCGCGCCGGATCGCGCACGAGATCAAGAATCCGCTGACCCCGATCCAGCTTGCGGCCGAGCGGCTCCAGCGGCGGTTCGGCGCGAAGGTCGAAGGCGACGAGGCGACCTTCCGCCGCCTGACCGACACGATCATCCGTCAGGTTCACGACATGCGCCGCATGGTCGACGAATTTTCGAGCTTCGCGCGCATGCCCAAACCGACCTTCGGCGTCGAGGATGTTCGCGATATCCTGCGCCAGGCGGTGTTCCTGTTCGAGGTTGCGAAGCCCGATATCCAGTTCAGCGTGAAGACCCCGAACGAGATCGAACCGCTGGTGTGCGACCGCCGGCTGTTGTCGCAAGCCCTTACCAATATCGTCAAAAACGCTGTGGAAGCGATTGAAGAAAATTCGAAAGATTCAGAATCTCCTCCAATCGGCCATATCCTCGCCGAGCTGGACATCGGGCGCGACGATGCCATTGTCATCCGCATTTCCGACGACGGAATCGGATTGCCGGAGGCACGCGACGCGATCGCCGAACCCTATATGACGACGCGGCAGGGCGGCACCGGGCTCGGTCTCGCGATCGTGAAGAAGATCGTCGAGCAGCATTATGGCGAGCTCGATTTCTGCGACAATCCGGCGGGGCAGGGGACGTGCGTAACGCTGACGCTGCACCCCGACCGGCTGCGACCGCTCGCGGGTAAGGGCGGCGACTTGGTGACAGGGCAGATTGAATCGGTTCCGGGGCGGATCCGGAACCGGCAAGGCAAAGAAGAATATGGCGCTTGATATACTGATCGTCGACGACGAGCGTGACATCTGCGAACTGGTGGCCGGCGTCATGGAGGACGAGGGCTATGAGGCGCGCACCGCGTCCGACAGCGACGCCGCGCTGGAGGCGATCCGCCAGCGCAGGCCTTCGCTCGCGCTGATCGACGTATGGCTGCAAGGATCGCGTCTCGACGGGCTGGGGCTGGTCGAGGCGATCAAGGCGTTCGATCCGACGTTGCCGATCATCGTCATATCGGGGCACGGCGGGCTCGACACCGCGGTCGCGGCGATCCGCCGCGGGGCGTTCGATTTCATCGAAAAGCCGTTCGAGGCCGAGCGGCTGCTGCATCTCGTCGCGCGCGCGACCGAGAGCGAGCGGTTGAAATTCGAGTATGAGCAACTTCGCGAAAAGGCCGGCCCCGCCGACGAACTGACCGGAACCAGCGCTGCGATCAACAATGTCCGCGCGACACTGAAGCGCGTTGCCGGCACTGGTAGCCGCGTGCTCATCACGGGTGCGCCGGGGGTAGGGAAGGAGGTTGCCGCGCGCGTCCTTCATGGCTGGAGCGGACGGCAGAATGCACCCTTCCGGGTCATTTCGTCGGCGCGAATGGACCCCGAGACCGTCGAGACGGAGCTGTTCGGTTCGGAAGCCGAGGACGGCTCGATCCGTGTCGGCCTGCTCGAACAGGCGCATGGTGGAACGTTGTTCCTCGACGAGGTCGCGGACATGCCGCTGACGACGCAGGGCAAGGTTCTGCGCGTCCTGACCGACCAGAGCTTCACCCGCGTCGGCGGGCGCACGATGATCCGCGTCGACGTCCGCATCATCTCGGGCTCGGCGCGCGACCTCAAGACCGAGATCGCGGAGAGCCGGTTTCGCGAGGATCTTTATTACCGGCTAAACGTCGTGCCGGTGCACATTCCGCCGCTGCGCGAACGGCGTGACGATATCGCCAGTCTCTGCGACCATTTCGTCCGGCGCTATGCCGCCGACCGCCGTGCGCCGCCGCCCGAAATCAGCGCCGAAGCAATGGCTGCACTGCAAGCCCACGATTGGCCGGGAAATGTCCGCGAACTGCGCAACGTGATCGAACGTGTGATGATCCTCGCGCCGAGTGACCGGCTGGGCCGGATCGACGCGGACATGCTGCCCTCCGAGCTGGTTCGCGGCGGCACCGACATATTGCCCGGCAGCGAATCGATCACCGCCATTCCGCTCAAGGAAGCACGCGAGAATTTCGAGCGCGAATATCTGCGCATCCAGATCAACCGTTTTTCGGGCAATATCTCGCGCACCGCGACCTTCATCGGCATGGAGCGGTCGGCGCTGCACCGCAAACTGAAGCTGTTGGGATTGACCGATAATCCCGAAGGCGAGGGGTAACGGCTTTGCGCTAGACCTGCGGCAAGCTTTGCCGCATATTGCCCCCTGCGATGAAGGCTAGAATGCCGGAAAACCGGCGCCGCACCCGCGGTCCTACCGCCAAGAACAGGAGGCAAATGTGTCCGATAAAAATCAGAATCTCCAAGATCTTTTCCTCAACGCCCTGCGCCGCAGCAAGACGCCCGTCACGATGTTCCTCGTCAAGGGCGTGAAGCTTCAGGGCATCATCACCTGGTTCGACAATTTCTCGCTGTTGCTGCGCCGCGACGGCCAGTCACAGCTCGTTTACAAACATGCGATCTCGACGGTGATGCCGTCGCACGACTTCGACGTCGGCGCGCTCGGCGCGGACCTTCGCGAAGCGCCCGCGAGCAAGGGCAAGGCGTTGCAGGACGTGTTCCTGAACGCGGTGCGCCGCTCGGACGAGTCGGTGACGATGTTCCTCGTCAACGGCGTGATGCTGCAGGGCGATATCGTGGCGTTCGACCTCTTCTGCATGTTGCTCGAGCGCGAGCGGCAGGTTCAGCTCGTTTACAAGCATGCGATCTCGACCGTGCAGCCGAATGGCCCGATCAACCTGACCGACAATGGCGACGAGGACGGCGACGCCGGCGCCTGACCTTGGGACGATGACCGCCAGCGAAGATGAAGTGACGCGCGGCGCCGCCGCGCTGCTCGTCGTGCCCGAATGGCACGCACAGCGCCTGTCGCGCGACCTCGACGCGCGCGTCGAGGAAGCGAAGGGGCTGGCGGTCGCGATCGGACTGAATGTCGTCGCGGTGCACCCGCTGCGGCTGCGCCAGACCCGCGCGGCAACGCTGCTCGGCGTCGGCCAGATCGAGGCGATCAAGCCCGACATCGCGATGGAGGGAGTGCAGCTCGTCATCGTCGATGCGGCGCTGACCGCAATCCAGCAGCGCAACCTTGAAACCGAGTTCGGGACCAAGGTCATCGACCGCACCGGGCTGATCCTCGAAATTTTCGGCGAGCGGGCCGCGACCGCCGAAGGGCGGTTGCAGGTCGAACTCGCGCATCTCGACTATCAGGCGGGGCGGCTGGTGCGCAGCTGGACCCACCTCGAGCGCCAGCGCGGCGGCTTCGGCTTCCTCGGCGGGCCGGGCGAGACGCAGATCGAGGCCGACCGCCGGATGATCCGCAACCGCATGGCGCGCATCCGCCGAAGCCTGGAGGATGCGCGCCGGACGCGGCAATTGCAGCGCGCCAAGCGGCAACGCGCGCCTTGGCCGGTAATCGCACTGGTCGGCTATACCAATGCTGGAAAATCCACTTTTTTCAATCGTCTGACGGGAAGTGACGTCATGGCGGAAGATATGCTCTTCGCAACGCTCGATCCGACGATGCGCGAAATCCGGCTACCCGGCATCGACAAGGCGATCCTGTCGGATACCGTGGGCTTCGTGTCCGACCTGCCGACCGAACTCGTCGCCGCGTTCCGAGCCACGCTGGAGGAGGTCACCACCGCCGACCTGATTATTCATGTCCGCGACATCGTGCATCCCGACAGCGACGCGCAATATGACGATGTGCGGGCGATCCTCGATTCGCTCGGCGTCAATGGACCGCGCGACGGCGAGGGGGAGGACGCTCCCGATGCGGTTCCGCAGATCGAAATCTGGAACAAGATCGACACCGCCGACGCCGACCGCCGCGCGCAGATCGAGGAGATGGCGGCGCGGCGTCCCGACGTCGCGATCATCTCGGCTGTTACCGGTGAGGGCGTCGAGGCGGCGCGCGCGCTCATGGCGTCGCAATTGACTGCGCAGCACAAGGTGGAGCGCATCTTCCTCCGTTTCGATCAGGGCGAAGCGATGGCGTGGCTCCACGCGCGCGGAGAAGTCCTGTCCGACCTGCCCGAGGGCGAGGGACATATGCTCACGGTGCGCCTCGACCCGGCCGATCGCGCGCGGTTCGAACGGCTGTGGCCGCCGGGCGTCGCGCAGGGGCCTGACCCTAGGAGCGCTCCGCCGCCTTGACCGCCTGCCAATGCATTTCGAGCGTATCGAGCGGCAGTTTCGCAATATCGGGTCCGGCACGGTCCTCGACAGCTTGGAAGCGGCGTGCAAACTTGTCGTTGGCGGCGCGCAGCGCGCTTTCGGCATCGACACCAAGATGGCGGGCATAGTTTACGACCGCGAACAGCAGGTCGCCGATCTCTTCGGCGCGCGCTGCATCGTCGGGTGCCGTCACGACTTCAGCAAGTTCTTCGGCGATCTTTTCACGCGGACCTTCGGCATCCGGCCAGTCGAAACCGACCCGCGCGGCGCGCCCCTGCAGCTTTTGCGCGCGGAGCAACGCGGGCAGCGAAAGCGCGACGCCGTCGAGCGCACTCTTGGGGCCGTCCGATGCGCGTTCGGCTGCCTTGATCGTTTCCCATTGGACGCGCACATCGTCCGTCCGCACATCGCCGAAGATATGCGGGTGCCGGCGTTCCATCTTGTCGCTGATCGCGGTTGCGACATCGTCGAAGCCGAACAGACCTTCATCGGTCGCGATCTGGCTGTGGAATACGACCTGGAGCAATAGGTCGCCAAGCTCGTCGCAAATGGCGGCGGGATCGCCGCCGGCGATCGCGTCGGCGACCTCATAGGCTTCCTCGATCGTGTAAGGCGCGATCGTCGAGAAGTTCTGGGCGAGATCCCATTCGCATCCACCATCGGGGTCACGCAGTTTTGCCATCACGGCAAGGAGGCGGTCGATGGGGGACTGGACCCGGGGGGGCGCGGATTCGCTCATCTATTTATCCGATAATATATATTATGTTAAATATATCTATAGGGAAGTAGAGGAGCTTAGCCCCCTCGCGCCAATTGAAACGTCCAGATCGCCAGAAACACCAGCGCGAAGATCGCCGCCCACGCGAGCGCCATCTTGACGCCATCGGCCAGCTTGATCCGGCGCGCGACGAGCGCGCTGATCACAAGCGTCAGCGCGCCGGCGAACCAGATCAGCTCGACCGTCGTGTCGCCGCTCATAATTGGACCTCCAACCCATCATAGCCGGGTTCGACACCCGGTGGCAGTTCGGCCGCAAGGTCGTCATAATCCATCGTGTTGTCCATATGCGTGATGATAGCGCGCGGATTGCCGACCTTGGCAAGTCCTTCGAGGCTCATCGCCAAATGCGGATGCGTCGGATGCGGATAGCGACGGAGGGCGTCGATGACGAACAGGTCGACCCCTTGAAAGAAATCAACCATCTCGTCCGTAAATTTAGAGAAATCAGTGGCATAGCCGATCCTGTGCCCACCATCGCTGAAGATAAGCCCGGTCGCCTTGATCGGGCCGTGCGGCATTTCGAGCGCCGAGACTTCGATCGGGCCGATCGATTGATGGTCGTGAAGGTCGATCGGATCGACCGACGCCGGATAGCCGGCATTTCCTGCGAACGCATAAGTGAATCGCCACTTCAGAATGTCGAGTACATGGTCGCGGGCATAGACCGGCACCGCGGAGCGCCGCAGATGCATCACCTGTCGCAGATCGTCGAGCCCGTGCGTGTGGTCGGCATGTTCGTGCGTCCAGATTACCGCGTCGATTTCGCCGACGCCTGCGTCGAGCAGCTGCAGGCGCATGTCGGGGCTGGTGTCGACAAGGATACGAAAGCCGCCCAGCGACACCATGATCGATGCGCGACTGCGCAGGTTGCGCGGATTGTCGGGGTCGCACGCGCCCCAGTCGTTGCCGATCCGCGGAACCCCTGAAGACGTGCCGGAGCCAAGAATTCTCAGCTTCATGGGCGCTGCGACGTCATGGTGCCGCCTTGTTGAAACATGGTGCCGCCTTGTTGAAAAGCGCATAGAAATTGGCGCTGGTCGCCGCCGCCAGCGCCTCACGATCCTCGTCGCGCAGCTCGGCCAGGAAAGCCAGCGTATCGGCGACGAACGCGGGTTCTCCTGTCTTGCCGCGATGCGGGACGGGGGCGAGGAAGGGGGAATCGGTCTCGATCAGCAGCCGGTCCTGCGGCAGCCATTTTGCGGTTGCCTGGAGGTCGGCGGCGTTTTTGAACGTCACGATGCCCGATATCGAGATAAAGAGCCCGAGGTCGAGCGCTTGCCGCGCGAAATCGTCGCTCGCGGTGAAGCAATGGATCACGCCGGGGAAGGTCGCCCTGCCCATCTCCTCGCCGAGCAAAGCGAGCGTGCCGGTTTCGGCGTCGCGCGTGTGGACGATCACCGGCAGGCCGGTTTCCTGCGATGCGTGGATATGACGGCGGAAGCTGTCCTGCTGCCTCACGCGGTCGCTCTTGTCGTAATAATAGTCGAGCCCGGTCTCGCCGATCCCGATCACGCGCGGATGCGCCGCGCGAGCGACCAGCTTTGCGGTGTCGACGTCGGGATGATGATCGGCGTCGTGCGGATGGATGCCGACGCTCGCCCAGACGTCGTCGTTGGCCTCGGCGGCGGCAAGCACCTCATCCCACTCGCTTTCGCGCGTCGCTATGTTGAGCATCGCGGTGACCCCCCGCTCCCGCGCGCGCGCCAGCACCTCGCCCTGCTGCTCGGCGAGCCCCTTGTAGTTGAGGTGGCAATGCGAATCGACGAGCATCAGCCCTCCCCCTCTCCTTCCGGCAGTTCGAGGCGCGGGAAGATGGGGACGGGCTGGCCAACGGTGAAACCGCCAGCGGCGAGTTTGGCGAACCAGTCCTTGTCCGCGAGCGCGGCGAAGTCGCGCGCATCGGTGGCGATGCCCATCTGGTCGAGCAACTTGTCGGCGGCGTCGGGGACGACCGGACGGATTGCGATCGCGAGGGTACGAACCGCCTGGAATAGCGTCATCAGCACCGCGCGCATCCGCTCGGGGTCGGTTTTGCGGAGCGCCCAGGGCGCCTGCGTGTCTACATATTGATTGCAGGCGAAAACGGCGCGGATCCACTCTTCTATGCCGACGGAGAAAGCGAGCTGCTCGAATTCGCGGGGTAGGAGGTCTTTTGCGGTTCGATTGACCAAGTGGAACAGGTCGATATCATCTTGCGCGGGCGTATAGTCCGAAGAAAGCTTACCATCCAAATTCTTGAAAATCATCGATAAGCTGCGCTGTGCGAGATTGCCGAAGCTGTTCGCCAAATCGGCATTCGCGGTGCGGACGATCGCCTCGGCCGAATAGCTGCCGTCCTGCCCGAAGCTGACTTCGCGAAGCAGATAATAGCGAAGCGCGTCGACCCCGAACCGTTCGGCAAGCTCCATCGGATCGACGACATTGCCGAGCGACTTCGACATCTTTTCGCCGCGGTTGAGCAGGAAGCCGTGACCGAAGACCTGCTTGGGCAGGGGCAGATTGGCGCTCATCAGGAAAGCCGGCCAGTAAACGGTATGAAAACGCACGATATCCTTGCCGATCATATGGATATTCGCGGGCCAGAATTTGCCCCACTCGCCGTCGAGGTCGGGATAGCCGAGCGCCGACATATAGGTGGTGAGAGCATCGACCCAGACATACATGACATGCCCCGGCGAGTCCGGCACCGGCACGCCCCAGTCGAAGCTGGTCCGCGAGACGCTAAGATCCTTGAGCCCGCCCTCGACGAAGCGCAGAACTTCGTTGCGCCGGCTGTCGGGGCGGATGAAGTCGGGGTTTTCATTATAGAGCGCGAGCAATTTATCCTGATAGGCGGACAGTCGGAAGAACCAGCTTTCCTCGACGGTCCATTCTACCGGTGTGCCCTGCGGCGAGAGCTTGCTCTCCCCCTCCCCCTGTACGAGCTCGCTTTCGTCGTAGAAGGCCTCGTCGCGGACCGAATACCAGCCCTCGTAGCGGTCGAGATAAAGGTCGCCATTCGCTTCCATCGCGCGCCATAGTGCCTGCGATGCCGCATGGTGCGCGGGGTCCGATGTGCGCATGAAATGATCGAAGCTGATATTCAGTTTTCTGTACATCTCACGGAAATATGCCGACATTTCATCGGCGAGTTCGATCGTGGGGCGCCCTTGGTCGCGCGCCGTCTGGTACATTTTCAGGCCATGTTCGTCGGTCCCCGTCGTCAGCCGCACGTCGCGCCCGCGCATCCGCTGAAAGCGCGCCATCACGTCGGTCGCAATGGCCTCATAGGCATGGCCGATATGGGGGCGGCCGTTGGGGTAGCTGATGGCGGTGGTGATGTAGAAAGGCTCAGACATGCGCGGGCCTTAGCGGGTGGCGCGCGCGAGGGGAAGCGTCAGCGCGCGGCCTGCGTTTCGCGGGGCGCGAGTTCGGCAAGACAGTTGCCGATTTCGAAGCCGACCATCGAGCCGTCATAGGAGCCGCGGATCGCGTCGCGCACCGTGCGCTGCACCCTGTCCCATTGCGCGAGGACCGGTGCGATGTCGGCAATCGGACGCTCGCGGGCGATCCGCGAAAGCAGCCCGGGAACGATGTCGATCACCAGTTCGAGCCGTTCGCGGTTGCTCGATCCACCGACTTCCCGCGCGAGCGCGTCGCGGAGGCGGTTGCCGGGGTCGCCGGTGGTCGCGATCGCGAGCAATTTCTTCTCCATCGCCGCGACATCGCTGTCGATCAGCACCAGCGCCTTGCCGGGAACACCGCCCGAAGCTGTGACGATCGCGCGCACCTCGGCCATGTCCAGCATCGGGCGCAGGTCGTGCAGCCACGATGTCATGACGTCACGATCAACCGGTTGAAAACGCAGAATTCTGCACCGCGATCGGATCGTGGGCAGCAAGCGCCCGGGCGAATGGCTGACGAGCATGAACAAGGTTCGCGCGGGCGGCTCCTCAAGCGTCTTGAGCAACGCATTGGCGCCGTCGGTTTCGAGATCGTCGACCGCGTCGATGATGACCACACGCCATTCGCCGAGCGAGAGCGAGAGGTGGAGGCGCCGGATCATCCCGCGCACCTGATCGATCGTGATGTTCCGCGCGAGTTCCTTGCCCTTGTCCTTGGGCTGGCGCGTCAGATGGATGATCTCGGGATGGTTGCCCGCATCGACCAACCGGCTCGCTGCGCCGTCGCCGGGATCGTCGAGCGTCGCGGCATCGCCGCTGCGTCCATGGGTGGCGAGGAACCGCGCGACACGCGTGGCGAAACTGCCCTTCCCCATGCCCTGCGGCCCTGCGAGCAGCCAGGCGTGGTGCAGCCGGTCGGCCTGCCATGCCTCCAGAAAGGCGGCTTCCGCATCCGCATGGCCGATCATGGCAGCCATTCCGTGAGTTCGGCGAGGATCGCGGCAGTCACCACGTCGGCGGGCGCGTCGGCGCCTACCACCCGCCAGCGCGCGGGTTCGGCCGCCGCCATTTCGAGGAAGCGCGCGTTAAGGCGCATCTGATAGTCGGCGGGTTTGCTGCCCATGCGATCGGCACTGCCGGCGTCGCGGACCGCAAGCCGCCGTGCGGCTTCGTCGGCGCCGACCGTGAGGAGGAAAGTGCGGTCGGGCATCAGCCCGAGCGAGCCAAAAGCATGGAGCGTCAATATGTCGGCGTCGGTGATGCCGCCGCCGCCGCCCTGATAGGCGCGCGACGAATCGATGAAGCGGTCGCACAAGACCCACGCGCCGCGGTCGAGCGCGGGGCGGATGGCGCGGGCGACATGGTCGGCGCGCGCGGCGGCAAAGAGCAAGGCCTCGCTCCGCGCATCCCAACGGTCGTCATTCCCTTCCATCAGCAGCGTCCGGACCGCCTCGGCGCCCGCGCTACCGCCCGGTTCGCGTGTCGCGACGACCTCGATTCCGCGCTCTGCAAGCGCGGCAGCGAGAGCACGAATCTGGGTAGACTTGCCGACCCCTTCCCCGCCCTCGAGCGTGATGAACCGCCCGCTCACCAGCCGGTCAACCGGTAGAAACCTGTCCGCAACCGGGCGAGCCAGCCGCCACGCCCGACGTCGGCTGCTGCAATCAGCGGCGTGGTTTGAGGCGGCAAGCCGTCGGGCGTCACGATCAGGTCGGCGACGGGCGTCCCGCGAGCGACGGGCGCGGGCAGCGGGGCACGGCTGCGCATGACGGCGCGGTAGCCGCCGGAATAGCCTTTGGGAACCGTCATCTGGACTGCCGCGCCGGGTTCCGCCCCGACCATCGGAGCCCTCCCCTTGCCGACCTCGACATGCCCCACCTTGGCCCCGGCAGAGACGATCTTGCGCCCCTCCCACTGTTCGAAACCCCAGGTCATCAGCCGCTCGGCCTCGTCGCGTCGTGCCTTTTCGCTTTCCATACCGGCAACGACCATGATCAAGCGGCGCCCACCGCGCTTTGCCGAGCCCAGGAAGCAATAGCCCGCCTCTGCCGTGTGGCCCGTTTTCAATCCATCGGCGCCTGCGAAACGGCCGAGAATCGGGTTGCGGTTCGGCTGGACGATCGGCTTGCCGGCGGGCGACTTGCCATGCTGCAGCCTGGGAATCGAAAAATAGCGGGCGTATCCGTCGGGATGCTCGCGGATCAGGCGATTGGCCAGCGTGACGAGGTCGTAGGCGCTGACTTGGGTCACGCCGCCATCGGGCCAGCCATTTGGCGTACCGAATCGACTCGATTTCATCCCAATTTTGCTCGCCATATCATTCATTCTTTTGACGAAAGCTTCTTCACTACCGTCAATTCCGACTGCGAGGACCGCGGCGGCGTCATTGCCCGAAACAGTAATCAATCCCTTCAGCAAGTCGTCGACCGACACTTTTTCACCCGATCGCAGGAACATCGTCGACCCGCCCGTGCTGCCGTTCCATTTCTTCCATGTCGCTTCGCTGACGGTGAACAGCTTTTCGCTCGATAATTCGCCCTTCTTGATCAGGTCCAGCACGACATAGGCGGTCATCACCTTCGCCATCGAAGCGGGGGCGAAACGCTTGTCGGCGCCGCGCGAAAAGAGGATCGCGCCCGAATGCATGTCCTTCAGCAATACGATCGGCGCTTGGGTGACATAGATCGGGCGGGTGACCGGGGCCGTCGTGCCCGGCGCCGCGTCCGCGGCGGCGATCGGCAGAGATGCCGAAAGCACGAGCATCACAAGCGTTACCGTGCCAGCTTTCAGGATCGACGACGCTCTTTCCATGGCGGCGTCAGCGGTCGCGAACCACGACAGCGTCGCGGAATCCCTTCCCCTTCACCCTTCCGAGCGCCGCGCGCGCCTCGGCGTCGCTGGCGAAAGGGCCGGCGCGGACGCGCCAGAGATTGCCCGCCTTCACGACCGAGCCGCCGACGGACTTCGCCGCCGCACTGGCGCGTTCCTCACTGCTGAACGCGCCTACCTGCACAAAATAGCTTCCAATTGCGGGTGCGGGCTTCGTTGGCGACGCGGGTTTCATGGGTGCCGGCTTGGCGACCGGCGCGGGCTTTGCGGGCGCGGCGGGCGTCTTCACTTCGAGCCTGTCATCGCCGGGCTTTTGCGTTCCCGATGCGACCGGCGCCGCTGGCTGCCCACCCGGAACAGGAAGCGTTTTCAATTTGTTGCGAAGGATTGCGAGCAATGAGTCGGGGGTTGCGATGCGTTCGGGAACCGGGCGTCCGGCGCGCAGTTGCGCGCGTTCGGCCTGCGGCGGGTTCGTGCGGCGGACGCGCACTGCGGCGACCCCTTCGGTGATGCCAAGCTGCGCCGCGGCGCCGCGCGACAGGTCGATCAGCCGGTCGTTCGCCATCGGCCCACGGTCGTTGACCCGGACCAGGATCGTGCGTCCGGTATCGAGCGCGGTCACCTCGACATAGCTTGGCAGCGGCAACGTCTTGTGCGCGGCGCTGATTGCGTCGGGGTTGAAGGTCTCGCCGTTCGCCGTCGGCCGGCCGCCGAGTTCTTCGCCATACCAGCTCGCATAGCCGACATCGTCATAGTCGGGGATATCGGCGGGTGTGTAGGTCGTACCGCCGATCGAATAGGGCTCGCCGATCTTGACCGGCGTATCGGCGACAAGCTCGGCCGCAGGGGCCGGCGTCGGTCGTGCTGCGACGGGCTCGCCGTCGCGCGTGCCATCAAAACTACCGCAACCGCCAAGCAGGAACGCCGCCCCGGCCATCAGCACCCCGCCCCTACCGATCGATTTCATCTGCCAGCAACCCCACCGAAAGCGCGTAAAAGTTGGAACAATTATAGTCCAATATCGCACGATAGTTGCCAGTCAGCAAATAGGCGGTTTTTCCTGGACCATCGGGTTCGAGCAGGGTCGCCTGCACCTGCCCGTCGGGCCAGCGCCCATCGAGCGTCTGGAAACCGTCGGCGCGCCATTCGGCCATCGAACGCCAGCGGCTGTAGCGCGCGAACACGCGCGAACAGCGCGTCGGCTGGAGCCGGCTGGCCATCGCCGCGCGATTATAGCCGTCGGGGACGCGAACCGCGACGCCCCACGGCTGGCCCGCGCGCCAGCCGGCGCGGCGCAGATAGGCGCCGATCGATTCGATCGCATCGGCTTCGCTCGACCAGATGCGCGCGACGCCGTCGCCGTCGCCGTCTTCGGCGACCTGGAGATAGACCGAGGGCAGAAATTGCGGATAGCCGAAGGCTCCGGCCCAACTTCCCTTGAGCACATCGCGCGGTACACCCTTCTGGACCATCTCCAGCGTCGCGAGGAATTCGGGCTCGAACAGGCTGCGGCGGCGCCCCTCGTAGGCCAGCGTCGCGAGCGCTTCGGGAAGGTCGAAATTGCCCGTCACCGCGCCATAAGCGGTTTCGTGGCCGTAGATGGCGATCATGATGCTCGTCGGCACCCCTGTGCGCTGCTCGATCCGCGACAGCAACGGCAGCAGCCGGTCGTGGACGCGGCGCCCGCCATTGATCCGCGAGGCGTCGACGTGCTTCGCCTTGTAGGGCGCGAAATTGGGGATCGGCGTGTCGTTGCTGGGCGGCGCGCCGAGGTTGTCGCGGTCGAGCGCGACGACACGTGCGTTATAGCGCAGCTCCGCTGTTACGCGGTCGAAGGTCGCCCGCGAGACGCCGCGCGCCTGCGCTTTCGGCCAAAGCGACTGGACATAGGCGTCGAAGCCGGCGTCGGCGCTCTGGGCGTACACGGGCGCCGAGGCCGCCATCGCCCACGCCGAGGCGATCACGCCCGAAAGTCGGAAAATCTGCTTGATTCTGAAACGTCCAGCGTCGGTCATGTCCCACCCCATCGGGTGCCTCTGTCACAGATGCACGCGGCTTGGCCACCCCATCCTCCCCTGGTAGAGCGACAGACCGAGTCATATGCGCGGCGGGCCGTGCCGCCATGTTTTGCTTGCCGCAAAGCTTGCGGACGCTATGGCGGCGCCGTGCGGACAGGTGGCCGAGTGGTTTAAGGCAGCGGTCTTGAAAACCGCCGTAGCGGCAACGTTACCGTGGGTTCGAATCCCACCCTGTCCGCCAGGTTTCAATCCCACTCTTTCCCGAACCGTCTCCGAAACCCCAGCTTAGCTGCGGGTTTGAGATGCGATTCGTATCCCAGTGCGTCCCACATGGTCCAGGCCGACATTTTTGCCAATGTGGGAGCAAATTTTATGATTCAAGGGATGAAAAGCATTTCGAACGGGCTCTCGAAGCCCAAGGATAAGCGACGTCGCGTGAGTCTCGGTGACGGCCTTATGCGCCTCGAACGGCCGGGAGGCACCAGCAGCTGGGTGTGCCGGGTCCAGAGCGATGGTGTGCGCCGCGACTTTGGTCTTGGCAGTTGCCAGAAAGTCAGTCTGGCGCAGGCGCGCGAACTGGCGCAGGAAATTCGCAGCCAGATCGAGATGGGCGTGGACCCGCAAATTGAGCGGCGCAAGCGGCAGGCGGTGCCGACGTTCAAGGATGCCGCCGTCACCACCTACGAGATACACTCGAAGACATGGCGCAACGGCAAGCATCACGCTCAATGGATGCGAACGATGGAGCTTTACGCCTTCCCGCACATAGGGAAGTTCAAGGTCGATCAGATTACTGGCCCGATGATCCGCGACCTGCTCGCGGGAATCTGGCTAGCGAAGCCCGAGACGGCCCGCCGCGTTCGCCAGCGGATCGGGGCGGTCCTCGATTGGGCCTATGCGTCGGGCTACCGCGAAACCGATGCACCGATGCGCGCTATCACGAAAGGACTGCCCCGCCAGCCGCGCCGCGACAATCATTTCGCGGCGATGCCCTATGAAGATGTCCCGGCCTTCGTGCAGCGCTTGCGCGAGCGGGAATCGTTCAGCCGCCTCGCGCTCGAGTTCGCGATTTTCACGGCCGCCCGGTCGGGGGAGGTTCGCGGCGCCACATGGGGCGAGTTCGACCTCGAAAAAGGCCTCTGGAAGCTCTCCAAGGATCGGATGAAGGCCTATAGAGAGCATGTCGTTCCCCTCACCCGCCGCCCGCTGCGCATCGTTGAGCGGTGTGCGCGCTTGCGCATCAAGGGCTGCGATCTTGTCTTTCCAGGCATGCGGCGAAATCGCCCGCTGTCGGATCAGACGCTGACCAAGCTACTCAGGGAAATGGGTGAACCGTACACGGCGCATGGATTCCGCTCGTCGTTCCGCGATTGGGTGAGTGAAGAAACGAACCACCCGAGCGACGTCGCGGAAGCCGCCCTCGCCCATACCGTCGCGAACAAGGTCGAGGCCGCATACCGGCGCGGCAATCTCCTCGAAAAGCGCCGCCTCATGATGGAGGATTGGGCGAACTATTGCGACGGGAGGAAACGGTGAGCCGCTATACCCGCGCACGGCGCAAACTGCTCCGTCAGTACGAGCGCGCCGTCGATCGGATCGACGAGGAGGATCGCGCTATCTTTCTCGGCCACCGCGTCGAGGAGCTGAGCTATCGCCAGCTTGCCAAGCGCCATGGCGTCAGCGTTGCCGAAGTCGAGGACGCGATGATCCGCAGCTTGCGGGTCATCGCCCAATCGATTGATGGAAAGAACCGCAGGTGGTGGCAATTCTGGCGGCGTTAGAGCTGCCTAGACCTTGCCAAGCAGCCTCCGCGCCGACAGGGTGCCGCCAGCGATGAAAACCGACCTCGATCATCTTCCAGCCAACAAGCAGCGCGAGCTGGAGCGCGTGAAGCAGATCGTCTTCGAAGAGTTCGAGGATGCATTGGCGCTCGGCACGATGAGCTGGAAGAAGAAGGGGCGGATCGACAAGATCATCCTATATGGCAGCTATGCGCGCGGCGGCTGGGTCGATGAGCCGCACACGACGAAGGGCTACCGCTCGGACTTCGACCTTCTCATCATTGTCAACGACAAGCGCTTGACCGAGAAGGTCGATTTCTGGAGCAAGCTCGAAGACCGGCTCATTCGCGAGTTGGCGATTGACAAGACGCTCAAGACGCCGGTCAACTTCATCGTTCACACCTTACAGGAGGTGAACGACGGCCTCGCGCATGGGCGCTATTTCTTCATGGACGTGGCGCGCGACGGGATCGCGCTCTACGAATATGACGACAAGCCGCTTCACACCCCTAAGCCAAAGACGCCCAAGCAGGCGTTGGCGATGGCGCGCGAGTATTTTGACGAGTGGTATCCGAGCGCGGGCAGATTTAAAAGCGCGGCAGAGTTTCTCGCGAACGACGGCGGGCTGCGGGAAGCGGCCTTTAACATGCACCAGTCTGCGGAGCGCCTTTACCACTGCGTCCTCTTGGTCTGCACCTTCTACACGCCGCATGTTCACAATCTGGCCTTCCTGCGCACACAGGCTGAGCGCATCGACATGCGGCTGGTCGATGCCTGGCCGCGTGAGCGCCGCGAGGATCGGGCGCGGTTTGAGAAGCTGAAAGAGGCCTACGTGAAGGCCCGCTATTCGAAGCATTACCGCATCACCGAAGACGAGCTGACTTGGCTTGGGGGCTGCGTCGAAGACCTCGGACGAGCGGTTCATGCGATCTGCTCGGAGCGGATCGCTGAACTTGAAGCAAACGCCTCAATTCCATCCTGATTATCCATTGCCATACGAAAGGCGCGCGGCTGCGCGCCGTTTCGCGCGCTGGGTATGGCATTTTTGCGCCGTGCCATACGCTCAAAGCCGCACAAAACCGACCATCGCGTGCCGGAAGCTGGCACGGCTTTTATCTTGCCTTCTTATTTGGCTCCCTGATTTTCGAAGTTTTCGCCATCTCCATCTCTCCTGACAGGCAAATAAGTCGGCTTTGGAAGTGACCTGTCAGCGGGACGAGCTTGCCTTCATTACGGGCCCCGTTAACCCGTTCCAGGCCAAGTCTTCAGCCGGCAATTGAAGCAACCACTCTATCCATTCTGAAACTAGGGCTGTGTTTCCAGGCAGAAATGGGAGCGCCCCGATCCCCAGGCTTGCAAGAGACCTACTGAGCTTGCTCGTCGCAACAAATTGTTCGGTTTCCTCCTTCGTGAGAGGAAACAACGCAACCCCGCGAACGACGGGTCTATACCTATTATCCTGATTGATGACGATCGCATCCCGATACCGATGAAGTGCGTTAATGGCATCGATCGGAGGACCAGGCGCTCCGTATTTTTGCCGGTACTGATCGGTGGCATCCACTCGGTACTTCGCATCTAGAACGATGATGATGTCTGGCCTGTTACGCTCTTCGACACGGATCACGATGTCTGGCTTCTGCTCCCCCGTCTCGCCGGCGAAACCCCGATTGTAGGCGATGTGAAACGACCGTTCATTGCCGTGAAGTGGGATTTCACTTTCCCTCCCAGCTCGAAGATCAACTCGAAGGGTTCCCTTGTGAGATTGAACGAGTTGCGCGGCATCACGTTCCGTATCGGTGTAGACAGATACCAGCTCCACCACTGTTAAATAGCACCACAGCTCGTACAGCTCGTGGATGTCCTTTGTTTGGAGTTCCAATGCACTCCCACTAACTGCTAATCCAAGTCGCAAGCCCGAGAGAATCCGGTACGCGTCTCGATAACCGTGGGCGCCGAGCATGGTCAGCGAGGGCGAAGTCTGACGGGGTGGCGAAGTAGCTAGGCGCAGGAATTCCATCTGTAGCATCGAACCAACGCTGTCGGCGAGCTCACCTACCTCGCTCTGCTCGGCCTTCCTGCGCTCACTAACCTCGCGCTGAGTCTTGCGCGCCTCCATCCCTAAAGCCGCTTGCAAAGAGCGTAGTTGTTGGAGAACAAGGCCGGTCTGCAGTCGAAGCCAGCAATGCTCTGGTGTGTCGAGTGTGCTTACAGCGGTGACGCTGTCGATGACCCGCCGTATTGGACCGAGACCGGCCACTTCGTCGACGATGCCGCTGCCCTTCCCTCTGAGGATCGCGCGCCTAGCGACGCTATCGAGTCGGCGGATTTTGTGGTTGGCTGTGGGGTGCACCTCGCGAAGCAGATGCCGGAAAGGTCGCTGATTAATGTGCGCGAATGCCTTTTGCAGCTCTCCAATCTGCTGTCTCAGGCTGGAAAGCCACTCAATCTCCGTCGTTTGACGGTTACTGCGGTCGCCATATCGGTGGGTAGATCGCATGTACTCCAGAGCGAGGCCGCGTGCGCCGGCCGCAACCTCAGAGATCAGATTTTCATAATCAGTAGCGTAGTCGATCTTCGTCGGCACGACCTCAAGCTCGATGTCCAAGTGACGGTCAGCAAATGCAATCGTAAAAGGCAAAACGCCGACTTGTCGCCCAAGGTTGAAGGTTCCACTGATGACCCTTCGCTCTGGACGACTGGTGAGGTCCCGCGCAAATAGTGGATCCCGATGCCGTATCACTGGCGTCGAAACATTCCCTTCGATCCACAAGTGGTAGG